>CAVOYQ010000007.1:0-248994 GCA_963700705.1 uncultured Gammaproteobacteria bacterium | reverse complement strand
AGACCGGCACGCTGGATTATGCTTTTGCCTCGCCGTCATTGGCGGAATACGCCCGGTCAGCGATGATCTGGCATATCAACGCGGATTGGCCAGCCGGCCTGGATTTGCCCCGGCCATGGCTGCGCGCATCCGATCACGACCCGGTGATTCGTCGACTTTGATTTCAGCCAAGCCGCAACCTCAGACTGAATTTCGCAAAAGATGTCTTCAAAGCAGGCCGACACCCGCGGCTTGAATTCAGGCCAGATTTCGCCGACCCGGTGCAAGGGATTATCCCGTGAAAGCCGCCGCCCCACACCCCGCAGGCTGTGAAGTATTTCCGATTCGTTTCTGTACGATGCAAACAGGCCTCTGCGGTCGGCGTAGCGCATGAAGCCTTTGAGTCGTTCCGGCAACAGCTCGTCATGCCGGGCCAGCATGACCCTGACTCCGCGGTCGAAATCCTGCAGAGGGACTTCAGAAAACCGGTCCCATCGCAACGCCAATTCGTGATCACATGCCAGGTCTATGATGATTCCGCCATAACGCCTGTACGGGGGTTGAAGGCACTCAAGCAAACCGGTGATCGCCGGCAAGGCGTCTGTGCTCGCGTCAATGAACCGGTGTAGCTGGATGCCTGCCTGGATTCCTTCGTCGAACTTCCCGAGCGCTTCTTTCCCCCGGACAAAATCACCCAGCATGGCGCCCAGCCGCAGGTTTTCATCATCGCCGGCGAGCCTGAGGTGGGCCAGGAAATTCAAACGTGAGCCTCAAATAATGTAGCGGCGGCGCATGAAAGAACTGTACCAGAAACGAATCCATCTGGCCTGTTACGTGCTGTCTGCGTTATCATGACAACTCCCGCGAGGCGATTTACCAGGCCATGACAGAAGCCCTGACAATCGAGCAACCAGAGCAGTTTCCAACGGAACACGTAGAATTCCTGCTACGCGGCCCGGCCGGCGCGATCGAATGCGCCGTGGATGTTCCGGAAACGGATGTGGAATTCCCCGCCACGATTATCATTTGCCACCCGCATCCCTTACACGGCGGATCCATGCGGAACAAAGTCGTCACCATCATGGAACGCTCCATGCGCGAACTGGGGTTGCGCACCGTGCGCTTCAATTTCAGGGGCGCCGGATTGAGTGAGGGCGAATTTGATGACGGCTACGGTGAAACCGATGATCTGTTTGCCGTGGCCGAGTGGGTGAGGCGTACACGTCCGGACGACGACTTATGGCTGGGCGGTTTTTCCTTTGGTTCGTTCGTGGCGCTGAGGGCTGCGCTCAACCTGAAAACCGGGCAACTCATTTCAATTGCGCCGCCGGTTGAACGTTATCCTTTCGACAGCCTCCACCATCCGGAATGTCCCTGGCTGGTGATCCAGGGCGACGAAGACGAGGTCGTAAACATCGAGGCGGTCAGGCAGTGGGTTGACTCCCTCAAGCCTCCCCCGGACCTGGTCGTCATGAAGGAAGCAGATCACTTCTTCCACCGGCGCCTGATGGATTTGCGTGGCCTGCTGAAGAACGGCGTGCGTGGCCAGCTGCCGGAAACCGCCGCCGGCACGGACTTCACGTAAGCCCCGTTTTGCGCCACCCTTCCCCGCTGACCCAATACGGGAACCTCGCCAGCCAGGGCGGGATCATTGCCGACCCTGAACAGGAAACCGTTTTAAAGGCGCTGGACTCTTTGTGGCACACGCTGCAACGACAGCGCCGCCCGACGCTGCTGGACCGAATCCGCAGGACAGGGCAGGGAACCATACCCGGTCTGTATATCTGGGGCAGCGTGGGGCGTGGCAAAACCTGGTTGATGGACCTGTTTTTTGAGCACCTGCCGGTTGAACAGAAACAGCGGGTTCACTTTCACCGGTTCATGCAGCGGGTTCACCGCAGCCTCGCAGAACTGGGACAGGTTCGTGATCCGCTGCCCCGCATCGCAGCCGACTGGGCGAAAAAATGCAGCATTCTTTGCCTGGATGAGTTTTTTGTCTCCGATATTGCCGATGCGATGTTGCTCGGCGGTTTGCTTGAAGGCCTGTTTCACAACGGTGTCACGCTGGTGACGACTTCGAACATCGCGCCGGATGGTTTGTACGCGGACGGTTTACAGAGGGCAAAATTCCTGCCGGCCATCGAATTGATCAAAAATAATACCCGGGTGATCGAACTGTCCGGCGACACGGATTTCCGGCTGAGGATACTGGAACAATCGGAAATATTTCATTTTCCGCTGGATGAATCGGCCGATCGCGTGCTGACAGAGAGTTTCAACCGGATGACTGCCGACTGCGAACTCAGCCGTGACCTCGACATCAACGGCCGCAATTTTCATGCCCGCAGGCGTGGCGACGGCATCGTCTGGTTCGAATTCAATGAACTGTGTGGCAAACCCCGTGGCAGTATTGATTTCATCGAGATCGCACGTGCCTTCAACACGGTCGTGTTGAGTAACATGCCGCGACTCGGGCCGCACGATTCCAATGCCGCGCGGCGATTCGTCAACCTGGTGGACGAGTTCTATGACCGGAACGTGAAGCTGCTGATTTCGGCTGACGCGCCGATCCGCGAGCTTTACTCAGGCCAAAAGCTCGAGTTTGAGTTCCAGAGAACCGTCAGCCGCCTGATCGAGATGCAATCACGAGACTACCTGGCGCGACCGCACCTGCCTTAGGAAACCCCGTCAGGAAGCATCCCGCAAACATTCCGTCACGCCGGTGTTGAGTTAAAAAGGGGTTCTCTAAAAAGGTGAAAGGGCCGGCAAGGGGTCAGCCGGCCCTTTCGTGAGAACGGTGCAAGGGGAACACCGGTCTCGAACCGAACACGCCGTAAGGGGGGACGGCATATCCGGTTTGATCGATTCCTGAATTTATTGGTACTTACTTTTGCCCTTTAATGCATCATAGCCCAGCCGACCGGTTTCTGGCAAAGTCTCGCTTACGGGACTTTATCGGACTTTACGGCTCCGCCGAAGGGCGTCCACCGAGAAAGTCACCACGTCTCCGGCGGGCGTTTTCATCGGCTGGCCTTCCCGGGGTCCGAAAGCAACCCCGTAGATGATCTCGAAACTGAGCGGATACCTGCCCTCTTGCATCAAGGGGCCAAATGCCTGTCCCAGTTCAGGCCCGGCTCCATGCCGGCGATCCCAGCCCTGTACCAGCCGGAAAGTCCCGGTGGCTTCCAGTTCCAGGAACATCGCGTTGAGGTCCGGATAACTGAGGGTGATGACCTCCATATCCATCACCGGCTCCCTGAATCCTGCTGCAACCAGGGCGTTCCCGATTTCCAGCAGGTCCGGAAATTCAGGCAATTCCACCTCGGCATCCACGCCTGACCAGGCAATCCTGAGTTCTTTCATCAATCCCGGCCCGAAAGTACTGAATAAAAGCATACCGTCCGGCCGGAGAACCCGGCGGAATTCGGAAAACATCGCCATCGGATCCGGGCACCAGCAACCGGACAGGCTGGCAAACAGCATATCGGCCGACGCGCCAGCGAACGGCAGCGCCCCGATATCCCCGCACACGCCTTTCAAGGGCTTCAGCATGCCTGAACGGTCGCGCAGCCGGGACAACATGGCCATCGATGTATCCAGGCCGATCACCTGCGCTTTACGGAATTCCTGCTTGAGTTTTGCGGCTCCAAAACCGGTGCCGCAGCCGAGGTCAAGGATTGTCGCGGGCAAGACCCGCCTGAACGCGACTTTTTCCAGCAGGCGCCGGCTTACCTCCTGCTCCAGCGCGGCATGCTTATCGTATTGGTCCGCAACCTGCTCAAAAGTGTCACGTATGGCGGTCAGGTTCGACAAAAAAGACTCCGGAAAAGTGGATTTCCTACAGATTATCGCACGGGTTTCCTGCTTTCACGGCACTGTGATTCAGCTATTTTTGTATCGTGGAAACGAAATGACAACACGACACCTCGCGAAAATCGGGGCAGCGGTTAAGAGTTGGCCCCAGGTAATACTGAATGGTCTTCTGCCGCGGCATTGCCTGATGTGCGGCTGCGGCAGCGGAACTTCCAATCTTTGCCGGGAATGCGCCGGGGAACTGCCCCGAGTCGGCCGCAGCTGCCTGCAATGCGGTTTGCCCTTGTCCCACGACGCTGACCGGTTTTGTGGCCACTGCCTGCGCAAGCCACCGCCCTGGGATTTCGCCATTACAGCGCTGGCCTACCGGTTTCCGGTCGATCAATTGGTCTGCCGTTTCAAGTTTGGCCGAAGCCTTGCCAGCGGCCAGGTTCTCTCCGGCGAATTGATCCGGGCCATCCAGTGCCGTCGCGGCATGTTACCCGGCTGTATCGTGCCGGTGCCGCTGCACCGGTTGCGACATATCTCCCGGGCTTTCAACCAGGCGGATTTGCTCGCGCGGCAGGTTGGAAAAGCACTGGAACTGCCGGTTTACGGATCGATATTGCGGCGTCAGCGCCGCACCCGTGCCCATTCCGGGCTTGATGCCCTGACCCGAAAAAAGAACATCAAGGGGGCTTTTGCCTGCAGCATCCCCGGGGACAGGCGAACTTCATTCGAACACGTGGCCCTGGTCGATGATGTCATGACGACCGGCGCAACCCTGGCCGAATGCGCCAGGACATTGAAAAAAGCGGGAGCAGGCACCGTTTCCGTGTGGGTTACCGCCAGGACCATGGAACCCGGCTAAAGAACCTCTTGAGGTTCCTTAATAGACTCCGGAAACGGCGAAATGACCGAGTACGCCGAGGAACAAAGCAAAACCAACCCAATTATTGGCCAGAAATGCCCTGAAGCAGGCGCTCCGGTCGCGATTCCGGATGCTGACCAGCTGCCGGCCAAAAAGCCCGGCCACCAGGAGTGTCGCCACGAACCATGGCCAGTTCAGCCCAAACCATTTCCCGACGGCGGTCAGCAGGATGACCATGAAAAGCATCAGCAGACCGGTGATCAGGATGTCAAACCGGCCGAACAGGATGGCCGTGGACTTGATGCCCACTGCGAGGTCGTCGTCACGATCCACCATGGCGTAAAGGGTGTCATAAATCACCGACCATATGGTGTTGATGGCCAACAGGCCCCAGGCAAGCAGAGGCACCGACGCATTTTCAGCCGCGAACGCCATTGGAATTCCCCAGCCGAATGCTATTCCCAACACCACCTGGGGCAGGTGCGTGAATCGCTTGAAAAAAGGATAAGACGCCGCCAGGGCCGCGCCGACAAACGCCAGCTTGATGGTCAAGCCGTTGGTCAGAAGCACCAGCAGAAATGCCAGCATCATCAGGACCAGGAACAATCCAACGGCCTGTTTGAGGCTGATTTCACCCGACGCCAGCGGCCGTTGACGGGTTCTTTCCACGTGCGGATCGAAGTTACGGTCGGCGATGTCGTTCATCACGCAACCCGCCGCGCGCATCAGGACGACCCCGCAGGTAAAGACCATCACGTTCCGGAAACCGGGCAAGCCTCCGCCGGCAAGCAGCAAGGCCCACCAGGTCGGCCACAACAGCAACAGTATGCCGATGGGCTTGTCAAAGCGCATCAAGCGCCAGTAAGCATTCCACTGAACAGTCATCACGATATTCTGACCACTTCGGACAGGAAGGCAAGTACCCCATGGTTCCGGCGCCAAAATCCGATAGAATGCGCGCCATGGAACTGATCGACATAGGCTGCAACCTGGCACATGACTCCTTCGACAGCGACCGGGAGGACGTGCTGGCCCGGGCGCGCGAAGCTGGAGTTGTCCAGATGGTAGTCACCGGCGCAAGCAAGGAAGGCAGCAGGACCGCCCTTCAGTTGGCCCGGCAGCACCCGGGCGAGCTTTTCGCGACGGCTGGCGTTCACCCCCACCTGGCATCGGGATTTGACGACGAAACCGAGGCCCTGCTGAAGCAACTCAGCACCGAGGCTGAAGTGGTGGCCGTTGGTGAAACCGGCCTCGACTATTTTCGTGATCTTTCACCCCGCGACGTCCAATGCGAGGTTTTTCAGAGGCAGCTGAACATCGGGATGGAAAGCGGCCTGCCGTTGTTTCTGCATATGCGGGACGCGCACCACGACTTCCACGCGATCCTGCGGGAGGTTCGAGACCGGCTTGAGCGACGTGGTCGTGCACTGCTTTACCGGGAGCCGCGAAGAACTGCACGACTACCTCGACCTGGATTGCCATATCGGTATCACCGGCTGGATCTGTGACGAACGTCGCGGCACCCACATGCTGGACTTCCTGAAAGAGATCCCCGCGAACCGCCTGATGATCGAAACGGACTCGCCCTACCTCAAGCCGAGAAACCTGCGGCCACGCGTGAAGAGCCACCGCAATGAACCCCGCTGGCTGCCCTGGATTCTGAATACCGTGGCCGAGGCACGCGATGAAGATCCTGCGGTCCTGGCTGCACAAACCACTGAAAACGCACGGAGATTCTTCCGAATCTGAACTGTAGGAGCGGATTAGCACAGGCGATGAAGACAGGACGTTTTCGCCGCAGGCAAAGAAGTCCTGTTGGAATGCCGTCGTGCGTCCGCGAATGTGCAGGTCACTGGGAAACACCCCGTCTGCCGGTTGCCCTTGGGCAGAAGTCTCGCTCGTGGCGTCAAAGCAGCAGATGCTCGAGTATCGGCTTCGCCTCGAAATGCCGAGTGCAGCGAAAATCCAGGGACGATCGGGCGGGAGGCCCGATCGAGGCCGCCCAGCACAGGACAAGGTGAGACCGCGAAGCGGTCGAGAGGGTAGCCTGGGCTAAGTGCTGTAAGGCCGGCCCGTCAGGATTTTTGCTGCGCGAGGGGAGTCCCGCAGGGACCATTGAGCCGAAGAAGCCGGTACTTGAGTATCTGCGGCTCTGGCACATTCGCGGCGCATGACCGCATTCCTACAGGACTTTTTTGCCGCGGCAAACCGTCCCGTCTTCATCGCCTGCAATCCGCTCCTACAGCTAAACCGGCTCCCTCATTCGCGACCGTGGGTCGCTCCTACGTTACATGACCTGGGCAGTAAGCAACGCCAGGCGCTTGTGCTGCATTTTCAGGCTGATTTCCAATTCGCGGTAGCGGGCGGTGAACGACGCTGTCTCGGTCTCGATGCGTTCCGCAAGCTTTTGCTTGCCCGCCTGTACCCGGTCCATCTGCACCTGAACACGTTCCATCTGCAACTGCTGCCATTCCTTGATGGTGTCGACAAACTGGGCATACTCGGTTTCCAGCTGTTTCCGCCAGCGCGGACTGACGCCTTCCCGTTCGAGCTTTTCCCGGGCCGCCTTGAATTCCATGTTCAGCCTGGCGCGCATCACCTTGAAAGCCGGCGCCCTCTTGCGGTTTTTCACCAGGCCCAGCAGGGCGCAGGTGGAAATGAACCACTTATTGATGTCCAGGTGCCACCAGCGGATTCCACAGCGGTAGTCGCTCTGGAACAGGTGATGATAATTGTGGTAGCCCTCGCCGTACGTGATCAACGCAAGAAAATGCTGGTCGCGGGCCGAATTTTCATCCGTGTAAGGCTGGCGGCCCCACATGTGGGCCAGCGAGTTGATGAAAAAGGTCACGTGATGGGTAACAACCAGTCGCGCAATGCCGACCAGCAGGAACATCCCGAGCATGTCACCCGTCATCCAGCCCAGTAACAGCGGCAGCGCCAGGTTGGTTGCCCATACCAGGGTCCAGTACCAACGATGCTGCCAGGCAGCCACCGGGTCGTTCTCGAGATCACGAACGACGCTGTAGTCGACTGCGCCGCTGGGATAGTCCCTCAACATCCAGCCGATGTGTGCAAACCAGAATCCGCGCCCGATGGAGTATGGATCCTTGTCATTGTCATCGACTTCACGGTGATGAATGCGGTGCCGTGCAGACCAGACAATGATGCTGTTCTGAAGCGACATGCCGCCCACTATGGCCAGAAACCATTTCAGGATGGGGTGGGCGTCATACGTCCGGTGAGACCACAGGCGGTGATAACCGCTGCCGATCCCTATGCCGTTAAGAACAATGAAAATTGCGAAAAATGCCCATGCCCAGCCGCTGAATCCGTGCACGATGCCATACCAGGGCACGACGGTGACGGCTACGAGAAAAGTCAGGCCGAGAACCGCTGTAACGGCCCAGTTGATCGGGGCATTATCATTTGCCCGCCCCTGCATTGATTGTGACATTTGGGTACCTGTAAAAGAGGTTGAAGGGTCAACCTGTCAAGGAGTCAGTTTAAAGGAACACCGGCTTTTACGCACCTAAAAAAGGCTTAACCGGCGCCTGGTAGACCTCAGGTTCTCAATCCGGTTCCCCGGTGGAGCAGAATAAGGCACCAGGTAAACAGAATCACGCCGGCAACCAGGATGACGCCATAGGTCTGAAACAGGCTGACATCGGACACCCCGAGCATCCCGTACCGAAACCCGTTGACCATGTAGAGTATCGGATTGACCACCGAAACTTTCTGCCAGAACGGCGGCAGAAGCGAGATCGAGTAGAAAACGCCTCCCAGGTAAGTCAACGGCGCCAGCACAAACGTGGGAATGATGGCGATATCATCGAATTTCTGCGCGAATATGGCGTTGATCATGCCGGCCAGTGCAAAAACGACCGCGGTCAGGAGCACAATGGATAACATGACCAGCGGGTGTCGTATTTCCATCGGAGTGAAGAACAGTGAAACGGCCATGACGACTCCGCCGACCATCAGGCCACGGGTCAGCGCCCCGCTGACGTAGCCCGCCAGGATCACCCAGTTGGGCAGCGGTGAAATCAGTAATTCCTCGATGTGTTTACCGAATTTGGCGCCGAAAAAAGATGAAACCATGTTGCCGTAGGAATTGGTGATCACTGACATGATGATCAGGCCCGGCACAATGTACTGCATGTACGTGAACCCTTCCATCTCGCCGATCCGGCGCCCGATCAACTGTCCGAAAATGATGAAGTAAAGCGTCATCGTGATCGCAGGGGGAACAATAGTCTGGCCCCAGATCCGCAAAATTCGCGTGATTTCCTTGCGGACGATGGTTTGATAACCGACCCAAAGCGGGTTATTGCTCATGCCGCTTTTCCTCCCCGTGACTGGCCCGTGTCCACCAGCGCCATGAACAGCTCTTCCAGCCGGTTGGCCTTGTTACGCATACTCAGCACGTGAATACCCTGGCGCTCCAACTCCGAAAACAGGGTGTTGAGGGATTTCTGCTTTGGTAACGAGGCTTCCAGGGTCCTGTCGTCGAGACGGGCGATCACCATGCCTTCCACCGACGGGCAGTGATCGATGGATTCGCGTAAGTCGAGCACAAAAGTTTCAACATCGAGTGTCGCCAGCAAGGACTTCATGTCCGTGTTCTTGATGATTTCACCATGATCGATAATGGCGATGTTGCGGCACAGGCTTTCCGCTTCCTCCAGGTAATGCGTGGTCAGGATTACCGTCGTGCCGTTGTGATTGATTTCTTTTACGAACTCCCACATCGAACGGCGGATCTCGATGTCAACGCCGGCAGTCGGCTCGTCCAGAATCAGCAGCCGGGGCTCGTTGACCATGGCCCGGGCAATCATCAGCCGGCGTTTCATGCCGCCGGACAGCGTGCGTGACGTCTTTTCCGCCTTGTCCCACAGATCCAGCTGTTTCAGGTATTTTTCGGCGCGCTCCAGGGCTATTTTGCGCGGAATACCGTAGAAACCTGCCTGATTGACCACGATTTCCATGGGTTTTTCGAATTGGTTGAAATTCAGTTCCTGGGGCACGAGTCCAATATAGGACATGGCTTTCGAGCGCTCCTTCTGAACGCTGGTGCCGAAAACGAGCGTCTCGCCACTGGTCGTGTTGACCAGTGATGAAATGATGCCAATCAGTGTAGACTTGCCAGCACCGTTGGGCCCGAGCAAGGCGAAGAAATCCCCCTCCTCGACCGTCAGTGAAACGCCTTTCAGGGCTTCTACCCCGTTCTTGTAGGTTTTTCTCAGATTATTGATTTCAAGCGCATACATGGGGTCGGGATCACTTGCCATTGCTAACAGATTCAAGTGTGGTGGAGAAGCCGGGTGAATTCAATGACCATTCAGCTATGGACACTACCCGGCATTCGTCCTAACCTGTTGCGCTGACTTATCTCGCTAAAAATGATCCTTATGTTTTTCAAGCAATTGAGTGTTATCACCCTGCTTGGCGGCTGTCTGTCGCTGGCTGTGGTGAACGTATTTGCCGGGCCCGGAGAGGATGCGTCGGGGCTGGAACTGGAAACCTGTGAACTGGTTGTGCCCGGGACTCCGCTGTCTGTCGTCGGTGAATGCGGCTGGCTGGTTGCCGCGGAAAACCCGGACGAACCGGAAGGGCGCCAGATCAAGGTGAGGGTCGCGCGTGTGCCCGCCAACGGGCGAGTGGCGGAACCGGACCCGCTGGTATTTTTCGCCGGCGGCCCCGGACAGTCCGCGACGGAGAGCTGGCCGATCATCGCCGGCGCACTTAAAAAAGTGAATGAAAGCCGCGACATCCTGCTGGTCGATCAACGCGGGACCGGTCAGTCCAACCCGTTGAAGTGCCCCGAGATGGAATTGGATAAAGCCCTGGCGCAGGACTGGGATGAACTTGCCGGCACCACCCGGGAATGCCTCGATTCCCTGGAGGGCGATCCCCGTTTCTACACCACCACCATCGCCATGGGTGATGTCGATGCGGCACGACGAAGCCCTGGGCTATGAAAAAGTGAACCTCTACGGCGGCTCTTACGGCACCCGTGCCGCCCAGGTCTACCTGAGACTGTTTCCCGACCGGGTGCGCACCGTTGTGCTGGATGGCGTGGTTCCGCAAACGCTGGCGCTGGGAACAGAGCACGCGGAAAAGCTGGACCAGGCCATTTATCGGGTGCTGGAGGGCTGCGATGCAGACCCCTTGTGCGGCGAGGCCTTTCCCGGTACGGCGGGAAAACTGACTCGCCTCATTCAAAGCGTGGAAGAAAACCCGGTGGAAGTCACCATTGTTCACCCGACCACCGGCCTGCCTTTCTCGCTGACCTTCAACCGCGAGGTTCTGTCTACCTCGTTGCGGTTCCTGGCTTACTCTTCAGACACCCAGGCCATGCTGCCCTTGTTGATCCACGAGGCCGCTGTCGAGCAACGCTTTGACCGCCTGGCCAGCCAGATGCTTATTGCGACCACCGGACTGCAGCAAAGCATTGCCCAGGGAATGGAGCTTTCCGTGATGTGTGCGGAAGATTACCCGCAGTTTCCCCGGAACCCATCGTCGGAAAACACCCTGATGGGTGACATGATGGAAAAAGCCGTCGGTATACAATGCGGGATCTGGCCGAAAGGCCCGGTGCCCGCGAATTTCCACGAGCCGGTGACCGCCGATGTACCCGTGCTGCTCCTGTCGGGCGAACTGGATCCGGTCACGCCGCCGGAATACGCTGACCAGGTGGCCGCGCATTTCCCGAACAGCCGGCACCTGGTTGCCCCTGGCCAGGGCCATATCGCGGTGACGCGGGGCTGCATGGGCAAGATCGTTTCCCAGTTCATCATCGAGGGAAACTCCGATGCCCTGGAAACAGACTGCATGGTCAACATGCAGGCGACGCCTTATTTCATCTCGCTGACGGGGCCGACGCCATGATCGTTGTGAAGAACCTGTACAAGTCCTTCGGCGATGTGAAAGCAGTCAAGGGCGTAAGCTTTGAAGCCAGGGACGGAGAAATAACCGGCTTGTTGGGCCCGAACGGGGCCGGCAAGACGACTACGCTCCGCATGCTGTACTCCCTGCTGCCACCGGATCAGGGCGAAATCCGTATCGATGGTCTCGACCCGACCCGTGACGCGATGGAAATCAAGCGGACGCTGGGTGTTGTCCCGGACAGCCGCGGGCTTTACTCGAGGCTGACTGCACGCGAAAACATATCGTACTACGGCGAACTTCATGGCATGGACAAAGACGCCATCCGGGGTCGGATTGAAAACCTGACCCGGACGCTCGACATGGGCGAATTCATCGACCGCAGGACCGAGGGGTTTTCCCAGGGGCAGCGGGTAAAAGTGGCAATAGCGCGCGCCATGGTACACGAACCACAAACCGTGCTGATGGACGAACCCAGCAACGGCCTGGACGTGATGAGCACGAGAGCCCTGCGGCACTATATCCGCAGCCTGCGGGATGAAGGCCACTCCGTTGTGCTTTCAACCCACATCATGCAGGAAGTTGCCGCGCTGTGTGACCGGATCGTGATCATCGCCAAGGGCGAAGTCGCCGCGGACGGCACGGCGGCAGAACTGCTGGAACGGGCGGGTTGCGATTCGCTGGAAGACGCGTTTGTCAAATTGATCGGTTCAGAAGAAGGATTGCTGGCATGAAAGGACTCACCACGGTTTTCAAAAAGGAGGTCCGGGAAAACATCCGCGACCGCCGGGCGCTGTTCAATTCATTGTTACTCGGCCCCTTGCTGTTTCCGCTGCTCTTTGTCGGCATGATGTGGTTCCTGGAAAGCGCTGAAAAAGAAAGGGCGGAGAAAACGCTTGAATTGCCGGTCATTGGTGTCCAGTACGCTCCCAGCCTGATCCGCTTTCTTGAACAGCAGGGTGCCGTGATCCAGCCCGAACCGGAAAACCCGGAAGAAATGGTCCGCAGCCAGGAAGTTCCCGTGGTGCTGCGGATTCTGCCCGAGTTTCCGGAGAAGTGGGCGGAGGGCCTGCCGGCGCCGGTCGAAGTGATTTCCGACCCTTCCCGCCAGGAATCGAATGCACCGATACGCCGGGTCAAGGGCCTGCTGTACGGCTACGGACAGCAGATTGGATCACTCAGGCTGCAATTGCGTGGAGTGGCGCCGCAACTGGCCTCGCCAATCATGATCAAGGACGTGGATTTGTCCACGGCCAAGAGTCGCGCCATCCTGGCGGTCATTTTTCTGCCCTACGTGTTGATGATTACAGCCTTTACCGGCGCCACCCACCTGGCCATGGACACAACGGCCGGTGAGAAAGAACGCAAGTCCCTGGAACCGCTGCTGATCAACCCTGTGCCCCGGTGGCAAATCATGACCGGCAAAATGATCACGACGATGGTTTTTGCGATGGCATCGCTGGCGCTGACCCTGGTCTCATTCCGGATTGTTCTGCCGTATATGCCCGTGGGCGCGTTTGGCATGGACCTGACCCTGGGGCTGGCAACCCTGCTGAAGATCCTGCTGATCATTTCACCGGTCGCGATCCTGGCTGCGGCGCTTTTGACGTTGTTGGCTTCATTCGCCAAGAGTTACCGTGAAGCCCAGAGTTACATGGGACTGGTGATTCTGATTCCGATGATCCCCAGCCTGATTTTCATGGCCAATCCGATCAAGGCGGAAACCTGGATGATGAACATCCCGTTGTTTTCGCAAAATCTGCTGATCGGTGAGATCATCCGCGGCGAGTCGGTTACACTGGCCTGGTACGGCTTGTCGGTATTCAGCACACTGGTGATCGGCCTGGTGCTGGCGGCGATGGCGGCAAACCTCTACAACCGTCCTAAACTGATTTTCAGCAGTTCATGAAATATTGCCCCTGGAGGCTGTTATGAAAAACCTTTTGATTTTCCTGGTTTTGCTAGCGGTGACAGTTGCCGGCTCGAGCCTGCAGGCTGACGGGCCACCCGCAGAGGGCAGTCCTGCGCCCGGATTCCATTTGCAGGATCAGAACGGCGACTGGCACGACCTGCAGGACTACCACGGCTCCTGGCTGGCGATCTATTTCTACCCTAAAGACGACACGCCGGGCTGCACGACAGAAGCCTGCAATTTCCGTGACAACATCTACGCGTTCAAGGCGATCGGCGCTTCAGTGGTCGGCATCAGCGTCGACGACGTCGGGTCACACCAGGAATTCTCAGAAAAATACAAGCTGCCTTTCACCATCCTGGCCGATGAGGATGGGGAAACCGCCAAGGCGTATGGCGTATTGCGGGACTGGAAACTGGTGCAGATTGCCAGCCGCCAGTCCTTCCTGGTCAATCCCGAGGGTGTGATTGTCAAGCACTACGAGGATGTCGATCCCGACACGCATACGCAGCAGGTTCTGACCGATCTTGAAGGCCTGATGGGCGAGTAGGAGCGAATTAGCACAGGCAACGAAGCGAGTGCGGTTTCGCCGCAGGCGAAGAAGCGCTCGAGTAGTGCCGTCGTGCGTTCGCGAATGGCATCGCTCCTACGTTCTATTGAATCACGCTCCGCCCCAATTCAAATGGCGTCACTCGGAATATAAGGCAGCCGGTCCGGCCCCGGACCGGTGTCCGATGCTGTCCTGGCCGCGATCACGATTTCCCTCACATCCTGCAACAATTCCCGCGCATCGTAGACAATCCCGTCCTTGATCGTGTAGCGGACTCCGCCCACCCGGACCGGTTCGTTATTGTCGTTCAGGCGGAAATGCCCGGTACCGTAAAGAACTTTGAAATTCTCCAGCGGGTTATATTCCGTCACCACCAGGTCCGCGAGTTTTCCCGGGACGGATCGACCCGATCCGCTCGTCCATTCCAAGCACCTCGGCGCCCAGGAAGGTGGCGGATCGCATGACTTCCAGAGGGCTGAATCCGGCCTCCTGCAGCAGTTCCATTTCCCGGATGTAGCCGAAGCCGTAAAGCTTCCAGATAAAACCCGAATCCGACCCCAGGGTCACCCTTCCACCATGATTCTTGTAATCGTCGAGGAACAGCATCCACAGGCGGTAATTCTCTTTCCAGGCAATTTCATCCCCGGTTGTCCAGTCGAACCAGTAGGAACCGTGAGCCTTGCGGGACGGTTGAAAATAGGCCCACAGGTTCGGATGCGCGTAATCCTGCTGCCAGTCGGCATTCATTTCACGCATCAGGTCACGGCTGGCCTCGTAAATCGTCAGTGTCGGGTCCAGCGTGAAATCCAGATCAATCAATTCATCCCGCACCGCATTCCATTTCTCCGACCCAGGGGGCGCTGTTTGCGCCCAAAGCCGGCCAGCCTGGCCAAACCGGTCCTGTTCGTTGCTGTAGTTGTAATCCGCAGGGTAATCCTGGATGACCTGGTCTTCGAACATGGCTTCGGGCAATCCGTACCAGTGCTCCATGCTGGTCAAACCGGCCCGCGCTGAATCCAGCACGTTCCACTGCACCACATCCAGCTGCGCATGGTGCATGGCCGAACCGAGTCCCTGCTTCTTTGCCTCATCCAGCGCTGCCTCCATGATGTCCGGCGGCGCCCCGAAGAACTTGATGCCGCTGGCGCCGTCGCGAGAAATTTTTCGCACCCATGCGCGCGCTTCTTGCGGTTCAAGGAAAGGTCCGTCCGCTCCCTGCCCAAAGCCGACATAAGGAACAATCCGGGGCGCTGTGATGGTGTTGTTTTCACTGCGGAGCTGGTGATCACGTACCCAGGCCAGGCCATTGAAACTGCCTGGCTCACGAATGGTGGTAACTCCGTGCGCCAGCCACAACTTGGCCACGTATTCGGCAGGCACGCCCTGGTCATCGCCACCGAAGTGAGCGTGCATGTCGATAAACCCCGGCATCACGTAATAGCCTTCCAGTTCCATGACGCGGTCGCCCTCCCGCGCGGGAGGCCGCCCGCTCTCTTCAATCGGCACGCCGGGAGAGCCGACATTGTCGATCGAAACGATGCGATTGCCTTCAATGACCACATCCATCGGGCCGATGGGAGGGGCGCCTTCCCCGTTGATCACGATGACCCCTCTCAATATCAGCCGATCGAAAGGCCCCTCTCCCCGGTCCCGGTCCGGCGCCGCTTCGGGAGCACAGAAAACCGGCGCAGAAACCACCATCAAAACCAGTAAAACCACCGAGTTGATTATTTTTTGCACAAAATTTCTCGCTCTTGATATAAACTGCTGCTACAGTATAGTCAGGAAAAGGATTTCCTGGAGAACATCGTCATGGATGACACTACCAAATTGGCGGCATCCGCCGCAGCACGGATCGAACCGGATCCAAAACCTGCCCACCAGAAATCCGGCGACGCTTTCGTTGCCTATATGCCCGACTCGATCGAAACTCCGGCAAGTCAAACGCGCCCCCAGTCTACGACCGCGAAAGCCCTGGATCGCTGGTTTACCGAACGCCAGAAGAACCAAAGCGCACCCAGATTGCTCGAAGTTCCGAACGAGGCGCTGGTGACCAATGCGGGTCCCCTGCAAGTGACCGGGAATATCACCCTGGTAAATGAAGACGGGACTGTCCACTATGCCAATCACGTGACACTGTGCCGCTGCGGCAACTCTGGAACCAAGCCCGTATGCAATAGCGCACACCTTGAAAAAGAATTTCTGAATCCCGGCAAGATTTCCGAAGCATCGGAAATCGCGGCTTCTCAGCGGCCGAGCAAAATCACATTATCCTGTATCAAGGATGGCCCGATAACTTTCCGGGGCCGGCTCAGGCTGCACAACCAGTTCGGCCAGGAATGCGTGAAAATGCGCGGATCGCTGTGCCGCTGTGGTCAATCGGCGAGCAAACCGTTTTGTGACGGTTCCCACTCACGCACGGGTTTCAAGACCGGCTGAGAAGCCATCGGGCGTCAGGCCGGTTTGGTTGCGCACATGCTTCGTGGGCGGCACAATCCGCCCATGGATGTTTTTCGCGTGTTTCAAATTGAAGCAGCCCACCGCTTGCCCAATGTCCCCGAAGGACACAAGTGCGCCCGCGTGCACGGGCATTCGTTCCGAATCGAGGTGCATGTTTCCGGCCCGGTCGGCCCGGAATCCGGCTGGGTTATGGATTTCGCGGATTTGCGCCGGGCGTTCCAACCGTTGTTTGACCAGCTTGACCACCATTACCTGAACGAAATAGAGGGGCTGGAAAACCCTACCAGCGAAAACCTGGCGCGATGGATCTGGGATCGCCTGGTCCCGGAACTGCCCGGTCTCTCCAGGGTCGTCGTGCAGGAAACCTGCAACGCCGGATGCATTTACACCGGGGGCTGATCAACTTCGGCAAGAATCCTGTAGAGCCAAAAAAAAGGCCAGACAGGAGTCTGGCCTAAATTCTTGAGACTTGGAGAGTCTTCACACAATCGTATTCGAAAAACCAATCTTCCGGCTTGTCGACGGGAGTAAGTGTACGGTGGGTGTACTGGCCGGTAATTGACCTGAGTCATGTTTTACTTTTCCAAATCCCGCAAAATTGTTGCCGGATTTTGAATTTATTTTTGCAGGCGTGCTGTTCAAAGGCTAAGCTTTTGACTCCGGTCAACTTTGTACGGAATGGCATGGTTTACGCTTGATCAATAACACGAAGGAATCAGAGAGTTTCCATGGAACAGCGAGTCAAATTCAACACAGAATTGATCAAGCGGTACGACATAGCCGGACCACGCTATACGTCCTATCCTACCGCTGTTCAGTTCATGGAAGGTTTCGATGCGGAGGCATACCGGCGGTTCACCGCAACCAGCAACAGCGAACTGATCCCCAAACCGCTTTCCCTTTATGTGCACCTGCCCTTTTGCAAGTCGCTTTGCTATTACTGCGGGTGCATGAAGAAAGTAACCCGGCACCAGGGCCAGGGTGACCAGTACCTGGAGCTGCTGGAGCGGGAAATCGAGTTACAGGGAACACTGTTTGACCACGACCGCGAAGTGGTTCAGCTGCACTTTGGCGGAGGCACCCCCACTTTCCATGATGACCAGCAGCTGGCCCGCCTGGTTGCCTGCCTCGGGGAGCATTATTCACTGAGCGATGACGACAGCCGGGAATTTTCCATCGAGGTGGATCCCCGGACCATGGCCTATGAAAGACTCGCCCAGCTGGCGGGCATGGGGTTTAACCGCATCAGCCTGGGCGTACAGGATATTGATCCCAAAGTTCAGCAGGCGGTCAACCGCATCCAGGACCCGGAAGCCTCGCTGGCGATGATAGAAGAGTCGAGACGGCTGGGCTTCAACTCGGTTTCAGTTGACCTGATCTACGGTCTCCCGCTGCAAACGGCGGAGAGCTTTGGTAAGACCATTGATACCGTAGTCAGCGCCAAACCCAACCGTTTGGCGGTCTACAATTATGCCCACCTGCCGCACATCTTCCGCGCGCAACGCATGATCGACTCGAAAGACATACCACCGCCGGAGACCAAGCTCAAACTGATGGAACTGACCATCGAAAGGCTGACCGACGCCGGATACGTCTACATTGGCATGGATCACTTCGCGTTGCCGGACGATGAATTGACGATCGCCCAGCGCCAGGGCGGCCTGCAACGTAATTTCCAGGGGTATTCGACGCGCCGTGAATGCGACCTCGTAGGCCTGGGCGTCAGCGCCATTGGAAAAGTGGGTGACTGCTATGCCCAGAACATCAAGGACATTCCCACCTGGCAATCGGTGGTCAGCGAAGGGCAGCTTCCGATCTGGCGAGGCGTCAAATTGACCACTGAAGACCGGCTTCGCCGCAGCATTATCGAATCCATCATGTGTCATGGAGAGGTTCAGTTCGCCGAGTTTGAATCGAACTACGCGATCGATTTCCACGACCATTTCGCGCTCGAACTGGGGAGTCTGCAAAAACTGGAAGAAGATGGACTTATCGTAGTGGGCGATGACGAATTCAGGGCGACACCCGAAGGAAGGTTGTTGCTGAGGGCCGTCGCGATGATTTTCGACGAGTATCTCCAGGCGCCTGAATCCCAACCCAAATTTTCGCGCGTTATTTGAGGAACCCCTGATTAATCAGGCGCGGAGCGCATTTCCGACGGAAAAGCCGCAAATAGTGCCCTACGTATTTTAAAAAACAGCTTCCGGACGGATCTCGGAATAAGTAGTTCTACGCATGCGTAGGGTTGTGCCTGCGCCATATAATGCATTTAAAAGAACTAATTATTGGAGAGTACATCATGGAAAGTTCCTTAAGGGTCGCCAACATCAGAGATTACCGCAGGGAGCCCTCACGGTCACAGGTCGCGTGCAGCAGATGTGCGCTCGGAGAGTTGTGCCTGCCACGGGGCCTCACTCCAGACGAAACCGAACGTTTCGAGCAGATCGTGCATCGATCCCGCCCCATTCAGCCCGGCGAACACCTGTTCCGGGCCGGAGATGAATTCCGCTCGGTAGCCTCGGTGCGCACCGGCTGCTTCAAGAGTTATGTCATCGACCATGAAGGCCAGGAACAGGTGTTGGGATTCCACCTCCCCGGCGAGATTATCGGACTTGACGCCATTCATTCATGTAAACACGTCGCCAACGTGGTTGCGCTCGACACCAGCGCCGTATGCGGCCTGACGTTCGATACCGTGACCAACATGGCGCGGCATATGCCCGAATTGCAGTCAGAACTGTTTCGCGTGATGAGCCAGAGGATCAGTGAACTTGAAACCATCGCCGGCGACCTGAGCGCAGACGAACGGATCGCGATGTTCCTGCTGTCACTATCCGATCGCTTCACCCGGCGTGGATACTCCGACAAGGAATTCATCCTGGCCATGTCACGCCGCGATATAGCGAGCTACCTGAGGCTGGCGACTGAAACGGTCAGCCGGGTGCTGGCGCGTTTCCAGAAAGCCGGCGTCGTAAAAGTCGACCGCAAACAAGTCCGTATCATGAACATGGACGAGCTGAAAACCATCGCCCGGAAAGCCTAGACGAGTCAGCTCAACCGGGGTTCTCCAGAGGCCTGTAACAGCTAAAGCGGAAGAGGGATCGCGAAGGAATGGTGGTGGCTGACGCCGGTCTGGAACGAGGTTGATAGCCATAGCTATCGGCCGAGTGAAGACCAAGCCAGGCGCCAGCAGGCCGAGTGAGATGCTTTCGATTTGGCTGTTACAGGCCTCTAGTGGTGAGCCCCGCCGGGACCGTGCGCATGTCCGTGTTCAAGTTCTTCTGCCGTCGCCTCCCGGACATCGGTTACTTCAACGTCGAACGTCAACGTCTGCCCGGCCAGCGGGTGGTTCCGGTCCACATCAATGTTGAAGCGGCCGACCTTGACGACCGTTACCTGGACCTGGCCCTGCTGGGTCTGCAGCATGACGGGTTGTCCGACCTGCAGGCGTTCGGCGTGTTTGAAATGTTTCGCCGGGATTCGCTGGATACCGTTCTCGTTGCGCTCCCCGTAGGCCTCCGCCGGTTCGATACTGACTTCGAAGCTGTCCCCCGCCTTTTTGCCGGCCATGGCTTTTTCCAGCCCGGGAATGATGCTTCCCAAACCGTGCAGGTAAACCATCGGGTCACGGTCGCGTGACGATTCGATCTGTTCACCCTGTCCATTTTTCAGCGTGTAGTGAAATGAAACGACTTTTTTGTTTTCGATATTCATCAGAGTGTTTTATTCCTTTGATTGTTGGTCTGCAATCCAGAGATGGGTTTCTTCGCTGAGCACGTCCAGCGGCACGGAACCCAAGGAAAGAATGAAGTCATGGAAGGCCCGGACGTCAAACGCGTCACCGAGATCCTGCTCGGCTCGTGCCCGAAGCTGCAAAATGGTGTATTCGCCCAGCTTGTAGCTCAATGCCTGGGCCGGCCACGAGATATAGCGGTCAACCTCGGTGGTCACCTCGTGCATGGACAGCGCCGTGTTGGAAGCGAGGAAATCCAGCGCCTGCTGGCGGGTCCATTGTTTTGAATGGATACCGGTATCGATGACCAGCCTGCAGGCCCGCCACATCTCGTAAGTGAGCCTGCCAAACTGTTCATACGGTGTTTCGTAAATGTCCATTTCAAGGCCCAGTTTCTCAGAGTACAGGCCCCAACCCTCGCCAAACGCGGAAATGTAGTCATAGCGCCGGAACGGTGGTTGATCCGTCAGTTCCTTCGAAAGTGAGATTTGTGTGCTGTGGCCCGGTGCGCCTTCATGCAGCGTCAGCGCCGGGATCGCGTACAGGGGCCGGCTCGGCAGGTCATAGGTATTGACCCAGTAATACGCGCCACGGAGCGCGTCGAGCGGGGCGCCCACGGCGCGTCCGGTGGTGTAAAACGGCGCGATATCGTCCGGAACAGGCGCCACGCCGTAGGGTTGACGCGGAAGGTGCCCGAACAACATCGGCAGCCGCCCGTCGATTTTCTTCGCGTAATAAGAGGCAAAGGCCAGCAACTCCTTGGGCGTCCTGGCGTAAAACTGCGGATCGGTGCGCAGAAACTGCAGGAATGCCGCGAAATCACCCTCGAAACCCAATTCATCGATGATCGCCTGCATCTCCCCGCGAATCCTGGCGACCTGCTGCAGACCTATCTGGTGAATTTCATCCGGAGTCATATCCAGCGTCACGTATAGCTGTATCTGGGCCTGGTAAAAGCGCTCGCCATTGGGCAATTCGCTGGCGCCCAGGGTTTCGCGCGCGCCCGGGATATATTCCTCCTGGAAAAAATCATAAAGGCGCTGATAGGCCGGAATCACTTCACCGGCAATGACCTGGTCGGCCGTAGCCAGCAATTCCGCTTTCTCGCCGCCGGCAACAGATTCGGGGATCGACTGGAACGGGGTAAAAAACGGGCTTTGGTCCGCGCTTTCAACCAGTTGCGCCTTGATCGGTCCGTCACGCCCATCCAGGATGACCCTGGGCTGGGTGATTCCAAGTTCCAGCCCTTCGCGCATCAAAACGATGTACTGGTCCATCAAGCGCGGCAACTGGTGCAAGCGGCCCAGGTAGTTTCGATAATCGTCCTGGCTGGAGAAATCGGTGTCCTGCGGCAGCATCGCCAACGACATGTAAAAACCCGAATCGCTGTTGAACGGGATCAGGTACGACCTGGTTTCGTAGTCGGCGAGGAAGTTATCGATCTGTTTGACGTAGATACGGTAGTTGATACAGTCTTCGCGATCGAGGCGCTCACAGGAAATCTCATCAAGCCCGGTCCGGACTCCTTTCCAGTATTCATACCTCCTCAACTGGGCCTCTTCACTGACATCACCCAGTTGGTCGGCATACGCGTCCACCCCCACCTCCGAGGCCAACAGGGGAAACTCCTGCAGCCTGAACGCCCACTCCTTTTCATAAATCTCTTTGAAACGTTCACTGTCGCCGGCAGCCAGCACCGCGCCGGCATTGGCCAGCAACCATAGCCCAAGCAGAAGCAAACGCGTTGCAGCGTATCCGGATATTCCGGGATTCCAAGAATTTTTCATCTCGCTGATCCTCAGTGTCAGGGTCCCGTCAGGTGACCACAAAGCCCGCCCAGAACGGGTCGTCATCCGGGTCTACCGTGATCACGTTGTGCCCGTAAACGCGCGCCCAGCCCTCGACGCTGGGAATGATGGCCGGGAACGGACCCACCTGTGTGGCCGCCTCTACCCGTCCGTTGAACTGGCTGCCAATGTAACTTTCATGGATAAACTCGTCGCCGACCGAAAGCTCACCGCGCGCGGCAAGTTGGGCCAGGCGCGATGACGTTCCGGTGCCGCAGGGTGAGCGGTCAATCGCGGACTCGCCGTAAAATACCGCGTTGCGGCCATTCGAACCGGGCTTCAGCGGTTTGCCCACCCACATGACGTGACGCATATGTGACAGCCGGTCGTCATCCGGATGGGAAAACGTGTAACGCTGGTTGATCCTTGAACGTATCAGGGGGCTGAGACGCAGGATATCGGCCGCACTCAGCCGCGAGAGGTCTTCATAGATGTCCTGGGGCTCAACTATGGCGTAGAAATTTCCACCGTAAGCGATGTCGAATTTCAGATCTCCGCCAAGCTCGGGGCACTCGACTTTCAGCCCGCTGGAATGCAAAAAGGAGGGGACGTTGGTCAGCCGCACCGACTTCACTTTCCTGCCCTCCATGGCATAGGAAACCGTCACTTTCCCGGCAGGGGTTTCCAGGTTGAGTTGCCCCGGAACCCGTGGAGTCACCAGGCCGTTCTCGATTGCTATGGTCACCGTTCCTATGGTTCCGTGGCCGCACATGGGCAGGCAGCCGGAAGTTTCGATGAACAGCACGCCGATGTCGCAGTCGTCGCGCCGGCTCGGATAAAGAATGCTGCCCGACATCATCGAGTGCCCGCGGGGCTCGAACATCAGCGAGGTTCGAATCCAGTCAAATTCGGAAATAAAATGTTGCTGGCGGTCAAGCATGCTCTCGCCTTCCAGCTCCGGCCCGCCGCTATAGACCAGGCGGACAGGGTTGCCGCAGGTGTGGGCATCGATGCAGTGAAAAGTCGTCCGCTTCGCCATGATCACTCAGCGCCCCACGCTGGCTACACAGCGTTCCAGCACGGCCATGACTGCATCGGATGCTTTCTGGGCGCTTACATAGTCGCGCCGTGCTATCAGCCGGGCCATCGTCGAAATGGCCGTGATCGCCTCGGACAATTGCATCTGGCTGCTATTGCCGTAAAAGAAACGGCGGCAATGGCTTCTCAAAGGAGTCACTGCAGCGGTGGCAAAGGGATTGGCTGCGCACTCATCGAGCATACTGTTCAATTCCTGGTCCAGCTTGAGGAAATCGAGAAAATTCTCATGTGAAAACGTCAGCTTCCTGGCGATGGCGGCAATTTCGCTGCGTTGATCGTCTTTCGCGTTCAACGATGCGCGGTAGATGATCACCCGCTCAATGGGCTTTCTCGCTTCAAGTATATGTAACATGTTAGCGCGGCTGACCGGGGTGACGACCAGTCCCTTGCGGGGTAAAACGATGAACATATCCTGTTGCGCCAGCCTCTGGATAGCTTCGCGCACCGGTGTCCGGCCCAGACCGGTCATGTCAATCAGTTGCCCTTCGGAAACCTGCGCCCCCGGAGGCAGGTCGAGGGTCACCAGCTTTCCCTCCAGTAACTCATATGCCTGGTCGGCAAGGCTCCGGGCAGGTGTCGCCATTCTGGTTCCGTCTGGGTGGGTTGAACAGCCAATGATATATCAGGAAACGGCATAAAAAAACCCGGCCGTATGACCGGGTTTTTCCTGTGGGTAAAATTGAGCCCGCTATTTCTTCATGATCTTTATCGAACCATTGACGGTATCCAGGGAAATTCGCGCATCGCCGCCACCAATTTCACCGGAAAGATCGCGGCCGACAAAGCCCTTCTCCGGCTCCAGTCCAAAATCATCCGCGTTGATGCTGCCATTGACCGTTTCAGCTTCGACCCGTGCGCTGGCGTTTGCGGGCAGAACCAGTGTGATCTTGCCGTTCACCGCATCAGCTGAAACCCTCTGGCCGGCACCCATGTGGTCGAACTCGGCCTGGATGCTGCCATTGACCGTTTCCAGATTGACGTCGCCTTCGAGTCCAAGCGCTTCCAGTGAACCATTGACCGTCTCAGCCTTGACCTTTCCCTGGACCGCAGCGATCTCCACGTCTCCGTTGACGGTTGAGATCGTGTCCAGGTTGACCGTGGCGGGCACTTCAAGCACGTAGGAAACACTGCCGCTGCTGTCATTACCCCATTTGAACCATTGGTGATCACTTTTGGGGTGCCTGGTTTCAATCCGGATATAGTCTTTATCCGCATCGACGACTACTTTCAGATCATCCAGGTACTCCTGGCTGCCGGCCTTCCTGGTGGCCACCAGGTGAACCGTGTCGCCGGAACCTCCGGTGATGCGGATATCGCCGTTGATGTTTTCCAGGCTGATACGCCCGTCGGCATTCACATCCAAAGTCATTTCCTCGGTCTCGGTTACCGACGCGTTGACAGCCGCCGAAACAAACAACAGCGCAATGCTCGCAAATGCAACTGCCTTCATGATTTTCACTCCCTTCAGAATCGAACATAAATGGGTTACGTCATATTGGATGCTGCCGCCGCAGGAAGGGTTTAAACCGCGCACAAAGTTTGATTGTGCCTGAAGTTTACAGTACCATACCAATGTATTAACACATTAATACACTAGAACAACGATGAAACAACACGATCAGTCACAGAAAAGCGAGTTGAAATCAGCCGCCCGGTCGCTCTCCGAGGCGTTGCTTTCGCTGGAAACATCACAGGAGGTCCAACAGTTTCTGGAGGACCTGTGCACCCCGGCGGAAGTCGAAGCCATGGTGGACCGCTGGCGGGTTGCCCAGTTGGTCAACCAGGGCCTGTCCTATCGTGATATCAGGAAAATGACCGAGGTCAGTGTGACCACTATCGGCCGCGTGGCACGTTACATGGAACACGGCACGGGCGGATACCGAACCGTATTGGACCGCCTGGAGAAAAAACCATCATGAGTCGATTAAGAGTTGCCGTGCAGAAATCCGGTCGCCTGTCAGAAAAATCTCTGGAAGTCCTGAAAAGCTGCGGCCTGAGTTTTGCGCGCAGCAAGGACAAATTGTTCTGGTATGGGCGTGATTTTCCGGTGGATGTCCTGCTGGTCCGGGATGACGATATACCCCGCATGCTGCTCGACGGAGTCTGCGAACTGGGCATCGTAGGGGAAAATATCGCTCGTGAAGTCATGCTGGAGCGGAATAGCGAAAGCGAACTGTTGTGCCTTCGAAGGCTGCCGTTCGGTCACTGCAGGCTTTCAGTCGCCATCCCGGAAAACAGCGACATTCCGGGTGTCAGTGCGCTGGAGGGAAAGAGAATCGCCACCAGCTATCCCGAACTGACCCGGCACCTGCTGAAAATGCGGGGGATAAGCACCCGTATCGTCGAACTGTCGGGGTCGGTTGAAATAGCGCCCGGCCTGGGTACTGCTGACGCCATTTCAGACCTCGTGTCCACCGGCTCGACACTCCGGGCCAACCACTTGCGCGAACTCGAAGTTCTGTTTGAAAGCCAGGCGGCGCTGTATGGCCGGGTCAACAACATCTCCGATGCCAAGCAGAAATTGCTCGACCGCCTGCTGGCGCGCCTTGAAGGCGTCATGCAGGCGGCGGAATGCAAATACGTCATGCTGCATGCCCCACGCGAAGCCCTGGAAAAAATCACCGAACTGTTACCCGGGGTGGAGCACCCTTCGATCATGCCGCTGGAAGGTTCCGACAAGATTGCGATACACGCGGTGTGCGGTGAAGCGGTATTCTGGGAACATCTCGAGGCTTTGAAAGCCGTTGGTGCGTCGGCAATATTGGTCCTTCCCGTTGAAAAAATGCTTGCCTGAGCCGGGAAAGGAATAAAGGATGCTTGATTTGAAAATACTCCGGTGGTCGTCGCTCGGCCCGGATGAACAGGAAAAGTTGCTGGAACGCCCGGTATTTCATCAACCCGGCCTGGGCGCCGACGTGGCGACCATCATCAGGCGGGTGCGCGAGGGCGGTGACGGCGCGCTGGCTGAACTGACGTTCGAACTCGATGGATCCCGGCCGGACCCCTTTGAATACGGCACCGAGGAGCTGGCTGATGCCTTGAGTGGCGCCGACCCTGACCTGATCGACGCCATTAACGACGCCGGCAAGCGCATCCGGATGTTTCATGCCGCCGACATGCCGCGCAACAATTCCCTGGAAACCGCTCCCGGCCTGACCTGCGAAGTCCGATACCATGCGTTGTCACCGGTGGGCCTGTATATCCCGGGTGGCAGTGCGCCACTGGTTTCGACGGTGCTGATGCTGGCGATCCCTGCAGTCCTGGCAGGCTGTGAAGAGATCGTGATGTGCTCGCCGCCGGGTAAAAACGGCAGGATTGCACCGGAAGTCCTGGTCGCGGCCCGCTTGTGTGGGGTTTCCCGTGTCTTTTGCGCCGGAGGAGCCCAGGCGATCGCCGCGATGGCCTACGGAACCGAATCCATTCCCAAGTGCGCGAAAATTTTTGGTCCGGGTAATGCCTGGGTGACCGAGGCCAAGCAGCAGGTGTCGCAGGATCCGAAGGGCGCTGCCATCGACCTGCCTGCCGGCCCCTCGGAAGTCCTGGTCATCGCGGATTCCGGCGCCAATCCCGAGTTTATCGCCTGGGATTTGCTGTCCCAGGCCGAGCATGGTCCTGACTCCCAGGTCCTGCTGGTGACGGACAGCGACGACCTGGCCACGGCCGTCATCGAAAAACTCCTCGATTTGGCGCCCCGGTCACCCCGGGCCGCCATCCTCGCTAAATCCCTGGCCGAATCGCGCATCATCCGGGTCGAGGACATGGATTCGGCCATCGAACTGTCCAACCGGTACGCGCCGGAACACCTGATTCTCAATACCGCGGACGCCACCGGGCTGGCCAACCGGGTCAGGAACGCCGGTTCGGTATTTATCGGCCCCTGGACGCCCGAGTCCCTGGGAGACTATTGTTCCGGCACCAACCACGTGTTGCCGACTTACGGTTGGGCCCGCTCTCATGGCGCGCTCGGCATGGGTGATTTCGTGCGACGGATGACTTTCCAGCAATCGAACCGGGCGGCATTGCACGAAATCGGCCCGACGGCGGAAAAGCTGGCTGCAGTCGAAGGGCTGGATGCGCACCGGATGGCGGTCAGCGTCAGGCTTGGCGACCGGAGCGGGCGCTGATGGGCATCGAGTCACTGGCCAGGCCGGACATTGTCGCCATGAAACCCTATTCCTCGGCGCGCAAGGAAGCGCCCGGCGAGGGAATCCTGTTGAACGCAAACGAGTCCCCCCGGCCCCTGCTGGAGGATCCCGGTCGTCTGAACCGTTACCCCGACCCGCAACCGGCGGAACTGGTCGCACGGCTGGCGGCCCTGTACGGTGTACCGGAAGATTGCGTTCTGCTCACCCGCGGCAGCGATGAAGGAATCGATTTACTCGTGCGGGTTTTTTGCCGCGCCGGTCAGGACGCCATCCTGCACTGTCCACCAACTTTCGGCATGTACCGGATTGCCGCCCAGACCCAGGGCGCAGGCATCGTCGCCGTGAACCGCCAGGTCGACCAGGGATTCAGACTGGTGGAGCAGGAAGTCCTGGACACCGTGCAGGCGGACGCACGAATCAGGCTGGTGTTTCTGACCTCGCCCAACAATCCGACCGGAGATACTGTCAACCGGGCGTTTCTCAGCCGGCTGCTGAGGGCGTGCCGGGATCGCGCAGTCGTTGTTCTGGATGAGGCTTATGCGGAATTCTGCCCGCAGCCATCAGCTTCCGCATTGATCGCGGAACACGAAAACCTCGTCGTGTTGCGGACCATGTCGAAAGCCTGGGCCTCGGCCGGCCTGCGCTGCGGCGCGGTGCTCGCCGGCGACCCGCTCCTGTCGCTGTTGCGGCGGGTCATTGCACCCTACCCCGTACCGAGCCCGGTCATGAAACTGGCCCTGCGTATGCTCGAGAACGACATGCTGGACAGGCAACAGGAGCTGATGCGGGAAATTGAACACAACAAGCGCTACCTGCTGCAGATCCTGCAAAACCGCGGCTTTATCCGGGATATCATCCCCGGCGAAGCCAATTTTGTCCTGATCCGCGTGGACAACGCGCCGGAGCTGCTCGCCTTCTCAGCCAGCCGGGGCGTGATTATCAGGGGGTATTCTTCCGATCCCCTGCTGCACAACTGTCTGCGCATCTCGGTGGGTTCGGAATATGAACTGACCAGGTTCGCGGCTGTTCTCGATGAATGGGAAAACTCATGAAGACTGACCGAAAACGACGCATCCTTTTCATTGACCGCGATGGCACCCTGATCACGGAACCGCCCGACGAACAGGTCGATTCGCTTGAAAAGCTCCAGTTGCTGCCCGGCGTGATACCGGCCCTGCTGGAGCTGAAGAAAGCCGGATATGAATTCGTCATGGTCAGCAACCAGGACGGCCTCGGCACAGCGTCTTATCCCAACGGCGGATTTCGAGATCCCGCAGCAAAAAATGCTGGATATTTTTTCATCACAGGGCATTACCTTCAGTGACGTCCTGATTGACCCGCATTTTGAGCACGAAAACTCGCCCAACCGGAAACCCGGTATCGGAATGGTGCTCGAATACCTCAAAGGCGGTGAGCTGAGTCTCACCGACAGCTGGGTGATCGGTGACCGGGAGACCGACATGATCCTGGCCGCGAACATGGGTATCAAGGGCTTGCAACTGGGTGAGGGCATGCATGACTGGGCGTCCATCAGCCACCTGCTGGTCAACCAACCGCGGCAGTCGACCGTGGAGCGAAAAACCAACGAGACCGATATCCGGGTTTTTGTCGACCTGGACGCCGGTGGCCGCTGCGAGGCGGATACCGGGATTGGATTTTTCGATCACATGCTGGACCAACTGGCCAGCCATGGCGGATTCAGCCTGGAAATCAGCTGCCGGGGCGACCTGGACATCGACGAACACCACACCGTTGAAGATTGCGCACTGGCCCTGGGGCAAGCCCTGAACTCGGCCCTGGGTGACCGGCGCGGGATAGGCCGGTACGGCTTCCTGTTGCCGATGGACGAATCCCTGGCGGAAGCAGCCATTGACCTGTCCGGAAGGCCGGCCATCGTATTCGAGGCGGACTTTCCGCGTGACCAGGTGGGCGGTTTCTCCACCGAAATGGTCCGGCATTTCTTCGCGTCACTGAGCCAGTCACTGGGCGCTTCCATCCACCTTAAGACACGGGGCGAAAATACCCACCACATGATCGAAGCCTTGTTCAAGGGCGCCGGTCGTGCGCTTAAACCCGCACTGGCCAGGCAAGGCAGCGAAATGCCCAGCACCAAGGGCGTGCTCTGATGTCGATCGCGGTAGTGAACAGTGGCGGGGCAAATATCGCGTCCGTTCTGCACGCCCTCAGGCGTCTCGGCGCGGATCCGAAATTTACTGACGATGCCGGCACAATCCGCTCGGCGGATCGCGTCATCCTGCCCGGTGTGGGCGCTGCGGGCAGGGCCATGGAAGTGCTGGATCAACAGGGTCTGACACCTGTCATTCAACAACTGAAGCAACCCGTGCTCGGTATCTGCCTGGGCATGCAACTGTTGTTCGAATCCTCCGAAGAAGACGACGCCCGCCTGCTGGGCCTGATACCGGGCCGCCTCAGCAGGCTCAGGGAAAGCCCGGGGCTGCGAGTGCCCCACATGGGTTGGAACGCCATCACCAACCAGGCGCAGGACAACCTGACCGAGCCGCTGGATGGAAAGTGGTTTTATTTCGTACATTCGTTCGCGGCGCCGGTCAGCGAATGGACCCTGGCGACCAGCACCCACGGCACGGAGTTCAGCGCCATCGTCCGCAAAGGCAATTTCTATGGCGCGCAGTTCCACCCGGAACGTTCAGCCAAGGCGGGCGCCAGCTTACTCAGCGGATTCCTGGAGACACCATTGCAATGAGCGTACAAATCATCCCCGCCATTGACCTGCTGGACGGCAGCTGTGTCCGGCTACTGCATGGCGATTTCAACAAGTGCAAGGTGTACGACCTGGATGCCGTCAGGCTCGCCGCCACCTACGCACGGGAAGGCGCGGAGTGGCTGCACGTGGTCGACCTCGCTGCCTCCCGGGATGGCCCGGGCGCCGATATCAGGCCATTGCTTCGCCTGCTGCGCAACGCCGAGCAGTCGGTCCAGACGGGCGGCGGCGTAAGGGTCACGGCCGACATCAGCAAACGGCTGGAAAACGGCGCGAGCCGGGTGGTGGTCGGAAGCCAGTGTGTTACCGAACCGGAACTGTTTGCCGGATGGCTTGCCGAGTTTGGCGAGGAACGCCTGGTGGCCGCGCTGGATGTGCAAATCGATCAATCCGGAAGTCCCTTGCTGCGAACGCATGGATGGACCCGGGGTTCCGGCAACACACTTTGGCAACTGCTGGATTATTACTCCGACAAGGGTCTGAAGCATGTCCTGTGCACCGACATCGGCCGCGACGGTGCGATGACCGGGCCGAACCTGGACCTTTACAGGGAAATCGTCCGCCGCTATCCGGAACTGGTGGTGCAGGCCTCCGGTGGTGTGAGCGGCCTGCTCGATCTGCATAAACTGTCAGACACCGGGGTGGACTTCGCGGTGACCGGGAAAGCCCTGCTGGAGGGTTGTTTCACCGTGGCCGAAGCCATCAAGGCGCTGTCATGACCGGCAGGATGCGCAACGAGCGCTGCCCGGCGGATCATCCCCTGCCTGGACGTACGTGATGGCCAGGTGGTGAAAGGCGTGCAGTTTCGTGACCACCGGGTGATGGGCGACATCATCGAACTCGCAGCCCGCTACCGGGACGAGGGCGCTGACGAACTGGTTTTCTATGACATAACTGCCAGCCCGGAGGGCCGCAGTGTCGACGTCGACTGGGTGCGCCGGGTGTCGGAAACCATCGACATTCCTTTCTGCGTTGCCGGCGGCATACGCAGTGTCGAAAGCGCGGGGCGGATTCTGTCCCAGGGCGCGGACAAAATCTCGATCAATACGCCGGCGCTTGAAAATCCCGGCCTGATCAATGAACTGGTCAAATCATTCGGCAGCCAGTGCGTGGTCATAGGGGTCGATTCGATCCGGGACGAAACGGCTTACACGGTCCGGTCACATACCGGCACGCCGGACGCGATGAAATCACCGGGAAGGCAGACCCTCGACTGGCTGGCTGAAGTCGTCGACCGGGGCGCGGGCGAGGTTGTCCTCAATTGCATGTCCGCCGACGGCACGCGCAAGGGCTACGATATCGTGCAACTGCAAGCCGCGCGGAAAGTGCTGCCGGTTCCCCTGGTGGCGTCCGGCGGAGCCGGTTCCGTGGAACATTTTATCGCGGTGTTCGGGCAGGCGGACGTCGACGCCGCGTTGGCCGCCACGGTGTTCCATTCCGGCCAGATTCCCATTCCGGAATTGAAAAAGTCGCTGGCCGCCGCCGGCATCGAGGTAAGACCATGCTGATCCGGGATTCACGGGACGTGGAAACGCTTGAGTGGCAGAAAATGGATGGCCTGCTGCCGGCCATCGTGCAGGATGCTTTCGACGGCCGGGTGTTGATGCAGGCCTATATGAACCGCGAGTCATTGGTGTCCAGCCTTGACAAAGGTGTCGTCACATTCTGGAGCCGCAGCCGGAAAAAGCTGTGGACCAAGGGCGAAACCTCCGGCAACACGCTTGAACTCGTGGCCGTGCATGCAGACTGCGACGGTGATTGCCTGCTGGTGCTGGCCAGGCCCGCAGGGCCTGCCTGCCACCGGAACACCGATACCTGCTTCGACGAGGACGGGCAAAAGGTCATACCTGAACTCGCCTTCCTGGCCGGCCTGGAAAGACTGATTGCACAACGTGACGTCGACCGCCCCGAGGGCAGCTACACCACCCGCCTGTTCGAATCAGGGATCAAGCGCATCGCCCAGAAAGTCGGGGAGGAAGGCGTGGAAACCGCGCTGGCCGCAACGGCCGGTGACCGTGAAGAACTGGCCAACGAATCAGCTGACTTGTTGTACCACCTGCTGGTGCTGTTGCGCGCCAGCGGTCTGCAACTGGAAGATGTCACCCGAATCCTGAAATCACGCCACAGCTGAATCTGTGCCGGAGCCAGTCCTGTCGGCGATGGTGCAAAGCAGCAAATGCTCAAGTACCGGCTTCTTCGGCTCAATGGTCCCTGCGGGACTTCCCTCGCGCAGCAAAAATCCTACGGGCCGGCCTTACAGCACATCCTGTGCTGGGCGGCCTCGATCGGGCTCCCGCCCGATCGTCCCTGGATTTTCGCTTCACTCGGCATTTCGAGGCGAAGCCGATACTCGAGCATCCGCTGCTTTCCAACCACGAGCGGATCACTGCGAAAGGGCAACCGGTGGACGGGCTGTTTCTCAGCGCCCCTTTAGCCGCCGAGTGAAGGGTTCCGCCGGGGCGATTTTCGGGATGAAATCGAGGGCTGATTGGGCAGGAGCCCAACCGGACGATCGGGCGGGATCCGATCGAGGCCGCCCAGCACAGGACAAGGTGAGACCGCCAAGCGGTCGAGAGGGTAGCCTGGGCTATGTGCTGTAAGGCCGGCCCATCAGGATTTTTGCTGCGCGAGGGGAGTCCCGCAGGGACCATTGAGCCGAAGAAGCCGGTACTTGAGCATCTGCTGCTCTGGCACGATCGCGGATGAATCCGCTCCTACAGTTCGAGGATGTCCCCTGGCTTGGGCAGGTGCACGGTGGCGCCGCTGCGACCGGCAAGGTACTTGCTGAAATCCTCCTGGGCGTCTGTTTCGCCGTGCACCAGGTACACCGGGGGCCGGTTTTCCATGCACTCGTACCAGCGCGCCAGGTCGTCCTGGTCACCGTGGGCCGAAAGCCCGCCTACCGTGTGAATGGTTGCCCGCACCGGAATCGTCTGGCCGTGAATCCGCACGGTTTCCTCACCGTTCACCAGCCGGCGGCCCAGTGATCCGTTTGCCTGGTAACCGGTGATCAACACCTGGGTTTCTTCCCGGTCCAGGTTGTGCTTGAGATGATGCACGATCCGGCCGCCGTTACACATTCCGCTTCCGGCGATGACGATAGCACCCGACCGGATCCGGTTGATGGCCATGGACTCCTCGGACTGCCGGCTGAGCTTCAGGTTGGGCAGCAAAGGCATGCCGCCGTTTTCCAGTCGCAGGCGCGTGGCTTCCTCGTCGTATAGCTGGGTGTTCTCCCAGTAGGTTTTCGACGCTTCGATCGCCATCGGGCTGTCCAGGAAAATCTGGAAACGTTGCAGGTCCCATTCTTCAAAATGTTTACCCAGTTGGTAAAGGATCTCCTGGCTGCGGCCGATTGCAAACGCCGGAATCAGGATGTTGCCCCGGCGGCTTCGCTCCGAGGTCAGAATTTCACCCAGCTCCGCCATGGTTTCCTGGCGATCACGATGGCGGCGGCCACCATAAGTACTTTCCATCAAAACCAGGTCGGCGCTGTCGATGGCTTCCGGGTCTTTCAGGATAGGCGTGTCGTATTGGCCCAGATCACCTGAAAATACGATCTTCCGTTCCACGGTCATTTTCGTTCAGCCAGACCTCGACAGAACACGAACCCAGAATATGTCCCGCATCCCTGAAACGCACTTTCACACCCTTGAGCACTTCGAAAACTTCACGGTATTTCCGGTGACGCAGTTGCCGGATGACCTGCTCGCCCTCGGCGACTGTGTACAGCGGCTTGATGCGTTTGCCGGTTTTGCGGCTGCGGTATTCCGCATCCCGTTCCGCCAGGTGCGCAGCGTCGGCCAGCAGGATGGCCACCAACTCACAAGTGGCCTCCTGCGCATAGACCGGCCCGCGGAATCCCCGCTTGACCAGGAGGGGCAGGCGTCCGCAATGATCAAGATGCGCATGGCTGAGGACCACCGCATCGATTTCAGAGGCCTCAAAGGGAAAGGGATCGTGGTTACGATCTTCATCTGCCCGGCTGCCCTGGATCAGGCCGCAGTCCAGCAGTACTTTGTGTTCGCCGACATGGAGTACATGACAGGATCCTGTCACTTCCGCCGCAGCGCCAAAAAATTCAATTTTCATCAGCTAGTGTCCTGTTTGGGAAGTTCGCTGACAGGCGCACGAACCCGGGTGGCGCAATGTCGGCTGGACGAACAGACCGGCGGGACTGCTCAGTCCCGCGCAAGCCTACTTCACGCCATGCATGAGTTTATTGATTAACGGAGCAACCACCAGGTAGGCGAGGCCGAACCCGAGACCAATCCAGAACAGCATCATGTAGGTATCGGAGTACTGCCCGATCGCCGCACCGGCTTCCGGACCATGTCCGCCGCCGGAAGCAATTGCCGCAATGATGCCGGCCACGTACTGGGCCATCGCGATGGACAGGAACCAGCCCCCCATCGCCATGCCCGTTTCTTTCTCCGCAGCCAGCTTGGTTACCATCGACAGGCCGATCGGTGACAGGCAAAGCTCACCCGTGGTGTGCAACAGGTAGGTCAGCGCAAGGAAAATCCATGGCACCAGGCCGGCGGCATTCTGGAAATTGGCAATCGCAAATACCAGAATATAAAACCCGAGCGCAACCTGGATCAGACCCAGGGCGAATTTACGTGGAATAGACGGGTTCATGTTGCGCTTGTCCAGCCACGGCCAGACGGCTGCAAAGAGTGGCGCAAATATAAGGATATAAAGCGGATTGAGCGACTGGAAAATACCGAAACCGCCGGCTTGCCAGGTTTCCATGCTGCCGTACATCGGCGTCACGAACTCCCGTGCAAAAAAGTTCATGGAACTGCCGGCCTGCTCAAATAAAGCCCAGAAACAGGAGTTGGCCGCGAACAGGATGATCATGGCGATATAGCGCTGGAGCTGAACCTTGTCGCCACTCTTGATGCCTGAAATGATGAAATAAGCGATCAGCGCGAGCATGATGCCAACCAGCAGATAGCCCAGGACCTCGCTTGCGGACAACAGGAAAAACACCCCTATGGCCATCACCAGGGCCCCGATTCCCACCAGGAAGAAACGCCCCCAACCCTGCTTGTCCGCCGGCGGAAGCCCCACCTGGCCCAGCGCCTTCTTGGCGATTTCCAGGAACAGCGTGGACAGGACCATGCCGATCGCGGCTGCGAAGAAGCCCCACTTCAGGCCCCAGGTCGCGCCGATCCATGCCGCGGTGATGAACGGCGCGATGAAAGCGCCCAGGTTGATGCCCATGTAGAAAATGGTGAAGCCGGAGTCACGGCGGACATCGCCGGGCGCATACAGCTTTCCGATCATGGTCGAGATATTGGGTTTGAACAGCCCGTTGCCGGCGACAATCAGCGCCAGGCCAACCAGGAACATCGTCAGGTCTTCGAACAGCAGCACACACAGACCAGCCGCCATGATGATGGCGCCCAGCAGGATCGACCGCTGGTAACCCAATACATGGTCGGCGATGTATCCACCTATGATGCCGGTGGCGTAAACAAGGGCGGTGTAGCCGCCGTAGACCAGGCTGGCCTCGGCGTTGGCCTGGTCGCCCAGGTGGCCGAAAAAAGTCGTCGCCACATAAACGGCCAACAAGGCGCGCATACCGTAGTAGGCAAACCGTTCCCACATTTCGATATTGGAAAGTTGCCAAAGCGCCTTGGGGTGCCCGAGGAATTCACCGGGTGGAATGGGGGGTCTGGTTACTGCTTCGGTTTGGGTGTTCACTCGTTCCCTCCGAGTCTTGTTAGAAGTGCAGCCAGCATAACAGACCGCGCACGCCCTTGGGAACGGGGCGCTTTGCATGACGGGCATGGCCGCCACATGCGATAATCAGCCGTTCAACGATCAACTCCCGGGAAGGCTTTTACATGGATCACGCTGCAGTGCAAAAATTTGTCGATGATGTCTGGATGGACTCCATTGTTCCGGAACTGGTGGAGTACATAAAAATACCCGCCAAATCGCCACATTTTGATCCGGACTGGGAAAAGAACGGGTATATCGAAAGCGCCGTTCAGCAGATTTTTTCCTGGTGCCAGGGCCAGGCCATCAAGGACATGCAATGTGAAATCGTCCGATTACCCGGTCGCACCCCGCTGATTTTCCTGGACATCCCCGGCGACGGTGATGACACCATCCTGATGTACGGCCACCTCGACAAACAGCCGGAAATGACCGGCTGGGCCGACGGCCTTGGTCCGTGGATCCCGGTCATCAAGGACGGCAAACTCTATGGCCGCGGCGGCGCAGACGACGGTTATGCGGCCTTCGCGTCACTGACGGCGGTGATGGCGCTGCAGAAAGAAAACCTGCCCCATGCCCGTTGCGTGGTGATCATTGAGGCCTGCGAAGAGTCCGGCAGTTTTGACCTGCCTTTTTACATAGAGCACCTGAAAGATCGTATCGGCACGCCTTCATTGGTTGTGTGCCTGGATTCCGGCGCCGGTAATTACGATCAGCTATGGCTGACCGTTTCCCTGCGCGGCATGGCGGCCGGGACGCTGCGTGCGGACGTGTTGAAAGAAGGCGTGCATTCCGGCTACGCCTCGGGCGTGGTGCCTTCGAGTTTCCGTGTTCTGCGGCAACTGCTCAGCCGGCTGGAGGATGAGAAAACCGGGAAGATTCTTCCGGATTATCTGCACGCCGAGATACCCGAACAACGCCTGCAACAAAACCGCTTAATGGCTGAAGCACTGGGTGACGGTGTATTCCAGGCTTACCCATTCTGTGAGGGCGTGCAGCCCCAGGAGAAAGACAACCTGGAAAGGTTGCTGAACCGGACCTGGCGCCCGGCCCTGTCAGTCACAGGAGCGGAAGGGATGCCTGCGTTGGCGTCGGCCGGTAACGTGCTACGCCCCTATACCTCCCTGAAGCTCTCGATGCGGCTGCCGCCGACCGTGGACGGCGAAAAAGCAACCCGCAACATCAAGAACACGCTTGAGGCTGATCCACCCGGCAACGCCCGGGTTTCATTCGAACCGGATCATGCCGCTTCCGGCTGGAACGCCCCGGATATTGCCCCCTGGCTGCACGAATCGCTGCAAAAGGCCTCGCAGGCGGCTTATGGACAGGGTGTCATGTACATGGGGGAAGGCGGCACCATTCCGTTCATGGCCATGCTTGGCGAGTTTTTTCCCCAGGCCCAGTTCATGATCACCGGGGTGCTTGGTCCCAACTCAAACGCCCACGGTCCGAATGAGTTCATCCACATTCCGTTTGCCCGGAAGCTGACAGCCTGCGTGGCCCAGGTTGTTGCCGACCACTACCAGCAAAGAAGCGCATAACAGAGGTACTATGAAAGGAGGAAAAAAAACGATGTTTCGCCTCGTCTGCATCCCGCTATTGGCCGTGCTGGCTTCCCCGTTGAAGGCGGAAGTCACATCCCTTGGCGAATATGAATTTACCGTGCACCACGAGATTACGATCAAGGCTGAACCCTTCGTGGTCTATCGCACCATGACCGCCCACATCAATGAATGGTGGAACGGGGAACACAGCTGGAGCGGCGACGCCTCCAATCTCTACATGAAAATCGAGCGCGGCGGTTGTTTCTGCGAACGCCTGCCCAATAACGGGCGCGTTGAACACCTGCGCATTATCTACCTCGCACCCGGAGAAGAGATCCGCTTTGACGGCGCCCTTGGGCCGCTGCAAGCCATGCCCGTTGATGGCAGGATGATCTGGAAAATCGATGCGACGGAAAACGGCAGCAAAGTGAGTTTCACGTACATGGTGTTCGGACACCCGGAAGGCGGGCTGAAAGGCATCGCTCCGGCGGTCGACGGCGTTATCGGTGAACAGTTGAGCAGGCTCGGCCAGCGAATGAACCGGGATTAAAAACCCCGTTCTCAATCCTCGGGAAACCTCCGTGCCTCTACGCCCTTCATGCGCTCCCAGGCGTCCCGAAAATCTTCGACGGATTCCTCGCTGTCTTCCTTGAGGACTTTTTCCAGTTGCTCGACATTTTGCCGCACTCTTAACCCGTATTCCTTGTCGTCGCCCCAGACTTCGTAGAGTTTTTTCAGGCCTTCCTCATCCTGCCGTTTGAAGGTGCGCATCATCCGGTAAGCCCGTGCCTCGTCATAACCCAACAGCTTGAGCGCTTCCTCACCGAGGATCAGTGCGGAGCCGAACGTTTCCCGGGTGATCACGTCGGCGCCGGCCTCCATCAGGCGATAGGCATGGGAACGGTCATAAGCCCTTGCCAGGATTCGAAGGTGGGGGAAAAACTGCTTTGCGGAGGTCACCATTTGCACGGCCTTGTCCCGCTCATCGATGGCGATGACCAGCAGCCGGGCCTCGTCGGCGCCGGCCGCCTGCAATAACTGCAAGCGGCTCGCATCGCCGAAGAAAACCTTGTTCCCAAAACGGGCAGTCAACGCAATCTGGCTCGAATCGTGATCCAGCAGCGTGGTCCTGATGCCGTCGGCGCTCAGCATGCGGGAGACAATCTGGCCGAAGCGCCCGTATCCGGCGATGATCACCGGGTTAGGTGCGTCATCAATCGTGTCGTCTTCCCGGGGAGAGACACTGGTCATGAAGCGCGGCCGCACTTTGCGGTCATAGGCAATGATCAGCAAAGGGGTGAGCATCATCGTCAGCACGACGACAACGACCAGCAGGTTGGATAGCTCGCTGCTGATAACCCGGTTTTGCGTCGCGAAAGAGAACAACAGGAAGGCAAACTCACCGCCCTGGGCCAGCAGGAAGCCGAACATCAGGTTGTCCGCCAGGTTCAGCCGGAACAACTTGCCCAGAGCCAGCAAAACCGCGAACTTGCCGGCGATCAAGGCGGCCACCAGGCCCAGCACCAGCACGGGCTGCCCGGCCACGACCGCGAAATCGATACTGGCCCCCACAGAAATGAAAAACAGGCCAAGCAACAGTCCCTTGAACGGTTCGATGTTGGATTCGAGTTCGTGCCTGAATTCACTTTCCGCCAGGACTACCCCGGCCAGAAACGTCCCCAGCGCAGGACTCAGACCCACGAACTCCATGGCCAGCGTGATGCCCACGATCAGGGTCAGCGCAGTCGCAATGAAGAGTTCCAGGCTGCGGGTCGACGCGATCCAGTGAAAAACCGGCCGCATCAGGAACCGCCCACCCACCACGATTCCAGCCACTACCGCCAGCACTACCAGGCCCCTCATCCAGCCGGCCAGGCCGGATTGTGCGCCATGTGCCGCGCTGTCCGCGATCTCCAGGCCCGGGTCCGGCAGGGCCAGGAACGGTAACAGGGCCAGGATGGGGATGACCGCGATGTCCTGAAACAGCAGCACAGAGAACCCCGCCTTGCCGGCCGCTGTATTCATCCAGGACCGTTCATTAAGGGTTTGCAGCACGATGGCAGTCGACGACATCGCCAGGATCAGGCCGACCGCCAGGGCTGTTTGCGGCGCCAAACCGAGGCGCCATGCCACCAGGCCAATCACCGATGCGGTGATGACGACCTGGGAGCCGCCCAGGCCAAGGATGGGCACCCGCATTTGCCACAGGACCCTTGGCTCGAGTTCCAGGCCCACCAGGAACAGCATCAGCACCACACCAAATTCGGCAAAGTGCATGACATCCTGGCCTTCCGGACCGATGAAACCGAATACAAACGGCCCGATGGCGACGCCGGCAAGCAGGTAACCGAGTGCTGACCCCAGCCCCAAGCGCTTCGCCAGCGGCACCGCCAACACGGCTGCCAGCAGATAAATAAACGCTTGTGAAAAGACGCCGGTGAACATGTGTTATCCGTCCAGCTTGTTATATGGGTTATTCGGCACAGTGCATGGACTGCTGGCAAACCACCTCGCTGTCGTAGCGCTCCATCTGGATGGTCGGATGCATGATTGAGAAACGATGCTCCAGGTCGTGCGCGACATCGTTCAGGAATTGATCGTTGTCAGGAAACACGTCCATCACCAAATGGGCGGTCAGGGCCGTATTCGTTGTGCTCATTGGCCAAATATGCAGGTCGTGCAGTGCACGGACACCCGGGAGGCCCGACAGGTATTCGCGCACGGCAGCCGGGTCGACGTTCCTCGGCACCGCATCCACCGCCAGGTTGAATGAATCCCTGAGCAGGCCCCAGGTGGAGAGGAAGATGACCGTGGCGATCAACAGGCTGACCAGGGGATCGATCCAGTTGAAGCCGTAGAACAGGATCAGCGCTCCGGCGACAACCACGCCCAGCGATACCAGTGCATCCGCCGCCATGTGCAGAAAAGCGCCCCGGATGTTCAGGTCATTGTCCTTGCCGGACAGGAAGAAAAGGGCTGTGACCGTGTTGATCACGACGCCGATTGCAGCCACGATCATGATGGTTTTTCCAGCGGGTTGTGGCGGGGCCATCAGGCGGCCGACTGCCTCCCAGCCGATCGCGCCGACGGCGCCCATCAGAAGCAGACCGCTGAACACCGATGCGATGATGGTCGCCCGCGAATACCCGTAAGTCCGGCGTGGAGAAGGCCGCTTTTTCGCCAGCGCAGCCGCACCCCAGGCCAACAGCAGGCCCATCACGTCACTGAGGTTGTGTCCCGCGTCGGTCAACAGGGCCAGCGAATCCGACAACACGCCAAAAATCACTTCGATGACGACGAAACCCACGTTGAGGATCACACCGGCTGCAAATGCCCGGTTGTAATCCGGAGCCGAATGGTGATGATGATGACTGACCTGACGGTTCAAAAATGTAGCCCGTATCCGTACTTTGGAACATTGATTGTATCAGCGCACTGCATTCTTCTTTAATATTACGTAATTCAGGAACATCAAAACCAAATACAGGTACCCGTAATGAGCAATAAAGGACGAATCTGGTTCAACGGCAAACTACGTGAATCGGCGGAATGCATGGTCCACGTGGCCAGTCACGCACTGCACTATGGTTCCTCGGTTTTCGAGGGCATCCGCGCTTACGAGACTCCTGACGGCACCTTCATTTTTCGTGGAATTGACCATCTCAACCGCCTGAAATATTCGGCTGCCGTGTATCGGATTCCGATGCACTACAGCGTGGATGAATTGCACCGGGCCTGCTGTGAAACCGTGATCGACAGTGGCCTTGCCAGCGCCTACATCCGGCCGCTCGTCGCGCGGGGCAATTGCGGCCTGGGCGTGATGCCCAAGGATATGAACGTGGTGGATGTTTCCGTCATGGTCAGCCCGTGGGGCGCCTACCTGGGCGAGGAGGGTCTGAAAAACGGGATCAAGGCCTGCATCACGTCCTGGAACCGGCTGGCCCCCAACACCATGCCACCGGGCGTCAAGGCCGGGGGCAATTATCTTTCCAGCCAGTTGATTGGCCTGGAAGCCCGCGACCGGGGTTTTGAAGAAGGCATTGGTCTCGGTACCGACGGCCTGTTGAGCGAAGGCGCCGGCGAAAATATTTTCCTGGTGCAAAAGGGCAGCTTGCTGACTCCGCCGGCGTCAGCCTCCATCCTCAGCGGAATCACCCGCGACACGATCATCACGCTGGCGGCTGAAATCGGCATAGCGACCCGCGAAATGACCATTTCCCGTGAACAGCTCTACGCCGCGGACGAAATTTTCATGACCGGAACAGCGGCCGAAGTGACCCCGGTGCGCCAGGTTGATCACATGACGATTGGAAACGGGGGTTGCGGCCCCGTCACGAAAATAATCCAGGACGCGTTTTTTGGCCTGTTCAATGGCCAGACCCGGGATCAATGGTCCTGGCTGGAACCCATTCGATGAGGACTAAGGTGACTTTCAAGCGCTGATTGGATTCACCGACTGACAAAAATTGTCAGTCTTTCTGACGTAATGCGACATAAATTATCTTCCTGAAGCCCCGGGCTCCCGGGGCAATTATTGTAACCCCATGTTTTAATTACGAATCAAGCAATGCTCATTACTTGGCCCGATTCTTGTATATATAAGCATGAAGACACTAACTGACTGGTAGCAGTTAGCGGGAGTAACCGGAGCCCTGCCCCTCTTTGCCCAATCAGGGCTCCGGTCCTCCCTCCTTCACCGAATGGACGATCAGCTACCACGGATTACACGGAGTTGTCATGGAAGACAAACTTGGAAAACTGTTCTACTACCTGGTACGGCAAAAAAAAGAGCAAAAGAATACTCGCCACCTGCTAAATGACCAACCGTCAGCAGGCGCAGACCGCGTCAAAAGGTCTGTATCACGTCCACACATCAGTCTTAAAGCCAGGATGCTTGGGGGACGAGCAGAAACGATCATGCGCCTAGGGGGTTTTACGCGCTGATCACTAAAGGTGTCCGCTTTGCACGAAAATTGCACCGAATCAGGACATTGCTTGTAAGATTCGAACCCGGCTCATGCCGGGTTTTTTTTGTCCGCTACCGGCTCCGCTTACAGAAGGATCATATGGTGTTAACAGGCCCTGATCTGAATCACTGCGAGGTGGTTTACCGGGACAAGGATATTTTCGCGATCAACAAGCCCGCGGGCATACCGGTACATGGCAGCAGAATCCTGGAGGGAACGCCGGAAACGCTGCTTACGCAGGTTCGCAGACACCAGGGGCAGTTGTCCTACCCTGTGCACCGCCTGGACCGGCCAGTCTCTGGCGTGGTTCTGTTCACCGGTGACAAAAGCTTGCTCAGGAAACTGGGACACCAATTCGAAAATGGCGAAGTAAAAAAGCGCTATCTCGCTGTTGCCAGGGGTTGGATCGAATCCGGCAATACCCTTTCTTACCCGCTGTTGCCACCGCGGGACGAGCGAAAGCCCGGATCTGTGGCCCGCGAGGCCATAACACGATACGAACCAATCGCCCGGATCGAACTTGCCGTACCAGTTGATCCATACCCGTCATCCCGATACAGCTTACTGGCCCTGTACCCGGAAACCGGCAGGCGCCATCAATTGCGCATGCATCTGAAGCACATCAGCCATCACCTGATCGGCGACACGACTTACGGGCGAGGTGAACACAACCGGGTGTTCAGGGAAAAATTCGCCTGCCGACGTTTACTGCTGCATGCCTGGTCGCTGGAATTCAATCATCCGGACGGCGACCGGACGCTGCGCGTCCATGCGCCGCTTGATCTGGATTTCAACAGGATCATCGAAGAATTCGGCTGGGGCGCAGCCCTCGAATCGTGGGCGGACAGCCATTCGGGTGACAACGGAGAAGAGAATCAGTTACGGAACATCCGTGATTATGTAACCACCTGATTTCTGGTCATGTTCCAGGGTAATCATGCCGAGGGTCTGCATCTGTTCCAACATTTTTCCGAAGGAACTGAAGCCGTGATAGCCCTCGCTGAAACCGGGTTTACGGCGTTTCAATGCCTGCTTTACCATGGAACCCCAGATCTTGTCCTCCTCACCGCGTTCGGAAAATAAACCTTCGATGGTTTCCAGCACCTGCTCGAAACCTTTTTCAGCGCGGTCCTCCTGCTGTTTTTTCTGCGGTGTCCGGCCGCCATTTTCCTTGCGCACGGCAGTCTTCTTTCGCGACGGCTTGCGCTGCTTTGCGTCGCGGATGAGATCGTCGTAGTAGATGAATTCGTCGCAGTTGGCGATCAACAGGTCCGATGTCGAATTCTTGACACCCACGCCAATGACCAGCTTGTTGTTTTCGCGCAGCTTGGACACCAGGGGGGAGAAATCGGAGTCCCCGGAAATGATCACGAACGTATCCACGTGGGACTTGGTGTAACAAAGGTCCAGCGCATCAACCACCATCCGGATGTCGGCGGAGTTTTTGCCTGATTGCCGCACATGGGGAATTTCAATCAGTTCGAACGACGCTTCGTGCATGGCTGCCTTGAAGCCCTTGTAACGATCCCAGTCGCAGTAGGCCTTCTTGACCACGATATTGCCCTTTACCAGAAGGCGTTCGAGCACTTTCTCTATTTCGAACTGTGCGTAATTAGCGTCACGGACACCAAGGGCAATATTTTCAAAATCACAATACAGCGCGAGAATTCGGGTGTTGTCAGTCATCGGTAAAAAAACCTGGGTGAATCACTTATTCTAAATGATTGCGGTAATCCACGCTGCATGTTTACGCGCCAATACCGTTATGATGCCCGGATGGAAACACCCGCCGTTGATGCAACACCCTACTATCGCCTGGACCCGGATATGGTCCTTCAGGCCGTTGAGTCCACCGGGCTTCTGACAGACGGACGCCTGCTGGCCCTGAACAGTTACGAAAACCGCGTATACCAGGTAGGGATCGAGGGGAGCTGACCCGGTCATCGCAAAATTTTATCGGCCCGGCCGGTGGAGTGACCGGCAAATCCTGGAAGAGCATTCATTTTCGCTGGAGTTGGCCGAAAGCGAGATTCCGTTGATCGCGCCGAAACAGATTGAAGGCGAAACACTGTTTCACCATGACGGCTTTCGCCTGGCGTTATTCAGGCGACAGGGCGGGCATGCCCCCGAACTCGAGGACCGGGAAACCCGTTTATGGCTGGGCCGCTTCATCGGCCGCATTCACACCGTCGGTAAATCGAAACCGTTTCGGCGACAGGCCCGCCCTGACGCCGGAAAGGTTCGGCGATGACTCGGTGGCGACGATCCGCGAAGGCCGCTGGCTTCCGCCGCACATGGAAACGGCTTTCGAAAGCCTGGCGGACGATTTGATGCTCAGCATCCGCGCCGCTTATGAACGATGTGGGAAAGTGCGCATGATCCGCCTGCATGGAGACTGCCATCCGGGAAATCTGCTGTGGCGGGACGGGCCATATTTCGTCGACATGGACGACTGCCAGTCCGGTCCGGCCATCCAGGACCTCTGGATGCTGCTCTCGGGTGACAACACGGAAATGGCGGTGCAGTTGGGCGATATCATCGAGGGTTACCGGCAGTTTTGCGATTTCGATACACGTGAACTGCAATTGATCGAGGCACTCAGGTCGCTGCGCATGCTGCACCACGCCGCCTGGCTCGCCCGTCGCTGGGAAGACCCCGCCTTTCCGATCGCCTTTCCCTGGTTTGACAGCCCCCGCTACTGGGAAGACCTGGTACTGAGCCTGCGCGAACAGCTCTCGGCCCTGCAGGAACCCGCGATCAACCTACCGTAGGAGCGAATTTATTCGCGAATCACCCCCCGATTTGAATCGCGAATAAATTCGCTCCTACGTTAATAATGTGGAGGAATTTCGTGTCCGGTTGATACACCGGACAAGGCGCCGGCTTCTCCCAGGTCATTGAGCTTGTCGCCCAGCGCTTTCACCCGCTGCTCCAGGCGGATCAGGTCACGGTCCTGGCGCGCGATGGTTTCGTTCAGGCTGTCGATCAGGTCATCCTGGAAAGCCAGCCGGCTTTCCAGCTCTTCCAGTCGCGCTTCAATTCCGGCACCCATAGCCATCAATCCGCTTCGGGCGGTTGCCAGAGTTCGACCCGGTTGCCATCCGGGTCAACGAACCAGCCGAATCGTCCGAAGTCATGGTCTTCCCGCTCTTCCAACACCTGGGCTCCGCCGGCGGCAACATTTTCCAGCGCTGCGTCCAGGTCGTCCACCACGAGGTTGATCATGTATGCCTGGCCTGATGGTCCGAAGTATTCGGTCCCGGCTGCAAATGCGCTCCACACCGTAAACGATGCCGGCGGCATTTCCGAAGGCGTAAAGCTGGTACCGCGGGTATCGCCCCATTCTTCGACCTGGAAGCCCAGGTGTTCCTGGTACCAGCTTCCGAGTCCGGCCGGGTCTTTTGACCGGAAAAAAATACCGCCCACGCCCAGCACCTTGCCGCCTTTTTCTTTCATGATACCTACTCCTTGCCTGCAACCATATTAACCCAATGGCGGGAGGAATGGGGTCAGGAGGAATGGGGTCAGAGTAAAGTGCCAGAGTTGCACTCTGGCACTTTACTCTGACCCCGGTGCGCTACCCCTGCGCTACTCTGACCCCGGTGCGCTAAGGCGCTGCCACAGCAGAAAGCTCGCATTGGCGCGGTTGAGCGTGTAGATGTGCAAACCGGGTGCGCCGCCGGCAAGCAGCCGCTCGCACAGGGCCGTGACCACGTCGAGTCCGAACGCGCGTATCGAAGCGCCATCGTCACCGATAACCTTCCAGCCGCCGCAGGATCCACCGGGGAATCTCCGCTCCGCAGATTTCGGAGAAGTGGGCCAGTTGCCTGAAGTTGGTAATGGGCATGATGCCGGGCGTAACCGGAATATCGATCCCCGATTTGCGGCAGTCGTCCAGGAAACTGAAGTAGGCGTCCGCATTATAAAAATACTGGGTGACCGCGCCGTTGGCGCCGGCATCCACTTTTTGTTTGAAATAGTACAACTCGGTTTCAGGCGACCCGGATTCCGGATGAAACTCCGGATAACAGGCCACTTCGATGTGAAAAACATCGCCGAACTCGCGTCGGATGAAGCTGACCAACTCGTTCGCATACTGGAATGGCCCCGGACCGGAAAGACCTTCGGGGCGGTCGCCTCGAAGGACCACGAGCCTCCTGACGCCGGTCTCCCGGTAAGCCGTCAATATCCGGCGAAGCATTTCCTCGCTTTGCGCCATGCAGGAAATATGTGGCGCTACCGGCACGTCCGTCTGCGCCGCAAGCGCTTCAACGGCTTCGCGGGTGGCTTCCAGCGTCGAACCACCCGCCCCGAACGTGACAGAAAGGTAATCCGGTTTCAGCGGGGCGAGTTTCTGCCACGTCGATTCCAGGATGAGTTTCTGTTCCGCCGTCCTTGGCGGAAAGAACTCGAATGAAATTCGGGGCGTCGCCAAGGGTCAGTAGCGGTAGTGGTCCGGCTTGTACGGACCCTGTTTTTCCACCCCGATGTAGCGCGACTGCTGTTCCGTCAGCTCCGTCAACCGGGCTCCGATGCGCTCGAGGTGCAACTGCGCCACTTTTTCATCGAGGTGCTTGGGCAGGACATAAACCTGGTTTTCATACCGATCACCATGGTTCCAGAGTTCCATCTGCGCCAGTACCTGGTTGGTAAAAGAATTGGACATGACGAAACTCGGGTGACCGGTCGCGCAACCCAGGTTTACCAGCCGGCCTTGCGCCAGGAGAATAATCCTTTTGCCATCCGGGAAAATGATGTGGTCAACCTGGGGTTTGATGTTGTCCCATTCGTACTGCTTCAGGCTGGCCACGTCGATCTCATTGTCGAAATGTCCGATATTGCACACGATCGCCTGGTGTTTCATCGCCGCCATGTGGTCGTGGTTGATGACGTGGTAGTTGCCGGTTGCCGTTACAAAAATATCCGCCTTGTCGGCAGCATGCTCCATGGTCACCACGCGGAAGCCTTCCATCGCCGCCTGTAACGCGCAAATCGGGTCGATCTCGGTGACCCAGACGGTTGCGCCAAGACCTTTGAGCGACTGTGCACAGCCTTTGCCGACGTCACCGTACCCGGCAACCAGTGCAATCTTACCGGCCACCATCACGTCGGTCGCGCGCTTGATCCCGTCGACCAGGGACTCGCGGCAACCATAGAGGTTGTCGAACTTGGACTTGGTAACCGAATCGTTCACGTTGATCGCCGGAAAGGGCAGAACCCCCTCTTTCGCCATCTGGTACAGCCGCTTGACACCGGTGGTGGTCTCCTCGGTGACTCCGCGGATCTGCGACAAGGCCCTGGAATACCAACCCGGGCGCGAATCGATGCGCTTGCGGATCGAATTGAACAACGCTACCTCTTCCTCACTACCCGGATTGTCCAGCAACGACAGGTCTTTCTCGGCCCTGGCGCCCAGGTGCAGAAGCAGGGTCGCGTCACCACCGTCGTCCAGGATCATGTTGGCGAAATCCTCGTCCTTGTCCCCGGGGCCCCAGTTGAATATCTGGTGGGTGAATTCCCAGTATTCATCCAGCGTCTCGCCCTTGAACGCGAACACCGGAGTGCCTCCGGCGGCGATCGCGGCGGCCGCATGATCCTGCGTGGAGTAAATATTGCACGATGCCCAGCGAACGTCCGCACCCAGTATTTTCAGTGTCTCGATCAGCATCGCTGTCTGGATGGTCATGTGCAGACTGCCCGCGATCCGCGCGCCCTTGAGCGGCTGGGTATCGCCGTATTCTTTTTGCAGGGCCATCAGTCCGGGCATCTCGGATTCCGCAATCGCAATTTCCTTGCGGCCATACCCGGCCTGGCTGATGTCGGCAACGAAATAGTCGTGTTTTTTCAATTCTTCAATAACAGCACTCATCAAGCTATCTCCTATAGTGGATTCGGTATTAAAGTCCGGCCGCGGAGCGGATTCGCTCAACACGGTCAACGGCTTCCCAATTGACGTTCAAATCTTCACGGCCCATGTGGCCATAAGCGGCCAGGGGTTGATAGATCGGTTGAATCAGGTCCAGCATCCTGATGATGGCGTAGGGCCTGAGGTCGAATTCCTGGCGCACGATCTGTTCGATCTGCTTGGCCGGAATATGCTCCGTTCCGAAAGTATCCACCGTAACGGATGTCGGCTCGGCTACACCAATGGCATAGGACACCTGGATTTCCAGGCGGTCCGCCAGGCCGGCAGCGACGATATTCTTCGCCACGTAACGGGCTGCGTAAGCTGCGGACCGGTCTACCTTGGAAGGATCTTTCCCGGAAAAAGCGCCGCCGCCATGCCGTGCCATACCACCGTAAGTATCGACGATGATCTTGCGCCCGGTCAGGCCGGCGTCGCCGACGGGACCTCCGACTTCGAAACGCCCGGTCGGGTTGATGTGGTACTTGGTGCTGCCGTTCAACCATTCGGCGGGCAGCACCGGCTTGATGATTTCCTCCATCACCAGTTCACGCAAATCAGACTGGCTGGACTCAGCGTTGTGCTGGGTCGAAAGCACCACGGCATCGATGCCGACCGGCTTGCCGTCTTCATAACGGAACGTCACCTGGCTCTTGGCATCCGGGCGCAGGTGATAACGGCCTTCCTTGGTCGTCCGGCGGATAACGCTCTGGCGCTTGACCAGTTCGTGGGCGTAGTAAATGGGTGCGGGCATCAGCACATCGGTTTCGTTGGTCGCATAGCCGAACATCAGTCCCTGGTCCCCGGCGCCCTGGTCTTCCGGACGTTCACGGGAAACGCCCTGGTTGATGTCCGGAGACTGCTTGCCGATGATGTTCATCACGGCGCAGGTGTTGCCGTCGAATCCGACCTCGGAGGAATCATAGCCGATGTCCACGATGACCTTGCGGATCAGGTCTTCCAGGTCTACCCAGGCGCTGGTGGTGATTTCACCACCGACGATGGCCACCCCGGTTTTTACAAACGTTTCGCAAGCAACGTGAGCCGCCGGATCCTGCCTGAGAATGGCGTCAAGGACGGCATCAGAAATCTGGTCTGCGACTTTATCGGGATGTCCTTCGGAAACGGATTCCGATGTAAACAGGTAATTACTCATTTTTCATACACTCCAGGAAAATATATCTCTCTATGCGAATTAAGAGATATATTCTAAACCAGGTATTTTGAAAATACATCTTTGGATGTGTACCATGCCGATTTACGATAGAATCAGGCACCGTCCGCAATCCAGCGCAGCGAAACCAAAAAGCGTACGTAACAAGACGGACCTGACCCCACCGGGAGATAACAGAAAATGACAGAACTGCTTGTCATGAACGAAGCAATGATGGCCTCTGGTATCGTCCTTGCGCTGACTTTTGTTGGAATTTTCACGGAAACCATTCACGGTTTCCATCGCGCCAAGTTTGCGATGATGGGCGCCATCCTGATGATTATCGTCGGGCAGTATTACGGCTTTTATGACTCCCATCTTGCGGTACTGGCCATCGACTGGAATGTCGTGTTCCTGCTCGGTTGCATGATGGCGATCGTCTCGATCATGATCCCCACCGGTGGTTTTGAAGCAATGGCCAATTTCATGGCCCGGATCAGCAGGGGCCGGCAGTTCGTCTTGATGGTGTTGCTGGGAACATCGGTGACCGTGCTGTCACTGCTGCTGGATAACGTCACCACGGTGGTCATTTTCGGCCCGCTGATCATCCTGATCGCCCGGGCCATGAAGGTCACTCCCATTCCCTTCCTGCTCGCCGCGGCTTTGCTGTCTGACACCGGCGGCGTGGCGACCCTGGTAGGCGACCCGCCCAACCTGATGATCGGTTCGGCCAAGGGCATCGACTTCAATACCTTCCTGATGCACATGGGCCCGATGACCCTGGCGGCGTGGGTTACGGTTTTGTTGGCGCTTCGCTTCCTGTTCCGCAAGCAACTGGCGATCAAACCACAGGGCGAATATCACGACAAAGCCGAATACAAAGACCGCAAACTGTGGAACCAGTCGTTGGGCGTGCTCGGCTTTATGGTCGTGATGTTCACCATCCACCACTCCATCGGCTGGGAACCCTGGATGGTTTCGGCGGCCGGCCTGACCCTGCTGGTTTTTATCGCCCGGCACGTCGAAATGGACCACGCGATGGAAGACGTCGAGATTCCACTGCTGATGTTCTTCATCTCCCTGTTTATCGTGGTCGGCGGCGTCGAACACAGCGGCTTCCTGCGCTACCTGGGCCAGTTCATCGTTCCGTTCGTCCAGAAAGACCTGTTGACTCGCAACCCTGGTGTTGTTATGGGTCGCGGCCTTGCTCTCCGCTGCCATTGATAATATCCCGTTCACCGCAGCCATGATCCCGATCCTGCTGGGAATGGAAGCACAGGGCATCATGGTCGCGCCTTTATGGTGGGCGCTGGCGGCCGGTGTCGGCATGGGCGGCAACGGCACCCACATCGGTTCCACCGCCAACGTGTATATCGTCACGATTTCCGAACGGCTGGCGAAGCGTGAGAACGATCCATCACTGGCCATCACCCCCTGGGTCTGGTTCCGGTACGGAACCCCGGCGATGCTCGCCACCCTGGTCATGTGCAGCCTGATTTTTTACTTTTTCTTCGATTTCTACGTGGCGTCGACTGAACATATCGACACGCCACCCGTATCGATATCGGAACCGGTGCATTAAGAAATTACCGGTTAAAAGGTATGCGGAACAAATTTCCGTTGAAAAAGCCCGGTTCAACCGGGCTTTTTTGTGTCCTCGCACCGTTTTTCGGCGCACTTACGGATATTCAATGAGCCGGATTAGGTTTAAACTCAGCGCCATCCGCGATCCAGGGACTCCTCATTCAAGTAAGCGGACACCACCCACCAGGAGATAACAGGAAATGACGGGAGTTCTTGTCATGAACGAAGGGATGATGGCATCTGCAGTCGTCCTTGCCCTGACTTTCGTTGGAATTTTCACGGAAACGCTTCATGGCTTCCATCGCGCGAAGTTTGCGATGCTGGGAGCCATTGTCATGATCATTGTCGGGCAGTATTACGGCTTTTATGACTCCCATCTTGCGGTCCTGGCCATCGACTGGAACGTCGTATTCCTGCTCGGCTGCATGATGGCCATCATCTCGATCATGATCCCGACCGGTGGCTTTGACGCCCTGGCCAACTACCTGGCCAGGATCAGCAGGGGCCGGCAATTCGTTCTTCTGGTACTGCTGGGAACGGCAATTACCGTGCTGTCACTGATGCTGGATAACGTCACCACCGTGGTCATTTTCGGTCCGCTGATCATCCTGATCGCGCGGGCCATGAAGGTTACGCCCATTCCCTTCCTGATGGCGGCCGCCCTGCTTTCCGACACCGGCGGCGTGGCGACCCTGGTCGGCGACCCGCCCAACCTGATGATCGGCTCCGCCAAGGGCATCGACTTCAACACCTTCATATTTCACATGGGCTGGATGACGCTGGCGGCCTGGATTACCGTGCTGGTCGTGCTACGAATCCTGTTTCACAGGCAACTGGCGATCCAGCCCCAGGGGGAATTCCACGAAAAAACCGAATTCAATGATCGCACGCTGTGGAACAAATCGCTGGCCGTGCTCGGATTCATGATCGTGATGTTCACCATCCACCATGCCATCGGCTGGGAGCCCTGGATGGTCTCGGCGGCCGGCCTGACCCTGCTGGTTTTCATCGCCAGGAATGTCGAAATGGATCACGCGATGGAAGACGTCGAGATTCCGCTGCTGATGTTCTTCATCTCGCTGTTTATCGTGGTGGGCGGCGTCGAACACAGCGGCTTCCTGCGCTACCTGGGTCAGTTCATCATTCCGTTCGTACAGGAGGACCTGTTGACGGCGACGCTGGTGTTGCTATGGGTCGCTGCCCTGCTCTCCGCGGTCATCGACAATATTCCGTTCACGGCGGCCATGATCCCCATCCTGCTGGGAATGGAAGCGCAGGGCATCCAGATTGCGCCCTTGTGGTGGGCTCTGTCGGCCGGCGTCGGCATGGGCGGCAACGGCACGCACATCGGCTCTACCGCCAACGTCTATATCGTCACGATTTCCGAGCGGCTGGCGAAACGTGAGAACGATCCATCTCTGGCCATCACGCCCTGGGTCTGGTTCCGGTACGGAACACCGGCGATGCTTGCCACCCTGGTCGTATGCAGCCTGATTTTTTACTTTTTCTTTGATTTCTATGCCGCATCGACTAAACATATCGACACTCCACCCGTTTCGATATCGGAACCGGTGCACTAAGGAATCTGCTTCCGGTGAGCTAACGAAAAATCAGCCAGGTCAGGTAAACCACCAGGAACAGGATGACCGGCAGGATGACCACCATGGCCTTGCGTGCCGCCGCCATCAATTTCGCGCTGGTATCCTGGATTTTCTCAGCTCGTTCGTTGAGCCGATCGGCCCGTTCGAACTGGGTCCTGGCCATTTCGAATTGCTCCCGCTGGAGCTTCAGCGCTTCCTGCTGTCCTTCCAGCAGACTTGCCTGGTTTCGGCTGATCTGTCTGAGCAGATCGAGAACTTCACTATCCGTGTTCATACCTCTTTCCCGTTCGATCACCAGCTTCCCGAATTTCCCATCGAAGCCCAGGGTTCCTGTGGCGGCAGCGCTTCACCATGCTGCAACAACTCTATGGAAATTCCATCCGGCGAGCGCACGAATGCCATGTGGCCATCACGGGGAGGACGGTTGATCTTCACTCCATGATCCATCAGGCGTTGACAGGTTTGGTAAATATTATCCACCGAATAGGCAAGGTGACCGAAATTCCGGCCTCCGCTGTAATTTTCGCGATCCCAGTTGAATGTCAGCTCTACCTGGGCGTCCTCGTCACCCGGTGCAGCAAGGTAGACCAGTGTGAACCGGCCTTGCGGAAAATCCTTGCGGCGCACTTCGACCAGTCCCAGTTTATTGCAGTAAAAATCCATCGATTCATCAAGGTCGGTGACCCTGACCATGGTGTGCAGGTATTTCATCAGTTGTCTCCTTGGTGGCCTGTATCAGCCAAATCGAAAGCATCTCACTCGGCCTGCTGGCGCCTGACTTGGTCTTCACTCGGCCGATAGCTATGGCTATCAACCTCGCTCCAGACCGGCGCCAGCCACCACCATTCCTTCGCGATCCCTCTTCCGCTTTGGCTGATACAGGCCACGGGTGTCTCTTGAAAAGGGCCATTCATTGCGATGCAGTACACTTGGGTTACGATAGCGTTTTCGCCCGCGAACTTCTGAGCAATTATACATGCCATGAATGACACGAAAGAAAGTCCCCGCGCCAGGTTGGTACGGGAAGCTGCCGTGCTGCAAATCAAGCTCCTGGCCGACGGCGTCCGCGACGCCATCCTGATTCCCCTGTCACTGCTGGCGGCCCTGATCGGGCTGATCGAGGGAGGGAAGGATTGCGATTTAAAATTCCGCAGGGTCGTGAAGCTGGGCCGGCGCAGCGAACGCTGGATCAACCTGTTTGGCGACCAGCCGCCATTGGGGGCATCGCATCCTGCCGGGTCGATGGACAGCATTCTGAACCAGGTGGAGTCGATTGTGCTGGATCAGTACCGGAAAGGACGGACCGCCGAGGAAACACGGGCGGCCGTCAAGGAAGCCATGAACAGTGAAAAACCCGCTGGCGGCAATAATTCAACTGACGGCGAAAAACCCTAGTGGCCGGTAACAGCAACCCTAGTGGCCGGTAACAGAGGAAGCGGAAGATGGATGACGAAGGGATGGTGGTGGTTGGCGCAGGTCTGGAGCGAGGTCGATAGCCGTAGCTATCGGCCGAGTGAAGATCAAGCCAGGCGCCATCAGACCGAGTCAGGCGCTTTCGATTTCTCTGTTACCGGCCACTACTAGTAGTTACCCGAGATGTAGCTTGAGAGTTGTTCTACTTCTGCTTCCTTGTGCTGCAACATGCGTTTCACCAGGTCGCCCAGCGAGACTATGCCGACCATGTTCCCGCTGTCTGTCACGATGAGGTGGCGGCAACGGCGCTCCGTCATGGTCGCCATTGCGTCACGCGTCGAATCGGACAAATCAACCGTAATAAGCGGGGATGACATCACCTCCGAGACCACGGTGTTTTTTGAAGACAGGCCCTTGAGGGCAATCTTCCTCAGGTAGTCACGTTCAGTGAATATCCCGTCCGGCTTGTCCCCGTCCTGGATCACGATGGCGCCGACATTGGCGTCCGACATGATGCCGATCGCTTCAAGGACGGATGCCTGTCCTGAAATGGTCAGCACTTCATTACCCTTGGTTTCGAGAACTTCCCGGATTGTTGGCATGATCAGATTCCTTGTTAAGGCTTCACCTGATTATAGGAGACAGTGGCGCGGGTGGATACTTGGCCGGCTGCTCCGCGTCCATCAATCTTCGTCCCGCCGGGTCACCACAGTATATTCCACGTCAGTGATGTCCCGCCCGGTTTCACCCGGGTTCCGGACCGTACCCTCGCTGCCCGGTTTGGCCCTGCCCCGCCAATCGCACCTTTTTTTCGCAGCCACCACAGTCGAACGGAGAACGCCAGCCAGGCAATGAGGCCGATTCCCGCTGCAAAAGCGAGTACAAAAACGCCAAAGAAAAAGGCGCCGACCATGGCCAGCACCGCCAGGATGGCAGCCAGCAGACGGGACAGCGGATTCATTGGCGGCGGAGAAATATAATACGGCATCGACTCGATCCCAGAAGGCTTTTATCCAATTATACACGGCCGGGAGGGAGTCTTTGCGGGCACTCCGGCCCGGCTTTGGCGAACGTGGTTGGGTTGATTCCCAATGAGTGAGCTGAAACGGGGCGGAGTGCCCGCAAAGGCGCCCTCCCTAGAATAGCAGGTTGACAACGGCCAGCATGACCGCGATGAAAATCACGCTCATCGGTGTTCCCACCCGGATGAAATCGGCGACCCGGTAGCCTCCCGGGCCCATGATCAGCGCATTGACCTGGTGGGTCGGCAAAATGAATGCGTTGGAAGTGGAAAGCGCGATGATCAGCGCATACATCGTCGGATCAGCGCCGGTGGCGAGCGCGATGCTGACAGCGATGGGCACCAGGATCGTGGTCGCGCCGACATTTGACATGACGAGACTGAAGATCGTCGCCAGGACCGCCAGGGCCACCTGGATCGTAATTTCGGGCACATTGCCGAGGATAGACATGATTTGCTGGGCAATCCACGCGGCGGTCCCGGTTCTTTCCATCGCCTGCCCCAGCGGGATCAGGCTGGCCAGCAGGAACACCGTTTTCCAGCTTACCGACCGGTAGGCTGCATCCATGCTGATCACCCCGGACAGCACCATGCCCATCGCGCCGACCAACAGCGCAATGGACAGGCGGTAGTCCGTGAAGATGATCATGCCCATGGCGATCCCGAAGAAGATCAGCGCATGGGCTACTTTCTGGGGGCGCTGCTCTTCCGTTGGAATATCGGTCGCCACGACAAAATCCCGTTCCTTGCCGACGGCGGCCAGGTCGCGCCAGGTGCTGTGTGACACCAGGCAGTCACCGGTCTCGAGCATCGTGTCCCGCACACCTAGCGGTCAAAGCCTCTCCCCTGCGGTTGATGGCCAGCACGCTGATGCCGTATCGGGTCCGCAGCCTTGCACCACCAACGGTCTGCCCGACCAGTCGGGAACCCGGCGGAATCACGACCTCGGAAATTCCGGCCCTGCTCGGATTGAAGAGGCCACCAAAAGTCCGCAATTGCGGTTGCACACGGCATTGATTATCCAGCGCGAACTGGCCCACGACATCCCGCGTACCCATGACTCCGAGAATGGTGCCGACCCAGATCATCTCATCCGCCGGCGGCGCCAGCCTCGGTTCGTCGGTATTCCGGATCGCCAGCAACATCGGTGCGCCTTCCATCTTCTCGGCATCCGCGATCGTCATGCCGACCAGGGGGCTGTCGACAGTCACCAGCAATTCGTAAATATCCCCTTTGATACCATAGACATCGGCAAAATAGCTTTGGGTCTTGGCCGGAACTCCGCTGGCTTTTTCGGTAATGCTCGGGAGCAGAAACTTGCCGGCCAGCGCAAAGTACAGAATTCCAGACGTCAGCAGGGCAATGCCCACCGGGGCGACGTCAAACAAGTGAAACGTCTGCAGGGTCTGGACGCCGGGTGGCAAACTCTGGTTTGCATTTTCGATCAGGTCGTTCAGCAGGATCAGCGGCGAGGAACCCACCATGGTCAGCGTTCCGCCGAGAATCGCGCAGGTTCCCATCGGCATCAGGAGCCGTGACAGGGGGATCCTGGTGCGGGACGAAACCCGGGACATCACGGGCATGAACAGGGCGGTGGCGCCGACGTTCTGCATGACGCCTGAAATCAGGCCGACCGTCAGGGAAACCAGCGGCACAATCCGGGTTGCCGTCATCCCGCCTACTCTCAGGATAAAGGCTGAAATCACCGTCATCACACCCGTCCGGTCCAACCCGGCCCCTATGATCATGACCGCGATGATGGAAAGCACCGCATTGGATGCAAACCCGTTGAACAGGTCCGAAGAAGGCACCAGGCCGGTCAGCCCGATGGCGACCATGACCAAGATCGCCGCGATATCGACCCGGACCAGTTCGGAAACAAACAGGCCGATGGTAGCGGTCAACAAAACCAGGACCAGGACCATATCAGTCGAAAGTGTCAGTCCGGTTTCCATCCAGCCGCTTCTCTCCTGCTCAGGCAGTTCGCCTGAAAAGCAGGTCGAATACGCCATGTCCCAGGCGTTCGCCCCGCTTTTCGTACTTGGTCTCCGGGCGCCAGGCCGGTCTTGGCACAAATTGGCCGGCTGGCGATAAATTCTCGAAATCCCGGCTGGTGTGCATCACTTCAAGCATATGTTCCGCGTACGGCGCCCAATCCGTCGCCAGGTGCAGAATACCGCCGGGCCGCATTTTTTCCGCCAGCAGCCCGATGAATCCCGCCTGGATGATCCGCCGCTTATAATGCCTTTTTTTGGGCCAGGGGTCCGGGAAATAAATTCTGACACCCGACAGGGACTCCGCCCCGATCCGCTTGCGCAGCAGTTCCACCGCGTCTTCGCAAGCGATGCGGACGTTGTTGATCCCGTGTTCTTCAAGCTTCAGCAGCAAGTGCCCGACGCCGGGCCTGTGTACTTCCACGGCCAGGTAATTTTCTTCGGGATGTGCGGCGGCCATTTGCCAGGTGGCCTCGCCGTTACCGAAACCGATTTCCATGATCACCGGGTGATCGTTGCCAAACAATCCGGCCAGGTCCAGAGAATCACCGCATTCAGGCAGGCCGTGGACCGGCCATAGCTCTTCCAATGCGCGTTTCTGGCCTTCGGTGAGGCGGCCCGCACGCAGCACGAAACTGCGGACATGGCGCCTGTCGCGCGCTTCGCCGGAACTCGATTCTGCCTGGATACTGTTGCTGGCCATGATCGCGCTATTGTAGCAAGCGAGACTTGAAAAATGTTCAATGAACGCCCAATCTGGACATCATGGGTGTTGAAACGAAAACTGAATCGGCCGGATACCTGGAGCGGCAGATGCTGATCGCCATGCCCGGCATGGTGGACTCCAATTTCGCCGGAAGCGTGACTCTGCTGTGCCAGCACAATGCGGAGGGCGCGATCGGCATTACGATCAACCGCATGTCCAGTTTCACGCTGGGCGAGATTTTGTCTCAACTGAAAATCGAATGCCGTGACGAGTCGATCCGCAAACTCGCGGTGCTCGAAGGCGGACCGGTGGCCCCGGACCGCGGCTTCGTCATACACAGCCCGCGGGACGGCTACGAGTCCAGCATGAAAGTCGGCCAGGAAATCATGGTCACCACATCCCGCGATGTCCTGGCCGCCATCGCGACCGGTTCAGGTCCGGAAAAATACATCGTGGCCCTGGGCTATGCCGGTTGGGGCGGCGGACAGCTGGAGGGCGAAATGCTCGCCAATGCCTGGCTCTCGGTTTCCGCCGATACGGACATCGTGTTTGACTTGCCGGTGCCAAACCGATTCGACAGCGCACTGGGCCGGCTGGGCATCCGTGTTGACCAGCTCCTTTCGGAAGCCGGGCATGCCTGATTCCGCGATACCCCGCGGTTACATTCTCGGTTTTGATTTTGGTTTGCGCCGCATTGGCGTGGCCGTAGGCCAGACGGCAACCCATACCGCGAGCGCCCTGGAAACCATCCGGCATGGAAAGAAGCCGGACTGGCCGGCCATCGACCGCCTGGTCAAGGAGTGGCAACCAACGCTCCTCGTGGTTGGACTGCCGGTCAGTGCACAAGGCGAAGAAACCGACATGTCCCGCGCCGCACGCCGTTTTGGCGGCTCCCTGCACAATCGTTATTCGCTGGAAGTCGTGTTCGTGGATGAACGTCTGAGTTCGCAGGCTGCCCAGAGCCGCTTCGTGGAACTCAGGTCCAGTGGAAGCCTGCGCCGGAAAGACGCAGGCCAACTGGACGCCGTGGCGGCCCGGTTGATCCTGGAAAGCTGGCTGGAGACTTTATCGTGATCACGGGATTTCCGCCCATCAGCCATCCGGACGCGAGGCTGCTGATCCTCGGCAGCATGCCCGGCCGGGAGTCCCTGGCGCAGCAACGCTATTATGCTCATCCGCGCAACGGTTTCTGGCCGATCGTCAGCACGCTGTTCAACCTGACCGCGACGGATTACGAGCAGTTGGTGCAACAACTCCTGCAAAACCGCATCGCGGTCTGGGATGTCCTCAAAGCCTGTTTCCGAAAAGGCAGCCTGGACTCGGACATCGACGGGAAAACCATCGTCAGCAATGACTTTCAACGGTTTTATATCGACCACCCACAAATCCACCGCGTATTTTTCAACGGCGCCAAATCGGAATCGATCTACCGGAAACACGTGTTGCCCGGGCTTGACGCAACTTCCGCGAGTCTCGAATTGGTCCGCCTGCCTTCAACCAGCCCGGCTCATGCCGCCTTGAGCATGGAACAGAAAACAAAGGCCTGGGCAATCCTGCTCAAACAGGAAGTGGGGTGATCTGATGAAGACCATTTGCGTTTATTGCGGTTCCAGCCCGGGCCTGCTGCCGGACTACCGGGAGTCCGCACGCCGGCTCGGGTTTGAACTGGCAGCACGAGGGCTGGGGCTGGTCTACGGCGGCGCCAGTGTTGGCGTGATGGGCGCGGTGGCGGACGCCGTGCTGGAGCGCGGTGGCAAAGTGAGCGGCGTGATTCCGCGCAGCCTGGCCACCCGGGAGGTATCGCATACCGGCCTCGATGAATTGTTTGTCGTGGCCTCCATGCACGAGCGCAAGGCCAAAATGGCCGAGCTCTCCGACGGATTCATTGCGCTTCCCGGGGGTTGGGGAACCATCGAGGAAATCTTCGAAATGCTCACCTGGGCCCAGCTCGGTTTCCATGAAAAACCCTGTGGGTTGCTGAATGTTGCCTCGTATTACGATTCCCTTTTTGCCTTCCTGGAAAGCGCCATCGAACAGCGATTCGTCAAAGAGGAATACCGTTCAATGATGATGATGGACGATTCACCCGGGGCGCTGCTGGACCGGTTTTCAGCGTACCGGGCTCCCAGGGTCAAAAAGTGGATCGGTCCCGAAGAAACCTGAGGTGTTTAGAAATTTATTCGCGAATGAATTCGCTCCTACTCCACCCCGAAACCGGTCTCGAATCTCCAGGTCCGGGTGATATACAGAATATCCACACGATCCGTGATGTTTTCCGGCAGCGGGGAATAGGGCGCCGCCATTTGCACGATATTGATCGCCGCCCGGTCAATCTCCGGGATACCGGAGCTGCGCCGGACGTTGACACTCTCGACCGTACCGTTTTCATGGATGCCCACGGCCAGGATCAGATCGCCATGCAACATCTTCTGCCTCAGTTCACTGGGGTAATTCAAATTGCCGACGCGTTCGACTTTGGACACCCAGGCGCTCATGTAACTGGCAAATTCGTATTCCCGGGTATTTGCAGAGATGAATTTCTTCCTGGGTAAGCGTGAACTGGTCTGGCGCTGCCGGCTTATTTCCTGGTGCAGGCTGGCGATCTCCTGGCTCTGCTGCATCAGTTGCGCGGCACTGGGCAGTTCCGTTTCCGGTTGTTCAACTGTAGTCGGTTGAAGTGGCGAAGCGTTTGCCGTTTCAACCGCGACGATTTCACGCAGTTCAACCTCCGGCGCCGGGGTCTGCTGAACCGACTGCATGGGATCCTGCCCGTCGCGGGGCGTGGGAATCTCACCGCTGACCGGTTCCGAAGGCCGGGTTTTCTCGGTAGTCTCGCCCCCGCCTTTTTGCGAGGCCTGGGCCAGGTAATCTGCCTTGTCGGGCTCGGTTTCAGACCGCCACTGGACCAACACCACGTCCAGCGTGTCAGCCAGGCGCGGCACCGGGTTCAGCGACACGCCGAAATGTATTCCGAAAAGGAGCAGCAGGTGGAGTGCAACAGCCAACACCAGGAACAACATGAACCGGTCCTGGGTCCAGGTTGTATAGCCGCCTGAATTCATCACAGCGCCTCGAGCGCATCGAACATTTTGCCGGCAATATTCAGACTGTATTGCGAATCCAGTTCCCGTATACAGGTCGGACTGGTCACGTTGATTTCGGTCAGCCAGTCGCCGATGATGTCCAGGCCCGCGAAAACGATGCCGCGACGTTTGAGTTCGGGCGCCACCTGCCCGCAAATCCAGTAATCGCGCTCGCTCAGCGGCACGCCCTTCCCGGTTCCGCCTTTCGCCAGGTTGCCCCTGAAATCACCCGCCCCCGGAATGCGTGCAAGGGCGTAAGGCACCGGTTCTCCATTGACCACCAGGACGCGTTTGTCACCCTGGGTGATCTCCGGGATATACCGTTGAACCATCACCAGTTCGCGGTTCCTGGACGTAATGGTTTCGAGTATGACGTTCAGGTTCGGGTCGGTTGGCTGTACCTGGAAAATGGACTCGCCACCCATGCCGTCAAGCGGCTTGACCACGGACAGGCCGTGTTCCTTTACGAACGCCTTGATTTCGCCCGAGTTGCGGGTAATGAGAGACGGCACACAACACTGCGGGAATTGGGTGATGAAGCATTTCTCGTTGGCGTCACGCAGCGCCTGCGGTCTGTTCACGACCCTGGAACCGGCTTGTTCAGCCAGGTCCAGTATGTAAGTTGTGTAGACATAGTCCATGTCGAAAGGCGGGTCTTTGCGCATCAGGATCATGTCCAGGTCCGCCAGCGCCCGGTTCTCGCTCTCACCCAGCGTGAACCAGTCATCCCTGTTGTCCCTGACCGACAGTGGCCTCATGTGGCCAAGCGCATTTCCATCCCTGATGGTCAGGTCTGAAGGCTCCATGTACCAGATTTCATGACCCCTGCGCTGCGCTTCCAAAAGCATCGCAAAAGTTGAATCCTTGTAGGTGGTGATGCCGGATATCGGATCCATCACCACGCCGGTTTTCAAGCGTGTTCCGTTTGCATTACGAGCCTTGCTCATAAAACCATCCTTGATTCCAAGCCTGATTTGGCCATTATTATCGGATTTGCAGGTCTGCTATTCCAGCATTCTTTTCAAGTATATATATTAGCTTTTTTCCATAAGCTGTTGTTAGTACTGGAAACTGCATGTGAAAGTGGTAGACTAGAACGTCCCAGCCGAATAAAATCGGCCGGGCAGTGTTCACGTTCGGGCGCATGTAAGCGCCCTTATCAGGCGGAATGACCAGGGATGGATTTATGACTGAAGAACACAACTCGGGAAAAATGAACGGCAGCGCCACCCCGGCACGCATACGTATTCTTGTCGTCGATGACAGTTCGACGATCAGGCGCTCGGCGGAAACCATGCTGACCGCTGAAGGCTATGATGTCGTGACCGCTGAAAACGGATTCGAAGCCTTGTCCATGGTTGCACGACACAATCCCGATCTCATTTTCGTCGATATCATGATGCCCAGGCTGGACGGTTACCAGACCTGCGCCATCATCAAGAACAACGCCAATTACCGGTCTACTCCGGTTGTCATGCTGACCAGTAAGGACGGCCTGTTTGACCAGGCCCGCGGACGTGTCGTGGGCTCTGATCTCTACCTGACGAAACCATTTACCAAAGAGGAGTTGCTCGCAGCTGTGGCACAGCACGCGGCCACTTGATCCTCGCTGAAAAGCGAAGTTCCACGAACAGGGAAAGTGAAGGGACGGATGAATCTGAATGGCAAAAATGCCGCGTTTGCAAAGCTGATCGAGTATGAAAAGCGCAGCGCGAGTTTCGCTCCCGGCGCCGGCAAAGGTAGCGGGCCCTCCACGGAATGGAGCGGCGTCACCTTTGGCATGGGGGGGTCAAGGCTGGCGTGCAATATCAATCGCATCCACGAGATTTTGCCCTACCCGCAATCCACGCCGGTTCCCGGCGCCAAGTCCTGGATCACCGGCCTGGCGAATGTCCGCGGCGAACTCCTCACAGTTGTCGATCTTGCCCGGTTCCTGACCGGAGTCCGGACACCCATTACCGCGCGCAGCCGGTTGCTCGCAACCAGCCTCAACAAGGCGCCCATCGGTCTGCTGATCGACGAGGTATTCGGACAACGTCATTTCCTGGAAAGCGATTCGGAGCCAGCAGAATTACCGCCCGATTCCGCGCTGAACGGCATTGTGAGCAGGCAGTATAAAATGGGGTCTGAGGCCTGGCATGAACTGAATCTCGATCAACTTTTCAATTCGACGGAGTTTCTCAATGGCGCGGCGAGCTGACACCAGGTTTCGGAAGAACCGTGTGCGCCAGAAGGGATTTCTCCTCAAGCCCGATAAGGGGCAAGAAAAAATGACATCGACCAACTTCAAGAGCGTTACCCCACAAAAGTCCGGCCGACTTTACGCGATGGTTGGATTCCTGGTCCTGTTACTGGCCTTTGTCGCCGTCACATTTTTCCTGATCACCAAGGAGAGCCGGAACGAACAGGAATGGATCCGGTTGTCGACCGACTTGCAGGTACATTCCCAGCAGTTGGCCAAGTCAGCCACCGAAGCGGTGGACGGCAACAGCAGTGCCTTCATCCAACTGGGAGATTCCACCGGAATCATTTCCGATGGCGTTGACACGCTGATCCACGGCGATCCGCTTCGTTCCCTGCCAGCCTTGCCAAATTCTATGTCGCAGACGCTGTCCGGACTGGATAAGGCCTGGACCCGGATGGAAGTCAACGCGCAAAGCATCCTTGAGCGTGAAGCATTGGTGCTGGAACTCGCGGCTGCGAGTAAAACGTTCATTGAGGCCATTCCCGAGATCCAGGAACTCAGTGACCAGGCGGTCAGGGAGTTGACCAAGGCCAATGCCCCCAGCAACCAGCTGTTCGTTGCCGGAAGGCAACTGGTGCTGACAGACCGGATTTTGCGCCACATCAGGGAAATGTTACGCGGCGGAGCGGGATCAGTCGCCGCGGCGGACAGTTTTTCCCAGGAAGTCACCTATCTTGAACAGACCATGGATGCCCTGTTACAAGGCAGCCGGAGCGTCGGGGTCACCCAGGTGCAAAACGCCGCCGCAATGAAAGCGCTTAGCCAGGCCCGCCTGGTTTACGACAACGCCCGGCCGCAACTCGACATCATCCTGGCCTCATCCAGTGACATCCTGGCGGTGCGTGGCGCCGCTGATGAAATCTTCGTCGACGGTCTGGAGGTGTTCAGTCTTTCCCGGCAAGTTGCTGATGACGTTCTTCATCGTTCCGGCAACCGGCTGTGGCCATCCCTGTGGTCCGGGTCGCTGGCGCTCATCGTCATCCTGGTATCCATTTCTTTGATGGTGCGGTCTTTCCTGAGCGCAGAAAGGCAGCGGGCCATAGAAGCCGGGATGCAGAACCAGAAAAACCAGCAGGCCATCATGCGCCTGCTTGATGAAATGAGCTCACTGGCGGACGGTGACCTGACGGTAAAGGCCACCGTGACCGATGATATGACGGGCGCAATCGCGGACTCGGTCAACTTTGCCGTAGAGCAGCTCCGTGAACTGGTTACCGGCATCAACATCACGGCGCTGACGGTTTCGGAATCAGCCAACGAAACGATGGAGACGACCGGCAAACTCGCGATCGCGTCCGGACACCAGGCCGAGCAAGTACGTGAGGCGACCGATGCCATCAACGAGATGGCTGAATCTTTCGATGGCATGGCCGTACGCTCAAGGGAGTCCAGCGAGGTTGCCCAGCGCTCGGTGGCAATCGCCCACAGCGGCTCGCAGATGGTCCAGCAGACCATCAAGGGCATGGATACGATCCGCAACCAGATACAGGAGACTTCAAAGCGTATCAAGCGGCTGGGCGAGTCATCGCAGGAAATCGGCGATATCGTTGAGCTCATCAACGGAATTGCGGAACAAACCAATATTCTTGCGCTGAACGCGGCAATTCAATCAGCCTCCGCTGGCGGAGCGGGCCGGGGCTTTGCCGTGGTTGCGGACGAGGTGCAGCGCCTGGCTGAACGCGCAACCAATGCAACGCGACGGATCGAAATGCTGGTGCAGAATATCCAGACTGACACCTCCGAAGCCGTCATTTCGATGGAGTCGACCACCTCCGAGGTGGTCTCCGGCGCAGAAAAAGCCGAAGACGCCGGCGAAGCGCTGAAGCGCATCGAATCGGTTTCCAAGGACTTGTCCAAACTGATCGAGGAAATATCCCAGGAAGCGCAGTCCCAATCGGAAACGGCCACTCAAATTGCCGAGCTGATGAAAAGCATTCGCGATGTTTCTATCCAGACATCCGAAGGCAGTGATCAAACCGCGCAGTCGATGGGCAGGCTGGCCGACCTGGTGCATAAACTCAGGGATTCCGTAGCGGACTTCAAGCTGCCGGGAACAGAGGGCAAGTGACATGATGCTTGAAGGATCCAACCCCAGTTCCGCGATCAAGTGGGTACGTGAGGACCTTGACCAAAGTCTGAGTCTCGTGCGTGAAAACCTCGAAGCGTTTGCAGAGGATACGTCCCGTCGCGAACCGCTGTTGGTGGTGCAGGAGGAACTCGAACAACTGAACCTGACGTTCCTGACGATGCAACAGCAGGGCGCCCGGATCCTGACCGATGAGATGATCGCGGTCGGCGGCCACATGCTGCACAACGGCAACTCAAATTGCCAGGAATCTCTGAACGCCCTGACCGATGCCGTGATTGTATTGCCGTCCTACCTGGACCGGCTCCAGGCGGGCCATGAAGATTTGCCGATCCTGTTGTTGCCGACGCTGAATGAATTGCGTGCGACCTATGATGAAACCCTGTTGTCGGAAGGGACCTTGTTCGCACCCGAACTTGACGTCATCATTCCGGAGCTGAGCGGCAGCGAAGCAGACGCCATTGCATTATCCGACTTCGAAGCTTTTGCGCGCCGCGTCCGAAGCCAGTACCAGGGTGCGCTGCTGAACTGGCTCAAGGAACAATCCAAGGATGCGCTGCTTGAACCGATGCAGGCAGTCTGCCGGAACCTTTACATCCGCCTGGGCCGCAATGAACTCCGGCGGTTATGGTGGATTGTCGAACAGGCGCTGCGCGGTTTACGGGATGGCGCCATCGACAACGACCTGCCGTTGCGCCGCTTGTTTGCCCGGCTGGACCTGACGCTGAAAATCATGGCCGAGACGGGCGAGTCCGGCCCGCCGACAGAAACGATCACGGCCTTGTCGCGCGCCCTGCTCTTCTATGCCGCCCAGGCCAGACCCGGCAGCAAGGGAACCGACCTGCTGCGTGACCGCTTCAAGCTGGAAGAACTTATCCCCAACCGCGAAGCACTGCTGCGCGCTCGCGGCGCAGTAACCGGTCGCGACGCCGGGCTGTTCAAGTCCATCGGCGATGCAGTGCGCGAAGAACTGAGCCTGGTAAAAGACACGCTCGACATGGAATTGCGGACCGGGCGCGTGGACCGGGATCAACGCACGGCCAGTAAAAATTCGCTGCGCCAGCTGGCGGATACGCTGAACATGCTGAATCTTCCGGTCGCTGCAAAAGCGGTTGATGACCTGGTGCCGGCGCTGGAAAGCACGGATCAGGTCACCAACATGGATCTCGATTCTCCGCTGCTGGCGCTGGCGCAGAAACTGCTGGAGGTCGAAGCGATCCTCGCGACGCACATCCGGTTGCTGGGTGAACCGGTCAAAGAGGTTAAAACCAGCGGCCTCATCCAACTTTCGTCCCAGGAGCAAAGACACATTCTCAGCCGGATGCTGGACGAATGCGTCAGCAGCCTGCACGAGGTGCAGGATGCCGTCAGGAAGCGGCTGGATGGTGACGATGACGCGAATTACCTCGCTCCACTCGGGTTGGTTTCAGGCGCGCTCAGCGTTGCTTCCCAGGCGGAAGTTGCAGCCCTGACGGAAAAGTTGGGCCGGGTGCTGAACGCAGCCTTTTCCCGCGGGCACAAGGAAGTGGAAAACCTGGAGCCCATCGCCGATGCCATTGCAGCCCTTGAACTTTATCTTGCCGGCTGCCGTGATGAACAGGCCAGCAGTCTCCAGTATCTCGAAATCATGCACGGCAGGCTCGAGAACCTGCCCGAAGCCGCTTCGACCGGCGAACAGGTGGCCAATACCGTCATCACGCTTCCGCGGATAGAGACGCCCAGACCGGCGCCTGCACAAGCTCCATCCACACCTTCCCGTCCCGCAGCGGCAACTGCCGGGGCCCCGGCTGCCAGTCCGGAAATTGACCCGGCGATGCTGGGCATCTTCATGGAAGAGTTTGACTCGGTGTCCCACCAACTCCGGGAACGGTTGCCCGCATGGCTGGGAAATCCCGACGACAGCAAGGCCATTGCAGACCTCAGGCGCGGGTTCCACACCTTGAAGGGTAGTGGCCGCATGGTCGGCGCGAAGGAAATCGGCGACTACTCCTGGCATGTCGAGGACTTGCTCAACAAGCTGATCGAGAAACCGGATCAGTTATCAGCCGCCCATTGGGTGAACTGGTCAGCATTTCAATTTTTGCACTCGATGATCTGCGCGCCAGGCTGCTCGGTGAAGACAGTCAAATTGACGAAGCCGGAATTACGAACATCGGGTCTTTTGCCAAGCTTCTGGCGGGTGGGAACCAGCCGAACATGACGAAGCTGTACACCAGCCTCCCACCGGACCTGGTTTCCCGTGCGGCTGGCGGCGATGTAGAGGATGTTCCGGTCCCCGAAGTCCTTCCGGTACAGGAATCAGCGCAGGAAACGGCCAAACAGGACCTGGAACTGCAGAAAGTGATGGTTGCGGAAATCCGGGGCTATCTCGCAGAAATGGAAAAATTCGTACACGGCCTGGTCTCCGGCTCGAACCAGAAAGTCTCCCGCGAACTCGTGCGGGCAGTGCACACGCTGGCCGGAACCTTTGCAATGGCACCGATTGGCCAGGAAAGAGCCGTTGCGCGCGCACTGGAAGATTTCCTCGAAAACTGCCGGGAGAACGACCGCCCCGCCACGGTCAAGGCGGCCCGGGCAACGCAAACATGCCTGCACCGCTTCCACCAACGGCTGTTTGTCCTCGAAACCGGCGAAGCAGCCACTTATCCGCTTGAAGATCAGCAATTACTGGCGGATCTCGCAGCGCTGAAGGTTCTTGAAGAAACAGCGGATCAGGCCCCGGCCGAAGAAACGGCAAAGACACAGGAAAAAGAGACGTGTCGCGGTGGATACCCCGGCGCCGGAAGACGGCATGGGCGAGGAAACGGCCAGCGCAGAGACCATCAGCATCGAGGAAGGCAGCATCATCTCCATCTTCCTCGAAGAGGCGGTCGAGGTTCTGGAACGCTGCGACACCCTGCTCAACACCTGGCGCGACAAGCTTGCCGACCGCAAGCTGGTGCAAAATCTGCAACGGGAAATCCATACCTTCAAGGGCGGCGCCCGAATGGCGGGCATGGAAGGCATGGGCAATCTCAGTCATGCGATGGAATCACTTCTCGAGCTCATTGCGTCGAACCGCCTTGAAGCAACCGTTGCCGCAGTGCAAGCCCTGGAAGAAGGGTGTGACCGGCTGAATATCTGGGTCGAGCAATTGCAGCACGGCCGCTTGCCGCAAACCGGAGATGCGCTGGAGCGTTTTGAGAAGAAAGTCAAAGCGTTGCACCAGCCACAACCCGCTGAGGCACCGGAAATCGAAGAAACGGCCGGCGAACCGGCGATCGACACCCTCACTGCCCGGGTTAAGCCATCGGCCGACGAACCCGAACACGCGGAACCCGTCGTCACCCGGGAAGTTTCGTCCGAGCCCTCGGCGGCCCCGGAACCCTTGCAGACTCGAAAACCTGTTCGCAAGACCTTGCGCCCGGGAGCCGGGAAACCCTCCTTCCGGCAGGAACCGCAACGCGAATTCAGGGAAATCGAGGACCGGCCGTCAGCCGCCGGGGATGAAGCCGCCCCGGGGGCGCAGATTCGCGTCGCCGCAGAACTCATGGACAAGCTGGTCAACTATTCGGGCGAAATCAGTATTTACCGTTCGCGGCTTGAACAGCAACTCGGCCATGTCCGGTACAACCTGAAAGAAGTCGATGTGACCGTGCAGCGCCTGAAAGAACAGCTGCGCAAGATGGACATGGAAAGCGAGGCCCAGATGATGTCGCGCTACCAGAAGGCGTCCAGCAAAGACAGCGCAGAATTTGACCCGCTGGAACTGGACCGGTTTTCCAACATGCAGCAGTTGTCACGTGCCCTGACGGAATCGGTCAGCGACCTGGTCAACCTGCATGACATGCTCGACGATTCGGTTCGACAGGCCGAGAACCTGTTGACCCAGCAGTCACGGGTCAGCACCGAGATGCAGGAAGGGCTGATGCAGACCCGGATGACGCCGTTTGGCAGCGCCGCGCCGCGGCTGCGCCGGGTCGTCCGGGCAGCGGCCGCCGAGACCGGCAAACTCGCGCGCCTGCAGCTCCGCATGGCCGGTTCCAGCGACCAGCTCGACCGTAACGTCCTTGAACGCATCACGGCGCCCCTCGAACACATGCTTCGAAATGCCATCGCTCACGGCATTGAACCGCCGCGTGTCCGGCGTAAAGCGAAGAAGCCGGAAGAAGGCAGCATCACGGTAACGGTCGAGGCCGAAGCAACCGAATTCGTGATCCGGGTTGAAGATGACGGCGCCGGTGTCGATCTTGAGGCCGTACGGAAGAAGGCGATCGACCGCGGCCTGATGGGCGCAGATGACGAGCTTGATCCCCGGCAATTGGTCCAGTTCATCCGCATGAGTGGCTTTTCGACCTCCGAGACCGTAACCGGGCTCGCCGGCCGTGGTGTCGGCATGGACGTGGTCAACAGCGAAATCAAGCAAATTGGCGGCTCGATGGAGATCGATACCGAGCCCGGCAAGGGGACCCGCTTCACGATCAGGATTCCATTCAGCCTGGCTGTGATGCAGGCGATTGCTGTCACGGTCGGGGATCGCCCGTTCCAGATTCCGCTGAACAGTGTTGCCGGTGTTGCACGGGTGACCCCGTCGGAATATTCGGCCATCCTGCGCAGCGACTCTCCCAGTTATGAATTTGCCGGCGAAGATTACCCGGTGCTGGAACTCGAGCCGCTGCTGGGTTCGCCGCCTTTGCCGCTGGATAGCGACAACGTTTCGCTGTTGATGATTCGCGCCGGTGACTACCAGGCTGCGTTCCGTGTTGCCGGGCTCCAGGGCCACCAGGAAGTGGTGATCAAGCCGGTTGGGCCGCAGATCAGCAGCATCCCGGGGATTCTGGGCGGCACAATTTCGGCCGATGGCCAGGTCATGATCATCCTGGAGATGGGTCCGATCATCCGGCGCGGCCTCGAACGGGCGGAACAACCGCCGGAAGTCCAGGCGGCGCCCAGTGAAGTGACGCGCCAGCCCCTGGTCATGGTGGTGGACGACTCCATCACGATGCGCAAGGTGACCTCGCGTGTGCTTGACAACCACTCCATTGAAGTCATGACCGCGCAGGACGGCATCGATGCCATCGAGCAGTTGCGCGATCGTGTGCCTGACCTGATGTTGTTGGATATCGAAATGCCCAGGATGGACGGATACGAGTTACTCGAACACGTCCGCGCGGATGCGCGGCTGCGCCACGTTCCCATCGTCATGATCACTTCGCGCGCAGGCCAGAAGCATCGCAAGAAGGCGCGCCAGGCCGGCGCGAACGACTACCTGACCAAGCCCTACCAGGAGGCCGAGCTGGTGGAAAAAGTCAGCGAAATGCTGGACATTGAACTCGTAGCCAGAAGGTCTGAATGACATGACGGGAGAAAACAGGAGCCGAAAGAAAGTCGGTAGCAAGAAGGTCATGCGGAGATCCGGCAAGAGCCCTGAAATCCGTTGCCTGCTGATTCCGACCGATGGTGAAACACTGCTTCTGCCCATGAACACGATGGCTGAAGTGGTCGATATCACCGAACTCCAGTCGATGGACGATACCCCGCCATGGCTGCTTGGTCAGATCGAGTGGGAAAGCCGCCAGGTTCCGGTGTTCAGCTTCAGTGCACTGATCAACGGCAAGGATGTCGGCGCGCTGTCGGCACGGTCCAAAATCATGGTGCTGAAGTCGCTTGGCGAATCAGCCCGGGTGCCTTACCTGGGCCTTTTGCTCCAGGGCCTGCCGCGACCGGTCACCGTCAAGGAAGATTCACTGGTCTCGACCGGTGACGAAAAAAAATCTCTCGGTGTCTACAGCCGTATCACCATCGAGGAACAGGAAGCGATCATTCCCGACCTGGACCGGCTGACCCACCTGGTAACCCATGCCACGCTGGGCGCGCTGCCGATCACCCAATTAGACGCGTAGGAGCGGATTCATCCGCGATTCTTTGCCCGATTCCTTTCGCGGATGAATCCGCTCCTACAGGAAATCACCTGCCAGGGCCTGGATAACCGCCACGGCGGCCGGCGCTGCTGTCTCGGTGCGTAGCACCCGCGGTCCCAGGCTGACGGCCTGGATTCCGCTCACCGCCATCTGCTCCTGCTCGGATTCGCTGAACCCTCCTTCCGGACCAACGGCGATCGCGACCTGGCCTGAAAATTCCACCGCGGTCAGCGGCTTTGCGGCCCCCGGCGCGAGCACCAGTCGCCGCTCGTCACGGCTCGTGGCGAGCCATTCATACAGGGTCAGGGGCTCGAGCACGTCAGGTATCACGGCCCGACCGCTTTGTTCACAGGCTGAAATGACCACTCCCTGCCAGTGCTCCACGCGGCTCGACAGCTTGTCCGACTTGAGCTTTACTTCCACCCGCTCGCTCAACAAAGGTTGAAAACGGAGGCGCACCGAGCTCGGTACATTTCTGCAGGGTCTGGTCCATGCGCTCACCCCGGCTGATGGCCTGGGCGATGGTGATTTTCATTGCCGGCTCCCTGGCGCCGGGCAAGCGGCTGCTTATGGCCAGGGCGACTTCACCCTTGCCGAAACGCACCAGCTCCGCCGCGTAATCGTGGCCATCCCCATTGAACAGGACAATGACTTCACCGATGCCCATCCGCAAAACCCGCCCGAGGTAATGGGCGGCCTTCCCGTCAACCACGATTTCACAGCCGGGTTCCAATGCATGATGCGTATGAACACGATGTATGCGCACTTTGTTATCATTCCCTATCTTTGACCACGATATCAAAAACCATGGATTCATTTCTGAAATCCGCACTGGCAGCCGCCAGTGCCGCCACGGAAGAAATTCTGCGCTATTACCGCGGTGATTTCGAGGTCGAATTGAAAGCTGACCAGACGCCGGTCACCGTTGCCGACCGCCGCGCCGAGGAGATTATCCGCGGAATCCTGCTGACCGAGTTTCCCGATCATGGTTTTTTTGGCGAGGAAGGGGGTAAACAACAGGCGGACGCCGAATACCTCTGGCTGGTCGACCCGATCGACGGCACCAAGAGTTTTGTCGGAGGTTACGGCATGTTTTCCACCCAGATTGCACTGATGCACCGGGGCAGGCTGGTACTGGGCGTGTCTTCAGCTCCGGCCGCCGGGGAAGTCGCCTGGGCCGCCAGGGGCATGGGCGCGATGCTGGATGGTTCGCGGATTGCGGTCAGCCGGAAAACCCGGCTTTCCGACGCCTCGGTTTCCACCGGCAATCTGCAAACCATGGCCCGATCGAACCAGTGGGCCCGGCTCGGGAAAATTTTTGCCGTGGTCAACCGTACCCGCGGTTATGGAGACTACTACCATTACCATCGCCTGGCAGCCGGCCAACTCGATGCGGTAATCGAATCCGATGTGAATATCCTCGATATTGCGGCGCTGAGCGTGATCGTTGAAGAAGCCGGTGGTATTTTTACCGACCTGGAAGGCCACCCCCCGGGGCTGCAAACGACCTCGGTTCTCGCGGCGGTCCCCGGCCTGCACGGGCAACTGCTGGACATACTCAACGACGCCGGAGCAGGGGCCGGCTGATGTGAAAAAACTCCCGGTGATCCACAAAACCACTGACCGGAGCACCGGTGACATGTACCGGGTAGAACAACTCGACCTGGAATTCTCCAATGGCCAGCGCCGGAAGTATTTCCGGTTGAGAACCCGTGGCCTGGGAGCCGTGATCATCGTGCCCATGCTGGATGACACTACCGTCCTGCTCGCGCGCGAGTACGCAGCCGGATTGCACCACTACGAGGTCGGCCTGCCCAAAGGCCGGTTGGAAGCCGGAGAAAGTGTACTTGAAGCCGCGCAGCGCGAACTGAAGGAGGAAATCGGATACGGCGCGAACCGGCTGGAGAAACTCACGGAACTGAGCCTGGCGCCCGGTTACATGACGCATATCACGCATATCGTGCTGGCGCGAGACCTGTACCCGGAAAAACTGGAGGGTGACGAACCTGAAGAACTCGAGATCGTGCCCTGGCCGATTTCTGATCTGGACTCGTTAACCGCGCGCGAGGACTGCACCGAAGGCCGCACGATCGCGGCCCTTTATATTGCAAGGGATTTTCTGAACAAAGGAGTGTGAAGATGACTGAAAGCGACCTGGGCGTTTTTGCCGAAGCCATTTCGGAAATAGCGGTTGAAGCCGGGAAAGCCATTCTCGAGATTTATCAGCAGGATTTCGAAGTTACCCAAAAAGAGGACCTGTCACCACTGACCCAGGCGGACCTCGCCAGTCACCAGATCATCTGTGACGCGCTGGCCGGGTTGACGCCCGACATCCCGGTGTTGTCCGAGGAGTCCTCTGACATCGATTACGACATCCGGGCGGACTGGCAGCAATACTGGCTGGTTGACCCGCTGGATGGCACCAAGGAGTTTATCGACCGCAACGGCGAATTCACCGTCAATATTGCATTGATCCGTTACCACAGCCCGGTCCTCGGCGTCGTACATGTCCCGGTCACTGGAACCACCTATACCGGCCTGGTCGGAAAATGGGCCAGCAAACATTCCCGTGAAGGGGTGATGGAGCACATCAAAATCCGTAAACCCTGCGCTGAAGTCCCCGTGGTGGTGGGCAGTCGCTCCCATGCCAATCCCAGGTTGTCCGGTTTTCTCAGCAAGATCGGCGAGCATGAAATGGTCAGCATGGGAAGTTCACTGAAATTCTGCCTGCTGGCCGAAGGCAAGGCCGACTTTTATCCGCGCCTGGGCCCAACCTCGGAATGGGATACCGCCGCCGCGCACGCGGTCGTGCTGGCGGCCGGGGGGCGGATCATTACGCTGGATGGGAAACCGTTACGTTACAACCTGAAAAAATCCCTGTTGAATCCGGAGTTTCTGGTCATCGCGGATACCAACAGGGACTGGCTGGGCCTGTTCGAAGGTTACAAAACTGTGACAAGTCCTTGACGGACCCTGTCTCATCACGGTATAAACTTGTTCAGTTCTGGGGTCTTGCCGAATAACGATAAAAACAAGCATCGAATAATAATGAGAACGTACAGGGAATAAGCGGCTTCGGCCGCTTTTTTGTCTTATGCTGGATGGTAGTTCAAGAGTCGGGTTTGCTGCGGCCATGACCATTACCCTGACGGTGATGAGCATTTTGTTGTTCGTAGTCTGGCAGTTGGCGACCACGGAAGTCACCCCCGAAACCAAAACCCTGCAGGAACAGGTGCGGTTTCTCGTAGCAGACCTGGAATCGATCAAGGATCATTTGAATCGGGCGCAGGCCAGGCAGGTAGTCCTGGAAAAAGAAGCCGACGTCCTGCGACAGGCCAACCGCCTGTTGCGTCAGCATGAAAGCGACCGGCAGGCTGAACTGGGCCGGCTCCAGGCAGAGCTGGATTTCTACAGCCGGCTGGCGGGAACCGGCGGCACGCTGTCGGGCCTCGAACTCTACCGGGCTGAAATTATCCCGACCGGATCCGAACGGGTGTTCCAGTTCATCCTGACACTGACCCAGAACATCAGGCGGGCGTCCATCATCAGCGGAAAAACCAAGCTGGATATCGAGGGTACGATAGGCGACCGCCAGGTGACGCTCCACTGGCCGCAGCTGAGTGACGGGAACACACCCGAACCCACCTTCCGTTTCAAATATTTCCAGCAACTCGATGGGTACCTGACCCTTCCGGAAGGGTTCAAGCCTACGCGCATGCTGGTCACGCTCCAGGAAAACGGCAAGAAGGCGCTGGCGGCCCGGTCTTATAACTGGGACGAATTACAGAGCTATTGATTTAGACGCCAATAGCCACCATAGTGAGCAGCATGAGTACTTTGATCGGCATCACAATGCCTCCGGAACCAGCCCCGCCCGCGATCGTTTTCACAAACGCCGCAGCACGCAAGGTGCAGGAACTGATCCTGGAAGAGCGCAACCCGGAACTCAAGTTGCGGGTGTATATCTCCGGAGGAGGTTGCTCCGGGTTTCAATATGGTTTTTCGTTTGACGAAGAACAGGCCGAAGATGATATCGCCGTTAACAATGACGGTGTCACGCTGCTGGTGGACCCGCTGAGTTTTCAGTACCTGATGGGCGCCGAGGTTGATTACTCCGAGAGCCTGCAAGGCGCCCAGTTTGTCATCCGCAACCCGAATGCCAGCACAACCTGTGGGTGTGGTTCTTCGTTTTCCGTGTAGCGATCTGTAACAGTGGAAGCGAAAGCGGATGTCTCGGCCTGACCTGAGCATCGACCGGATTACCCTTTCCCGGCGGAATGTTTTTTCATCCGTGCGGCTCGATCGCCTGGCTGAATACCGTGACAACGAAGAATGGGTCCTGAGCGCGCAGAACTCCGCAAAGGCCCGCTTTGTGCCATTGTGGCGTAACCGCAACCTGCTGGCTGACACCGCTGAAGGCCAGGTCGCCGTCTATCTCGAGCCGGGCGAACTGGAACACCCCGAATCCATCCAGCCCCCAACCCTGCTGGGCACCGATGGCAAGCGCTATTTCTTCGCCGTATCGATAAACGACCGGCAACAGGAGCAGTTGCTGGCCAGGCACCCCGATGCGAAATTCATCGATCTGCGCCTGGCCTCCGTCAACATGGACGCCAAGCACGCCGCCGTGCTCGCCTATGCGAAAGCACTGCATTACTGGCAGCACCGCCATGGCTTCTGTGGGGTCTGCGGCAGTGTCAACCGCCTTGAATCGTCCGGGCACAAACTCGTGTGCAGCAACGAGGAATGCGGCCGGTATTCCTTTCCCCGCATTGACCCTGCGATCATCGTCCTGGTCACACAGGGCGATGCCTGCCTGTTGGGGCACAATGCCAACTGGCCGCCGAAAAGATTTTCGACCCTGGCCGGTTTTGTCGAGCCGGGTGAGAGCCTCGAGGACGCCGTTGTCCGTGAAGTCTTCGAGGAATCGCAGGTCCGTCTGAAAAGCATCCGCTACGTGTCTTCACAGCCCTGGCCGTTCCCGGCCTCGGCAATGTGCGGCTTTTGCGCCGAGGCTCGATAGCCGGGATTGTGGTTCCTCCGATGAAATGGAAGAAGTCCGATGGTTCAGCGCAGCGGAAATCAAAGCGATGGTTTCCAGCGATGAAATCCGCCTTCCACCGCCGGTTTCCATCGCTTACCAATTGATTGCCGACTGGTATCATCAACAATGTGGCGAAAACCTGGAAGCCCTGGTGCGGCAGGCGGGTAGCTGGCTTGGCCGCAAAGGGCTAAGATAGGGCCATGACAATCATCGCAATTCTGCTGGCTTTCGGACTCTGCCATTTTGTGCGTGAACTCGGCCGGCTGCGCAATCGGCAATGGCTCACGACCTGGGTTGACTTCAGTAACGAAGCTTTTGGAAAACTCCCGTTATGGCAGGAAACCCTGGGGTTCCTGGTCATCGCCGGCGTGCCGCTGGTGGTGTTAATGCTGTTCAACCAGTTGCTGATTTCGGCGTTCGGAACCACCGGATCTTTCCTGCTGGCCCTGGCGGTACTCATTTACAGCTTCGGCCCACGTGACCTGGATACGGATGTGGCCGAGATCATCGACGCCGATGATGAAGAAGCGCGCGAGAACGCGACGACGAGGTTATTGCGCGCACCGATACCTGAAAACCCCGCGAAGGCACGCGCCGCAGCAGTGGAAGCAGTATTCCGGGAAGCGTTGAGGCGCTGGTTCGGTATCATTTTCTGGTTTGCCGTGCTGGGGATTGCCGGCGCCATTCTCTACCGCCTGGTCGATTGGCTGGTGCATGAGAATCACAATCTGACCGAGGACCAGTTGAACCTGTTCACCCGGCTTCAACGCATCATGGATTGGCCTGCAGCGCAACTGATGACGCTGTCACTGGCCATCGCGACCGATTTCGATTCGGTTTTTGCGGCGTGGAAACGCTATCACGATGAGCAGGGGCATGGCCTGTTTGAAGGCGATAACGGGTTCCTGTTGGCCAGCGCGCGCAGAATTGTGCTGACCGGTCATGCCGCCCGTGACGGATACGCTGACGAGATTGCGGGACCGATGGTCTGCCTGCAGCAGGCCATGGATCTTACCTGGCGGATCCTGGGTGTCTGGCTGACCGTCCTGGCCCTGCTCCTGTTGATCGGTGTCATTGTTTGATTAACGGACCCGGATGCATCCGGCTCAAGATCTGCCTGCTCTTCGTCATTCTGCTGTTCTGCCCGGCCGCCGGGGCGGGAGAAATCGAGCTTGGCCAGGCAGACGGAACTCCGCTGCTCCTCCCTGCACCGGCAACACGCGTCATCACCCTGTCTCCCCACCTTGCTGAACTGGTATTCGCCGCCGGGGCGGGTGACCTGCTGGTCGCCACGGTTGAATACAGCGATTTCCCCGGACCGGCGAAAACCATACCGCGTATCGGCGACGCCTACCGGCTGGATGCCGAGCGTATCGTGGCCTTGCATCCGGACCTCGTCATCGCCTGGGATTCCGGCAACCCGCGGGCGGCGATTGCCCAGTTGCGCTCGCTTGGGCTTACGGTCTGGACCGTCGAGATTCGGGAGCCTGCCGGGATCGCAGATTCCATCGATGCCATCGGCAGGGCGACCGGCCACGGGGATATCGCCAGGCGCGAAAGTGAGGACGTTCGACGGCGTCTGAACCAGTTGACTGCGAAGTACCGGGATGCGAGCCCGGTCAGTTATTTTTACCAGGTCGGTGCAAAACCTTTGTTCACCGTTAACGGTGATCACCTGATCAGCAAAGGGCTGGGTATGTGCGGGGGCGCCAACGTATTTGGCCGGGAACCCGGCCTCGCCTTCCAGGTGGGTTATGAATCGGTAATCGTCGCCAATCCGGATGCCCTGTTCGCCCCGTCTATCGAAGGAAGTGAGGACCCGCTCTCGGCCTGGCGCGAGTGGCCGGCCATGAAGGCGGTGCAACACGATGCGTTGTTTCTGCTGCCGGCGGACGCAGTCAGCCGGGCTTCACCCCGGTTTTTGGATGCGCTGGAATTGGCTTGTGGACTCCTGGATGGTTTGAGGGAGGCGGCGAATCAGTGAATAGCGCCCTGATTGATTCACCGGTCGGTGTGATGGCCGTGCTGGTCGCAGTAGTCAGTTTTTGGTTCTGGCTGGAAAAAAAGAGCGGCTGGAAAGTTTTCAGTTATCTTCCGCCATTGATTTTTATTTACGCCACACCGGTGGTGCTTTCCAATACCGGTCTCATTCCATTTGAAAGTGCGGCCTACGATTTCCTGCGTCATTACGGATTGCCCATTTTCATCTGCCTCATGTTGCTCAAGGTCGATGTGGTGGGAGCGGTCCGCATCATGGGCAAAGGCGTGTTCGTGATGCTGATCGGAACCGCTGGCGTTGTCATTGGCGGCGTTGCGGCCTTTGCGCTGGGGCAGTCAATCACCACGCCGGAATGGTTTCCCCTGCACTTCCCTTTGCCGCAGGACAGCTGGAAAGCATTCGGCACGCTGGCGGGCAGCTGGATCGGCGGCACCGGGAATATGACCGCGGCACACGCTGCGCTGGAAGGTTCCAGCGAACACATGACCATGGCGGCTGCGGCCGACCAGATGGTTTACCTGGTATGGCTGCCCCTGCTGCTGGGCTCGCGGGCCTTTGCCAAAAAATTCAACCGCTGGATGCGGGTTCCTGCAAACCGGCTCGAATTGATGGATCGGGCCGCGGCGCAACACGATGACAGCGAAAAGCCGCCCAGGATGACCCAGCTGCTTGCCCTGGCCCTGATCGCACTGGGCTTTACCTGGATTTCCCTCGAGTTGTCCCAGGTGCTGCCGCCGGTCGCGATAGGCGGCGCCACCGTGATCAGCGCCAGCACCTGGCTGATCCTGCTGGTCACGACACTGGCCCTGATCGCATCGGCGACACCGGCACGCAAGCTGCCTGCCGCGCACCCGATCGCGATGGCCATTATCTACGTGTACGTCGCCCGGATCGGCGCCACCATGGACCTGACAGACGCCAGCCTGGAAACCATTGGCGCATTCGTTTTGATGTGTTACGTCTGGATATTCATACACGGCATCTTCATCCTGGCCGGCGCCTGGCTGTTCCGGGTCGATGTGCATACCCTGGCAATCGCATCGGCCGCCAATATCGGCGGGGCCGCCTCCGCACCAGTCGTGGCTGCGCACCACCGTGAATCACTGGTTCCGGCTTCCATACTGATGGCGATGATCGGGTACGCGCTGGGTAATTACCTGGCGATCCTGACCGGCCGCCTGGGTCAACTACTCGCTGGCTGAGCCGGGCGATACGGATACCTTTTCCGCGCATTAGGCTTTACACTCAAAACATCACCGCAACAGCAGGGAGTTGTCATGATCAAACTCGTACTGGGCGTTTCTCTCTGGAGCGCCATGCACCTGATCCCGGCGATCGCCGTCGATTTCAGAAAAAACCTGATCGCCAAAATCGGTGAAAATCCCTACAAGGGCCTTTTCGCGCTTTTCATGTTGCTGGCCCTTTACCTGGTCATTTCCGGCTGGAAAGCCACGATCCCGGTAAACCTCTATGTGCCGCCGGTGTGGGGGCGTCATGTGACCGCCCTGCTGGTCATGGTCGCATTCATCCTGTTCCTTGCTCCCTACCACGCGTCCAACCTCAAACGTGTCCTGCGCCACCCCCAGCTGACCGGCCTGATCATCTGGGGCATCGGGCATTTGCTCGCGAACGGTGAGAACCGATCCATCGTGTTGTTCGGTGGCCTGGCGATCTGGGCGGTCATCGAGATAGGGCTGCTGAACCGCCGCGACGGCGCCTGGGTCAAGCCCGATCCTGTCCCGGTCAGAAAAGACATTGCCCTGGTGATTGCCGGCCTCTTTTTCTATGCAGTCGTGGCATTTTCACACCAATGGCTGTTCGGCTTCTCGCCGTTTGCATAGTGTCCTGTTCACACGATTTTCCACAAGGAGAAACCTCATGATTGGTTATGTCACCATCGGTACCAACAACCTCGAACGCGCCGTGGCTTTTTACGATGAATTACTGGCCCTGCTGGGCGCCGGGCGTTTCATGGAGGTAGAGGACGTTTTTGTCGCCTGGGCAGTGGCGCCGGATAAACCCGGTCTTTCCGTTACCCGGCCTTTTGATGGCCAGCCGGCCACGGTTGGAAACGGCATGATGGTGGCCCTGGCGGTGGATTCGAAGGAGCTGGTGCACAAGGTTTATGACAAGGCGATAGCCCTGGGTGGCAAGGATGAGGGCCCGGCCGGGCCGCGCGGAGACCAGTTTTACGCCGGTTACTTCCGCGACCTGGACGGCAACAAGCTGAACGTGTTCTGCCTGACCAACCCTGAAGATTGAGGAATCACCGGAAATTTTTTAACTGATGAACCGTTTCAGAATCCCGCCGTTGACGGTCCACACGGCGAGATTGAACGCGCCCAGGAAAACGACCCAGGCGAGGTAGGGTGTCATCAGCCATGCGGCCTTCCGGGACACTGGCCGGAAGACCTTGACACAAAAAATGGCGAAACCGGCGGCCAGGCTGATCACCGGCAGGGCCCAGCCCGGCCGGTGCCAGCCAAAGAAAAGCACCGACCAGCCAACGTTCAACACCAACAGCAACACCCACCAGGCCAGTGCCCCCAGGCGCGAATAATGCTGGGTCAGCCAAACCTTCCAGGCCGCCAGGGCCATGAATACATAGACCAGCGCAAAAACCACTGCGTAAAGCCAGCCCGGCGGAGCGATGGCCGGCCGCTCCATCGTCACGTAATACCATTCACCCGCGTTGATACCTGATCCGGCCAGTGACGCGGCGACCACCATCAACAGAAACACGGCCAATGATAAATACCTGTAATTCATAGAATGTTTTCCCGGGGTTTGCGCCTGTTTCGACTACATTGCGCCGGATGGGTTCACCAGCAGCGAAAGGATTTCCACGGAATGGCCTACCACGTGAGCGGGCTGAGCCGAATCCAGCTCGTCCCTGGACCCGAAGCCGTAACTCACGGCAATGCAGGACAGGCCGTTTTCCCGCGCACCGATGATGTCCTGGTCGCGGTCCCCGACCATCAGGCATTGCGCCGGCTCCAGGTCAAAGCTGAGCAGCGCATGTGCGATGATGCTGGCCTTGTCGCGTCGCTCACGCCCCATGGACGCTCCGGCAACCCCGTCAAAAAAAGGCCTTAAACCCAGGTCATGGAGCACTTTCTCGGCAACGGAAGTCGGCTTGACGGTGGCGATAAACAGGCGAAACCCCTCGTTCCGTAATGTTGACAGCACTTCCGGGATGCTGTCGTACACTTTCGACCCGGCCTGGCCCAGGCGGTCGTAGTGCTCGCGGTAATGAGCGACTGCTGAATCCGCCTGCTCATCCGTCATTTCACACTGCGTCCGGAATATTTCCAGCAACGGCATGCCGATCACCGACCTGACCGGAATATCCCCGGCAGATGAAATTCCCAGTTGACCCAATGCGTAATCGATACAAATGCTGATGGTCCGGCTACTGTCGACCAGTGTGCCGTCGAGATCGAAAAGCAGATTCCGGATGTTTTTCAAAGCTGTGCGCCTTCCCGGGCAATGCCCCAGTCATCCAACAGCGTCTGCATATCCGACCCCGGCTCCCGGGGTGGAAACTTCACTGTAGACGGGGTCCTGCTGAATCTCGGCGCGGGCGCCGGCTGTGTCAAGCCGTTCACTTCGATGTAACTGCTCCTGGCCAGGTTGTGCGGATGATTTGGCGCTTCCCGAAAATCCAGCACCGGCGCAAAACAGGCATCGCTCCCCTCCAGCAGTTCACACCATTCGTCCCGGCTACGGGTTTTGAACAGCCGTTCCAGCCTGGCGGCCAGTTCCGGCCAACTGCCGGGGTCATGCCGGCTTGGCCACTCCTCGCCATCGAGGCCCAGCTTGTCTATTAACAGCGCATAAAATTGCGGTTCGAGCGCACCGATGGAAATATACTTGCCGTCCCCGGTCTCATAGACGCCGTAAAAGGGAGCGCCGCCATCGAGCAGGTTGCAGCCGCGCTCGGTGGTCCACTGGCCCTGGGCGTTGAGTGAGTAAAACAAGGCCATCAGCAGGGCCGAGCCGTCGGTCATCGCCGCATCGACTACCTGGCCCTCTCCTGATTTCCGGGTTTCCAGCAGGGCGCTGACCATTCCCAGGGCCAGCAACATGGCGCCTCCGCCAAAATCGCCCACCAGGTTCAGCGGCGGGACCGGTTTTTCCCCTTCCCGCCCGATCGCATGCAGCACCCCGGTCAGCGAGATGTAGTTGATGTCGTGGCCGGCGGCCTGTGCCAGCGGTCCGAATTGCCCCCACCCCGTCATCCGCCCGTAGACCAGGCGGCGGTTGCGCGACCAGGCACTCGGCCGGTCCAAGTTCCAGCTTCTCCATTACGCCCGGCCGGAAGCCTTCCAGCAATGCATCGGCTTTTTCGACCAGGTTCAAAAAGGTTTCCCGATCAGCAGGCGCTTTGAGATCCAGCACGATGGATCGCTTTCCGCGGCGCGTGCAATCGGTGGCGGGATCCAGAACCGGCTTCGATTCGCGATCCACGCACACGACATCGCCCCCATGTCCGCCAGCAACATGCCACAGAAGGGTCCTGGACCCATTCCGGATACCTCGATGATTTTGATGCCGCTGAGTGGCCCCACAGGATCTTCCCGCCGTATCGCAAATGCTTCTGTTCAGTAATGCCTGTTCATGATATAGCCTGCCGGGCAGCCAGAGAAGGCGCGAATACCCGCGTGTGCGCCGGCGGATGCGATCCGGCAGTGCGCGTTTCGCGAGACCTGACCTTGGTCATTGAACCTGTCTATTAGCCTTATCAGAAAATACAATTTCAACTATAAAGTTTAGAGGGCTATTCTCTAGAGGCACGAATTCCTGTACCCAATTCAAAGGAGGTAGTAACACCATGTCACTCAAAGGCAGTAAAACCGAACAGAACCTCAAAGACGCTTTTGCAGGCGAATCCCAGGCCAACCGTCGCTACCTGTATTTCGCACAACGCGCCGATGTAGAGGGTTACAACGACGTATCTGCGGTATTCCGTTCCACCGCTGAAGGCGAGACCGGCCATGCTCACGGCCACCTGGAATACCTGGAAGAAGCCGGTGACCCGGCGACCGGACTTCCGATCGGTCCGACGGCTGATAACCTCAAGGCGGCAATCGCCGGCGAGACCCACGAATACACCGATATGTACCCGGGCATGGCTCGCGCAGCGCGCGATGAAGGCTTTGACGAAATTGCAGACTGGTTCGAGACCCTGGCCAAGGCCGAGCGTTCTCACGCCAACCGCTTCCAGAAAGCCCTGGATGAACTGAACTGATCACCCGGTAGGAGCGGATTCATCCGCGATTTAAATCGGGTTTGCATAAAGAACCCTTTTTTCGCGGATAAATCCGCTCCTACGTAGATTCTGGAGTACCACCATGCGGGAAGGAAGTCTCGAGGCCCCAACACGCCACGCACTAGATTGGACGAACCCCGAATTCTACAACGAGGAAAAGCTCCTCGCAGAGATGGAGCGGATCTTCGAAATCTGTCACGGCTGCCGCCGCTGCGTGTCGCTGTGCGATGCTTATCCCACGCTGTTCGACCTGGTTGACGGGTCCGACACGTTCGAGGTGGATGGCGTCGCGAAAGAGGATTACTGGAAAGTCGTCGACCAGTGCTACATGTGCGACCTCTGCTACCAGACCAAGTGCCCGTACGTACCCCCGCATGAGTGGAACCTGGACTTCCCGCACGTGATGCTTCGCGCGAAAGCCGTGCAGTTCAAAAAGGGTGAACGCAAACTCAGCCACAAATTGATCAGCAATACCCGGATCCAGGGCAGCATCGGCAGTTTACCGGTTGTCGGCAGCCTGATTAACGCCAGCAACCGGAACAAGGGCGTGCGCAAGGTGATGGAAAAAGTCATGGACCTGCACCCGGACGCCCATCTGCCCGAGTTTCACTCGAAAACCCTGCGCCGGCGCGACAAGGGCCGCAAGCCCGCCGGGGTGGAAGTGAAACCAGCCGGTCCGACCTCCGGCAAAGTGGTCTTGTTCGCAACCTGTTACTGCAATGTGAACACGCCGGATATCGGCCAGGACCTGATCCGGGTTTTTGAGCACAACGGCATACCCGTGCGGCTCACCGAAAAGGAGCAATGCTGCGGCATGCCCAAGCTGGAGCAGGGAGACCTGGATACCGTGGACAAGTACCGCCGGACCAACATCCCGGAACTGGCGCGCCTGGTTGACGAAGGCTGGGACATCGTGGCCGGGATTCCGTCCTGCGTGCTGATGTTCAAACAGGAACTGCCGCTGATGTACCCGGATGATCCCGATGTGCAGAAGGTGAAGAAGGCGATTTTCGACCCGTTCGAATACCTGGTTCACCGGCACAAGGCCGGTCTTCTGAATACCGATTTCAAACAGCCGCTGGGCAAGGTCGTCTGGCAGGTACCCTGCCATCAACGGGTCCAGAACATCGGCCCGAAGACACGGGATATCCTCGCCCTGGTGCCAGGAACCGAGGTTGAAATGATCGAACGTTGCTCGGGACACGACGGAACGTACGGCGTGCGCGCCGGGACCTATGAAAAGTCCCAGAAAATTGCGCAGCCCGTGATCAACCGGGCCAGGAAAATGGAACCGGATTACCTGGTTTCAGACTGCCCGATGGCGGCCGACCAGATCGCGAACAACCTGGATTTGAAACACCGGGAACGAAACCCCCTGTCCTTGCTGCGCAAGGCCTACGGCATTTGATGTAGGAGCGGATTCATCCGCGATAACCCGGGGTTTCAATGATCGCGGATAAATCCGCCCCCACAGGAATTAATCATGAAGAAATTGAAACGCGAAGACCTGCTCAGCCTGGAGCAATACTCGGAGCAGCGCTCCGCCTTCAGGGCCCGGGTCCTGGAGCACAAGAAAAACCGTCGGGTCAATGTCGGCCCGAACCTGTCACTATATTTTGAGGACCGCCTGACCATTCAGTACCAGGTCCAGGAAATGCTGCGCATCGAGAAAATTTTCGAAGCCGCCGGCATCGAAGACGAACTCAGCGCCTACAATCCGCTCATTCCTGACGGCCATAATCTCAAGTGCACGGCGATGCTGGAATTCGACGATGTGGAAGTGCGCCGCGCAAGGCTGGCGCAGTTGGTCGGGATCGAGCACCTGGTTTGGCTGCAGGTAGAAGGCCAGTTCAAGGTGCTCGCCATATCGAACGAAGATCTCGAACGCTCCACCGATGAGAAGACCTCCGCGGTTCACTTCATGCGGTTCGAACTGACCCGCGAAATGATCGCCGCCCTGCGCGGCGGCGCCGGCCTGACCTTCGGAACCGACCACGCGGGCTACGCCTACACGACAGAAGTTTCCACGGAAACCCGCGAAGCATTACTCCAGGATCTCGATTAAGGCCATGTAGGAGCGGATTCATCCGCGATTAGGTGAAACCAGTGTTGTCGGCAACAGTGCCAAAGCGAGCAGATGCTTGAGCGCAGGCAATGCAGGGGGAGCGGTTTCGCCGCAGGCGAATGAGTGCCCCCGGAATGCCGTTAAGCGCGTGTGTCCCGGCAGCAGGTACCCGGTTCCTCACCGGGTTCGGAGTGCTCATCGCCGGCATGGCCGGCTCCCACGATAAAGTTCGCCCATATTGACATCCTTACCGGGACTGATAAACTTGCTTGTCACTAACAAGTTTATTGTTGATGGCGCAAATCTCCCAGACCAACGACAATCCCAGGAAACGCCCCGCACACAGGCTGAGCGCACCGCATTGGCGCATTCCAGCATGATCGAAGCCGCCATCGGCTTGCTCAATACCGTGGGTGTCCGGGCACCACACTGGCCGCCATCGGTGAGACCGCAGGCTACAGCCGCGGGCTTGCGACCCACCACTTCGGATCGAAGGCCGGCCTGTTCCGCCAGGTTCTGAAACGCGTATCAGCCGCCTGGAACGACGAACTCACCCGGCAACTGGCCGGCAAAACCGGCCTCAAGGCCATTACCACCGCCATCGACGCGCACCTGGCCCATGCCCTCCGGCATCCGGAATACATCCGTGCGCAGAACATCCTGTGGGGAGCCGCCATGGACCCCTCCTCCGAATTCAAACCGAACGTTGCCGAATTCATGCGGATCCAGCGTGAGTCGGTCTCGGCCTGGATCACCGGCGGCCAGGCCCTTGGAGAAATTCAGCCCGGCATCAACGCAAGGCGGATCGCGGAACAGTATTACGGCGCGCTGATCGGTATAAACAGCCAGTGGCTGGTCAGCCCCGATTTTGCCCTGGCGGCGGCTTACGAAGATTTCAAAAACAACCTGGTGCGGCTGTTGAGCACCACAGTTACAGAGGAAAAACCATGACCGAAGCATTCATCTACGACCACGTCCGGTCCCCCCGGGGGCGCGGAAAGCAGGGCGGCAGCCTCAATCCGATTACGCCGATCAACCTGACCACGCAGGTTTTATGCGCATTGCGTGATCGCAACGAACTGGATACATCGATGCTCGATGATGTGATCCTCGGCTGTGTTACGCCGGTGGGGGAACAGGGCGCCAATATTGCACGCGCCGGCGGCAATCATCGCCAACTACGCGGAAAGCGTTCCGGGTAAGCAGATCAACCGTTTCTGTTCCTCTGCGCTGGAGGCGGTCAATTCAGCTGCCTCGCAGGTGATGAGCGGCATGTCCCAGGCGGCCATCGGCGGGGGCGTTGAATGCATGTCGCGGGTGCCGATGGGATCAGATGGCGGCGCCATGGCCATCGATCCGCAGACGGCCTACCGCAGTTACTTTGCACCCCAGGGCATCGGCGCCGACCTGATCGCGACCCTGCACGGTTTTTCCCGCACGGATGTCGATTCTTATGCTGTCGCCAGCCAGCAGCGCGCCGCGCATGCCTGGGAGCAGGGCTATTTCAGCGGGTCAGTCGTTCCGATCAGGGACCATGTTGGAGACGTCGTACTGGATCACGATGAAACCGTTCGCGGCGATGCCAGCCTGGAGAGCCTCGGCAAGCTGAATCCGGCCTTCGCCATGATGGGCGACCAGGCCGGTTTCGATGACGTGGCTATCCAGAAGTACCCCGAGGTTGAATCCATTCAGCACGTGCACACGGCCGGCAATTCCAGCGGCATTGTCGATGGCGCAGCAGTCGTGCTGGTCGGCAGCAAGGACGCAGGCAAAAAAATGGGGCTGAAGCCACGCGCCCGCATTCGCTCTTTTGCCTCCATCGGCAGCGAACCCACCATCATGCTGACCGGCCCGGCGCCGGCCTCCCTGAAAGCCCTGAAGCTGGCAGGAATGGATGCATCGGACATCGATCTTTATGAGCTGAACGAGGCCTTCGCATCGGTGGTGCTGCTGTACATGAAGCTGCTCGACATTCCGCACGACCGGATCAACGTCAATGGCGGGGCCATTGCCATGGGCCACCCGCTGGGCGCAACCGGCGCGATGGTGCTCGGGACGCTGCTCGACGAGATGGAGCGCCGTGACCTGTCAACCGGGCTCGTTACGCTCTGCATCGGCGGTGGCATGGGAACCGCGACCATAATCGAACGCGTATAAAAGGACACAGATCATGAACAACACCATTCAATACGCCGTCGACACCGATGGCATCGCTCTTCTGACCATCGACCTTCCCGGAAAATCGATGAATGTCCTGACACCGGAATTAATGGAAGACCTGGCCACGCTGACCAAGCAGGCCGCCGCCGATGACGCGGTCAAAGGCATCGTTCTCACTTCGGGCAAACAGGCCTTCATAGCCGGCGCAGATATCAAGGACATGGTGACCGCCTATGATCGCGGCGTGACGCACAAGGAAGCCGCTGAATTCAGCCTTGGCCTGAACCGGACGCTGCGCGGGATGGAAACCTGCGGTAAACCCGTAGCAGCCGCCATCAACGGTCTGGCCCTTGGCGGCGGTCTCGAAGTGTGCCTGGCCTGCCATTACCGGGTCCTGGCGAATGACACCGGAGCGGTCCTGGGCTTTCCCGAGGTCAACATTGGCCTGCTGCCCGGCGCCGGCGGCACCCAGAGGACGCCGCGGCTGACCGGTTTCCGCAACGCCGCCACCATGGTGCTGCAGTGCCGCAATCAAAAACCGGAAGAGGCGCTGAACATGGGCCTGGTGCACGAACTGGCACCGGCCGCCGAAGTCGTTGAACGGGCGCGCCGCTGGGTTCTGGAAAAGGGTGACCCGGAGCAACCCTGGGACAAGAAGGGTTTCAAGATCCCGCATGGCGGGCTGATGAGTCCCGGTACGGCGCAGACCTTCATGGTCGGCAATGCCCTGCTGGCAAAGAATACCCGGCACAATTATCCGGCGCCGATTGCAGCGCAGTCCGCCATGTTTGAAGGTTGCTCGACCTCCTTCGATGCCGGCCTGAAAATAGAATCACAGTATTTTGGTTCGCTGCTGGCAGGGCCGGTTGCGCGTAACATGATGCGAACCCTGTTCGTCAGCAAAGGCAGGGCCGACAAGCTGGCCCGCCGGCCTGAAGGCGTTGAGAAATTGCGCGTCAGAAAGCTCGGCATACTGGGAGCGGGAATGATGGGAGCAGGCATTGCGTTTGTTTCCGCCAAGGCCGGCATCGAGGTCGTTCTGCTCGACACGTCCCGGGAAAACGCGGAGCGTGGCAAGTCCTATTCGGAAAGCCTTTTGAAAAAGGCCGTCGAGCGTGGATACTCGACCCAGGAAAAAGCTGCCACGCTGCTCAAGCTGATCAAGCCAACCACCAACTACCATGATCTGCAAGGTTGCGACCTGGTCATCGAGGCGGTGTTTGAGAGCAAAGCCCTGAAAGCCGACGTTACCGCCAAAGCCGAGGCCGTGATTCCTGAATCCAGCATTTTTGCCAGCAACACGTCCACGCTGCCGATCACCGGGCTGGCCGAAGCTTCCGAGCGGCCCGAGCAGTTCATCGGCCTGCATTTCTTCTCACCGGTGGACAAGATGCCCCTGGTTGAAATCATCCTGGGTAAAGCGACCAGCGAGGAAACCATTGCCCGCAGCATGGACTATATCCGGCAAATCTCGAAGACGCCAATTGTCGTCAACGACAGCCGTGGCTTCTACACCAGTCGCGTATTCAGCACGTTTACCAGCGAGGGCATCATGATGCTGGCTGAAGGCGTCAAGCCGGCCCTGATCGAAAATGCCGCGAAAATGGCCGGAATGCCGGTCGGCCCACTGGCGGTAACGGACGAAGTCACGCTGGAACTGGCTTACAAGATCGGGAGGGAAACGGCGGAAGCGCTGGGCCAGGAGTACCCGGCTGACCCCAGCCAGGAAGTGGTGCGCAAAATGGTCGAAGACCTGGACCGCAAGGGCAAGCGTTTTGGCCGTGGATTCTATGATTACCCGGAAGGCGCGACCAAGCACTTGTGGCCCGGGTTGTCGGAACACTTCCCCGTCAGTGGCGATGAGCCTGATTTTGAAGAGCTGAAAAACCGGCTGCTGACGATACAGGCGCTGGAAACCGCACGCTGTTTCGAAGAAGGTGTTCTCACACATACGGAAGATGCAGATATCGGCTCGATTTTTGGCTGGGGTTTCCCGCCTTACACCGGCGGCACGCTGTCCTGGATCGATACCCTTGGAATCCGCGCGTTCGTGGCGGAATGCGACCGCATGGCCGGGCTATACGGTAAACGCTTTACCGTTTCCCAGTGGTTACGGGAACGCGCCGAAGCCAATACGCCCTTCCACGACTAGTGGCTGTTACAGGCCACTAAACTTTCCGCCAGCACACAGGAGCCGGGAAAATGAAACGCCTGATATTCGATGAAGATCACGAAATGTTCCGCGACTCGGTCCGCAAATTCATGCAGGCAGAGGTCGAACCCCATGTTGAGCGCTGGCGGGAGCAGGGAATCTGCGACAAAGAGGCTTTCCGCAAGGCCGGCGCACAGGGTCTGCTCTGCATGTGGGTCGATGAAAAGTATGGCGGTCCGGGCATCAATGATTTTCGCTTTGAGCAGGTGGTCATCGAAGAAACCTTGCGCCACGGCGATCTTTCCCTGTTCCTGACGCTGCACAGCAGGCTGGTGGGGCCTTACATCGGTCACCTGGGCAGCGAGGCGTTGAAACAGCGCCTGCTGCCAAAATGCGTCAGCGGGGAAACCATACTGGGGGTTGCGATGACAGAATCCGGCGCGGGCAGCGACCTGGCCGGCATGAAGTCACGCGCAACGCGTGACGGTGATGACTGGATCATCAACGGCTCCAAGACCTATATTTCCAATGGCATCAACGGCGGCGCCTTCGTGGTGGCTGCCCGCAGCGTGCCGGAAAAGCCGCACGGTCTTGGCCTGTTCGTGGTCGAAGAAGGCATGGAGGGCTTCAGCCGCGGGCGCAACCTGGCCAAGATGGGGTTGAAAGCACAGGACACCGCGGAGTTGTTTTTTGAAAATGTCCGCGTGCCGGCTGAAAACGTTCTGGGTGACCCCGAAAAGGGTTTCTACAACCTGATGCACTTCCTCGCCGAAGAGCGCCTGATCAGTTCCTGCCAGGCCGTTGCGCACGCCCAGGTCGCTTTCGACCTGACGATGGAATATATCCTGGAACGCAAAGCGTTTGGCAAACCCATCGCGGCGTTCCAGAACAGCCGGTTCAAGATGGCCGAAATGCGCACCGCGCTGGATGTGACCCAGACCTTCATCGACCAGTGCGTGATGCTTCACCTCGATGGCGAACTCAGCGCCGATCTGGCGGCCGAGGCCAAGTACTTTTCCACCGAAGTGGAATCCAGGGTGATGGACGAGTGCCTGCAACTGCACGGCGGGGCCGGTTACATGAGCGAATACCGGATTTCCCACATGTTCGCCGACGCCCGTGTTTCACGGATCTACGCGGGCAGCACCGAGATCATGAAAGAAATCATCGCCCGCAGTATCGGGCTGGATGAACGAAAGCTGTAGGGCCCGTATTTACAGACCTCAGTCGCGGGGCATCCCGGGAAAGGTTTTCAGCAGCATGTATTCAACGGCGGCGGCAACGTCTTCATCCGATCAACTCGCTGTGCCCGCCTTTTTCCGGCATATCGAAGTAACCGGCCTGCGCGTGTCCGGACAATACCGCTGTCCATAAATCCGAGCGTTCCGACCAGGCGGTCTGATCACCGATCGCGGGTGCATTCCCCTCGCCCTGGTCGTGACAGGCAGCGCAGGCAGCCTCGTATACTTCCTGTCCCCGCTCCAATTGGCTTTCCCGCCAGGATTCCGAGCGCGCACTATCCGGCGCCGGGACGACCGGAGAAGCCGGGTCTTCATTACCCCCGGAGCAACTGATCAGCACCAGCAGGGATGAAAACAGGATAACCAGGTTGGTGCGATTCATAACACGGCCTCGCATGGCGGTATGTCGGTGGTGTGCCTATGATAGCACCGGAATTGACAGAAACGCCCCCGTCACGTGGACCCGCGCGGACCGGGATGAGATAATTGCCGTTGAAGCTGTTTTTGTTTGACCTGACCCGCACTTCAAGGAACGTTTCGCCAGCCCATGCCAAGCCAAACCCTGAAAACCGCCAAAGGTGTGGCTGGCCTGCTGGTGATGGCGGTCAACACGATCGTGTTGACCACTTTGTTGTGCACCCTGGCGATCGGGAAATTCCTGGCGCCTACCGAGGCTTTTCGCAGCGCGATGCGGCGCTTACTGGCCGGCCTTGCGGAAACCTGGATTTCCATCAATAACGGGCTGTTCTCACTGTATAAAAAGCCAAAGTGGGATATCCGGATTCCGGAAGGACTGGACCTGCAGGGCTGTTACCTGGTCAGTTGCAACCACCAGTCCTGGGTTGACGTGCTGGTGATGCAGCGCTGCTTCAATCGCCGCCTTCCCTTCTTCCGTTTTTTCATCAAGAGCCAGATGTTCTGGGTGCCGTTTCTGGGCCTGGCATGGTGGGCGCTCGACATGCCTTTCATGCGCCGTCATTCGAAAGAAAAGCTGGCCCGCATGCCGGGATTGAAGGGCCGTGACCTGGAAAACGCACGGAAGGCCTGCGAAAAATTCCGGACGATCCCGGTTTCGATGACCAATTTTCCGGAGGGCACGCGGTTTTCCGCCGACAAGAAAGCCAGCCGGAACAGTCCTTATGAAAACCTTTTGCCGCCGCGGATCGGTGGACTGGGCATGGTGCTGTACGCGCTGGCTGACGAACTCGACGCATTGATTGACGTCACCATCATTTACCCGCAAACCAGGACAACAGGCAAGGCCCCGACGTTCTGGCAACTGCTGACCGGCGAAATCAGCGAAATTATCGTGCGGGCAGAACGCCGGGAAATCCCGCCCGAGCTGCTGGGCAGAAATTTCCGGACAGACCATGAGTTCCGCCGGGAGCTGGAAGACTGGATCAGTCAACTCTGGCGCGAAAAGGACCGGCTGATTTCGAAATACACTTGAAGGCTGACGAAACTCTGGATCCACCGGCCATCCGGCCGTTCAAAGAACACCCACAACCAGCGCCAATCCGACGCCGAACAACAATATGCCGACCAGCGCCTGCACGCTCGACATCGTGACCTTGTGCAAATAACGCTTGCCAATCAGGACGCCGCAGAAAGCCGCCAGCGAACCTGTTATGACCAGCGGCCAGGCCGCAAAGTCACCGATCCTGTGTCCTGCAAAAGCGAACAGGACCAGATAGACGGATAACCGGCTCAGGTCGACCAGGAAACCGATCACCGCGTTGCTGCCGACAAAACGCTCCGTGGTCAGGCCGGTCTTCGCCAGGAACGCGGAACGAAGTGCACCCTGGTGGCCCGAAAGACCGCCGAAAAAGCCGGACAAAAGCCCGCCCAGCGGCAGGTACTTTCGATCGAACTGCAGTTTGCGGAACCCTGGCAGCAGTTCGAACAATGCGAAACCGATCATCAACATGCCGATGATGATCTTTACCGGGGTGACCTCGGAAACCGCTTTATCATTGACCTCGATACCCATTCTGATGTTCAGCTGGGCAAGCCAGCCCAGGGCCAGGGCGCCGAGGATCGCGGCAATGACCGCGGTCAAACCAAACTTGAGGACGACTTCACGGTCAGCAAAGCGGCCCAGCAGGGAAACCTTGAACAGGTTATTGGCGCCATGCACCAGCGCGGTGGCCACGACTGCGGCTTCAACCGGGAAAAACAGCGCGAAAACGGGCAACATCAGGGTACCCAGTCCGAAACCGGAATACAGGGTCAGACCCGCCGCAAGAAATGCAGCCAGGCCGACGGTCAGGTATTCAATCCCTTCCAAGTTTTCAGTGCGCCGCCACTTCGCTGCCGGCTGCACCCTCCAGGGCGTGGGTTTCCACCGCCTGCCAGACACGCATCAGGTTACCGCCCATGATCATCGCGATATCCTCCACGGAGTATTCCAGCTTCAGCAGGGCCGCGATCAGGTTGGGATAATTCGACACGTCTTTCATGCCGACCGGGAGGCTGTCCCCGACGCCGTCAAAATCGGAACCGATTCCGACATGCTCGACACCGACCAGTTCGATCACGTGCTGGAACGCAGCCACCACGTCTTCCATCGTGGCGTAAGGGAGGGGGTTGGCTTCCCGGTAAGACTTCAGAAACCCCGTGACCTCCGGACTCCCTTCGTCAACACCATTTGCTGCCATGAAGGCATCCCGGGCTTCATCCATCTGTTCATACCAGGCATTGGCCTCCGGGGTCAGAAAGCTGGAGCCGAAATTGATCTGGATGACGCCGCCTTTGTCGGCCAGCGCCTTGATCATCTCGTCACTCATGTTGCGCTCAAATCCCGGCGTGAAGTGGCGGGGCGATGAATGCGAGGCGATCACCGGCACCTCGGAAATCTCCAGGACCTGCCAGAAGGCCTCGTCAGAGACATGGGAAATATCGACCATGACGCCCAGGCGGTTCATTTCCATGACCACTTCCTTGCCGAACGGACTCAGACCACCCCATTGGTGGTGTTCGTCGTAGGAAGAATCCGAAATGTGGTTGCTCAGCGCATGGGTCAGGGTGATATAGCTGATGCCGCGATTCCTGAAAAATGCGACATTTTCCAGTTTGCCGTCCAGCGGAGAGCCGTTTTCCATGCCCATCGCCAGCCCGATCAGGCCCTTTTTCATGGCCATTTCGGCTTCGCCGGGTGTCGTGACGATCACGAACTTTCCTGGCGCCCGCCCGACCAGTGCTTCCACGCTGTCGATCAGGTGATTGGCCAATTGGTAACTGGTGCCCCCGGCCTCTGATTCCGCCGGGGTGTATATCGACATGAATGGAACGTTCAACCCCCCTTTGACGGCCCTGGGGTAGTCGAACTCGCCTTTTTTGGTGGCCCCGGAAACATCCTCCCAATTTTCATTCAGCCGCTCAGGCACATCGATATGCGTATCGACCAGCATGTATTTCCGGGCAATCGTGTCGGCCGTCGATGCCAGGTCGGCCGGCGTGGTGTCGGCCATCGCGACAGGATGGATCACCGCGGACAGCAGGACCAGGGCAAAAACTGAAAGGCATTTCATCATGTTAGCTCCAAGGTTTGGGGGCGCGTGATCAACCCCAGGGTTCGATGTTTCCATCGGTTTCTATCGCGTAATCAACCATCCGGTCGCCGTCAAAAATCCAGCGCGTCTGAAAGCGCTCGCCGCGGATCAGCATGGGCAACCAGTGTTTGTCGTCTTCCCACATCCGGTCGTAGGGAATCCGGTCCAGCGGGGTCCAAAGGGGCGCTGCCTCACGGGACTCCGTGGCGACGCCTTCGAAATCACGGGTTCGATAAACCCAGACGTGGATCGAATAACCGTCCACGAACTGGAACCGGTGTTCCCCGCAGTATTCCAGGTTACTGACCCGGATATCGAGTTCTTCACGGCATTCCCTGGCGGCCGCCTGTTCGGGCGTTTCGCCGGGATCGACCTTGCCGCCCGGGCCATTGACCTTGCCCTTGCCCAGGCCGGTTTTCTTGTCGATCAGCAGGATTTCGTCATCCCGGAATACGAAAACCAGCGTCGCCGGGTCCTTTGCCTGCCAGCGATCCCAGTCGATATCAGAAAGCTGGTTCATATGGTGCCTGTTAACACTACTTGACCTTGACGCGGTAGAACTTTCGCTTACCCACCTGCAGCACGCCGGTGAAACCGGGTTGCAGTATCAGTGTCCGGTCAGAGATGCTTTCACCGTCGATTTTGACGCCGCCTTGCTGGATCATCCGGAAGGCTTCTGAATTACTGCTGGTCAGGCCGCACTGACTGAGCGCGGCTGCGATGCCAATGCCCTCACCACCGGTTTCGAGGGTTTTTTCGGGTATGTCTTCGGGCATCTGGCCTTTCTGGAAACGCGCAATGAACTCATCCCTTGCAGCCACGGCCGCGGCCCGGTCGTGGAAGCGCTCGATGATTTCCTCGCACAGCAGGAACTTGATATCCCTCGGATTTCGCCCGGCCGCGGCATCCGCCTTAAGTTCGGCGATTTCATCGTTACCGCGAAAGCTGAGCAGGTCGAAGTAACGCCACATCAGTTCATCCGTGATCGACATCAATTTGCCGAACATTTCACCCGGCGGCTCGGTGATGCCCACGTAATTGCCGAGGGACTTGGACATTTTCTGCACGCCGTCGAGACCTTCGAGCAGAGGCAAGGTGATGATCACCTGTGGGGGCTGGTCGTGGTGCTGCTGCAGGTGTCGCCCGACGTGCAAATTGAATTTCTGGTCGGTCCCGCCCATTTCCACGTCACATTCCAGCATCACCGAATCGTAGCCCTGGGCCAGCGGGTACAAAAACTCGTGGATGGCGATCGGCTGGTTGTTCTTGAAGCGCGACTCGAAATCGTCGCGTTCCAGCATGCGGGCGACGGTGTAGGTTGCGGCCAACCGGACCATGCCGTCGGACCCCAGCTTGCCCAGCCATTCCGAATTGAACCGGATCTCGGTTTTTTCCGGGTCCAGGATCTTGAAAACCTGTTTTGCGTAAGTCTCGGCATTTTCCCGGACCTGTTCCGGTGAAAGTGGCTTGCGCGTGACATTTTTCCCGGTCGGATCGCCGATCAACCCGGTGAAGTCGCCGATCAGGAAAATCACCGTGTGGCCAAGGTCCTGGAACTGGCGCATCTTGTTGATGATCACGGTGTGTCCGATGTGCAGGTCCGGAGCCGTCGGGTCGAAGCCCACCTTCACCCGCAGCGGGCGGCCCAGTTTCAGGCGCTCTTCGAGTTCCTCGATCTTGGTAATTTCATCCGTACCCCGGGCGAGCAGGGCCAGTGCGCTTTTTATGTCAGTCATGCCGGCTTCTCAATACTAATCGCGCATTTTACAACAAAACGAAGGCAACCCGCCTACAACGCCTTGCACAAGTTGCGACCGGTCAGTATCGTAGGCACGCCTGAACCAACCGCAGGAATGCGTGGTCTGAGATCGTCATGGGAATACGGCACTCAATAATAAAAATACGTCAGAACCTCGATGACGACAGTCACTGGATCACCCGGCGCAAGTTGACCGTGTTCGGAGCCACGCTGATCGCGGCCTTAATCCTGCTGTCGTTTTTTGAATCCGTCCAGGATCCCAAACCGGAAAACCGCCTGGCAATCATCGACCTGCCGCTGCCGGAGCGCGTGCCCGCAATCGATACCCAACGGGTGGATCCAGGCGCTGGCGGCAGACTTGTTTCTCCATCCGGGGACGATGAATGGGAAAGTGTCACGGTCAGGCCGGGTCAGACACTGGACGCCATCTTCAGGCAACAGGGTTTCCCAATCGGCTTGTTGCATGAAATCATGGCCCTGAACAGTGAAACCAAAAACCTGAAAAACATACGCCCCGGGGACGTTTTTGATTTTCAGTCGACCAGGGATGGCGAGTTCATGCAAATGCGCTGTGCCATGGACGAGGCAAATTATCTGCTGGTGCGGAGAGAAGGAGACAGCCTGGCGGTGGAACTGCAGCCGCGTGACCTGTTCACCGAAGTAGCGGAATCCGAAGGAGTCATCCAATCCTCCCTGTTCACTGCCGGTAAAAAGGCCGGCCTCAGCGATGCGATGGTCATGAACCTGGCGAATATATTCGGCTGGGACATCGACTTCGTGCTGGATATCCGCAAGGGTGATCGTTTCGTGGTGGTGTATGAAAAGCTCTACCGGGACGGTGAAATGCTGCGCGACGGCAGGATTCTCGCCGCCACCTTCATCAACCAGGGAGAGCGTTTCCAGGCCGTTTATTTCGAGGATGCGGATAACGCCGGCTATTTCGCGCCTGATGGCCGTAACATGCGTAAAGCCTTTTTGCGGGCGCCGCTGAACTTTTCCTATATCAGTTCCGGGTTTCAATCCAAAACGCATGCACCCCGTTCTCAAGCGTATCCGGCCGCATAACGGCATCGATTACTATGCGCCACGCGGCACGCCGGTATATGCCGCGGGAGACGGGACCGTTACGCGTTCCGGTTACTCCGCGGCCAACGGCAACCATGTCTTCATCAAGCACGCCAACGGCATTGAAACCAAGTACCTGCACTTCACCAAGACAGCTGTCAAAAAAGGTCAGAAAGTGAAACAGGGCCAAACCATCGGTTACGTTGGCTCAACCGGCCTGGCGACCGGGCCGCACCTGCACTACGAATTCGTGGTCAACGGCGTGCACCGGAATCCGAAAACCGTTCCCCTGCCCAAGGTAGATCCGCTGAAAGGAGCGACCCTGGCTTCTTTCCAATCCCGGGCCGCGCCGATGCTGACGCAATTGAGCCGGCTGGAGTCCGCTTCGCTATACGCAAGCAGCGAGTGAACCCGGCGCTTTACATTGGCATGATTTCCGGCACCTCGCGCGATGGCGTGGATGCAGCCCTGGTCCGTTTTGCGGAAGATCAGCCCGAACTGGTGGAAACCGTCTGCGTGCCTTACCCGCCTGACCTGGCCCGGTCGCTTGACCGGATGGTCAACACCGGACATCGGCCCGGGGAGGCAGCCATGAAGGAAATGGACGCGCAACTGGCGGATCACTTCGCCGGCACCGTCCGTTTGCTTTTGCAAAAAGCCGCGGTGAAAGGGCAGGACATCACCGCGATCGGCTCGCACGGGCAGACTGTCTGGCATGAACCCGGTGGCGCGCACCCGGAATCGATCCAGTTGGGAAACCCGGGACGGATCGCCCGGCAGACCGGCATCGTCACCATCGCTGATTTCCGGCGCGCCGATATCGAAGCCGGCGGCCAGGGCGCGCCGCTGGCGCCCCTGTTGCACCGGGCGCTGTTCCGCCCACCCACCGAAATGGAAACAAACGCCCGGGTGGTGCTTAACCTCGGGGGCATTGCGAACATCTCCATCCTTCATCGCGATGGCCGCGTATCGGGTTATGACACCGGGCCGGCAAACTGCCTGATGGATGCATGGATCAGGGTCCATCGGGGTGAAGCCTTCGACCGCGATGGCGGCTGGGCGGCTGGCGGTACGTGCCGGCCTGAACTGCTGGAATCCTTGCTTTCCGATCCGTATTTTCAAAAATCCGCGCCAAAAAGCACGGGAATCGAGTATTTCAACCTGACCTGGCTGGAAAAATACGCTCCGGATCCGGGAAATGACCCGCGGGACGTCCAGGCCACGCTGGCGGAACTTACGGCCGCCACGGTGGCCGACGCGATCCGCAAGCACGAACCCGGCGAGGTGCTGGTGTGCGGCGGCGGGGCGCACAACCGCTACCTGTTGCAGCGTCTCGAAGCGCTATTGCCTGGAACACCGGTGGCATCCACCGCCGAATTCGGCCTGGACCCCGACTGGGTAGAAGCCGTGCTGTTCGCCTGGCTGGCGCGGGAAAGGCTCGCGGAACACGTACTCGATACGGGCAGCATCACCGGGGCCCGGAAACCGGTTTTACTGGGGAATATCGCCCGTCCTCATTAGCCCGGGAGTGGGGTAGAATGGACCCATGAACCTGCTTCTGAACCTTATCTGGCTGCTCTTCGGTGGATTCATTGTCGTGTTCGCCTACGTGCTGGGCGCCGTGATGCTTTGCATCACGATCATCGGCATTCCTTTTGGCATCCAGTGCTTCAAGCTGGCCGGACTGGCCGTCGCGCCCTTTGGCCACGAAATCCGTGAAAAAGAGCCTCCGAGCGGGGCCCTGTCCGTGATCATGAACATCCTGTGGATTCTCCTCCCGGGCCTGGAACTGGCCGTCTTCCACCTGGTCATGGCGCTGCTCTTCGCCGTCACGATCATTGGCCTGCCGCTGGCGGCCCAGCACCTGAAAATGACCCGCCTGGCGTTGATTCCTTTCGGTTTTGAAGTCCGGGAAATCCGCTGACCCCCTGTTTCTAACCATCCGAATCCTTATGAAAAAGACCATCCTGATCTTGCTGACCCTTGTCGTTGTCCTGGCGGCGATACTTGTTTTCCGCGCCGGTTCGGTCTTTCACGACCGCCAACTGCAGCCGGCTTCCGGTATTGTTGAAATCAACCTTGACCGGCCGCTGGCTGTTCAGCGTTTTTCCGAGGCGTTGACCATTCCGACGGTTTCCTTCGACGACCGCAGCCAATTCGATGCGGCCGCCTTTACCCGTTTCAGGGAATTTTTGGCCGGCGCCTACCCGCTGGTCCATCAGAACACCGAGTTGACGGTGGTGAACGATTACAGCCTGGTTTACCGGCTGCAGGGCTCCGACCCGTCGCTGGAACCCGTTTTGTACATGGGTCACATGGACGTGGTGCCGGTCGAAGAAATCACGCTGGACCAATGGACCTACCCGCCATTCGATGGAACCGTCGCGGACGGTGTCATCTGGGGGCGCGGCAGCGTGGACGACAAGTTCACGGTCATCGCGTTGATGGAGGCAATGGAATTGCTGTTGTCGGAGAACGTCAGGCCCCAACGCACGATCTACCTGGCCTTCGGGCACGATGAAGAAGTCGGCGGGTTTGACGGCGCGGCCAATGTCGCGAAGTACTTCAAGGACCGGGGAATCACCTTCGACTATGTCATGGATGAAGGCGGCGCCGTTACCGAAGGAATGACGGAAGGCCTGGACCGGCCGCTGGCCGTTATCGGGGTTTCGGAAAAAGGGTACGTCAACCTGGTGCTGACTGTGAATGCGCCCGGCGGCCATTCATCGCAACCGCCGGAGCAAACCGCGCTGGGCATCCTGGCCCGGGCCATCGTGAAGGTCGAAGACCATCCTTTTCCGGCCGGCCTGGATTATGCGTACATGACGTTCGAAGTCATCGGCGCAGAGATGCCGTTCAGCACACGCCTGGCCATGGGCAACCTCTGGCTGCTTTCGCCGCTGGTCGAGAGCGTCATGCTGAAAAATCCGGACGATGCGGCAGCGCTGCGGACGACGACGGCTGCGACCATGGCCAGCGGCAGCCCGAAATCCAATATCCTGCCGACCCGCGCGACCGCGGTGATCAATTTCCGGATCATCCCGGGGGAAACGGTCGAGACCGTCAAACAGCGCGTTATTGAGCTGATCGATGACGACCGCGTCGTGGTCACGACCGAAATGGCCACAGACCCTTCACCGGTGTCGCCTACCGACTCGCGCGGTTATGAACTGATCGCCAGCACCATCCGCGGCATGGACGAAAACATCCTGGTGGCGCCGTACATGGTGCGCGGCGGCACCGACGCCAAGTATTTCTATGACGTGTCACCCAACGTCTACCGCTTCATGATGCTGCGGGTCGATCCGGACACGATCCGCTACATCCACGGAATCGACGAGCACGTCGCCGTCGAAGACTACCTGGAGGCCATCCGTTTCTATTACCACCTGGTTCGCCAGTCCATGGCGGGCTGAGCCCTCTTTTTCACCACCCTGCAGGGAGTTCTCAATGGACTGGAAAATACTCGCTACCGTGTTCGTCAGTGTTTTCATCGCTGAAATGGCCGACAAAACCCAGCTGGTCACGATGCTGTTTGCAGCAGACAAGGATGTCAGTAAGTGGACGGTATTTTTCGGCTCCGCTTCGGCGCTGGTCCTGACCAGCGCGATCGGCGTGATCGCCGGCACCCTGCTGTCGCAATTCGTCAACGTCAAAATGATGTCGATCATCGCCGGCAGCGGCTTCGTGCTGATCGGGCTGTGGACGCTTTATCACGGGATTTATCAAGCCGCCTGACCCAGTCGGGAATTACAGGCCGCCTGGTCGATCATTCCACGGCGCGACCTTGAACAGCATCAGCATCCCGGGAACCGCGACCGCCGTGCACAGCAGGAAAAAACTGGTGTAGCCCATCGCCTCGATCAGGAAGCCGGTGCTGGCATTGGCGAAGGTGCGCGGCACGGCCATGAAACTGGTGAACAGCGCGAACTGGGTGGCGGTGAACGCCAGGCTGGTTTCCCGCGCGATGTAGGCGGTCAGCGCCACGGTGCCCAGCCCGACCCCCAGGTATTCGGCGCTGACCAGCGCGAACAACGCGGTCGTGTCATGGCCGATCACGCTGAGCCAGGCGTAGCCCAGGATGGTGATCATCTGCACGAATCCGAAAATCCACAACGACCGGTTGATGCTGAGTTTCAGCATCGCGATGCCGCCGATGATCGAGCCCGCAACCGAAGCCCACAGGGCCGCCACCTTGGCGACGGCGCCGATCTCGGTGCGGCTGAAACCCATGTCCAGGTAAAACGGCGTGGCCAGGGCGGTCGCCATGTTGTCGCCCAGCTTGTACAGGAACATGAAGGCCAGGATGGCAACCGCAGTGGCCACCCCGTCGCGTGCAAAAAACTCGCGGAACGGTTCGATCACGGCTTCCCGCAACGTATGCGGCGCAAGGCTCGCGTCGCCGACTTCACGGATCACGACCGAGGTGACGACACCGACTGCCATGAAGCTCGCAGTGACCCAGAACACGGTGGCCCAGGGCAGGTGGTCGGACAGGATCAGGGCCAGTGAACCGGGCACCAGCGAGGACAGCCGGTAGGCGTTGATGAAGAAGGAATTACCGGTGCCCAGTTCATCATCGGCCAGCAACTCCCGCCGGTAAGCATCGATCACGATGTCCTGGCTGGCCGAAAACAGCGATACCGCGAATACCACGGCCACGATGACGCCGAGGGATTTCACCGGGTCGAACATGCCGAGCATGCCGATGGAAACCAGCAGGGCCAATTGCGTCAGCACCGCCCAGCCCCGGCGCCGGCCGAGGATCGGCGGAACGAAGCGGTCCATCAGCGGCGACCAGAGGAATTTCCAGGTGTACGGGCAGCGACACCAGCGAGAACAGGCCGATCGTCGCCAGGTCCACACCGTTGCTGCGCAACCAGGCCGGCACCAGCTGGATCAGCACATACAGCGGCATGCCGGAGCTGAAGCCGATAAACAGACACACCAGCATCCGCCGGCTGAACAGGATCTCCTTCCAATCGCGTGGTTTTGCCGGGCTCAAGCGATCATTCCCGGCCCGGAAATTCGAAATCGTAATCCATGATCAGCGGGGCGTGGTCGGAAAAGCGTTGATCCTTGTAGATTTCAGCCCGGGTTGCTTTTCCGGCCAGCGCCGGGGTCGTGACCTGGTAATCGATGCGCCATCCCGGTGTTGTTGGCCCAGGCCTGCCCGCGGTTCGACCACCAGGTGTACTGCTCCTCCCGCGGATCGACGACACGAAACGCATCCGCCATCCCGACATCGCCGAACAACTCGTCCAGCCAGGCCCGCTCTTCGGGCAGAAAACCCGAATTCTTCAGGTTGCCCCGCCAGTTCTTGATATCGATATTCTTGTGCGCGATATTCCAGTCGCCGCAGATCACGTAGTGGCGGCCATCCCGGGCCCACTCCGCCAAACGGGGCTTCAGGTAGTCCATGCATTCGTACTTGACCTGCTGACGCTCCTCTTTCGAGGAGCCGGAAGGCAGGTAGATCGAAATGACCGAAAGATCGGCGAAATCCGCCTGCAGCCAGCGCCCCTCGCTGTCCATCACCTCCCAGCCCAGGCCGTAATGCACCCGGTCGGGTTGATGCCGGGTATAAATGGCCACCCCGCTGTAACCTTTCTTCAGCGCGTCGTGATAGTACACATGGTAACCCGGCGGAAAGAAATGCCGGTCCACCAGTTGCTCGTGTTGCGCCTTGGTTTCCTGGACACAGACAACGTCAGCGTCCTGCCGGTGCATCCAGTCAAAAAAGCCCTTGCTGGCGGCGGACCGGATGCCGTTGGCGTTCAGGGTGATAATCCGCATCTTTGGCTTTGCTCCGGAAAGGTCGATACTTCAGCGGGCCAGCATAGCAAAACGTTGCAGCCGTTTGGCACGGATTTTTTATTCTTGCGTGCTTTTTTGGCATACTGAGCTGTCACAGGAAAGGATTCTTCAGTGAAAGACTATAAACGCAGGTTCTTCGAACTCGCCCTGAACAAGGGAAACCTCAGCTTCGGCAGCTTCACGCTCAAATCCGGGCGCGTCAGTCCGTACTTTTTCAACGCCGGCGGATTTGACGACGGGGCCTCCCTGGGCGAACTCGGACGGTGCTATGCCGAAGCGATACTGGAATCAGGAATCGCATTCGACATGCTGTTCGGTCCCGCCTACAAGGGCATCCCGTTGGCCGCGGCCACCGCGGTTGCGTTAAACGATCACCATGGAAGAAACGTGCCCTACGCGTTCAATCGCAAGGAAGCCAAGGACCACGGTGAAGGGGGAACCATCGTTGGCGCCCCGCTGCGCGGGAAAGTGCTGGTGATCGACGACGTGATATCGGCCGGAACTTCGGTCCGGGAATCCATTGCCATTATCAGGTCAGCCCGGGCGGATACGGCCGGAATCGCTATTGCCCTTGACCGCCAGGAGCGGGGAAGCGGCGAACTGTCTGCCGCGCAACAGGTCCAAATCGAATACGGGATACCCTGCACTTCGATCGCCGGACTGGATGACCTGATCCGTTTCCTGGAGTCGAAATCAATCGCAAACATGGATCTGAACGCCATTCAGCAATATCGGGAAAACTATGGAACTTAAACATCGGACCAGCCCTAATTTCACTACTGGTCGCCGGAGTGCTGACGGCGGGCGCCGCAAGCGCTGCTGAAGTCTACCGCTGGGTTGATGAAAACGGAGAGGTGCATTACAGCGAGTCACTGCCGCCCGATTTCAAGGAAAAAGGCCACGACGTGCTGAACTCCAGCGGGCTGGTCATCGACGAAGACGTCAGCCAGACACCGCCGCCGCCACCGGAACCCACGGCGGAAGACAAAAAGGAGCTGCCCAGGGACAAATCCGGCCTGCCCCGGCCCAAGGCCCTCTATTCCGAAGCCGAGCTGCAAAGGCGGATGGATAATTTCCTGATGCTCCGCTATGACTCCGAACAGGAAATCATCGATGCGATGAACGTTGAAATCAAGCAACTGGAGTATGACCGGCGTCTGCTCCAAACCACCCGGGCCAGCATGCTTGACTCGTTCCAGGGTGAAGTCAGGGAAGCCGCCGACCAGCAAAGGGCCGGCAAGCAGGTGGCTGATAATGTATCCAAGGAGCTCAACAAGCTGCATTCGAGACTGGCGGAAAACCAGCTGTCTTTGGATGCACTGGAAAAACGTGAATTATCCATCCGGTCGGAATTTGACAAGCAACTGGTCCGTTACCGTTATCTGCAGGAAGAGTGGGACGGGGACGAATCCGGGGGCGAGTCCGGGGGCCTGTACCGTGCTGCCGAATCACGCCGGTGCATCAATAGTGTGAACACGCCCTAGTGTACACACGCTGCACAGGCTGCCACACGGCCCACCCGGTCAATGCCCGCTTGTTGGCGCAGGGTGGCGGCAAGTTTCGTTGCGGGAAGTGCCAGAAAGTGGGCAACGCGCTCGAAGCCCTGTTCGACGAATTGCCCGGCGCCGGGGAGCGGCCGCCAACCGCCGGCGATTTGCCGGTTCTCGGACTGACGCTTGACCTCGAACAGGCCCGCAGATCCAGGCTGGATCCGGACCAGGCGGAACTGAACGCCGACACCAACCCTGCAGCCGGCGAACCCGCGAAATCCGGTGGCAGGCTGTTGCGGCTTTCCTGGATCGTCATCGCCATTGCCGTCGCCCTGATCGGCACGGTCAAATACGCTGAATTTCTCGGAAAACCCCTTGCCCGCCAGCCCTTTATCGACTCGTTGTTGACCCGGGCCGGCATCAGGGAACCGAAAACAGCGCCGGTGTTCAGGGACCTGGACCAGATCCACCTGGTCAGCCGCGAACTCAAGAGCCATCCTTTCAAGGACGGCAGGTTGCAACTCACGGCGACCATCGTCAACCGGGCGCAACAATCCCAACCCTTTCCCGAGCTGGAAGTGATCCTGCTCGACTCCGGGGGGAAGCGGTGAGCCAGGCCCGATTTGTCCCTTCCGATTACCTGGCGACGGGCACGCCCACAAACACCCTGATGACTCCGCAGGCTTATCTGCCCCTGACCCTGGAGTTACCCGACCCGGGACAGCAGGCCGTGGGTTTCGAGTTGAAATTTCATTGATCTGACGACGCAAATTACCCGGCTGTTGTGGTAGGGTATCAGGCTCACACCCCGCTGAAAAAAACAGGTCGAAATACGAAACCGATGACCATGGAAGACAAGGAAAAGCCTGCCGTAGAAGCAGACCTGCCAACGCCCCTGAGACAGAACGTACAGGAAGCCATCCGCCGGTACCTGGACGACATGGGCCATTCTCAGCCCGAATCCCTCTATCGCATCCTGATGGCCCAGGTCGAGCCTCCCCTGATCGAGGAAGTCCTGCGATTCACCCAGGGCAACCAGTCCAGAACAGCCAAAATCCTGGGCATGACACGCAATACGCTCAGAACAAAACTCAACCGCTATGACATTGCAGTAAGAGATGGCAAGCACTGACAGGAAAACATGAACACCTCATCTGATTCTTTCAGCGCGCTGGCATTGATCAGCGTTTCGGATAAAACCGGTATTATCGAATTCGCCAGCAAACTGGTTCAAATGGGTTACGGCTTATTGAGCACGGGCGGCACCGCGCTCGCATTGTCCGATGCCGGCTTACCCGTGACCGAAGTTTCCGATTACACCGGTTCACCGGAAATCATGGGGGGGCGCGTCAAGACACTGCATCCGCGAATTCACGGGGGATTGCTGGGTCGTGAAGGGACCGACGACGCGATCATGGCCGAGCAGGATATTCCGCGTATCGACATGGCCGTGATCAACCTGTACCCGTTCGAATCCGTGACCGCAAAAGCCGGGTGCAGCTTCGAAGACGCCATCGAGAACATCGACATTGGCGGACCGGCCATGGTGCGTTCGGCAGCCAAGAATTTCGATGCGGTGGCCGTCGTCACCAGTCCCGGCCAGTACGAAGAGGTGCTGGCGAAACTGGCGGCCGGTAATGGAAAACTGGACCGGAAAACCCGCTACGAACTGGCCGTTGCCGCCTTCAACAGGGTCGCACAGTACGATGATGCGATCAGCACCTACCTGTCCGCGAGGTCGCCCGATGGCGCGACATCAATATTCCCGGACCAGGCCAATGCCTGCTACATCAAGGTGGCGGACCTGCGTTACGGTGAAAACCCGCACCAGCAGGCCGCCTGGTACCGTGACCCGTCTGCGGCCGAAGGCAGCCTGGCCACGGCGAAACAGCACCAGGGCAAGGAGCTCTCGTATAACAACATCGCCGACGCCGATGCCGCCTGGGAATGTGTTCGCCAGTTCGAAGACACCGCTTGCGCCATCATCAAGCATGCCAACCCCTGCGGCGTCGCGGTCGCGGGCAGCACCGGCGCGGCTTACGACCTGGCCTTTGCCACCGATCCGACTTCCGCTTTCGGAGGCATTATCGCGTTTAACCGGCCGCTGGACGAAGCCACCGCGGCAACCATTATCGACCGGCAGTTCCTGGAAGTCCTGATTGCGCCGGCCTTCGATGAACAGGCCCTGGCCTTGCTGGCCGGCAAGAAAAATGTTCGCGTGCTCGAAATCCCGGCGGGCAAACCATCAGTGCAACAGACATTCAAGCGCATCGACAGCGGCTTGCTGATCCAGACTTCCGACCTGGACCCGGTGTCCAGGGAAAGCTGCACGGTCGTGACCCGGAGGCAACCGGACGGGCAGCAGTGGCGCGACCTGCTGTTTGCCTGGAAAGTGGCCCGGATGGTGAAATCCAACGCCATCGTATATGCAGCGGGCGGGCGCACCGTGGGCATCGGAGCCGGCCAGATGAGCCGGGTGGACTCGGCCCGCATCGGGCGCTGGAAAGCGGAAGACGCAGGGCTGCCGATCGAGGGCGCAGTGATGGCGTCCGATGCTTTCTTCCCGTTCCGTGACGGTATCGACACGGCCGGGGCAGCAGGAATTGCAGCAGTCATCCAGCCGGGCGGGTCGATGCGCGATGAGGAAGTGATCGCCGCGGCCGATGAACACGACATGGCGATGGTGTTTACCGGCATCCGCCATTTCAGGCATTGATCGAAATTTGCGGGAGGCCGCCATCATGAAGGTACTGGTTATCGGCAGCGGCGGCAGAGAACACGCGCTGGCCTGGCAGGCGGCTCGATCCGCTGACGTGGAACGGGTTTTCGTCGCACCCGGCAACGCCGGTACGGCCGGCGAACCCGGCGTGGAGAATGTCCCGATCGCGGCCAATGACTTCGATGGCCTGCTGGGATTTGCCCGCGAACACGGCGTTGACCTGACCATCGTCGGTCCCGAAGACCCGCTGGTCGGCGGCATTGTCGACCGCTTCAGCGAAGCGGGCCTGGCCTGTTTCGGCCCCACCGCGGCGGCGGCGCAACTGGAAGGCTCCAAGTCTTTCGCCAAGGAATTCATGGCCCGGCACGGCATCCCGACAGCCGCGTGGGGTAAATTCACCGAAGTCGGCCCCGCCGTCGAGTTCATCCGTAAGCAGGGCGCGCCAATCGTGGTCAAGGCTGACGGGCTGGCTGCCGGAAAAGGCGTGATCGTAGCCAGCACGACCACGCAGGCCGAGGCCGCGGTGCTGGACATGCTGGCCGGTAACGCGTTCGGGGAGGCCGGGCACCGCGTCGTCATCGAGGAATTCCTGGCAGGCGAGGAAGCGAGCTTCATCGTGATGGCCGACGGTAAAAATATCCTTGAATTGGCGACCTCACAGGACCACAAGGCCAGGGATGACGGCGATACCGGCCCGAACACCGGGGGAATGGGCGCCTATTCACCCGCCCCGGTGGTCGATGACGCGATGCACCGCCGGGTGATGGACGAAGTCATTCGCCCAACCATTGAAGGCATGGCCGCGGATGGCGCTCCGTTCACCGGGTTTCTCTATGCCGGCCTGATGATCTCCCCGCAGGGCGATCCGAAGGTTCTCGAGTACAACGTGCGCTTTGGCGATCCCGAAACCCAACCGATATTGATGAGGCTGAAATCCAGTTTACCGGCCCTGTGCCTGGCTGCGGTACGGGGACAACTCGACCGCCAGCAGGCCACCTGGGACCCGCGCGCCTGCCTCGGCGTGGTCATGGCGGCGGGCGGCTATCCGGGAGCCTATCAGAAAGGTCATTTGATCACCGGCCTGGACAGTGCTTTTCCGCCGCACGTAAAAGTATTTCACGCCGGCACGGCGCTGTCGGAACGGGGTGTCGTCACGTCCGGCGGAAGAGTGTTGTGCGTTTGCGCACTGGGCCACAACGTGACAGCCGCGCAGTCCGAAGCCTACCGCGCCTGCCGGAATATCCACTGGGAAGGCGCCTTCACCCGCAATGACATCGGCTACCGGGCAATCGCGCGCGAGACTCCTTGATGGATGTCTCGCATTTACTGGACGAACTTAACGAAGCACAACGTGAAGCGGTAACCGCACCGGACCGGCACGTTCTGGTGCTGGCCGGCGCCGGCAGCGGCAAGACCCGTGTCCTGGTGCACCGGCTGGCCTGGCTGATCCAGGTAGACCACGTCTCGCCACTGGGCATACTGGCAGTGACCTTCACCAACAAGGCCGCCGGTGAAATGCGCGAGCGCGCCGGAAACCTGCTGCGGGTTTCCACGCGCCCTCTGTGGATCGGCACATTTCACGGTATTGCCCACCGCCTGCTGAGAATGCACTGGAAGGAGGCCGGGTTGCCGGAGGAATTCCAGATCCTGGATTCCGAAGACCAGCAACGGTTGCTCAGGCGCATCATCCGCGACGAAGGCATGGACGAGGCGCACTGGCCGGCGCGCCAGGCCCAGTGGTTCATCAATGCCCGGAAAGACGAAGGTGAGCGGCCGGGCCACATCGAGCACCTCGATCATCCGGTGACTGCAACCTGGGTGCACATTTACCAGCGATACCAGGAATACTGCAGCCGCGGGGGCCTGGTGGATTTCGCGGAACTGCTGCTGCGCGCGCATGAGCTCTGGCTGGAGCACCCCGCCCTGCTCGACCACTACCGGAAGCGCCTGCGGCACATACTGGTCGATGAGTTCCAGGACACCAACGCGATCCAGTACGCGTGGATCCGCATGCTGGCCGGCAGTACCGGCCGGGTCTTCGTGGTCGGCGACGACGACCAGTCAATTTACGGCTGGCGCGGCGCCAGGGTCGAAAATGTCCGACAGTTCGTAAAAGACTTTCCGGACGTCCTGACGGTGCGCCTGGAGCAGAATTACCGGTCAACCGGAAACATACTCGAAGCCGCCAATGGATTGATCGCGCATAACCAGTCGCGCATGGGGAAAAACCTGTGGACCGAGGGTGAGAGCGGGAAACTGATCCAGCTATACACCGCGTTCAACGAGCAGGACGAAGCGCGTTTCGTCGTCGACCAGGTTCAGCAGTGGCTGGACAGCGGGCGCCGCGCCGACCACGGGGCCATCCTGTACCGAACGACCGCGCAGTCGCGCCTGTTTGAAGAATACCTGCTGCGCGCCAGTATTCCGTACCGGGTTTACGGCGGCCAGCGGTTCTTCGAACGAACCGAGGTGAAGGACGCCCTCGCCTACCTGCGCCTGGTACACAACCCCAACGATGATGCCGCCCTGGAGCGCGTGATCAACAAACCGGCCCGGGCCATCGGGGAAAAAACCGTTTCCATGCTGCGCTTGCAGGCGCGCGAAAGCGGGCTGTCCCTGTGGCAAACAGCCCATCTTTGTATCTCCCAGGGCGCCTTTGCCGCGCGGGCAGGAACCGCGGTATCCGCGTTCATCCTGCTGATCGAAAACATGCGGGAACGGATGAAGGACTGGACCCTGGGCAACCAGATGCAGGGCGTCATCGACGACAGTAACCTGGCGGCCCATTATCAGAAGGAACCGCAGGAGCGGATGGAAACGCGGTTCGAAAACCTGCGCGAACTGGCCAATGCCGCGGACGCCTTCATCATTCCGCAGGAGGATGCGGACGCCGGAATGACCGACCTGCAGTCTTTTCTCAGCCACGCGGCGCTGGAGGCCGGGGAGACCCAGGGCGAAAAGTGGGACGACTGCGTGCAGTTGATGACGCTGCATTCGGCCAAGGGCCTGGAATTCCCGCTGGTTTTCCTGGTCGGCATGGAAGACGGGCTGTTTCCCCATCAACGGTCAGTGGAAGACGCCGGCGGGCGCCTCGAAGAAGAACGCCGGCTGTGTTACGTGGGCATGACGCGGGCGCGCGAACAACTGTTCCTGTGCTACGCCGAAACCCGGCGCATGTTTGGCTCCGACAATTATTGCCGGCCGTCACGGTTCATCGATGAAATGCCCGTGAAATTCCTGGAAGAAATCCGGCCGAGAACCTCCAGCCGTCAACCCTGGGTTCCGGCCAGTCCCGCCAGATCCGCGGGACTGTCGCAGCAGGACTGGCCCTTCCGGCTGGGGCAGGCCGTGGTGCACGCAAAGTTTGGCGAGGGCACCGTGATGGCCTTCGAGGGATCCGGCGAACACACCCGGATCCACGTCAATTTCCCCGATGCCGGCGCCAAGTGGCTGGTGCTTGCCTATGCAAAACTCCAGTCGGCTTAATCAGCCAAACCAATGAAGCGGCCACAGGAAATTCAACTGGAAACCACGCAGGGCCGGCTGGCCGGCCTCGGCTGGCGGCAGGAGGGTGCGCCCCGGGTCCTGTGCCTGCACGGCTGGCTGGACAACGCGGCATCGTTTATTCCGTTGGCCCCGCTGCTGGACCGCCTGGACCTCGTGGCCCTGGATCTTCCGGGACACGGGCACTCCGAACACCGGCATTTTTCCACCCGTTATCATTTCATCGATTACCTGTTCAACGTGGATGCCGCGCTGGACGCGCTGGGCTGGAAGGACTGCCACCTGGTCGGCCATTCCCTGGGAGCTGCCGTATCTTCGGTTTACGCCGCCGGCGCCCCTGAACGGGTCCGCAGCCTGGTGTTACTCGATTCGATGGGCCCGATCTCGGTAACGCCCGAAGGCACGGCCGACCGCCTGCGGCGCAGCCTGGTGAAGAACCGGCAGGGCGCAAGCAATATCAGGCATTTCAAATCGATCGACGACATGGTCAAAGCACGCCGCCTCGTGACCGGCCTGTCGGAAAACGCGGCCCGCCTGATTTGTGAACGGGCGGCGCGGCAGGTTGAAGATCATTTTGAGTGGCGCAGCGATCCCGCCCTGAACTGGGTATCGTCCCTGGTCATGACCGATGAACAGGCGCTGGATCTCATGCGCCACATTGAGTCACCTGTGCTGACCTTTACCGTGACCGAGGAATCCCCGTGGTCCTCCCGCGCCAAGCTGGAAACCCGGCGGCAGGCACTGGCCCACGGCAAGCACATCAGCCTGGAAGGGCATCACCATTTTCACATGGACGACCCCGGCGAGATCGCGGAAACTATCCAGGATTTCATCATTGAACACGACCTGACCCAACACAGAGAACCGCATGAGCAAGCCGATTGAATCTCCGATCAAAACCGACATACCGGCGCGGGAGCGCCTGATCTTCGCACTCGATGTTCCCGATCCGGGCCGGGCCCGGCACCTGGTGGAAACGCTGGGCGACTCGGTTATTTTTTACAAGCTGGGACTGGAGTTTTTCCTGTCCGGCAGTTATTTCGAACTGGCTGAGGAATTGCGGGGCCGCGGCAAAAAGATTTTCGCCGACCTCAAGCTGTTCGACATTCCCGCCACGGTCGCCTCGGCGGTGCGTCAACTGTCCCGTCACCAGGTGCATTTCTGCACCGTGCATGGCAATGACGGCATGCTGAAGGCAGCCGCGGAGGCCAAGGGCGACATGAAGGTTCTTGCCGTCACCGCGCTGACCAGCCTGGACCAGGGCGACCTGGACGACCTCGGCTTCCAGTGTGACGCCAGGACGCTGGTGCTGTCCCGTGCGCGCCGGGCGCTGGAACTGGGCTGTGACGGCGTCGTCTCATCCGGGCTCGAGGTATCCGCGCTGCGTGAATCCGTCGATCACGCCCTGATCACCGTGTGTCCCGGCATCCGCCCGGTCTTCAACGACGAGACCCCGGCTGAAGATGATCAGCAGCGCATCGCCACGCCCGCCAGTGCGATCTCGAACGGGGCCGACTACCTGGTGGTCGGCCGGCCGATCCGCGACGCCGCCGATCCCCGCGCCGCCGCCGAAGCCATCCAGCAGCAGATCGCCTCGGTCCTGCCTGGCAAACCGTAGGAGCAGATTCATCCGCGAATCGGCCGTAGGAGCGGATTCATCCGCGAATGTGCCGTAGGAGCGGATTCATGCCGCGAATGTGCCGTAGGAGCGGATTCATCCGCGAATGTGCCGTAGGAGCGGATTCATCCGCGAATGTGCCAGAAGCAACAGACACTCAAGTACCGGCTTCTTCGGCTCAATGGTCCCTGCGGGACTCCCCTCGCGAACCGAAAATCCTGACGGGCCGGCCTTACAGCACGTCCTGTGCTGGGCGGCCTCGATCGGGCCTCCCGCCCGATCGTCCCTGGATTTTCGCTTCACTCGGCATTTCGAGGCGAAGCCGGTACTCGAGCATCCGCTGCTTTGACACCACGAGCGGGATCACTGCCTGAAGGCGACCGGTGGACGGTCTGTTTCCCAGCGCCCCTTTAGCCGCCGAGTGAAGGGTTACGCCCGGGGCGATTTTCAGGGATGAAAATTCAGGGAGCCTCTGATCGAGGGTAGCCCGCAGGGCCGGATAAGAAAGGGTGCTGGGGAACAGCCTGTCTGCCGGTGGTACGGAGTGACCAACCCAATCGCGGATGAATCCGCTCCTACGTCTCCCTCATTCGCGGCCGTGGGCCGCTCCAACAAGGTGTTAATCAAAGCTTGCAATACCTAATCTTCTGCATTACGATATGCGCGTAACCTCATAATAATGAATGAAAACAAATTGGTGACCTGCATAGTTAAAATCAACTAAGCAATTTTACGATCCTCTCCGGCTCTGCCGGATTTCCGGGCGGGTGCATTACCAGCCCGGATTTTTTTTGTGCGAATCATTTAGAATAGTCTGTCTAGACCTGACAGGTGTTTGATAAATCTTCACGGATGAGCACGAACCTTCCCGATATTGGATTCTTTTCAAAGCTGAAACTGCGGTGGTTCCTGCTTTTGCGGGCTATTCTGCACATCTGGGTCAAGGCGCGCACCCTGCCGCAACCCTTCGAAGATCTGCAGATCGACCTGGATAAACCGGTTTGTTACATCATCGACTCCTATTCCCTGTCCTCTTTGTTGATCCTCGACAGTTCCTGCGAAGAACTCGGTTTGCCCAGGCCGCTCTGGCCGATGCGATCGCCGGAAATCCAGCAACCGCGCTCCTACCTGGCACTGCGCCGCAAGAAAGGCCTTTTCATTCGCCGCACCGAAGTTCGCAGCCACTCCGCAACCCTTAAGGGGCTGGTTGAAAAAGTATGTGACGGAAAGGTCGACGACATCCACCTCGTGCCGGTTACCGTGCTGATCGGCCGCGCACCGGACAAGGAAACCGGCCTGGCAAAGATTTTTTTCACCGAGTCCTGGGACATCGGCGGGCGGTTCTGGCGCCTGCTCAATTCACTGGTGAACGGAAGACATACCATCGTTCAGTTCAGCAACCCGATCTCCCTGCGGGCGCTCGCGGACGAAGACCTGGGCGCACCGCGCAGTCTGCGAAAGGTTTCCCGGATCCTCAGGGTGCATTTTCAACGCGTCCGCAGCGCCGCCATCGGGCCGGACCTGTCCCACCGGCGCACGGTCATCGACGCCGTTCTGCGCAGCCCGCCGGTCAAGGCCGCCATTGAAGACCAGGCCAGGAAAGAAAAAACCAGTGAGTACAAGGCATGGAAACAGGCGCGAAAAGACGCTTTTGAAATTGCCGCCAACTATTCCTATGCCTTCGTCCGCGTGGCCTCGTTCGCCCTCAAGTGGTTCTGGAACAGGATTTACGACGGCGTTGAATTGCAGCACTTCCGTAAATTCCAGGAACTGGCGCCCAATTACGAGATCATCTACGTACCCTGTCACCGCAGCCATATCGACTACCTGCTGGTTTCCTATTTCGTCTACCACAATGGCCTGGTGCCCCCGCATATCGCGGCAGGCGTCAATCTGAACCTGCCGGTCGTCGGGCGCTTCGTTCGTAAGGGCGGCGCGTTTTTTCTGAGGCGCAGCTTCCGGTCGCAGCAATTGTACTCGGCAGTTTTTCACGAATATCTCGCGCGCATTCTTTCCAACGGCACATCCATCGAGTATTTCATCGAAGGGACGCGCAGCCGCACCGGTCGCTTGCTCCAGCCCAAGGGCGGCATGCTGTCGATGACGGTTCGAAGTTACCTGCGCACACCGGTCCGGCCCGTGATGTTTCAACCGATCTATGTCGGTTACGAGCGGGTGGTGGAAGGCAACAGCTACCTGGCGGAGTTATCCGGTCAGAAGAAGAAGTCCGAGACCCTCGGTGATCTGCTGAAAGTTTTCGGTGTCCTCAAGCAACGCTACGGCAAGGTACACGTGAGTTTTGGTGAACCGATATTCCTGGACGAAATGCTGGACCGGTTCGAACCACGCTGGCGTGAAGTGACCGCCGGGTCTTCAGAACGCCCGCCATGGCTGAACCCGCTGGTCGAACTGCTGGGCAATCAAATCATGACCGGCATCAACGAGGCCACGCATGTAAACCCGGTCAACCTGCTGGCCGTGATATTGCTGACCACGCGGAAGCTGGCCATGGGCCGGGTTGAATTACTGCAGCAGCTGGAGCTCTACCTGGGTCTGCTCAGTAACTGCCGCTATTCCGACCGCATTACGTTTACCGCCAAATCAGCCCAGGAAATCGTCAGCTACGGTATTCATCTCGGCGTGATTGAAAACCGGCCGCACCCGCTCGGAGACATCATTGCCGTTGCCCCGAAGCATGCTATTCTGCTGACCTATTTCCGCAACAACATTTCCCATCTGGTTGCCCTGCCCTCGCTGATCGCGAGCTGTTTTCTGAACCGCAACCGGATTGCAACCGGTCAGCTGCGCCGCATCACACGGTCGCTTTATCCCTTCCTCAAGGCCGAACTGTTCCTGCCCTGGGATGCAGACGATTTCAAACTGGCCGTGGACGATCACATCAGCCTGGCTGCTGGGCCAGGGCCTGTTGTCCAAAATTGAAAACGGCGAAGTGCTGCGACGTCCGCAAGCCGGCAGCGACCAGGAACAACAACTGCGCGTCATGGGACATAGCCTGCTGCAGACGTTCGAACGGTATTTCATCACGGTGGCCATCCTCAACAGCAACGGATCGGGTGTCCTGACCCGCGGTGAGCTGGAGCGGCTCTGCTACCTGACAGCCCAGCGCTTGTCCCAGCTGAATGAATTTGCCGCACCCGAATTTTCCGACCGGAATCTGTTCAAGCAATTCATTGCACTGCTGCGGGACGAGGAGATTATCTCGACCAACGAGGACGAGAAGCTTGAATTCAACGAAAAAATTCAGCAGCTAAGCAACGACGCCAAGTTCATCCTGAGCAAGGAAATACGTCACGGAATCCTCCGCGCGACTCCGCAGGTGCCTAAAGCCGGGTCTAAGCATCCAGATCCGGAATAAGCCTCGATTGCAGGTAAGCGATCCAGTCTTTCAATTTGAGTTTGCGTTTTTTCATACGCCGCAAGCGCAGTTGGTCCACACCCGGGTCTTCAGCCAGCCGCAAGATTGCCGCATCCAGGTCCCGGTGTTCTTCTTTGAGTTCGGCAACCAGGCGTGCGATTTCACCTGGATCCAGGTTGTCATTGTTCACGATACAAGGATAGTACAGATTTGACGTAAAATGCGCGGATGATTACTGCAAAACAACGATATTCGGATAATAAACTGACCAAGCGGCTGGAACGCAACACCGCGCAGGCCATCATCGATTTCAACATGATCGATGAGGGTGACCGCGTGATGGTCTGCCTTTCCGGCGGCAAGGACTCGTTCACCCTGCTGGACATCCTGGTCGCCCTGCAAAAACGGGCGCCGGTGCATTTCGAATTGCTGGCCGTCAACCTCGATCAAAAACAGCCGGGCTTCCCGGAAAACGTTCTGCCGGACTATGCAAAACAGATGGGTGTTCCTTTCCATGTCATCGAACAGGACACCTACAGCGTGGTGAAGCGCATCATCCCGGAAGGCAAAACAACCTGCAGCCTGTGCTCGCGATTGCGCAGGGGAGCGCTGTACCGGTATGCCCGGGAGAATGGAATCACCCGGATCGCGCTCGGCCATCACCGCGATGACATTATCGAAACCCTGTTCCTCAACCTGTTTTACGGCGGACGGATCAAGGCCATGCCGCCCAAACTGCTGTCTGACGGCGGTGAACACGTGGTGATCCGTCCACTGGCCTACTGCAGCGAACAGGATATTTCGCGCTACGCGGAAACGCGGGCGTTTCCGATCATTCCCTGCGATCTGTGCGGGTCGCAGCCCAACCTCCAGCGCCAGGCGATCAAGGAAATGCTGACGCTGTGGAAAAAAAAGCATCCCGGCAGGATCGAAAATATTTTCCGGGCGATCGGGAATGTCACGCCATCTCATCTGGCGGACCACGAGCTATTCGATTTCATAAACTTGGGAAACCCTGGAGAAGAAAGACTATGGACAGAAGAAAATTCGTCAAGACCGCCAGCATCGCAGGACTCGCCGGAACAGCTGGCCTTTTAACTGCTTGCGCCAAACCGTCAGGCACCGCAGGACTGCGCGGACAACGGCACAGGCGGATCAGCCGAAACCTTCGAGTGGAAAATGGTGACCACCTGGCCGCGGGATTTTCCCGGGCTGGGCACCGGCGCCAACTTCCTTGCGAAAATCATCGGCGAGATGAGTGGCGGACGCCTGACCGTCACGGTTTACGGAGGCAACGAACTGGTTCCCCCGTTCGAGGTGTTTGACGCAGTTCAGCGCGGTACGGCGGAAATGGGGCATGGCGGAGCCTATTACTGGAAAGGCAAAATTGCCGCCTCGCCGTTTTTCTCAGGCGTTCCTTTCGGCATGACTGCCAGCGAACTGAACGGCTGGTTCTACTACGGTGGAGGACTGGAGCTCTACCACGAAACCTACGCGCCGTTCGGCGTCATTCCCTACCCGATCGGCAATTCCGGCACGCAAATGGGCGGCTGGTTCAACAAGCAGATCAACAGCTGTTGATGACCTCAAGGGGCTGAAGATGCGCATCCCCGGTTTTGGCGGCGAGGTCCTGAAACGGATCGGCGGCACGCCGGTCAATATTCCCGGGGCCGAACTGTTCACCGCTCTGCAAAACGGAACCATCGACGCCACCGAGTGGGTCGGCCCGATGAACGACCTGGCCTTCGGCCTGTTCCGGGCGGCCCAGTACTATTACTACCCCGGCTGGCATGAGCCGGCCAGCGCGCTGGAATCCATCATCAATGCCGAGGCTTTCGCCAGGTTGCCGGCCGACTTGCAGGCCATCGTGGTCAATGCCTGCAAAGCGGCCAATATCGACATGCTGTCCGACTTCGAAGCAAAGAACGGCCAGGCTTTGAGGAACCTGGTACAGGAACACGGCGTCGAACTGCGGCCATTTCCCGACGAGGTGCTGGCGGAACTGAAGCGGGCGTCCCTGGAAGTGATCGAAGAGCAGGCTGCGGCTGACGAGATGTCCGGAAAGGTCTGGGCTTCCATGAAATCCTACATGGACCAGGTCCGGCCCTGGACAGAAATCGGCTCACAGTATTTCGTGAACCACCGCTAGCAGGCATCCGGGCGCGGTGAACACGCGGAGTTTGCTGGCAGCCTTGCTGCTCTGGGCTCCGCTGGCCAGCGCCGCAACACCGGAGGAGCCGCCGGCGCTTAGCGTCGGCGGCTTGCTGTTCGGAGATCTTTATTACATACCCAGCAACCATCTGGACAGCGGCGAGGGCGCTGCAGGCGTGGTGGTGCGGCGCGGCTATTTCACGCTGGATGCAGATTTCAGCGACAACTGGTTCGGCCGCGCGCGGCTCGAAATCAACCAGTCGGGCGCGTTCGAGACCTATTCCTTCACTTCCCAGCTCAAGGATCTTTTCCTTGGCTGGAAGGCCGGCCGACAGCGGCTTTTGCTCGGCCTCTCACCTACGCCCACCTTCGACCTGATCGAGTCGATCTGGGATTTTCGCTATCTCGCCCGGACCCCCATGGACTTGCAGGGTGCGCCGAGCCGTGACACCGGTATCGCAATGAAGGGCCCGGTAAACACCGCGGGAACCATCTCCTACCGGGCCATGTATGGCGCCCCCGTTGCATTCGGCGCGGACTCGGATGATCACAGCAAGTGGATGGGGGCCATGACCTGGAAGCCCGCAGCAGACTGGACCATCGACCTCTACGCCGACTACCAGCCACGGCCCGGCGCGACCAACCGGACGACCTTCCAGGCTTTTGTCGCCTGGCAAACCGGGACACTCACGCTGGGGGCGCAATATTCGCACCAGGACCGGGGGGACGATCCCAACCTCGAACTCGCTTCGGCTTTTGCCTGGGGCCGGGTGGCCGAAAATACCCGGCTGGTAGGCCGGGTTGACCGGCTGTTTGAACCCAGTCCCAGGGGCAACAATATCGCCTACCTGCCGTATGACCCGACCGCCCGGGCTACCACCTTCTTCGGCGGGATCGAATTCCAGGCGAGCCCGCATTTCTACATCACGCCCAACACGGTGGTGACTTATTACGACCGGAACGACGAAGGCACGCGGCCCGCGACGGACTTTTACCTGCGCCTGACCCTCTTCATCAATTTCGAGTGATGAATCGGGTACCTGTCTAACCGGGATAAACCACGCCCGGCAGCCAGGTTACCAGAGAAGGCCAGACCGCCAGCACGCCCAACACCATCAACTGGATGGCGATAAAGGGAATGACACCCCGATAAATCGCCGAGGTGGGAACCGAATCCGGGCAGACACCCCGCAGGTAGAACAGCGAAAACCCGAATGGCGGTGTCAGGAACGATGTCTGCAGATTCAGTGCAATCATCACACCCAGCCAGATCGGATCCAGACCCATCGCCATCAGTACCGGCCCCACGATGGGAACGACCACGAACGTGATTTCGATGAAGTCGAGCACGAACCCCAGCAGGAACATGACCGTCATTACCAGCACCATGGCCGTGAAAACCCCGCCCGGCAGGGCCGTAAGAAAGTCGGAGATCATGTGATCACCGCCAAATCCGCGGAACACCAGGCTGAACAGGGAAGCGCCGATCAGGATCATGAAGACCATCGCGGTGATCCGCGTGGTCCGGTAAACCACGTTTCTCAGCGTGTCCAATGAAAGTTGGCCGCCCAATCGCGCCAGCATCATGGCTCCGATGGCGCCCACGGCGGCAGCCTCGGTTGGCGTGGCAATGCCGCCCAGGATGGAGCCAAGCACCGCGACGATCAAAAACAACGGGCCGGACGCCAGCAGCAGCAGGCGCCCGAAACTCACCCGCTCATCATCCGCTGCGCTGTCCGGCGGCATCAGCGCCGGCCGGCACGGGCCAGGATGGTGATGTACAGGAGGTAAGCCATCACCAGGATCAGCCCGGGCACCAGCGCCCCGGCAAAAAGCTCACCCACCGAAACCGTTTCCGGCCGGTAGTTGCCCAGTTGCAGCTGAGCCTGCTGGTACGCGTTGGAAAGCACGTCCGCCAACATGACCAGCACGATGGAGGGCGGAATAATCTGTCCCAGGGTGCCGGAAGCGCAAATCGTCCCGGCCGAAACCGCCGGACTGTATCCCTTGTTGAGCATCGTGGGCAGGGATATCAGACCCATCGTCACCACGGTAGCGCCGACAATGCCGGTGCTGGCCGCCATCATGGCGCCGACCACGATCACCGCAAGGCCCAGGCCTCCCGGCGTGCCGCGCATCAACTGCGCCAGCGACTGCAGCAACTGGTCAGCCAGTTTCGAGCGCTCCAGCATTACCCCCATGAATACGAAAATCGGCACCGCGATCAACGTTTCGTTGGTCATGATGCCGTAAATGCGGTTCGGGAAGGCTTCCAGGAACACCGGGTCGAAGGTTCCCGCCATCACGCCGAGGCCGGCGAAAATCAGCGCAACACCGGCCAGGGTGAATGCCACCGGGAAACCCGCCATCAACGCCAGGCCAATGGCGGCGAACAGGCCGAATGCCATCAAGCCTGCCATTTTTAACTGCCGGTGCGTAAATTCATCTGGCGGAGATGTTACCACCATTGCCTATTTTTATGCACAGAATGGGAACACCGGAAAATATCATCAGCTTACACTTAAACTATCAATTAAAATCCGATAAATCATGTTTATAATATTGATATATATAGTTTTTTAATTTCTTTCAATTTCCGGTCAAAACCGGGTAGGTAAAAACCTACCACCCCGCGGAACCGGAGCACTGTGGTTACCCACAGAGTTATCCACAGGAGGATCAAATCTACTGCAACACCTCGCAAGTGGTTTACAATAAGCCCGGTCCACAGTCCCGTTCGAACCCCTACAGGGAAGAAAATCACCCCGTGAAAGAACATTTGGAAGAGTTGCTGGCCCAGTCCATGTTGCACCTGCAACGTGAGGGTGTGTTGCCTGCGGAATCCGAGATCGCCATACAGCTCGAGCGCACACGATCGCCGGAACACGGTGAATTTGCCTCCAACCTCGCCATGGTACTGGCGAAAACCGCCGGTATGGCGCCGCGGGAACTGGCACAACTGATCATCGACAAGACGCCCAAGTCCCGCCAGGTCGAGCGCATGGAAATCGCCGGACCGGGTTTTGTCAATTTCTACCTGCAGGCTTGCGCGCTTACCGGCGTGATCAAGGATGCGCTGCGCCAGGGTGAAAACTACGGCCAGATTCTGCGGGCCGGGCGCAACCGCGTGACGCTGGAATACGTGTCGGCCAACCCGACCGGCCCGCTGCATGTGGGTCATGGCCGGGGTGCGGCTTACGGCGCCAGCCTGGCCAACATACTCGTCGCAGCCGGATACGAAGTGCAGCGCGAATACTACGTCAACGACAACGGCCGCCAGATGGACATCCTGGCGGTCAGTGTATGGCTTCGCTACCTTGAGCTTTGTGGCGAAAACATCAGCTTCCCGGACAACGGCTACCGGGGCGATTATATCTACGACATCGCCCGCCTGGTTCGCGTTGAGCACGGGGACAAGTGGCGGTTCACGCGACTGGTGGTCGAGGAAGGATTACCCCCGTCACCGCAGGCCGGCGGTGAAGGCGAAGCCTACCTGGATGCGTTGATTGCCCGGGCCCGGAAATTGCTCGGTGACGACGGTTACGAGGTGTTTTTCAACGTCGCGCTGGACTATATCCTGGACGACATCAAGGAAGACCTGGCCGAATTCGGTGTGCCTTTCGACAAGTGGTTTTCCGAACGTGACCTGGAAGACAGCGGTTCCGTTCAGCACGCCATCGAGCGCCTGGAGAAAAACGGATACCTCTATAAAAAGGATGGCGCGACGTGGTTCAAAGCAACCGAACTGGGCGATGAAAAAGACCGTGTCGTGGTTCGGGAGAACGGCCGAACCACCTATTTTGCTTCGGATATCGCCTATTTCCTGAACAAGCTGGAACGGGGTTTCCAGCGCGCCATCTACATTTTTGGAGCCGACCACCACGGCTACGTCGCCCGCTTGCAGGCAGCGGCCCGCGGTCTCGGGGAAGACCCGGAATGCCTTGAAATCCTGCTGGTCCAGTTCGCGGTGCTGTTCCGGTTTGGTGAAAAAGTGGCGATGTCGACGCGCTCGGGGCAGTTTATTACGCTGCGCGAACTGCGCGAGGAAGTCAGCACCGACGCGGCGCGGTTCTTTTACGTCATGCGCTCCCACGACCAGCACCTGGATTTCGACCTGGACCTGGCGAAGTCCCGCTCCAACGAAAACCCGGTCTACTACATCCAGTATGCGCACGCCCGGATTTGCAGCGTATTGCGCAACCTGGTGCAGATGGATGAACGGCATAATGAAGCGATCGGCGAAGTGGCGCTCGATTTGCTGACCGAAGAGCACGAATTCCAGCTGATGAGAACGATCAGCAAGTTCCCGGAGATCATCGAATCCTCGGCGCGCCTGCGGTCCCCGCACCTGATGGCTCACTACCTCCATTCGCTGGCCACCGACCTCCACTCCTACTACAACGCACACCAGTTCCTGGTGGACGACGAAAACCTCAGAAATGCACGGCTCAACCTGGTGCTGGCGACCAAAATCGTGCTGAGCAAGGGCCTGGGAATGCTGGGCGTTTCAGCGCCGGAGGAGATGTAAGTGGCCGCGGCGCAACGAAGAAAATCCGGCAGAAATCACCAGGGCACACCCGGCTGGCTGTGGTTGTTGGCCGGCATCCTGGTCGGGCTGGGACTGGCCTGGTACCTGTGGTCGAAGGGCTTCATTCCACAGCCGAGGGTCGATCCGACGGCAACCGAGGAATCCGCGGAACCGGCCGGCCCCATCGACACGGATGAAGTCGCGCCTGCCGGCAAGGAACCGAGGAAGTCCCCTTACGACTTTTTCACGGTCCTGCCGGAAATGGAAGTCGTCGTGCCGGAACAGGAACTCAGCGCCAAAAACCGGCCGGCGGAAACCCCGGCTGCACAGGCCCAGGCGGACACCGGCAGCTATCTCCTGCAGGTGGGCTCATTCCGTGACAATTCAGATGCCGAACAATTCAAGGCCCGGTTGGCGCTGTTGGGTGTCACGGCACAGATCCAGAGCGTCACTGTCAATGATGCAACCTGGCACCGCGTGCGCGTCGGCCCGGTCAAAGGTGTCCAGGCGGCGGACGAGATGCGCACCAAGCTCGCCAACAACGGCATTGAAAGCCTGGTGATGAAAAGCCCGTAACCATCATGACCCCTTCTGCCAACACCCGGTTCACACCGCTTTCCGGATTGCATCTCCTGCTGACGTACGAGTGTAACTACGAGTGTGATCACTGTTTTGTCTGGGGAGGACCCTCGCAACAGGGCACCATGACCGAAGAGATCATTTTGCATATCCTGGAGCAGGCCGAAAAGCTCGGCACGATCGAATGGATCTATTTTGAAGGTGGTGAAGCGTTTCTTTACTACCCCCTGCTGTGCACCGGGATTCAACTGGCGAAAGACCGGGGGTTTAAGGTTGGTGTGGTCACCAACGCCTACTGGGCGACTACGGAAGATGAAGCCCTGAAGTGGTTGCAACCGCTGGCAGGTATCGTCGAAGACCTTTCGATCAGCGATGATGCCTACCACGGCAGCAGGGATGGCCTCCGGCAACCACTTATTGCCCGCCAGGCTGCGGAACGCCTGGGTATTCCGGTCAATTTCATCAGCGTCTCTGAACCGGAAGCGTTGGATGCACCCTGCGCATCCGGCCAGTTGCCTGCGGGTGAATCCGCAGTTTTGTTCCGCGGACGGGCCGCCGAAAAGCTGGCCTCACGGGTCAGGCAACAACCCTGGAAACAATTCACCGAATGCCCGTGGGAGGACTTGCGTCATCCGGAACGCGTGCACGTCGACGCTTTTGGAAACCTGCACGTCTGCCAGGGTATTTCGATCGGGAACGTGCTCGAGCGCCCGCTGACGGAAATCGTTCGCGACTACGATCCGGACGCTCACCCGATCGTTGGACCGCTGCTCGCCGGCGGGCCGGCGGAACTGGTGAATCGCTACGGATTGCCGCACCAACAAGGATACGCCGACGCCTGCCACCTGTGTTACAGCTCACGCTGCAAACTCCGGGACAAATTCCCTGGCGTTCTGACTCCCGGCCAGATGTACGGAACAGGCTGAATAGCCAAAACTTTCACTGCGGATCAGAAACCCGCTAGCGTGAGGGCCGGTTCTCCCTGGCGTAGAGGTCAGTCAATGGCGGGGGTTCCCTATCCTTGGCCGCCTGCGTGACGCGCCACGCTTCGAAGCGGGTCCAGAACGCGCCACCATTCCACGCCGGGCGGGACCCGGAATTGTCAGAAGGCTTGAAGCCTTCCGCGTCCAGGACGCAGATGCTTTCGCTGATACCCGGGTCTCCGGTGCCGGCGGCGAACTCGAGCAGGCTCCGCTTGTTCTGCGCAGGACCATAATCCCGCAGCCAGTGTTGCAGGGCGTTTCGCGCCTGGCGGCGGTCACCTGACTTACAGGCGCGCTCAAGGTTTGAAAGCCTTTCTGCTTCAGTCTGCGAAATCCCGTCATCACTGCGGGTTGCCGTTTTCGCAATCGCAGCCCGGCCCCTAATTTTCAGGGCCGCCAGGAGCGTCAGCAACCACAAGGCTGCAAATACCAGGGTTAACCAGCGCCAATAAGCGGGTTCGGCCGGTCCGCCGGTGTGCGATGGAGCAGACGTTTCACCAACAGCCAATCCCGGGGAGGCCGCGGGCGAAGGCGGCACCAGGCTGGAGGGTTGAACGAAAACCGTGTGCGCGGCCAAGGTGGCGGTACGCGCCTGGTTGTTCTGCGTATCCCACCACTCGACTTTCAGTTCCGGCAGAACCAGCTCGCCCTCTTTTTCGGGAACCACCGCGTACCGGAACTCCTTGTGGCCCAGCACCCAGCGGCCGTCGTCACGGGTGATCCCCTGCGGCTGATCGGGGTAGATCCTGGCATCCGCCAGGTCCGGCCAGGCGGGCTCCACGATCATGTTCTCTTCCAGCCCGACAGCGTCAACGATCACGGTACGCGTCACCGGTTCGCCCACGCGCAAGGTATCGCCCGAAGAAATTTGTTGGGTCAGCTGGTAATCGCGGGCCGGCTGCCATTCGGACCCGCTGAACTCGGCCGGCTTCGGCTCGATGTTCAATTGCACTGCATCGCTCTCAACCTGCACCCGGCGCCCCCTGACCGCCGGCTGCCAGACGCTGGTGGATTTGCGCTCCACCAGTCGCCCGGTGAGCTGCATCGGCGGGATATCCAGCTCGCCGGAGCGTTCAGGGAATACGGCATAGGTGCGCTCCAGGACCCGGTAGCGCTCGCCTCCGCGTTCGGCCTGGTAGGGTGTTTCCTGCATCAGCCGGACTGAAGCCGGCGAAGGATCCGGTTGGCTGATGGCTGCCTCGGTGAGATTTTGCTGGTAAAACACCCGGACCACCAGGCCGATCTGGGCATGGACGAAATACGGGCCTTCAGCCGGCACGACATCCATTTCAATGAATACCGGCGGTTGACTGCCCGGCTCCAGCGCGGGCGCCGGGTCCACCTGGACCCCGATGGACGCGGTGGAGTCTTTGCCGAAGGTCAATGGCGGAATCTGGAATACCCCGGTTTTCTTCGGCTCGAGCGTCAATATCAGCCGGACATTGGCGGTCTGGCGTCCGCTGACTATGGACAGCTGGGTCTCGGAGCGACGGTCGAGGATCGCAAAATCCCGCTCCAGTACGCTGAAATCCGCATCCAGGTTTTGCCGCGCGTCATCGGTCATGATGGTCAGCGTGACGGTTTCTCCCTCGGTGATCCGGCTGCGGTCCAGTTGCGCCTCGACTGCGGCTGCCAGCGGTGGCGGCATCAACAACGCGAAAACCGCGAATGCAGCGAAAATGATCGAATGCGAACGATTTACCATGTCTTTACCATGTTTCCGTTTCATTTTCCGGCGCACCCCGGCGCTGGTGCTCGTTTCTGAATTTGCGCCGCAACAACCCGCCAGGATCGTCCGGGATGCGGCGCAACCATTGTTCCATCGCCTGGGCGTCTTCTTCCGTCCAGGCCTCGGAAGGTTCCAGCTGCTGCTCACCCTGCTGCTCACCCTGCTCCCCTTCCCCCGGCTCGCCCTCCTGCTCCTCTTCGCTGGAATCCGACGGCTCCCCGTCTTCACCCTGTTCACCTTCTGATTCCTGGGGTTGATCGCCTTCTTGCTGTTCCGACGATTCCCCGTCCTGCGACTCGCCCTGGTCGCCCTGATCCTGTTGCTGCTGTTGCTCCTGCTGCTGCTTCATTTGTTCCACCAGCGCACGGTTGTAAAGGGCGTCCTCCATGCCGGGTTGCAACGCCAATGCCTGGTCGTAGGCGGCCAGCGCGGCATCGTACTCGGCCAGCTGGGCCAGCGCGTTACCCCGGTTGTAGTGTGCGTCGGCCGATTCGCTCTTTGCCCAGGCGTCCAGCGCGTTGGGAAATTCGCTACTGCGGTACCAGGCTTCTCCGGATAAATCCGGGTCGCGGGCCAGCGATGCCGCCTTTGCGGCGTCGTCATCAGACAGCGCCCGGTAAGCCTGCTGGTCTCTCCTCTGCCACAGGTCTTCCCACCAGCCGGCGCTTGCCTCTCCCGGGAAGATCAGCCCATTGACAAGCAAAAGCGGAAGCAGAAAAAACAGGCCGCGCCGGAAGCCCACCAGGGCGAGTGGCAACAGCAGCAACACCAACCACGGACCGGCGTCTTTCCAGCGCTCACCCAGCGCGTCATCACGCCGCTCAAACTCTCCGCTCTCCCCGGCAGGCCAGAGGTTGGACACAACAGCATCCGGGCCCAGCTCGGTGTATTTTCCGCCGCCGGCGTCCGCAACGCCCTCCAGTCCGGCACGGTCCATGCGGGCAATCACAACATTGCCGGACCGGTCACTGACAAAACCACCGCCGCTGGGAATGGGCGCGCCCTCGGGTGTTCCAACCGCCAACACCGAGGTAATGATCCCCCGGTCACTCAATTCACGGGCCTTGGCCGCGTCGCGTGAGTCCGCCGAATCCGTGACCAGCAGCACCTCCCCATGACTGTAACCCGATCGCTCGAACAGCGAGGCGGCCATATCCAGCGCGAGATCCGCGCGGCTGCCGGCGACCGGGATGATGTCGGGCCGCAGTGCCGGGAGCATGTTAGCGATCGTGTTCATGTCACTGGTCAACGGCGACACCACGTAAGCATCACCGGCGTAGGCCACCAGGCCGGTCTGCCCTTCCTCGGTCGACGCCAGCACGTCAGCCAGCCTGAACCGGGCGCGGGTCAAACGGTCCGGCCGAAGATCGCCCGCCAGCATGGATTGTGAAAGGTCCAGTGCAATGACCCGTGCATCGCGCGCAGAAAACGAGGTGTCCGGAAGTTTTTGCCAGCTGGGACCAGCCAGTGCGAGGATCGCGATCAGCAAAGCCAGGCCACCCAGCCAGGCGCCGAGCGGCTTTCCCTGCTCGGAGACCTGCTTGACGCTCAGCCAGCGCAGCAGGTGCGGGTCACAGACCCTGGACCAGTCGCCGGACGGCCGCAGCGTTCTCTTCCAGGCCCACGGCAGGATAACGGCCAGCGGCAACAGGTAAAGCCACAATGGCCGGATAAAGTGCATGGCGTCGAACCCGCTCATGTCGCCGCGGCCCGTGTGCGCATGACCGGAAACATGCTGAACAGCGCCGCCGTGAGCACCAGCAGGAAACCGGCCGACAGGGGCCAGTAGAACAACTCATCGACCGGCCGGATCGATTCCTGGTCGCTTTCCACCGGCTCCAGCTTGTCCAGTTGCTCGTAAATCTGCGCCAGCGCTTCCGCGTCCCGGGCGCGAAAATAGGCGCCCCCCGTTTTTTCCGCGATCGCCTTCAGGGTCTCTTCATCCAGGTCCGCGGAAGGGTTGACCAGGCGGGAACCAAAAAAATCCTGGACCATCATTTCGTCTGCACCCACGCCCACCGTGTAAATGGTCATGCCTTCACGGGCTGCGAATTCAGTTGCCTGCATCGGCTGGACTTCGCCGGACGTGTTGGCGCCATCGGTCAGAAGAATCAGCACCCGTTCACTGGCCGCGTCATCGCGCAACCGTTTGACGGCCAGCCCGATGGCGTCGCCGATCGCGGTTTCCCGGCCCGCCAGTCCAATCTCGGACTCTTCCAGCAGGATCGCGGTGGTTTCCGTATCGAAAGTCAGCGGTGTCTGCAGGTAAGCACGGCTGCCAAACAACACCAGGCCGACACGGTCGCCCCGGCGGCGCTGGATGAACTCGCCGGCCACTTTTTTGACCACGGCCAGCCGGTTCACCGCCTTCCGGTCCAGGATCATGTCCTGGGTGTCCATGCTTCCGGATATGTCGACCGCGAGCAACAGGTCCCGGCCGGTAACCGGCAAGGTCTCTATCTCGCCCACGAACTGCGGCCGGGCGGCAGCGAGTATCAGCAAGGTCCATGCGATGCTGGCGATCGCCGCCATCAAGGGTTTTTTCATCCAGCCTTCCCGGGCGGACGTCATCACGGCGAACCACGGAACCTTCAGCGCCTGCAGGCTGGTCCGGGGCGCCGCGGACAGCCAGCGCCGCACCAGCCAGGGCAGGGGCAGCAGTAACAGCAACCAGGGCCAGGCAAGCGTCAGGCCTTCGGCCGGCAAGGCGTCAACCATAGAGTTTCACCCAGGTCCTGGCGAGTTCATTGAGTTTCAGGGCGTCGAAACGGGGCGCCGGTTCATAGGGGCCGCTGACCAGTGCACTCAGGCCCGAGCTATCCATGTGCTCCGGCAGCAAGGCACTGATCCAGTCAACCCATGGCTCACCCTGCAGGCGGGCGCAGGCGGTTCCGGGAAAGGCCTTGACGGCCACTGCACGGAACAACCGGTTGAGGCCGGCCAGGAATTCATGGGGGTGCTGGGAGGGGTCGTTGTGCCAGTTCAACGCTTCCAGTTCACGCAACCAGGCCCGTCGGCGGCGGCGGATCGCCAGCCGTTTCAGCAGCATCCGCAGCAACAACATCAACGCCAGCAGCAATACCAGGGCCAGCACCCACCAGCCTGGTGCGGGCGGCCACCAGCCCGGTTGCCCGGCGCTGTGTATGTCGCGCAACTGTTCCAGTAAAGGTGAGCCGTCTGCGTTCATCATCGTGCCTTAAACCGGGCGCCCCACCAGCAATCTCAACTCGCGGCCAAGCACATCGACCGGGTCGTCGTCGGTGTGCAAAACGAACCACCCGCACTGGTGTTTCTGAAACATCCTGCGGGGTTCCTCTATGTGCCGGTGCACCATGGTTTCGTAGCGTTTCCGTGATTCCCCCAGGCCCAGGTCCAGGACCGTCGCATCCTTGCCGTCACTGATCGGGTAGCGGCCATCCGGCAGGCGGTATTCCGCCGCATCGAGTACCTGGCAGCCAATGACGTCATTGTGCTGGTGCAACCGGGAAAGGTGCCGGTTGCAGTCTTCGTCCATGCCGAAAAAATCACTGATGATCACGACCAGGCTGCCGGGTCGCACCGCGTGACGAACGCGCTCCAGCGCCACCGACAAGGGCTCGGTGTCACCATTGCCGGAACCCTGGGGTTCCAGCCATTCGACCAGTCCCTGGATCATTCTCATGGCGCCTCGCCGGCCACCGGCAGGGCGCAATTCCCGGTGCCTGCCGGGCGAGAACAGGAAACCGCCAATGCGGTCTCCGCGCCGGACCGCCGCCCAGGCGACCGCGGCCGCCATCTGGCCTGCCACCACCGATTTGAGGCGCTGGCGCGTTCCGAAATACAGGCTGGGGCTGGCATCCATCACGATCAACACCGGCCGCTCGCGCTCCTCCTGGAACACCTTGGTGTGCGGCCTGCCGGTCCGCGCGGTGACGCGCCAGTCCATGTTCCGGATATCGTCTCCCGGCTGGTAGTTGCGGGACTCCAGGAAATCGACACCGCGGCCGCGAAAACGCGACCGGTAGGCGCCGGCCAGCGCCGACGCGGCAGCCTGCTTCATCGGCAAGCGAAGCGCATGGCAGCGGGCCCGAAGGGAAATCAACTCCTCGGCGGTGAGGTGAATTCCATCGCCCTGCATGGCGCGTTCCCGCGCCGGGCTTCAAGGGGTAGTCCTCACGGCACAGGCACCAGGTCCAGCAGGCGGTCGGTGAGTTGATCAACGGTTACGCCATCGGCTTCCGCTTCGTAGGAAAGCAGGACCCGGTGGCGCATGATGTCGTGAACCACGGCGTGGATGTCGTCAGGAGACACGTAATCCCGTTGATCCAGCCAGGCGCGGGCACGGGCGCAACGGTCGAGCGCAATGGTCGCGCGGGGACTGGCGCCGTAACTGACCAGGCGCGAGAGTTCATTGTCCCAGCTGCCGGGATCACGCGAGGCCAGCACCAGTTGCACAATGTACTCCTCGAGCGCCGGCGCCATGTACATCGACAACACCCCGTTCTGCGCACGGAAGACCTGCTCCTGGGTCACCAAAACCGGGGCCGAAGACTGTTCGCCCAGTTCGTCACGGGCCTGCTGGCGCGCCAGGTTGAGGATTTTCTGTTCGGCGTCAGCGTCCGGGTACGTGATGGAAACATGCATCAGGAAGCGGTCCAGCTGGGCTTCGGGCAGCGGGTAAGTGCCTTCCTGCTCAATCGGGTTCTGGGTCGCCATGACCAGGAAAAGCTTGGGCAGACGGTAGGTGACCCGGCCCACGGTTACCTGGTGTTCCCCCATCGCTTCGAGCAATGCGGACTGCACCTTGGCCGGCGCCCGGTTGACTTCGTCCGCCAGGATCAGGTTGTGAAAAATCGGACCCTGCTGGAACTCGAAAGTACCTTCCTGCGGGCGGTAAATTTCCGTTCCCGTCAGGTCGGCCGGCAACAGGTCGGGGGTGAACTGGATGCGATGAAAGTCGCCCTCGATACGGTCGGCAATCACCTTGATGGCCGTGGTTTTAGCCAGCCCGGGCGCGCCTTCGACCAGCAGGTGCCCGTTGCTGAGCAACGCGATCAGCAGGCGTTCCATCAAGCGGCTCTGGCCGATAATCAGCTCGTTGGCGGCTACGCTGAGCGATTTGAAAGCCGCGTGCGCCTCCTGTTCCGTGGTTTTACCTGCTTCTATCGTGCTCTCAAACTGTTCCATCGACCAGGCCCTGTTTTACGCTGAAAATTTTGAATCGGGGAGTATACCGGCAGTACTGTCACTGTGTACTACATAGAGGCTAAAAAGGCAGTGTCAATAGTAATATAACGTGTCTCACGCGCAACGGCATTCCAGCCGGGCTTCTTTGCCTGCGGCAAAACCGCCCCGCTTCCATTGCCTGCACGCGCAACGGCATTCCAGCCGGGCTTCTTTGCCTGCGGCAAAACCGCCCCGCTTCCATTGCCTGCGCTTCCCTGCTCCTTTAGAGTTCCTGTGGATCGATGTCAATCGCCCAGCGGACTTTTCTCCCGGCAGGCAGCTTACGCAATTCCGGCAACCAGTGGTCGACCTGCCGGTGCAATTCCGTGCGATTGCCGCCCTGGATGACGAGATACATGCGCGAGCGCCCGCCGACACGCTCCATGATCGCCGGCATGGGGCCGTAAATCCGGGTCCGCCCCGGCGGGAACAGATCCGCCGCCTGGGTGAGAAAATTTTGCGCGTGGTTACGGTCATGAGCTTCCGCACGCAACAACGCCTGGTATCCGGCCGGCGGTAAACCAGCGCCTTGGCGCTCTGCCAGCAACCAGTTCGCATAGGCTTCGTAACCCTGGTTCAACAACAGGTCCAGGGCCATGTGTTCCGGGTGAAGGGTCTGTAAAATCACCGTCCCGGCTTTTTCCATCCTCCCGGCCCTGCCCGCGACCTGCTGAAGCATCTGTCCCATGCGTTCCAGCGCGCGGAAATCCGCGCTGTACATGGCCTGATCGATATTCACGATCACCACCAGCGTAACCCCCGGAAAGTGGTGGCCCTTGGCCAGCATCTGGGTTCCCACCAACAGGCAGGGTTCCCCCTGGCGCACCTGTTCCAGTTGCTCATCCATCACGCCTTTCCTGCTGGTCTGATCGCGGTCGAAGCGCAGCACCGGGTAACCGGGAAAGCGTTTTCCGAGCGACTCCTCCAACTGCTGGGTTCCTTCCCCGGCGCCGATCAGCGCATCGGCGCGGCAATCCGGGCACAACCTGGGGGCATGCCGCTGGCTGCCGCAGTGGTGGCAGAACAGGCGGCCGATACTCCGGTGCCAGGTGAGGTGGGCATCGCAACGATCGCAACTGCCATGCCAGCCGCATTGCTGGCACATCAAGCACCGGCGCGTAACCGCGGCGATTCAGAAAAACAATGACCTGTTCACCGCGGCCCAGGGTTTCTTCGATCGAATCCAGCGCGATCGCCGTGAGTCCGAAAAAGGTGCTCTGCTGGCGCAGATCCAGCACCCGCCAGGAAGGCAGTGGCGCCCGCGTCGCCCGCTCCCGCAGCCGATGCCAGCTGTACCTGCCCCCAACCGCATTGCTGAAGGATTCGAGAGAAGGCGTCGCGCTGCCGAGAACGATCGGAATGTCCAGTTCCAGCGCGCGCTTGACCGCGATATCGCGCGCCGAGTAGCGGAATCCATCCTGTTGTTTGAACGACGCATCGTGTTCTTCATCCAGGATGATCAGGCCCGGTCGGGGCATCGGCGTGAACAGCGCCGACCGGGTGCCGATCACCAGGGCCGCCCGGCCCGATCGGGCTGTGGCCCAGGCCTCCAGGCGCTCCCCGGCGCTCAATCCCGAATGGATCACTGCCGGCTCGAGACCAAGACGGCTCCTGAAACGCCGCAGCAGTTGCGGCGTCAGGCCGATCTCGGGCACCAGCACCAGCGCCTGCCTGCCTGCGGAAAGCACGCGCTCGATCAGGCTCATGTAGACCTCTGTTTTCCCGCTGCCGGTGACGCCGTCCAGTAAGTGGCAGCCAAACGATCCCAGGCCGGCCGAGATTGCGCGGACCGCTTCATTCTGATCCGGCAGTAACACCGGACCCGGGGCGATTTCCGGGCGGGCGGGCGGCGCCGGTTCGGATTGCGCGAAACCCTGTTCCAACAGCATTGCCAGGGTTTTACGCCACTGACTGCCGATCCCCTCGAGCGCCGGTTCATGCAGGGGACCTGCCGAGAGCGCTTCCAGCATTCGATGCTGCACGCGCGCCCGGCCCGCGGGCAATGCCAGGCGATCGATTCCGGCGGCGGTGAGGCGGTACTGTAAAGGAGGCCCGGGAACCACCCCCTTGGCTTGTCTCAGGGCCGGCGGCAGGGCGCTGGCAATGACGTCGCCAGGCGCATGTTTATAGTACTTCCAGCACCAGCGCAGCAACTCGATCAGCTTGCTGTCCAGCAAAGGCTCACCATTATCCAACACCCGGCTAACCGGCAGCAGGCGGCCTTCCGGAACGTCGCTGCCACTGGCCATGCCGACCACGACACCCACGATGTTGCGGCGTCCGAAAGGTACCTGCACGCGGGTTCCCGGCAACGCAGCCGGACCGTCTTGCGGCGCCAGGTAATCGAACAGGTGCGGCAGCGGAACCGGCAGTGCAACCTGGAGTATGGGAAGGGTGGCCATCAGGCTTCGATTCTATCAGCAGCGGAATTTGTATATAGTGATTTGGCTAGACTCATTTCAACCATTAGGAGTGCGCTATGAGCATGATGAAGGAATTCCGGGACTTCGCGATGCGCGGGAACGTGGTCGACATGGCGGTGGGTATCGTCATCGGCGCGGCTTTCGGCAAAATCGTAACGTCATTCGTCAATGATGTCCTGATGCCGCCGATTGGCATTGCGCTGGGGGGCGTCGACTTCTCTGATCTCGCCGTGACACTCAAGGCGGCCAGTGGTGACGTCGCGGCGGTGACGCTCAACTATGGTTCATTCATCCAGACCGTGGTCGATTTCGTCATCATTGCCTTTGCCATTTTCATGGTCGTGAAAGCGATGAACAGCATGAAGAAGAAAGAAGCGGAAAAACCCGCAGAGCCGCCGGCGGCGCCTGCCGACGTGGTTTTGCTGACCGAGATCCGGGACCTGTTGAAGAAGAATTAGCACAATCCGTAGGAGCGGATTCATCCGCGAAAAGACTTCGAAACTCGGCGAGGAACGGGGTACCTCACCTGGCTGAGGAAGGAAGGTTAATCGCGGCCTTGGGCCGCTCCTGCATTTGCGGATGAATCCTTTCCTGTGTTCGCGGATGAATCCTTTCCTATATTCGCGGATGAATCCGCTCCTACTGGATTTTGGAAGTCTCGGTGGTGTCCTTATCCAGTTGCGCGTATTGCCGCTTGAGCAATTCGAGGTCCGACTCCAGTTCTACCATGTCGGCAACGATGCGTGCGGATTCGCGCAGCAACAGGTCCGGCGCTTCCTCTTCTTCCTCGGTGTCGCCTTCTTCCTCGGTGTCATCCTCGGCAAAATCCCCAAGCTCCGGGTCCAGCGCCACCAATGCGCCGCCTTCGCCGAGTAACGGGCCACTGGCGCCCTGCTTGGCCTTGCGTTCGGCTTTCTTTTCTTCCTCTTCCTTCATCTTCTGGCGCCCCACCGATTCCAGCAGGGAGACGCTCTTTTCGCTGGCGTGCTCGTTGTAGGATTCGATGTCGCTCATCAACCAGCCAAACTCTTCGTCGTTAGCCATACGCCCGTGGTAGCGACTGTCCGCCACCGCCACCAATTGGCTCAGATCACCACTGGCCGTGTAGCGGGCCGGATCGATACTGGTCCAGGGAAGCGCATTGGTCATCGAACGTTCGCCATACTCCTGCGGGTCGCCAAAGGAAGGGAACCGGATATCCGGATCAACGCCGAGATTCTGCGTGGAACCCCCGTTAACCCGGAAGAACTGGGCCATGGTAATTTTCAGCTGGCCCATACCGGGTTTGTCTGAAGAGCCGTAATCGTCCAGGTCCAGCAGGCTTTGAACAGTTCCCTTGCCGAAAGTTGGCTCTCCGATGATTACGCCGCGTCCATAATCCTGGATCGCCGCGGCAAAAATCTCTGAAGCCGAAGCGCTGTAGCGGTTAACCAGCACCGCAAGCGGGCCGGACCAGGCCATGCCCGGTTCGACATCCTCCTCGAGCGAAATCCGCCCGCTGGAATTGCGAACCTGCACCACCGGACCCGTGTCGATGAACAAACCGGTCAGGGTGGTGGCTTCCAGCAGCGATCCGCCACCGTTATTCCGCAGGTCAATGACGATGCCCGCCACACCCTGTTCCTCGAGTTCGCCGATCAGGCGGCGGACGTCCCGCGTGCTGGAACGGTAATCCGGCTTGTTCTCGGCCCGGCCGTTGAAATCCAGGTAAAACACCGGAAGGTCGATGATGCCGATCTTCATCGCTGCGCCGTCGGGCCCGGCTCCCGGTACTTCAATGACTTCGCTCTTGGCGGCCTGCTCTTCGAGTTTTACCTCGTTGCGTACAATTTCGATCATGTCCGGCGGAGCCGTTACACTGACATCCTCCGGAAGGACTGAAAGACGCACGACGGAGTCTTTTGGTCCGCGGATCAAATCGACCACGTCATCGACACGCCAGCCAATCACGTCCACCATCTTGCCGTCATTACCCTGTCCGACAGCGGTGATCCGGTCCCCGGCTTTCAACCTGCCGTCCTGGTCGGCGGGGCCACCAGGGACCACGCTTGAAATCACGGTGTACTCGTTTTCGCGCCCAAGCAGAGCGCCGATGCCTTCCAGTGACAGGCTCATCGAAATCTCGAAATTCTCCGATGTCCTGGCTGAAAGATAAGCGGTATGCGGTTCGATGGAGGTGGCAAACGCGTTCATGAAAAACTGGAACACGTCCTCGGTATTCAGTTCATTGATGCGCCGTTCGAGCGAGTCGTAACGCTCGGTCAGCGTTTCCACGATCGCTTCCGGTTCCTTGTCGGTCAGCAGCAGCCGAAGGTAGTCGTTCTTCACGCGCAGGCGCCACAATTCGTCCAATTCCGCCGTCGATGTCGCCCACGGTTCGTCCTCGCGGTCGTACTGGTAGTTTTCATCCACGGTGAAGTCGAAAGGCTGCTTGACCTCTTCGCGGGCATATTTGACCCGCTGCAGTACACGGTCGATATATGTGTTGAAGATTTCGTATGCGGGCAGCAGGTCCGAATGCCGGAGCGCGTCATCCAGGGTGTTGCGATAAGGCTCGAATGCCTCGATGTCGCTGGACAGGAAATAGATCCGGCTGGGATCGAGCAGTTCCAGGTAGGCATCGAAAATTTCGCCGGAAAGTTCGTCATCCAGCCGGGTGCGCTTGTAGTGGTAATTGGTCAGAAAACGCGTCGCGATGTTACTCGCATAGCGATGCTCCATTTCCGGCTGGATTTTTAAAGCGCTCCCCGAATCCACGGAAGCAAATGCCGCAGAAATCGCCAATACCGAAATCGCAAAAATCAAGATACGTTTCACGTGTTCAATTCTCCAAAAACCACCGGTAGAACGGCCCCTTGCGCACATTTACGTCAAGATGAACCGTTATTTATGCCTGTTTCAGACACATATTACAATGCGGAGGTTCAAAAAATATGTGCCAAAAGCGATGAATGGCGGTTATTTCGTGACGGTCAGCACCCGTCACCACCCTGCGGAACCATGCCGGACGCCTCGGCGCTGCGGTCCGCGTGGTAGGAAGAACGGACCAGCGGGCCGGAAGCCATGTGTGAAAACCCCAGGCTGTAGCCAAATTCCGCCAGGTTCTCGAATTCTTCCGGGGTCCAGTAGCGCATCACCGGATGGTGGTGGGCCGTGGGTTGCAGGTATTGACCGATCGTGATCATGTCCACGTCGTGCGCGCGCAGTTCCCGCAACGTCAGGTCAACCTGTTCCCGCGTTTCCCCCAGGCCCAGCATGATCCCTGACTTGGTGGGAATGTTGGGGTGCCGGGCCTTGAAACGCGCCAGCAAATCCAGCGACCAGCGATAATCCGCTCCGGGCCGGACGTTGCGATACAGCGCTTCGACGGTTTCGATGTTGTGATTGAATACGTCCGGCGGTGAAGCCGACAACACTTCCAGCGCGCGCTCGACCTTTCCCTTCCCGCGAAAATCAGGCACCAGCACTTCGATTCGAATCCCGGGGTTCACAGCCCGGGTGCGGCTGATGCACTCGGCAAAGTGACCGGCTCCGCCATCCCTCAGGTCGTCCCGGTCAACCGAAGTAATCACGATGTACCGTAACCTCATGTCCTTCACGGTTTGCGCGAGGCGCTCCGGCTCATCAGTGTCCGGCGGCAGCGGCCGGCCATGGGCCACGTCGCAAAACGAGCAGCGCCGGGTGCACACCTCCCCAAGGATCATGAAGGTAGCGGTGCCCTTGGAAAAACATTCATGGATATTCGGGCAGGTGGCTTCTTCACACACGGTAACCAGTTCCCGGTTGCGCAGGCGTGATTTGAGCTCGGCCACCGCGTTGCCGGAAGGGAGCCGCACACGGATCCACGGCGGCTTGCGCAGCACCGGTGCGTTGGCGTCGAAACTGGCCGTATTGCGGGCCATCTTGTCGGCGCCCAGTTCTTTCGGAGTCTCCAGCCGGATCGGGATACTGCCTGAAGGCTTGTCTTCGTGGTTCAAGTGTTCAATTCCTGCGATCTTCGATGGTGTCGATCTCACTATAACCCAATTGCCGCACCAGGCTGTCGACCAGGCGATCCTCCGCTTCCGTGAAATCCACTGCCGTCAGCCGTGACAGGCAGGTGACACGCAACCCGGCGTAACCACAGGGATTGATCCTCTGAAACGGCTCGAGTTCCATGTCGATGTTGAAGGCCAGGCCATGGAACGTGCAGCCCCGGCGGACCCGCAAACCCAGCGAGGCGATTTTTTCACCACCGACATAGATTCCGGGAGCGCCCGGGATTCTTTCACCGGCAATGCCGTAGCCGTCCAGCACCGTAATAATGGATTCTTCGATGCGGTGGACGAAATCCTTTACCCCGATACCCTTGCGCCGGATATCAACCAGCGGGTAGGCAACGATCTGCCCCGGTCCGTGATAGGTGACCTGTCCACCCCGGTCCACCTGGACAACCGGAATATCACCCGGCGCCAAAACATGTTCGGCCTTACCGGCCTGACCCTGGGTGAAAACCGGGGGGTGTTGCACCAGCCACAGCTCGTCAATGCTGTCCTGAACACGTCCGTCCGTGAACGCCTGCATCGCACGCCAAACCGGTTCGTAGTCGGCAAGGCCCAGTCTCCTGAGACGCAAGGAGGCCGTCCGGTTTGGCTGCGCAGTCGTCTGGGTTGCTGTTGGCATGGCCTGGCGACGGCTTGCTCAAAGCGCCATCAGCACCTGGCTGCAAGCGCTGAGCTCCAGGTAAATCGAATCCAGCTGATTTTGCGAAGTCGCTTCGATCACAGCCGTGACGGAAATGAAATTGCCGGCCGAACTCGGCGCCACGCGAACCGGCTCATCCGGCCAAAGCTCGGCGTGTGACATCACGATGGCGGTGACGACCGCCTCGAAATCCGGGCTGGTCCTGCCCATGGCCTTGATCGGGAAGCGGCAGGGGAATTCCAGCAGTGAGGGCGTCGGCTCATTCGTCATTGGGCTTGTGGGTGTCATCCTTGACTTCATCTTCGTCAGAGTCTCCGAACAGCCCGCTCATCCAGAGTTTGACGCTGTCCCAGCTGCGGCCAAAAAATCCGGCCTCTTCCACGGCGTTCAAAGTGACCAGGTCACGGCTGGCGATGATTTCGTCGCCCAGTTGCACGTTGATCATGCCGACCACCTGGCCCGCCGCCAGGGGCGCACTCAGCTGCGGGTCTAACTGTACCTGGGCCTCCAGTTCATCGTAGCGGCCCCTGGGTATCGTCACGAACAGGGGTTCGTTCACGCCAAGTGCGACTTCTTCACTCAGGCCTTTCCACACCCGGGCGGTGGCGAGTTCCGTGCCGGCCTGGTACAGCTGGACCGTCTCGAAGAAACGGAATCCGAAATTCAGCAGGGTCTGGCTCTCGCTGGCGCGGCTGGTTTCCGAACCGGAACCCATGACAGCGCTGACCAGGCGCATACCGTCACGAATGGCCGAAGCGGCGAGGCAGTATCCGGCAGTGTCGGTATGCCCGGTTTTCAGGCCGTCGATGGCCGGGTCCCGCCACAGCAGCGTATTCCGGTTGTGTTGCCGGATGCCGTTGAAGGTAAATTCCTTCTCCGAATACCAGGCGTAGTAATCCGGGAAATGCCGGATGGTTGCCGCACTGAGCACCGCGATGTCGCGCGCTGTCGTGTAGTGTTCGGGGTCGGGAAGGCCGGTTGCGTTCACAAAGTGCGTGTTGCTCATGCCCAGCTGCTCGGCGAAGTGGTTCATCAGGCTCGCGAAGGCTTCCTCGCTGCCCGCTGCGTACTCGGCCAGTGCGACGCTGGCGTCGTTGCCTGACTGGATCACCATGCCCCGGATCAGGTCTTCAACGGTAACCTGCATGCTGGGGTCGATGAACATCCGGGAGCCACCGGTCCGCCAGGCTCTTTCGCTGACCGGCACCAGGTCCTCCAGCTTGATATTGCCCTGTTGCAGTTCGCTGAACACGACGTAGGCCGTCATCAACTTGGTGATACTCGCCGGCTCAACCGGCATATCGGCGTTATGCTCCACCAGGATCCGGTCGCTGTTGAAGTCGACCAGGATGTAGCTCTTGGCGCCGAGTTGCGGCGCAGCCGGAATCGGGGGAGCCGACACGGGGGCGGCGGCGTCCGGCACAGGAACCTGGGCGTTAAGCGACAGGCTGGCCGAGCCGAGGATGACGGCCAAAACAATAAGGACTATTTGAATTTTTTTCATAATCTGAATCTGGGTTCCGTGTTCGGGAAACTTAATAATCAGCGCCTGACTCTATGCGGGCGCTCGAAGCCGAGCTCAATGGCTCTGCTGATGACTGAATCTACTTCTGCGGCACTCCAATACGGCCCCAACCAGACCCGGAACAAATCATCGACGTCGTGGATGGAAACCGGGTTCAGGCTGGCTTTTTCCAACTGACCGGCCAGTTTTTCGGCGCCTTCGCGCTCGCCGTAAGCCCCTACCTGGAGCCACGTGCCCGCTGTCTCCGCAGAGGCCGGCTTATCCGCGGCATTATATGTCACAACGGGCACGGACTCCGCAACGTCGATGACGCGAACGTCGACCCGGGCCGTGCCGGTTTCGGTCATACCCAACCGCAGCGCGGCTCCATACGACATATCGATCAGCCGGTCGTGCTTGAAAGGGCCGCGGTCGTTGATTTTGACGATCACCTTTTTACCATTGTCGAGATTTGTGACTTCGGCAAAGCTGGGCAAAGGCAAAGTCTTGTGCGCCGCGGTTGCCAGGTGCATATCATACGGCTCGCCGCTGGAAGTCCTGCGGCCGTGAAACTTGGTGCCATACCAGGAAGCGGTACCCCGTTCGTGATAGCCCTTGTTAGACGGCAGTACGTAATACTTTTTGCCAAAGACTTCATACGGCGAATGGTTACCGTAACGCGCCAGCGGCTCGGCGACCGGGACCGCATCGGCGACATCTGCGGCCGTCAGGTGGATCTGCGAAGGGCCGTCCTGCGGCTCCTCGACCCTGGTCGGTTCACTGGAACACGAAACCACCAGCAACGCGGCCAGCGGCGCCAGGGGTAAAGTGGCTCGGCGTAATGAAATCACTCTTGATATTTGCTCCGTATGGCTTCGCTCAGCTCATATACCGCCATCGCATAAAGCGGGCTACGGTTATACCGCGTGATCACGTAAAAGTTCTTGAAAGTCATGAAATAATGGTTGCCATCCTCTTCTTCGAGACTGGCAACGGCCGCGGGCATCTCGCCGTTGACCGGGTGCTCGGATCTGAAACCGTCTTGTGCCAGCTCAGCCACGGTTTTTTTGGGCTTGAAATCCCGTTTTGTGACCTGTTCCATGTCCGCGCCGGGGGATACGATGGCCGGGTAAGTCACCGGCTGACCCTTTTCCCAGCCATGACGGTGCAGGTAGTTGGCGACACTGCCGATCACGTCGGGCATGGAACTCCACAGGTCCCTCCGGCCGTCTCCGTCGAGGTCCACCGCGTATTCGAGGTAGCTGCTGGGCATGAATTGGCCCAGCCCCATCGCGCCGGCATAGGATCCGGTCACTTCCTTCAGGGGGAGGCCCTCTTCACCACCGAGCACGAAAAAGTTCATCAGCTCCTTGGAGAAAAACTCTGAACGGTCGTTGCCAGTGTCCGGGTAGTAGAAAGAAAGCGTCGCCAGGGCGTCCAGTACCCGGTAACTTCCGGTGACGGAGCCGTAAAAGGTTTCCACGCCGATGATTGCCACGATGAACTGGGGGTCGACTTCAAATTTTTCGGCCGCCTGGGCAATCAGTTCCTTATTCTCCCGCCAGAATTCGACGCCTCCGTTAATCCGCTTGTCCGTGATGAAAATCGGCCGGTACTTGTACCAGGGCTTGGCTTCAGCCGGCCGGCTCATGGCATCGACGATCGATTGCTTGAAACGGGCGTTCTCCAGCAGCTGGAGCACTTGTGCCTGGTCGAGGTTGTACTCAGCCGCCGCCCTGGCGGCAAATTCTTCCGCGCCGGGGTGCTGCTGGGCAAAACAGGATGTGCTGAGTATCGAGACCAGCGCGAGTGTGAGAATCCGTTTCATGATAAATCGCGTTCCATTATCGATTTCAGACCGCATTGTAATGTGAATTGCATCATCGTATGAAATTCCGGTGTCCAAATATGGACATCAATATGCCAAACCCGGCCAAAAGTGTCACGATGGAGGTGCCCCCGTAACTGATCAGCGGCAGTGGAACGCCCACCACCGGCAACAGACCGGAAACCATTCCCGCGTTAACCAGCACATAGACGAAAAACGTCAGGCTGAGACTGCCGGCCAGTAAACGGGCATAGGTATCGCGCGCCAGGCTTGCCACGTACAAGCCGCGGCCCACGATAAAAAGGTACACCGCCAACAGGAAAAGCACGCCCAGCAGGCCCAGTTCTTCCGACAGCACGGCCAGGATGAAGTCGGTATGGCGTTCCGGAATGAACTCGAGCCGGGACTGGGTGCCGTTCAGCCAGCCTTTGCCGGTCAACCCTCCGGAACCCACGGCGATCTTGGACTGGATGATGTTCCAACCGCTGCCGAGAGGGTCCGATTCCGGGTCCAGGAAGGTGCGCACGCGGTTGCGCTGATATTCATGCATGACCAGCCAAAGGGCCGGTGCGCCCGCGGCCGCCAATCCGGCAAATACGGCAATTACCCGCCATTGCAGGCCCGCGAGGAACAACGAGAAGCCACCGCTGACCGCTACCAGCAACGCCGTTCCCAGGTCCGGTTGGCGGGCGATCAACACGGCCGGCACCGCCATGATCGCGAACGATACGAGGATGGAAACCGGCTCCGGCGGCAAGCGGCGCGGATGCAGGTACCAGGCCATCATCATCGGAACGGCCAGTTTCATGACTTCCGACGGCTGGAAACGAAACAGGCCGAGGTCCAGCCAACGGTCTGCGCCGCGCCCCACACCGACAAACCACGTCGCCAACAGCAGAACCAAACCCACCATGTACATCCAGGGTGTCCAGATCCGCAGGATATGGGGCGGTACCTGGCTCAGCAGCAGCAAAACCGCCAGCCCCACGCCCAGCCGGGTAGCCTGCCGGTAGACGACTTCCATGCTCTCACCCGATGCGCTGTACAACACCAGCAGACCAAATCCCATCAGCAACACCAGCCCGAGCAACAGGGGCACATCCAGCTGCGGCCATTTCACCCAAACCGGGATCAAACGCTTCACGGTTCGAGTTCCTGGGAGAGCCAGGCGTCAATTACCGCACGGGCAACCGGGGCCGCTTGCCGGGAGCCGCCACCGCCATGCTCCACCACCACGGCCACGGCAATAGCCGGGTGATCATACGGTGCATAGGCGATGAACAGGGCGTGGTGCCTCAGGTGCGTCGCCGTTGTTTCGTCCATGTCTTCGTCCCTGGCCTGGGCCGCCACCTGGGCCGTCCCGCTTTTGCCGGCAATTTCAAACCCCGACCCCGAATCCGGCTTGATGGCCCGGGCGGTGCCTCTCTCACCATGGACCACCCGCCGCATCCCGGCCTGGACCAGTTGCCAGTTGGCTGCTGAAACGACCGGAATCTGAAACGCAACGGGCGCCCGGGTCTTGTCCGCCTGCTCGTTACCGGCGTGCTTGGCCGCATAAAGCAGCCGTGGCTCAAACCGGGTTCCACCGTTGGCCAGGGTTGCCACCGCATTGGCGAGTTGCATCGGCGTGGCCACATTAAAGCCCTGCCCGATGCCGGCAATCACGGTCTCCCCCGGATACCAGGGGGCCGAAAACTGGGCCCTTTTCCATTCCCGCGAAGGCAACACACCGGCTTTTTCTCCGAGCAGATCCAGGCCGGTCGGGGTCCCGAAGCCAAACTGCGACAGGTAGTCGTGCATCCGGTCGATACCCAGGTCCAGCGCCAGCTGATAAAAATAGGTGTTAACGGACTGCTCCAGCGCTTCGATCATGGTGACCCAGCCATGACCGCCTTTTTTCCAGTCCCGGTAAGGGCGGGAAACCCCCGGCAGGAAAAACTGCCCGCTTGAAAACACCCGTTTATTTTCGGTCACCACGCCCAGTTCCAGCCCGGCCAGCCCGATGAAGGGTTTCAGCGTCGAGCCGGGTTCATAGCCCCCCAGCAGGGGGCGGTTGAACAGGGGCCGGCCGGGTGCATTGAGAATGGCCTGGTAGTCCGCGCCGCTGATGCCGTGAACAAAGAGGTTCGGATCGAACGCCGGCTTACTGACCAGGGCCAGCACGGACCCGTCCCTCGGGTCGATCGCAACTACAGCGCCAGGGCGGTCACCGAGCGCATCCCAGGCGACCTGCTGGACCTGCACATCGAGGGCCAGAACCAGGTCATCGCCGTGTACCGGGTTTTCCCGTTCGAGCACCTTGAGCACCCGGCCCTGCACATTGGTTTCGATTTTTTCGACACCGTTGACGCCATGCAATTGCGTCTCGTAGTACTTTTCAATACCCGCTTTGCCGATGTGCGTGGTGCCCCGGTAGTTGTCTTCATCAACCTCGGCCAGGTCATCGACATCCAGGCGGCCAACATAACCCAGCACATGGGTCAGCAACTCCCCGTACGGATAGTAGCGGGCCAGGTAAGGGACAATCTCAACGCCGTTGAAACGGTGGCGTTCCACCGAGAACTGGGCAACCTCCAGTTCCGTCAGGTTGAACTTCAGGGGTACGCTGTCAAACTCGCGATACCGTTTCCTGCTCTGCTGGAATTTTTCAACCACATCCGCCGGCAGGTCGACAATCCGGCCCAGATCTTCGATGGCCTGTTCCACGTCACCGACTTTTTCCGGAACCAGTTCCATCCGGTACGCCGGCCGGTTTTCCGCCACCGGCCTGCCCCTGCGGTCATAGATCAAACCCCGGTTCGGGACCACCGGAACGATCCGGACCTGGTTATTGATCGAGCGGGCCGAGAATTCTTCGTAACTGACAAACTGGAGGTAGACATAACGCAGGCCCAGCAGCACCATGATGGCGAGGACAAAGAGGAACGACTGCAACGCCCTCTGGCTGAACTGCCGGCTTTCCAGCGCCTGGTCCTTGAGCGGCCTGCCGGGCTCCGCCGGGGCCATCCACCGTGGCCATTTCATGAGCTGGAGCGATGGCGCATCACACCACGGTAACGATCGAGCAGCAGGAACAACCAGGGCCAGACCAGCGTGCCCGCGATTGGCGGCAACCAGAATTCAAGCGAAGGCAGCGGTTCGCCCCTGAGGCTGATGATCCACAACAGGATAATGCGGTCGTTGACCAGCAGCGCCAGCACCGAGAGCGCCTGTTGCCAGGGCGGAAAAAAGCGCAGCCGGGCCCGGAAACGGGTCGCCAGGTAAACCATGATCACCAGGCTCAGCGCATGCAGGCCCAAAGCACTTGCGCTGAGCAGATCCAGCACGATGCCGATGGTGAAGGCCAGCCCCAGGGTGATGCGGTCCTGGCTCTCCAGGCACCAGTAAAGAATCACCAGCGCCACCCAGTAGGGCCGCATCATGTCGAGCAGCAGCGGCAGCGGCACAAGGGCCAGCGCAAAGGCCGCGGCCAGCGTGATGAAAATAACGGAGAACCGGTCGTTGCGCACGCTCATTCCGGTGGCTCCGTGCTGTCATTCTGAGGCTCCACAGCTGCAGACCCGGGTTCTTCGGAACCAGGAACGGCCGGCTCCTCAATGCCGGACGGGGGTTCTTCAATTTCCGGGTCCGCCGGCTCCGCCTGTGGCGTGCTGATCAGCAGGACTTCCCGGCCCCGGTCCAGCGCCGCCAGCGGAGCGGCCTCGATCAGCGCGAACGTCTGTCCTTCCTGGCGATCGATTGACGTCACCCGGGCCACCGGATAGCCTCCGGGAAACCGTTCACCCAGCCCAGATGTGACGATCAGGTCACCTTCCCTTACGTCGGCTTCGCGCGGGACGCTGTTCAGGATAAGGCTGCCGGTTTCGCCCGTACCAAACGCCACCGATCGCAAACCGGTGCGATTGATCTGCACCGGTAGCGCGTGATTGGGGTCGGAAATCAGCCGCACCGTAGAAAAATGCCGGTTCACATTTTCGACCTGGCCCATGACGCCCGCCCCGTCGATAACCGCCTGACCCTCGGTCACACCGTCAATGGATCCGCGGTCGATCAGGACCTGGTGGGAAAACGGATCGAGTTCGACGCGCACCAATTCGGCAAAACGGTACTCGAAATCCTGGCCTTGCGCGCCTTCGAACAGGGACCTGAGCCGGTTGTTTTCTTCCTCCAGCGTTTCCAGCCGCTGCAGATCCGCTTCCTGCAGCAGGAGTTCCATCCTGAGTTGATTGTTTTCATGGCGCAGCGAACGCTGCGACTGGAATTGCTTGAACAGGTTGCGGGTGGCGCGAACCGGCCAATCCACGAGGTGGTAAACGGGTTCGGCGAGATAGCCGGCAGCGCTGCGAATCCTGGGAACGTAATTGCCGCGCTGATCCATCGCCATCAGCACCACGGCCAGCAGGCCGTAGAGCATCAGTCGCGCCGTTTGCGCCCCCGGCCCGAAAAACCGGGATCCAGTTCCTGGGCTGCCTGTAACCACTAGTGCGAACAGGCCCTAGTTGGTGGTGAAGAAATCGCCGTTGTTCTGGTCCATCAGCTCCAGCGCTTTGCCGCCGCCACGGGCGACACAGGTCAAAGGATCATCGGCCGGAAATACCGGCAGGCCGGTCTCTTCCGAAATCAGGCGGTCAATGCCGCGTAAGAGCGCGCCGCCACCGGTCAGAACAATCCCGGTCTCCGCCACGTCGGAGCACAACTCGGGCGGTGTCTGCTCCAGGGCCGTCTTGACGGCTTCCAGGATGCTGGACAGGCTTTCATTCAGCGCCTCGAGCACCTCGTTACTGCTGATCGTGATGTTGCGCGGAACCCCTTCTGCCAGATTCCGGCCGGACACTTCCATGGTCTCCGGTATTTCATCCGGCCAGGCGCAGCCGATCTGGATCTTGATGCGTTCCGCCGTCATTTCACCGATCAAGGTACCGTAGTTTCTGCGTACATAGTTGATGATGGCCTCGTCGAACGAGTCGCCGCCGACGCGCACCGAATTGGAGTAAACCAGGCCGTTCAATGAAATAACGGCCACTTCCGAAGTGCCCCCGCCAATGTCCAGCACCATCGCGCCGCGTGCTTCGTGAACCGGAATCCCGGCCCCGATCGCCGCGGCCATGGGTTCTTCCACCAGGAACACTTCACGCGCGCCGGCGCCCTCGGCGGATTCCTTGATCGCCTTGCGTTCCACCTGGGTCGAACTGCAGGGCACGCAGACCAGGACCCGCGGACTGGGCCGCAGAAACCGCGAGGTATGAACTTCCCGGATGAAATGCTGCAACATCGCCTCGGTCATGTTGAAATCCGCGATCACGCCGTCTTTGAGCGGGCGCACCGTGCGAATGTTGCCCGGCGTTCTGCCCAGCATCTGCTTCGCCGCCCGGCCGACCGCAGCCACGTGCTGGGGTCCGCCCGGTCCGCGGTCCATCCGCACAGCTACCACGGAGGGCTCGTTCAGCACGATGCCCTGGCCGCGGACATAGATAAGGGTATTGGCCGTTCCGAGGTCGATCGACAGATCATTGGAAAACAGGCCGCGAAGACTTTTAAAAACCATGATGACAGTTAATCCGTTAAACGTGACGTGAGTCGAGCCAACTAATGTATCAGCAGTAGCCCTTTCTCGCAAGGTTGAAGTCCCTGAAAACCCTTTATTTATGCGCTTTCCGGGCTACCCGGGATTGAGCCGGGGCAATTTCCGCGACCCTTTGCACCGGTACTGATATATCACTGAAACCGATCAAAAATAAATCAAATCCCCGGTTTGAAGCCAAATCCGTTAGAATGCGCGCGTTTGTATATCAGCAACTATTGCCAACGGGAATTGCCATGTCTGCCCTCATTTGTGGATCGCTCGCTTACGACACCATCATGGTGTTTCCGGACCAGTTCAAGGAACACATTCTTCCTGACAAGGTGCACATTCTGAACGTCGCTTTCCTGGTTCCCCAGATGCGCCGCGAATTTGGCGGAGTGGCCGGCAATATTTCCTACAACCTGAAACTGCTGGGAGAAGATCCCTACCCGATGGCCACGGTCGGTGACGATTTCGGACCCTACCGGGACCACCTGGAACGCCTGGGAATATCGCTCAAGTATGTGCGGCACATGGAAGGCGAGTACACGCCGCAGGCATTCATCACCACGGACATCGATGACAACCAGATTACCGCGTTCCACCCGGGCGCCATGCAACACAGCTACCTGAACCGGGTGGAGGACACCGACGGCATCCGCGTGGGAATCGTCGCGCCTGACAGCAAGCGGGGGATGATCCAGCACAGCCAGGATTTTGTGAAGGCCGGGATTCCGCATATCTTCGATCCGGGCCAGGGCATGACGCTGTTTAACGGAGAGGAACTGAGACAGTTCATCATTGAGGCCGAATATATCGTGCTCAATGACTACGAGTTCCAGTTGCTCAAGGAAAAAAGCGGGTTAAGCGGGAATGAAATCGCTAACCAGGTGGAAGCGCTGATCGTGACCCGCGGCGCAGAAGGTGCGGTGCTGCAGACACGGGAAGGCGAGGAAATCATCAGCCCGGTCACACCGGACGACGTCCAGGACCCGACCGGTTGCGGGGACGCCTTCCGCTCCGGCCTGATCTACGGCCTGCTGAACGACCTGGACCTGGTCACGGCCTGCAGAATCGGGGCCGTCATGGGCGCCATCAAGGTTGCCCAGCAAGGGCCCCAGAATCACAACCCGACCTTCGATGACATCCAGGACCGGTTTTCCAAAACGTATGGCTACCGGTTTTAATCCGAAGGTTTTGACCGGCAAGGTTGACTTTCAAAGGCCGTAGATAGAGAATTTGCGCCCCGATTGGTCGCCACGACCCGTTCGGGCAACAACAGTTTCCGGTGATGTAGCTCAGTTGGTTAGAGCGCGGCACTCATAATGCTGAGGTCGGTGGTTCAAATCCACCCATCACCACCAGATAAATTCAAAGGCTTACGAGAAAACGTAGGCCTTTTTTGATTTCAAATTCTAGATTTGGCGCATATTTGGCGCAAGTCTTTCAGCTTAATTAAATAGTTCATAGTTCACGCGCTACATGGATAGCGATTAGCTGAATTGAATTTTTTATAGCTTTCTGACTCAGAAACTATGCTAAATTGTAATCGGGTAGTGGAGGCAAATTTTGATGAAAAAGTCGTTTCGCGGGAGAGTCGATCCTCGAGAATTGCCAACGTACTCTATCGCAGAGGCCGCGCATTATATTTCTGTACCTAATCCTACGGTTCGCTACTGGGCAACCGGCCAAGGTAAATACGAATCTATTGATCGAAGTTCCTCCTGGGCAACCAATTCTTTTGTCATTCTTGAATCTCGTAGAGCTTCACGTTTTGCAGCCATTCGTCGGAAACATTCTGTACCAATGCCAAGAGTTAGAGCCGCAATTGACTATTTGACAAAAATCAGCTTGATTGCAATGCAGACAAGAAACACCCCTTAATCAGTCGTCGACTAGAGACTGATGGTCTGGGATCTTTTTATTCAGCGATATGGGGAACTGGTGAACATAAGCCGAGATGGCCAGATTGCTATGAAGGAAGTGCTAAGTGCCGCGCTTCAACGTATAGAGAGAGATAACAATGGAATCCCAATCAAACTTTTCCCGTTTACTCGTAGTGAAACAAAATTCGCACCTACTATAGTGGTAAGAGATCCTTCAATATCCGCAAGGCAGGCGAGTAATTGCAGGCACTGGATTAGCTACTGAAGTTATTGCTGAACGATACAAAGCCGGCGAGTCAATTGAAGAAACTCGCCCGAGACGATGATCGCGAAACAGACGAAATCGAAGAAGCAGTCCGGTGAACTCCAAGCAGCAGCTTGATGTTGTAGAGCTGTTTCTCGATCGCAACTTAGGCAAACACATAATTGCTAATGCCCTCAGACGGGCTGGGCATGTGGTCCATCTCCACGATGCACTTTTTCGTCTCCAGATGCGCCTGATGAAGACTGGATCGCGTTCGTAAGAAAGAAAAACTGGATAGCCATTACCAAAGAGTAAAAACATAAAGCATCGACTGGGGAAACTACAAGCGATCAAAAGGCACAGTGCTCGAGTATTTGTGGTTAGGGCAAAGAATGCGACCGGAAAAGAAATTGCCGAAATTCTAATAAGGCTTTCAAAAAGATAGAAAAGTTTTCAAAAGCGAACTGTCTCTTCCTTTTTGTTGCAACGATAAAAAATCGTTCCGGGCCCAATCAAGAAGTATGATCTTTAGCTAGTCAAATGCGATAGAGGCATAACACCTGCATTATTGTGGATCCCCAGCTGAAATTATTCAGCCCTCAATACTCTCAACTTGAGCTATTCTTTGTCTGAAATACCATGGAATCATGGTGGGCGATCTCATGCTAGACTGAACCGCCCCGACTTTACCGGAGACTCCATACTTTGAGAAGATGGAGTTATGAATACATCAAGAAGATATTCCCCGGAAGTACGGGAACGGGCCGTACGCATGGTGCTGGAGCAGCAAAAGGAACACAGTTCGCAGTGGGCCGCCATCCAGTCGATTTCATCCAAGATCGGTTGCACGAATGAAACATTGCGCCGTTGGGTTCGGCAGACGGAGCAGGACCAGGGCGAGCGTGCCGGCATGTCCTCAGATGACAATGACCGTCTGAAGCAACTGGAACGTGAAAACCGCGAACTGAAACGTGCCAACGAGATTCTACGCAAGGCATCGGCTTTTTTCGCCCAGGCGGAGCTCGACCGCCCACTGAAGAAATGGTGAGGTTTATTGACCAGCACCGGGATAGCTTATGGGGTCGAGCCGATCTGTGCAGAGTTGCCGATCGCCCCGTCGACGTATTACGAATACAAGGCACGGGAAGCCGATCCAGAGCGGTTGCCGGCACGCCACCGACGCGATGCGGAGATGGTGATCGATATCCGCAGGGTCTGGGAAGCAAACTTCCGGGTCTATGGTGTCCGCAAGGTGTGGCTACAACTGAACCGGGAACAAATCCGGATTGCCAAGTGCACCACAGAACGCCTGATGCAGAAGCTCGGGATACAAGGCGTGAAGCGGGGTAAGGGCTACAAGACCACGATCCCCGACGATGCTCGCCGCACGGCCTGCCGACCTGGTGCAACGGCAATTTGTCGCCACCCGGCCCAACCAGCTGTGGGTGGCTGACATCACCTATGTCGCCACCTGGCGGGGCGTGGTCTACGTTGCCTTCGTCATCGATGTGTTTGCCCGCATGATCGTCGGCTGGCGGGTCTGGAACTCACTCAAGACGGATCTGGTGCTGGATGCGCTGGAACAGGCGCTGTTCGCCACGAACCGGCACTCAGGGTCTGGTACACCACAGTGATCGCGGCTGTCAGTACCTGTCGATCCGCTACACCGAGCGACTGGCAGACGCCGGCATAGAATCTTCGGTCGGCAGTGTTGGTGACTCGTATGACAATGCCCTGGCGGAAACGATTAATCGGCCTGTTCAAAGCCGAAGTCATCTGGCCACGAGGACCGTGGAAGAATCTGGATGAGGTCGAATACGCCACGCTGGAATGGGTGGACTGGTTCAATAATCGGCGGCTGCTGGAACCGATCGGCGACATTCCCCCTGCAGAGTTCGAGCAGGCGTATTATGATCAACTGGAAGGTCAGGCTATTGCGGCCTGACTCACACAAAAGAGTCTCCGGAATACCCGGGGCGGTTCACTCGGCATCCCACATGAATTCCCTCCAATTTTTGTGCTCGTTTGCAGCCTGGTTTCAGGCTCTTCAGCGCTCGCTCAATTTCCGGTTTTGGATTCTCTTACTGAAGACAATTCGGTACTCGGGAATAGCCGCTCAACCCCCTGGCCCTGCTTCAATTTCCCTGGACACGCAACGCTTTCATGACGGGAACGGTGCAATTCACATCGACGTCTGTCACTCTACTTTATTCATGCCTGGGTCCCAAAACAAAGAAACGCAGACTGGGATCTTTGTGAAGTTTCATTCATACGTTTCTGGGCCTACATCGAGACAAATCGCTGGGCATTTTTGCCGTACTCCCCGAGGATTCGGCTGGGAACAACGGAAAACGATGATATCGAGATTGAGATACAGACAATTTTTTGATCCGAACGACCCGCCCCCAAACCAGTGGCACGAGTTTCTGATTCGAATGACAGAGCCACTGCCTGGAAAAAAACGGTGGTTGGGTCTCCAGACCTGTCCCAAATCAAAGTCATTCTTCGAGATTTTCACCGACACTTGGGACCTCGGTTTTAATCTGTGGCTCGATGGCCTTGGATTCCTCGAAATCTTCCAGAACCTGCATTTGAGCGGCAGAACTGGAACTGTTCGAGACCTGGCGCTTTACGCCAACCGCAAATGGCATGACGGAAGCTGGTGTGGTGGACGTCCCGGCCTCTATGATCACCGGCTGGAAATCCAGTGTGCCGACCGTGGCCAGTGTCGATTCAAATCGTCAGATTTCGGCCCATTCTGCAGGCTTAACCACGATCTCCGCTGTTGCTCTGGGTACGGTGATTGAACAGCCGGTAGAAGTGATCAGGGCAAAAATTCCGCCTCGCATGGGAGTCTATCCCTCCCGAATTGGCTGAGCCTGCTGCGGACTATTTATGGGAAATGCCGGTGGCACCATTCGTTACCTGCCAACGGCGGATGGCGTTAACCTGGACACCAGTGGTATCACCGGGCTTCTCTGCCCTCGATGAAATTTCATTGGAGGAAATTATCGGCGATATTGATCAATATGACCTTCGTATGAAATTCATGCTGGAAGAAGGCAGCAGGTTTCGCGGTTACAAAGACCCGATGGCACGGCCCGCATTGGGCTACCGGATAGTCAAGTACATAACCGTATAGAGCCCCTACCGCCTGGAAAAATAGCCCGCCTGGATACGGGTCATCCTGTTTATATTCCCGACTATACGGGGACGTTCAATCGGTTTGAACTCAAAAACCTGATTAATTCGCAGGGAATTCGTGAAATCTGGCTATGGAGCAGTAGTTTCGATTCGCTGTATCCATCTTATGATCCCTTGATTCACGACTCCCTGAATGCCCGCGAGGTTTGGGAATCCAACATGTCCTCACCTACTACCGGGGATATCTCCAACAACAACCCGGACAACACGGATCTGCCGGTCTACGGGAACACTTATGTGCTTTATGGATCAAATATTCGCCGAACGCAGGCGGAAGGTATCCACAATCACGGACACCAGCTGGAATCAATGCTCAGCCATGCCAGTTGGCTGCAGGATGGCAACGGCGATCCTTTCTGGCATGAGTTCGTGGGTCAGGATGAAGAAAACAATTTTGTGACCGGGCGTTGTGGTTGGACGCACATGCCGCCCAATACGGTGGGTAACTATGATTATGAAATTCCCGCCTCGAAATTCGAGTGACTGCGAGGATTGGCGGCCCGGTGGTGGCTTGTTGAAGGCTACCAGTGTTTCAACCTGGCGGGACATTGATTACCCGTGGCCGGGTACGGGGTTGCATACCTCAAAAGACTGAATCCCAGTGGTACATATACTGGATGCAAAACATGCCAGGTTTCAATAATCAGATTTCTGGGCAGGAAATTAGCCAGACTTTGGCGCAAGACGACGACCAGATGACCAACTGGTGGCGTCTTACTGCACGATGGGATGATGTCGCGATTGGCGCGGTTTGCACGGCACTGCACCTTTTCAGCTCAATGCCGGGTTCAACGATGCCTGGTACAGCCCGCTGACCGATGGACAGGGGTTTTTCATTACGGTTTTTCCGGAAACCGGGGTCGTGATGCTGGCCTGGTTCACTTATGACACCGATTTGCCCTCCATAAATGCCGTTGCCGATTTGGGCGATCCCGGTCACCGCTGGTTAACCGCCCAGGGAGTGTTGGATGGTAACCAGTCGGTGTTAGAGATTTCGATGACTTCCGGCGGTATCTTCGACAGTGAGGCGGAAGTGTCACGTGTCAATGACGGTACAATAGTTCTGAGCTTTGGTGACTGTCTCAATGGGAAGGTCGAATACGATATTCCTTCCATAGGCAAACGGGGTTTGGTGAAGATACAACGCATCACCAATGACAACGTGCCGCTGTGTGAAGAGTTGATCAGCTCTGCTTCGACTCGTGCTATGGCAGATCAACCCGATGCCATTCAGGCGACCGCTGATTTCGAGATGAACTCGGGTTTGGATGCATGCCTGGTTCAACCCCGCAACCGACGGTCAGGGCTTTTTCATCACGATATTCCCCGGGATCGAATACCGCTCATCCTTGCTTCAGTTTACTTATGATACAAGCCTGCCTGGAAGCGGTGATGTTGCCAACCTGGGCGATGCCGGTCACCGCTGGCTGACCGCCCAAGGTATCTATAAAGGCGACCGGTCGGTGATGGATATAACCATTACTTCTGGAGGCCTGTTCGATACCCCGAGCGAAGTGCAGCGTACTGACCCACCGGGCTCGGATAAGGACCATGACGTTAAATTTCGACAGTTGCAGTTCAGGGACGATTGATTACGACGTGCCCTTCCGCCAACCGCACTGGCACCGTGCCGATTCAACGCATTGCCAATGACAATGTTAATACTTGCGAGGAGCTAAGTCCGTAAAAGTGTGCGGTCAGAGCAGCAGTATGTTCGTTCTCGTGCCCCTCTCCCTGTCTGTAATTTATCGCAACCAATCCTGCGTCAGGCCATTTTTTACGACCAGAAGTCAGCCCAGGACAGCCACCGAGAGGGTTGAGCGGGGAAAGGGTCGAGCGGGGACACCCACAAGGGCTGGAAACGACTGATCAACTGGATGGCCCGCAGTCGTCTCAAGCCGATGCAACAGACCGCCAAAACCTTGCGCAATCACCTGTGGGGCATTCTCAACGCGGTGATACTGGGCGTGAACAACAGCCACGCCGAGAGCATGAACTCGCGCATCAAAACCGTGAAGACCCGTGCCCGAGGATTCAGAAACAAACAGCGGTTCCGGAATGCAATTTACTTCCATCTGGGTGGATTACAACTTTACCCGGTTGGTATTGAAGGGTGATCTACCCACTATGATTGGGGAAGAGCCATAATTAAGAGTTGGTGCAGTTTAGCCTGATAGCTGACCCGTACAGAAGCTCACACGTCGTTGCCAGGAGTTCGACATCCAGGACTGTATCGCTTACCTTAGATACAATTCCATGTCGCTGCCGAGGTAAATATCGTACAAGGCAGCCCGGTCTTTAACTTGTAAACCGTGTTCACAAAAGGTTGAGAAACGGAAGATGATTGAAAAATTACGAATGCGAACGTTTCTGCACAAGCGGTTCGGTTGGCTGGTGGCCAATGCTTTAACGATGGCAGTGTTGCTATTCCTGCCGACCCAGGCGGTATTGGCGGATTGCAGCGGATTCCCGATAGTTCTTTCGAGCCAGACTGCTGTTGACAATTTTCAAAGCAACTACGGACCCTGTATTACCGTCTCTGGAAATCTTGAAATTTATGGTGATACCGTTATCGATCTCACTCCACTTTCGGATTTAATAACGATCACTGGATATCTTTCCATCAGCAACTCAACATCACTGGCTAGCCTTGCCGGATTGGAAAACCTTGAAACGATTGGGGTTCGGCTGAGCATTGAGAACACCACTAACCTCATCAACCTGGCCGGACTGTCTGGCCTGACTACACTGGGCAGCCTGTCTATTTCAAATAATTTGACGCTCAATAGCCTCAATGGATTACCCGCTACGTTCGATGATATGAGTTTCATCATCATCACTAATAACTCGACTCTGCCCAACCTCAATGGATTGCCTTCGGTGACAAATCTTGCGCAAGGCATTACTGTTGCCGGAAACGCGAATTTGACTGATGTTTCTGACCTTTCGTTGATCAATTTAATCGATGAGGCGGTGCCATTAACTATGGTGATAGTTACTGATAACCCGTTGCTGCCCAGCCTGAATGGATTTCCACTTGACACAAAAGTGGGTCGTTTCGAGATCCGCGATAACGATGTGTTAAGCAACCTGGATGGAGCATCAGGCCTGGTTGAGGTCTGGGGGTTTCTCAGGGTGTCGGGGAACCCCATGTTGGATGATTGTTCAGCTTTGACGACGGTGCTGGATGATGTGGACGACGGAGATCCGGGGCCGGCCGCTCTTCCCGATCCGCCCGATGCACCTGCCGGTGAAGTGATCATTGGCTCAAACCTGGAGGGGTGCAACACCATAGAGGAAATCGTTGGTTCTGCAGCGGATGGGCTTATCCTCAAGGATGGCTTTGAGGGCCCGGGTTAGGCAGAACCAACGATCAAATTAGAACAGCGCATAGGAACTATTCGAATGGCACACGTGATAAATGTATCCGGCTCCTTTTTTCCTGCTGCTTCGAGGTCCGTCCAGGGGTGTATGGCGGAATAAAGTGGTTGGACTGCCGAAACCAGTTCTCAACCCCCGTCTTCGAAGCCGTCGCTGAATAGGACCACAGGTGGTCCGGGCAGGGTTGTGAAGCTCCAGGTGCATCCCCGCACACTGCCTTCGGCGTTAACCTCGTCGATCCGCCAGTAATAGGTCGTCCCCTCTGCAAGTGGACCCGGATCGAAGGTCGTGCCGGACTGGTTGCCCTGGAAGTCGCCAGGTCCGAGCGGAACGGCCGTGCCGAAGTAAATGTCGTGCGAGTCGGTAGCCGTTCCCGCTCCCCAGCCGATACTGGCGCCCGGCCCGACGTCGGATGCGCCGTCATCCGGGTTCGGACTATCGGCGGGGCCCGGAAGATTCGCCGTCTGCCCCTGGGCGCTGAACACCTCCAGTTCGACATCATCGATCTGCCAGAGGTTACCTTCGCTCACGTTATTGGTGTCGTAGCGGAATCGCACCATCGCATTGGCCTGACCTGCAAGCGACGTGGACAGATCGAGCACGATGCGCTTTGGGTCATGGATTTCCCCGACGTCCTGCCACACCTGCGTCCAATCCGCCCCTCCATTCGTACTGACGTCGACGTTGATCGATTCCAGCAGGTCGAAGAAGAAGTAACTGCTGAACCGCAAAACGGCGCCAACGGCCGCCGACAGATCCAGCACCGGCGTCCGCAGGGACGTTTCAGTCTGGTTGATGTAATTGTTATCCACCATCGCGAACGGTCCGTTGCCGCCGGTATGGTTGTCGTAACGAAGATCGTTCAATACCGGCGAATTGACGGTCCAGTCGATCCCTTCGACCGTGTCAATACTCCAGCCTTCGGGCAAGCCCTCCAAAAAGTCTTCTTGGAAAGCGAAGTTGCCCGGCACCGGTGGTGCATCCACGCTGATAATCAGCGAATAGTCCTGTGGTGCGTCATCGAGTAACGCGCCTTTGTGGCGGATTTCCACGGCATAGCTGCAGGTGTCGGCGCGGATCCGCACCTGCTCCACGTTGTCGCGGACGTTGTCGCCGGTCGTTGCCGGCGCCGCCGGGTTGGCTGGATCGAGCACCCATGGCATCCACGTATTGGCCCCGCGGACCACGCGCAAATCAAGGTCGTTGACCAGCATCAGGTCGGGCGGGTCGAGTGACGGCGCCGGCGGAGTTCCGGGCGGATCGGCCCAGACCAGCGTGGCCGTGAGCACGGAGTCGGGTTGGCCAACGCTGACGGCGTAACTGTCTGCGGCGCCATTGACGAGGCTGCCTTCGATGATCTGATGGTCGTCACCCTCACCACTGATGAGCTCGGCGGCGGATTGGGTGTTCAGTAAACCCCAGCCGAACGCATAGTCCGGGCCGGGCGCCTCACCGGACTCGTCGGCGGTATGAATCGCGAGTGCTTTCAGGGTTGCCGCGCGCATGTAGTTGTCAGCCCCGTGCAGGTTTTCGTAGTGCTCCTGCAGCAGCAGCAGCGAGCCACTCACATTGGGTGCGGCCTGCGACGTGCCGGTTGCGAAAGCGTAAAGCTGCTTCGGATCTGACCATGCCGAGTAAAGGAAGGACCCGTTGCCGACCAGGTCGGGCTTGATTCGCCCATCGTCGGTCGGGCCCCAGCCGCTGAACAGGGTCATGGCAACCTGTCCTGCCCCCCCGAGCGGGAAGTAACCGCCCGGCAAATCATCGACGGCGCCTACGGTCAGGATATTCTTGGCACCGGCGTGCGTCGGCAGGCAATCGTAGCCGTCGGGCGCGCAGTCGGGGGGGCGTTCGACCGTTGACGTTTCGACGGGATTCCCGTCCTGGTCGACGATGGTGTATTCCTCACCGGGTTCCGGCCCGAAGTCGAGGCGATCGTTGCCGGCGGCCTTGACGATCAGGAAGTACGGTGCCTCGAAGGCGATCTGGTCCCACAGGGCCGACTCCGGGTCGTAATAACCGAAATTGGGATCCTCCAGATCGGTTGGATCCGAACCGCCGATCCACCACCAGTTGTTTGGCGGGTCATCGCCCCACGGTATCCATCCGGCGGCGACACCATAGGAATGGTTCGAAACCAACTGCCCGGCCGCCGCTGCGGTCGCCATCTCCGCCGAGTCGGAATTCCAGTCGTAGGCATCCAGATTCGCGGCCCACGCCATGCCCTGGGTGTCCGGGATAAGCGCGCCGGAGCCGATCAGGGTTCCCGCCACGTGCGTGGAGTGACCGTTGATATCCATCATGCCATCGACGTCATCGACCTGCGTGACGCGCCCGATCAGGTCCCAGTGATCGGCGTACACGGCGCCGCCGTCCCACTCGGCCATGGTCATGCCGGAGCCGTTGAGCCCCAGCCCGGCGGACCCGCCTGGCCAGACTTCATAGGTCGAAACAGTTTGTGCTGCGATGATATTGTTGGTGATGTAAAAGACCGGCCCAACGCCCGGAACGATGCGCTGCAACTCCAGCACCCCTCCATTCGGCAGGACCCGGCGCATCGGGATACCCGCGCGGGCTGCAAAAACGCGCGCCTGTGCACGGTCAGCGGCATCGCGTTGTTGGAGCGTTGCGGCCAGTGTCTTCAACTTTGCCTGGTGGGTGCGGGCCGCCACGGTACTCTGCGCAACCGCCTGGCCAGCAAAGCCAAGTAAGAAAACCAATACCCCTGATTTCAGAAAGTTCATCACACAAATCCCTTTACTCGTCCCCCAAATTCCCGGCTGTTGCCCACTCCTTGTGGCGATACCGCCTGATAAACATTATAGACCTGATCGAAACGAAATTGGAAAGTGCTGCCTGGTGCAGCCGCAATTGTCGGGTCCTTGGATTTTCGTCGCCTTTGATCAGTTATTCCGCTGGCGCCTTGAGCAACTCCAGTGACTCAGTTATTTCGCTGGTGCCTTGCGCACCTGGGCATATCAGATACAGGTAGGATCCATATTGCCTCGTGCTGTTGCACTTGCAATTTGAATCTATTCCGCCAGAGAAACCGGTGTGTTGCTCAATCCTGTTTTTCCCCGCGTGAACGCGGATAACGTTTGCAGTCATCGTCGATCTTCAGCCAGCTGAGCTGGCTGTCGGTATGGATGTGATAATTGGGCTTGCACAAATTGGGGTCGTCCAGCGATGCGATGCTCAATGTCAGGTAGTCCGGATTCTGTGTGCTCCGGTAACTCAACGACGACCCGCATTTGGGGCAGAAGCCGCGCCTGATGGTTTCTGAAGAAGCATATTCAGTCGGCTCAGCGGCGGTCCATTGAATCTGTCCCTTCAGATAATCCATCCACGCGGAAACAGGCGCCCCGGTGGTCACCTGGCAATCCCGGCAGTGACAGAAGTCGGCATCGAATGGATCACCCGAAATCTCGTAGCGTATATGTCCGCAATGACAACCGCCTTTCATATTTTTCAACCTCGCCGTTCAACTGTTTTATTGCTCCGGGCCCGGATTGCCCGTCCCGGGAACCGGTATTTTTAGTCAATATCGACGCGGTATCAATACCGAACGGCGGCCTTGAACGTCCGCACCGACGCTGTGGGGTCAGCGTCAAGCGCCAGAAATTTTCAGCGATATACTTTATCAATAGGGTTTGGATACATTTTCCCTGCCCGAGTTAGATAGAATATATGGTCTTCCTCCAGAAATACGCCGCATTCAAATAGTGAGATCAGTGATGAAAAACCTCCTTGTGTCTGTCCTCGCGGCCATTGGCGTGTTGTCATGCGTGGACCCGTGTGCTGCAGACGAAAGTGCTGAAATGGTCGAAAACATCGCCAATTTCCGGTTCGACCAGCTCGGCCATCCACAGATTCAAAGCGACTCCATTCAACCCGTTCTGGCTTCAGCGGAACGGCCGCACCGGTTGCTGATCATTCCGGTTCGATTCCCCGACCTGGGTTACGACCGTTTTGCAGGTGAAGCAGACCAGAACGAGCAGAACAATGCCTATTTTCAGGATTTGCTGTTTGCCGGAGGCGTGAAGGATTCCCGGCCTGGAACCCTGACGCATTATTTTCAACACCAGTCTCATGGCGCTTATAACGTTACCGGCGATATCTTCGAGGTCGTTACGCTGGACAAACCCCTTTCCTATTACGGCCGGCCGGTTCAGAGCGCCGACGGCACCTGGCGCTCCGACGAGCGCACTGACGACCTGGTGATCGAGACATTACTTGCCGCTTATAAAGCTGATCCGGATTTCCCGTGGCAAAACTATGACCAATGGGATCCCGATGATTTCGATGGCGATGGAAACCGCGATGAGCCGGATGGCTACATTGATCATTTCATCCTGATCGTGGCTGGAAAAGGGCAGGCGTCCTGCCAGGGTTTATACAAATTGGATGAAAAATTTACGACGAATGCCACTGCGGATACCTTCGACACGCTGAACGTGGATGAGCGCGCCTGCGCTGATCGAATCTGGCCACATCGTGCATCCATCAGCCAGAATCTGGACAGTGGCCCAAGCGTTGATGGCCAGGCCAATGTTCGTGGCGGCATAGATATTGGCAACGGCCTGTGGGTGCTTGACTACAACATGCAGTCGGAATACACCGAGGTGTCAACCTTTATCCACGAGTTTGGTCATTCCCTGGGGCTTCCGGATGTCTATGCACGCAGCACCAATAATTCGACCGGATCATGGACCGCAATGTCGGGAACAACCAGTCCCGAACCGCAGGAGTTGAGCAGTTGGTCAAGAATGATGCTGGGATGGATGAAACCCTGCGTCATACGCCCGCCATCTCATGGTGGAGACAGCGGGGGCGAGGTCAATTTGAAGACCATGAACGACTGGTCAAGCAGCGAAACACCAAAAGGTTTGTGCGACTCGGCGATGGTTATTCTGCCGCCCAAGTATCGCGATATCGAGATGGGGCCCCTGGAAAGCCGTCACGGCAGGCAAGCGGCGTATACCGGGCAGGGGAATGACATGTTGCGAACGCTGTCACGTGATTTCGATTTTACTGATGTGGATGCGGATACAGACCTGAATCTGGATCTGGACGCCTGGTTTGTGATTGAAGCGGAATGGGATTATCTGTATGTGGAAGTGGCCACGGATGGTGGGGCTTTCCAGCGCATCATGCCGGTTGACAAGGACTCGATAGAAGATAAATCCAGTGTTATGTCCTCCGCCAAGGGTCATGAAGGTCAAGGCAGTTTGCCCGGCTTTACCGGCCGAAGTGGTGACCTCGATGGGGATGGAAAGGTGGAAACAGCCCAGGGCTGTGATCCGTCCAGGGAACGAGTGCTGGCAGAAGATCGGATTGGCCAGGCCGAATCGGACCCATGTGAAGCAGCGCAGTGGATCAGCGCCAGTTTTGATCTTAATGCCTACCGCGGAAAAAAGATAACCGTCCGTTTCACCTATTTTACCGATGGCGCTGCCGTGGAGGCCGGCGCTTTGCTGGACAATATAAATGTTGCCGGTGTCGGTTTCTCGGACGATTTTGAAGGGACTGAAATCACGCAATGGAACACCAACGGTTTCACTCTTTCCGGTGGGAGCCATCACCTTGCGGTGCCGCACTTTTACCTGCTCGAATACCGCGATCCTTATGAATCTTTTAAAGAGGCAAAAAACTACGACGCCAGCCTCACCAAGCCGGGTTTCATCTTCTACTCGACGAAAGACGGCAAACCACAGGCGTTCAATATCAACTACCGGCCTGGCGTGGTCATGTGGTATTACAACGGAGAGTTTCTCTGGAGTCAGAATGAACCCACCCAGGAAGGACCCGGAAACGGCTATTTACTGGTCGTGGACGCCAATCCCCAGGAATTCGATCTGCCCATCGCACCAGCAGAATATTACCAGTCAGTAGACGGCTGGACTTCCTGGCAGTTTGATGAATATGCACAGCCTTTCCTGAAGGACAGCTTTGTCGAGATGATGTGCTTTCTGCGCCGCCCGGCCTATTACTCCAGCGATGTCAGCGAAGAGGACCGCAAGTCCTGCGCCAGCTTCGTGGTCGATGGACTGCCGCCGCTGGAACTGGCCACCTGGGAAGGCCGCACGATGACCTACGGTTACACCATCATCAATGAATGGCTGCCCGGACCTGACCGGCTGAGCAGAAAAAGCGCGGGCGCCGCCTATGATCTGCGAATTCGCGATGGCAAGCCGGAGTACCGGCTGTATGATCGCGCTCTGAGAAGCTATCATTCGGGCGACGCGCCGTTTGCCCTCGAAAGCTTCCCCAATGGGATCGAATTTTACCAAATCGAAGATGGCAAAGTTACGCTGAAAGAGGCGCAGCCATTCGCTGCGGTCAGCAGTTTCAGTGACAGTGATCCTTCGCGCTACCAGAGTCCAAAACTACCCTTTGGCGGCGCCGCCATTCCGCAAGCGGGTTTCAGTTACCAATTGGCGCCACCCGATGCATCTTCTCCGCCGGGTACAAAAATACGCGTCAAGTACCAATGGGCTGAGTAAAAAAGTGGTCAGAGTTCTTATTTTTCCGGAAATGAGTCAACAGCCCCGTATTGCCAATGACCGATCTGTTTGCCACGGAAAACGCAGAACAACCCTCAGGCGGCCAACCGCTGCCGGATCGGTTGCGGCCGCGAACGCTTGATGAAATAGTCGGCCAGGATCACCTGGTGGGCGCCGGGTTGATCGCAGCCCACCGTGCCACGCGCCCGGCATGGGTACCGATCGCAATTCGATAATTCTCGGATGTTGCGTGCAGTTGGTCCAGGCTGGAACCGGCTTCACCACCATTGACAAAGGACTCCTGAACGAACTACAAAAGTTGACCTCGCCAACTCTGGTACTTGGCTCTGCGCCCAGAAATCAATTTTCTGACAGGTCAATCATTCTGATATCAAGGTCGGCACGATCCGTTCTTGCAACAAACACGGTATTGCCATCTGCACTGATATCCATTGATCCACCCACTGTGTCCGGGGCGAAATTTGTAACTACTTCAGGGCCGTTACCTTCAATATCCGTTCTAACCACTTCATAAGTGCCGTTGGAATTTCGACGGACATAAACCAGCCATGGAACCTCAAGCGCCCAGTCTTTCCATCTGTCTGCCGGCAGGTCCGAAACGATGATTTGTTCTTCGCCTCCATCAGGATTGAGTCCAAAAATGCCATCTTTGGCGGGCTTTGTGTAATAAACCAATCCGTTAGTCCCCGGCAGCACTCGGTTCGCATTAACTGAAAGGTTTTCTGTTGAGCCACCATTTACCAACGGTATTCTTGCCAGTTGTGGGCTTTCTTTTCCCCAATTAATAAAATAAAGCCACTGGCCTGCAACGCGCGCGCCATAAGCATGCCCTCCAGCCTCTTCCAACATCCTGGTTTGTCTGCTTTCCAGCGTAACCTCAAGAATCTGGCTTTTCTCCCGGTCGAATTGTGTTGCGAACAATTTACTGCCATCCGCGGACCATGCGGGGTCAACCCTCCTGATATCGGCGGTTTGGTTTAGCATTTGAGCGTCCTCGCCACTTGAAGATGCGATCCAAATACTGTCAGCACCGCTTCGATTGGAGTTGAATGCAATAAAATTCTCACCGGGAGACAAAGATGGGTAGTTGTCGTAATCGTTGGACGAAATGATCTTTTCAGCCAGAATTTCAGGCTGGTCGAAATGCAGTTTGTAAATATTAGCCGTGTAGTGCGCACTTTCAAACACCAGTTTTTTGCCGTTCTTTGAAGCTGAAATCAAGTTTATCCCTGGCATTCCGAGGGTGCTGATCTGGCCGTTTTGAGTATCGAGATACCACAAACGCCGACTTCCGAGACGATCAGAGCTGAATATCACGTGGTCTCCAACCCAGGCATGATCTGATACATAACGTCCATCATCGGTGAGAGCTACCGCAGGGCCACCCGAAGTCGCAATACGATACAACTCACTACCCGTATTATTGCCACGGATAAAGTTTATCCAATTGCCATCTGTTGAGAATTTTGGACGCTGGTCATTGCTGCCTGCAACGGTATTGTGGGTCACTACGGTGGTATTTCCAGTGGTCAGATTCAAACGGGTCACGGCACTCCCATGAACGGACTCACTGATAAATACCATTTCATTACCGTCCTCACTCCAGTCCAGACCAAAAAGTCCTGGAAAGCAGTTTGCGACCGTGTGGTTTTTGCCGTCCAAAATGGTGTGCACGATAATCGAACATTCATCCTCACCCTGTTGCAGAAAGGCAATCCGGGCGCTGTCTGCAGAAAATACCGGGTTGCTCTCATAATATGCGTCATCGGTGAGTTGACGACGTATCAGAGTATTGGTGTCAATAAGCCACAGATCCACCTGGCCGGACAAGCCGGTTTGCGCAAACACAGCCAGGTTGCCGTCATTTGATATGGCGGGGTCACTCTCCTGACCTTCATCACTGGTGACAGGCTTTACACGCATCTCATCAAACTGGAACACGCCGTTGTCGGCCGGGTCGCCCCAATCGGATCGAATCAGCAATACCGCTAATAAAACACTCAAAACACCGATAAAAGCAGGCCATTTCAGCATCCTGGGTCTTGCATTGATGGGCTCGACTGCCTGTATCAGTCGATAACCTCGTTTGGGGATGGTTTCAATAAAAGTTGGCTGCTTTGCATCGTCTCCGAGTGCTTGCCGCAATTCAGCGACAGCGCGTGACACCACCTCATCATTAACAATGGTGCCACCCCAAACTATCTCCAGAAGGTGCTCCCGACTAACCAGTTCGCCATCAGAGAGCGCTAACTGCTGTAAAAGATTCATCAATTTCGGCGCCAGCCTCTGACGGGTATCTTTCGAAATCAGAGTGCCAAGCCGGCAGTCCACCTCCCAGACCCCGATGCGAAAATGATCATTACTGGTGCTCATAAGACCGCATGATACTCAATCCGGATATCAAAATCGCAATTCTGAAGCCCGCTTTTGAGCCTTCGCAAAAATGCGAACATTAAAAAGAGACTTGCAGAAGGTTTCACCATTCTTGATTTGAATAAAATTCGTTTCCATTCTTTTCCAAAGAGTCGAAAAAATGAACCACTTTATCCCGATTAGTCACATTGGCCAGCGTATTTTTGCTCACATCGAAAGTCAGTGCCCTCGAACTGCCTGATTGTGACCAGTTGATGCTGATCAGTTCCTATTTTTCAAATAATGTTCATGTGTTCAATGCCTGTGATGGCCAGTTCTTGCGGATTCTGGATGACCAGGGAAGGATCAGGGGTGCACAGGCTACCCGTATCGGGCCAGACGGACGACTTTATGTAGTCAGCGAGAGAAACCATAAAATACTGCGCTATGATACGACAACGCTTGAATTCATCGATGAGTTTGCCTCCGGAGCGAATCTGCGTAATCCAACGGGCCTGGCCTTTGGACCCGATGGCAATCTCTATGTCGCTACCTTTGACGAAGGCAGGATCTATAAGCTGGATGGTAATACAGGCGCAGTATTGGCTGTGTTCGCAAACGGCATTAGCGGGCCTGATGCCGGAATGACTTTCGGGCCTGACGGCAACCTGTATGTACCGGCCTATAACGGCAATAACATCATGGTTTTTGACGGGAGTTCAGGTTCACTCGTTAAAACAATCTCAGTTAATTTGAGTAATCCCCGGGTGATTGCTTTCGAGCCGGAAAGCAACACTTTTCTGGTTTCCGTTTTTGGTAGCGGTAAGATTTCCAGGTATAACAATAGCGGCGGATTTGTAAACTTTGTGACCGAGAACTTTTCAGAAGTCACGGGTCTGGCACATCGGAAAGACGGCACCCTATTTGCAATATCAAATATCTCTGCTCAAGTACGTTCAGTTGATCCCCTGAGCGGTGCAATTGGTAACTTCTTTACCGAAAAAGCGGGAATCAACGGCCCCACTTTTATCACGTTTATGGATTTTATCGGTGTTGAACCGATAAAAACCAACCAATTCTGGGCGGTAGGGGCCGGTGATATTTCCGGCCTGAGTATTTCAATTGATGCTGAGTCTTTCGTCTTCGCGACGGGAGGGGTATTCGGAGATGCATTTGATCCTCAAAACGTACAACGACACCCATTTGGCACTATCAACATTACACTCAAAAGCTGCACCGAGGCGAACCTGATTTTCAATACCAACGGTAACGCCAATATGGGTAGCGGCAGTTACGAGCTGACGAAAATCGGACAGAATGGCTCCATGACAGAATGCCTGGAAACAGGGTTTGATGCGGCCATGACTTCACAGAACGCCTTGTCGGGTGCCTGGTATGGCGGCCCTGACCGAAGTGGAGAGGGGTTCTTTATCGACGTCCTGGATAACGGTCTTGCTGTCGTTGCGTGGTTTACGTTTGGAGTGGCTGAAGCAGACAGTACCGAGTGACGCAACTACTGGCAAGAACGGCAAGTCTCGCAGGAGCAAGAAGAGCAGCGCCACCATGGTCTTTGAGGGTATGACGTCACAGCACTCCAGCTGCTCGTTCTCAGGGGGAGAGACTGACATCCGATACGAAGACCGGACCCGTTTCTATAGCTCGGACAGAAATGCCGCACGTCAGGAGCCTGGTTAATCCGGCGCGGCAGCCAGGTCTTGGCGCAGGGTGCCGGCGGCCAGGTAAAAGTGGCAAACCGACCGGAACATGATGGCCGGCAACGGTTGGGGAGTCGTTGGCCTTGGCACCATGAAGCAAGATGCGCAGGAGGGTGTCGTCCTGATGCAGCAAACGTTTACCGGCTTCGATGGAATCTCAAGCGAGCAGGCCCATAAGCTATCCAATCCGTCTGGAAACGTGCATCGAACCGTCTCATCCGACATTGCCGAGGACGGTCAGTGGGTCAAAAAGTGCAGCTACGACTGGGTCCGCCAGTAAACCACTGTATAAACAATTCCAGGTTCACCCACGGCACTGACGACCGGTGATACCCGGAAACCGCATCTGCAATTTCGCTTCAATCCAGCTACGATGAGCTGTCCGGAAATGAGTCAACAGCCCCGTATTGCCAATGACCGATCTGTTTGCCACGGAAAACGCAGAACAACCCTCAGGCGGCCAACCGCTGCCGGATCGTTTGCGGCCGCGAACTCTTGATGAAATAGTCGGCCAGGATCACCTGGTGGGCGCCGGAGCGCCGATTCGCAAAATGACCGACAGCGGGCGGCTGGCTTCGATGATACTGTGGGGTCCGCCGGGCTGTGGCAAGACCACCCTGGCGCGCATACTGTCAGCGCACACGGACCTGCATTTTGAGCAACTCTCGGCGATTTTTTCGGGTGTGGCTGACTTGCGCAAAGTGTTTGAATCAGCGCGTATTCGTAAGCGCAATGGCCAGGGCACCTTGCTGTTTGTCGACGAGATTCACCGGTTCAACAAGTCCCAGCAAGATGCTTTTCTGCCGGTGGTTGAAGACGGCACCATTGTGCTGATCGGCGCCACCACCGAAAACCCTTCCTTTGAACTCAATGCAGCCCTGCTCTCACGCGCACAGGTTTACGTGCTCAAGCGGCTGGATGATGCGGCGCTGGACCTGTTGATTGAGCGTGCAGAGCAGGACGCAGAACGCACCCTGCCGACCGACGAGCAGGCCCGCTCCACACTCAAGGCGATGGCGGATGGCGACGGCCGCTACGTGCTGGCCATGTGTGAACAGATCCTGGCCCAGGATGAATTGCTGGACACCGAGGCTCTGCTGCGCATCGTGCAGCGTCGTGCCCCGCTGTATGACAAAGACGATGACGCGCATTTCAACCTGATCTCGGCATTGCACAAATCCGTGCGCGGCTCAGATGCCGATGCAGCACTGTACTGGTTCGCACGCATGCTGGCGGGCGGCGAGCACCCGGAATACATTGCACGGCGCATGAGCCGCATGGCCATTGAAGACATCGGCCTGGCCGATCCGCAGGCCCTGCCCACCTGCATTGCCGCCTGGCAGGCTTATGAGCGTCTGGGCAGCCCCGAAGGTGAACTGGCCCTGGCGCAGGCACTGATCTACCTGGCCACCGCACCCAAATCGAACGCAGCCTATGCAGCCTACGGAGCGGCTCGCAGTGCGGCGGAACAAACCGGCTCGCTGGCGCCGCCGAAGCATATCCTCAACGCACCTACATCCCTGATGAAGAAGCAAGGCTACGGCAGCGGCTACCAATACGACCACGATACGGCGGAGGGCTTTTCCGGCCAGAATTATTTTCCCGATGAGATGGAACGCCAGCGTTACTACGATCCACCCGAGCGCGGCTTCGAGCGTGAAATCAGGAAGCGCCTGGAGTACTGGGACAAACTGCGGAACAAACTCCAAAAAGGGCTCTGACCCCTTTTTTTTTACGCCCATATTGGATGCTTCTTTTCTACTTGACGCGGTTACCGTCCTTCCAGACAGCTTCAACTTGCCACAAGGCTCCGACATCTTGCGTCGGATCTCCTGTCACCGCTACCAGATCCGCCAACAGGCCCGGGGCGATGCGGCCGCGATCGGGGAGATGCAGGATCTCTGCGTTACCGCTGGTTGCAGACTTGAGCGCTTCCACCGGTGTCATCCCGTGCGCCACCATTAATTCAAGTTCCCGCACATTCCTGCCGTGGGAAAAAACGCCAACATCGCCGCCAAAGCAGATAGGCACACCCGCGTCCAGCGCTGCCTGGAACGAAGCCCATTTGTCCTTCAGTTTCTGCGGCTCCGCGGTCTTTCCCCTCTCGTAACCGTCGAAATATTCCGCATAAGCCTCGGCGGCGGCCAGTGTCGGACACAATGCCACGCCGCGCTTGTGCATCAACTGGAACACTTCCGGCGTCCCCCGGTCCCCATGTTCGATGGTTGCGACGCCGGCCTCCACGGCCCGCCGGATCCCTTCCGGTGACATCGCGTGGGCCGAGACGTACCGGCCTGCGTCGGTGGCGGCAGCGACCAGGGCTTTGAGTTCGTTCTCCATAAAGGTTGGCCGAAGGGCGCCGCCGGGGCCCCAGGAATAATCAGCATAAACTTTGATCCAATCGGCGCCGCGGCCAATTTGCCCTCGAACGACCTGGATGATCTGCTCCACACCGGAAGCTTCCTCAGCGCCCTGGGGCGGGTCGAAAGCATAATTCCAACGGCGTGGAGCATAGCTGCCGGTGGCGACGATGGCGCGGGTCGCAGCGAGGATTCGCGGCCCCGGTACGACCCCGGCGTCAACGGCCCGGCGCAATTGCACGTCGTAGTCTTCAGCGCCCTCCGTGCCGAGATCCCGCACCGTCGTGACGCCGGCCTGCAGCGTGGCTTCCGCGTGCGCCACGGCTTCCGCCATTCGATACCCCAGCGGTTCTTTCAGCACCTGCTCGTCCCACAGTGTCTCGTTGTAGGGATGTAAAAACAGGTGCGAGTGGCCTTCAATCAGCCCGGGGATGAGCGTCAATCCGGGCAGCTCGACCCGTTCTGCACCCAACGGGACTTTCACGTCAGCCGCCCGGCCAACCGACTCGATCCGCCCGCCCACCAGGAGTACAACGTAGCCTTTTTGCGGGGAGTCCTCTGTGCCGTTCCAGACGGCTTCAGGCAGCAGCAACACCGGGTTGGTGTTGCCGGTCGTTTGTTGCGTTACCCCGGAAACAGGCGTGGTCAGAGCAACGGCCAGAAAGAATGCTGTAATGAAGTGTCTCGTTTGCATGGATCCTCCGGGTGCTTTCGTTACCCTGTTCATCATGTGAAATTTCTGGTGCCAACCCCGTCACTATTCGGCTATTTCCTGATCGATCGACGCGATCAATTCCTCCGACATCTGTTTCATCGTCCTCATCTGGTCGTTCATGGTGCCGAACTCCAGCATGGTCATCGAAAAACCGTTCTTCAGTTTCTGGCTCTTCAGGAAGTTCTCGAAATAGGAAGCGTCCAGGGTAACTTTATTACCCGAACTACCCCCGCTGGCGACGTATTCGAAATTACTCACGAGTTTCTGCAGGTCCATGAGTTCATACAGTGGTTCGTATATCAGTTTTTCGGTATCGAACCTGAAATGATCCTCTTCGCTTTTCATCTTTTTGTAGAGCGATTCCAGGTCCATCAACCTGGTTTTGATCGCTTCGTTCGATATCAAAGCCAGGTTTCCCGAGTTGACCAGTTCCTGGAAAGTATTGTTGGTCTGGTAGAACCTCTGCCAGTTATAGATGCTGACGCCATCGGCGTTGAAAGCGTCATAGTCGGTGATGGGCTCGCCCTCGAAATGGGCCATGATTCGCTGCGCGGCCTCGATGCACCCGGTGCGGATGGCGAGGTACCTGTCCATCTCCTCGATATTGATCTCAAGATCGGTCTTGATGTTCTCGAGATAATGGACCTCCTTCAGCCTTTCCTTGCGCGCGTCGTTGGCATCGTTGATCTGCAATGCGATCAGGATTCCGATGACCACCAGTACAGATTTCACCCACGGCATAGAGAACGTATTTGCTGAACCTTTTCTCAGCCAGCAAATGGCCTCTCAAACTTCTGAAGAATCTGATCATTGGTTTTTCTTTACCCTATTGCTGCTCCCGGCCAGTGCTGCGACCTAAATGACCCGTGGGCTCGTGGCCTGTAACAGTCACTATTTGCCGGGTAACACGTTCAGGCCCACTCTGTCAGCCCTTCAGCGGCATACAACGCCTTGAAGCTCGGACGTGCTCTGAGCAGGTCCGCGAGTTTTGCCAGGTTTGGAAAGTCCAGGGCGGTTTTGGGCATGCCACGCGACCAGCGCATCAGCATCACCAGCATGAAATCCGCCACCGACAGCTGCTCACCCAGCAGATAGGGTCCTCGGGTTGCCAGGTGAGTATCGATGTTGGCAAAAACCGACTCCGCCCTGAGCCGTGCATGGTTTTTTGCCGCATCGCTGTTCGCCTCGCCGGCTGGCTCGTGTGGATACCACCAGGCGCGGAATGGAGGTTGAACCGTGTTGGCCAGGTGAAACATCCACTGGTAAAAATCCTTGCGGTTTTCACTTCCGGGCAGCGGGGAGAGCCCGGCATCCGGGTGTGCATCGGCCAGGTACATTACGATGGCCGCTGCTTCGCACATCGGTTTGCCGTCAATCAACAGGGTCGGCACCACGCCGCTGGGGTTCAACGCCAGGTATTCGGGCGCTTTCTGTTCCTTCTTGTCGAAATCCAGTTTGACCAGTTCATGTTGAAGCCCGAGTTCGATCAGCACCCAGTGAACGACCAGGCTGGCGGCTCCCGGGGAGTAATACAGTTTGTACATCTATGTCTCCGAATGGTGTTATCCAGATTTTCCTGAAACGGCGAAGTCCACAGTACCGCAGCTTGCCGGATCGAGCTGTCGGGGTTCAGGTTCACCCGCCACGCGGTACCTTATGCCGTCTCTCAGCTGCAGCCGGTATTCACCCGGCTGGGCCAGGTTCCAGGCGCCTGCAATATCCACCGTCGCTGATAACGCCTCACCTGCGTTTAACAGCAGCCAGTCCTCTTCGCCGGGCGCGGCGCGTTTCACCATTGGGCCTTCATAAAGTAAGGGCTGGCCTTGTCGGTGAATGTCGAAAATCTCGCCCATGATGCCCTCGAAGGGCGTGAAGTAGCGCAGAACACGAACAGGCACGGTCAGTCCGTTGTGCAAAACCAATTCAACATTTACCGGGTGACCTTGCTGCACCGGACTGGACACCGACAGCTGACAGGACAGGATGCCGCTTGGGTCTTCAGCCACGGTCACCGCGGAAGAATCGGCGCAGGCCGTGGCCAGGCCGGCCAGGAAAAAAACCCGAAAGCAAGACTTGAGGGAATAAGCGGCGCATGGCCCTACTTTAAGGCTTTGCGGGTCAGAAAAACAACGGGAGCCAGCGGCTCCCGTCGATATCCATCTGATCGCACCCGGCATCTAATTCTGGGAAGGTGTATTTTCCGCGAAATATTCGTGGCTGTCTGCGTTAGTGATGGCTTTAGCCGGATCGCTGAGCGCCAGGTTTTTCGCACCGGTCTGCCCATACACCACGTCATCGGTACCGGCGACCACGTTGAAGTGGCTCATTTCGTGCACCAATGTTCCGGCCTTGGAATCCGTGCCGTTCAGAGGCGCATTCCAGAATGCCCGGCAGACATAGATTTTGTAGGGCTGGGTCGGATAAACGTAGGCGTATGCGCTCTGTTTGCATTTACAGTCTACCGTGATGTCCCGGTTGGCCATGGCGTCGGCAATGGCCACGAAGTTGGTCTTGACCTCGTTGTAACGGCTGCTGCTGTAGACACCGAACCACGTGGTGTAACGGGAGCCCTGATTGTTGGACTGCAAGTAGCTTTTGGCATTGCCGGAGATGTTCTCCGGCAGCCGCTACCGCATCAAGGATACCGGCTTGCTGTGTATTCGAGCAGGCGCCGGAAAAGCTGATGCGACCGCCGGACGGCGGGGGTGGCGGCGGAGGCGGCTTGCCTTTGCCGTTGCCTTTGCGTGCTGCCGGGTCGCCAATCGCCCAATTGGTCTCGCGGCCTTGTACCCAGATCGACAGTTCGTTGGACTCCAACCGTTCAACCCTGGCATTGCGCATGTTTTGCCGGTGAGCCGCCGCCGGGTCGAACAGGGTCAGTGACTCGACATCGAACTGCACCGAGTACTCACCCGTTTTGGCGAAGTCGTAGACCCCGGACAGCTCCACCAGGTGTGTTACCGTATCGCCGGGTTTCAGCACCAGGAAGTCGTTGGCTTCCGGCGCCGGGCGCTTGTAATGGGCGCCCAGGTAGGCCAGTGACTGGCCATCGCGGCTGACCTTGAACAGGTCTTCTTCGATCCCGTCAGCTGCGGTGTACCATTTCAGAACCCTGGCTGCCGCCCGGCCGTGGTTGGTCATGCTGATGGCGACGACCACATCCTCGTCTGCATTAAGCCAATTGCTGTCGGAATAGATTTCTACACTGACATCCCCCGCTTGCGCCAATAGCGGGAACAACGCCAGCACCAGCACCAGTAAACCCGTCAACCCGCTCTTTCCAAGTTTCATTCGATTACCCCTCTTGCCGCCGTGGACAGATGAGCGGCAAGTGTACGGCTAAAAAAGGGCAGACGCCATATGTTGCCGCTGTTGCACAAAAGGGACGGGGTATTCGGGGGTATTTTTCAAGAAGCCTTTGATGACCACTCGCGGGGATCAACCCGGTAGTACTCCTTGAGCACAGCGAATAATTCCGCGTGGTGCCCGGCCATTTGTTCCGGTTTTTCGAAAAACGTTTCGGTGGCCACGGCAAAAAACTCGGCCGGGTTGGTGGCGCCGTAGTGATTCATCAGGGACTGACGACAATGCCGGGTGTCATCCTGCAATTCGGCGAATTCGCCGCTTAGCACCCTCGCCCAGCTGCGGTAACTGGAAGCGCCCACCAGCAACGGGGCGCCGTCAGCGCTGCCGTTTTCATTGTCCAGTTGATGCGCGAATTCGTGCAATGCCACGTTCTCGCCATCGCTGAAATTCCTGGCGCCCTGAAGCACGGAATCCCACGCCAGGATGACCTTGCCGTTGTGCCAGGATTCGCCCAGCAGATTGTGAGCCGACAGGTCAACCACTCCGGCTTCATTCACATGGTTGTGCCTGGCGATAAAGGCCGTGGGATAGACGATGATATAACGCAAACCGGGATATACATCCGAGCCCCGGTTCAGGATCAACATGCAGGCTTCAGCAGCGATGGTGACGCGTATTTCATCCGTAATCTCAAGACCCGTGACGCCGGTAAAGGTTTTTTCATGGAGAAACTGCAGAACCAGCTTTTGCAACTGCTCACGCAAATTTGCCGGCAATCGACGATAAATCCCGATATTTTGTTCCAGCATGGCCGTCCATGCCGGCGGGAAGCCTGCATTGATCGCCCGTTTAAGCCGTACGCGGGGGATCCACAGGGCCAGTACGATGGCGACGCATACCAGGAACAGAAAAAGCCAGGGGTTCATGACGCTATTATGGCAGGGTCCGGGACGCGCGGAAGCTTTGGGAAAAATGCTGGTTTGAAAAAATATTTGATGCCGCCCATCCGGCTTTTGCGGGTGAAAACCTACACTATAATCACAGGCTCAGATTCACTGCCGGTGATTGAACATGCGCAACGTCCGAATCATGATGATTGCCCTTTTGCTGATAGCCAACTTCCCCCATGCCGCCGCGGCGGAAAGCAGTTCGGAGCGGCCCAGAATCGGCCTCGCACTCAGTGGTGGCGGCGCGCGGGGAGGCGCGCACGTTGGCGTGTTGAAGGCCATCGAAGTGTACGGTGTGCCGATAGACTATATAGCCGGCACCAGCATGGGCGCCATTATTGGCGCGCTTTACGCTTCCGGGTACAGCGCGGATGAGATCGAAACGGTTCTAAAGGAAACTGATTGGAACGCGGCACTGAAAGACAGCCCGGACCGGACCGATCAGACCATGAGAAAAAAGGAGCTCGAGTCCCAGTTCCTGATTCGTTTGCGCGTGGGCTTCAACGGGGGAAAAATCCAATTGCCGCTGGGTGCTGTCAACGGACAGCACCTGGCCCAGATTTTTCAGGTTTTGTTTCTTCCGGTAGTAGACATTCATGAATTCGACCGGCTGCCCATTCCATTCCGCGCAGTTGCCACAGACCTGGTCAGCGGAGAGGCTGTCGTGTTGTCCAGCGGAAGTCTCTCGGATTCGGTCCGGGCCAGCATGTCCGTTCCGGCTGTATTCACGCCAGTGAGACTGGGGGGTCATTTGCTGGTCGATGGTGGAATGTCGAATAATCTTCCGGTCGACGTCGTTCGTGAGATGGGCGCCGACATTGTGATCGCGGTCGACATTTCCAGCCCGTTGCTTGAGGAAGAGGAACTCGAATCGATCCTCAGCATCACCGAGCAGCTCACTAACTTCCTCACCCGCAGGAACGCGGATGCGCAAATTGCTTCCCTTGGTCCGGACGACGTACTGATCGTGCCGGAACTTGGAGAATTCAGCTCGGCTGACTTCGAAGGCGCCGCTGGAATCATCCCGCTGGGATACGAGGCTTCGATTCTGCAGCGGGATGTTCTGTTGAAAATGGCGGTAACGCCTGACGATGACCCGGTTCCCTTTCTTCCGCAATCTTCAGACGATTACATCGTGGAATTCGTGACCTACGACATGGTGACGGATGAGGCTGGCCAACGCGGTGTTGTCGTTAATGCCGTCCCGCGGAGTTGGGGGCCGAATTACCTCCAGTTCGGCCTGGAGCTTGCCAGTGATTTCTCTTCCCAGTCTGATTTTCTGCTAGGTGCAGCGTATACCCACAATGCCCTGAACAGCCTGGGCGGCTAATTGCGGGTGATCGGATCCATCGGGCGCACTGACCAGCTCAGCCTTGATTTTTACCAGCCGATAGATCTCAAAGCCAATTGGTTTGTTCAACCTCAGGGGTATTGGCGCAGACGCACATGGAATCTCTGGTTGAATGACATCAACATTGCCGAGTTCGAAATCGCCGGGTGGGGCGTGGACTTCGGAATCGGGCGTAATCTCAGCACGACGGACCAGTTACGGCTGGATTATGAGTACGGCAACGGGACAGGACGACTCCTGACCGAAGCTTTTGATTTCGTCGATGACAAGGTAAAAATCGGGGAAATCGACCTCAATTACCTGCATGACAGCCTGGACAGCCGATATTTTCCGAATTCAGGGATGAGGCATCACTTGTATTACCGGTATGCGACAGACCAGTTGGGGTCGGCGTTCGACTTCGAGCAGGTTGGCGGGAAAGGGACTTTTGCCACTTCCAGTGGAAAAAATACCTTTGTGCTTAATTACGAAGCGGGTTACAGCTTTGACAACATCGCCCCTGTGGAGAGGTGGTTCCAACTAGGCGGACTCGGCCGGCTTTCCGGCCTGGTGCCGAACCAACTGCTGGGGCGGCAGATGGCGCTGGCATCTCTGGCCTACTACCGCAGGCTAAACGATTTTGAACTGATCCCGGCATACGCAGGCGCCACGCTGGAAACCGGTAATTTCTGGGATTTTTCCAGTCAGATAGCCTTTGACAACCTGCGCTATTCTGGCAGAATTTTCGTCGGCGCGGACACGCCAATCGGGCCGGTTTATCTCGCGGTCGGGCACAGTGACAACGGCGAAACGGCGGTTTATTTCTACGTGGGTAACCCGTTCGAGGGTTTTCGTTTTGATTAGGAGCAATGACAATTGGCTGGTGGTTTGAGGGAGCGGCCATTGCACTCCTTCGCGTCCCGGCGGTCAATCTGCGGAATTGCGATGGCCCGGCGCCGGCCAGATCAAAGTCAAAAGGCACCTGCAGGCCGGACGAACTGGCCGGCTATCGGCCCGAGTTGGGCCGGCTCCGGATCGTGAATCACGCGGGAACGGAGTCTGTAAGCGGCTTGTCCCTCAAGCTCTCGAATCCACCGATATCTTCCACACCGGCCAGCATACCTTCACAGCAGTGTTCACCCAGGGCGCGATACGCCTCGAACTGGTCTTCGCCGAAAAATTGGTTGGCGGTAGACTCGTGCGGATATTCAGGATGGATGAATCTGTAGGATCGGATATATTCAGGTTCATCACCGGTGACCGACAGCTTGATGTACAGCAACTGTCCGACTTCACCATCGGGATAGGCGATTTCTCCCAGCGACCAGTGTTCTTTACTGAACCCCCGTTTATTTTTTCGCAGTTTTTCCAGGTCGATCGTGATGTTAATTCCCATGTCGATCCGGGCATATCGCATCAGGGTAACCAGGCCCTGGAACGTTGTATCCGGATCAGCCTCACCATCCACGGCGACGATGAATTTGCACTTGCGCTTGAGCAGCGGATAAACCCCCAGGTTTTCAATGTGTCCGCCGTCAGAGATATTGATGTGCAAGCCTTCCGCATCCAGCAGACCCAGTGATTCTTTCCAGATCAACTCGGGCTTGGCATTGCCAAGCCTGAGTTTGTCGCGCCAGCGCTCCCGATTGATAAAAACCGGGTTGGGTAGCCAGTAACCGAGACGCAAATTCAGCAGCGTCATGATAAAAACCAGTGGCCGGTTGGTGGTCGTGCCCATGTTGGGTGCCGCCGCCCCCCCCGAGATGGCCATGGCAGTGGCGAGGTCAATGTGGCGGTCATACTTTTCCATCTGCCGGGTTTCCGTATATCCGGTCCTGTCGCTGCCGATGAAATTCTTGCTGAGCATAAAGAAATCACTGCCGCGGCCGCGCAGATCCGGATCATTGCTGCCCTGGAGATTCAACGTCACGTTGAAGATGTGGTAAGGCGCGCACGTTTGTTCCGCATTCAGGCTGGATAAAGGAACGTTGTCTTCAGAGTGAATTTCGTCGTTATCATCGACTCGAAACACGAACGCCTTGCTGAGCCGGTCCCGGTAAAATCCGTGCAATGAGGTCATATTGATGTCGATCAGCCAGCGGTTGATCAATAACAATGCGATAAAGAACGCCACGAAGGCGAGGTCTTCCTGACCTTCGAACAGGTGCAGCTGAGCACCCTTCAATGCGCAAACCGATGGGCGACCAGCGGCTGAAATAAGTACAGTCTTTGCGGTCTTTTTCCGTTGGTAACTTCTGCCATTCTGAGTAATGACTGCAGTTGCCGTCTTCTCCCGGTGTGTTGTCAATCACCCAGATCCTGTTGTCGTCCCGCCAGTGAAGGTTCGGACGCGGCTCCCCGCATCCGGTCGGGGCGGCTTCCGGATTGGCAAATTGTTCTGCAATCGGGGACAAACAGTAAACGCGCGCCTGCGGCGAGAATTCCAATGTGCGGCCGGCAAGGCCCTCGATCAGCTCGGGTATGCTCGAAGGCCAGCCTTCGTGATGGAAAACGGCTTTTTGGAAATCCGTGCCGTTTTCATCAGCGAACAACTCAATCCGCGCGCCCTCGTCTTCATCTCCGGACAAGGTCATGCAGGGCTGTACGCATTCAGTCGCCCGGTTGAGTTGCTCGTCTGCCGCCAATGGCAGATATGGCGAGTCAATTTGCCACAGGCACAATCCCAGGTATATCGCATAAATAAGCGCCGGGCCGAGTAAACCCACCAGCCACAAAAGTATTTTCCCGCGAATTCGGTTTACGTTTTCGGACGCTTTACCTGCCAGCATGAACATCGCAACAACGGCAAAAATACCCAATGCCCACTTCCACATTTTATTCTTATCAGAACTAACCTGTACAATCCACTCGAGGAACTGGTGTGAATTGTGCTCGATGGCCAACCGGGTAACATCCAGGAATGGCACCATGAACAAAACAATCACCATCAGCAGCACGGGTACGCTCAAGCCACAGCTCATAGGTATTCCTTCGATCCCAGTTGAATACGTTTCTGAGCAATCGAACGACGATGGGGAATGACAGGGCCATGATCACGAACAACAGGAGCAGGGGCACCACCAGCCTGGGAAGATAAGCCCAGAGTGGTCCCTTCTCGTAAGCCAGTTCAGTCAGGAAAACCGCTGCCATGATGTAAGGCAAAAAAACGAACAGGTTCAGAACGATGCCACGCAGAAACAGGTTGGGCAGGCGAAGCCTGGTCAGCAGACCTGCCGGAGTGAGGTAATTACTGCAGTTCCGCAAGTGCGTCATTGCCGGTGGCTCGGCGGAGCCTTGCGTATCGCGGAGCGGGAAACGATCCCATTCGGGCGAATGCTTGGGATCGTTCAGTAATGCACTCAGGCAGGCGCCGGTGTACCCCCCGCCTGACACGGTGGAAAGATAATCAACGTGACGGAGCATGCCATGTTTGGCGAGTCCCTGGATAACCCCCAGGCTGAAGGTTGCAGAGCGGATTCCACCGCCCGAAAGAGCCAGTCCGGCCAGCAGGTTGTCAGTGGACGGCGGAGCGCTGAGATCACCTTTATCCAGCTTTGCATTTTTCCGGCGTTGCGCGATCTCCTTCAACTCTTCCGGAAAAACCTTGTTGAGAAATTCATCCCGGTTTTTCATTTTTCTGGTTTCTCCTGGCGCGATTGACGAGCTTCCTTGCGTTATCGGTCTGAGATAACAGTTCATCCGCCGGGCGGACCTGCGGTTATCAGGACGATGCTGATACTCATTACTTTAGCGGAAGCGGCCGGCGACTGCTGATCGATTTGCATCGATGTTCGAAGCCGCTAAAAAACGATGTTATGCGAATACCGATTGCCCGGGTCCAGGCCCGCCGGCAATTGTCCAGGGCTAACGCGTACATTTTCAGGCCGGGCATGGACTTGAGCGGAGGTGTATCGGATACTGCACGAAATGATCCCCCCTGACGAAATCGAAACCCCTGCCATGGCGGCAACACCCGGCAACGCCGGATATCCCCCGCTCATTCGCCTGACCGCCACGGATGAAAGCGGCTGACAGGACTTCACTCCGCGCGAGCGGGCTGCATTTCTCTGCCCACAGCCAGGGCGACGGGCCGGTGGTGCTGTGCCTGCACGGATTTCCCGATAATCATCGCTCCTTTCACCGGCAACTCCCGGCGCTGGCCGGCGCCGGGTTCCGGGCAGTGGCGCCGGTCCTGCGTGGTTATGAGCCCTCGTCGCAACCGTCCGACCGGGATTACCACATCGTGCGCATGGCAGAGGACGTAGTGGGCTGGATCGATGATCTCGGCCAGGACAGTGTGCACCTGGTCGGGCACGACTGGGGCGCCGTCATCGGCTATGCCGCCGCCGCGCTGGCTCCCGATCGGCTGCTTTCACTCACGACGCTGGCCATGCCGCACCCTTCGCGGCTGCAATGGGAGGGCATCCGGAAGCTGCCCAGCCAGCTGTGCAAGTCCTGGTACATATTCTTCTTCCAGCTACGCGGAATCGCCGACAGGTTGGTCGAGGCGAGGGACTGGGCGCTGATCGAAAAGCTCTGGCGTGACTGGTCGCCCGGCTGGAATCTTCCAGCCGATCAGCTCGCGAGCGTAAAAATGACCCTCGCACAGCCCGATGTCATTGCGGCCGCGCTAGGGTACTACCGCACCCTGTTCACGCACCGGTCTGCCGCTGCGAAACAGACGTTACGGCTGCTGGAATCGCAGATTACCGTGCCTACCCTGGCGCTCACCGGGGCGCTCGACGGCTGCATGGACACGCGCCTGCACGAACTCATCATGCACCCAGCTGATTTTCCCGGAGGGCTCCGGATCGAACGCGTTGAAAACGCCGGTCACTTCCTTCACCAGGAGCAACCTGAAACAGTGAACCGGATCCTTGTCGACTGGCTGGCAACGGGCTCACAGGCCGAAAAGGATCGGGCAAAATCAATCATTCCCGGATGCAGCCTGTAACGGGAATAAGGCATACTGCGGTTTTCCTGATCAGAGAGATCGAGAGGACTCGATGCAGTGTCGCTCATGCCAGCACCAGAATCGCGCGGATGCCCGTTTCTGTAGCGGATGCGGTCAACCGCTGCTGAGCAAGTGTCCACAGTGCGGTAACAGCAACCCTCCGGACAGCAGGTTTTGTGATGACTGCGGCGCAACCTTGCAGGACCGTTCGAAGTCCTATACTCCAGCCCACCTGCGGCAGGAGGCTTTCAAATCCCGGTTTGCTCTCGAGGGCGAGGTTAAACAGGTCACGGTGCTTTTTTGCGATATCGCAAATTCCACCGGGCTTGCACATAGAGTCGGTCCGGAAGCCATGCACGACCTGCTCAACGGGTTCTTCGAAATGGCAGCCGCCGAAATCCACCATTATGAGGGCACCATCAATCAGTTCCTGGGCGATGGTTTCATGGCGCTTTTCGGCGCGCCTGTTGCACATGAAGACCATGTCCGTCGTGCATTGCTTTCTGCTCTCGCTGTCCGGGAGAAGCTCCGCGCGGCTGAGAACCTGGCCGCTGTGAGTCTGCGGATGGGCATCAACACGGGCTCGGTTGTGGTGGGAAAGATCGGTGATAACCTGCGAATGGACTATACCGCCGTAGGTGACACAACCAACATCGCGGCACGCCTGGAAGGCCTGGCGAAGCCGGGACAGATCTGTGTCAGTGAGAGCGTCCACACGGCGGCGGAAGCCCACTTTGAATTCAAGTCGCTGGGTGAACGTTCGCTCAAGGGGATGGAAGAGCCGGTAGAAGTCTATCGACCTGCTCAGAGCACGGTCCCGCGACGACGGCGCGTCTCCGGCCAGGGGTCCTGGCATCACTTCGCCGCTGGTAGGCCGCGACCAGGAACTGGCCTTGCTGGAGAACAGGCTGGCCGAGTTACGTCAGGGCAAAGGCAGTGTGCAAATGCTCACGGCCGAACCGGGGTCGGGCAAGTCCCGCCTGGTGGCCGAAATCAGAAATCGACTGGATTCAGGAAACCTGCTGTGGCTGGAGGGACGGGCTGTTTCATTTGGCCGCACTTTGAGCTACTGGCCGTTTATTGATATTTTCAAGAACCTGTTTGAAATCCAGGAGGACGATGCAGAATCGGATAGTCTGCGCAGACTGGAACAGGGCCTGATTCCGCTGTTTGCAGAGCGAACCCGGGAGGTTCTGCCCTACCTGGCCACGGTGCTTGCGCTGCGTTTGTCCCCGGAACTGGAAGAACGCGTGAAGTATCTGGACGGCCAGGGTCTGCGCCGACAGGTTTTCACTTGCACCAGGCAATTGTTCGAGCGCCTGTCGCAGCGACAGCCGGTCGTATTGATGCTGGAAGACTGGCATTGGGCGGATCAATCCTCGGTGGGACTTGCTGAGCATCTGCTGCCGCTGACGCAAACGACGGCGCTTTTTGTATTTTATACGTCACGTCCCGATCCCGAAGAGGCCAGGTTGAGTATTCTTCGATCCGCGGGGGAGCACCCGGAAATGCGGTTCCAGGAAATCCTGCTTGAACCGCTGACGGCTGAACAGAGTGCTTTAATGCTGGCCAACCTGGTGGGCGACCTGCAACTCCCGGATAAGCTTCGTGAACAGATCCTGCAAAGGACAGAAGGTAATCCGTTTTATTTGGAGGAGGTTATCCGCTCACTGGTGAGCGAGCAGGTACTGGTGCCCGGAGCGAGGGGTCGCGGGTGGCGGCTGGGCCAGGACGTGGACAAATTTGTCATACCCAACACAATCCAGGCCCTGTTGCTCGCCCGCATTGATCGCCTGGAAGACGAGGTCAAACAAGTTCTGAAACTCGCCTCGGTCATTGGCCGGCACTTCCTGGAACGGGTGCTGAGCGCGATCGGCGAAGCGGAAACCCGGCTGGAAGACAGTCTCACTGTACTGGAGCAGGCGGAACTGGTCCGGATGAGAAACCAGATCCCGGAAATCGAATACATTTTCAACCACGCATTGGTTCAGGAAGCGGTCTACGGAAGCATCCTCGCCGACTCCCGGCGTGCGATTCACCGCCGTATTGCACAGGCCATCGAGAATCTTTTTGCAGATCGCCTGGATGAGTTTACAAGTCTGCTCGCACACCACTACACGCGCGCGGAAGAATGGGACAAGGCACAGGAATACCTGTTCAAAGCCGGCGACCAGGCCGGACGCATGGCTGGTGACAGCGAAGCCCTTGAACACTTCCGACAGGCGGAGTCCGCGTACATACAGGCATTCGGGGACAAGCTGAATCCGCTGCAGCGTGCGTCGCTGGCGAGAAAGATCGGCGCGGCGCTGCATGCAACCGGCCATTATGAAGAGGCGCTCGAGCATTTTCGACGCGCCTTGTTACAACTGGGATGGCGCTACCCCACCTCACGCACCCGGCTTCGTCTGGCCACCGTGAGAATTTTTGCCGCGCACCTGGCGGGGCTTGTCCGTGAACGACTGGGTATCCCCGTTAAACCCAGCGTGGATCTTGAATCAGCCAAAGAGATATCGACCATTTCTCACGCCATGGCCTGGGTGGATTATTTTCTGGACAAGGAACGCATGCTGTTCGACTGCCTGCTTGAACTGAAGGCGGGAGAATTGAGCAGCCATACCGTGGCCGAGGCCAGGGGCCTGAGCAGCCTGGGCTTCGGCTTCATGACCTATGATTTGCGCAGGATTTCCCGCAAGTACCACTTGAAGGCGGAACTGCTGGCGAACCGGACCGGCAACCCCTCGGCCATTTCGTTTGCCCGGTTTGCATTGGGCTTCCTGGATTTTTACGACGGCCGGTGGGACGATTCTGCATCCCGTTTGCGCAGCGGCGCGATCGGATACCGCGATTCCGGGGATATTCGCCGTTGGGGTGGAGCGATATTGATGCTCTCCTTTATCACCTGCCGTCGGGGTGACCTGGCCGGGACAATGACCCTGGCTGCCGATCTTGAGCGTGCCGGCCAGGACGCCGCTGACCCTCAGCTGACGAGCTGGGGATCCCAGGTCCGGGCCTACGCGGAGCTTGAGACCGGCCCCCTGGACGAGGCGATTACGCATATGCGTCAGGGCGTGAAATTAGCGGGTAAAATCCACGCCTGGGATAATTTCCTGTACCTGAGTTCATTGCTGGGCAAGTGCCTTGTTTACCAGGGGCGGACTGAAGACGCTGTTGTCATAATGGATGATGCGTTAAGCGCCATGAAATCCGCCAAATTGAGCAGGCCCTTCGACCAGGTTGAACCGTTGACCGGTGCCGCCACGGTGAAATTGGCGATTGCCGGGCAGTCGGAGGGCGTCCGCCGCAAAGCTGCCGTGCACGAGGCGCGAATCGCCTGTCGCAAAGCATTACGCTGCGCGCGTGTGCAAACGTTCTGGTTACCCCAGGCGTTACGGCTTTATGGCACCGCTTGCTGGCTTGATGGAAAACCAGGTGCCGCCAGCCGGCACTGGGAAGAGAGTCTTGAGGCTGCCGAACAAGCCGGGTTTCCGCTGGAACGCGCGCGCACCTTGATGGAGCAAGGAAACCGGACCGGCGATATCCGTATGCTCGAGCAGGCCGCGGCGGTATTCCAGCAGCACGGTGCGAACGCATTCCATGCGTTCGCACTGCACTGCCTCGCGCAGGCCAGGCAGCGGCGGTCAGAAAACCCGGATCAGGCGGTCCGCGACTACGAGAAAGCGGTTTCAGCGCTCCGCGCGGTACACGCGGAACATGAGCTTGTGCTGGCCAGCGATCAACTTGAGCGTTTGCGGAGTGGTAAAAGCGAAACCGGCGCAGCGCGTGTATGACCGACTCATGAGGATTCACAACCATGCCAAAGCTCTCTTTAGCTGAAGAAACCATTCCGCCGGACGAAGTGCAACACATTGAGTCCCTGCGCAAACGGCTCAGCCAGAAGATCGTCGATGATGCCGCGGGCGGCATGATGCGCCGCGATGTTCACGTCAAGATGCACTGCCTGGTCAAAGCGGAATTTATTGTCGAACCCAATTTGCCGGAGATGTTTCGTATCGGCGTATTCAGGGAACCGGCGACGTACAAGGCACTGATCCGTTTTTCCAACTCGGACGGCAGTATCAAACCGGATAAAGCCAGGGACATACGGGGCATGGCCATCAAGCTGATGAATGTGCCCGGCGAGAAACTCCTGAAAGCTGAAGAACACGAACAAACCCAGGATTTTATCCTGATCAGCTGCCCGGTATTTCCCGCGGGAGACGTCCGAAAATTTGACCAGGTTGCCGCGGCGATCCTGGGCAACGCCTGGGCGAAGCTGCGTTTTTTTATCACCAATCCGCGCGTGGTCTGGATCCTGGCCAGGACGATGAAAAAATTCGCAAATCCGTTGCAGATCCGGTATTTCAGCACGACCCCCTACCTGTTCGGTACCCATGCCGTCAAATATTCAGCCACACCATTGTTCATCGAGCCCGACAGAATTCCCGATGCGCCCTCGGACGACTTTCTGCGCCTGGCCATCGCCAGCCAATTGAGCAATGGCGAAGCTGTTTTTGATTTTTCGGTACAACTGCAAACCGACGCGGAAACGATGCCGATTAGAAGATCCCCGGGTCGAATGGCCGGAGTCCGTGTCGCCATTCCGCAAAGTCGCTACCATCCGGATTCTGCAACAGGACTGCGACAGCGGCCGGATTGCCGCCTTCGGGGAAAACCTGTCGTTCACACCCTGGCACGCCTTGCCTGAGCATCGTCCGCTGGGGGGCATCAACCGTGCGCGCAAAGTGATTTACGAGACCATCTCGACGCTCCGCCATGCGCACAACCGGCAGCCCAGAACCGAGCCTGAGGACTGGGAATGGTGACTGAATAACCGCCAGACACGTTAATTGACCGTGCACGGCTTACAAGATAGTCTGGACATCTTTGAGTTAAGGGCCGCTAGATCATGGCAGAGACCCCATCCGCATCTGCAGGCGCCGCCGAGGCTCAGGCAGCACTCAACCAGCGTGACTACGCAACAGCGATCGGGTTGCTCGAAGCTGAACTGAAAACCTCTCCCGGAACTGAAACTCACGCCCTGCTGGGCCTGGCCTATTTCCAGCAACAACAGTACGCACTTGCATCTGAGCAATACGCCGCCGCCGTGGAAGGCGATCCTGGCAACGCTGATTACCAGGACATGCTGGCATTGGCTCAAGCCAATGCCAATGCCAATGTCCACGAGTTTGTCCCGGAGTTGCACTACTTCGAACGCGACCAGCTGCTGGCCCCTCCGAAGGTCGATCGGTTGCCGGAGCCACAAACCCACTTCGGCACCGCCAGCAGATCTTCACCGGGTAATACAACTGGCACTGGGTAACGCGCTGGGCGTGGTGGGCACAAAGTTTTTTAATGGAGCCACCCGGGCCATTGGCTGGTTTGGCTATCGCGATGCCGTCTGGACCAACTGGTATCACCGGCCCAAGCTGCTGGGAATCCTCACGCTCGCTCACATGCGGGATAAGCTCAACGAACACAACCTTGAAACCAGCTATCCGAAAGATGGCAATCTGACCGGGTTTCAAAAACCGGGCGCCCTGGAACCGCCGCCGGGGGTAACACACTTCCGGACCGCCGACGGCTCCTGGAATAACCTGGCCGACCCCAAGGAAGGGGCTGCAGGCACCCGATTCCTGCGAAATGTCAAAATGGCGGACATTCAGCCGGAAACCGGCGAAAAGCTGCTCACGCCCAACCCGCGCGAAATCAGCCGGACGCTTTTCACCCGTGACGGCCCCATGAAAGAGGTGCCCTTTCTGAATATGCTGGCAGCCTGCTGGATCCAGTTCATGAACAGCGACTGGATCAATCATGGTGAAATCTATTTCGACGACGTCATTGAAGTGCCGCTTGCCGAGGATGATCCAGCCCGCAAACGTTACCGGCAGGAAAAGATGCGGATCGGCAAGACCCAGGCCGACCCGACACGTTTACCCGAAGGAGAACCGGCAGCACAGTCGGCGATCAACGAAGTCACCCACTGGTGGGACGGATCGCAAATTTACGGCAGCGACCAGGAAACCCAGGACCGGTTGCGAAGCTTTGTCGGAGGAAAACTCCGGCTTAACGAAGATGGCACCTTGCCGCTCGATCAGAAAGGCCTCGAAGAAACCGGTTTCAACCGCAATTGGTGGGTCGGCCAATCGATGTTGCACACCCTTTTTGCGCGCGAACACAACGCCATTTGCGACCACCTGCAGGAAACCTATCCACGCTGGGACGACAACCAGTTATTCAACGTGGCGCGCCTGGTCAACGCCGCCGTTATGGCCAAGATCCACACCGTCGAATGGACGCCTGCCATCCTGCCCAATCCGGCGCTCGACGCGGGGCTCAAGGCCAATTGGTATGGCCTGCTCACCAATCTGTTGCGCCGGGGCAAAGGCCGCAAAACGGTTGCGGATATCAATGTTCACAACCCCGAACTGGGCGGGGTCGTTGGCAATCCCATCAACAAGCACGGCCAGGGCTTCGGCCTGACCGAGGAATTTGTCGAAATCTACCGCCTCCACTCGCTGCTTCCCGAGACCCTGGCGCTACGCCGGCGCAGCGCGCCTGACGACGTCGAGCACATACGGTTTCCTGCCTCGCGGCAGGCCGGCTCGGCAAAAATAACCCGCCGATATTCGATGTCGGACCTGCTTTTCTCTTTCGGCAAGCAACATCCGGGGCAGCTGGTGCTCAACAACTATCCCCAGTTCATGCAGGAGTTGAGCATTCCCGGAAACCCGTTTTTTGACATGGGCACGGTGGATATTGTCCGGGCCCGCGAACGCGGTATTCCCCGTTACAACGAATTTCGCCGCCAGCTCGGGCTGAACCCGATCCGCACCTTCCTGGATCTCACCGATGACCCTGAGCAGGTCCGAAAACTGAAAAGCGTCTATGGCTCGGACCACGAAGCCGTGGAGCAACTCGACCTGCTGGTCGGAACCCTGGCGGAGGGGCGCCGTCCGACCGCGTTCGGCTTCGGGGAGACCATGTTCCAGGTGTTCATTCTCAACGCCACCCGGCGCTTGCAGGCGGACCGTTTCTACACCGACTGCTACAACGAAGAGGTCTACACCCCGGAAGGCCTGCGCTGGATCGACGAGACGGATTTCAAGACGGTGATACTGCGCCATCACCCGGAATTGGCGGCGACCGGCCTGGCCAATATAAAGAATGCCTTTGAGCCCTGGGACGAGCCGGGTGCGGAGGGCCGGCTTAGGCCGGAACGACACCCCTTGCGCGCGTGTGACAAGGATATCAAAGGCGATCCCTGGGCGGTTGAGAGCCGCCGGCGCCACCTGTGAAAGCGGCAGTCAATCGGATCGGGAAATCTACGGAGGCTGCATTGATCAAGTGGCGGTTGCGAAAAGCGTTCTGGGACTTCTTCGGTTGGGTGAAGATGGCGGGCAACAAGCCGCGGGATATTCCCGTCCCGGCCAAACAGGCGGGAATGATCGTACCGTTATCCATGGAGGAAGTCATTCCGGCCATTCCGATCAAGAGCATCCAGGTGTGTCCGACCGGACAAATTCCCAAGGATGAAAAGGCGTGGAAGCAGGTTGCAGTGACCAGGCTGCAGTTGTTTTTATACAAGGTATTCCCGCCCATGCAGGCCGGCTTGCCACCCATTGATGCGAACCCCGACGTGGCTTTGAAGGAGGCTTATACCTGGTTACACCGGACCAAGTTTCCACCGCCCGGGCTGCCACCGGAATTTCTGGGCAGTCCTGATCTCGGGTCACTCGCGGTCAGGGGCCCGTTTGCCTGTTACCTGGAAAAGCACGCGGACGGTATTTTCAAGTGGGATCTCGAAGTGCTCAACAATTACGAGGTTCACGAGGGTCTTTATCCCCTTGGCGTCAAAGTGCTCTTCAGGGCGGATGAAACGGGCCGTTCACTGAGAGCCTTTCAGATTGACAGCGCGCTCGGCACGACGACACCGGCGGACGAATCCTGGAACCTGTCGAAGAAGCTTGCCCTGTGCGCGGCAAGCACGCACCTCACCCTGGTGCGCCATTTCAACTGGGTACACCTTGCCGGCGGCGCACAATTTGCCATTGCAACGCGCAACCGCCTCCCGTGGGATCATCCCCTGCTTCGATTACTGTGGCCCTATATTTATGCGACTGCGCAGAGCCAGGACAGCGTCACACCCGCCCAGATGCTCAGGGGAGGCGACTTCGAGACCATTTTTTCTTTCACTTTCGAAGGTATGTGCAAGCTGTTCGAAGATACCTACCAGCAGTTTCCCATGATCGTAAACGATCCGGAAAAGGACGCCGAAGCTCGCCAAATCCGCAATGCCGATTTTGATACACCGACGATGGATGATCTCGAGCGGTTGTTCAACACCATGCTTGAACACGCAACGAACTACCTGCGGCTGTACTATCCGGAATCCTCGCCGGGATCGGCCACTGCTGAAATCAGGGCGGACACTCACATCATTGCCTGGCTGGATGAATTGAACGGATTTCTACCCAATGGTTCCGGGGTCACCCAGGAGAGCCTGACGTTCGAAAGCCTCGCCCGCCTGGTCACGCGCTTTATTTACCTGGCCACGGTGCAGCATGAAATTCTCGGCAGTTTCTTGTGGAACTACCAGCTATGGACCCACAGACAACCCGCCCGCGTTTACCGGAATGACCAGCGCGAACCGCTCGACGTCTATCAGCGCCTGGTGAATGCGAACTACAATCTCAACGTGACACGCAGGGAATTGATTTTCGATTTCTCTTACCTGGCGCTCGACGGAGATGAAAAAGCCGCGGCGGAATTTACCCGGTTCAAAGAAGAACTGGAATGGCTCCAGATGTCGATGACCAGTGAGCCCTGGGCGATCTGGCGGCTGTATCCCCGGGCGCTCAAGGTCAATATCAATGCCTAGGGAGCCTCTGATCAATTATGCACGGAGGTTCCCTGGAAAGGTGTCCTGTATCATGTGGCGATCAAGAGGGAGATTCGTGCAATGCTGAAGCAGATCAGACGGTGGCTCGTGGTCCTGGCGATCGTGATAGCGGGCATCTATTTATGGACCCATCGCTTTGGCGTTCCCGAACACTTCGTGGACCCGGCCGATGAGTACAAGTACGGGTCGATTGGCGCCGATCACCCCATGGCGATGGCGCCGATTCCTTACTGGATCTGGAAAGCCTTACCCGAGATTGCACCGCCTTCGAAAGTCATTCCTAAAATGTATGCGAAACCCTGGAACGGTAAAGAGGGTTTTGCAGCGTTCGGCCTGGTCACCGAAAATGAGATGCCGGAATCTTTGATCAGCGGCGATGGTCACAAGCACCTTGAAAGGCCGATCGGTTTTTCAAGACGAACCGTTTACGGCATGGATTTTGTCGGGGTCAACTGTTCCTTGTGTCACCTGACGACGTTTCAAAGCGAGCCTGGCGCCGAGGTTCAAACGGTTCTCGCGGGCACGGGCAATGCGGTAAATATCCAGCAATATTTCCTCTACATGTTCGATGTGATGGGGGATAAAACGCTTTTCGATACGGATAAAGTGATGGACGCCGTTGACAACGCCCTCAACCAGCAGGGCGAAAGCCTTGGCCTGGTGCAGCGGCTGCTCTACCGGTACGTGGTCATTCCCTTTGTCATTCCCAATATGCTGGCGGACCGGAAGAAAAAGTATTTTGATTTCATCACACCGGAAGACGGGCCCAGTCGCCTGAACGTTTTTGGGCCGGGGCGTGTGGATACCTGGGCTGTTTACAAAAGGCTGTTCGTCGAGCCTCCGCAAAGAAAAAAGATTGAAGGCATCGTTGACTTTCCCCCGTTCTGGAATCTGAAGGACCGGACGGGCATGCTGATGCATTGGGACGGTAACATTGCCGTGCCGATCGAGCGCAATGTCATTTCCGCCCTGGCCGTAATCGGACCGAATCTGGACTACCTGGATTTCCCACGCGTACAACGCATTGCGGATTTCGCCGAAGAACTCATGCCGCCACGATTTGCTGATCGGGTACCGGCTGACCTGCCGGGTATCGACCGTGATTCACTCGAATTGGGGGAGCATGTATTCCGCCAGAATTGCGCCTCCTGCCATGCAAAGGATGGCGAACGTACCGGGACAGTCACCCCGCTGGAAGACATCGGCACCGATGATCAGCGGCACCTCGACTTCACGGCCCAAGTCGCCAACGGGCTGAATCAACTCGGAACCGATCAGTGGGAACTGCGGAACTTTGCGCCCCAGCAGGGCTACGTCAACGTCATGCTGGATGGCATATGGCTGCGCGCGCCCTACCTGCACAATGGTTCGGTGCCTACCCTGCGCGATCTGCTGAAGAAGCCGGCCTATCGCCCGAAGGAATTCTGTACCGGGAATACCGTGTATGATTGGGAGAATGTCGGGTTCATGGCGGACCTGGACCCCACCAATGCCGGTGACCCCTGCGGACACTTCTTCCGTTACAAAACGTCCGTGACAGGAAACAGCAACCAGGGGCACCTGTTCGGCACCGACCTGGAGGCCGGCGAAAAGAACGCGCTTATCGAGTTTCTCAAGACGTTCTGAGTTAAGGAACAGCCCGGGAAAGTGCCGGGGCATGCGCCGATCTTGACAGAGACTATGAAGAAACCCTTCGAAGCATATAGCGGCAGTGAGCCTTACCTATTCGTGTGCTATGCACACGCCGACGCCGACGCCGTCTTCTCCGATCTTTCCTGGCTGAAGGATGACGGTTTTAATATCTGGTACGACGAGGGCATCGAGCCCGGGGAGTCCTGGCGGGATGAAGTGGCTTCGGCCATCATGCAGAGTTCCCTTTTCCTGATTTTCATCAGCCCGGACTCCGTGAAGTCAACCGTGTGCCTGCAGGAGATAAACCTCGCGCTGACTTACGAGCGAAAAATTCTTGCGGTGCATCTCACCGAAACTTTGCTGCCGCCGGGACTGGAACTCAGCCTGAATGATAAGCAGGCGATCATCAGGGATGACTATTCAGAATCGGAATTCAGAAACAAGTTGTTCAGGGCGCTGAACAAATACGTCTACGACTGGAACTTAGATGAAGAACCCCGGTCAGTTCCGGTGGCCCAGGAGAACACGTCGATAGCCATCCTGCCTTTTGCCAACCGCGGCCGCTCCCAGGACGGAGAGTACCTGAGTGAAGGGATTGCAGACGAACTGATTCACGGCATGTCGCAGTTCAAAAACCTGCGGGTCGTTTCCGGGTTCGCATTCCGGAACCAGGACCTCGATATCCGGAACATCGGCCGGCGATTCAAGGTTCAGTCCGTGCTGGATGGCAGCGTCCAGCAGTCCGGGGAGCGCATCCGAATCAACGTGCGCCTGACCGATACCAGCGATGGTTCAATGCTCTGGTCAAACCGCTACGACCAGGAGATCAAGGATATTTTCGATATCCAGGACAACGTGGCGTCCTCCGTGCTGCAGGCGCTGAAAGTCAATCTCCTGGTGAGTGGCGCGCCCTCGATTGAGATTGGCACCCAAAACATCGAAGCGTACGACGCTTACCTGCTGGGAACCCATGAACAACGGAAGGACTTGCAAGAAAGTTACCAACAGGCGATCCGGTATTTCATTCGCGCCACCGAGATCGATCCGGGTTTTGGCCGGGCGTTCTACCAATTGGGGGTCTGTTACTGGGAACTGACCGTTTACCTGGGTCTGGACGCCAAAATCATGGAAAACGCTGAGCGGGCTTTCGAAAAAGCCAGGGAGCTCAAGTACGTTCCGGAAGTTCCCTGGGTCCACGTCCACCGGAGGCTGCACCCCGAGATTCGGCCAGGCCAGAGAGAGCTGGCCGCGGAAGCCCTTGAGCTGATCAGGAGCAGGGATACCAGTTGGCGCGATTTCGAGTTCGTACAATTGGGCCGCTGTCTTGGCAGCGCCGGCTTTTACCAGGCCTCGTTCGATTACCTGAGCAAATACACGACCGATTCCAACGAGGTTTCCAGCAAAATCGAATCCGCTGAAAACGACCGGCAGTCCCTGTTGCCGGTGCTCAACCGATTTGGAGAAGCCATTCAATCACTGACCGGCCAGTTGGAAAGCAAGCCCGATGACATGCTGGCCAGACTCAGCAGGGCGATGCTGTTCAGCCGGACGCATCAATTTGCCAGTGCCGGGAAAGATATCGGGAAGCTGGCGGACCGCGCCCATGTTGAATTTGCCAGTTTTTATGACCTGTATTGGCAAAATCGGCTGGAGCAGGCCGCAGCGCATTTCGGGAACATTCTGCAGGATGACCATCTGCCGCTGAGGTTCAGGTTCTGGGCCTGTTCGATGATGGGCCAGGTCGAGCAGGCCATCGACTACATGGAATCGAGTGCCCAGCGCGGTGCGCCCATTTTCAATATCCGGGTGTTGCTGAACAACGCGGTCCCCAAAAACCGGGTGGCTGAAGTGGAAGCCCACCCCCGGTTTGCCCGCTTTCTCAGCGGTTTTGGCATCGACCCCGGCTGGTGTTCCGAGCTCTCAGCCCTGGTCAACGAGGTAACCGGGATCACCGGTATTCACGTGGGTTTACATAACTGAATACCGTGACATCCCGGGAAATGTAATCCGGCCAAAGGGCGATGCGCTCCGCTGTGGTTAGCCAGCCCGAGCCAGTTGCCTTTCGCTTTTCATGCCCAGCTTGCGCATGATCATTGCGGCCGGACAAAAGCCGGTAAAAGCGCTTTGCAACAGGTTTGCACCGACAAATACGGTCAACCAGATAAAGCCGGGGTGGACTTTCCACATCAGCAACAGAGACAGCAGAACCATGAAGCCGGCAAATGCGGTCACGCCACGTTCAATCGACATAATCAGTTCCTCTTATTCGAAGGGTTCCGGTCTCAATGTTACATCAGTGGACGGTGGAAGGATCGGCAGGTCGAACGAAGGCTGATCACCGGTCAGGGTGTTCAGGAACGCGACGATCAGGGCATTTTCATCCGGTGTGAACTGCTTGCCCAGTTGCAGGCGACCCATGGTGTCGACCGCCGCCGTCAGGGTCTTGGCCTGGCCGTCATGGAAATACGGATAGGTCATCGTGACATTGCGCAGCGTCGGCACTTTGAACTTGAAGCGATCGGCGTCATTGTGGGTGACACCACTCAGGCCTTCCGCCGGGTTGCTGGTCTGGTAGGGCTCGACCACGCCCATTTTCTGGAACGAAGATCCACCGACTGCCGGGCCGTTGTGGCAGGCGACACAACCGCTTTGCTTGAACAGCTCGTAGCCCGCCAGCTCATTGGCGGTAATCGCCTGTTGATCACCCAGCAACCACTGGTCGAAACGGGAATTCGGGGTTACCAGGGTCCTTTCAAACTCGGCAATGGCCTGGGTCACTTCGTCAATGGTAATCTCGTCCGTGCCAAAAACCAGCTTGAATTCATTGGCATATTGGGGGATTGAAGAGAGCATGTCGATCGCCAGGGTGTGTGAAAACCCCATCTCGCCCGGGTTGGCGATCGGCCCTCCGGCCTGTTCTTTCAGATCGGCGGCACGGCCGTCCCAGAACTGGGCGACGTTCATGCTGGAATTCAGGACCGTCGGTGCGTTGATCGGCCCTTGCTGCCATTTGTGACCGATCGAGGTGGTCAGGTTATCCGACCCTCCCATGCTCAGGTTGTGGCAGGAATTACAGGAGATGAATCCCGACTTTGACAGTCGGGGATCGAAAAACAGTTTCTTGCCCAGATCAACCTGGGCCAGGTTGACGTCAGCGGCCGGTACGATGGGTTGAATGGGTTCGGCAACTGCAAATACCAGGCCGGTGACGGACAGCATTCCCAATAGCGCTATTCTGTGGATGAGTTTGTTGGTTTTCATGATCTGCACCTTCAAAAAATGGGTCGGTTTTACAGGTACAGGATATGGATATCCAACATCCATTTGTCTGGTTCAGGTCAAAACATCTTCAAATTAAAAGGCTTTTTTTAAGCCTGCGTTAAGGTTCCCCGTGTTCGACAGGCGGTCAGCCGCCAGCAGGCCGAGTGAGATGCTTTCGATTTGACTGTTATAGGCCACTAGTTGCGCAGATCGAAGCGGTCTGCATTCATGACCTTCACCCAGGCTGCAACGAAGTCATTGACGAACTTTTCCTTGTTGTCGTCCTGGGCATAGACTTCCGAGTAGGCGCGAAGAATCGAGTTTGAACCGAAGACCAGGTCAACACGGGTCGCCGTCCACTTCACCCGGCCCGTCTTGCGCTCCCGGATTTCATACAGGTTGTTGCCTGCCGGCTTCCAGGCGTAGGCCATGTCGGTCAGGTTGACGAAGAAGTCATTGGTCAGCGCTCCTTCACGATCGGTAAAGACACCGTGGCTCACGCCGCCGTGGTTGGTGCCGAGCACGCGCATGCCACCGACCAGCGCCGTCATCTCGTGAGCAGTCAGGCCCATCAGCTGGGCCCGATCGAGCATCAGCTCTTCCGCGCTGACGGCGTAGTCTTTCTTCAGCCAGTTGCGGAAACCATCATGGATGGGCTCCAGGTACTGGAAGCTGTCGGCATCGGTCTGCCCGGCGGTTGCATCACCACGGCCGGGCGCGAAGGGAACCGTAATGTCGTAACCGGCAGCCCTGGCAGCTTTCTCGATACCCACGTTACCGGCGAGAACAATCAGGTCCGCCATGCTGACGCCGGTTTCCGCGGCGATCCCTTCGAGCACGCCAAGCACCCTGGCCAGGCGCTCGGGCTCGTTGCCCTCCCAGTCTTTCTGCGGCGCCAGGCGGATACGGGCGCCATTGGCGCCACCGCGCATGTCCGAGCCACGAAAAGTACGGGCGCTGTCCCAGGCAGTGGATACCATCTCGCTGATCGAGAGGCCGCTTGCAGAGAGCTTTGCCTTCACGGCAGCCACGTCGTAGTTGGCGTTGCCCGCGGGAATCGGGTCCTGCCAGATCAGATCCTCCGCGGGAACCTCGGGGCCGAGATAGCGTGACCTGGGACCCATGTCACGGTGCGTCAGTTTGAACCAGGCGCGCGCAAAGGTCTCCGTGAAATAAGCGGGATCCTTGTAGAAACGCTCTGCTATCTTGCGGTACTCGGGATCCATCTTCATGGCCATGTCGGCGTCGGTCATGATGGGGTTGTGGCGGATCGAAGGATCCTCCACGTCGACCGGCTTGTCTTCTTCCCTGATGTTGACCGGCTCCCACTGCCAGGCGCCCGCCGGGCTTTTCCTGCTTTCCCATTCGTGGTTGAGCAGGAGATGGAAATAGCCGTTGTCCCACTGGGTGGGGTGAGTCGTCCAGGCGCCTTCCAGACCACTTGTGACGGTTTCGCTGCCGATGCCGCGGGTGGTTTTGTTGTTCCAGCCAAGGCCCTGCTCGTCAAGATCCGCGCCCTCCGGTGCCGGGCCGAGCAGCGCTGCATCGCCATTGCCGTGGCACTTACCCACGGTGTGGCCGCCGGCGGTCAGCGCAACGGTCTCTTCGTCGTTCATGGCCATGCGCGCAAAAGTCTCGCGTACGTCATGAGCGGTTTTCAGTGGATCGGGATTGCCGTCGACGCCTTCGGGATTCACATAGATCAGGCCCATCATCACGGCCGCCAGCGGATTTTCCAGGTCGCGATCGCCGGAGTAGCGGCTGTTGGGGTTGTCGCTGGGGGCAAGCCATTCGCTTTCCGAACCCCAGTAGATGTCTATCTCGGGGTGCCAGATATCCTCCCTGCCGAAACCGAACCCGAAGGTTTTCAGACCCATTGATTCATAAGCCACGTTGCCGGCCAGGACGATCAGGTCGGCCCAGCTGAGCTTGTTGCCATATTTCTTCTTGATGGGCCACAGCAGGCGACGTGCCTTGTCCAGGTTGGTATTGTCCGGCCAGGAGTTCAGAGGGGCAAAACGCTGGTTGCCGGTACCGGCGCCGCCACGGCCATCAGCCACGCGGTAGGAGCCGGCTGCGTGCCATGCCATGCGGATCATCAGGCCGCCATAGTGACCCCAGTCGGCAGGCCACCAGTCCTGGCTGTCGGTCATCAGTGCGCGCAGATCGTTTTTCAACGCGTCGACGTCCAGTTTTTTGACTTCTTCGCGGTAATTGAAGTCCCTGCCCATGGGGTTGGGCTTGGTGTCGTGCTGGTGAAGAATATCCAGGTTGAGCGCTTTGGGCCACCAGGCCATGTTGGACTTGCCTGCAGCCGTCTGGCTACCGTGCATCACCGGGCATTTGCCTTGATTTGACATTGATCGCTCCATTTGGGGGTTTATAATCAATAGTCTAATACAATGGTAAATGCGTTTCTAATTGATTGTAACTATTTACGACATAGTGCATTCCAATTCGGAAATTGAAATCAAGCCATGCCCCCCGATGCTGTCATGAAACCTAAACCTCATTGTCATCAAACCACAATACGTGGCGGCTAGTTTGTAGGCTTGATTGAACCGATGCCGAACTGCCCTGGAGACCTACCGCCATGTTGAAACGAAAACTGCTCACGGCCGCCATTCTCGCGATCACCGGAACCGCGCACGCCAAGTCGCCGGTAGACATCGGCCTGCAACAGATCGGGCGGTTTGAAACCGGAGTTTTCGCCGAGAGCGCGGCGGAAATCGTCGCTTACGATTCGCGCTACAGGCAGCTGTTCGTGATCAATGCGGATGCGAAGACGGTGGATGTGCTCGACATTTCAGACCCGACCGCCCCCGAACTGGCCGGCGTCATCGATGTATCGCTGGTCCTGCCGGATGCCGGCGGTGTCAACAGCGTGGCGGTATATCGTGGCCTGGTCGCAATCGCCGTTGAAAACGATGACAGGCAAGCGCCGGGCTGGGCCGTATTCTATGACACGCAAGGTAATTACCTCGCGCATTTCCAGGCTGGCGCACTGCCCGACATGATCACCTTCACTCCGGACGGAAATTACGTGCTGCTCGCCAACGAAGGGGAGCCAAGCGATGACTACAGCAACGACCCCGCCGGTTCGGTGACGATCATCGAGATAAAGAAAGGCCTGGCCAAAGCCAGGGTACGAACCGCCCATTTCCTCGACTTTAACGTCGACGGCAAATTTGGCGGCGCGCCGGCAGGCGTGCGTATCTCCGGCCCGGGCGCCTCGGTCGCACAGGACCTCGAACCGGAGTACATAGCGGTTTCTGATGATTCAAAAACAGCCTGGGTGACCCTGCAGGAAAATAACGCGCTGGCCATCATTGACATCAAAAAAGGCCGGGTGAAGGACCTCGTCGCCCTGGGCAGCAAGGACCACTCGATACCGGGCAATGGGCTGGACGCCAGTAACGAAGACGGCGCCGTCCTGATTCAGCCCTGGCCCGTGCTGGGCACTTACATGCCGGACGCCATCGCGGCTTACAAGGTGAAAGGAAAAACCTATCTGATCACGGCAAACGAGGGTGACGGGCGGGAATATATTTATGACGGCGTGAGCGAAGCCGATTGTGAATTTGCCGGCCACCAGTTCGACGACGGTGATTGCATTTCGCACCTGGACGAAGCCCGCATCAAGGATGTGACGCTGGATCCGGCTATTTTCCCGGACGCCGATGAACTGCAGAAGAAAAAGAATCTCGGCCGGCTGAAAATCCTGGCGACCGAGGGCGATACGGATGGTGACGGCGAGTACGAAGAATTGCACACCTTTGGAGCCCGCTCCATCAGTATATGGAACGACAAAGGCAAGCAGGTGGCCGATACCGGTGACACCATCGAGCAAGTCACGGCGTTGGCGATTCCCGACAATTTCAACAGCACCAACGACGAGAACGGCTCATTTGATGACCGCAGCGACGACAAGGGCCCGGAACCCGAAGGGGTCGTGGTCGGTGAAGTCAAAGGCCGGCAATTTGCTTTCGTGGGCCTGGAACGCATTGGCGGTGTCATGATCTTCGATGTCACTGATCCGGCTGAACCTCGCTACGTCAGCTACACCAACAACCGCAATTTCGAAGAGGAAGCCGACAGCGGCCTGGCCGGTGACCTGGGTCCGGAAGGACTGCTGTTCATCGACGGAAACGACTCACCCAATTACATGCCCCTGCTCGTGGTGGGCAACGAAGTGAGCGGTTCGACCACGATCTACCAGGTCGTCGAGGACTGAATCCCCTGCCCGGGGGGCGGGCCGTCAGTCCGTCCCGCTCTCTGAGACGGCCACGCGACTGAATTGCTGGTGATTGCCCGGCTTCCAGGTCTTCCCGCCGTCGTCCGTGTATTCCATTTTCGATTCAAACGCATCGGCCGAGACGTTATAGCGCGTGAACCGCAGTTGGCCCGTGCCGCCGTTCCCGGCCTTGTACTCCTGCGAAAAACGTACTTCATCGCCGAGCGCTCCGGTCATGATCCACAACATGCCGTCAGCGCCCACGGCGGCCATTTCGATCTGGCGTTTGTTTTCGTTGATGTAAAAAAGGATGGCCGATGTCCGCTGCATCTGCGGGATCTCGCTCTTCCCGCTGACCACCCGGTCTGGAACGACCCAGGAGAATTCGTAGGTTCCCGGGACTTCCCTGGCCACTGAACCATCCTCGTTCAGGAATTCGGTCACAACCGACCATTTCCCGACCGATGTCCTCAATTGTTCTAGCGAGAGCTCCAGTGCCTCGTCATCTGTCAGCGGCCCGGCGAGAACAGGGAGTGAGAAAACCACGAGTAAAATCATGAGCAGTTGTCGAATCATGCGAATCTCCTTTTTCATTTACGCCGGCCTTTGCCGGGGCGGATATTCAGTCGCTTATTCAAATATATAGCAATATCGGGGATGGGTGGATTGGCATTCGTGCGTCAGTCGCGTACGCTTGCACCCACTGACTTTCAAACAGAAACCGATACGTGTCCTTATATAGCGAACTCAAACGACGTAACGTTTTCCGCGTGGTTGCCGCCTACGTCGTCATGTCGTGGCTGTTGCTGCAGGTGGCCGATGTCGCGTCCAGCGCTTTTGACGTACCCGACTGGACCTTCCGTTTCCTGATCCTGGTCCTGGGCATTGGCCTGATACCGGTCGCGGTGTTTTCCTGGGTGTTCGAACTGACCCCGGATGGCATCAGGAAGGAATCCGAAGTGAGCCGCGGATCAGTCCGTCACCCACACGACCGGCCGCAAGCTGGATGTGGCGACCATCGTGATGGTCATCGTCGGCATCGTTTTTGTCGTGGTCCAGCAGCAGAATCAGCCCGAATCCCCGGCACAAGTTCCGGCAGCGGATGTGGCCATTACCGATGCCGGAGCGCCGCCACCCGCTGAAATGCCGGCTGTGACGCCGGAGGTGAATTCCAGATCAGTAGCCGTTCTGCCCTTCGTCAACATGAGTTCGGACCCGGAAAACGAATACTTCGCCGACGGCCTGTCCGAGGAATTGCTCAACCAGCTGGCCCAGATCCCGGACCTGCAGGTTGCCGGCAGAACCTCCTCGTTCAGCTACAAGGACAAGAACGAAGACCTGCGGGTGATCGGAAACACGCTGGGGGTGGCCCACGTGCTGGAAGGCAGCGTCCGGCGGCAGGGCGACCAGGTGCGGGTGACCGCCCAGCTGATCCGCGTCAACGACGGATTTCACCTGTGGTCGAACACCTACGACCGGACCATGGATGACGTGTTCGTGATCCAGGACGACATCTCCTCCAACGTCGCGAATGCGTTGAAGATCGTGCTCGACGAAACGGCCTGGCAAAGGATGCAGGATGTGGGCGTACGCAACGTCGATGCCTTTATCGAATTCCAGAAGGCCCAGGAGCTGTTCGAAATTGCGCACGGCTCGGGAGACCTGATGGAGAACATGCGCGAAGGACTGGTTCATTATGACCGGGCCATCGAGCTGGTGCCGGATTTTGACGCAGCCTATTGGCAGAAATCCGACTACTACGCGCATGTGATCCTCGAGCCGAGCAGCACCGCGGAACAAAGGGCGACTGCCCTGGCTGATTTGAGGGAGGTCCTTGACGCCGCCTACCGGCTTTCCGGTGATTCGCGAGCGCAAGGCATTTATCGACGTCGACCGGGTTTTGTTTTCCGATGACTGGACGCCTTTGCGGGACCGGATCGAGAAGGCCCTGGCGACCACCGGTTGCCCGGAACCGACCTGGATCGAGGTGGCGATTACCCTGGGGTACGCCGAGGCCAGCGAGGATTTGTGGACGCGCTTCCAGCGTTGCGAACCGCTGAATCCATCGGGGCCCCTGGAACGTGCAGCGGCAGCTTTTTGGCAGGGCGACTACGAAAGGGCCCTGGGAATCCTCAGGGAAGGTGAAATCGCGCTGGGTGCGAACCTCTTTAATGCCGCTAACCAGCAACGGGCCCTGCTGGCACTGGGTCGGGTGGAAGAAGCATTGGCACATCGCGCCCAGTTTTATCGACGAAACGGCCTTTTTTGGCATGCTCGCCGAACCGATGCCACTGGCATTGTCCGGGGACATCGAGGGCGCCCGGACCGCGATGGATCGGTGGAAAGCCGAACACGGCCGGAATCTCAGCAACGAGCTGGCAATCAATGCTGCCATCGGTGACCGGGAGCGGGCCAATGAACTGGCCGCCGAGATCGACGCCCGTCCGGGCGGACCCCTGGTTTTCCTGCTGTCCAACAGTATGTGTGCCTGCGGTGCGGAATTTGACCTCGAGGCGACACCCAATTTCAGCGCCCGACTACGCGAAGCCGGTATTGACTGGCCGCGGGAAACCCATATCCACTATCCCGCCAAGGATTGGTGATACCAATATGGACCTGGCGCACGCGCGTGCGCCGGGCTTGTATTTCGATGACCGGACTGGCCGCCGTGCACGATTGCCCGGCGCTTAACCCTTGTTCCTGATTTCCGGATCGAGCGTGATATCGGGTAAATCACTGGCATCGCTACACGGCGAAGCCGTGATTTCATAAAAAACCGTGTACCCGTGACTATTGAGATTCTTGAATTTCAGCAATCTTTGGGTTTTCTTGTTTTTGCCGGCGTGAAATTTAATTTCACCCGTAGTCGGATCAGCCTTGAAGTCCTTGGCAGCCACACTGTTCAGTGGATTGCTTGCCGTGGGCCAGACTTTTTCGATCATGGTAATCCTCATCCCGGTCAATTCGTACAGCGGGTCGTCTGCAGAGCCGTCACAGGCGTGGGGCAGGATGAATTTTATAAATGGCGCGCTTCCCTTGGCTACGTTGATACAGGGATTGGTAGCAACGCCGTCGCATGAGGAACTATTGGTTTTTACGCCTAAATCCGGTACTGCCGTCACTTCCAGTACAACTTCGATCGGAGGCGCTGCAAAAACCAACGTTGAAAATAACAATGCGCCAACCAAGCCAGAACTGCTTACCAAACTTTTCACATGAACCATATTCATCTCTCCCTCCTCCTGCTTTTAAAACCGAGCTACTGCTCACACAATTCGTGGCGTTGGCAAAACGCCACAAAACCGGGTTCGAAAAAACCTTTACCCAGCAGATATAAAGTATAGTCCTTCGCCAAAGAAGCGTTTCCTCGCATCAATTCCAGTCTCGCGGCCAGGCTGGCGTCGTCGCAACTGGTGGCCTGTTGCGGGTTATCCAGGTACCCATCCAGCATCGTAACGGCTTCATCGGAAGGGAGTTCGCCGTGGCGCGTCCAGTATTCGAACCAGGCACTGGCGAGCAGCCAGCGGCTCGTGCGGTTTTCGGGATTCTCGCGCACCAGGCCAGACAAACGAGTTGTCGCAGCCTCGAAGTATGCGGTCCGCTTCCGCCTTCTCCCCCAGGCGCCAGGCAAACCGGGAATAGTCGATCAGGGCTTCTGCGTAGTCCATCGCCACGGTAAAGTCCTGCATGTCTGCCTCAAGGAAAAAGGCATCCAAAGCCTGCTCATGGGCGCGTAGCACGGGCCGCAACTTTTCCAGGGGTTCAATCCACGAGTGAATCTGGATCATCCGGTTCTCGCGCATCAACGCATCCCACCTTCGCAGCGGATTTTCCATGTCCTTTTCCGCAAGCTGCATCAACAATTCATATGATTCCTGCAGGTTTCCCAGTGCCTGATCCAGCAAAGGGATACGCCGTTGAACATCCGCCAGGCCGGAAAGCGCTGTAGCCAGGTTGAGTTTCAGGACATCATTACCGGGGGACTGTTTGTACAACGCCCTGGACAACTCCACGTTTTGCCGCCTGAAATCATAGGCCTTACCCAAATCACAGGTTTCCAGCCAGGCATCCGCCATGAAGGCCAGCTTGTTATTCAGATCGGCCCGGTAAGTGTTGTTTTCGGGATCCAGGACCAGCGCAATCTGATTGTACTGGACAGCGGATTGCGTCAGCTGCAGCGCTTTGGCCGTATCCGGATTCACCCGGGCCCGCTCTACGGCGCCCAGGTTGGTCAGGGTATACGACAGTTCCATGGCCATTGCTGCATCTTTCGGGTTCTGGTTGACCAGGCGCCGGGTGATTGCGCCGTAACGCGTGAATCGCTCCTGGGCCTCGTCCAGTTCCCCCTTGTCGAGATGGACATAGCCCACCCAGAACTCCGCCTGGCCGAGTTCGAACAGCGCCCGCCCGTTGCTGACCTCCCGTTGATACAACTCGATGAAGGCCGCGCGTGATTTTTTGAAATGCTCCATGGCCTGGTCGAGACTTCCGCGTTGGTGATCTATCTGCCCCTCATCGCGCCATTCCAGGCCTTTTGCGACCAGCGTGTCGTTATCCATCTCATCCAGGCCCAATCCCTGGAAATATTCCAGCATTTGTTCGTCGTCCTGGTCGATCACTTCAAGCCCTACGATTGGGTCCAACTGCTTCAGGGTGCCCAGCATATAACTCAGGAGTTCCTCGGTGTTGCTGCGTTGCAGCCGGACTGCTTTTTGCGAAATTACGGTTGTGAAAACCAGCGTGCTGGTGACGACAAGAACCGCGAGTACCGCGGTTGAAGCCAGGATCCGGTTCCTCCTGCGACGCTGCAAATCACGCTGACGCAAGTCATCCAGCCGGATTCCGAGGATACCGGAGACCAGTTTCAGTTTCGCCAGCAGTTTGCCGTCTGCCCATTTGCGGGCATCGGCTGCCAATGGTTCATGAGGTGTTCCGTCCAGCCAGGTTGTCAAAGCTGAAGGAAAACATTGCCGGCCCGGATCCATCGACTGTGGTTCGCCATCCACGATGAGTGCGAAAATCCGCTTTTCCCTGCCCAGGCTTCGGAAATAGCGGATTTCCTCGTTTACCCAGGTTGATCCGGCGGCAGCTGGAGAACAGATAACGATCAGCGCCGCTGAAGCCGCCAGGGCTTCCTTCACTTTACTGCTCAGATCGGAAGCTGATGACAGGTCCTCGCGGTCGCGAAAAACCGGCGTCAGGCGTTCCTCAACCGGACCAAACTCACCCTTGGTCCCCACCAGTCGTTTCGGAACCCGGTAGGCTTCCAGAGAGCGCTGCAGCCAGGCGCCCCAACTCTTGTCCTGGTGGCTATAGCTGATAAAAGCCTTGTACCGGAAAGCTCCCATTTTGTAAGGATAACCCAAAGTGCTACTAACCAGAGCGCCCGGTAAAAATGCCGGAAATGAAATGAATGCGCTGAACAGGCGGAATAAAATACCCGGCGTTTTAAGCAAAAACGGCGCCGCAGAAGAAGTGGAGTTGCAGCCAGGGCTGAATTTTCGGGCGGTTTCTTTTTCTTCGTAACCGTTCTTCCCGCCCGCACGTCTTACCCGTTAACACCCATGCCGGAGAAAACGACAATGAAACGAGTTTTTGTACTGATCTGCCTGATGCTGGCGTCACTCGAGTGCGCCGCGCAGGACCTGGACGCTATACTTCACCTTAACGCTGTTGCCCATGGCGGCAACGACAATTTTTCCAGGATTGAAAACGTCCGTTACCTGCTGACGATCAAGGAACCCGGGTTCGAAGTTTCGGGAACCTACGTAGCTACCCGCGGGGGCCAGATGCGTATCGACATCGAGGCGGACGGACAGCGGGTGTTCAGCGAGGGCCTGCTCCGGGGAAAAGCCTGGCAATGGACCCCTGCCGGCGGTTACGAGGACCAGGACGGATCCTCGGCCGCCGCGCTGCGCCACGGCATCGATTCACCGGGCCGCTTCTTCAGCATGGAACAGGCCCGCGAGCGCGGTGCTGAAATCACCCTGGTAGGTGCGGTGGATGACCACGGCGTCCCGCAATGGCAGTTGAACCTGGTGCTTCCCGACGGCTTCGGCCGGGACTACTTTATCGACCGGCAAACCGGGCGCACCGTGCGCGAGCGCGACCATCGTGCTTTTCACCCGGCCATCGATGACACGAAGGAAACCGTGGAAACCCTTTATCAGGGTGAACTGTGGGTGGACGGTGTGCTGCGCTTCACACGCAGCGATAACAGCAACGCTGATAACGGGAACTGGCTGGGAACCACGCTGGTACGTTCAGTGGAGCACAACATTGATGTCGGGGACGAGTATTTCCTGCCGGACTAATTGCCAGGCGTACCGCAAAACCTGATATCTTGGATGATTCTTATCCCAAAGGAAATCTACTATGACGGCATCACTGTACGAAAGACTGGGCGGCACCGAGGGGTGTACGCAAATTGCCAGCGACCTGGTTGACACCCACCTGGCCAACCCCCGCATCTCGCCCCGCTACGTGAATAGCGACGTTGCCAAAATGAAGAACGGCGCCGCGACTTTCTTCATCGCCGGCACCGGCGGACCCAACGTTTACAAAGGTCAGAACATGCTGGCCACCCATAAAGGCATGAACATCGACGGCGAGGAATTCCTGGCGGTGCTGGATGACGCGCTGGTGGCGCTTGAGAAAAACAACATCGGACAGCGTGAAAAGGAAGAGGTTCTTTTCGTTCTATACAGTATGAAAGGCGAAATTGTCGGCGTGTAGTTACTCCAGCCAGTTCTCCACTTTCAACCCGGGCACGCGGGAGAATTCGCGATCATTTGCCGTGATCACCGTGCAGTCCAGGGCCAGCGCGTGGGCTGCGATCAGCATGTCGTTCGGTCCGATTGGAGCGCCCTGCTTTTCAAGGTAATTGCGTAACCTTGAGTATTTGAGATCTGCAGGTTCTTCCAGTGGCAGAGTCTCAATAGCGGATAAAATGATATCAAGTTGCGCCGTTAACCTGGCGGAACCGCTTTTCTCCGCCCCGAACCGCAACTCCGAGGCAACCACGATGCTGGTGCAGATGCTTTTTTCGCCTTCCCGCGCAATCCGTTTCGCAATTTTTCCCTGGGGATGACGTACCAGGTCGGAAAGAATATTCGTGTCCAATAAATACCGCGCCTGCACGACTAAAGCTTCACGTCGTCAAGCGAGGGTAATGCTTCATCGATGTCGGGAAAAGGCTCATCAATGGGCTGCAGACGGGCCAACAGGGATAGCAAACCGCCTTTGCGAACCGGCTCTACGATAAGCCGGTCACCGTCGCGGTGGATGATGGCTTCGTCACCTTCCAGTTCCCACTCCCTGGGAATCCGCAAGGCCTGGTTGCGGCCATTTCGAAACAACTCTGACGTATCGCTCATTTGGCATATGCCAAAGCCTATGCCAAAGGCGTGTTGCTGTCAATTTCACTTTCCAAAAGTATCCTTTCAGAGGCAGAGCTACCATCATCCCGAAACCCTGTTTCACGTAGGAAAAGCCATAAGCATCCGGCTACTGCCGGGAAACGTCCTGCGCCTCATTTGACTTGTCCTACCCAAAGTCGCCAGAATCCGGGTTCCTGATGAGCCGGGCCGGGATAGCGGCTGACTCCGGGAGTCGCCCCCAAACACCGAGGAGTAAGCCCCATGCCCGTCGTAAGCACCCGACTCGTCCTGGCTGCACTGGCGGTCACCAACCTGATGCTGACCGCCGCCCCCGCACAGGCCGAAGACTACGACCTGGTCATTCGCAACGGCCGCGTGATGAACCCGGCCAACGGGCTGGATTCGGTGCGGGACGTCGGTATCCGGGACGGTCGCATCGTCGCGCTGTCGCGCGAACCGCTGAGCGGCGCTGAGGAAATCGACGCCGCGGGGCTGGTGGTGGCGCCCGGCTTCATCGACCTGCACGCCCACGGCCAGCGCACGTTTGAATCCTGGCTGCAGGCGCAGGACGGCGTGACCACGCAACTGGAAATGGAAGCCGGCGTTTACCCCGTCAACGCCTGGTACGAACTACGCGCCGGCACCTCGCCGATCAACTACGGCGCCACCGTCGGCCACATTCCCGTGCGCATCGTGACCATGGTGGACCTGGCCGCGCTCGGGATCACCGAACCGGACATCGCCGGCGGTCTGCTCGACAGCCCCCATTTCGCCGCCATCTCACAGCAGCGAAGCTGGATGGAAGACCCGGCCACGCCGGAGCAGGTCGCCACGATGCAGCAACGCCTGCAACAGGGCCTGGACGAAGGTGCGCTGGGCATTGGCTACGGCATCAATTACACCGCCGGCGCCACCCGCGAAGAGATCTACCGCATGTTCACGGTGGCGGCCGCCAACGGCGTGACCAACTTCGTCCACTCCCGCTTCGGCTATGAGCTGGAACTGGGCGGCAGCGTGGACGCAGTGCAGGAACTGATCGCCGACGCCGCGGCCACCGGGTCGGGCGTGCACATCGTTCACATCGGCAGCAGCGGCGGCAGCCGCGTGCCCCTGCTGCTGGAGATGATCGACTCGGCGCAGGCCAACGGGGTCGACGTGACCACCGAAGTATATCCCTACACTGCCTGGTCGACCTTTATCGGCGCCAGCTTGTTCGACGGTGATTTCAGACGGAACCTGGGGCTGGACTATGGTGACATTGAGCTGCCGTCGACCGGTGAGCGCCTGGATCAGGAAAGCTTCGAAAGCCTGCGCGCCTCGGCGCCGCAGACCATCATCGTCGGCCACGGCATGCAGGAAGCCAACGTGGTCGCCGCGATCGCCCATTCGGGCGTGATGATCGCCAGTGACGGCATGTTCTACCAGGACGGCCGCGCTCACCCGCGCGGCGCCGGCACCTTTGGCCGCGTGCTGGGCCGCTACGTGCGGGAACAGGGCGCGCTGGGCCTGATGGAGGCGCTTGGCAAGATGAGCTACCTGCCGGCCAAGCGCATGGAAGCCGCCGTGCCGCAAATGCAGCGCAAGGGCCGCATCGAGATCGGTGCGGACGCCGACCTGGTGATTTTCGATCCGCAACGCATCAGTGACCGAGCCACCTTTGCTGATCCGGCCTTACCGTCGACAGGGATCAGCCATGTGCTGGTCAACGGCGTGTTCGTGGTTCGGGATGGTCAGCCGCAGGCGGGAGCCAATCCCGGCCAGCCGGTGCGGCGCGGGAAGTAGCTTTTAAGCTACTTTTCGACGCGCTTCCCACAAATCGTAATCCGCTTGCATCCGAACCCACATTTCAGCCGAGGTGCCGAGTACGGATTCCAGGGTGATGGCAAATGAAGGAGATATCCCTCTTTTACCATTCACAATCTCATTGATTTTTCTGGGGGCACACCGGCACCGCTTGGCAAGCCCGGTCTGGTTAAGATTCATCTCGGCCATGTAAATCTCGGAAAGCACTTTACCGGGATGTAGTGGTGATGGATTGGAAATCATCATTGTCTCTAATGGTAATTTTCGATTTTCACTTCGGAAAATTCACCGTCCCTGAACCTGAATGTAATGCACCAGGGCAGCTTAATCGTTACGCTCCAGTATCCATTTCGGTCACCCTGTAGCTTGTGAAGACGGACGTTCGGCGGTTGACCAAGAATTCGCAAGTCTTCTATCGTCGTCGTGGCGTGCATGATGGTTAACAACGCCTTGGCTCTTACCCACAAAATCCTTGGTAAAGTTCTTGACTGATTCGTCTCCCAAATGTCTTTTGCGACCTTGCCGTTGAACCCAACGATCATAAACTTACCATAACATATTTTATTACACTATCTGTAACAGCGTAATAATTTTCTGTTTGACTGACAGGGAGCATAAACCAAGTATGCGCCTCCTACTGCAGGCGGACGTAGCGCAAATCAGCAGAAGATGTGTGGGAATGCTCCCCTGATCACTCGCGGTAGCGGTCCAGCAGGGCGATGGATTTATCGTCAATCCCGCCGGCGGCCTCCGAAGACGCCTTGACATAAACCCGTTGAAAATGAGTGAAGCACTGACCAGGCGCTAACCGCGGGACGCCAGGCTCTTCACCAGAACGGTCAGCTCATCCAGCTGCCGCTGCACCGATGTCAATTGATGCGCCATTTGCTCCCGCTCGTCGTGGGCCTTTTGCGTCTGAAGGGCATTTTTTTCCTCTCCCATCACTTCCAGTATCGATCCGATCATCATATTCAGGAACACGAATGCGGTGAGGAAAATAAACGTAAGGTAGTAAATCCAGCTCAAGGGATGCACAGCCATGGTCGCGTACATGATATCCGTCCAGTCCTCGAAGGTGACCACCCTGAACAGCGTGAGCATGGAAACAGCCACGTCACTCCACAGCGTTTCGTCAATAGCGGCAAACAACAGCGAACCGATCGTGGCGTAAATGTAGAAAATGATGAACATCAGCAGCGCGATGTAGCCCATCCTCGGCAGCGCTTTCATCAGCGAGTCGATCAGGAACCGCAACTCCGGGATCACCGATACCAGGCGCAGGACGCGGAATACGCGGAGCAACCGTCCCAGCAGCACCGCCTGGGAATCGTCGATGGGAATCAGGCTGCCGGCAACCACTATGGTGTCAAAGACGTTCCAGCCATCACGGAAAAATCGTTTCTTGTCGGTGCAGACAGCGAAGCGCAGCAGAATTTCGGCGAGAAAGAACAGGGTAACGGCCTTGTCCAGGATGATCAGGCTTTGTTCGGCCAGGGGCGGCAGATCGTACGTTTTGGCGCCGATCGCCAGGGCGGAGACGACGATGATAAAAATCACGGCCGCCCGGAAAAGCTTGCTGGACTCTATCCGCTCAAGCCGGGCCAGGTACGAGGAGGTTCTGCTTTCAAGGGTCATGTACTGCAACTGCTCGGGACTGTTGACGAAGCCGGTAGTTTAAAGCCATGAAAGCCGACAAAGAAGACGCACGAGCGGAAAGTCCGGCGCGGGCTTTGGGTGAGGCGTTTCTGGTTATAATGGAATATCCCGCTCCGCCTGGAATTACCGGACCAGATGCTTACTGAAAATCCTCCCCGGGAAGATTATCTTCAGCCCACACCGACCATCGATTTCGACAGCGAAATCGTCCAGGCGTTTGTCCGGGACAACAGCCGGGAAAAAGATCCCGCGGCGGAGCGGGTCATTTCGCTCTACTACGCGGTGCGCGACCGGATTCGCTACGATCCCTACACACCCAGTGAAACACCGGCGGATTATGCCGCCAGCCGCACGCTGGAGATGATGCGCGGCTGGTGCGTGCCCAAATCCCTCCTGTACGCCGCGTGCTGCCGGGCGCTGTCGGTTCCGGCCCGGCTCGGCTATGCCGATGTGCGCAATCACCTTTCGACCGAAAACCTGCGCCGCCAGATGGGTACGGATATTTTTTACTGGCACGGGTACACCGATGTCTACCTGCATGACAAGTGGGTTAAGGCGACCCCGGTGTTCAATATCGAACTGTGCGAAAAGTTTCGCCTGAAGCCGCTGGAGTTCGACGGCGTGGAAGACTCCATCTACCACCCGTTTGACCTCGATGGCCGCCAGCACATGGAATACCTGAACTTCCGGGGTACTTACGCGGACCTGCCGTTCGAGGAAATGACCCGCGACTTCGCGAAGCTCTATCCGAACTGGCAGGACCCGGCCAGGAAAGCGGATTTTGACCGGGAAGTAGTTCTGGAGACGTCGGCTTAGGCTGGGCTAAAAAGGGGCCCCTTTTTACAAGTCGTTCGGAGGCGTGAGCCTGCGGCGCCCGGGTGAATAGAACGGTTTGTCGGTCACCCGGCATTTGAACATCTTCCGCTCCCACTGGCACTCGCGGTGCAGGTACACCTCGGCCCACATCTCCTTGTGGCCCTCGAAGTACGGGGCGTCGATGTAAGCCAGCGCGATGTTCCGCTTCAACACCGGTGACCACAGGGCCGACGTTACCTCGCCCACCTGCCGCCGGGCGTCCTCGCTGTCGTAAATCAGCGCGCCATCGGCCTGCTTGTTCCAGTCGATATCCAGCCCCACCAATTTGCGCTCGAGTCCCTTTTTCCGCGCCTCGAGCAGTGCCCGGCGGCCGATAAAATGGCCCTTTTCCAGGTCCACGATCCAGCCGAGGCCGAGTTCGTCAGGGGTCCGGTCGCGTTTGAGCCGCACGGTCTTGAAGCAGGACAGGTATTCCACCTCCACCAGGATCAGCCCCGCCTCGATGCGCAGCATGTCCAGCGCGGTGGAGCCGATCATCCGGATGCCGCGCGGCTGGCCGGCGGCGAACAGCGCTTCCCACAGGGGCGCAGCGTGCTCCGCCTGCACCCACAGTTCATAGCCGAGGTCGCCGGTGAAGCCGGTGCGTGACACCATCAGTTCAAAATCCTGCAGGGAGAAGGTCTCCAGCTGGAACGGCTTGAGCGCCTGGACGCCCTCCAACCCCATTTTCTTCAGAATATTGCACGAGGTCGGTCCCTGCACGGCCAGCGCAGCGATATCCTGCGTTACCTCGCTGATGACGACATCGTAGCCAATGGCGGAGTCTTCCAGCCACTCGAGCTGGCGCTCGGCACAGCACAGGCGGAACAGGTCGGGGGCCAGTCGGAACACAGTGCCGTCCTCGATCACGTGACCGTTATCGTTGCACCAGACGGTATACATCACCCGTTTGGGCAGGAGTTTCCGCACGTCGCGCGTAACCAGGCGGTTCATGTAGCGCTCGGCATCCGGCCCGCTGATGTCGTACTTGATCATCGGGCACATGTCGTAGACGCCGCAGGTGTTGCGGACCGAGAAATACTCCTGGACCTCGCAGGCGTACGAGGCCAGGGTCGTGTAGCCGGCCCACTCCTCGTAACGGTCATTCTGGATCAGGTGTTTGTAGGACTCGTAGAACGGAGTCTCGAGGATCGGGCGCTCGCTCAGGGGGCGCCGGTTATTGGCCGTATTGGCGATCATCTCAGTTTCCTCCCCGAATGATTTGCCGCGCGGCATTGCGCCCGGCGATACCCATGACGTTACCGCCCGGATGACAACCCGCACCGCACAGGTACAGCCCCTCGATGGGTGATTGGTAACGCGACAAGGCGGGAATGGGCCGGTTGAACAGGAATGCCTCGAACACCAGTTCCACGTGATGCCAGTGGCCGCCGCTCATGCCGAATTCGCGCTCGATATCCCTCGGCGTCAGCAGTTCGGCCTTGCGGACGCTGGCGCGAATGCCCGGCGCGTAACGCTCCAGTTGACCAAGCACGGTTTCGAGAAAAGCCGCCCGGTTGGCGTCCTCTTGCGGCGTGTCGTCGTAAGGCAGGTATTGCACCACCGCCGAGAGCACATGTTTACCCTTGGCTGCCAGGCTGGCGTCGCTGGCGGACGGCACGGTGATTTCCAGCACCGGCTGATCCGGGTAGCGGCCATACTTGCAGGGATTAAACGCCAGCTCGATCTCGTCCGGGCTGGGCGCAATGATCATCCGGGCGCCAAGTGCTGACTCGTCTACGCCTTTGAAGCATGGCGCACCGTCGAGCTCCAGGTGCAGCTTGGCGGCCCTGCCGCGGGAGCGCAGGTTCCTGACCTGGCGTATGAAGCCGGTATCCAGGTGGTCCGGGCTGACCAGTTTGAGGAAGGTCTGTTTCGGGTCCGCATTGGAGATAACGCGATCGGCTTTTAACTGCTCACCGCCTTCGAGCTCCACCCCCACGGCCTGGTCATCCTCGATCAGCACGCGCTGAACGCGGGCGCCGGTGCGGATTTCCACGCCGGAGGCCCGGGCCGATGCGGCCATGGCTTCCGAAAGCGCGCCCATGCCGCCGGCCGGCAGGGCCAGGCCGGTATCGCCATTGCGCTGATACCCCGCCAGGCGATACAGGTACGTCAGGACACTGCCCATCGAGCGCGCGCCCCATTCCCCGCCCCACAGCGCGTCCATGGCAATGGCGGCCTTGAGTTGCGGGCTCTCGAAATACTCATCGAGCAGGTCATAGAGGTTCATGCCGATGATGCGCAGCAGCTCGCGCATGCGGTAGCGGCCCAGCTTGCGAACGCTCCAGCCAGGACCCAGCAGCGCCAGGCGCTGGCTCCAGGTCTCGATGGAAAGTTCGGGCGCTGGCTTGTCGAGCATGGGCCGCAGCACGGCGGCAAAACGGTTCATTTCCTTCATGAACCGCGCATATGCCTCCCGGTCTCCGGATGACAGCCCCTCACCCCGCACACTGTCGCCTTCGAATACGATAACCAAGCCGTCCGGGTTCAGCGACAGGGTGGTCATCGACTGGGCGGCGAACTTCAGGCCGTGTTTGGAAAGATCCAGGTCGCGGACCAGGTCCGCGGGCATGGCGTGCAGCAGGTGCGCGCCTGAAGAGACTTTCACGCCGGGCGCCAGTTCCCGGGTCCGCGCCGCGCCGCCGACGCTGTCACGGGCTTCCAGCACCAGCACCGCCTGGCCAGCCCGGGCGAGGTACGCGGCACAGGCGAGTCCGTTGTGGCCGCCTCCAATCACGATGTTCTGGTATGCGTTTGCCATGATCATGCCCCCTTGCCCAGGTCGCGCAGCACTTCGCGGGCCGCGTTGGCGCCGGGCGCGCCCATCACGCCGCCGCCCGGATGGGTCGAGGAACCGCTCATGTACAGCCCGGAAACGGGCGTGCGGTATTGTGAATAACCCGGTATCGGGCGGTTGAAGATCAGCTGATCCATGGTCAGTTCGCCCTGGAAAATGTTGCCCTCGGTGAGGCCCGTCTCGTCCTCGATGTCCCTGGGCGTGCGGATTTCCATGTGCAGCAGTTTCTGCTTGAAATCGGGGCTGAACTCGGCGATCCGGTTCACGATGTGCTCACCCCAGGCCTGTTTGCGTTCCGCGTTCCACTCGCCTTCCGCCAGGCGGTAGGGAACATACTGGATGAACACCGACATCCAGTGCTTGCCCTCGGGAGTCATGGTCGGGTCGATCAAGGAAGGCATCAGCATGTCGAGATAGGGCCGGTCGGACCAGCGCCCGGCTTTCCAGTCGTCGTAGGCCGATTCCAGCTCATCGAGGTCCTGCGAGATGTGGATGTCGCCGGTCAGGCAGGGCGAACCTTCGGGAATGCCATGAAAGGTCGGCACCCCGTCGAGGGCGATGTTGACCTTGCCCGATGAGCCGCGAAAGCGGAAATTTCTGACCCGGTCGACCACCCAGGCGGGCAGTTCATCCGGGCCGATGGCATTGAAGGTCCGGCGCACGTCCATGCTGGAGACCACCAGCCCGGCCTCGATGGTTTCGCCATTCTCCAGCCGCATACCCTTGACCTTGCCGCGCTCGACGATGAAGTCCGACACGCCTGCATCCACGCGAACGGTGCCGCCGGAAGCCAGCAGGGAGTCGTGCAGCGCCTGCGCAACCGCGCCCATGCCGCCCCGGGCGAAACCCCAGGCCCCGACGGTGCCGTCGATATCGCCCATCGCATGGTGCAGCAGGATGTAGGCGGTTCCGGGGGAATAGACCCCGAGCGCCGTGCCGACGGTCGCGCCGCCGGCGATGTAGGATTTGATCGCGCCGTTATCCAGGTACTCGTTGAGGTAATCACCTACGCTCATCGTGTAAAAACGTATGGTTTCGTGCATCCGCTCCTTGCCGAGACCATAAAAACGCTTGCCCAGGTAGACCAGTTCCATCAGGTCGCGGGGCTTGAACGAGGTCGGATCCGGCGGCGTTCGCATCAGCAGCGGCTTGATGAATTCGCATTGCCGGTAGATATCCCGGTTCAGGCGCTCGAAGGCATTGGCGTCACGTTTTGACAGACGCTCCAGGTCCCGCCGGTTGGCCTCTTCATGCCAATACGCGCCCAGGCAGTCATAACCGCCGTCATCCTTCCTGATGATCTGGGCGCCGCCGGCATAGGGAATAATCTGCAGACCGTATTTGTAAAGTTCAAGCGCGCGGGCGATTTCCTGGCGAAACAGGCTGCAAACATAGGAACTGTTCGAGTAGATGAAATCCTTGTAACGTGGAATGCTGGTGGTCGCACCGCCAATGTGGCCGTTGCGCTCAAGCACCAGCGTTTTGAGCCCGGCGCGCTGCAGGTAACACGCGGTTACCAATCCATTGTGGCCCGCCCCAACGACTACGGCATCGTATGGTTCTTTTTTCATGTCGCCCTCATCGATCATCGATGAGACAGCATAAACCGCCGATTGCCCGGTCGGCCATACACAAGTCAATTTCCCGGCAACCGGGCTTGCTGTCAGCTGCGCGACTGATGTTCAGCCCGAAGTGTACCCGAAAGCGGCAAACGCTGACCCGGCCTTTCATCCAAACCCGAATTTGGGAGTAAACTGGTAACTATGAACATGGAATTGCTCCAGGAAGCCGACATCCGTTGCCCCTACTGCGGTGAGGTCATCAGCATCCTGCTGGATGGATCGGTCGATGAGCAGGAGTACATCGAGGATTGCCAGGTGTGCTGCAAGCCCATCGTCCTGCATGTACAGGTTTCAGATGACAGCTGTTGCGTGGTTGACGTACGGGACGAAAACGAGGCCTGAAACAGGCCATTTCATTATAATGTGCGGATGAGATTGCTTTTCGTCCTGTTGTTGTTCAGCCAACTTTGCGCGGCTTCCCCGCTGTTACAAAACCCGGGTGCGAGAGCCGGCATCAGCCTGGATGGCGCCTGGGCCCGCATCATCGACCCGTACGAAAACGGCTACTACAACCATCGTTACGAACCATCCCCGAACGGATACTTTGTAAACCGCAGGCAACAGCACCCATCGGAACTGATTGAATACGATTTTGCATCTTCGCCACGGCTCAGCGTACCGGGCGACTGGAACAGCCAGGAAAAGGAGCTGTTCTTCTACGAGGGCACCGTCTGGTACCAACGCGACTTCACGCTGAACAAGCAGCCGGGGCGGCGCTACCTGGTCTACTTTGGCGCGGTCAATTACCGGGCTATCGTGTTCGTCAACGGCGTCAAGGTGGGTGAACACGAGGGCGGCTTCACGCCTTTTCAATTCGACGTCACCGGCCAGGTCGAAGACGGTGATAATTTCATCGTCGTGAAGGCCGACAACCGTCGCGAACGGGACAACATTCCCACGGTCAACACCGACTGGTGGAACTACGGGGGCATCACCCGCAGCGTGCGCCTGCTCGATTTACCGGCAAATTACCTGGCCGACTACTCACTGCAGTTGTCGGATGCCGGGCAGATCGAAGGCTGGGTGCAGGTCACTGGTGCCGGCGACCCGGTCGAAGTGGAAATCGACGCACTCTCCGTGCGGGAGTCGGTGGTGCCGGATGAATCGGGTTTCGCCCGTTTTTCGATCGCCGCCAGGCCTGGTTTGTGGAGCCCGGAGTCGCCATTGCTTTACGATGTTTCCTGGCGTTTCAACGGCGAGATTGTCCACGACCGGATCGGTTTCCGGCACATCGCGGTCGACGGTCCCGAAATCCTGCTGAACGGCAAATCCGTGTTCCTGCGCGGGATCAGCCTGCATGAAGAAACCCCCGCGGGCGGCAGCCGCGCCTGGAGCGAAGCCGATGCCCGCCAGCTGCTGGGCTGGGTGAAAGAACTGGGCGCCAACTTCGTGCGCCTGGCCCACTACCCGCACAACGAAAACATGGTGCGGGTGGCCGACGAGCTGGGCCTGATGGTCTGGTCCGAGATTCCGGTCTATTGGACGGTCATGTTCGGCGACCCCGAAGTCTACGCAAAGGCCGAGCAGCAACTGGACGAGATGATTACACGCGACCGCAACCGGGCTTCCGTGGTGCTCTGGTCGGTCGCCAATGAAACGCCGGTTTCGGATGAACGGCTGAGCTTCCTGTCCCGCCTGGCGGCCCGCGCCAGGGAACTGGACGGCACCCGGCTGATAACGGCCGCGCTGGATACGCAAAGCGACACGGCCGGAGGCAAAATGATCGACGATCCACTGGCCGCCGTGGTCGATGTGATCGGCATCAACAGCTACTGCGGCTGGTACGGGGGCACACCGGAAAGTTGTGCGCAGCTGCACTGGCAATCGCAGTACGACAAGCCGGTGATCATCAGTGAATTTGGCGGCGGCGCCCTGCAAGGCCTGCACGGCGACGCCGCTCAGCGCTGGAGCGAGGAATACCAGGCCGCCGTGTACGAGAACAACCTGGTCATGATCGACAATATGGGCTTCGTGCGCGGCATGACGCCATGGATCCTGAAGGATTTCCGTTCACCCCGCAGACCTTTGCCCGGAATCCAGGATTACTGGAACCGCAAAGGAATCCTGTCGGAAAGCGGCGAGAAGAAAGCCGCCTGGTACCTGCTGCGGGACTATTACGCGCACCGGGCTGAAGCAGGGCGATGAAATGGTGGTGCAAGCCGTTCTGAACACCATGGCAGCGAATTCCGGAAAGTGAGTAACTGGCCCAATTTTTTCCTGATTGGCGCAGGCAAGTCCGGAACCACGTCGCTCTATCACTATGCGAAACAGCATCCGCAGATCTTCATGAGCCCGGTCAAGGAACCCAAGTATTTTGCCCTGGCCGGCCGGATGCCCGAATTCACCGGACGCGGCGACGCGCGGATCGTTCCACAGACCACTACGACCGAACAAGCCTATCTTGCCCTGTTCAGCGGGGCCGGGGACAAGCCCGTACGCGGGGAGGCGTCCACCATCTACCTCGGTGGCATCGAGGGCACCGCACAGCGGCTGGCCGGGCAGATTCCCGCTGCGCGGATCGTCGCGATCCTTCGCCACCCCGCCGATCGCGCGTACTCTGCTTACATGCACCTTCGCCGGGACGGGTTTGAAACGCTGGAGTCATTCCAGCAGGCGCTGGACGCTGAGCCCGGGCGCATCCGGGCGGGTTTCTATTTTCACTGGCACCTGCGCTCCAGGGGGTATTACGCCCGTCACCTGCAACCCTGGTACCAGTGCTTCCCCCGCACACAAGTCCGGGTTTACCTGTACGAAGACCTGGTCGCATCCCCGTTATCGCTGTTGGCTGATCTGTTCCGCTTTCTCCGGGTCGACGACTCCTTCCAGCCGGACGTGTCGGCGCGTCACAACCAGTCGGGTTTGCCGGTTAATCCCCGCGTACAAAATTTCCTGACCAAGCAGCACCCGGTGAAGGAGTGGTTGAAACATTTCATGCCGGAAGAGATTGGACACCGGATCATCTCCATGGTCCAGCCCGGTATCATCGGCACGCCGGAAATGCCGGCCGGTGTGCGGGCACAACTGACCGATGATTTCCGGGAGGACATCCTGCAGTTGCAGGATTTGATCGGTCGCGACCTTTCGCACTGGCTCTCGAACGGCGCTGAAGTGGCCTGATCGCACCATGGGCCGGGTCAGGGAAGCCTGGGATTACCTCCGCTACGCGCGCGTGGTTCGTAATGCGCCCGATTACGCCAGCCTGCTACCGGATTTTTTCAGATCGTATGGCGGCAATTCCCGAGCTGAGAATTTTTCCGCCGTCCACACCGTGGTCATCTTCGCCGGCATCGGGCGCAGCGGAACCACGCTTCTGGGCGCCCTGCTCGACGCGCATCCGAACATGGTTATCGCCAACCAGCAGAACGTTTTCAAATACCTGCAGCCGCTGCCTTTCTCGCGGCAGCAGATATTTCAATTACTGCTGCGCAACTCGGCCCGGGCCGCCGCCCGTCAGCGACCCGGTGGTGGCGGTTATGTGTATGCCGTACCCGGCCAATGGCAGGGGCGGTTCACACGGATCGAAGTCATCGGCGACAAGTCCCGAAGTGCGCAGAGCGTTGAATGGCTGCACTCGAGGCCTGAACTGGTCGCAAAACTGCAGCGAACCGCCCGGGCAAAGATCCGGGTCATTCACGTGATCCGCAACCCGTTTGATACGATCGCCCGTCGCTCGCTGCGGCGCGGAGTCTCGCTTGAACGGATCAGCCGCGAGTATTTTGCGCTGACGGACAAGTTGCAGAAAATCCGGGAATATCCGGACCTGGCGTTCTTGCCGGTATACCTGGAAGACCTGATATCAGACCCTGTCAGCCGGCTGGCGGAAATCTGCCGGGAACTCGGCGTGGAGCCGTCGGGCGATTACCTTGAAGCCTGCGCCGGAATCGTTCATACACGGCCCAGCGAGCCGCGAAAAATTGTCGCCTGGCCCGAACCGGTGCGTACTGAAATCATCCACAGAATGAAGGCTTACCCCTATCTGCAACGCTATTCGTTCGATTAACGCTGACCCCGGGTGCGCGGGTTTTCCGATTGCACTGCGGAACTTGATGCCAACAGGGTAGCCAATGTCATGTGCAGGTCGTGCAGGCGGGAAGCCGGGTCGCACAACTGGTGTGCCCGCTCCGGCCCACGGCCGCCAAGATGGTGACACCGCGCGGGATCGGTCAGCAAGGAACGAAGTGCTGCCACCAGGGCCCGCTGGTCGTCCGGTGGAACCAGGATTCCCGTGTCACAGTCGATCGCTTCCGGCGCACCGCCGATTGCCGGGGTGATGATGGGAAGCCCGGCCAGCATGGCTTCGATAAAAACCATCGCGAACGAATCGGCACGAAGATTGGGCTGGCAATAGAGGTCTGCTGCGGCCAAAACCTGCGGAACATCGGAACGATGACCGGTGAAACAAATCCGGCCGGCCAGGCCCGCAGTCTGCACTCGCGCCTGCAGTTCACCGAAATAGGCCTGCTCTTCCCTGGCTTGCGCTCCACCCACGATCCAGCACCGCCACGATTCAATACCCTTGAGTTCGGCGAGCGCATCGATGAGCCGCAGATGTCCCTTGAGCGGCACCATCCGGCTGGCCAGCACCACGACGGTGGCGTCATCCGGCGTGTCTAACTCCCGGCGCAAGGCGGACCTTGCGGACTCGCCGGTCCCGTCCCCGGCCGTTGCAAACGGTGCGTGAATGACCTTGCTCCCGACCGACGGAAACCGCGATGCGAAAGCTTGCTCCGTGTACCGGCTGCAACAAATCGCCAGGTCCGGCGGAACCCTCCGCAGCAAGCCGTTCAGCCAGTGACGGCCTTCCTTGACGCCATGCACCCACATGGCCAGCGGAGTTTGCGAAGCCCGCACCACCGGGGCGAAGAAGACCATCGCCCTTGGACCATGACAGACGACTACGTCACAGCGGCTTCGCTTGATGACCGGGACAAGCGCGCGGCGCGCCCGCAGCACGGAAAAGGGCTGGCTGAGTCTCACTGCACCGAGTGGGTAGAGAGGAACATCGAAACCGCTGAGCGCTTCGCTCAGTTTTCCTTCGAAGCAAACCGCAAAGTGATGCTCCATTTCCGGACAAAGCGCCCGGTGACGGGCCAGCGAGACAAGAATCGTCTCGATCCCGCCGAACACTTCAGCGCTTGAAATATGGAGAACCCTCACCGGCCGGTTTGCCTGTTGTTGATAGCTGCGAACGCGGTTGATTATAACCGCTGCTTACGGCTCCGCGCCCAGCACCTCCGCCGCAGGCACCACCCGGATCCAGCTCATCCCGCTGAACAGGCGGTCGAGGATGGGTTTGTGGCCCGAGCCGACAATATAGAGAACGCGCTTGCCGGGGTTTGCGATCATCAGCTCCGACAGGTGCGAAGCCATGCGCAGGTTCCGCACCTCCCATCCGGCGAGTCGCGCCGACCCGATTCTTGATTCGATATCGCCGCTCATCAACGGGTCCCATTGAAAGGCCTCATCCCGGACACCGGTTTCCGGCAGGTTCTGCCAGCGGTAATAGGGCAACACGTCACCGGCTTCGGCGGCTTCATCGAAGCGTGAATTTTGTTCCACCAGGTAGGGGTGGTTCTCGAGGTCGCCGAAGAGTGGCATCATCGAATCCCAGCCGCCCGGCATGTTTGCAACGGCCGCTTCCATCGTGCCGTTTTCAAAGTGATCGTCCACCGGATACAACCGGTCATGCCCCAGCTTTGCCGCGAGCGGTAGCGCGATGGAATAGTACTCGTTGGTACTTTCCAGGCGCCTGGCAAAATCTTCAGCCAGTTGCTTGTTTTTCTCCGGGAATGCCGCTTTGAATTCGTCTGAGCCGCGGTACCAGGTCAGCAGGGCCGAATAGTAGTCATAGGCGGCAAGGTAATGGAGAATGGCATCCGTTCGTGAATCATCACTTTCGGCCACGACGATACCTGCATCGACGGCGTCCTGGGCCATGCTCCAGTTGATCGCCAGTTCGGCCTGCGCAATGCCGCCCATGGCGCGCTGCGAGTAGGCGTAGGGGTTGAGCGCCTCGCTGTGCCGGGCCGGTTGCAGCTCCATGGCCGCGATGTCCTGGCCCCGCAATGCTTCAACCGCGACCAGGTCCGGCTTGAACTGCTCCAGCCGCTCCATCAGCGCTGTCAAAATCGAGGGATCATACTTGCCCTTGATGTCCGACAGGTGCCGCGTGCCGAGCACCAGGATCTCGCCGGGCGGCAGCCCCTTAACGTTGGCGATGGGCTCGGCATGCAAGGGCAAGGCCAGCGGCAGCCAGCAGAATGTCACGAGTAAAACGGCGATTGCCTTGAAAGCGTTTTTCAAATTATTTTCCTTCAGTCCGGGTAAAAACTTTTCGTTTTGATGCCGTCCAGGCCATCCTGGTTTAAATCCCGCCCGTTACGTCAACGCCCGATTCACCGGTAAGCCTCAAGAGCTGTCAGCAAGTCCGCGCCTTGCGCTCCTCTCAGCGCGGCGCACAGCCGGATGCTTTCCGTCGCCTGGGCCAGTTCACGTTCATAGCCGGGAAGCTTGTCAGCGCGCGATTTGACAAACGTTTCCCACTCATCAGCCCGGCTGTCGCTGCAGAAATAACTGCCGAGGCCCGGAAACACGCCGGAGAGGAAATGCTCGGGAATCATGCCGATGATGGCCTCATCATTGGCGACCAGCCAGTCGTACGTCAGCTCCGACGAGGCGCCTCGAACCATCTGCCGGAACAGAATACCGACAAGTTCGGTGCCATTGAATGCGCCATCCAGCATCGCCGCCTGGAGTTTCCTGATCAATACGGGATCTTCCACCCGGGCCAGGGCGCCGAACGCTGCATTGCGGAATGCCGGGTCCTCCGAAGCGAGGCTCTGAGCCAACAGCAGGTCAAAGAAGGGTTCGCCCAGGTCCTGCACGCCGACACTGAAGGCCGTTTCCATTTCATCCACCGGAACGGCGGTCGGATCCGGCTCGCCGTTCAGGCCGATCCGTGCCGCCGCCTGTTCAGCCAGCGGGGCCCGCAGTTCCTGGTCCTTTGCGACGACAACCAGGAAGCGCTGCATGCGCTGTCGCAGAATTTCTGAACCTTCGTCACTGGCCCCCGCCAGCTGCAGATAGCGCGGCTTGATGATGTTGCCCAGGCCTGATGACACCTGGTCCTGTTCTTCCACATTGAGGATATTGATACTGCTTTCCAGCTTGTCCATGGCTGATTCAGCCACATCCCAGTCCGGGTGGTTGACCAGCGTGGCCATGCCGGGTACGTAACTGCCGGCCCGGGTCTGGCCGGCACGGAACGACGCGTCCAGGCTGTCCGCCAGCACCAGGGCTTCGGGTGCAGACAACGAGGAAGCACGTTCAACCAGGCCATCCATCCAGGTTTCGTTCATCGTGAAGCGGTAGTAACCGGCGCCGTCCGCATTCGGGAGCAGTTGGCTGGGACAGGTGTCGGAATCCAGCATGATGGTCTGGTTACTTTCGCGCAACATGGTGCAGTTGCTCTTGCGGGCGCCATCCGAGTCATAGCTGATACACATCGGGATCAACCATTGACTGGCGGAAGGGTCAATGACCGAACCCAGCGGGGCGTAGCGCGACTGGCTCACATCAATGCTCGGCTGCTGGCCTTCTGCGCAATTGACCTCAATCGAAACCAGGGGCACACCCGGCTGCCCGATGAAGGATTTGAAAGCCGCATCAACTTCGCCGACACCGGAGCCTTCGGCTACCGAAGCGATAAATCCGTCCGCATTGGCGTTGCCATCGGCGTGCCGCTCCATGTGCAGGCGGATGCCCTTCTGAAAGCCCTCTTCGCCGATATACCGTTCCAGCATGGCCAGGACACCACCGCCTTTCTGGTAGGTGATGCCATCGAACGCGCCGGTAATGTTGTCGCTGTTGGTGATCGGTTCGCGGATTTCACGGGCCGCGGCCAGGGAGTCGTTCTGCATGGCGCCCAGGGCCCCTTTCAGTGTCGACCGGTTGTACTGGCCTTCCGGCCAATAAGCGTCTGCAGCCTTGTAACTCATCCAGGTGGCGAAAGACTCGTTCAGCCAGATATCGGTCCACCAGTCCGGTGTGACCAGGTCACCGAACCACATGTGCGCCATTTCGTGGGCCTGCACGGCGACCGTCGCGCGCCGCTGGTCCAGCGAGGAGTTTTCATCCATCAGCACCAGCCATTCGTCGTAGGTGATGGCGCCGACGTTTTCCATGGCGCCGCCAAAACTCTCGGGGACCGCGATCAGGTCCAGTTTTCTGTAGGGGTAAGGCATGCCGAAATATTCTTCCAGCGCCGTCAGTATCCCACCGGTCTGGTCCAGTGCGTAGCGCATCCGCTCGCCCTGGCCCTTTGCCGTCACGCCACGCAGCGGGACGGGCCGGTTGCGAATTTCGTTTGGCGGAATCATGCCGTAATCCACCAGGTCGTAGGGCCCGATGGCGAAAGCCAGCAGGTACGTGGGCATCGGCCGGGTGGTTTCAAAAGTCCGGCGGACCATCCCGTCATCCAGTTCCGTAAGCGTTTTCTCCGGTGTCGTGGTGACCGCCACATCATTCACGGGCGTGACCAGGGCCAGGTCGAAAGGCACTTTGAAACCGGGTTCGTCAAAGCCCGGAAATACCTGCCGCGCCGCGATCGGCTCAAACTGCGTGGCGGCATAGGCGTCTTCCCCGCGCACGATCTTGAACAGGGCGTTGGTGGACGTGTTGAACGGCGCGCTGTAGCTGAAGTGCAGGGTGGCGTCACCCGCCGCAACCGGCTTTTCCAGGGTAATCAGCGCAACGCCGGATTCCAGCTTTTCCTCGTAGGTGGCGGAGATGCGCTCGTTTGAGCCGTTGCTCAACCACACGTCGGTCACCTCGAGATTCTTGCCGTGCAGCCACAACTGGTCGCGCGGTTCATTGAAGGTGACATCGATTTCGGATTGCCCCGAGAAACGGTCCTGGCGCGGATCAATCGTCAACTCGAGGCGGTAGTGTCGCGGCATCACGGAATTATCAAGTTGCCCGACCGGCGCTTCGCCGGCGCTCATGGCAATGAGGTCCTGCGAGACCGGTTGAGGCTGCGGAGATTCCGATTCGGAACAGGCGGAAACAAGGACTGCCGCAAAGAACAGGCAAAAGACTATCGATAGTGGCCGGAAACTGGACATTGTGTATCCTCGGAGTTGGAATTTGTTTGCGGGGAATCCGCGGCCCTCATGAATTTATCAAGCATAGATGAGATATGCCGTTTTGTCTGTGCTCGAACGCGGGCTTCTGCATCACCTGATCGCCGCGTTATGGCGAAGGGAACAGGGCTCCATTAGCGTATCGAAATTGCGTACAGATTGCCGTTGGCGCTGCCGGCATAGAGTGTATCTTCATCCAGGGTCAGGCTCAGCAGGCTATCCAGCAGGGACAGCATGCGATTGACATCCCGGGTCTCGTTTTCGTGGGTATAAACCTCTACGCTGTAAAGAAACTTCAGTCCCCCGGTCGGGCTCTGCAATTCCGCCAGGTTGGTTTGGCTGCCCCTGGTTGAAAAGATCTTTCTGCCCTGCGCGGTCGATTTGTCAACCGCGAACAGTTCACCGGACAGGCTGGCCAGGAACACCTCGTGATCGCTGGCTTGCGGGCGGGCGTAATTATAGAAGCCATCCCGGAACAGCAGTGACTGGTTGCCCATCCGGGTCTCCAGCCCGATCAGCGAATTGCCGTCCGACATGCCGAAGTAAATCACGTCGTCACTGACAATTGCCGGTGATCCGACCCAGGAGGTCGGGTGTTTCCAGCTCCATTTCTCGATTCCGGTCTTCGCGTCAATGGCATAGAAATGGGTCCCGCGGCTGCCCACGTAGACCACGCCGTTGTGGATGACAGGATCGAGGTTGAACCCCTCCCAGCCCAGCCAGCCGGCCATTTTGCCACCCGGCAGCCGGGACGCCACGCTCCACGCGATCGAGCCGTCATTGATGTTCAGTCCATACAGCCGGTTATCCCAGCTTCCGACCACGACGATGCCCTCATGGAACGCCGGCCGCGTGTGCGTGACGCCGGTCGCCGTGTGCCAGAGCGGCTCGCCAGTCCTGATATCCACGCAGTACGTTCCCTGTTGGTTGGCGAAAACGACCCTGTCCCCGACGACCAACGGGGCCGAGCGGTACTGGGCCCACGGATCCGGAAACTTCCCTTCCCCCCAACCCATAGTGGCCCCCTCCACTTCAAGCGGGCCGTCCCGTGTCTCAAACAGCCATAGCCTGTTGCCCTCCGCATCCACGGCGTGCAGGCCATTGTCCGCGAGCACGAAAACGTGTTCTCCAGCTATCGCTACCGTGCTGCGGGAAGGCGCCCCGGCGTCGTAAAACCATTCAAGTTTTCCCTGCTTGTCAAGCACGTGCAGGCGCGTGCCACCGGTCACGTAGACCGAGTCCTGGTGAACGACGGGGTTTCCGGCAATCATCCCACCGGTGGAAAATTGCCACAGCGGGTCACCATAAGCAGCGGTCGAAGCCAGCAACAAGAAGAGTATCGGGACGCGAAGCATTTGGGTCATTCCGTCATTTTGAAAGTCCCCGACAATGTACACCTGTGTCCTGCAGTTTTTCAGTGCCGTTTGTCATACAGCAAAGGCTTACCTGCAGGGCTCCGCGGGGACCAAGGCAGGCAAAAATCTGATATGTTTATACAACCCTCGCGATGGCCGGCAACACCGGAACCAAACAGGATCGCCCATGAATTGGCAGACCATAACAGCGGGCCTGAGTTGCGGCGGATTTTCGATGGATGGAGCATTCTTCATCGACGTGCCCTGTGTCGCGGATTCGGTCGAGGATGAATTTGACGCGATCAAGATACTCTCCGCGCATGAAACCTACCACGCCCTGCAGTACGCATTTTTCGCGCCGTTCAACGAAGACATGCAAATCATCGCGACCCCCGCGGCGGCGCAAGACTACCTGTTTATGAGCCTGTTGACCGAGGGTACCGCGGAATATGTCGCTTACAGCCGGGAGGTTACCGGTAACGGCAGCCTGGCCACGTTGTTTCGTGACTTCGCCGTCAAGGGTTATCAGAGGGTCAAATATAATCTGCGCATGGTCGGCTATGCCGCGGAAGTGCTGGGCCAGCCGGGCGACAGCAACCGGCGCCTGCGGGACATCTATACCCTGGGTTTCACGGGTGACACCGGTCAGCCGTTTTACTACGTGGGCGCAACCATGGCGAAAACGATTGAGGCGGCATTCGGCCGCGCCACGCTGGTCTGCGTGATGGCGCTGTCGCCGGAACAATTCGTGCTGGCTTATGATGCCGCCACATCGAAACCCGGTACGGATGCCGCGCCAATCGGCCCCGGAGCCGTGCGTGCGGCGAGGCAGCTGGGTGAGGGTAAGGCTTCCTTCGAGGATTGTATTTAAAAGGATGTCTCGATTCGCTCACGCACCTCAGCCATGCTCCGGGGCCCGAGTTGTCATACTCGGCATAAAACACGGTTTCTTCGTTCGCTTTCCGATCCCAGTTGTGCCAGCCCTCCGGCAGGATCTGCGCACCCAGTTCGCTGTGCATGAATACCGCTCGGGCATGCGATCGCCACGGCCGTCCCAGGTAGTCCCGGGCGAAAGCAAGGTTCGAAAAAGTCAGTAAAAAGATCAGTAGGGCGAATCTCGTAAATCAGCTGACAGTGGGCCCAAGGGGTGTCACCCCATGATACCAAACGAAGCAGGGTGCTACCGGCCTGCTAAAAAAGGGAGGTCAGAGCCCATTTCTAACATAGGCTCTGACCCCTTTTTGGCAAGTTACTGGATGCGCTCGATGGTTACCTCGACCACCGGGTTTCGCCAGTCGAACACGGCGGGGTCCAGACCGCCCTCGCCACCGACGCCGTGGATGCCGGCATGCACATGGATGTAGCCCTCGCCGTTCTCATTGATCCCTTCGCCCGTCATCGGGTTGTCGTCGCTGGCGCCGAGTGCGCCCACCGTATCGGCACTCTCCGCATTTGCCTCGCTGCCGACGTCATAGGCGTTGGCATAAACCTGGACACTGTCGCCAATGCCATTGGGCAAACGCACACCTTGCACGGCGTAGACAGCATCGTTGGTTGCCCCCAGCATGGCCACGGCGGTCAGGTACCTGGCGTTACCCGAGGCGCTGATGGTGGTGGAATTGGACTCGGAGGGGAACAGGACGGGCGGGGTATGAGCCGTCGCTAACACCACAGCCTCCCAGACGCCGGCCGAAGCGGACACCTGGTTCAGCACCAGGAAGGGAAAGCCGGTTTCCGCCATTGTGGCCAGCGCGAAATAGTCATCGTAGCCGGGATCTCCTTCCACCGGAGCAAGCCCCAGCTCGAAGAGGTGGAACGCGCCGGTGTGGGTGGCAATAACCGAGGGTGCGACCGGCTGACCCAGCAGGGCATTGGTGATCGTGACCCGGTACATGCGGTCTTTGTCGGCCGCCATCGCGGCGGGCGTCAGGGCAATGGCGCCGGCGGTGAGGACGGCGCCCAGCAGAGCAGCTTTCGAAATAAATCTTTTCACGTGATCATCTCCTTTCATTCCAGTGGTCGGGTGGTTATGGGTTGGAACCCATTGAGACCTGACCTTACCGGGGAGTTGTCACGGCTTTATCACGAAAGCATAACGATTCTGTACCGAAATAAATGGGGTCAGAGTAATTACCCGCCTGGAGTGATCCAGGTAAAGTCCGGGAAGTTACTCTGACCCCGAAAATCTCCGCGCCATGTCAATCGCGGAGACTGGAGGGAATCAATACGTCTGGCACTCCTGCGCGCCCGGGTTGTAAGTCAGCCCCCCAACGCTACTTATGGAAACCACGCAGAACGTGAACGAGATGTTGCGCTTCTGCGGATTATTGCTGGTGGTCAGCGTGGCTATACCGCTGCCGACCGTAGCGCCAGAAACCGTCTGGTTGAAGCTGCCCGTAAAGGTGCCCGAGACGGTGGCGCCACTGATCGCGTTGCCAAGATCATCGACCACGGTCACGACCGCCTGGCCGTTCTTGAGGCCTTTGCTGGCACTTGCCGTGCCGAGCACGATCGATCCGACTTCCAATCGCGTCGGCCCGCTGACGCTGCTGGTGGTGAACTGCCAGATGGCGCCCTTGGTGGTGCCTATCGCGTTGAGCTCATCGACCTGCCAGTAATAGGTGGTGCCGGTCGCCAACGCCCCGGGATCATAGCTGTTTCCGGTTGGCGCCGGGCTGACAGCCGCCTGGCTATCGGGGTCCGCATTGGTGCCGAAATACAGGATATGCTCGTCCGTGCCCGCGCCTGCGATCCAGCTCAGGGTCGCATTGACCGGAACATTGGTGGCGTTGTTGCCCGGACCGGGGCCGCTGGCCGGGGCCGGCGGATCGGTCGGCGGCGCACCACCGTCGAAATACATGTAATCGACGTCAATGGTGCTGAATACCGTGTTGCCCTGGCCGCTGTTGTTGTCGATGACCCGCACGTAGACCGTGCCGCTCACGCCGCCTCCGATATCGTACGTGTTCGTACCACCCGGAACGGTCAGCATGGTCTGCCAGCCGCCATTGGGGCTGGTCGACCACTGGAACTCGAACCCGCTGTCCAGGTCACCGTTGGGGAAGTCGCCCTGCGCGGCCAGGTTGAACTTGTGGTTGCCGCCGGTCAGGTTGAACTGCCAGATATGCTCGAGGCTGTCGAAACGATGACTCGGCTTGCCGCCGGAATGGGTCTCGGTGATCGACTCGACGGCGCCGCCCGCCGCACGCGTGGCCGTGTAGTTGCCGTTGAGCGTGCCCTGCACGGTACTGTAATCGGCCAACGCGTAATCCGGCGTGGCCGCCTGGACATCGACGCTGACTGTCGCCGTGTCGCTGCCGCCGTTGCCGTCGGATACCGTGTAGCCGAAGCTGTCCTGGCCGGTGAAACCCGCGTTCGGCTGGTAAGTCACGTAGCTGTTCTTGTTGCTGACGATGCCATTGGCTGCGTTGCCGACCGCGGAAACGCTGAGCACATCGCCATCCACATCGCTGTCGTTCAGCAGCACGTCGATATCCACCGGCGTTCCCTGCGTGGTCATCACGCCGTTGTCGTTAATCGCCACCGGAAAGTCGTTGACCGGGTTGACCGTCACGCTGACGTTACCGGTGTCGGTGCCGCCATTGCCGTCGGACAGCGTGTAGCTGAAGCTGTCGGCGCCATTGTAGTTGCCGTCCGGCACATAGCGAACCGTGTTGTTCGCGTTGACCGAAGCGCTGCCATGCGGCGGATTGCTGACGGCGGTTACATCCAGGGAATCGCCGTCCGGATCACTGTCGTTGCCCAGCACCGCGATATCGACTGAACCGTCCTCGGCAACGCTGCCGGAATCGTTACCGGCCACGGGCGGCTGATTGCTGCCGCCGCCACCGTCCCGCAACTCGGTGTTGAAAAAATAGGTGTAGCCGGTGCCCAGGTGCATCGAAGCCGTCGTGATCCGGATGTGGTCGGCATTGATGTAGCTGCCGCCAACGCTGCAATACGCCAGGCCGCCGTCCAGGTTTTCCATGATGACCGTGATGTCGCAGTTGGAACCCGTGGTGATGCCCTCGTAACTCAGCACGATCTGGTAGTCATCCGACGTACCGGCGCGCTCATCGACGCCACTGGCGGCCAGCATGATGGTGCTGGCGTCGTCACTGAGCAGTTCACGCTGCGTCTCACCGTAGTAGGTGCCCTGCTGCATCACCGCTTCGGAGCTGGGGTAGCCCATGGCCGGCGCCAACGCGCGCGAAGCATTCTGCGCAAAACTGTCGCCCGGAGGCAGGAAGGCGGTATCACGCTGGTACTGCGTGGTGTCGACCGGTGTGTGGATGGGCAGCTGGAACGGGTCGTTGGCCGGGTTGAACCAATGCAGGTTCACGTCGTCTCCGCGGATATCGTCGAAACTGCCGGCGATATTGTCCGGCCCATTGTTTACGTCGAAGGCGTCGTTCGCGCCCTTGGTGGCCTTGGTGTAGTTGTCATCGCTGAGCCCGGACTCCGAGGCCGCGTTGACATGCGCCAGCCCGATGCAATGGCCCATCTCGTGCAACAGCACGGATTCCGCGTCGATGCCGTTCACCACGCCCGCTTGAACGTTATTGGCGATGGGCTGCAGCTCGTTCCAGACACTGATGTTGTTCCTGACCGGAATCACCAGCTGTTGCGCATTCAGCGAAGAAGGGCTGATACAGACCCCCAGGTTCACAACCCCGCCGTTCCCGGTATAGCCCGTGGGATGCAGGATGATGTTTACGCCGTAGTTCTCCGCAAAAATATAGGCTCCCGCCCAAAGCGCCGGGCTGAGTGTCATCGAAAAGCAAAAAACCAGTGCGAGCGCAGTCCGCCCCGCACGACTGATCAGGGACATATCGGTCCCTGTTGAGAAATTGAGTCTGTTCACACTTATCCCCTGAATCCTGTTTATGTGGCGGGCCAAGCCAGGTCAGTCAACCACTGCGACGGCAGTGGGGTGCTGATCCAGTTGCAGCAGTTCCGCTTCGATCTCGGCGAGTTTTTTGAACACGCCGATTTCCGGGTAGCGCCGGCTGTCAATGGACAGGTTGGCCCAGCGAATGCTTTTTCCGGCACCGGATGCGTGAATTTCGAAGTTGGACCAGCTGTCGTCGGAAATCGCAAACAATTCCTGCGACTGGTCGTCGATGGCTTTCTTCTGCTGTTTGGCTTGCCCCGAATTGAAACCCTGCACCAGGGGATGCTGCAGCAACAGGCGTAATTGCTGTACCTCGGAAGGCGTCAGCTGCACGGTGTAGTCGCCGGCCTTTTCCATGTACTCCGGGTAATGGATCAGCGCCACGCCGTCTTCGTAAACCGAGACCGAAAAATGATCCGGCACAGGCAACATGTCCTGCGTTTGCTCGTAGACAAGCATCAGCCCCGGCGGGGCCGCGTAAACCGTTGTCGATGACAGAAACAGGGCGGTACAGGTGGCAATGAGCCACGCCCTGCGCGAACAGAAACCCTTGTTCATGATAGCTCCCTCCCCTGTGGGATTGCTCCCCAGGCAACAAGTCCGTTTGTTGCAATTGAAGCCCAATATGCGCCTAAGGCACATCCTTCAATGATTTAAGCATAGCAGACAATTTCGAGAACAACCATATGATGGGGTCAGCGGCCGGGCTGAACGCGCTGAGGTGCACGAACACCTGCTTGGCGCCGGAGGCGGGCGTGATGAAACCGTAGCCCTTTTCCTCGTTCCAGTGACTGATTTTCCCTTTTGTGCGCATGACACGTCCCTGTTCAATACGCCTTTTTCACGCTTATTATTCCGCCGTTTGGCCGCCGGAATCAAGCCGGAGCGTTTCCCGGCGCTGAACCATGGCGGGGCCGCCACGCTGCCCGCGCCCGTGAAGTATTCGGCGAAGCCGCACGTTTCTGGCCACTACAGGCACCCGTTTTGCCGGAAATCATGTAACGTTTCCAAAACCGCCGAGTCGTTATTGATAGTGAAGCAGGAATCATCATGCAGGCAGTATCCGACGAACAATTGATTGAATGGGTGGCCAAAGGCGACGCGTCCTGCCTGGGCACGCTGTTCGAGCGTTACCACCGGGGCGTGTACCAGTTCTGCCTGCAGATGACGCGCAACCCGGCGCAGGCCGAGGACGTCGTGCAGGAGGTATTCATCAAGGTACTCAGGAAAGCCGGCAGTTTCCGCCACCAGGGCACGTTCAAGGCCTGGTTGTTCAACATTGCCCGCAACGCCACGCTGGACTACTTCCGTAACAACCAGCGCCACCGGAACATGGCGACGCTGGACGAACACACCGAGGCGCAGCTGGTGGACCACCACTCGGCCGAGCGCGACGCCGCCGGGGTGCAAAAAATCAAGCTGCTGGAAAAGGCCCTGGCCCGGCTGCCGGAACCGTTCCAGGAAGTGATCTGGCTGGGCCGTTTCGAGTTCGCGACGTTCGAAGAACTCGGCCAGGCCCTGGGCTGCAAAGCCAGTACCGCGCGCGTGCGGATGCACCGGGCCATGCAGCAGCTGAACCTCGTATTTGCCGAATTGAATGGAGATCCACTCGATGCCTGACCGAAACCACCCTACTTTGCCCTTTGAGAGCAGCGACCCCGGCGAACAGCAGCTGTGGCAGGCGCTGTCCGATCTGCCGCGGGCCGAGCCGCCGGCCGGCCTGCGCCGGGGGTTTTACGACCGCTTGGAAAAAGCCGGTTCGCGCCACTGGAGCGCGCGACTGCGCGGCTGGCTGGGCCTGAGCAACAACGCAGGCTGGGTCACTGCGGCGGCCTGCCTGCTGATCGGCTTCGGCGTCGCCCGGCTGGCCGTTGAAACTGACGGCGCCGAGTCCGCCCGGCTGGCCGCCCTGGAGGACAACATCGCCCTGCTCAACCGGCAGCTGGTGCTGGACCGCCTGCAGAACGACGCCCCGGGCACCCGCCTGCTGGGGGTCTACGACGCCGGTTCGCTGGCGCACAACGACCACCAGATCACCCAGGCCCTGCTGCTCCGGGCCACCGAGGATCCCTCACTGTCGGTGCGCTCGGCCGCCATCGACGCACTGGGTTCGCAACTGGATTCCGAAACGGTGGGCGGCGAACTGATGGGCCTGCTGGAGAGCGCCGAATCTCCGATCGTGCAGCTGGCGCTGGTCGACCTGGTGCTGCGCAACGGCAACCCGCAGCAGCTCAGCCAGTTGCTGCGCCTGGCCAATGAAAACCGGCTGTACCCGGACCTGGTCCGCCACGTGAAAAAATCCCTGGGGAGTGAAGCCGTATGAACCGGAACCTCATCGCCGCGGCTGCGCTGCTGCTCGTCAGTACGGGCAATGCCGCGGAGCGCATCGAACAGAACCGGACCTGGAGCGAAACCTACCCGGTGACCGCCAGCCATCCGCTCCTGGAAATCGAAAACATCTGGGGCGACGTGCGTGTGCGGCCCGGTAAGCCCGGCGAGATCGTCGTGACCATCGAGGAACGGCGCTCCGCACCGGACCAGGCGCGGTTCGACCGCTCGTTCGAGACGCTGAACCTGGCCACCGATGCCGGCGAGGACGGCGTGGCCTTTTACGTGGGCAATCGCGACCGTAACTGGCACGGCCGGAACCGGTGCCGGGAATGCCGGGTGGAATACCGGTTTGACGTGGTCGCGCCGGTGGACACGCAACTGGACGTCAGCACCGTGAACGACGGGCGCATCGACGTTGCCGGGATCGCGGGCCGTGTCAGCGCCGCCAATGTCAATGGCCCGATTGTGGTCGCCGGTATGCACAGCTGCGATGAACTGAACAGCGTCAACGGTGAAGTCAGCCTCGGATTTGATACCTCCCCCGGGGAAGACTGCCACATCGAGACCATCAACGGCGACATCACACTGGAACTGCCGGACGGTTCCGGATTCGACCTGACGATGGACCTGTTCAACGGCCGCATGCTGACCCAGTTGCCAGTCGATGGCCTGGCCCTGCCAGCCACGGTGGAACACTTCGAGTCCGGCGGGCGTCACCAGTACCGGATCGAACAACAAGCCGGCGTGCGGTTCGGCGCCGGCGGACCGAAGTTCACCATTTCTTCGATGAATGGTGACATCCGAATTCAAAAAGCAAATTAAAGGAGTAAGTGATGAATACCCAGTTAATTCAGACCGCCCTGGCCGTGCTGCTGACCGCCGTCACCGGCCTGGCCGTCGCGCAAAACACCCCGCAGGTGATCGACATCCCGCTGTCGCGCCCGGGTGAACCCGTCAACGTGGACATCAACATCGTTTCCGCACGCATCGAAGTGGTCGGCGAAGATCGCCAGGACGCTTCGTTTGAAGTCTCCGTGCTGGACGGCACGCGGAATATCGTTACGCCATCCGGCACCCAGACGCTGAAAACGGGCGCGTATTCCGTCGAAGTGGAGGAACGCGACAACACCATCAGCGTCGATACGGACTGGCGCGCCAACAAGGTCGCCGTGCTGGCCCGCGTGCCGCGCAACGCCAACCTGGAACTGAGCACCGTCAATGACGGTGAGATCATCGTCAGCAACATCACCGGCAAGCTGGTGCTGGAAAACGTCAACGGCCCGATCACCGCAACCCAAATCAACGGCTCGGTGATTGCCGAATCGGTCAACGAGGACATCACCGTGAGCTTTACCGGCATCAGCGCCGACCAGGCCATGTCGTTCACCTCGGTCAACGGCAACCTGAACCTCGGCCTGCCGGCCAACACCGGCGCAGAGCTGCACATCGACAGCGCCGAGGGCGAGATCGTTTCGGACTTTGAAGTCGACGTCCAACCCTCGAGGCCCATCATCAGTCGCGAGGACGGACGGCATGGCGTCGAGGTCAAAGTGGAGAGCGTGATCGTTGCCAACATCAACGGTGGCGGCCCGGTGATCAAGCTGAAAACCCTGAACGGCAATATCAATATCACGAAATCGGGCAGGTAAGGCGAAAAGGGGGTCAGAGTAAAGGGCCAGAGTGGTCACTCTGGCCCTTTACTCTGACCCCAAATTTACTCATTGCCCATTCGACCGGAAAAACCCGCTGGCGCAAAAATCCCGCCGGGAACTATAATCAGGGATATTGAAGGGAGATCAATATGTCCATGCAAAGCAGGCAACAAGGCGGTTCCGCAATCGGGCTCATCATCACCCTCGCGATTCTTGGCTACGGCATCTTCATCGGCATCCAGTACGTCCCGCAGTACATCGAATCCTCCACCGTGAAAACAGTCCTGGACACCGTGGTGGACCTGAACAACAAGGAGCGCCTGGAAAGCATCAGCGCCGTTGAGAGTTCCATCGGCAACCAGCTCTACATCAACCAGTTGGATGACCTGAAAGACAGCTTCAAGGTGACCCAGTCCCGTGGCCACTATGTCATCACGGTGAGTTACGAGCGGGAACTTGACCTTGGGTATACCAGGAAGAAGATCCCGTTCGAGAAAACCGTAACGCTGAAATAGGTACGCGTCTGGGTTAAACTCCCGGGAGAAATGCATGTTCCTGTTCAATCCCGAGAATTACCGCGGTCACCATCCCGATTCGCACACCAACGACATGCTGGAAGCGGTGGCCGGCTGGTTCGAAGCCCGGGGCCTCAAGCGCCTGAAAGAGGACTGGCACGCCAGAACCTGGAACCACGATTTCGTCGACTTCATGAAATCCCGCCAGGTGCTGGCCACCCTGATGACGCCGGAGGGCTATGGCGAAAAAGCCGCCTGGAACACCCTGCGCAACGTGGAATTTGCCGAGATCACCGGTTTTTACGGCATCACCTACTGGTATACTTTCCAGGTTTCGATGCTGGGGCTGGGGCCGATCTTCAACGGGGACAACGAACAGGTCAAGCAACGGGCGGCGCAACTGCTGAAAGAAGGCGCGGTGTTTGCTTTCGGACTGTCGGAACGCGAGCACGGCGCGGATATCTACTCTTCCAGCATGCAACTCATCCCGCAGGCCGGCGGCGGCTACGTCGCGCGCGGCAGCAAATACTACATCGGCAACGGCAACGAGGCGGCGCTGGTGTCGGTATTCGGCAAGAACAGCGAAACCGGCGATTACGTGTTTTTCGTGGTCGATTCGAAACACGAAAAGTACGAGTGCGTGAAAAACACCGTCGACGCGCAGAACTACGTGGCCGAGTTTCGCCTGCACGACTACCCGGTCAGCGACGACGAGATCCTGAGCGTCGGCCAGAAAGCCTGGGACGACATGCTCAACACCATCAACTACTGCAAGTTTAACCTCGGCTTCGGCTCGATCGGCCTGTGCACCCATGCGCTGTACGAATCGATCAACCACGCCGCCAACCGGGTTCTCTACGGCAAGCAGGTCACCGACTTCCCGCAGGTCAAACGCCTGTTCACCGACGCGTATTGCCGCCTGGCGGCCATGAAACTGTTTTCCTGCCGCGCGGTGGACTACCTGCGCTGCGCCTCGCTCGAGGACCGCCGCTACCTGCTGTTCAACCCCATCGTGAAGATGAAGGTGACCATGGAGGGCGAGAAAGTCATCGACGAGCTGTGGGACGTGATCGCCGCCAAGGGATTCGAAGCCGAACCGTTCTTCGAAATTGCAGCGGTGGAAATCCGCGCACTGCCGAAACTGGAGGGCACCGCACACGTCAACATGGCGCTGATCGTGAAATTCCTGAAAAACTACCTGTTCGCCCCGGTCGACTACCCGGAAATCCCCCGGCGCACCGACCTCAGTGACGATACCTTCCTGTTCCACCAGGGACCGGCCAAGGGGCTGGGCGAGATTCACTTCCACGATTATCGCGAGACCTACGACCGCTTCGACCTGCCCAACATCGAGGTGTTCAAAGCGCAGATCGAGGGCTTCAGGAAGCTGTTGATCACCGCCGGCCCGGATGAGAAGCAGGTCCGCGACATCGACTACATGCTGAGCATGGGGGAGTTATTCACGTTGATCGTTTACGGACACCTGGTCCTTGAAAATGCCGGAATGGAAGGCACGGACCGGGATCTTCTGAACCAGGTATTCGACGTGTTTGTGCGGGATTTCTCAGCCTATGCCACCGGGCTGCACGGCAAGCCGGGCAACACCGGCGCCCAACGCGAGCTGATCCGCAAGCTGATCATGGCGCCGGTGGCCAACCCCGACCAGTTCGACCGGGTGTGGCGCGGGCATGTGTATGCCTTGAATGGGCAGTATGAGATGCGGGATTGAAGTCAGGGGATCCACCACCGGGTAACGGGCTTCCCCCACAGCCGGCCTCGGTTCACCATCATTCAGTCCGCCTTCAGGTATGTGTTGAACCAGTCATAGAAACGAAGCATGCGGTCGTGGACATAGCTGGGATGCGTCAGGATGTGGAACTGGTCGGGGTAGACCACCAGTTCAGTCGGCACGCCCAGCGTAGTCAACGCCTGGTACATCTGCTCGGAGCCGATGATCGGCACGTTGAAGTCACTTTCCCCGCACATGAACAGCGTCGGAGTCCTGATCCGGTCGGCGTGGAAGAACGGGTAAGAAATATTGACCCAGGCCCCGGTGTTTTCCCACGGCGCTCCGAGCTCATGGTTGTACTGCATGGTGTACTGGTCCCCGCCGTAGGCTGCAATAAAGTGCGCCATTCCGGCGCCGCTCACGGCCGCCTTGAAGCGGGTGTCGGAGGCAATCGCGTAATCGGTCAGGATGCCGCCGTAACTCCAGCCACCGATACCCAGGCGTTCCGGGTCCGCGACACCTTTGGCCACCGCGTAGTCCACACCGGCGAGTAAATCGTCCACTTCCTTGTTGCCCCAGTCCGCAAAAATGGCGCGCTGGTAAGCCACGCCCCGGCCCGAGCTGCCACGGTAGTTGATGGCCAGCACCACGTAACCCTGGGCCGCCAGCATCTGCCGCTCCATTTGCAGCGGATAATGATCGAAGCGCAGCGCATGATCATCCTGCATTTTCGGGCCGCCATGGATCCAGACGATGGTGGGATACTTTTGGGCGGCGTCGTAGCCCGGCGGCTTGATCATCAGGCCATGCACGCCGGTGCCGTCCTTGCTCTGGAAGTCCATGTCTTCCACGGCCCCCAGCTGAATCTCCGCGAGCAGCGCATCGTTGTGGGCCGACAGCTTGCGCAGCTTGCCCTTTTCCAACGCAAACACTTCAGCGGCGACCTGGTCATTGGCGGCGATCACGGCCGTGTGACCGTTGGCGCTGGAATGCTCAATGGCGACGAACCCGGGCCCGGTAAGCTTTTTGACCGGGCCACCCTGCACCGGGACCCGGGCCGGCCAGGCATGCCGGTCATCCTCGAACAGAAAGGTGATCGCCTTGCCGTCAGCGGTAAATTCAGGTGCGATCACACTGCGGTCCAGTTCCTCTGCAAGTATCCGCGGCGTGCCGCCAGCCACGGCAACAACCGCCAGCTGGTCCTGGCTGTAGGCGTAGTACCGGGGTTCGGGACCGACCAGGTAGGCCAGCAGTTTCCCGTCGGGACTCCAGGTGAGACTGCGGGCCGTCGGGTGTGAAGGCGCGAACCAACTGCCGTGGACTGGCGCCGGGTTCGGCATCGATGACCATGATATCCGTCATGCCGGTCGCTTCGGGATCGCCGCCATGGTTGCGGGCATAGGCAATGCGTTTGCCATCGGGCGACCACGCCGGCGAGGCGTCATTTGCGTTGTCACCGTCGGTGAGCGGCTCGATTTTCCGGCTTTGCAGATCCAGCAGGTACAGGCGCGTATAAGCATCCGCATCGAGATAGCCGTCGATATCGGCCTTGAAATCGGGCCGACTGATCACGATCGGGGGATCGTTCCCGAACCGGGGTGTGGCCAGGTCCGTGACGGCAACGTCCTTTTTGACCTCGTCGCCGGGGGTCATCACCAGCACCAGTCGGCGGCTGTCGGGCGACCAGCGATAGTCGGACAACTCGTCCTTCGTATCGGTCAGCGCAACTGCATCGCCACCGCGACGATCCAGCAGCCATAGCTGGGTGTTCTCTTCATCGCCCGAAGATGAAAGAAAGGCCAGGTACTTGCCATCCGGACTCCAGCGCGGCGAAGACGCCGAATTCTTGCCATGGGTCAGGCGAACATTCTGCGTACCCTCCCAGTTCACCATCCAGATCGAACTGACGAACTCATCGGATTCCCGGTCGGCGGCCGTCACCGTGTAGGCAATCCAATTGCCATCGGGCGAGGTTTGCACCTCGGAGACATCCTGCATGCGGTAGATGTCTTCGATGGCAATGGGACGCCTGGCCGGGCTTTCCGCCTGCAACACAGCCGGTAGGCATAACAGGAACGCCAGGAAAAATAGTGGGGAATGTCGCATCGTGCCGGGTCTCCAGGGGGTCAGGTTCATTTTATTGCTCATTGAGGCGGTTGTACTTGCGCAGCACGGCCCTTAACGCTTCGTGATCGATGGCTTCGACGGTGTTGCCCTGCCAGCCGGTCATCGTACGCGCCGCAACCAGCGCGTTGATGATCGCCTCTTCAGTGGCGAGCACCGCGCCAGTGAAGACCGGTGTGATCTGTTCGTTGCCAAGCAAACGCGCCGACAGATTCTTTCCGGAACGCAGTTCCATGTTGTTAGCCGTCGAGAATGCGATGAAGATGTCGCCGGAACCGTTACTCGCCATTCCGCCGGCGCGGGCGATGCCAAGCCCCGCCCGCGTCGCGAGCCGTTTGAGCTGGTGGGGCAGGAGCGGTGCGTCCGTTGCGATGACGACGATGATGGAGCCCATCTCGTCGTCTGTCGGTAACCGGGCATCGGCCACGTCGGCCACCGGCAACTCTTTACCGACCGGCACGCCGGCTATCAAAAGGATATCGCGCCAGCCATAGTTCGCCTGCACCAGCGCGGCGACGGTATAGTTGCCGTCCGTTGTCTCGACGACACGGGACGCCGTGCCGATCCCGCACTTGAAGTCATAGCACACCATGCCGGTGCCGCCGCCGACATTGCCTTCGGCTACCGGGCCTGTCTTTGCCGACTCGATCGCTGCGTAAACATGCTGCGGACGAACATAGAAGCCATTCTCGTCATTCAGTTGGCCGCCCCAGGTCTCGGCGACAACGGGATCGGACCATGCATAACCCGTTACGTCGCGTTCTCCATGATTGACACGCCACTTGATCGTCTCCTCGAACACCATGCCGACGCTTTGCGTCGTTGTCAGCATGACCGGTCCCTCGAGAAAACCGGAGGCTTCGACCCAGATGTTGCCCGTCATCTCGCCGGCGCCATTGAGCACTGCGGTGGCGGCGAACACCGGCATCATGATCGAGTCCTTGCCGCGCGGCAGGACAGCAGTGACGCCGGCACGCGCGGCGCTGCCGTTTTCGTAGTCCTCGATGATCGTGGCATGCCCGACGGTAACGCCCGGCACATCGGTAATAGCATTCAGCGGACCCGGCATGCCTTCGAACGGAATACCGAGGTCACGGGCGCGCTCGGCGGCGCCGCCATTCAGCGGCAAAAGGGTTAACAGGCATAGTGCCGCAAGGACACAGCATGCGCGATTCGTCATGATCTTTGAGCTTCTCCGCCGGTGTTTCAGGCGATCACGTGCAGGTTCATTCGCCATCTATCTTAAGGAACCTCTGATCAATTATGCACGGAGCGCGTTTCTGCCGCAAAAGCCGCAGATTGTGCGCAGCGGGCCGAGCAGTCATAGCCATCGCTATGGCCGAGGCGGGCTGTGTGCGAGATGCGGCTTTTACGGCGAAACCCTACGGGACGGGCCTTTGCGAGTGCAGGCCCGAGTGGCCACACGGCTTGCCTGCAAGGCAAGGAGTACGGCCGCGAAGCCGTCGCACGTGCGCCGCCCCGTTTTGATTCGCTCATTGGGAATAACCCAATCACGCTCACCAAAAGCGGACCGGAGCATCCCGCAAAGACGCCGTCGCGCCCGCGCATAATTAATCAGAGGTTCCTTAATGCAAAAATCCGGCGGGCCGGAGTATCAGCAGTAGTTTAAAAGGGGTAAACGGTAAAAATCAGCTCTAAGCCACACCTGCCTTTAAGATTGATAATTGGTATAGCCATTTTGGCCCTGAAATTGAGCTCCTAAGCCTTTAATCAACCACCGGGTAACAGGCATCTCCCCAGACCTGGTCGTGGTTCACCATCATCAGGTGAATGATCACCGGCACCAGCCTGCCCAGGATATTGCAGCCGTCGCGCATCTGGGCCCGGTTCACCTTGCTGTTCCAGGTTGAGCCGCCATGCACGATCTGGTTCCGCAGGGTGTAGAGCCGGTCAAAGATGATGCCCAGAACTTTCGTCGTATCCATCCTGCCCAGCGCGCGATGCGCGGCGGCCTTGCTGTTCTCGAACGCCTCCTTCCACTCCGTTTCAGTGATAAGGCCCGCGTGGTAGCGCCAGAACGGCTGGTACACGTACTGGTTGTCGATCAGCACGCGGATGGAACTGGAAAACTGCTCCCAGACGATTTCGTGTAACAGGCGCTCCTGATCGAAATCGACCAGGCGCTGGAGGAACTGGTTCAACAGCCCGCGCTCGGAAAAGTCCAGGCTTTCACGGGCCTCGTTGGCATAAGCGGCATTGAAGGCGATCCACAGGAACAGGAAGCGCGCGTCTTCATCCGCGGTTTCCTGTTCGGCGCGGCCCAGCCAGCTGAGGGCGCGGTGGGTGCGCAACGACAGCGCGGGCGAGAAGGTAGCGCGGTGGTTGCGCTGCCAGGATTTCAGGTCTGCGTAGATGAGCATGGGTGGAAGGGTATCAAAGAACGTTGTGGATAATCTTTAACGACCGGTCAAGTTCTTGACATGATTCAGATATAGTGGGGTCGGAGCCCTTTGGTGTTTCACATAATGACGTTTCCGCGGAAGCGTCATTGGCTCAACCCGGCAGGGATTGCAGCTGGAACTCCCCGGTTCTGTACGCTTTACATGCTGCTTTACGTTCGGTGGTTTTGCAGAAGGAAACCACCTGGAACGTTTATTCGGAGATGAGTAAAATTGGGGCCCGCTCCGGTTTGGATCTCATGGAATCGTCAACCGTCATTCAGCTAGCCGCAGATGCAGTCCTGCTACTGCACGCGCTTTTTGTCGTCTTTGTCGTGTCCGGTTTGGTGTTGATTCTGCTGGGTGGCGCGCTCGGGTGGGCCTGGGTTCGGCTTCTCTGGTTCCGGATAACCCACCTCGCGGCCATTGGCGTGGTTGTCATCCAGTCCTGGCTGGGCGTTATCTGTCCTTTGACCACGCTTGAAATGACGCTGCGCACCCGGGCGGGCGAATCAAGCTACCCGGGATCCTTCATCGCGCACTGGGTCGAAACGGTCCTGTACTTCCAGGCGCCGCCCTGGGTTTTCATGCTGTGCTACACGGCGTTCGGCTTCCTGGTCGCCGCGGCCTGGTTTTGGGTGCGCCCACGGAAACGGGGTTGGAAACAACAAAGTGAATCGCCCCAATAAAGCGGTCGGATCCCATTTGTTATGAGAGCCCCTGTCGGTTTACCCTACTTGCCGACCCTGTTGGCTGACTCTGGCGACTGACCCTGGCGACTGACCCTGAACCTAAAATGCTGAAGAAGCGCTTTCATTTAACTTTCGTGATCCTGTTTATGGTTCTGGCCATGCCGGGCGCCCATGCCGGCCCACCCGACCCGCTTTTTCAGGATGATGCGGCGCTACGCGTGGAAATCACCGCCCCGTTCGCCCGGCTGATCAACGAACGGCCGAAGGACCGGGAATTCCCGGGCAGGTTTTCATTCAAGGGGGCAGATGGCGCTGCGTTTGAACTGGACGTCCAGGTTCGCGCCCGTGGCAACTTCCGGCATAACAATTGCGACTTTCCGCCACTGTTTCTGAATTTCAAACGATCCCAGGTGGAGGGCACGCTGTTCGACCAGCAGAACAAGCTGAAGATGGTCGTGCACTGCAAGGATTCCGGGCGCTACCAGCAAAGCGTGCTGAGGGAATACCTGGCCTACCGGATACTCAACCTGCTGACCGATCAGAGTTTCCGCGTGCGCCTGCTCGAGGTCACCTACATAGACAGTGAGAATCGCCGGCCACGCATGGTGCGCAGCGCCTTCCTGATTGAGCACGAGGACCGCCTGGCCGACCGCCTGGACATGCAAAAGCTGAACATCTTTCCCGAAGGGGTCGGCGCCTTGCAGGCCGATCACCTTAACCTGACCACGATCTTCCAGTACCTGGTCGGCAACACGGATTTTTCACCGATCCTCGGTTCGCAAGGCGAGTGCTGCCACAACTATGCACTGTTCGGAACAGATGCCGGTCCGCTGCTGGCGATTCCCTACGATTTCGACATGTCCGGGTTCGTCCACACGCCCTATGCGATGCCGGATCCGGAACTGGGCATCAGCAACGTCCGGCAACGCCTGTACCAGGGATTCTGCGAGAACAACCGCTTTGTTGAGACCTCCATCGCTGAATTTCAGCAGGCCCGCGAGACCCTGTATGCCCTGGTTTCGGGTCTGCAGGCGCTGGAACCAAGCGTGCGCCAGAGCCTGGCCGGCTACATCGACGAATTCTACCAAACCATCGGTGACCCACAGGCCGTGCAGCAGGAAATCCTGCAGCGGTGTATTCAGATGACGAGTTAAATGGGGTCAGAGTAAAGGGACAGAGTAAATTGATAGACTAGGTGCTCGGCCTGTACATTAGCTGTTTACTCTGTCCCTTTACTCTGACCCCGTAAGCGCTCCAACCGCCGCGTGGCTTGCCGCAGCCAGGCGGCGTCCTGCTCCTGCAGTAGCGGACTGAGCTCGCGAAACACCCGTTCATGGTAGCTGTCGATCCAGTCGGCTTCCGGGGGCGTCAGCAAAGACGGTTCCAGCAGGCGCAGGTCGAACGGCGCCAGGGTCAGCGCCTCGAATGCCATCATCGGTGGTCCGTCGCCTGTGTCCGCCACCTGCCGTTCGCGCACCACCAACAGGTTTTCGCAGCGGATGCCATAACAGCCGTCCTTGTAGTAACCGGGTTCGTTGCTGACCACCATGCCGGGCATCAGCGCATGGCCGTTGAATTGCTTGCCGATGCGGTGCGGGCCCTCGTGCACACTGAGGAATGAGCCCACGCCGTGCCCGGTGCCGTGGTCGTAGTCCAGGCCTTCGTGCCACAGGAATTGCCGCGCGAGCACGTCGAGTTGCGTGCCGTTCGTGCCGGCCGGGAAGATCGCCCGGTCCAGCGCGATGTGGCCCTTGAGCACCAGCGTGAAGCGCCGCCGGATTTCGTCCGCGGGCTGGCCGATCGCGACGGTGCGGGTGATGTCCGTGGTGCCGTCCAGGTACTGGCCCCCACTGTCCACCAGGTAGGCCGAATCCATGGCCAGCCGGGTCACTTCCGGGGTATTGAGATGGTTGTAATGGCACATCGCCGCGTTGACGGCCGCCGCTGAAATGGTATCGAAACTGGGCCCGCGGAAGTGGTCACCTTTGGCCCTGAAATCGTACAGGCGATCGGACAGCGCGGCCTCGGTGTGCAGGCGGCCGGCCGCCACCTCTTCGTCGAGCCAGCGCAGAAACCGGACCATGGCGACGCCGTCCCGACGGTGAGCCTCGCGCATGCCATGGATTTCCACCGGGTTCTTGCACGCCTTGGGCTGAATCACCGGGTCAGCGCCGGCGATCAAGCCGGCGCCGGCATCGAGCAGTGCCAGCTGGCAGTGGGCGTTGGCCGTGTCCGGGTCGGCCAGAACCTTCTTTCCCGACAGGGCCCTGAATAACGCAGCCGCCGCGGCCTCGGGCAGCACCTCGACCCCTGCCCCGACATGCGGCCCGAATCCTTCCGGGATTTTTGCCGGATCGGTGAAAAACTGCACGCGGCCGTCTTCGAACAGCAAACCGTATCCCAGCACCACCGGCTGGCAAGGCACGTCCTGTCCGCGGATGTTCAGCAGCCAGGCCATGGAATCGGCCGCGAACACCAGGGCGGCATCCGCGCCCTTCCCGGCCAGCGCAGCACCGATCTCCCGCCGCTTGTCCAGGCTGGACCGGCCGGTGAGTGTTTCCGGCAGCAACAGCGCCGAGGCAACCAGCGGATCGGGGCGGTCGTCCCAGCAGGCATCCACCACGTTCTCTTCCGTCCGCACCAGTTCGATCCCGGCCTCACCCAGCGTTTTTTCGGCGTCCAGGTACCAGCGGTAGGGGTGCATGCGCGGGTCACAGCCCACCCGGGAGGCGGCCTGGAGTTGCCCGGCCAGCCACGGCAGATGGGGCGTCTCGATCAAGTGAAGCACCTCGAACAGGTCTTCAGAAACCTGCTTCCTGACCTGCACCGAGTAACGCCCGTCGACAAAAATCACCGCCCGGTCCGGCAATACGATGACCACACCCGCCGACCCGGTAAAACCGCTGATCCAACGCAGCCGCTCGTTGCGTTCGGGAATGTACTCACCCAGGTACTCGTCGGCGCGGGGGATGATCAAGGCATCCAGCCCCAGGCTGGACATGTGCTGGCGAACCCTGGCCAGCCTTTCGGCGATGTTTGTCATACTGCGATTTTAAATCAAATGAGCCATGGGGTCAGAGTAAAGGGACCGAGTAAATCAATAGACCATGAGGCCAGCCTGTAGACTAACCGTTTACTCTGTCCCTTTACTCTGACCCCATCACTACAGCCTGAACCGCTCCCGCAGAAAACGGGCGATGCCCTCCTCGTCGTGGTGCCCGATGACGGCCGTCGCGGCAGATTTGATCGCGGCGTTGGCGTTGGCCGGTGCGTAGCTCTCGTCGGCCACCTCGAACATGCTGAGATCGTTGTCGCTGTCGCCGAAACAGACGACCCGCTTGATGCCCAGCAACTCCTTCATTTCCCGGATGGCTCCGCCCTTGCTGGCGTCGCTGTGGTGCACGTCGAGCCAGCGCCAGTCCTTGCCTTCCCAGGCGATGCCGGAATAGGCCACCAGGCGTGGCTCGTCCTCAATCTTGCCTAACACCGCCTTGATGGCTTCGCCGTGGCCGATGGCGTTGACGTGGGTGATGATTGCGTCGGCGGGCAGTTCGTCAAGGGGGCGCGCGCTGATGTTGTCTTCGATCCCGAGGTTATGGATCAGCCGCTCCTCGACCCCGGATTGCAGCGGCGGGTGATAAACGATGCTGCGCTGGTTTTCCTCCAGCGTAAAGACTAAAGGCGATACGCGTTGGTGGATACAGGCCTGGACGATGTGGTCGAGTTCAGACACCGTCAACAGCGCCCCGCTTGAAAGCCGCCCTTGCTCCGGGTGCCAGATCATCACGCCATTTTTGTAGACCTGCGGCAGCAGGAACCGGTGCCCTTCGAGAATCGCCCGCGCGCTGTGCAGCGAACGGCCCGTCGCGACGGTGTAGGCAATTTCATGTTCGGCGAGGAGCTTGAGGGTTTCGCTGGTGTAGTCAGAAATTGCGGATTCCTGGTTCAGGAGCGTGCCATCGAGGTCAAAAACTATCAGTTCCACCTGAAAAATCCGTGCGGGGAGATGAGCTTCCAGTTTGAACGCACAGGGGCGGCGATGCAAAACCTGAATCGGGATTTGGAGATGAAAGCAACTCGCAGGAATCCTGCAACCCCATAGGCAGGCACCATTTCCTTTTCACATCGCTGCGGCTATTTCCGACTTGATTTTCAGAAGCGTACTACTCCCAATTGCGGCGCCCACCACGCAATATTTGATGAACCCAGCAACTTGCTAATCGGACATATATGTCCGATAATCATGACGAACAGTAAATCATTCATCCGAAGCGTCCGACGTTATGCGAAAAGACATAACCTGCACTTTCATTTTGACGCCAGAAAGGGCAAAGGCAGCCATGGACGTTTACATCTTGGTGACAGGTTCACGACGTTAAAACATGGAATCATCAGCACCGGATTGGCGCGCAAGATGATAAGAGACCTGGGCATTGATCCGGAGGACTTCTGAAATGCGATTCAGTTACCCGTATTTAACTGAAATTCAAAACGGTGTGACACTGGTCGAATTTCCCGATGTTCCGGGTGCGCTTACTGAAGTACGGGAAGAGGAAAGTGTTGAAGAGATTGTCCGTGATTGCCTGGTATCAGCGCTTGGCGGATACATTGCCGGCAAACTGGTGCCGCCTACCCCCTCCGGAACAAATGGCAAGCAATACGTGACGCTGGATCTCGTCACTTCGGCCAAACTCGCATTGGCCATGGCCATGGCGGAACAGCAAGTCAGCAATGTTGATCTCGCACACCGTTTGAACGTTACCGAAAAAGTCGTCCGGCGCATGCTTGATCCGGACCATCGATGCCGGATCGATCGCCTCGAAAACGCTCTCGAACAGTTAGGGTTGGCATTGGAACTGACCATTCACCGTTCCAATGTCCGTCATGAAGCGAAATTATCCTGCCCGTCATTGAGATAAAAGGAGCGTTTCGAATCCCGAGAATGTATCCGGCCCCTTTATTCCTTCGCCTATACTTCGTTTCAAGTACAACCCCATAACCCCAAACGAGAATCTCGCATGAGCCATCTATTTGCCCGTTTACTGCTTTCCACCACCCTCTTCTCCCTGTTGGTGGCCTGCACCCAGGATCCGGAGCCCGGGACTGCTGCAGCGCCTGCCCCGCCGCCCGCCCAGAAGCCTGTTGAAGACCTCGCCGAACAGGTCGCCCGCATGGGTGCGATCGGATACTCCTATGGCGGCACGTTCTCACCGGACGGGCAACGCATTGCCTTCATCAGCAACGCCTCGGGCGTGCCCAACGTGTGGATGGCGAATGCTGATGGCAGTGGACTGAAACAGCTGACGCACTCCGAAGACCAGGTGGGCGGCGTGGCGTGGAACCCGGTCAACGACACCCTCGCCGTCGACATCGCTCCGGGCGGCGGTTTGAACCGCCAGCTCTACCTGCTGCCGGCAACGGGCGGCGAGCTGCAGATGATCACGGCCGGCGCACGGGTCAACAACTGGCTGACCGGCTGGAGCGACGACGGGCGTTACCTGGGCTACTCCAGCAGTGTGGAGAACGAGGCCGGCATGGACTGCTGGCTGCACGACACCGGGACCGGCGAACACCGCCTGATCGCGAAGAACCAGGGCATCGGCCGGTGCCAGCTTTCGCCGGACGCCACGCAGGCCGTGGCCTGGCGCATGGTCAGCCGCGGCAACACGGACCTCTACCTGGTGGACCTCAAGGACGGAGCCGAGCAACTGCTGACCCCGCACGTGGGCGTGGCTCTGTCCGAAGACCCGTTGTGGCTGGATGACAACACCGTAGTGTTCGCCAGCAATGTCGACCGCGAGATGCTCGCGCTGGCCAAGGTGGAGATCACCGACGGCACGGCCGGCGAACTGGAGTTCCTGGCCGGGCGGGACGACGCCGAACTGGACAGCATGGACCATCTGGCCGATGGCCGGTTGTTGCTCAACTGGAACGCCGCGGGGCGCAGCGAGCTGGCGTACTTCGACCCGGCCACGGGCGCGATGACACCCGGGCCCGGGCTACCGGCGGAGATCGCCGGCGGGCCGGTGGCCTCGGAGGACGGCCAGCAGGTGGTGATGTCGGTCTCGGGGGCTGCCACGCCAACCAACGTATGGCGCCTGGACCCGGCCAGCGGTGCCTTCAATCGGGTTTCGCAAACGCCGCACAAGGGTGTTGACCTGAACAGCCTGGTCAGCCCGGTGCTGAAAACTTACACGGCCCACGACGGACTGGGGCTGAGCGGCTGGTACTACGCGCCCAAAGGCGCAGACGGCCCCGGGCCGATGGTGCTGAGCTTCCACGGCGGGCCCGAGGGCCAGTCGCGGCCGTCGTTCAGCGCCACCTACCAGGCCCTGCTGAGCCGTGGCATCGCGGTGTTCGCGCCCAACGTGCGCGGCTCGTCGGGCTTCGGCAAGACCTTCGTCAACCTCGACAACGGCGCACTGCGTTTTGAAGGCATCAAGGACATCGAGGCGACGGTGAAGTTCGTCACCGAGGCCAACCTGGCCGAGGCCGGGCGCATCGGCATCATGGGCGGCAGCTACGGCGGCTACATGGTGATGGCCGGGCTCACCGACTACCCCGACCTGTTCGCCGCCGGCGCCGACCTGTTCGGGGTGGTTAACTTCGAGACCTTCTTCGCCAACACCGAGCCGTGGATGGCGGCGATTTCCACCGTGGAATACGGCGACCCGGTGACCGAGAAAGAACTGCTGGCGCAGCTCTCACCCATCCACAAAGTCGATCGCGTGATGGCCCCGACCATCGTGCTGCACGGCGCCAACGACACCAACGTGCCGGTGGTGGAGGCCGAGCAGGTGGTGGAGAACCTGAAGGCGCGGGGCGTGCCGGTCGAAATACGTGCTGTTCCCCGACGAAGGCCACGGCTGGGGCAAGATGGAGAACCGGGTGACTTCAGACGTGGAGATTGTCAGGTGGTTTGAGGAGCATTTGTGAGGGGGCACTAAACATTTTCAGAATTTGTATCCGATTCCTTTATTTTGCAGCCGGCCGGGTCTTCCGCACCAGGGTTAACGCCGTGGGATCGAGCAGCCAAATATCGCGCATGGCGTCGCGGTAGAGCCAGGCCTGGTCCTTGCCGCCGAATCTGACGCCTACGGGATCGATCGCCGGTTGTGCCGCGCGCTCACGCATCAGATAGCGGCGAACCTCCGGGAAGACGTCGACCGCGCGCTGCACCGCGTCGGCTGCTTCCCGGTCACGCCCCAACCGCACCAGCGCGAGCGCTTTGCCATAAAGCAGTTCCGGAAAGGGGTCGTCGGCGTAACGCCCGACCAGTGCCAGTGCGGCCTCATCGTCGCCCATCCGCAGCAACAGGTTCATCAGCATGCCGCGAACGCCGTGGTTGTCGTCCGGGTTGAGCCGTAACAACCGCTCCATGCCTTCCCGCTCGCGGGCCCGGTCGCCGCGTTCGGCAGCCAGCATCACTGCCCGGAACAGGCACCGCAGGGCCGGCCGGTTGCGGGGATCGGGCCAGGGGAGCCGGGGATTCTGCAGGGTTTCCGCTGCATCGAGGGCTTTGCACAGAATGCGTTCGGCGCGCTCGACGAGTGGTTGTTGCAGGCTAACGCCAACCCCGAGCATGTCGCCCGCCGGATGCAGTTGGACGACGCTCGCCAGGTCGTCCAGGATGTCGATGCTGTCGAACGCTTCCGGGTGCCGTTCGAGAAACGCCATCCACCGATCCTCGATCTCCGGCTCCCACGGGTCCTCGTCGCTGAATGGGGCCAGATGCACCGAGAACGGCTTGCCCAGCGGATAGATCGCGTGCCAGTCCGCCTCGAGTACCGCGATGGACGGCGGCGGAACCAGCTGGCACCCAATGTCGCTGTCCGGAACACCACCCTGGAACCGCTCCCCGTCCGCGAATTCGGCGGGCTCCATGTTCTCGAGCTGCGCCAGCAGATCGCCGGCCAGTATGTCGATCTGGTCCTGCGGCACTCCGATACCGCGCATCCGGGCCGCGATCGTTTCCGACGTCAAATCGACCGGCTCGATTTCTGCATCCGAGACAATCCTGTACAACGGTGGCGGCCTTTCCGGTAGCTCACGCAGGGCTGCGCGCAAGCGCCGACCAGCGCCCTCGTTGACGTCAAGCATGAAATCAGCGATTGCCGCATGCGGATCGTCAATGATCGCGGACAACAAGGTGATGGTTTTGCCGAATTCCGGATCGCCACTGCGCAGCAGACGTCGACGCCAGAAGCGG
>CAVOYQ010000006.1:0-230528 GCA_963700705.1 uncultured Gammaproteobacteria bacterium | reverse complement strand
AAGTCGACCAGCAAATCATGGAATTCATGGCCGGAGAGGACGTCATCCTCGACCGGGAGCTGTTTCCGTTTGATATCCGGGCCACCGCTGCTCACGTGCGCGGCCTCGAACGCATAGGAATTTTGACCGCAGCCGAATGCGACACCCTTTGTAAGCTGCTGGACCAACTCCAACAGGAATTTGCTGCAGGAAGCTTCGTGCTGGACCAGCGTTTCGAAGATGGACATTCAGCCATCGAGATGTTCCTGACGGAAAAAGCAGGGGACATCGGGGCGAAAGTACACACCGGCCGCAGCCGCAACGACCAGGTGGCGGTCGCGACCCGTTTGTACCTGAAGGACAGCCTGGAAAGGCTGATCGGCCTGGACGGACGATATCGCACAAGCCTGCCTGGACCGCGCCGCACAGCACGCCGATGTACCGATGCCCGGGTACACGCATTTGCAGAGAGCGGTGCCTTCGAGCATCGGTCTGTGGATGGGTGGTTTCGCCGAGGCGTTCACCGACGACCTGGCATTTGCAGCGACCGTGCTGGACCTGGTCGACAGCAGTCCGCTGGGTACTGCTGCCGGCTACGGCGTCAACCTTGCGTTGGACCGCGACGGCGTCGCGGCAGAACTGGGCTTCAGCCGGATCCAGGTGAACCCGATGGCTGCCCAGAACAGCCGGGGTAAATTTGAAATCATGGCGCTGCAGGCTGCGGCGCATGCCATGCAGGATGTCCGCCGCCTGGCCTGGGACCTCAGCCTCTTCACGACCAGTGAATTCAATTTCGTCAAATTGCCGGCCAGCTATACGACCGGTTCTTCGATCATGCCCAACAAGTCGAATCCGGACGTGGTGGAGTTATTGCGCGGAAAGGTGGCGACCGTTGAGGGGGCAATCCTGGAGATCCAGGCGGTTCTGTCCCTGCCGTCCGGGTACCAGCGGGACCTGCAACTGACCAAGGCCCCGCTGCTGCGGGGAATCCGGGCCGCTCTGCAGGCGCTGGCGATTGTGCCGCCCCTGATCCGGGGGCTGGAATTCAATGAGGAGAACATGAGGCGGGCGATTTCCCTCGAAATGTTTGCAACGGATATTGCCCTGGCGGAAACGGTCAAAGGCGTGCCATTCCGGGCGGCCTATCTCGAAGCAAAGAAATCGCTGGACCAGGCCGGCGACCCGGATGTGGCGTCCAGCCTTGCCCAGCGGGTTTCGCCCGGCGCTTGCGGTGACCTGCAGCTTGACCGGATAGCGCTTCGCCTGGAGCAGAAAATGAAAGAATTCGAGGCTGGAAAATCCATCCGCCGGGCTTAATTTCAAAAATATGTGACATAGTGCTTGACGCACAAGTTCAGGCCTCTATAATGCGCCTCCTGCATGGCTGATCCTTCAGCCGGCAAGAAGTCCGCCGGGAATGAGACGACGAGTTTTTTCCGGATATAGATTGACGGTCTATACGACGTTCCTATATAATGGCGGGCCCGCCCAGCACCGGGTGGAGATTCTGAAAATCGAGTCTTCCGGAGCGGCCATCCGAAAGGGATTCAGCCGTGGTGCATTTTGTGGTGGGTTATGTTCTTTAACAATATAAGGTAACTTGTGTGGGCGCTCGCGTTGGTGAATTTGCCATTAACGAAAGCGACCATGCCCTGAATTATGATAGATGTAATCGGGAGCAAGGTTCAGCTTTCAGCTATAAGTACTTAGATGGAAGACTTCTGTTTGGCCTTCGGGTCTGGCTTAAGTCGGAAATCGAAAAACTTTAAACTGAAGAGTTTGATCCTGGCTCAGATTGAACGCTGGCGGCATGCCTAACACATGCAAGTCGAACGGTAACAGGCCTTCGGGCGCTGACGAGTGGCGGACGGGTGAGTAATGCATAGGAATTTGCCTTGAAGTGGGGGATAGCCCGGAGAAATCCGGATTAATACCGCATATGTTCTACGGAACAAAGTGGGCCTCTGATTTAAGCTCATGCTTTGAGATAAGCCTATGTCGGATTAGCTAGTTGGTAGGGTAAAGGCCTACCAAGGCGACGATCCGTAGCTGGTTTGAGAGGATGATCAGCCACACTGGGACTGAGACACGGCCCAGACTCCTACGGGAGGCAGCAGTGGGGAATATTGGACAATGGGCGCAAGCCTGATCCAGCAATGCCGCGTGTGTGAAGAAGGCCTGCGGGTTGTAAAGCACTTTTATCGGGAAAGAAATCCTTGGAGTTAATACCTTCAAGGCTTGACGGTACCCGAGGAATAAGCACCGGCTAACTCAGTGCCAGCAGCCGCGGTAATACTGAGGGTGCAAGCGTTAATCGGAATTACTGGGCGTAAAGCGAGTGTAGGCGGCTTCGTAAGTCGGATGTGAAAGCCCTGGGCTTAACCTGGGAATGCCATTCGATACTGCGCGGCTAGAGTTTGATAGAGGGAAGTGGAATTCCAGGTGTAGCGGTGAAATGCGTAGATATCTGGAGGAACATCAGTGGCGAAGGCGGCTTCCTGGATCAAAACTGACGCTGAGGCTCGAAAGCGTGGGTAGCAAACAGGATTAGATACCCTGGTAGTCCACGCCCTAAACGATGTCAACTAGACGTTGGCCCCATTTAAGGGGTTAGTGTCGAAGCTAACGCGTTAAGTTGACCGCCTGGGGAGTACGGCCGCAAGGTTGAAACTCAAAGGAATTGACGGGGGCCCGCACAAGCGGTGGAGCATGTGGTTTAATTCGATGCAACGCGAAGAACCTTACCAGCCCTTGACATCCTGGGAACTTTGTAGAGATACATTGGTGCCTTCGGGAATCCAGTGACAGGTGCTGCATGGCTGTCGTCAGCTCGTGTCGTGAGATGTTGGGTTAAGTCCCGCAACGAGCGCAACCCTTGTCCTTAGTTGCCAGCACGTAATGGTGGGAACTCTAAGGAGACTGCCGGTGATAAACCGGAGGAAGGTGGGGATGACGTCAAGTCATCATGGCCCTTATGGGCTGGGCTACACACGTGCTACAATGGTCGGTACAGAGGGTCGCTAACCCGCGAGGGGGAGCCAATCCCAGAAAGCCGATCTTAGTCCGGATCGCAGTCTGCAACTCGACTGCGTGAAGTCGGAATCGCTAGTAATCGCGAATCAGCATTGTCGCGGTGAATACGTTCCCGGGCCTTGTACACACCGCCCGTCACACCATGGGAGTGGGTTGCACCAGAAGTAGATAGCTTAACCTTCGGGAGGGCGTTTACCACGGTGTGATTCATGACTGGGGTGAAGTCGTAACAAGGTAGCCGTAGGGGAACCTGCGGCTGGATCACCTCCTTTAAAGAGCAAGCATCTTCTCGATGTGAGCGCCCAACACAAGTTACCTTAAAAATTGCAACCGGCCGATTGAACGAAGTCTTCTCTTCGCTTTGACCCTCAATGAGGCTTTTTGCGAAGAGATTTTTTCCGAATCAAGGCGCCGCGCAGAGATGAGCGAGGGAGCGTACTTTTGTACGTGACCGAGCGAAGAATAAGCGCAACGCAGAGTCGGATAAAAAGATCGAGTAAAAGAGGGTCTGTAGCTCAGTTGGTTAGAGCGCACCCCTGATAAGGGTGAGGTCGGAAGTTCGAATCTTCCCAGACCCACCAGAATTGTCCAGGTCACCCGATCGCCGAGACTCGCATATTGTTAATATGCTTCGCCTCGCCGATCGAACAACTTGAACAATCCTGGCGCATAGGTCGAGGAAGATGTGCACTTGCCTGGTATGGACCATTTTCACATGGGGCCATAGCTCAGCTGGGAGAGCGCCTGCCTTGCACGCAGGAGGTCGGCGGTTCGATCCCGCCTGGCTCCACCATGTGGTACCAGGCAAAAGGTTGCAATTACAGAGAATTTTGAATTTACCCGTAAACGGTCAAGCGAAATGCACAGCCGGGGTAAGTCGAATGGGGTGTTCCTCGCGGAACGCTCGCTCTTTAACAATATGGTAGTTCTGTCAAGAGCGTTTTGGGTTCAGACCGGATCAGATCGTGATGTTTTTATTCACGTATCCAAGTCCAGAATGGACGCAAAAAACGTGTCAGCAAAGCAGACATCCTCAGTCGTTGAGATGTCTGTTGGTGTTAGTCCGGAAAAGCGTAAAAACTTTTCCATGGTTAACTGAAAACTTGCTTCGAAATATCATCGACATGCTTATACAACATGTCTATGGTCAATGCGGAGTGCTCTCGAAGATATTTTTTCGGAATCAAGGCGGAGCGTGAACGAGACAATAGGAGCATACGCAAGTATGTGACCGTTGCGAGTGAGCGATCCAACGCAGAGTCCGGGAAAATAGCAAAGAGAGAGGGTTTTGGGTTATATGACCAAGTGACTAAGCGCACACGGTGGATGCCTTGGCGGCAGAAGGCGATGAAGGACGTGTAAGTCTGCGATAAGCCTCGGGGAGCTGACAATTAAGCTTTGATCCGGGGATTTCCGAATGGGGAAACCCACCGCTTCGGCGGTATCGATACCTGAATACATAGGGTAACGAGGCGAACCCGGGGAACTGAAATATCTAAGTACCCGGAGGAAAGGAAATCAATTGAGACTCCCTAAGTAGCGACGAGCGAACGGGGACTAGCCCTTAAGCCTGTATTGTTTTAGTAGAACAGTCTGGAAAGTCTGGCCATAGACGGTGATAGCCCGGTATACGAAAAGGCATTACAGGTGAAATCGAGTAGGGCGGGGCACGTGAAACCCTGTCTGAACATGGGAGGACCATCTTCCAAGGCTAAGTACTCTCTGCCGACCGATAGTGAACCAGTACCGTGAGGGAAAGGCGAAAAGAACCCCGGAGAGGGGAGTGAAATAGACCCTGAAACCGTGTGCGTACAAGCAGTGGGAGCCTGTCTTCGGATGGGTGACTGCGTACCTTTTGTATAATGGGTCAGCGACTTACTTTCAGTAGCAAGCTTAACCGTCTAGGGTAGGCGAAGGGAAACCGAGTCTTAATAGGGCGCATAGTTGCTGGGAGTAGACCCGAAACCGGGTGATCTAGCCATGAGCAGGGTGAAGGTGCAGTAACATGCACTGGAGGACCGAACCCACTAATGTTGAAAAATTAGGGGATGACTTGTGGCTAGGAGTGAAAGGCTAAACAAACCCGGAGATAGCTGGTTCTCCTCGAAAGCTATTTAGGTAGCGCCTCGTGTATTGCCCTAGGGGGTAGAGCACTGTTATGGCTAGGGGGTCATACCGACTTACCAAACCATGGCAAACTCCGAATACCTAGGAGTATGAGCACGGGAGACACACGGCGGGTGCTAACGTCCGTCGTGGAAAGGGAAACAACCCAGACCGCCAGCTAAGGTCCCTAAATACTACTAAGTGGGAAACGATGTGGAAAGGCCCAGACAGCCAGGAGGTTGGCTTAGAAGCAGCCACCCTTTAAAGAAAGCGTAATAGCTCACTGGTCGAGTCGGTCTGCGCGGAAGATTTAACGGGGCTAAGTAGTATACCGAAGCTGCGGATTCAAAATTTCTTCGGATTTTTTGGATGGTAGAGGAGCGTTCTGTAGGCCTGCGAAGGTGAATCGAGAGGTTTGCTGGAGGTATCAGAAGTGCGAATGCTGACATGAGTAACGATAATGCGGGTGAAAAACCCGCACGCCGAAAGCCCAAGGTTTCCTAGCGCAACGTTAATCGGCGCAGGGTTAGTCGGTCCCTAAGGCGAGGCTGAAAAGCGTAGTCGATGGGAAGCAGGTTAATATTCCTGCACCAACTGTTATTGCGATGGAGGGACGGAGAAGGCTAAATACGCCAGCTGTTGGATGTGCTGGTACAAGCATGTAGGGAGTGATCTTAGGTAAATCCGGGATCATATATCCTGAGGTGTGATGTGGGGTCCCAACATGGGGACGAAGGTATTGATGCCATGCTTCCAGGAAAATCTTCTAAGCTTCAGGTAACAGTTGACCGTACCGTAAACCGACACAGGTAGGCAGGTTGAGAATACCAAGGCGCTTGAGAGAACTTGGGTGAAGGAACTAGGCAAAATGGTACCGTAACTTCGGGAGAAGGTACGCCCTTGCTGGTGATGAGACTTGCTCTCTGAGCTGGTGGGGGCCACAGTAACCAGGCCGCTGCGACTGTTTATTAAAAACACAGCACTCTGCTAACACGTAAGTGGACGTATAGGGTGTGACGCCTGCCCGGTGCCGGAAGGTTAATTGATGGGGTTAGCGTAAGCGAAGCTCTTGATCGAAGCCCCGGTAAACGGCGGCCGTAACTATAACGGTCCTAAGGTAGCGAAATTCCTTGTCGGGTAAGTTCCGACCTGCACGAATGGCGTAACGATGGCGGCGCTGTCTCCACCCGAGACTCAGTGAAATTGAAATCGCTGTTAAGATGCAGTGTAACCGCGGCTAGACGGAAAGACCCCGTGCACCTTTACTATAGCTTCACACTGAACTTTGGTTATGTTTGTGTAGGATAGGTGGGAGGCTTTGAAGCCAGGACGCCAGTTCTGGTGGAGCCAACCTTGAAATACCACCCTGATGTAATTGAAGTTCTAACCTAGGCCCGTAATCCGGGTCGGGGACAGTGTGTGGTGGGTAGTTTGACTGGGGCGGTCTCCTCCCAAAGAGTAACGGAGGAGCACGAAGGTGGGCTAATCACGGTCGGACATCGTGAGATTAGTGCAATGGCATAAGCCCGCTTGACTGCGAGATCGACGGATCGAGCAGGTACGAAAGTAGGTCATAGTGATCCGGTGGTTCTGTATGGAAGGGCCATCGCTCAACGGATAAAAGGTACGCCGGGGATAACAGGCTGATACCGCCCAAGAGTTCATATCGACGGCGGTGTTTGGCACCTCGATGTCGGCTCATCACATCCTGGGGCTGTAGCCGGTCCCAAGGGTATGGCTGTTCGCCATTTAAAGTGGTACGCGAGCTGGGTTTAGAACGTCGTGAGACAGTTCGGTCCCTATCTGCCGTGGTCGTTAGAGATTTGAGGGAAGCTGCTCCTAGTACGAGAGGACCGGAGTGGACGAACCTCTGGTGTTCCGGTTGTCACGCCAGTGGCACTGCCGGGTAGCTAAGTTCGGAAGGGATAACCGCTGAAAGCATCTAAGCGGGAAGCCTCTCCCAAGATTAGATCTCTCAACATTTAATGTTGTAAGGGCCCTTGTAGACTACAAGGTTGATAGGCTGGGTGTGGAAGTGCAGCAATGCATGAAGCTAACCAGTACTAATTGCCCGAGTGGCTTGGTCATATAACACCAAAGCCCTTTTGGTTTCGTCAGTTCCGCGTGAGCGGCACTTTGACACTCCACCGATACGGTCGTGTACCTATGTACACTCCCGCATTCGGTTCCGCGTCAAAGCACCACCCACACAAAACTGACTTCACCAAAACTTTGTTAGACACGTAAGAAATTCTTGACAGAATTACCAGTTGCGGGGAGATGAGAATTCTCTTCTCCCCAACAGTTTGCCTGGCGGCAATAGAGCTTTGGTACCACCTGATCCCATCCCGAACTCAGCAGTGAAACGAAGCATCGCCGATGGTAGTGCGGGAGATCCCGTGTGAGAGTAGGTCACTGCCAGGCGCCAAATAAAAAGCCTCGCCCATTTGGGCGGGGCTTTTTTATTTGCCGTTTTGAACAGTGACCTGCTCTCACACGGACGGGCTACGGCATTCACAAGGTACTTTTTCGCCCGAAGGCGAAAGTCGCCCCTTGTTCATTGCCTGCCCTGTGGGCATGCGCGCCGCAGGCGTGCTAAATGACCGAAGTCGGAACAATGCCGCTTTCAGCGCAGCTGAAAAAAGGCGTTGCGAAGACGCCATCGAAAGGTCACGCGCGACGGCTTCGCTCACTCGCTTCTTTTGCTGCGCAATAGCCGCAAGTGAGCTCTCGTCTGCGCTGCCAGGCGCCGAATGGAAAACCCCCGGTCCGGAAGGATCGGGGGTTTTTTATTATGTGTCGCTACGCGACTGAATAATCTGCGTGTATAGCGACACGCAACGCGGTCTGTTCATTCAGGCCGGGATTTTTTTGGCCGACGCAGTCTGCACAGGCGGAAAGTCTTTGCGATTTTAGCCGGAGGCGAAAGAAGCGAAGACAACGAAGCCGTCAGTGCGGCACCAGTGTTTGCTTATTGGAAAATAGGACACTGCTGATCATAAATGAGCTCTACGAGTTCCGTTAAATCATCCACCTTCTCCGCCAGGGAATCGACCTTGCTGCTGGTCTTCAATTGAAGTGATACGTTGATGATATCCATAGGGAGTTTCGTGGGCGGTAGAAAAGCAGGGGTGATGGTATCACAGCCGCTGATCGAACCGCCGCAGGCGACCACCGTGCCATCTGGAAAAATGCATGCGTAATAACCCGAAGAATTGGGTGGTGAGTAGGTTCCGCCGTTGTTATTGCACCACCCTTCCAGCCTGGTCGGCGTGGGGTTAGAAACCAGCGTTGGTGCAGCGAAGGCGTTTGCTGCGGCGCACGTCAGGAAAATACCGAGTAAAACTGGAATAGATGCTTTCATGGACTAACCCTCTCAAGTTCTCAGCCGTGTGTTGGGGCGTAAACCGGAACCGGGCGGCTGAATCCCGGTTTCGGTTCCTATAAGGGATATCGGATTCCGGGGGAGAAACCCGACATTTTGGCGACTGTCGCTCATTCGTTACTGCCTAACGAGTGATCGTGATTGGCTCGGAAAGCTGGGTTTTGACCACCGTGCCCGGGTATGAGATCCGGACGATGATCGTGGCAGCGCCGATGCCGTTCTTGCCGAGCTTCCAGGTGTAGATGAACTGGTCGTTCGCGGGATCGTACTTCAGGCAGTTCGGTCCCTGTGACTGGGCCCCGGAGGCCTGGAAAGTCACCCGGCATGCCGCGGCCAGCGTAGCCGCCTCGGCGCCGGAAATGCGCACGTCCGTCGCGTCCGCCAGGGCGACTTTGACCGGCACCCTCTGTCCTACCTTCCAGTGCGACTCCGGCACCGGCGAGAAGAACCCCAGGATCCGGTATTCGACCAGGTAGGTCAGGTCCTGAATCGCCACGTTTCCGGCGTTGTCGGTCGCCGTGCAGCTCACCGTGTGGACGCCGGGCGTGGATGTGTCGACGATTTCGCAACCTGAGCTAGCAACACCTGAGGTCGCGTCACTGGCATTCGGCGAGGCAACAGCCCCGGTCTGTCCGACCGTGATCGGGCCTGGAACATTCAGGCTCGGGCTGAGTGACGGGTCAGTGCCATCCAGCTTGAACGTCGTCGACACGACCGGACTTTCCATGTTGCCCTGATCGTCAATGCTGGCCGCGTAGATCGCGTGCTGACCGTCGGTCGAGACACTGGTCAGCGCGCAGGATGCGTCCGGCAAATCGGCGAACCCGGACGGGGCCGAGACCGGGTCGAGGACGCAGCGCGTCTGCGCCACGTCTTCCTCGGGATCGGTGGCGGCGATCGTGACGCCTATCGTGCTGACGTACCAGCCGTTCGATCCGTTGGGCAATACCGGAACCAGCGTAATCGTAGTCGTCGGGGGCTGGCTCGACAGCTCGAAAGCTCCGATGTCAGCATGTTCGCCCTGCGGTCGAAGTATGCCGCGCTGGTCGTCGGGCGGGAACGCCCCAACGGCAGCATCGATCGCTGGACTGCCATCACCGGGTTTCATCGTTGGCGTGGTGCCAGGCGGGTTGTACGCCAGATTCTCGAGCAGCGGATCGTCCACCGCGACCACGCCGGGGCAGGGTGGGTTACCGAGATTATTCACGGTACTGTCAGTGATGAGGTTGCCCTCGGAGCCGGTCGTCGTCACGCCATTCCTCGTGTAGCACTCCGAAGCGCCGTTGTAGGCCACGATGCTGTTCCTTAACACGAATGTCGCCTCATCGTCACCGATGGGATCGTAGACGACGATGCCTCCTCCGCCTCCGTTAGTGACGGTGATGGTATCGTTCCCGGCAATCGTTGAGTACTCGATGCGGAGATCGCCCGCGACCGTAAAGATGGCACCGCCGGCACCACGGCCATCGTTCGCCCCGGGGCCACAGCTATCGAGCCCACACGCGTTCCCGGCGCGACCCCGTTCAGCCCAGTTTTCCGTAAATGTACTGTTCACGATGACGATGTCTGCGAGATAGCCAAAGATCGCGCCGCCGAGGCCCGCGCCCCCCCCACCGGCGCGGTCACCGTCGCCGCCAAAGGTGCCGCCCTGGCCGTGCCCCACGCTGAATGCCTCGAAGCCGCGGCCGCCCCCGCCTCCAAAGCCGCCGTCACCACCCTCGTTGTTACTGGCGCCGCCACCACCGCCGCCGAAGCCACCGTCGTCACCGTTGCCACTGGCGATGAATCCCCCGCCGCCACCGCCACCGCCGCCGCCGCCGTAGGATCCGAACCGCCGTCTCCGGGGGAGAGATCAGAGGTGCCTGACCCGCCGCCGCCCCCACCACCGGGACAAAACGGAGAGGCGCTGTCACCGCTGACACCGTAACCGAAGCCGGATTCGCCACCGTCACCGCCGCACGGCTGGCCGGCCGCCTCGTTGATGCCGGACGTCACGCGCCCGCCGCCACCACCGCCACGGTAGTCGAGGCTCAGGTCGTGGGCATTCCCGCCGCTGCCGCGCGAACCGCCACCACCGCCGCCGGAGAAACCTGCGTTCCCGCCGTTGCCGGACAGCCCCCCTCCACCGCCACCGCCATCCACAGCGACGCCTTCGTCACCGCCATCACCGCCGCGCACCCCGTTGCCTTCAAAGGTGCTCCATTGCACCAGCAGTCGGCCGCCCTGCACGTAAATCGCGCCACCGGCGCCCATGCCGCCGCCGCCACCACCGAGGCCACCGTCGCCGCCGTGGATAAAGAACCCCTCGACATGGACCTCGCGGAGGTCGAGAAATCCGGTTGGCCCGACGACGAATGCACGCGTCGGACGCCCTGCACTGACGCGCTCGAGCCTGGAGCCGCGGCCTTCGATCGTAATCGTGGACGTGACCATCGGTGTCGCCGATGGCCCGACAAAATTAATCACGTCTGTGATGGGATCCGCATAAGAGAACACGTGTTCTGCTGGCAGTTCAATTATGTCCGCGCCGTTCCCGGCTTCACAGCCGGTGGCGATGACCTGGCCCGCGTTGGAAGAGTCCGGCGCCTTGTTGTCGTCGAGGTTCGCCGCGTAGATCGCCTCTTGCAGCGAACAGTATGAGTCGCTGTTGATCTCCTGGGTGGTCGTCGTCACGTAGATCGTCGCGCCAGCGACATGGGTGGGAATCGTCAGGAGCGAGGCAGCCAGGATCGCGGTAAGGAAAGCAGTGTTCATGTGCCGATACATGTGTTGAATCTCCATCAGGTCTCAGCCGTATAGGTATGGATGAACCGGAACCAGGCGGCTGAATCCATGTTTCGGTTTCTATAAAAGAAATCGGATTTCGGGGATGAAACCCGACATTATCTGGCATTGCTCATTCAGCCCGGTGGTGAACGGGGGATCAAGTTTCGGCGCGTGAAAGGTCGAAGGTTGATCCAAAGAAGGCCGGTAACGTGGTCGTGGTCAAGGGTTCGGTCAATGCGTGTCGACGCTGGCCTCAAGCATGGCCCGGGCCTCGCGGGTCTCCGGGTGGTCTGGTCCGGCTGCGTCCTGAAAATGCGCCAGCGCGGAAACGAGCATGGTGTGCTCACCTTCCAGGTCGCCCTGACCGCGGAGGGCGAGGGCCAGGGTCAAATAGGCGCGGCCAAGTCCGATGGTATAGGTGTCGGCGGGGGTTGATTCCTGCAGCGAGTGCAAAGCCCGCGATGCGTCTTCGACGGCTGCTTCGGGTTGACCCAGTGCCAGGTAGATGCCTGATCGTTGAATCAGCAGAAGCGGCAGGTTCGAAGCGCCCCCTTGTCCTGCGGCCAGGGACGCATCGAAAATGACCAGCCCCTGGTCAGCCAGACGGAGGGCACCCGCCAGGTCGCCACGCAACTGGGCAAGCAGTGAGCGCTGTGACAGTATGGCACCGAACGCATAGTGGCCAGCGGGAAGTACCTGGCTGAGCCGCTGCTCTGCCTCGTTCAGCATGAGCTCCGCCTGGTCGGTGTCCCTTTGCGCCAGGTAGTTTCGCGCTCGGGTAAGCAGGGCGTGATTGACCGTCCCTTCTAGACCAAGCTGAACCGCCAGTGTGTGTGCCTGCTCGGCGTACCGGGAAGCCTCATCGAATCGTCCCGCCTCGCGCAGCACACGTGAATAGTTGATCAGCAGGACCGGTGAGACGCTCTCGTCACCCCGTTGGTCCTGGCCTATGTCGATCGCTCGGCGTAATACGCGTTCGGCCTCCAAAGGCCGGCCGATCAAGGTCAGCGCCAGGCCCCAGTCGCTGTACAGGGTGCCAGCAGTCTGGGTGTTGTCGCGCCCGAGTTCCGTCATCCTCCGCGCTGCTTCCTCGTAGGTTGTTGCCGCCTCCTTCAGCTGCCCCGCCATCGTGTAGGCAGCCGCGAGCGTGAGGACCAGGTTCGTCCGCAACACGTCTGAACGCAGGGGCGACCCGTCCAGTAGTTGCTGGGCAGTCTGTACGCGAGTAATGGCCTGCTGCATCTCACCGGCCTCCCGGGCGACGTCGCTACCACTCTGCAGGCAATACACCCGGTCGAGCACGAGTTGGGATCCGGTGTTTGTCTCACCCAAGCCATCTTCGTACAAAGCTTCGGCGCGTGACAGGTCGACGCCACGGGCCAGGACCGATGCCAGGGCACAAGCCGCCCTGGCCCGGGTGGAGCGGTCATCGAGACCACGGGAGAGTTCGTAGGCATCTGTCAGCACCCGCAAGGCGCTCTCGCCCTGATCCTGCGTTGCGTATTGGTCGCCGATGGCCACGAGCAATCCGGCCCGGTCCATATGCTCCGACTGGCTGCGTGCGACGACCTGCTCAGCGCGGGCGAGCAACTCGTTGACCAGGAAAGGCCGGCCCGACGGCGCCGCGTCGGAAAGCACGAAATGGTTCAGCTCGTTGATCGCCTCGGCGCGGGACAGTTGGCGAAAGGCGAAATCCCGTTCCTCGCGTACCGTTCGCGCCTGGATTAACGTGCTCGAGACGCCGACCACGATGGCGAGAAACGCCAGCAGCGCCAACCCGACGGCAGTCCGGTTCCGGCGTGTGAACCGTGCAATGCTGTAAAGCAGCGAGTCTGGCCGGGCGCTTATGGGGGCATGGGCCAGGAACCGCCGGATGTCGTCGGCCAGCGCCACCACCGAGCCGTAACGCTCCTCCGGATCCTTCTTCAGCGTTTTGAGAACAATGGTGTCGAGATCGCCGCGCAAGCGCCGATGCAGCTTGTCGGGTGTTGTACCACGTACTCTTGCGGCGGATCGCAATTCATCCCATTCCCGACCCTGCCCGTTGACGATGTCGGACGGCCGCACCGGTTCCAGATCCACCACGGCCCTCATCATTTCCGCGGCCGTCGTTGGGGCCTGCCCGGCCGGATGTCCTCCGGTCAGGATCCGGTAGAGCAGTCCACCCAGTGCGTATACGTCAGTTGCGGTCGTAATTGCGCCCCCGGTCATCTGCTCAGGGGCTGCGAATTCAGGCGTCAACGCTGCTCCGCCTTCGCCGGTCTGCTCCATGGCCCGATTGGCGTTGGACTGTGCCTCCAGTAGCTTGCCAATTCCGAAGTCCAGTAGCTTGGCCGTCCCGTCTTTGGTCACCAGCACGTTCGATGGCTTGATGTCGCGGTGTACGACGAGGTTGGCATGCGCGTGAGCAACGGCGTCGAGCACCTCGAGGAAAAGACGTAACCTGGCTGCCAGCGTGAGTGCACGGGCGTCGCAGTAGCGGTCGATCGGCTCCCCTTCGACAAACTCCAGGACAAGGAAGGGTTGGCCGGCTTCTGACACTCCTGCATCCAGAAGTTGAGCAATGTTTGGATGGTTCTGGCGCCCCAGGATCTTGCCTTCGCGTCCAAACCGTTCCTGGCCGTCCATACTCAGCGAAATGCTCGGAAACTTGATGGCGACGCGACGATCGAAGCGGCCATCGCTGCGCTCGGCAAGCCAGACCGTTCCCATTCCACCGTGGCCGATGGGCTGCAGCAGCCGGTAGGCGCCGACCCGGTCGTTGGCGCGGGCGGACTGACTCGGCATCGGGCGGGGCCCGTTTTCCAGGAAACCACTCAGACCGAGTGCTTCGTGTTCCCGGAGCAGTGCTGATAGTTGTTCCGCGAGAGTGGAATCCTTTGTCCGGATGGCGTCGAGCCACGCATCGCGATCGTCTTCGTTCAGTTCAAGGGCCTGGTCCAGGTAGGGGCTGATCTTTTGCCAGGTTTCGGGGTCGAACGCCGCCATGTTGGCATCAAACCAGGAAGTTGCTGCTGAGGTTGTGATGCAGGTAGATCCGCGCTTTCTGCCACTGGCGTTGCACTGTCCGTTCGTTGACGCCCCGCATCGCCGCGATTTCCACGAATGTAAATCCGCAGAAAAACTTCAGGTCCACGATCTCGGCCAGAATTGGCTCGGTGTTAGCCAAATCGTCGAGCGATTGGCTAATGCGCTCGAGCTCCAGCACCTCTGTCTCGTCATGCGCGGCATCGTCGCGCAATGATGTTATCTCGAATTGACCACCGCGCTTCTGGGCATGCCGGCTACGCATGTGATCGATGATCAGCCCGCGCATCACCCGCGAAGCATAACCCAGGAAGCGGGCCTGGTCCGGAAAGTCGGGCCCCTCCCGGTCCGACATGTCGATATAGGCCTTGTGCAGTATGGTGGTCGGCCCAAGGCTGCACGCGCCCATGTTCCTCGCAAGCTCGCGCCTGGCGACCCGGTGTAACTCCGAGTAGAGAGCAGAAAAAAGCGCTTCAGCCGCCGAACGGTCATGCCGGTCCGCTGCGCTCATCAAGGCTGACATCGTCTTCGTCACCGGGTGCTCTCTATCGCTTACAGCAACGTTCAAATAGTATCCCAATCATCATGATTGATGACAGGGTTATTTATTGGATCCGCGCAACAGGAAACAGGCTAAACCGACATTTTGATTGCGGTTTTAAAGGGTTGAGTTCAGGACAAGTCCAGCGAAGCTCCGCTCATTCTGAAGGCAGATTTCGAGATGGGAGAATGCGTTCCGTGGTGATTGCATAAAACTGCATGGCATCTTCATCGGTACCGTTGATGCAGCCTCCGTAAATCAGGCGGTCAGTTTAAATGCCACCAGCAGGATCATCGCGTTAACGCCTTGGAAAATCTCCCATAATTGGGCTAATTGGGGCCGGATACAATTTCCATAAAATGTATCCGGCCCCGGACAATGCGGCCCCGGACAATGCGGCCCCGGACAATGGTGTAATGAGCAATTTCCAACAAACTAATTCACCAATTCAATTTCACTGGGTCTCCAGGTCTTGTTAATCCATGGCTCCAGCGGCCCGTACATACGCAGGATCGCAAACCAGCTCTTTCCAGGGATCGTCTGTAGCGTATTACCCTCTTTGCCTTTCGGCGCTTTGGGTGCGAAATAGACGTCATAAGACCCATCGGCGTTTTTCTGAAAACCCTTGCTTTGGCTACCCATCGACGGGAATGACTGGCTGGTCTGCAGCATGGAGCGTGTCTGAGTGTCGTAAATCGTCACGGCCCAGAAATTATTCACCGGCACATTGGGCGGTAAGTGCAGCTTGTAGGTTTTGCTGCCATCAAATGCCCTCTTTTCGGCATCTCTGAAGGCGATGCCATAGTCGGAACCCGCTCCAGGATGGGTGACGGCCATGGCCGGCGTGACACCCGTGTAGCCGAAGTAGAAACTGGAACGGGCGTTCAGGTTGCGCGCGCCATCGACTTCGAAAAACACATCTTTGTTGGCAAAGCCCATGACCCAGGAACTGTCGCTGTCGGGATAGACAAAGTAGCCTTTCTGGCGAGGGCTGTATAAAGTAGCCCGGGCCGTGGCGTCTCCTATCACGGCCGCCTCACTAAGCAGGCGTTTCATTCTCTCATCCGGGTTGAATGGTTTGCCTTTGACAATACCTATCGCCGCGAGCAGCCCCCGTTCCTCGCTGCCGAGTGCTTCAATCGGTTCCCTCTGGATAATTTCGTTGAGCGCTTCAAAGTAGCTGAAGTCACTGGCGGCAACCGTGTTATAGCTCTTGCCGGTAATATTCGTGAACTCGGTAGCGGGTGGCTGGTCCGCCAGCTTAAGCGGATAGACTTTCAGATTATCCTGGATATTTATTAAAGCAGGCGCCAGTCCGTCTGCAATTGATCCGCGCATGAAGAACCAATTGATGAAGGTGGGTGCCTTGAAGACGAAGTAACCTTCAGGCACATCTCCCTCGTACCCCGGAGGGAGCACCAGGTATTTGCCACCCTTGCCCCTGTCTGGCCCGGCGACGCCGAAATCCCCAACATAGCGCATCCATGCATCGTCCAGCATGCCCAGCATTCCGGGTGGAACTTCCACCACGGTTGGGCCATAGGCCTGCAGATTGAGGTGGCCGATGGAATACATCGTGGACGTATTACCGGTGAGGTAAATGGAGTGCGAATCGAGCAGTTTCTCAGCCACGGCAAGCTGATTGGGTTGGCTGATTCCGATCCCCGCATTGCCGGCAATCACGCCGTACACCGACAGTGCCCCCAAGTTATCGAGAAACACCTCGACGGCCCTCATACGGTCGAGATTGTCATACAGCGCCTCCACCGTATCGTCTGTCGGTACGCCATCGAAGAACTCCAGTTTGCCGATAGGCGTTTCAACTTTGTCAGGAACTGACAATGACTTCAGAACTTCTGCGGACACCTCGGCCTGCACCACCCGGATACCCGGCATTGCGAAAGCAAACGCAGTGATGACGGTAAGGGCTGGAACGGAAATGTTGCGCATGCGAATCTCCTAGATTGGGGTGACTGTTTGTGACCAGGTCTCGTCACAAAAAACGTGGAAAACGGCTGTGACCTCTTAAGATCGACTTGCCCATCATTAAAACGGGATTCGTAGTCCACTACGTCTGGGAAAAGTGAGGGCTCGCGCCATTGCGGTACGTGCACCCGGTGGTGCTTGTCCTGCCACATGCCGGTAGTCGCGGGATCGGCTTTGAGAATCACCTGGTCACTGTTCGCTCCGAGCACCTCGAAAATGGCCACGAACTGTTGCCGGTCGAATGGAAACCGCCCCAGGTTCATTCTCGATTTGGCCACCGCGTCTATTTCCTCCGACAGGAAAAGGTCGCCTTCGGCCGTGATTCGCAGAGTAGTTCCCTGGCGTTCGAAGTCTCCGGACTCGTTGACCAGGTATCGCTGCGGCCACCAGCCATCACCTGCGGGTGGGCCATGGTTGTCCACGCCAGCTTCAGAAACCGACGCCAGCACGATTTGTAGCAGCAACAGAAAAAGATAAAGCCCAGGGCGCATATTTTTAAGCTCGTTTGCGTGTACAGTAATTATTAACCACGTTTTCAGGCCTTCAGACAAGTATCAGCTCACATTTTCTGGCTACAGATATAACCCAGGCGTTCCCGCAACCATCGAAATCCTGCTGGAAAGGCAGTTGCACGCCGCGTGCCGCAATGGGGACAGGTCTCGATGTCGACGTGGGCGTGGAGCAGGAATGCTCATTCACGAACTCGGAGAAATGTAGCTTTCAGCGCAGCACGATGGCGTGCCCGATCCGGCCGTCGATCAGCACCTCCAGTGGCTCATCCAATTGAACATGCCTGATGTATTCGGTTTCCGAAACAGGTTCGATTGAATTGAGCCAGTCCCAATCGAAATAGCAATAGCTGCTCGAACTGTTGATCGTGAGGTAAGCAATCGAAAACGTGATAAGGTTCTGGAAGAAATGAGTTCCGAAAGAAGGTTCGACCACGAAATCACCGTAATCCGCTTCGACGATCATCCGTGCCGACGATATCTGATTCCACTTGGTGGGAATGCCAAGCCAGCGATCAGTCGTGCCCCAGCGTCCCGGCCCGATCAGCATGTACGGTGTTTTCTGGTTCTTGAACTTCCGGTTATATTGCTCGACCGGTTCGGCCATGTGGATCATGTTCTTGCGCTTGAAATTGTCATTGCGCACGAACACGATGTCACGGATATCGTTGATACGTCCGTTGCTCAAAGCCTGGTCAGACCGACACACGACACGGCTGTCATCGGGGTCATAAATCGACACGTCTTCGAAGTTGTTGGCAACCTTCATGGGCCGGATCTGCAGCACGCGGAATTCATTGGGTACCGTTGATTCCGGATCGATATCAGCGGCGAACTCGACCTCCACCGGCACGTTCATCGCCCGGCTGCCCAGTTCCAGCAGATGTTTCAGGATTTTATCCAGCGGGAAAATATTTGCCTTGAGGATCGGGTCAAAAGTGACTATGCGTGGTCCCTTGCGGGCTATCCCGGTGTAGATACGGTCGTTGTCTGCCGAGTAGGTTGAGCCGACGTATTTCAGCACACCGTGATCCTCGGCTTCCTTGATGTTCAATTTTGCCAGCCCGACGCCCCGCCCACTTCCGGAAACACGGACGAGTTAGACATGTCAACGGCAATAAATTCACGTTGAGAGTTCGTCAGGTAGTCCTGCGGTTTTGAGAACTGTGGCAGTACCTGCGGATTTGCGGGGGAGAAATACAGGCAATTTTCGCCCTCCATGATGGTCTTTCCGAGTCCCAGGGCAGTGTAGGCTATTCCTTCTTCTGGTTTGATGTGGCCCACGGAGTAAAAATTGTAGGATCGCGCGACACCTGAAAACACCGGGTAGTAGTAGCCATCGTGTTCTTTGCCGACGATCTTCTGCAGGATGACTGCCATCTTTTCTTCTTCGGTGCGGTTTCCGGTTGCCTGGGTATAATGCTTCGCGTTGCGGAAATAAACCGATGCGTAAATCAACTTGATCGCCGCCAACAACCGTTGCAAGCGGCCCTCGGATGACGACTGATTGTTGGGCAGGAAGTGGGTGTCGAATATCCCGGCGAACGGCTGGTAGTAATTGTCTTCCAGGAGTGACGACGACCTGACCGCCAGGGGGTAGTCGACCACTGCCAGATATGCCTTGAGGTCTTCCTGCAGTTCGTGCGGTACGGTCGCATTCGTGAATGCTGCGATGATTTCTTCGTCACTGCGTTCGTCCAGCGCAAATTCAGTCAAATCGTTCATTTCCATGAACCTGTCGAATGCGCCGGTGCAGATGACTGCGGTGCGGGGCACCGAGATCCTGGCTCCGGGAAAAAAGCTGCAAACCAGTTGGTTGTTGAACAGCTTGTTGATAAATGCAAGCCCGCGCCCCTTCCCGCCCAGCGATCCTTCACTGATTCGCAAAAACCTGGCGTGCCCGTCGTATTGTTCCCTGTTGAAGTCGGTGACCATGCCGGCCTGCCGGTCATGCCGGTGGCGGCTGATGGTTTCAAACAAAAATTCACGCAAGTCCGCCGGATCGTCGAACTCACTCGCCTTCCTGGGACGCAGACACTTCGCCAGATCGAATTCCCCGCGTGCAATCAGCCAGTTGGAGAAATGGTTTCTCTCTGCGTGGAAGACCAGTGACTCATAGGTCGACGCGGGCGATACACTCCTGCATCTGCCCGAAATTGGCGGCCCGCGTGAGTTCGGTCCCGTCCGGAAGCTTGAATACAAAATCACCAAATCCGAAGTTCTCGTTGATGAAGGTACCCAGCTTTTTAAGGAGCTTCGGTGACTGCTTGTTCAGAAATGCGGTTTCGCAGGCAAGTGCCCGTTCCTCCATGGTCTGGTCGGAGGACTGCAGGAGTATCGGTAAATCGGCTACTTCGCTTTTTATCAGCCGGGCGAGTTCGATACCCGCGGTTTCGTCGGACTTCCCCTGCCTGGGGAACCGGATATCCGATATGACCCCCAACAGATATTCCCGGTACTGGTGAAACAGTGAAACCGCGTCTTCAAAGTTTTCGGCGAGCAGGATCTTTGGCCGTGCACGCATTCGTACCCGCCGCGTCGACGAGTTGAGGCTTTCCCTGAGTAATGCCGAGGCCTGTTGCATGATCTCGGTGTACATCAACGGCAGGTAGGAAGAATAAAACCGGACTGAATTCTCCACCAGGATGATCACCCGCACGCCGACCTGGTCCGTATCCGCTGCAACATTGACCTTGTCCTCCACCAGCTTGATGATGGTGAGCAGCATTTTTGATTCGCCGTTCCAGATAAACACGTTGTCGAAAGCCCTGGCCACCTCGTCCCTGGCCTGTTCCAGTTCCCGGTGGTGAAAGGCCATCAGTACGACCGGGATACCGGGACACAGCTCCTTGGCCTTCCTGCTGAAGTCGGCAGGCTTGATGTCGGTAAGCGTACGAAGAACGATGATCAATTCGAACTTTGATTCCCTGAGCGCTTCCAGCGCACTGGAAGCGGAATCGACACGCTTTGATTGCAGGTGCGCTGGAGAGCCGGAATTCGGCATATTCGGCCAACAACAGGTTGGTCAGCTGGCCGTCCTCACGCAGGTTGTAAATATCGTAGAGACTGGAGACCAGCAGGACATTCTGGATTCTGAAAGACATCAACGAGTCGAAACGCGCCGTCTCGCTTCTCAAATGTTTCCAGCTCGACGATTGGTTTCATGAAGTGTTTGTCAGCCTCGGAACGCATGAGTTTCCAAGCTTAACCCCTGTGCCGGGACGAAAAAAGGCCGGGCACCCCGGTTCAGGTGACCGGCCGGACTCGCTGAAAGGTCAGACTACGCCCTGGTCGAGCATGGAGTCCGCGACCTTGATGAAACCGCTGATGTTGGCGCCCAGCACGTAATTGCCCGGCTGGCCGTACTCGGCGGCAGTCTCGACGCAGGCGCTATGAATGGACTCCATGATATCGTGCAACCGCTGGTCCACTTCTTCGCGGGTCCAGTGAAGGCGCATGCTGTTCTGGGCACATTTCCAGACCGGAAACCGCCACACCACCGGCATTGGCTGCCTTGCCCGGCCCGTAAAGGATGCCGGCTGCCGAGATCTTATCGATCGCCGAGGGAGTGCTCGGCATATTGGCGCCTTCGGCAACGCAGAAGCAGCCGTTGTTCAACAGCATCTCGGCATCATCGCCATTGAGTTCGTTCTGGGTGGCGCAAGGCAGGGCGACATCGACCGGAACACTCCAGACACCGGTGCCTTCCTGGTAGGTGGCCGACGGGTACTCATCCACATATTCCCTGATCCGGCCGCGCCTTTCGTTTTTCAGTTCGAAAACAAATGCGAGCTTTTCGGGAGAGATGCCATCCTCGTCGTAGATATAGCCATTGGAATCGGACAGGGTTACGACCTTGCCGCCCAATTCGGTGACTTTCTCGGTGGCGAATTGGGCCACGTTGCCGGAACCGGAAACGGCTACACGCCGGCCTTCGAAGATCTTACCCTGTGTCTTGAGCATTTCCTTGGCGAAATATACTGTGCCGTAACCGGTCGCCTCGGGTCGGATCAGGCTACCGCCCCAATTGAGGTTCTTTCCGGTAAGCACGCCCTCGAACGCGTTGCGGCAGCGCTTGTACTGGCCAAACAGGTAGCCGATCTCGCGTCCGCCAACACCGATATCACCAGCCGGAACGTCGGTGTTCGGGCCGATGTGGCGGCAGAGCTCGGTCATGAAGCTCTGGCAAAAACGCATCACTTCATTTTCGGTTTTGCCTTTGGGATCGAAGTCGGAACCGCCCTTGCCGCCGCCCATCGGCAACGTGGTCAGGCTGTTCTTCAACACTTGCTCGAATCCCAGGAACTTGAGGATGCCCTGGTTCACGCTGGGATGGAAACGCAGCCCGCCCTTGTAGGGCCCGATCGCGCTATTGAATTCAACGCGAAAGCCCCGGTTGACCTGGACGTTGCCGGCATCGTCCAACCAGGGAACGCGGAACACGATCATCCGCTCCGGCTCGACCAGCCGTTCGACAATTTTTGCCTCTACGTACTCGGGATGCTGTTCCAGCACGGGTTCGAGCGTTTCCAGTACTTCTTCCACCGCCTGGTGGAACTCCTCCTCACCGCGGTTTTTCGCTTTGACTGTGGCCAGCACAGAGTTCAGGTATGGGTTCATTTTCCTCTCCCCAATAAAAACGTCCGGTGCGACGTTGAAAGCATTTTTCCATTGCCAGCCTGCACCCTGCCAACGCCATGCGTGGCGGGTACGTCCTCCCCTGGATTAGGGTCTGGAACCAGGCTGATTTACTTTAAATTCCTGGTGGAAAACTTACCAGCGGCTGTTGCGATCCATGTGATCTTGCTCACGTGAAAAGAGTGACCCCAATCCCAGTCTGATCCTTTTCGCTATTCAGACAATCAGCCTGTAAGCCAGCAGCAGAATCACCGAGGAGATCGCAAACACGATCGCGAACAGGGTCTGGAAAGGGAAAGCGACGATTTTGGCGACCGTGTCGATGATGCCGGACAGCAAGCCGCGTCCGGATTCGATCAGGCGTGCAGCGGACTGCAGCCACTCGGAAACCTCCGCGGGAGAAGCCGGGGCCGGGGCAATCACCTCGCCTTCGTTACGGGCCTCGATTGGCGCGACCAGCCGCGCATCCACCAGGCCGAAAAATCGTTCGATGATTCGTGCGGCGAGACCGCCGACCAGGGGCAGCCGACGATGCAGGATGCCGGTCACGACCGGCAACACGACGATCGCGTTAACGCCCTGGAAAATCTCCAGCAGGCTCGGAAAGCTGCTCCCCTGGCCGCCGAGTTTGTTGCGCGCAGCCCCGATATCATTCATGACCTGCAGCGTCAGTTGGCCGGAGATTTCGAACACCCGCACCATGTCGTTGCGAATCCGGCGTACGAACAGCACCAGGCCCAGCAGTATGCCGTTGACGAGCGCCAGCGGGAAGCCGACGAAGGCGAGAAAGGTCTCGAAGTAGTTGCTTTCCACGATGATGATGACCGCGCATACGGCCAGCAGGAATGCGCCCACGGAGCGCGAAACGGAACGCGCGAAGAACAACGGGAAGGTCACGGCGTTGGCCACCGTGTCCACCAGTTCCTGGTTGCGGTAACGGCTGAAATCCACGCCGGTTCGGCGCAGGAGTTCGTCGTTGATCTGCTTGATGCGTTCCGCTTTCATGGCACGGACAAGATTCCCAGTTTTCGGGTTCATCCGCAAGGAGCGGGGTTTTCCGCCTTCAGCCCCCCGAAATCGCGCCGATGATCATGAACGGCTTTTCGCCCGGAGGCGATGACATCCGGCAGGGGTTGATCCGGCGGATCGTGGCTGACGTCCTCTTCGTTGGCAAAAAAACGCACCTTGGCGCGCCGCTTCAGGGTGACGTGGTCGCGCACCGTTCCGCGCAACATCGGATAACGCGACTCCAGCGCATCCAGGATGGTGCGTTGCGAAACGGGGGCTACAACGGCCAGTTCGATCTCGCTGCCGACACCCGCCAGGACGGACAGGTGGTGCGGCAGCGTAACCCGCACAGTGCAGACCGGGCTGTGTTCCGTCGCACTCATTCCAGCGTCTGGGTTTCCACCGAAAGCACGGCGGGCAGGTCGCGCACGATGGGCTCCCAGCTGTCGCCGCTGTCGGCCGATCCGTAGACCTGTCCGCCCGTGGTGCCAAAGTAGATGCCGCAGGGGTCCATGGTGTCGACGGCCATGGCGTCGCGCAGGATGTTCACGTAGCAGTTTTCCTGCGGCAGGCCGCGGGTCAGTGCCTCCCATTCGTTTCCGCCCGAGCGGCTGCGGTACACGCGCAGCTTGCCTTCCGGCGGGTAGTGCAGCGAATCGCTCAGGATGGGCACCACGTAAATGGTTTCCGGTTCGTGCGCGTGCACGGCGATGGGGAAACCGAAATCGCTGGGCAGGTTGCCGCTGACCTTGAACCAGGAATCGCCACCGTCGTTGCTGCGCATGATGTCCCAGTGTTTCTGCATGAACAGCACGTCGGGCCGCGTGGGGTGGATGGCGATGCGGTGCACGCAGTGGCCGACCTCGGCGTTGGGGTCGGGAATGTACTTGGAGTGCAAGTCCCTGGTTGATCGGCTTCCAGGTGAGCCCGCCGTCGTCGCTGCGGAACGTCCCGGCGGCCGAAATGGCCGTGTAAATGCGATCCGGGTTGGTCGGGTCCAGCACGATGGTGTGCAGGCACATGCCGCCGGCGCCGGGCTGCCAGCGCGGTCCGGATTCGTGTCCGCGCAGGCCGGCCAGTTCCTTCCAGGTCCTGCCGCCATCCGTGGTTTTGAACAGGGCGGCGTCTTCAACGCCGGCATAAACCGTGTCCGGGTCCGTCAGCGAAGGCTCCAGGTGCCAGACGCGGGCAAATTCCCAGGGGTGCTGCGTGCCGTCGTAAAACTGGTGGGTGGTCAGCGGTTTGCCGGTTTCCTCCGAGGTGTCGTAGACGAACTTGTTGCTTTCGCCCTTGGGCATGCCGGAAATTTCATCGATTTCGGCAGGCTCATCCATCGAGCCCGGCTGGTACCAGTTTTCGCCGCCGTCATCGGAACGCTGGATGATCTGGCCGAACCAGCTGCTGGTCTGGGAGGCATAGATCCGGTTGGGGTCAACGGGCGAACCCTTCACGTGGTAAATCTCCCAACCGGCGAAATGCGGGCCGGAAACCGACCAGTTCCTGCGCTTGCCATCGGAGGTGAGGATGAATGCACCTTTGCGGGTGCCGACCAGGACACGTACTTTTTTCATCACCGAATCTCCTCTTGGTGCTGACCGTAGGAGCGGATTCATCCGCGATTCCAAACCGCAAATAGCCATTCGCGAGATGAATCCGCTCCTACGTCAGAATTTTCAAATTCCGACGTACTTAGCATAGACGCCGCGGGCCACGCTTGCATCATCGGTGCCCTTGACGATGGCGCGCCCGTCCCTGAACACGGTCAGTTCGTACGTCTTTGCCGTTGTCGTTGATCTGCGCGCGGATCATGAACTCGTTGGCTTTCACCGGTACCCAAGTGCGTCAGCCTTGCTGCCAGTTCACCGAGGTTGAGGCCTTCACTGCTTTGCCGATGCGTCAATTGCACCGCATCGTGGCCGCACAGGGAAACAGCGCTGGAACCGGTTTTGCCCTCGCAGAAACTCGAAGTTGCGCTGTTTGCAGCAGGGACAGTTACCCTTTTCCCGGGCGTGACCGACTTTGAGTTGGCTGATGCTGTTGGCCCAAAGATCGATGTTCAGCATGGTCGGACAAACCCGTTCGAGGTTGCCGGTAAGAATTTTCAGGGCTTCGCTGGCCTGGAAGTTCGCGATGAGGGAAACGGCGGGGCCGAGGACACCAACGGTATCGCAGGTCGGGCTTTCGCCGGGAGCCGGGGCCTCCTCGAAAATGCAGCGGAAGCAGGGGGTTGCCCGGCTGCCACCAGGCAGCTTTTCCCACGCAGAATCGCCATTGACGGAATGTGGCAGGATGGCGTACGCCATGCCCGAGGTTCCCACTGCCCCGCCATAAACATACGGCAGGCCTTTCTTTACTGCCAGGTCGTTGGCCAGGTAACGCGTTTCAAAATTGTCGAGTCCGTCCACCAGGATGTCTGCACCCTCGGCAAACCGTTCGATATTCCCGAAGTTGATGTCATCGACGATGGCCGTGACGCGCACCTGGGAGTTGATGGCGGCAATTTTGCGCTTCGCCGCCTCCGCCTTGGGGAGGTCATCGGCAATATCCTGCTCATCGAACAGCACCTGCCGCTGCAGATTGGTCAGGTCGATGAAATCCCGGTCGACGATCACCAGGTGGCCGACGCCGGCGCGGGCCAGCATGTTGGCCGAAACGGTTCCCAGGGCGCCGCAACCCAGGATCAGGGCGGTGGATTCCGATAAGCGTCGCTGCCCCTGCTCACCGAAGCCGGGCAACAGCATCTGGCGGTGATAGCGGGCAAGATCGTGTGGCATGTCGGCTCCGGAACAGTTGCCTGCCACAGAATAAAGGACGGGACAACATTTGTCCCGTCCTGGATGGTCAGTTACTCAACGGGCTCAATTTCACCCGGCTGCCATTCCTTGGTGAAGAAGGGTTCCAGCGGGCTGTAAAGGCGCAGTATGGTGAACCAGCCTTTGCCCGGCATCGTCTGAATCCAGTTGCCCCGCTTCACACCCTTGGGTTGGGTCGGGCCGAAGTAAATCGTGGTGGTGCCGTCCGCATTGACCTCTGCCGCCGGTGAGGGGAAGCTCTGGCTGCCGGCGCGCGGATAGTTCTGCGGTGTGGCCAGCATGGAGCGGGTCTGGTTGTCGTACAGCGTGAAGGACCAGAAATTGGCTTCCGGGATGTCCTTTGGCAAGGTCACTTTATAGGTCTTCGCGCCATCGAAATATTCCTTGTTCGAATCCACCAGGGCAAACAGGTATTGCGAACCGATGCCGGGTACGCGCATGGCCATGCCGGGGGTGATGCCGGTAATGCCGTAGAAAAAGTTGGTGCGGGCGTCCATGGTACGGTAACCGGTCGCCGGGAACGGCTTGGCGCCTTCGGGCGTGATCATCGGAATCGGAGTTTCAAACTCGTAACCGGTCTGGAAAAGGTAGTTCATCCAGGCAGAATCAGGATAGTAATACCAGCTGGGATCCCGTGGGCTCATAAACAGGGTGCGGGCCGTGGCGTTCGCAACCTTGACTGCTTCCGTCATGATGTTTTTCATGCGCTCGTCCGGTGCAAACGGCTTGCCCTTGATGATGCCAATGGCCGCCAACGGCCCCATCAGCTCCGCATCCAGTGCGGTGGCCGGTTCCTGCTGCACCACGTCGTTCAACATCTCGAAGTAGCTGAAATCATTGGGTGGCACGGTGTTCATCGCAACACCGCTGCCCTCGTGGAATACGGTCTCCGGCGGTGCCGTTACACGTCCCAGCTGGACCTTGCCGGCCAGGTATTCGGCAACCGGCGTGCCCACACCACCGCGTTCGTAGGGATAAATCTTCAGGTTCTTGTGGATGGCGTCAACGGCCGGCTTGGGATCTTTCTTGTCCGCGATAAACATGCGGCCAAACCAGATGACCTTGATGGTGCGGGAGTGAGCTACGAAGAAACCGCCTTCAGGAAGAGGGCCGTCATATCCGGGTGGCACGATCAGGTATTTTCCGCCCAGACCGCGGTCCGGTCCCGGCGCGCCGGTGTCGATGACCCACCGGAACCAGTAGTCATCGACCGCCCCGAGGATATTCGGCGGGACTTCGATCACCATCGGACCCTGGGTCAAATCCACGGCACTGATGGCATAGACGGTATCTGCATTGGCCGTCAGGAACAGCGATTTGGAATCCATCAGTTTAGAAAAAACGATGACCTCGTTGTCTTTGACGCCTGCTTGCTGCAGGCCCTTGTTGAGCGCGCGGATGCTGACTCCCCGCTCGGTGTCGGTAAACGCCCTGAATGCATATGTGAAGTCCAGGTTGTCGTACACTTTTTCGGCGGTACTTTGATTTGGCGCACCGTCCCTGAACTCCATGGTTCCAATGCGGGTATCTACCCGGTCGGGCGTGGAAAGGGATTCAAGGGTTTCACGGGATACCTGGGCGGAGACTGCAATCGGCGCTGCCAAGGCAAGCGTAACCAGCAACCTGGACACGGAATATGCAGACAATTTCATAGGGATATCTCCTGGTTTCAACTGATTAAACTCGGGGTCTTGGAATGATCCGCGATTGTAATGGGTGATTTGGCACGCTGAAAGCGGCACGGGCAGTCGAAAACGACTCAACCCTGAAATTTTAAGGCCGGTTTGTGACCGTATTGTGTCAGTGAATCGGCGGTCAGATTAACCCGCGACAGAAACTCTCGATTTGGGACTATCGTGAAGAATACTGGTATTTTTGTATATTTGCCACCAAAGCTGGGTTCTGAAGACGAGGTGTTTGACCTAAATATATCATATTTCGTATCGTTATTACGTGATTTTAGATGCTATAATTGCCATTAATTATAATATATGTACAATTATATTGGGTGGAAACCGTATAATCAAACCGCAACCCAGCCCTTCCTCATTGGAGAAGGCCATGCGGTGTCTGTTTGGAGCAAACACGATTGAACTGGAAAACGACAGCCCTGATCTGCACCCTGATCCTGCTCCTGGCAGCCGGCGTGATCAGCGCAGTCTTCATGACCGAACCCAGGGCGCAGCGGACCAGCGCGACCAAGCGCACGGCCATGCTTGTAGAGGTGACAGGGGTAGAACGCGGTACGTTTCATCCTGAAATCGTTGCCATGGGCGCCGTTCGGCCCGAGCAGGAGATTGTGCTCAGCCCGCGGGTCAGCGGGGAGATCGTCGCGATCTCAGATGCTTTCACGCCCGGCGGGTTCGTGGACAAAGACGAAATCCTGCTGCAGATCGACCCGGCGGATTTCGAGGCCACGCTGCAGCAGCGCCAGAGCGAATTGCTGCAGGCTACAGCCAACCTCGAACTCGAGTTAGGCCGGCAGGATCTGGCCAAGCGCGATTACCAGGAACTCGAAGGAACCATATCCTCCGAGTACAAATCCCTGGTGATGCGTGAACCCCAGCTGAATACGGCAAAAGCCGGCGTGGAGGCCGCGCAGGTCGCGTTGCGACGGGCGGAACTGGACCTGGAACGGACCCGAATCCGGGCGCCGTTTGCGGCTCATATCATCAGCCGTGAAGCCAATGTCGGATCCCAGGTGTCACCGGGTAATTCCCTCGGACAACTGGTGGGGGTCGATTACTACTGGGTTGAGGCGACGGTGCCTGTTTCCAGCCTGCGCTGGATCAGGATTCCGGATGAGCAGGGTGCGCCGGAATCCGCCGCCCGGATTCGCAACCGCGCAGCCTGGCCGGAAGACACCTTCCGGACCGGGCAGGTGCACAGCCTGATCGGGGCGTTGGAAGACGAGACCCGCCTGGCGCGCGTTTTGCTGACCGTGGCGGATCCGCTGGCGCACCGACCCGAGTCCGTTGGCCTGCCACCGCTGATGGTCGGTTCGTTCGTGGAGGCGCGGATCGAGGGGAAATCCATCGAAGACGTCATCCGGATGGAGCGGGACTATCTGCGGCAGAATGATACCGTCTGGGTCATGACCGAAGGCGTGCTGAGAATTCGCGCGGTCGACGTCGTCTTTCGCGACCAGGAATACGTCTATATCCGGTCGGGACTGAATACGGATGACCGTGTGGTGACCACCAACCTGGCGACCGTTATCGACGGGGCTCCGTTGCGCCTGGAAGGTGAAACCGAATGAAGGGGCAGTCTCTGGGAGGCGGTGGAGACAAAGGGCGTTTTCCAGGCCCCATCGCCTGGATGGCGCAACACTCCATAGCTGCCAACCTGTTGATGATCCTGCTGATCGGCGGCGGCATCTGGACGGCTTTCAACATTCAGAAGGAAGTGCTCCCGCAATTTGACCTGGACATCGTCAACGTCCGGGTGAGTTATCCCGGCGCTGCACCTGCCGAGGTCGAGCAGGGTGTTCTGCGCCCGGTCGAGTCGGCTGTCCGCGGCATCGAAGGCATCAAGGAAATCGTGTCGACCGCGCGCGAAGGCTCCGGCTCGGTCCAGATCGAACTGGTCACCGGGACTGACCGGATGAAAGCTTTCCAGGAGATCGACCAGGCGGTGAACCGCATCCGGACTTTTCCCGACGATACCGAGAAACCGGAAGTCAGCCTGCAGTCGCCGCAGCGGGGGGTCATGAGCGTCGTGCTTTACGGCCCGGTCGATATCTGGACGCTGCGTAAACTGGCAGAGCAACTGCGTGACCGGCTGCTTGCCGATCCGGCGATAACCCAGGTTGAATTGGGCAATGCGCCGGATTTCGTGACCCACGTTGAAATACCCCAGCACCGGCTGCGCGAATACGGGCTGACGCTGGGCCAGGTGGCCGGCATGATCCGCCGCTCGAGCGAAGACGTTCCCGCCGGGGCGGTCGAGACCAACGCCGGGGAGGTGCTGTTGCGCCTGAAAGAACGTCGGCAATGGGCCGACGAATTCGCGCAGATCCAGATTGTCACGAGCGACAGCGGCGCCGCGGTTACCCTGGGGGAAATCGCCACCATTACCGACGGATTCGAGGAGGCGGGATTCCATTCGCAATTCAACCAGCAACCTTCCGTTGAAATTGAGATTTACCGGATCGGCGAACAGTCGCCGCTGGAAATAGCCGAACGCGTGCAGGCCATCATGGCCGATGTGGAGACCACCCTGCCTGCCGGCGTGCTGTGGCGAATCGACAACAACAGCGCCAAGGACTACGAGCAGCGCTTATCCCTGCTACTGAAAAACGGCGCCATGGCCACGGGGATTGTCCTGCTGATCCTGGCGGTCTTTCTCGAAATCCGGCTGGCCTTCTGGGTCATGATGGGCATGACCATTTCTTTTGTCGGCAGCATCCTGTTCCTGCCCATTGTGGGTGTGAGCATCAATATGATCTCGATGTTTGCTTTCCTGGTGGTGCTGGGTATCGTGGTCGACGACGCCATCGTGGTCGGTGAGAACGTTTATGAATACCGGCAGGAAGGAATGGACCACATGTCGGCGGCGATAAAAGGCGCCCGGGAAATTGCCACGCCGGTCACGTTCAGTATCCTCACCACCATCGTCGCCTTTGTGCCCTTGTTGTTCATGCCGGGCACCACCGGCAAATTCTGGTGGCCGCTGCCCGCGGTCGTCATCACCGTGCTGGCGATCTCACTGCTGGAGGCGCTTTACATTCTGCCGGCGCACCTGGCGCACAGTTCCAGCAAGCCGCATACCGGACCGGGGCGTCGTTTGCACGCGTGGCAGCAGTCTTTCGCGCAGGCCTTCAGCCGCTTCGTGGACACCCGCTACCGGCGCTTTCTCGACCTCAGCCTGCGCCACCGGTACATCACGCTGAGTTCGGCCGTCGCCCTGTTCATCGTCGTTGGCGGTTATGGTATGAGCGGGCACATGGGCATGATCATGATGCCGGAGGTGGCTGCCGATGAAATCGAGGCGGGTATCCGTCTGCCGGTCGGCACCACGCCGGACCAGGCGGCCAGGGTGGCCAACATGGTCACCGCCTCGACCCGCCGCATGTTCGATGAACACAACCTGGACCTGGTGGCTGAAGGCATCAAGACCAATGTGCGTGGCGGCAGCTTCATTGACGTGGAAATTGTCATGCGGCCACCCGATGAACACGACATGCCCGCGGAAGAAGTAATCACGCTGTGGCGCGACCAGATCGGTGAAATCGAGGGCGTCGACCAGATCACCTTCGAAGCGGAGAGGGGGCCCGGCGGGTGGCGCCAGGATATCAGTGTTGACCTGAGCCACTCGGACATCGATGTGCTGGAAGCGGCCAGCAGGGTTTTCCTGCAGCGGGTCAGGGAATTTGAAGGGGCAACCAACGTCAACGACAACTATGACAAGGGTAAGGCCCAGTTTGATTTCACGCTGTTGCCGGAGGGCCGGAACCTGGGCCTGACGCCGGCGGACGTCGGTCAGCAGGTGCGGGATGCATTCTTCGGCGCACTGGCCATGCGGCAGATTCGTGGCACTGATGAGATCGAGGTACGTGTCAAGCTGCCCGAGGAGGATCGCAAGGATATCCAGTCTTTCTCGGACCTGGTCATCCGCACCCCCGGCGGTGTCGAGGTTCCCTTGCTGGATGTAGTGGAAGTGGAAAGCGGGGAAGCATTCAGTTCGATCAACCGGCGCGACGGCCGGCGCGTCGTGACCGTTAGCCTGGACGTGGAGCCCAAGCGGGAAGTTTCGCGCGTGGTCGAGGCAATCAACGCCGAAACCCTGCCACAACTGCGCGCCGACTTTCCCGGCCTGACCTGGAGCTTCGAAGGCAGCCAGGCCGAGATGCGCGATTCGACGGCCGCCTTGTGGGGCGGGTTCGGCCTGGCGCTGGCGGTTATGTATGCACTGTTGGCGATTGCATTCGGCAGCTACCTGCAGCCCCTGATCGTCATGGTCGCCATTCCATTCGGCATCGTTGGCGCAGTGATCGGGCACATCCTGCTGGGCTTTGACCTGTCCCTGATCAGCTTCATGGGCGTGATCGCGCTTTCCGGCGTGGTGGTGAATGACGCCCTGATCATGATCGACTTCGCCAACCGCAAACGGGCCGGACATTCCGCCTTCGATGCGATCCACATGGCCGGGTTGAGACGTTTCCGCCCCATAGTGCTGACAACTTTGACAACCTTCGGTGGCCTCACTCCCATCATCCTGGAAACCTCGCGCCAGTCGGCCTACCTGGTTCCGATGGCCATTTCCCTGGGATTTGGCATCGTGTTCGCCACCTCGATCATCCTGGTGCTGGTGCCCTGCCTTTACATGATCCTGGAAGATTTGAAGGGTGTTGCTGGGTTTTCCGGGTCAAAATTCACTGTATGAGTACCAGGATGCCTCTGAAGAACCGTAAAAACGATGATATACAATGGTTTACCCTGAACAGGCGCCTGATCAGCCTGATAATTGGATGAATGACTATCAATGAAAACGCACACTCGAAACCTGTTTTTGAAACTCCCGGCGGCCGTCTGCCTGACCGTATTTACCAGTGTGGCCCTGGCCCATGACCCGTTGCCCTCGTGGAACGATGGCGCCACGAAATCGGCCATCGTCGACTTCGTCAAGCGCGTAAGCGACGACAACTCGCCGGACTTCGTTCCGGTTCCCGAACGCATCGCCACTTTTGATAACGACGGCACGCTGTGGACCGAGCATCCCATGTACACCCAGCTGGTTTTTGCGCTCGATCGCGTGAAGGCGCTCGCGCCACAGCACCCGGAGTGGAAAACTACCCAGCCGTTCCAGGCGGTGCTGGACAATGACCTGAAAGCAATTGCTGCCGCCGGCGAGAAAGGGCTGTTGGAACTGGTCATGGCTACGCATGCCGGCATGAGTACAGACGACTTCGAAGCGATTGTTACCGCGTGGTTTGAAACGGCGCGTCACCCGCGCTTCAATCGGCCTTACACCGAACTCACCTATCAACCCATGCTTGAACTCCTGGAGTACCTGCGGGAAAACGGGTTCAAGACCTATATCACGTCCGGGGGCGGCATCGAGTTCATGCGGCCAATGACCGAAGCGGTTTACGGGATACCGCCGGAGCAGGTGATCGGCTCCAGCATCAAGACCGAGTTCCAGGTGCAGGACGGCAAACCGGTGTTGATGCGCCTTCCGGAGATCGATTTCATCGACGACAAGACCGGCAAGCCGGTCGGCATCAACAAGTTCATCGGCAGGCGGCCGATCGCCTCGTTCGGCAATTCAGACGGCGACCGCCAGATGCTCGAATGGACAACCGCCGGCAGCGGCGCGAGGTTGATGGCGCTGGTGCTCCACGATGACGCTGAGCGCGAATACGCCTACGGCCCGGCCAACGACCTGCCTGACACCCATATCGGCGCCTTTACCCCGTCTCTGATGGAGGAGGCGCAAAATAGCGGCTGGGTGGTCATCAGCATGAAGGACGACTGGAAACAGATTTTTCCCCCGGAGAAATAAGCTTTTCTAGGGTTCTTTGCGGTACACGACCTCACCTTCGAGCAGGGTCATCTGGCACCGCATTTCCTTGATCGCGTCCGGCTCCGCGCTGTACGGGTCGACGTCCCAAACCGCGAGGTCTGCATATTTGCCGACTTCGATGGAGCCGGTTTGGTCATCCAGGAACATCTGGTGGGCGGCCCACAGCGTGAATGAGCGCAGGGCGGTGTGCGCGTCCACGGCTTCCACCTGACCAAAGGGATCCACGCCATAAACGCCCAGCAGGGGTTGGCGGACCATCGACGCCCAGATACCGTAACGCGCCGGGAAAGGCGTGACTTCAAAATCCGAGCCGCCGCCCCATCGGATGCCTTTCTGCTGGAACGTATGGAAAGGATTTAGCCGCTTGCTGCGTTGCTCGCCGAAGTTTCCGGCATAGGTATCACCAATCCACCAGGTGAAGTTGGCCTGTGATTCCGGGTACGCGGCGTCGAAATTGGACTGCAGCGCCTTCATCGTGTTCATCGCCAGTTCGGTTGGGATATTGGCATGGATGATCGAGTGGCGCAGTCCGTATTGCGGGTTGTAGATCAGCGCCAACGCTATGGACGCCACGGTCCAGTCGATCGCGCGGTCACCGATGGCGTGCACCCCCACGTGCAGGCCGTTGTCGTGGTAAAGCCGGATCAGTTGTTGCAATACTTCGGCGTCGATGGCCGGGTAGCCGCGATTGCCCTCGTCGAGCCCGGTGCGGTCCTTGTTCCAGTCCTGCCAGACCCAGGCGGTACGGGCGCCGCCGCTGCCGTCGGCAAACAACTTGATGCCGCCGGATATGAGCCGGTCGTTGCCATTGCGTTCAGCGGGGTGGGTGAATGGCGCGATACGCCGGATCAGGCGCTGTGCTTCTTCCAGGGTGTCCGGGCTGCGCCACAGCGCAAAAATGCGAACGGTGAGGGCGCCTTCCGCCAGCACGGCCTGGTAGTCCTGCCAGACTTGCATCGCGCTTTCCAGGTCGTAGGTCAGGTTGAAACCGATGCCGGGGTCCTTGGCGCCGGTCATGCATTCGCTGTTGAATGCCCGGGCCAGGCTGCGCATTCCTTCGCGCATCAGCGCCGGATCAACCGCCGGAATGTGCCGCACCACCAGGTTCATCGCGGTTTCCTTGAGCACCCCGGTGGGGTTTCCATCTGCATCCCGGTCGATAACCCCGCCGGGCGGGTCCGGTGTTTCGCGCGTAACGCCGGCCAGCGCCAGCGCCAGGCTGTTGGCCGTGCCGTAGTGACCCATTGTGTGCGCCAGCCATACGGGCCGGTTGCCCGCCACGGTGTCGAGATCGCTGGCGTATACGTACCGTTGCTCCGCCAGCTTGCCTTCGTCCCAACCGTTGCCGACGACCCAGCTGTTTTGTCCCTGTTCAGCGATACGGGCAGCCACCAGTGCCAGAACGTCTTCGATACTGCGGACCTGCGGGTAGCTGAGGTCGATGTTGACCAGGCGGTTCAGCCCACCGAAAGAAAAATGCGCGTGGGTATCGAGCAGACCGGGCGTGACCGTCAGGCCGCTAAGGTCGATGCGTTCAGTGTCTGGACCGGCCAGGAATTCGACCTCGGTGTTGCTTCCCACGGCCATGATCCGGCCGTCGCGAATCGCAACTGCCTGCGCGATCGAATCCTTTGCATCGATTGTCAGGACGTGGCCGTTGAGCAGCACGCGATCGGCGTATATTCCGGGTTCGCCCGAAACATCAGCCAGGCTTTCAGCGGTTACGAAACCGATTGCCAGGCAAATGGCCAGCAGGCGGCGGGCTTCTGAGGGGGAAATGTACCTGATACCCAATAAATTCACGTGAATTTCATCAGTGCTCATCGAAGGTTTACGCGGAAACGTTTTGTCAACTTTATGTCAATCAATAAAATATATTATTGTCAATGTATTGCGAGGCCATTTCAGCATGTTTCTGCTGATTGATCTGATCTGATGCGATGATCCATACCCGCAGCGTAGCTGAAATGATCAACTTTTTGAATTCATCCAGCCACCCTGTATATTAATCAGTCCCCCACATTGAAGAGTCCGGTCATGGGAAAGAAGAAAAAACATTCAAAATTAGATTACGAAGAGGAAATGGAACGACTGCAGGGTGAATTGGTCAAGTTGCAGGACTGGGTCAAAGCAAAAGGCCTCAAGGTTATCGTCGTATTCGAAGGGCGCGATGCAGCAGGCAAGGGCGGGGTGATCAAGCGCCTGACGGAACGGGTCAGCCCCCGGGTTTTTCGCGTTGTGGCCTTACCCTCTCCCACCGAGCGTGAGAAAACTCAGATCTATGTTCAGCGTTACATCAAGCACTTTCCGGCGGCCGGCGAAGTCGTGATATTTGACCGCAGCTGGTACAACCGCCTGGGCGTCGAACGGGTCATGGGTTTTTGTACCCGCGAGGAATACATGCGTTTTTTACAGTTTGTCCCGGGTTTTGAGCAGTCCATCGTTAATTCCGACGTCATCCTGATCAAGTACTGGCTCGATACTTCCATGAAGGTCCAGGAAAAGCGTTTCCGTGAACGGATCAATGATCCGCGCAAGACCTGGAAGTTGAGTCCGATGGACGTGGCCTCGTACAACAAGTGGTACGCCTATTCAACAGCCCGGGACGACATGTTTCTGGCCAGCGACCGGGATCACGCCCCCTGGTATGTCGTTCCGGCCGATGACAAAAAGCGCGCCAGGCTGAACTGCATTTCCCATTTTCTCAGCATGATTCCGTACCAGGACATCCCCCAGCCGGAGGTTGAGCTGGGAGAACGCAGCCTGGAGGGCAAGTACGACGATGAGCTCGATCTCAGCGCCCGCCACGTAGTGCCGCAAAAATACTAGCGGTCTACCGATCGGCGACTCTTTTCGCCGCGTGCCTGTCCTGCATCAGGGAGGGCGCAATAATGATCGCGGCGCAAAGCAGCAGCGAGATTACAGCCGCCCAGATGATCAGACTGTAATGGGTTTCTCCCAGCAAAAAGGCCGCCAGGGCCGGCCCGGAGGCCAGCCCCATTTTGGAGGCAAAACCGCCGAGGGCGGCCATCTGGCCGCTTGAATCAAAGCGGGACGCCAGGCCCAGCAGGTAAGATATGGAGAATGCCCAGGTAATGCCAACCAGGGCATTGGCGGCAAAAAAGACCAGGGGTACGCCACTGTACTGCAGGGCCCAGTTTGCCAGGGTCGTCAAGCCGATGCCCAGCGCCAGCACTTTGAAGTAGCCGAAGCGATCTGAAATCAGAACTACCAGGCCTGCTCCCACCACACCAAGCCATGCGGAAATTCCTAGCGTGTTGGTGATGTAATCCTGCGTCAGTCCATAGAATTCACCCAGGCCGATGATGTAAGCGTACAGACCCATATTGGCTGCCTGGAACAGAAATACGGCGAACAACGTCAGGACCAGTGGCAGCCAGCGAATGGAATCCGAAACATCAAATTTAAGGTCAGGTTTGACAATCTCGAAAGCGGGTAGAAATGGCAGCATGAACAAAGTGACCAGGCTGAAGGCAATCAGCGACAGGAACAGGATGCTGGTTCCAAAGGCCGGCACGAGACCGGGAATAAACATCACACCGAGTCCGCCCAGGCCAAATTGCACAACCAGCAATACCCCGAAAGTCTTATCCGGTTGAACGGTGCGGGCGATCACGGAAAATCCCGTGCCGACCAGCATGCCCCCCACGAAACCATGTAAAAACCGGATGGCGACCAGGGCCGTCGGGGAGGACACGTACATTGAAGCGAAGTCGATGGCGATCACCACGCATAAGAACAAAAGAGAGGCAAATCGCCAGTTAATGTGTTTGACCAGGAACACGATCAACAAGGCGCCCGCAGCGGCGCCATAGACATTGGCGGAAGCAACCGCTCCGGCCTGCTGATTGTTGAAACCCAGGGCCTGGATCAGGCCGTCGACGATGGTCGGCATGATATTGATGTAAAAAATTCCGGCAGTGGCAAGGAAAGCCAGAAAGACACGGGCAGTCATGCCTGCTGCGGAAACTTTCGGGAAATTATCGAATATCATGTGAGTCACTCTCGCAGTAAGGTTTCAGTTGATGGGATTCGATGGCAGCCTCGGCCCATTTGAAGTGGGCGCCATCGGAAAATACGTAATAAACCGTGTCATTCGGAAGCAAAGCCACCGATATTCCGCCATAACCCGACATGAAGGGTATCCATGAAGGACTGCTACACACCTCCCGTGGCAACACGTTGCCCGCCCACAGGCCATTGTTATAACGCAGCCGGCCTGCTTCGGCTGTCATGCCCTGATCAGCCGGGTCCCTTTGTAATGCGGCATTCAGCAGGGCCCGATTGAGCACCTGTCGGCCGTTCACCAGGCCATCGCTGGTCATCAGAAAGGACGCGAAGCGCGCAACGTCATCGGGGTGCAGGGTCAAGCCAAAGCCGGTAAGCGGTTGGGCAACACCGTCGTAACTGCGCAGAGTCTGCTGCATGGTCTGACTGAAATATTGAGGTTGCAGAATTTCTGCCACCAGCAAATCACTGAAGATGTCCTGGTCCACGCCCACTTGCTCACGCAGAAAAGCGTTCATCAGGGTGCCGGCGATATACGTATCGGTCGTGTGGTAGACCCAGGCCGTACCAGGCGGAGACCGGCGGGGGAACAAATTGCAGGCGTCGGTGATCCGGGCCGAATGGGTATCTTCGCTGAAAAACGCTCCTTCGTAGGAGAAAAACTCATCGACCTGGTCGATCGTGGACTGATAATTGCCGCTGCTCATATCCAGCAATTGCCCCAGCGTCACGCCAACCCAGCGATTATCCAATCGACACTCGGGTACGTAATCGGTGACCAACAAATCCCGAGACCCCGGATAAAGCTGCTCCAGCTGCATGAATATGCTGCCGGCAACAATGGTCTTGGCCAGCGAATAGGATGGCAGGTCAATGGTGTCGCAGTAAGGATATGGACCAAAACGGGTCGGGCAACCACCGGAATAGTGCATGCCATCGATGACGAAACCGTAAGTGCTCAGTTCGGCCAGATCGTGTAAAGCAAACTGCGAGAGATCCACGTCCGGGTAGACATCCGCCAACGCGTTGATGGGCCTGATCGGCAGCCGGGCAGCTGTTTCCTCCTGGTGGGCCTGGATGATGGTCAGGCCGTTTTCCACCTGGCCCGGTTCGAATTGCGCAGGCACTGCTCCCCAAAGATTGACCTGCAGGTAATGACAGGTCTCACTACCCACCTGGTAAGCCACGCGCGATATTGAGCCATCGGATTTGAACAGGAAAGTCAGCAGGCCGTTGTGCGTGCAATTGGCGTTGCGCTGTCCCAGGGCAAAAGGCAGGGATGCGCGTGACCAGCCAGCATCGCCCGGCTCGTTCCATACCTGTCCGGCCTCCAGGATAAACTCCCAATACGGGTGATCACTGCTTTGCCTGCCGCGCCGGGTCGGTATCAACATTCCCCCGTTCCGGATAAACTCGAAGCTGAAGGGGGGCAGATCAGCTATCCGTAAGTCTGTTTGTGAGGACAGATCAAACAGGTCGACCACAACCTCGGCTTGCCCGGGTGATTGCCCGGAACGCAGGCTCAAGCGGCCTTCAAAGTGGTTGGCCGGTGCGGGTGTGTCGCCGGACTGGAATGCATCAGTGGCAACAGGGCTTGCCATGTTTGCGGTGCCGAGCAGAAAATCCCGGCTTAAGAGCGTGCGTTCGTGCCCTTCGCCAATTACCTGGTTCGTTGTTGGGCTGCAGGCAGAAAGCAATACAAACAGACCCCAGAATCCGAAAATCCTGGTGTGATTTCGTTCAGTCAACCGCAAGGAACTGCCCTGGCGGAAAGGCCGTTACACGCCGGGGAAGGCTCATTGTGTGTCAATACCCGCTTTTTCCAGCTGCACACGCAGCGGTTCGAGATGCCGTGCGTAGTGGCGCCACTTCCCAACCGAGCTGGCATAGACCGGCTGGCGCACTTGCAGCGCACTGGCTGTGGTGGACGCCTGGGTGTTCTGGTAGTAGTGCAGACACTGATCTTCCCAGGGCAATTCGCAAAATTGAAGCAGGCGGCGTATCTCGCCGTCGATATCGGCCACCAGCGACTCATACTGCAGGGTGTGAATCACGCCTGGCATGACCTCGTTCCAGTGCCGCATCAACTGGTGGTAGGCCACGTAGTACTGCCCCAGTTCATCGAGACTGTATGAAAATGGGTAGGCATCCTTGAACCACTGCTTGTAGACCGCATAAGCAGGTGTCCAGGGGATGTCTTTGCACATTGATGATTTTCGCCCGCGGTAAAGCGAGATGGATCAGACCGGCATAAAGGTAGTTAAAGGGCAGCTTGTCAATGAAGTGAGGGGTATCCCCGCGAACCGCCCGGGTGCCCGAGATATAGGCCTCGCCCAATGCATGGAAATCCAGCTTTGCCGTCATGGCCACGAAATCCAGCCGTGATGCAGGTGGCGGGACCAGAGTTTCCTTCACCAGTCGCATCAGCTCGAGCGAAAACGTGTTCAGCTCACCTGCTGCATGAACCCGCGAGTGGCTGCCCAATATGCGCTCAACCAGGGTGGTCCCGGTACGCGGCATGCCAATGATGAATATCGGGTCGCTATTACTGCAACCGGCAACGCGCCCGTCGAACAGCCCGGCGTGGTAAGTTTCGCGGATTTTCGCAATGATTTGCAGGTCGGTATCGACCCGATAGTTCATGTGCCTGCGCTTGGTGTCTGCGCCTTGCTTCAGGTTGGCAAAAGCGTTTTCGTAATCACCGAGGTCTTCCTGTTCCTTGGCCAATGCGTAGTAAAGCTGAACCAGGCCGGCCGGAGAACGTGTTCGCCTCACGACTTCTTCCAGTTGTGTAATGTGATTGCGATCGCGGGTTTGTGTCCGCAGTTGCGCGCGTCCGTTGTAGGCCTCAAATTCATCCGGTTTCAGGGCTAGCGCGGCATCAAATCCGGCCTCAGCCCCGGCGGCGTCACCCAGGTAACGTTTCACCGCGGCCAGGTTGAAATGGAACTCCGCATTGCTCGGGTCCAGATCAATCGCTTTGGAAAAATGGCTCAGGGCGGCAACATTGTCTCCCAGCATATGCAGCACTGATCCCACTTCGCCGTGCAGCAGAGGATCGCCGAATGCCTTGTCCTTGATGATGTCAATGGCAGAAGTGGCGGCAGCAATGTCGCCACCCTCGAACAGGCATTTCACTTTTTGTATCTGGTATTTGTCGGTGTAGCAGAGCTGCAGGGCCCGGTCGATCGTTTCCAGCGCTTCAGGATAATGGCCTGCTTTTTTCAACACAAAGCTGGCCAGGTACCAGCCGTAGGGGTAATTCGGATAGTCGTGGTTGAGTCGCTGGCTGATCGCCAGGGCCTGGCGAATGTCGTTACTGTCTATGCACCTGATGATCAGGTCGGCAAGCTGTTCTTTGCCCGGAGGCGCAGTTGCAATCATGGTATTTCGAGTTTCACATCATGCCTGCGCGGACCCGTAACCCGGCCCGGGCGCCTGGGGCGTATCGGGCAAGCCGGTGTGAGCCGGCCTGCCCGGGGGTGAAAGAATTACCAATTGTAACCGAGTGTAATCCCTAAAGTGCGGGGCAAGGTGATGTAGTTCCGCGAGTTGTCGCCGTAATACCTTTGGCTCGCCGAGGGATTGGATCCGCCAACCAGGAAGGGGAAAACACCAGTGGTACCGTCCTCATTGAACATGTTTTTCAGGTAGACAGAAAGACTCCAGTGGTCCATTGAAAACGTGCTGCTGACATTCCAAATCTGGAACCCGTCCATTTCAGCATAGTTCCTGGTCCAAATCGAGGTCGGTTCGTAATAGACTGACGCTGGATTGGCGCTGTCCAGGCATACACCCAGTGAATTGTACTCGGTAAGGCAGATGTCATTACCCAGGCTGTTGAGCGTTTTTGACTGATAGTAACCACTCAATACGGTGCTCACCTGGATGTTATTTGACAGGTTAGCATCATGACGTAGTGCCAGGTTAAAGACGTTTCGTGCGGTGCCGGGCAATCTATTGCCGTCCTGACCGATCAGGTTGGGGTACAGTACCCCGCTACCGTAAAAATTTCCGGCCGGTTGGTAAACGTCGTTGGTCAGCTTTGCGTCGGCATAGGTATAACCAAGGCTGTAGCTCAGTGTGTCGGTTAAAAGACCCGACAGTTCGGCTTCGAATCCGCTGGTCCTTGCCGATTCACCGTTAATGACCGCGAAGAAACCCCAGTTGCTCGAAGAGGTGTTCAACTGGGGATCTTTCCAATCGGTGTAATAAATATCCACGGCATAGTTAAAGCGGTCGGTGGAGCCTTTGTAACCGATTTCATAGTTATCCAGCCTGTCCGAGCTAAACAGCAGGAGGGCGGGGTTTTCCGCGTACTTTCCGGAGACGGGTACCGCGTTGGCCCCGGCGTGCCGATAGCCCTGCGAGAACGTCGCATAAAGCATGGAATGATCGCTTACATCCCAGGCAAAGTTGGTTTTAAAGAGGAAGTCGTTGTCCTTTATGTCGTCGGAAGCAACCCCGGGTGCGCCGCCCCAGATGGGCACGGTAACGAGCGCATTGACGTCGACCTTGTTATCGAAATAACGGCCGCCAATGGTCCAGTGCAGGTTATCGGTGAAGTTGATCGTCGCCTCGCCGTAGGCTGCGAACTCTTTGTATGACTGCTCGCGCCGGTACAGGAAATCCTGGTCCGTCGCATAAGGCGCCAGGCCGTACCAATTGATGGCATCAAGGTAAGGAATGTACCCAACCAGGTAGCTGTTCTGTCCCAGGTTGTAGTCCTGGTCCGTGTAGAACAAGCCAGCGGTCCAGTCGACGAAGTTGTCGCCGTTGGATGTCAGGCGGAATTCCTGCGTCCAGGCCGAATCATCGTAAAAACGCTCTGCCTGCGCTATCGGTCTCGGCGAACTGCCGTAGTACACAAACCAACCGTTGCGCGCATACACGCCGGAGTTGTCGCTGATTCCGGACCCGGTGTGGTCGTAATACGAGGTGCTGGATGTCAGTCGTGGCAAAGCCAAAACTGAGTTCCATTTCAAGGGCGGTCACGTCGATGTCCCGATCTGCAGGCTCAAGCTGGATGGCGCCAAACTCATAATCGCCATATGGCGCACCTGTGACCAGGTTATTGCCACTGGTTACCTGCCGCCGGCCACCAATTTCGTCTTTTTGCTTCTGATACGAAAGTTGCAGGTTGAATGTATCATTTGGCATCCACAGTGCAGACACCCGGCCATATTTTATGTCCACGTCATCAACGTCTTTAACTCTCTTGTAGACCGGTAACGCGGTTTCAATGTCCCCGTCCACGACCGGTTCACCGTTGCTGTCCATCACGTACGCATTGGGGTAATCAACCACACCATCGTTATTGATTTGCACCGATGTTGAATCGCACGGCGAAGGTATCGCCAAGGGGGATGTTCATCAACAGATCCGGATTGAAATTGTTGCCGCTCGATCCATGGGTGACTCCAAAGCCCACGCTGGCGCGGCCACTGAACGCCTCCATATCCGGCTTGTTCATGATGTAGCGGACATTACCAGCCAGTGAACCCGAGCCGTAAAGCGTTCCCTGCGGCCCTTTCAGCACTTCGATGCGTTGCAGATCCTTAAGGATCAGGCTGCCGTACAAGGCCGTGTTGTCCACGTAAGTTGCAACCGTCGGCGGTGCTGCCACCGGTACGTCGCCATTAACGCCACGGTCGACGTTGATGCCGCGGATGATGATACTTTCTGCCATGCCGGCGTTGCGATAGCCGCGATCTGCCATCGAAATGCCCGGCATGTAGCGCAGGGCTTCCACCGAGTCGTAGACGTTCGCCCTGGCCAGTTCTTCGCCGCTCACGGCGGATATGTTGTATGGAATTTCCTGGATCGTCTGCTCGCGTCGGGTAGCAGTGACGAAGATTTCCTCCATGGCCATGCCGGGGTCCTCACTTTCAGAATCAGCCTGGGCCATGACCAGCGAAGCTTGACCCGCGGTCAGAAGTGCCACAGTGATGGCCTTGGTCAAGTCTTTTCTCTTGAACTGTCTATTGGAATTCATTGATGCACTCCGGTTTGGATGGTGACTGTTCTATCGCTCTATTGGCGAATCTGGGTTCTGGAACGTCCGCATGGTTCCAGCATTGAACGTTATGGAGAAGATGCGCAATCCGGTAGGGCCAGATTGACATTGCGTGTGAGTCCAGCACGTTACCTGTCGAATGTCATGTCCGGGCTATTCGGTTGTTTTTTTCGGGATTTGTAGCGCTCCCAACTTGTCAAACGCGCCACCGCCCGCGCCTTCCTTGTACTGCGGAAAGTCAACCGCCCGGTCGCGAAAGCTCTTGAGCGACTGGCACTGGCCAAACAAGCCACGCTCACGCACCCGCCGAACCTGGTTGAAATCCAGTTCGACGGTGATGATTTCGCGCATGGAACCGGCGGTGTAAACCACCGTGCCATCCGGCCCGACCACGGTCGACCGGCCGAATCCCAGGTCACCGGCCGTGTTGACATTCAGAAACCAGAGCTGGTTGGTCGCCGCATTGCTGCGGGCAATCGACAATTCAACGTCGCGATCAATGGTGGTGGTCATGGTCGGACAGATGATGGCTTCGGCGCCCATCCAGGCCAGGGTGCGCACTGCTTCGGGAAACCACATGTCGTAGCAAATCAGCAAACCCACACGGCCCGCACCCGGCACGTCAAAGACGACAAACTGGTCTCCCCAGGAAACTCCCTGCTCATAGGGCTCGAAAGGAAACAGTTTCCGGTGCCTGGCGACGACTTCACCCTGTGGATTGATGACCGGACAGGTGTTGTAAACCCGGTCACCGTCACGTTCAAAGATCGAGCCGGGAATCAGCCAGACGGAATTTTCCCGTGCGGACGTGCAAAATCGTTCCTCGACCTCGCCCGGCAATTCAACGGCATGTTTCGGACTGGACCCGAACGTGCACAGTTCGGGCAGCACGATCATCTGCACCCACGGGTAACGTTGCCGCGTGCGGGATATTTCACTTTCAATCAGCGACAGGTTGTCTTGATTCTTCAATGCCAACTGCAGAGCGGCAACGGCCAGATACCCCATGGGTCTCTCCTGGATTCACGCACAGCGCAAAATTAGCGCGGTACTCGGTACGCCAAGACTAAATCGCTGTTCGCAGGGCTTATAGAACCAGATCGGAAACGGCGATTAGGCCAGTCGTTCGTCGTTACGAAGCAGGATCGCATCATCGACGAGGTGTTTTTCGGTGTTGTACCAGCGGATGTGTTGACCATCCAGCGTGACGAAGTAGGAAGATTGTTCGCCATAGGCCCAACGGTTCCATTTCCGAAACCAGCGGTCCTCGTCGCACCACCAGCGTCCGGTGTCGCGGTCCTCGTTGGCGTACCCGGCACGGCCCGTCCATGGTGCCGTCCTTGTTCAGCTCGAGCACGCACGGATCGCAATACACCGTGCGGTAAATGATGGTGGCCCCGCTGAGGGTTTTTTCCAGTTGTTTTCCTTTCAGCAAATAGGGATCACCATCCTCGAGCATGACACCCTCCACCTTGCTGAGGTCCCACATCAACTCGCGCAGGCGTTCCACACCATCACGGATACGGTCGGTTGGGATACTGGTCACGCCCATTCGAAAACTCTTCCGGGAGTCTTCGGGGTGTGCGTAGTAATAGGTGTCGGGCTCGATCAGGATGCCTCTTTTAGCAGCCTCGCTGACCAAAACGTCGACGTCGATATCTTCCGGTCCCCTGACGGAAATCACCGTGCCGCCCTGGTTGGGAATCGTCATGATGGATTGCGGACGGTAGTGGTTCAGGGCGTCCCGCAGGGCGTGCCAGCGAACCTGCATTTCCTGCTGCAGCCGGGCCATGAACGAATCGTAGTGGCCCAGGGACAGGAAATATGCCGCGGTGCGCTGGTTGATCAGGGAGGGTCTCCCGATAACCTGCTGCCGTAGATTCCTGGCGGCACGGATCAGGGGCGCAGCGGCCACGATAAACCCGATTCTCAGACCGGGAGCCAGCACTTTTGGCAGCGCGGATACGTAAACAACCCGGTTGTCGCTGTCCATCCCGCGCAAAGCCGGGTGGGGCTGACCCAGGTAGTTGCTTTCGTGGACAAAGTCATCCTCGATGACGATCTGGTCCAGTTTCCGGGCTTTTTTCAACAGGGCCAACCGGCGATCCGTTGGCATGGTAACGGCAGTCGGCACCTGGTGGCTGGGCGTGACATACACCACATGGGCGCGGTTCAGTCGGGAATCGATGACCATGCCCTGCTCGTCTACTTTTTGGTGGATCAATCTTGCACCGGATTGCAGCAGGAGTTGCCGCATCCGCGGATTACCCGGTTCTTCCATGGCAACTGTGGTCGTGCTGTCTGACAACAGGCGGGTCAGAAGGTAAAGCGCATTCTGTTCGCCCATGGTGATCAGGATTTCATCCGGATCCGCGGTAATTCCCCGGCGCGGGAGCATCTTGGAGCGGATTTCCTCAATCAGTACCGGATCGTCGGCGTCGCCCTCCGTAACCGTGCCTTCATGGATCAACCGTGTCCCCAGGGCCATGCGGCTGGCTTCACGCCATTGCGCCGTGGGGTAGAGCGAGGCGTCAAAATAGCCGTCGATGAACGGGTAGGGATGTTGCTGCCAGTTAGCCGGCCACTGGAACTGCGGCCGGTTTTCAAGCTCGGTGCGAATGTGCTTGTGCCAGCGCGCTTCCTGTTCTGAATCCGTCGGCGTGGCCTCACGCAACCCTACCCGGTTTTCGCGTATTTGTTCGTTGACAAAGATGCCACTTCGTTGGCGGCTTTCAAGATAGCCTTCCTCGATCAACTGCTCGTAGGCCAGAACTACCGTATTACGCGCCACGCCAAGTTGTTCGGATAATCTTCGGGAAGACGGCAGGCGGCTGCCTTTCGGGAACGCGCCTTTGAGAATGGCATTGACCAGTTGCTGACGAATCTGCGTCTGCAGATTCAGCGGGCTTTTGGGATCAAGGTATAACAGGGATTCAGTCATCTGCGCAGCATTATCTCATACCGAAACTCAACCGGGCATCCTGCTCCACACGTCCAGGCGGATACGTGGTAATACAATTTACGTGCGGTCGCGGGTGCGCAGAGATTCCTCAGGCGGGCTGCTGTTGGGTAATGCAGTGGATGCCTCCGCCGCCAGTGGCTAAGCCCATCACGTTTACCGTTACGATTTTCCGGTCCGGGAAACAGTTTTCCACCACTTCGCGGGCTGTTTCGTCTGAAGGAATACCGTATGCGGGCATTACGATACCGCCGTTGGCGATGTAGAAATTGATGTAAGAAGTGCAGAACCGGTCACCGACGGCAATACACCAATCGGCTTCCTCGATGAAATGGATTTTCAGCTTGCGCCCCCGGGCGTCAGTCGCCTCTTGCAGGGCGCGAACGTTGCCTGCAAGCTGTTCGTGCCGTTCACTTTCCGGTTCCGGGTCCCATGCCACCAGCACTTCACCCGGGCGGACGAAACAGGCCAGGCCGTCCACGTGTCCGTCGGTTTCGCCATCCAACGGGTCACCAGGAAGCCAGATCACTTTTTCCACGCCCAGCGCCTGGCAAAGTTCATGCTCGGCTTCGGCCTTGCCCAAGCCAGGGTTGCGGTTTTCATTGAGCAGGCATTGCTCGGTGGTCAGCAGCGTGCCTTCACCGTCTGTACAGATGCCGCCGCCTTCCATGACCAGGGGGGAAGTAAACGTGCGGATAGCCATAGCCTCACTCAGCCGGTGCCCCAACGCGGCGTCTTTACGGAATTTCGGATATTTCCTGCCCCAGGCATTGAAATGAAAAATCGAAGCGGCTGTCTCGGAACCCTTTTTCAGGAAATTGGGACCAATGTCCCGCAACCAAGAATCTTCCAGGTCCCAGGGCACGATTTCAATCTCCGGCCCGCACATCTCTGCAGCCATCGCGGTGAAGTCGGGAGGCGTCAACATCATGACCGGTTCAAATTGGGCAATCGCGCGGGCGATGTTCGCATAATCTTCGCTGGCCACCTGCAGGTATTCCCCCCAAATGGCTTCACGCGTGGGCCACGCCATCCAGCAACGAAGGTGCGGTTCCCACTCCGCCGGCATGTGGAATCCCGCTTCAAGCGCGGATTGGTGTCGTAATTCCATCGCCTGCTACTTGCCCGGAGCCAGGCTCATCAGCGGTTGATAGAGGTCCGGCCGGCGGTCGCGGTACACCCCCCAGGTAATCCGGGCCTGGCGTACTTCCTCCATGTCGAAACTGGCGGTGATGACGGCTTGTTCCGTCCGGTTGGCCTCGACCACCTTGGCGCCGGTGTGGTCCGCGATGAACGAGGAACCGTAAAAAGTCAATCCGCAGCTGTCGCCGTCTTCCCGGCCGATGCGGTTGGAGGCGATCAGCGGCACCAGGTTGGCGCCCGCATGGCCCTGCATGACGCGCTGCCAATGATCGCGGGAGTCCAGTTCGGGGAAATTCGGTTCCGATCCGATCGCGGTGGGGTAGAGCAGGGCTTCTGCACCCAGCAGGCACATCGCCCGGGCCGCCTCGGGGAACCACTGGTCCCAGCAAATGCCCACTCCCAGGCGGGCATAACGGGTATCCCACACCCGGAAGCCCGTGTCGCCCGGCGAAAAATAGAACTTTTCGCTGTAACCCGGGTTATCGGGAATGTGCGATTTGCGGTAAACGCCAAGACAACTTCCATCCGCATCCATCATGGCCAGCGAGTTGAAGAAATTGTTGTTGGCGCGCTCGAAAAAACTGATCGGCAGCACCACTTCAAGCTCGGCAGCCAGTTTCCGGAACCGCTCCAGCAGCGGGTTGGCCTCCGCCGGAGCGGCGAGGCCCAGGTATTTCTCATCTTCATCTTTGCAGAAATAGGGGGTTTCGAACAGTTCCTGCAGCAGGATGACCTGTGCGCCCTGGCCGGCTGCCTCGCGGACGAGTTGCTCAGCGCGATCAAGGTTGCCGGGCTGGTCCCAGTCACAGGCCATTTGAGTTGCCGCAAAAGTCAATTTGGTCATGTTCGCAATCTCCGCTTTTCGCGCCGGTGAATCTGCGATTATCAGAAGCGGCGTGGATAAACGCAAGTCCGCTCGGGTTCTCGTCAATCATCCGACGGCTTGTTATGCTGGCCATCTTCATCGGCGTGGCGCACAGCAAAGCATGATCAAGGACAACTTTCAACGGACTGCCCTGCTTGCTGTTCTGGGTTCAATGACGCTGATGCCGCTGTTGGTTTTGCCGGTTATGGTCGGAAGTTTTGTCGACTACCTCAGCCTGACCGAATCCGAAGCCGGCTACCTCGCTTCCGCGGGTTTCCTGGGTAGCGCGGTGTCGGCAATTTACGTTTCCTTGCGCATCCACCACCTCGACCTGCGCCGCCTGGCATCCGTGGGGCTGGTTCTGATGATCTTCGCCGATGGGGCAAGCAGCGCAGCCGTTCACATGCCCTTCTGGGCGCTGGTCGCGCTGCGGTTCATCGCTGGTGCGGGTGGCGCGGCGGCCTACGCCAGCGTGATGAGCGCCTTCGCCGGCTGGCGTGAGCCGGATCGCGCTTATGGGCTATTCATGTCTTTCCAGTTTTTCTTCAGTGCGGCGGGGCTTTACGGCCTGCCGTGGCTGTTGCCCGGTTCGGGCATTTCCGGCCTGTTTGCACTTTTCGCCCTGCTCGATGTAGCGGCCTTGTTGCTGGTGTCTCGCCTGCCTGCAATGCATGAACGCAGCGGGGCGGGTTCCGCGGCGCCGCTGGAATGGCGGGTGATCGTCGCCGGAACGTCGGTGATGTGCTTGTTGGGCATTGGGCTGTTCGAAGCAGCCAACATGGCGAACTTCGCGTATTCGGAACGTATTGGCCTGTCATTCGGGTTGTCGAGTCGGGAGATCGGGCTGGTGCTGGGGGCGGTGACCGTGCTGGGTATTCCGGCTGCTTTCGGGGTATTCTTGCTGGGTTCCCGATTTGGGCGCTTTCCACCACTGCTGATCAGCGTGCTGGTGCAATGCACCGCGTTGGTGTTCCTGCTCAACGGCACGGGTTATTACACCTACTTCGGGTCGATGTGCCTGATGGCGATTGGCTGGGCTTTCGCTTTGCCCTACTTTCAGGCCATTGAAGCGCAGATCGACCCGGGTGGAAGTGTGGTGGTTGCGGGCGGTTTCGCAACCGCCTTTGGCGATTTTACGGGGCCGGCGTTGGGCGCAACGCTGGTGTCGCCGGGCAGTTACAGCAACATGATTTTTGCCGCCATGGGGGCCTATTTCCTGGTTGTCGTTTTGATGCGACTGGTGACCAGGAAAATGACCCGGGTTCCAATAAAAAGGGCCGCTTCCTGAGAAGCGGCCCGCGTATCAAAGATCCATGAAAAGACTTACTCGCTGGACGAATTATTGGTCTGCGCAGCTTCGAGCTTCTTGATGTCTTCCGCCGACAGCTGTGGGCGATCAACCTTCAACGTCAACTTGTTCAGCGTGCCGGTGAAGGCGAAGGGCGGCTTGTAATCGGCATCATTTACGCCGGTCAGCGTGTCAGAACCAATATCGAAGCTCTCGTCCCATTGCAGGATCATCGGTAGCGTTTTCTCCATCCGCTTGCTCGCAACGGCTTTGCCATCCACCGAGAGCGTGCCCATACCACCCTTGGCTAGACCGCTCATGCTGTTGTAGGCAAGCGTGCCGGCGCCCATGCCGTCGTATTTGAAGTCAAATTCAACGGTGTGCTTGCCGGGGGTCAACGCTTCCTGGCCTTCCCACTTGATCCGGTTCAGATCGACCATGTTCCACAGGAACACGGGCTTGCCCTCGAGCAGATAGAAACCATAACCGCCGAAACGCCCGCCCGAGGTGACGATCATGCCTTCGGCGCCGCCTTCCGGCACGGTGACTTCAGCAGTAAATGTGTAGGATGCATTGAGGATGGCTGGAGAATCGCCTTGCGGCAAGCCAACCATCGGATGGGTATACGTGAACTCGGTTCTGCCGGCAGTGATGTTCGGTCGCGGCGCCACGAGCCGGCCAGCCACCGAAGCGTCCAGCGGCAGGACCTGGTACTTCTTCGCTTCCTCAAGGAACTGCTTACGCATTTCCTTCACTTTCTCCGGATACTGTGCCGCGATGTCATTGGACTGCGTGAAGTCCTTGGTCAGGTCGTAGAGTTGGAACACCTGGTTGTTGAGTGGATCGGGATTAGCGACCCCGAACGCCTCCCATGGCGCCCGGTTCACCTGGGTGCTCAGCAGCCAGCCTTCGTCGTACAGCGCCCACTGGCCCATCATCTCGAAGTATTGGACCTTGTGGTGTGAAGGTTCCCTGGCGTTCTTTGCATCGAAGGTATAGAGGAAACTCGTACCTTCGATCGGTTTTTGTTTGATGCCGTCAACCATCTCGGGCTCCTTGAGACCGGCGGACTCCAGAATCGTGGGCACCACGTCGATCACGTGGATGAACTGCTCGCGCAAAGCTCCTTTGTCCTTGATGCGGTCCGGCCACATGACCACCATGTTCTGGTTGATGCCGCCGAGCCGGGAGGCGTTCTGCTTGAACCAGTCAAACGGCGTATCAAAAGCCCATGACCAGCCGGCGGACATGTGGTTGTAGGTCTCTTCGGTGCCCCAGACGTCGTACCACTTCATTTGCACGTCCACCGGGATTTCGTTCAAGCCATTGAAGAACGCGACCTCGTTGGGGTGCCCAGTGGCCCGCCCTCGGCGCTGGTGCCGTTATCGCCGTTGATGTAGATGATCAGCGTGTTGTCCAGCCTGCCGAGGTCTTCAAAGGCCTGGATCACGCGCCCGATCTCGTAGTCGCTGTAGGCGGCATAAGCGGCGAAGACTTCCACCTGCTTGATAAACAGCTTTTTGGTTTGCGCATCGAGTTGATCCCAGGGTTTCAGGACCTTGTCCGGCCAGGGTGTCAGTTGAGAATCCGCGGGAATCACGCCGAGCTTCTTCTGATTTTCAAAGATCTTCTCGCGCAGCTTGTTGTAGCCGTCGTCGAACAAATGCATCGCTGAAATTTTATCTACCCATTCCTTGGTCGGGTGATGCGGCGCGTGCGTGGCGCCGGGCGCGTACTTGATAAACAGCGGCTTGGACGGGTCGGACTGGTGAATACGCATGATGTAGTCGATGGCATCGTCGGCCATGCCGGTAACCAGGTTCCAGCCCGGCTTGCCTTCAAAAGGATAGATCTGCGTGGTGTTGCGGAACAGGTTGGGCGCCCACTGGTTGGCATCGCCACCGACGAAGCCGTAGAAGTACTCGAAACCCATGCCGGTCGGCCACTGGTCGAAGGGTCCGGCCTGGCTGGCCTCGAAAGCCGGCGTGTTGTGGTCCTTGCCGAACCATGCCGTGGCGTATCCGTTATCGAGCAGCATGCGCCCGATGGTGACCTTGTCTTCGTTGATGATGCTGTTATAGCCGGGGAAGCCGGTGGACTGCTCGGAAATAACGCCGAAACCTGCCGAGTGATGGTTGCGCCCGGTGATCAGCGCGGCCCGCGTCGGCGAGCACAGCGCGGTCGAGAAAACCCGGTTGTAGCGCAGCCCTTCGCTGGCGATGCGGTCCATCGTCGGGGTCGGGATCACGCCGCCAAAGGTGCTGGGAACACCGAAACCGGCGTCATCCGTGATGATCAGCAGCACGTTGGGTGCGTTTTTGGGGGGCACGATGCGTGGCGCCCACCATGCCTTGGATTTCAGCGCATCGTTTTCGATTTTGCCGCCGAATGGAGGTATGGGCGGAGGAAGTTGCTTGTTACTGACGGTTGTGGTCGCATCAGGCGAACCGAGAGTGCCGGTAACTTCCTGGGCGTTTGCGGTCAAAAGAGGCGCCAGCAAACACGTGGTTAGCAGGCCCAATTTAACGATTTTGCCTTTCATGATTTATCCTCGAAATGGGTGAAAATATTCGGTAGTCGGTAGATTTGGTCGGTTTTCAATTTTCTTACGGAAGAGGCGCTACGACTTCATAGTATAAAAGGGTTTTATTTCAGAACCAATACATTGCATTAATCTGTATCAAGGCCGGGCAAAAATACGGGGTTGGCCTTTCATCGGGCAATGCACCTGGCCAACCGGCGATCATTTCGCTGCCGGCTTGTCCGTCCTGTGACTGACCAGGTAGGTTTCCGTATCGAAACAGGCACGATACTGATCGAGAATTTCCATCCCCCGTTTCGGGCGAATGGCGCCTGACTCGATCTTTTCCTTGACCTGCTGCTGCATTCTCCGGTGCAGGTCATTGGGAAAATACTGCACCTGCGCCAGCATGTCCTGGACTTTTGTGCCCGGGATCACCTTTTCGATCCAGAAATTGCCGTCTTCTTCGGTGTCGCCGTAGACATGGGCTTCTGTGACCCGGCCGAACAGGTTGTGCGCGTCCCCCATGATGTCCTGGTAGGCGCCCATCATGAAGAAGCCCAGGTAATAGGGCTCACCCGGGTTCAGGGGGTGCAATTCGAGAAAGTTCTTGTCTTCATTGGCTGAAACATATTGCGTAATGCGGCCATCCGAATCGCAGGTCAGATCCACCAGCATTGCGCGGCGCGTCGGCCGCTCGTTAAGCCGGTGCAGCGGCACGATCGGGAACACTTGCTGTATGGCCCAGTGATCGAGCACCGACTGGAAAACCGAAAAATTGACCAGGTATTGATCGACCAGCAACTCCTGCAGTTCATAGAGTTCCTGCGGCAGGGGATCGTGGGCAGCCACCCGCAATTGCCCCAGCAGGGCCGCACAGCTGCTCCAGTACATGCGCTCGATCAATGCATTCTGCTGCAGCGGCAAATAGCCCATAGCGAACAGGGTCGCCGCTTCCTGGTGAATTTCGACGACGTCATGCCAGGCCTCGATCAATTCGTCGATGCGATAACCCTGTTCGGGTGCCTCGCGCAACCATTTCAGGATCTCGTTCAGGTTGTGCGCAATGCGGTGGGTGTCCGGCGGAATCTCCGAGTCGCTTTCAGCGTTGTCTTTCCGATAGGCGCCAAGTGTTTCGACTACCAGCACCGAGTGGTGCGCGGTCATGGCCCGGCCGCTTTCAGAGATCAGGATCGGGTGTGGCACCTCGCGCGCATCGCAGACGTCCTTGATCGCCGAAACCACGGCATTGGCGTATTCCTGGAGGCTGTACTGGATGCCTCCTTCCTCGAATGCGCCGGAATAATTCACGCCCAGTCCGCCGCCCACGTCGATATATCGGATCGGTAAACCCTGCCTGACCAGTTCCGCATAAATCTGTGCCAGTTCTTTCGCGGCCTGTTTCAACTGCGTGATCTGGGAAATCTGGCTGCCGAGGTGAAAATGGAGCAGCGACAGGCGATGTTCCGCCGGGTTTTCCTTCAATGTCTGAACAATTTTCAGGAGTTCAGGCAGGGAAATGCCAAATTTTGACTGGTAGCCGCCGGAGTCAGCCCACTTGCCGGAGCCGGCGGTTCTCAGCCGGACCCGGATGCCGAATTGCGTCGTTGCACCTGCTTCGTCGGCCAGTGCAATCAGATCGTTGAATTCGGCGTATTTTTCCATCACCGGAATCACGTTCTTGCCCAGCAATTGAGACGACAGGATCAGGGACAGCATCGACCGGTCCTTGACGCCATTACAGATCAGCAGCGTGTCGTCGGATTCCAGGTGCGCCACGGTGGCGACCAGTTCGGCTTTCGAACCGCATTCCAGGCCCAGTGCGAAGGGCTTGCCGGCATCGAGCACCTCTTCCACGACTTCGTGCAATTGGTTGACCTTGATGGGATAAACGGCGCGATAGTCATTTTTGTAGCCCGCTTCGCTGATCGCCTCGTTGAACGCCTGGTTCAGTCGCCGCACCCGGGCGCGCAGGACGTCCTGAAACCGCAGGACTGCCGGAAACGCAGCACCTCGCCGGCGTAACTCTTCGACCACGTCCATGATATCGATGCTGAGCGGGGAGTCATCGAACGGCCGGACCGCCATGTGGCCCCGTGGGTTGATTTCAAAAAAACCGTCACTCCAGGCCGGAATACGGTAGTGTTCCGCGGCGTCGTCCCGGCTCCATGCGCCGTCAGTATCCGGCTTCTCCGGGTTTGAGCCAGCTGGTGGTTGTTTGCTTGTATTCAATCTATTGCCCCAGGACGCACGCGAATATCAGCGGTGCAACAATCGTTGCGTCGGATTCGATGATGAATTTCGGTGTGCTGGCAGACAGTTTTCCCCAGGTGATTTTTTCGTTCGGCACGGCGCCTGAATAGGAGCCGTAGCTGGTGGTGGAATCGCTGATCTGGCAGAAATAACCCCATCTCGGCGTGTCTTCCTTTTGCAGGTCCTGCTGCAGCATGGGCACCACGCAGATGGGAAAATCACCGGCGATACCGCCGCCGATCTGGAAAAAGCCGATCGAGGTGCTCGCGGAGGTCTTCTCGTACCATTCCGTCAACATCATCATGTATTCAATACCGGTTCTGACGGTATGCACGTTCTTGATTTCACCGGTGATGCAGTGCGAGGCGAAAATATTGCCAAGCGTGGAGTCTTCCCAGCCCGGCACGATGATCGGCAGGTTTTTTTCACACGCGGCCAGCAGCCAGCTGTCTTTGGGGTCTATCTGGTAATGCTGTTCAAGCTTGCCGGACCGCAGCAACTGGTACAGGAATTCATGCGGGAAGTACTGCTCGTTGTTACGGTCGGCCGTGGCCCAGATATCGAGAATCACGTGCTCGATGCGGCGAATCGCCTCCTCTTCGGGAATGCAGGTGTCGGTGACGCGGTTGAGGTGGCGGCTCAACAGTTCTTCCTCATCGATCGCGGTCAGTTCGCGGTAATGCGGAACGCGCACATAGTGGTCGTGGGCGACCAGGTTGAAAACGTCTTCTTCCAGGTTGGCCCCGGTGCAGCAGATCGCGTGAACCTTGTTTTGCCGGATCATCTCGGCCAGCGACAGGCCCAGTTCCGCGGTGCTCATCGCGCCGGCCAGGGTCATGAACATCACGCCGCCGTCATCCAGGTGTTTGTTGTAGGCGTCCGCGGCATCGATCATCGCGGCAGCGTTGAAGTGGCGGTAATGGTGGTGTACGAAATCACTGATGGTTGTCATGTCAGATTCTTCCCTTGACTGAAAATGAATAGTTTGTTCGCGCCCTAAATTGCGGGTACTTGCTGGGTCAGGCAATGCAGCGCGCCGAGTCCGAGGACGAGGTCGGTGCAGTCTATACCAATGACCTCCCGGCCGGGAAAACAGCGGGCGAGCAGCAAGCGGTTGGGTTCGTCGGCCGGATCGTTGAACGTCGGCATCAGTACAGCCCGGTTGCCGATATAAAAGTTCGCGTAACTGGCCGGCAAACGCTGGCCCTGGAATTCGACGGGCCTGGGCATTTGCATTTCCAGTACCTTCAGCGGCCGCCCGTCAGTGAGTTTCAGGGTGGCCAGGCGTTCCCGGTTTTCGGTGAGCGGACAATAGTTTTCATCGCTCCGGTCCTGTTCGACAACCGTAACCACGGTATCTTCAGAGACAAAACGGGTCAGGTCGTCGATGTGCCCATCGGTGTCGTCGCCGACGATCCCTTCGCCCAGCCACAGCACCTGGCTGACGCCGAGCGCGTCGCACAGGGCTGATTCGATGGCTTCGCGGGACATCGCTGGATTGCGGTTGGGGTGCAACAGGCATTGTTCGGTCGTCAACAACGCGCCGGCGCCGTTCACTTCGATGGAGCCGCCTTCGAGCACCATCGGCAGCGTTTGGCACGGGGTGTTGAGCACAACCGCCATTTTTGCCGCAATCGCATTGTCCAGGTCAGACGGGTACTTGCCGCCCCAGGCGTTGAACTGGAAATCCAGAGCGAGCAGGGGATGATCCTGCCCGTTTCGCCGGACAAAAATGGCCCCGTGATCACGGCACCAGGCGTCGTTGGTCGGAAATTGGTGAAACGTTATGTTGGCGGGCAGTGCAAGTCCTTCAAGCTGTTTCCGCACATGTTTTTCGTGCGCGGAGTCAAGGACATTGACGCGCACCGGCTCGCTGCGGGACAGCGCCGCCACGAACCGCGCCATCGCCGGTTCGACCGGCTCGAACTTGCCCGGCCAGCTTTCCCGGTTATGCGGCCACGATAACCACGTGCACTGGTGTGGTTGCCATTCTGCGGGCATTGAGTAACCGGCCGCTGCAGGGGTTTTGCCGTTCAGGATCGGGGGGTTGTTCATCAGAGGTTCCTCAATGCCCGCGGCGTGCTTCCATGCGTTTCAGGAAGACGTCCATGATCCGGAGGTATAGCTCCTGGCCCAGGAATTTGTCCTCGACCCCGTGATCAATGTTCGGATTGTCGTTGACCTCGATGACGTAACCTTTGCCGTCGCGCTCCTTGATGTCCACCCCGTAAAAACCATCGCCGATCGGCCGGGTGGCGCGGAGCGCGGCATCGATTATCGGCTGGGGCACATCCATTGTGTCCAGGGTATCGAACCCGCCGGAGTCTGTTTGCTTGCCGTGCTTGTAGATTTGCCAGTGGTTCTTGACCATGTAATAACGGCAGGCAAAGAGCGGCTGGTTGTCCAGCACCCCGATGCGCCAGTCGAAATCCGTGTAAAGGAACTCCTGGGCCAGCAGTAGGGATGAATGGTCAAACAGCCGCTTGCTGATTTCGAGCAACTCCTTTTCATCGCGTGCTTTTTCCACCCCCTTGGAGAACTGCCCGTCAGGGATCTTTACCACTACCGGGTAACCCAGGGAGGCGCCCAATGCGGGTAACTGCTGGAATTGGTCCTTGTGCAGCACCTCGGTTCGCGGCGCCGGAACCTTGTGCTTCCGGAACAGGTCCGCGAGATAGATCTTGTTGGTGCAGCGCAGGATGGAATTGCTGTCGTCAATGACGACCAGGTCTTCTTTTTCCGCCTTTTTTGCAAAGCGGTAAGTGTAGTGATCGATATTGGTGGTGGTTCGAATGAACAGGCCATCGAACTCCGGCAACCGCGAGTAATCGCGTCTGGCTGATGATTTCACAATCGATCCCTCTTTCCTTGCCGGCGCGGACGAATCGTTTCAGAGCCCCCTTGTCCGAAGGGCACCAGGACTTCATTGGGATCACAGAGAATGGCCAGGTCATAACGGGACGCTTTCTGGTTGCGTCGCTTTACGCCAGATTCCGCGGCTGAACGTATCCAGCGCCTCGGCAAAAAAGGTCTCATCCGGTTCATCCAGACCTGCCGGAGACAAAGGTTTTAAGCCGGAAATTTCCCAAATCTTACGATAACGCAGGGTGATCTCGAGGATAGGGCAGGGAAAGGCCTCGAAGAGTTTTTGTGACAGGTCATTGAAACTCGTGTCCGCGGTATGGCCAAAAAAACTTTTCAGAACAATGGGTTGATTGACATCAGCCTGCTGTAACGACTTGTTCACCGTCTCGCTGAAATCATCCAGGTGCAAACGGTAAAGCGCGCGCTTTCCCAGGTCACTGAGGGTCTGCACCGAGGGAATGACCTTGTGGCCGCGCGCTTCGGCCAGCAGGGAACAATAATAACCCTCGGTAAGGTAGCCAAAATTGCGGCACAGGTTGATAATGCGCGTGTGCGGTGCAGTCTTTACCTGTGCACTGTTCATGTAGTCTGCAAAGGTAATGACCTGTTCGCTGGGGTAATAAGCCTCCCAGTCCTTGCGCCGGTGAATGACGATTAGGGTTTGTGCCATGAAACGTGTTCCGGTGGTTTGCCTGCAAGTATTTTCCAGTATCTGTTGGCAGTCAAATGCCTTGCAAGCGATATTCCCTCCTCTCACCGGGGATAACCAGACACCGTGATTACGATCCGCCGCGCCATACAGTCCGACCTGCCGGAATTGCTGCGATTGGAGGAGTCTTCCTTCGAAACCGACCGCTTGAGCCGCCGGAGTTTCAGCCGCTGGCTGAGTCATCGCCGCTGTGTATTCCTGGTCTGTGAAGACGGCGAAAAGCTTGGTGGCTACATCCTGGTGCTGTTACGTCGCGGAACGCGCCTGGCCCGCATGTATTCACTGGCGGTGGACTCCAGGTACCGGGGGCGCGGGTTGGCGGCCCGGTTGATTGAGCAGGCGGAACACGAGGCCCGCGAGGCAGGCGCCCTGTACATGCGCCTGGAGGTCGCTGCTGACAATGAAGCCGCGATCAAGCTCTACAGGAAACTGGGATACCTCCAGTTTGGCCGGTACCAGGATTACTACGAGGATCACGGTGATGCGCTGCGCATGGAAAAATGCATCCACCCGTTTGAACCCAGCGGAGACAGCCGGTCGATCCCCTGGATTTCCCAAACCACGGAATTCACCTGCGGCCCTGCGGCGCTGATGATGGCCATGACCGCACTGGATCCGCGCTACGAGCCAAGTCAGCTCGAAGAAATCCAGATCTGGCGGGAAGCGACCACGATCTTCATGACGTCCGGACATGGCGGCTGTCATCCGGTCGGACTGGCGCTGGCGGCGCGTCATCGTGGTTTCGACGCCGAGGTGCTGGTCAACCAGGAAGGCCCGATTTTTGTTGATGGCGTGCGCAGCCCAAACAAAAAGCGGGTGATGAGCCTGGTGCACGAAGCTTTTCTGGCCGAAGCGCAGGCGCAACAGGTCCCGATTTCGTACACCGATGTGGATCAGCAGTCCCTGTGTGAGCTATTTGCCAGCGGCGCCAACGTGCTGATCCTGATATCCAGTTACCGCCTGGACCGCAAAAAGGCGCCGCATTGGGTATTGCTCAGTGGTTACGATGACAGCTGTCTGTATGTTCACGATCCGGAACTCGAGGTCAAAGACCAGAACGCGATGGACTGCCAGCATGTTCCGATCGCCAAGGACGAATTTGCCTCGATGAGCCGTTACGGCAGCAGCCGCCTGCGCGCCGCCGTGGTCATTGGCAAAGGATGACGTTAAGGGCGGGGTCAGGCGGGGTCAGGTCAGGCGGGGTCAGGCAGGTCAGGCGGGGTCAGAGTAAAGGGACAGAGTGCGCCACTCTGTCCCTTTACTCTGACCCCAAAATTCTTCTGACCCCACAATTAGTTGGTAGAATAAGGACCCCCGGCTGACCAGAGGGCCCGAAGAAGTGACAACACCAGTATCCAATCCTGCGGACATTGCACAGGACACCATTACCGAAGAAGAAAGCCTTCCATCCCCCAGCGCCGAGGACATTTTGGCCGAGAACGCGTTGCTGCGTGCCGCGATCGAACAGCAGGGCGCCGCAAAAATCCTTTCAACGCTGGAAAGTGTCGAACGTGAAAAAAGCCTGAAACCGTTCCAGGCTGAGTTGATCCTTCTGCAGAAATATCTCGAAGAAACCAAGCGCAGGATGATCATCATTTTCGAAGGGCGGGATGCTTCCGGCAAGGGCGGAACCATTCGCCGGGTCGCCCGGTACATGAACGAAAAACACTACCGGGTCGTGGCCCTTGGAAAACCGACCGAAGCGGAACGCACCCAGTGGTTCTTTCAGCGTTATGTCAAGCAATTCCCGCGCGGGGGAGAGGCTGTGCTGTTTGATCGCAGTTGGTACAACCGGGCCATGGTAGAGCCGATTTTCGGTTTTTGTACACCCGAGGAATACCAGACCTTCATGAAAGGCGTCGTGGGCTTTGAGCGGGACCTGGTGCGCCAGGGCACGCTGCTCGTCAAGCTGTATTTCAGTGTCACGAAGGGTGAACAGTCCAAGCGCTTCGACCGCCGCAAGAACGACCTGCTGCGCCAGTGGAAACTGAGTGAAGTGGACCTGCAGGCCCAGGAGCGCTGGGATGACTTCACCAGCCAGAAGTACGAAATGCTCAAGCGCACCCATTCCAACCATGCGCCCTGGACGGTTATCCGTTCGAACAACAAGCACGAGGCGCGGTTGAACGCGCTGCGTGTAATTTTGAATTCAGCACCGTACCAGCGGGGCAATTACGACCTGGATTACGTGCCCAACCCGGAAATCGTGATTTCCGGTTCACGCGAAGTAGAGCAAATGGAAGCGGAGCGGATCCGGCGGGGCAAGTTCTCGTCCTAGCCTGAAGCGTCAAAAAGTCGTTTTTATTGACCTAAATCTACACGCTAGGGGCTTTTGCCGGTATCCTCACGATGAATCATATTTAAGTTCGTCGATAACGACCTGATACGAACGGAAGAAAAAGATCAGCCAATCGAAGAATCCAGGCTGTAAACGTCAAATCAACCGGAGATTTCTTATGAAAATCGGTGTACCGAGGGAGATATACGCGGGTGAAAAGCGCGTAGCCACGACCCCGGACGTGGCAGCCCAGCTGATAAAACTGGGTTTTGATGTTGCGGTTGAATCCAATGCGGGTGCCGCGGCAAATTATTCTGATTCGTCCTATGAAGCGGCCGGTTGTTCCGTCGCGGCGACTGCGGATGACATCTGGGCCAATTCGGATATCATTCTGAAAGTTCGCGGGCCGGAAAGCGAAGAAGCCGCGAAGCTCAAATCCGGACAGACCCTGATCAGTTTCCTGTGGCCGGCTCAAAATCCCGAATTGCTGCAGCAGCTTACCGATAGCGGCGTGACAGCCATGGCGATGGACAGCGTCCCGCGCATCTCGCGCGCCCAGAAAGTAGACGCCCTGAGTTCCATGGCGAACATCGCGGGCTACCGGGCCGTGGTCGAAGCCGCCCAGCATTTCGGGCGCTTTTTCACCGGGCAGATCACGGCAGCCGGCAAGGTTCCCCCGGCGAAAGTGCTGGTTATCGGCGCCGGCGTCGCCGGCCTGGCGGCCATCGGCGCTGCACAGAGCATGGGCGCAATTGTCCGTTCCTTTGACACCCGCCCGGAAGTGAAAGAGCAGATTGAAAGCATGAGCGCCGAGTTCCTGATGCTCGATTTTGCCGACGAGGATGGCTCCGGCGAAGGCGGCTACGCCAAGGTCATGAGTGATGAGTTCATCAAGGCCGAGATGGCGCTGTTTGCCGAGCAGGCCAAAGAGGTAGACATCATCATCACCACGGCTTTGATTCCTGGCCGGCCCGCGCCACGCCTGATCACCGCGGAAATGGTTGAGTCGATGAAGGACGGCAGCGTGATCGTCGACCTGGCCGCCGAACAGGGCGGCAATTGCGAGTTGACCGAGCCCGGCAGCGTGGTGAATGTTCACGGTGTGACCATTATCGGTTACACGGATCTGCCCAGCAGGCTGGCGGCGCAATCCAGCCAACTGTACGCGACCAATTTACGTCACCTGTTGACCGACCTGACGCCGGCGAAAGACGGCCAGATCGTGGTCGACATGGAGGACGAGGTATTTCGCGGCGCGACCGTTTGCAAGGACGGCGAGACCACCTGGCCGCCACCGGCGCCGAAACTTTCCGCAGCTCCGAAGAAGAAGCCCAAGCCTGCCCCGGCCCCGGTGGTCGAGAAGAAAAAACCTTCGGTGGCTGGTCCGATCATTGGCATGGTGCTCGCCGGGCCTTGGACTGCTCGGGCTCGGCGCCGTTGCGCCGGCATCCTTCATGGCGCATTTCACGGTGTTCGTGCTGGCCTGTTTTGTCGGCTACATGGTGATCTGGAACGTAACTGCCGCACTGCATACGCCGCTGATGAGCGTGACCAACGCGATCTCGAGCATCATCATTATCGGCGCCCTGATTCAGATCAGTTCCGACACCGAGGTGATCAAGTGGATCGCGGTGGCAACCGCGGGTATCGCAAGTATCAACATCGTGGGTGGTTTTGCAGTCACCCGCCGCATGCTTGAAATGTTCAGGAAGTGAGGCCGTCATGATTACCAATACTGGAATTATCGCCATGTCGTATATCATTGCGACCATCCTTTTCATCCTCGCGCTGGGCGGGCTTTCCAACCAGGAAACCGCCAGGCGGGGTAACTGGTACGGCGTCATCGGTATGACGATCGCACTGGTCGCCACCGTGATGGGTGTGGTCACCCAGCACTACGAGCTGCTGCTCGGAGCACTGGTCATCGGCGGCACGATCGGGCTGATTGCGGCACGCCGGGTGCAGATGACGCAGATGCCGGAACTCGTGGCCATTCTGCATAGCCTCGTGGGCGCCGCGGCAGTGGCTGTCGGCTTCGCCAATTTCATGGATCCGGGCCGGCTCACGCATTTCGCCGGTGTCGAACTGACCATTCACGACATCGAAACCTACCTCGGAATCCTGATCGGCGCCGTGACGTTTTCAGGTTCCGTCATCGCTTTTGGCAAGTTGTCCGGACGTATCGGCGGTAAGCCGCTGACCCTGCCCGGACGGCATTGGTTCAATCTTGCCTTGCTGATTGCCGCGATCTGGTTCGCGTATCAGTTTGTCCTGCAGTCGGCGGCTGGCGGCGGCATGCAGCCACTGATCATCATGACCGTCATCGCGCTGGTGTTCGGTATTCACATGGTCATGGCGATCGGCGGCGCGGACATGCCGGTGGTGGTGTCCATGCTCAACAGCTACTCGGGTTGGGCCGCATCGGCGACCGGTTTCATGCTGGGCAATGACCTGCTGATCGTGACCGGCGCACTGGTCGGTTCCAGCGGCGCGATCCTCAGTTACATCATGTGCCGCGCGATGAACCGCAAGTTCCTTGCCGTGATCGCCGGTGGCTTCGGCACGTCGGAAGGCACCGTGGTGGCGGGCGATGAAGACCAGGGCGAGGTCGTGCCCATTTCGCGCTGAAGACACGGCTGAGCTGCTGAAGGACGCCAAGGAAGTCATGATCATTCCCGGTTACGGCATGGCGGTTGCCCAGGCGCAGCACATCGTCCATGAAATCTCGCAAAAGCTGCGTGAACAGGGCGTCAATGTGCGCTTCGGCATCCATCCGGTTGCCGGACGCATGCCGGGACACATGAACGTGCTGCTGGCCGAAGCCAAGGTTCCCTATGACATCGTCTTCGAGATGGATGAAATCAACGAAGACTTCCCGAAAGTCGATGTTTCAGTGGTCATCGGCGCCAACGATATCGTGAATCCCTCGGCGTTGACCGATCCGGACGGCCCGATCGGCGGCATGCCGGTGCTCGAGTGCTGGAACGGCAAGACCTCCATCGTGCTCAAGCGCAGCATGGCCACAGGGTACGCGGGCGTTCAGAATCCGCTGTTTTTCCTGGACAATACGCGCATGTTGTTCGGCGACGCCAAGGACACGCTGGAAGCGGTATACAAGGCGCTTTAACCGGAAGTCACTTAATCAATGGAAACCCTCATCGGAAAGGTCAGGGTTTTTCTTCCGGCGAGATCCTCTGGATGAATCAGGCGACCCCGCGTCCCGGTACCAGTTGTTCTGGATCACCAGCGGGGCGAACCAGGAATAGGCGATCGCCAGCTTTTCGAGTCCCGGGTCGGGATCCGGATCCGGGCGGAAAGAACCGCCCGGCTCATAAAGATACGATTGAGCCGGCAGATCGGGTTGCAGGATCGACAATCCGCCCGGGAACCATGAAGGCCGCAACCCGGTTGAACTGCATCATGGCCCGGCCGGCCCCGTCGATGTACTCAGGCCGTGTCAGGTCGCGCCCGATGGCGGGGTGTTCCGCCGGACGCCCGCCAGGGACAGCAGGGTGGGCAACATGTCGATCTGGCTGCTGATGCCCGGCACGAACCGGGGTTCAATCCCGCCCCCGACGATCAATCCCGGGATGTGAAAACGATCAACCGGCACCAACTGGTCGCCGTAAACGCGCGAATTGTGGTCGGCGATCACCAGGATCACCGTATTGTCCCAGTAAGCCGATGACTCGGCGTGCTCGAGAAATTTGCCCACCGCGTAATCCGAGTATTTCACGGCTGTTTCGCGGGGGCCGTCCGGGCCGGTTTCGGGCGTCACGCGCCCGGCCGGAATATCAAAGGGCTCGTGGTTGCTGGAGGTGAAGACCAGGCTGAAGAAGGGTTGGTCTCCGGCTTGCGTGAAGTGCTGATCAGCCCGGTTGAACAGGTCTTCGTCCGACACGCCCCAGGTGCCGAGGTAGTCCGGGTCCGGGTAATCTTTCTCGTCGATAACCGTGTCGAAGCCGTTGGCCAGAAAGAACCGCTTCATATTGTCAAAATGCGCTTCGCCGCCGTAAATGAAACTGGTTTGATACCCCTGTGCCCTGAGCAACGAGGCGAGTGTGAAAAAGTGATTTTGTGTTTCCGCCAGTTTGACCACACTTCGCGTGCGGTGGGGGTGATGCCGGTCACCACGGCTTCGATTCCACGCACCGAACGGGTGCCGGTGGCATAGAGTTGATCGAACCAGATGCCTTTGCGTCGCCGCGGCATCCAGGATAGGCGTCAATGGCCTGCCTCCCAGGCTGCCGACGAATTCCGCGCCCAGGCTCTCTTCCAGCACGATGACGATGTTTTTCGGCCGGCTGAACTGAAAAGTCGGTTCCTGAAGGTGGAACGACGGTCCCCGGCCATCCGCGACCTCGTGGCGTTTTATGCCGGCATCTTCGAGTACGTACGTCAGCACCTCGTCTTCTGTCATGGCGCCGTAGCGGACATTACTGTCTTTCGCATCGCGGCGTTGCTCGTAGACGGCGTACATCACGGAATAAGGGGAGTTGAGAGGCAATTGGTTGACCATGCTGTCCGGAGAAAACGCGGCCACACTGGGGTTGATCGGGCGATGATCGAGCGTCGACCGGATCACCAGGACCACCAGGATGGCCAGCAAGGGCGCGGCCAGCAGAGGCTTGCCATGAAGGAACCATGATCGAAGCAGCAGGATCGTTCCGGTTCCAGCGGAAAACCGACCAGAAAATGACCAGGGTCAACGTGCCGAACACCAGCAGTTCAACCAGGTGGGAACCTCCCAGTGTTCCGAGTAACTCCCTGGGATAAGCCAGGTATTCAACAAAAATGTAATTCGGGCGGCTGTCGTATTCCCGGATAAACGACCAGGTCGAGGCCTCCACGAAGAATGCGGCGGCGGACGCCAACCCGAGATAGACCGACCAGAACCACCGGGTGGGCCGCAGCATCCATCGCGCCGTGTGGAACAGGGGTTTGAACACCAGGACAGGGCCGATCAGCATGCCGGTCAGGATGAGGTCGAAACGGACGCCCTGCAGCAGGATAAATCCCAGTCCGCCCGTTGCCGAGACGCGATCCCAGAACAATGCGATCAGGATCAGCCTGGACGCCGACAGCGCGACCAGGAAAAAAGCGCCCAGAACGAGCGGGCGCCGAAGAATCGTCAGTAGATTGGTGAAGCTCAAAGGTTTCAATTGCAATCAGTTCAGGTCTTCATCCTGCCAGAACTTGGTGCCTTGCAGCGTCGCCTGCAGGGCCAGGCCCGACTTGGTCAGTTGGTAAATCGTCGTACCCGGTATCACGGTTGCCTCGGCATCGGCCGAACCGCCGGTACTCCCGGTTTGGGCCGCGGCATCCGCCTGGCCCGAGAAATCCCATCCGGAGTCCTTGAATTTCTCCATGGCCTCGGTCGTGTGGAAGATGAAAATGACACTGAAATCTTTTATGCCCATGCCGAAACCGCCGCCGGCCGAAAACATCCGCATATAGGTATCTTTCCCGTTGGTGTTGTCGCGCAGAATGCCGCCTCCATTCTCGGTCGAGACCAGGAGTACGTTGATGCCCAGGCTGGAGAAGACCGCGTAGCCCTTGGAATCCCTAATTTCTTCCCGGGCGGATGGCTTTTCTTCGTACAAATTTTCAAGGGCTTGCTCACGCGCTTCCTGCAGTTGCTTGCGTTCCTTGTCAGGATGGTCCTTGCCGAAAAGGGCATGGCTGTTGACTGAAAGTGACAGCAGCGCGGCGGAAAGCAGCGCGTAAATCAAGCGGTTCATTCTGATAAATCTCCGGAACGGAGTGGGGAGTCGACCATTATAGTGCAACCAAAACCCGGTTTGATACGTCTTACTAATAATCGGGCCTGACTTTTGGCTCATGTAAGCCTGTTTCCATTGTGTTCAGATACGCTCCGGACGATTATGAGGTTCAAAGTGAAAAAAATACTGAAATTTACGGCGCCCGTTTTGGTCCTGGTCGCCGGCGTTGTGATCATCCAGGTGCTGATTGCAGCCAAGCCTGAACCTGAAACAACGGACGAAGAGGCGAGGCCGATTTCACTTTACGTGGATGAAGTGAAGGCCGAAAAGGTCACCATCGGCGTCAAGACCCAGGGTGAAGTCAGGCCGAAAACCGAAATTGACCTGATTCCCCAGGTCTCGGGACGCATCGTCGCAATGTCCGAAAGCTTCAATGAAGGAGCGGAATTTGGCCCCGACACGATGTTGCTGAAAATCGACGATACCGAGTACCAGTTGGCCGTGGTGCGGGCTGAAGCGCGCGTGGCCGAGGCGCAAACAGCGCTGGAGCGCGAGAATGCGACGGCAAAACTGAAGAAAGAAGAGTGGCGCGATGGGCGCAAGAACCAGGAGCCAACGCCATTTTCCCTCAACCTGACCCAGGTCGCAGAGGCAGAAGCCAAGCTGCTTGCCGCCGGGGCGGATTTGCAGCAGGCGCGTATTGACCTTGATCGCACCGAGATCCGGGTGCCTTTTTACGGCCGGGTGAGCGAACGCCTGGTAGGTATTGGTCAATACGTCACCATGGGCGCCAAGGCAGGCCGCGTGTTTTCGATTGATGTCGCCGAAGTCCGCCTGCCGTTGACCGACAGGCAGTTGGTTGAACTCAACCTGCCCCTGGGCTACAAGGCGGAAGACCGGCTTACAGCGCCGCAGGTCAGTTTCAGGGCAACCCTGGGCGACCGTGATTTCTATTGGCAAGGGCAAATCGTTCGTGTTGACGCGTCGATCAACCAGGACACGCGCCTGATCTATGCCACGGCCGAGGTTGTTGATCCTTACGGCCTGGGCGCGACGGAAGGAATGCCCCTGGCGGTCGGCATGTTCGTCAGTGCAGAGATCGAAGGTGTTTCGGAGCAGTCCGCTTACGTAATGCCGCGGCTGGCTTTACGCAACCAGGATACTGTCTACGTGATTAATTCTGAAAACCGGCTGGAGATCAGAACGGTCAAAGTGCTGTCCACTTCGGAGGAGCAGGTCATGGTCACCAGCGGCGTAAGCCCGGGTGAGCACGTCGTGACTTCAACCCTGCCAAATGCCGCGGACGGCATGGCAGTCGAACCGGTATTTCGCGCAACACAGGGCTAGGAAAAGACGCATGAATCAATTGATCGAATGGTGGGCGCGAAACCACGTCGCCGCCAACCTGCTGATGGTCGGCATCTTCGTGGCCGGCACCATCGGATTCTTTTCCATGGAGCGGGAAATGGATCCGCAGGTCCGTTTCCCGGGTCTGGAGATCGAAGTCAGCTGGCCTGGAGCGGCCCCGCAGGAAGTGGAGGAACAGATCGTCGCCCGCATCGAAGAAGCGGTCAGTGACCTGGATTCCATCGAGTGGGTTCGCTCGACGTCTGCCGAAGGTTACGGCGGGGTTTACATCCTGGCCGAGCAACAGGTGGACTTCACCCAGTTCATGAACGACGTGAAAATCCGTGTCGATTCGATTGCATCCTTGCCGCGTGATATCGAACCCCCACAGGTGCGGCAATGGGTCAACCGCCAGGAATTCATGCGGGTAGCTGTCCATGGCGACCTGTCGGAACGCGAACTGAAGCGCCTGGCAGAAGTATTACGCCGCGAAGCTGCGGTGTTGCCTGCCATCAGCATTGTTGACCTGTTTGGCGTACGCAACGAGGAAGTTTCTGTCGAAGTCAGTGAGGAAGCCTTGCGCCGTTACGGCATGAGCTTCAGTGAAGTGGCAACCGCCATCCGGAATACCTCGATCAACCAGTCATCCGGGTCCGTTCGCACCGAGGTCGGAACCTACCAGCTCAAGGTGCGCAGCCAGGCGGACACCGAGGCGGAATTTTCCAACATCATTATCCGTCAGACCAGCGACGGCGGTATCGTGCGCGTCGGTGACGTGGCGACCGTGATCGACGGGTTCGAGGACAACCCGATCCTGGCCACGCTGAACGGTGAACCCGCGGTGCTGCTCCAGGTCATGACCACCGAGACGATGGACATTGTCAAGGCGTCCGATTCGATCCGGGAGTGGATCAAGAATCGCCAGGACACTTTGCCGACAGGCGCCAAGTTGACGCTTTGGACCGACAACGCGGACGATTTCAAGAGCCGGATGAAGACCATCGGCAGTTCGGCGGCCCAGGGGCTGGTCCTGGTCATGCTGTTCCTGGTGCTGACCCTGCGCCCGATCGTGGCGTTCTGGGTGGGTGTGGGTATCGCGACCGCCTATGCAGGCGCGTTCGTATTGCTGCCGTCCGTTGGTGTATCCCTGAACATGCTGTCCACTTTCGCGTTTCTGCTGGTTCTGGGTATCGTGGTGGATGACGCCATCGTCGTGGGTGAAGGCATTCACACCGAGTCACACCTGATCGGTGGCGGGATGGGCGCTGCTGTTGCCGGCACCCAACTGGTGGCCAAACCGGTCATATTCGGGGTCGCCACCACGGTCATGGCGTTCCTGCCCTGGTTGTTCCTGAGCGGTTCAACCAGCGAGTTTACCCGGCATATCACCTGGGTAGTGGTGCTGGCGCTGGCATTTTCATTGATTGAATCACTGTTTATCCTGCCATCCCACTTATCGAAATTACAGCCCCGGAAGGAAGCGACGCTGCGCTGGTTCGGCCGTTTTCAGAAGCATATTTCGGACAGTATCATCCATTTCGCGCACAAGCGTTACCGGAAAATCGGTCAGTTTTCGGTCGACCGGCGTTACCTGGTGACCAGCATTTTCATCACGCTGCTGGTGGTGGGGTTCGGCCTGTTCAGTACCGGCTGGGTCAAGAAAGCATTCATGCCGGATATGGAATCAGACCAGGTCATCGTAAACGTGATTTTGCCGGAGGGCGCGCCTTACAGCCGCGCCCTGGAAATCCTGGCACAGTTACAGAAAGCGGAGCAGGACCTGGTGGATGAGGTTGACCATCGTACCGCCGGCGAAGGCCAGTTGATCGAGAACTGGTACACGCGTTCGCGCCGTGACAGCGTGATCGCCATCGTCAAGCTGGTGCCGCCCGAACACCGTGACATGAGCGCCAAGGAAGCGGCGCTTCGCTTGCGCGAGTTGATGGGGGATATTCCCGACGCGAAGCAAGTTTCGGTCGAATATACCCACAACAATAACGAACCGGATTTTGAACTGTCGATCCGCCATCCGGATCTCGATGTACTGCGACTGGCGGTCGCAGACGTCGAGAACAAGTTGCGCGCCTATGAAACCCTTTACGATGTTCGCAATGACCTGGAAAGCGCTTCGGAAGAAATACGCATTGTACTCAAGCCGGGCGCCCAGAAGCTCGGACTGACGATGTCCGATGTCACACGGCAGGTTCGCCAGGCTTATTATGGCGAGGAAGTCCAGCGCCTGCCGCGCGAGGGCCAGGACGTCAAGGTCATGGTCCATTATCCACTGGCCTCGCGACAATCCATCGAAAGCCTGAAGCATTTCCGCGTTCGCACCGTTGATGGCCGCGAAGTGCCACTGCTGTCGGTGGCGGAACTCGAATATGCGCCTGGCGTAAAGCAGATTCAGCGCTGGAATGGCAACCGGGCGGCACGCGTGTCAGCCGATCTGAAGGACAGCGTCCGTGACGACATCATGGAAGACCTGGATGAAAACTTCTTCCCGGAGTGGGAGAAACGTTATCCCGGGATCCAGCGCGGTTCGGTTGGCCAGGCTGAAGGCGAAGCGCGGTTTATCAAGGAAGTGATGGGGCTCTACCTGATCGCTATCTTTGCGATGTACGCCATGCTGGCCATCGCGTTTCAGAGTTACTGGCAGCCGTTGCTGATCATGGTGGCCATGCCCTACGCCTACGTCGGCGCGATCTACGGTCATGCCCTGCTGAACATGACCATGGCGATTTTCAGCTACTTCGGTATCGCTGCTGCTGCAGGCGTGGTCGTCAACGACAACCTGGTCCTGATCGACTACACCAACCGCCTGCGGGAAAAAGGCATGAAGCCGCTGGAGGCGATCGTTGAAGCCGGGGTGGTCCGGTTCCGTCCGATCATGCTGACCACGGCGACCACCATAGTCGGCCTGACTCCGATGATGATGGAACGGTCCATCCAGGCCAAGTTCCTGATCCCGATCGTGGTTTCACTGGTTGGCGGGGTCTTCGTGGCCTTTTTTGTCACCCTGCTGATGGTGCCGGCACTCTACGCGATCGGCGTGGATGTCGGCGAGCTCAAGGCGCGCACCCGGGAACGCGTAGTCGCCTGGTTCAAGGGCCGGAAGTCACCAGCCGATAAGCCCGCACTGGATCAGACGAATTAGAACGGATTATTTCTGCCCCTTCAGGTAGTGTGAAATCAGGCCGGCCGTCGAGCAATCGTGGCCGGCGGTTTCACCTTTTTTCAACTCCGGCAGTATGACGCCGGCCAGCACCTTGCCCAGCTCGACGCCCCATTGATCGAAGCTGTTGATGTTCCAGATGACGCCCTGGACAAAAATCTTGTGCTCATACAGGGCGATCAGCAATCCGAGCGTGCGGGGGGTCAGCGTGTCGATCAGGATGCTGTTGGTGGGTTTGTTTCCTTCAAAGGTTTTATGCGCCTTCAGCATCCGGACCTGTACTTCGGGAAGTCCCGCTTTCCGCAGTTGGCCCTCAACCTCTTCCGCGCTCAAGCCAAAGGCCAGCGCCTCGGTCTGGGCGAAGAAATTGGCCATCAACTTGTCGTGGTGGTCGCCCACCGGGTTCAGCGTGTTGATGAAGCCGATGAAATCGGCCGGAATCAGCTTGGTGCCCTGGTGGATCAATTGATAGAACGCGTGCTGGCCGTTGGTGCCCGGTTCCCCCCATATCACGGGACCGGTTTCGTAGTCGACCCGGTTTCCCTGGCGGTCGGTGGTTTTTCCGTTGCTTTCCATGTCGCCCTGCTGGAAATAAGCCGCAAACCGGCCGAGGTACTGGTCGTAAGGGAGCAAGGCATTGGTCTGGGCGGCGAAAAAGTTGTTGTACCAGATACCCAGCAAAGCCAGTGTCAACGGCAGGTTTTCCTCGGGCGGACTGTCGAGAAATGCCGGTCCATGGCGTGGGCGCCGTCGAGCAGTTCTTCAAACCGGTGAAAGCCGACGCGGATAGCGATCGACAGCCCAATCGCGGACCACAGAGAATACCGGCCACCGACGAAATCCCAGAATTCGAACATGTTGTCGGTATCGATACCGAATGCCGAAACGGCTTCGCCGTTGGTGGAAAGGGCTGCGAAATGCCGGGATATCGCCGCTTCTCCCAGGGAGTCGGCCAGCCAGTCGCGCGCCGTGTGGGCGTTGGTCATGGTTTCCTGGGTCGTGAACGTTTTCGATGCCACCAGGAACAGCGTTGTTTCCGGACGGATCCGCTTGAGCGTTTCGACCATGTCCGTGCCGTCGACATTGGACACGAAATGAATCATCGGCCCATCGGCGTAATGTTGCAGGGCAGTGCATACCATCACCGGCCCCAGGTCCGACCCGCCGATGCCGATGTTGACCACATCCGTGATCGTCTTGCCCGTGGCCCCTTTCCACGATCCAGAGCGAACGCTGTCAGAGAAGCTTCATTTTGCCCAGCACTTCGTTGATTGCAGGCATTACGTCCAGGCCATCGACCAGGATCGGCGCATTGGAACGGTTACGCAGGGCAACGTGGAGCACGGCCCGGTTCTCAGTCCAGTTGATCTTTTTGCCGGAAAACATTGCGGCGGTCTGTTCCGGCACTCCGGTAGACACGGCGAGATCCCGCAGCAAGGCGAGCGTTTTATCCGTGGCGATATTTTTTGAATAGTCGAGCAGAATTTCCGAGGGCACGATTATCAATGGACATCTGCTCAAACCGCGAGCGATCGGCGAACAAATCCCGTAAATGCACTTTTTTCATCTCATCGGCGTGAGACCGGAGGGCTTTCCACTGGGGTGAATGGGTTAATTCGCTCACATTGGCTTCCTTGGATCGAGTAGACGATTATACGGTTCGGGGTTGGCCGGGACCCTGGTTTTCAATTGCTGACGGGTTTGAACTTGAATTTCTGACCACCAATGGATGCTTCGTACATCAAGCCGCCCTTGACCAGCGTGAAAACCGCCATTCCCCGCTTCCACGAGCCCTTTGCCCGGGAGTCGCCCGCGCTTGCGGATGCGCCCTTGGTAGACGCACCGGCGGCGGCGCCGTAGGTAAGGGCTACAGCGGTGGCGTCTGCACCAAACTCGAACTGCCCCTTGGTGAAGTCGCGACGTCGGCGTTTTTAAACAATATGATCTGGCTGTAGGCCTGTCCGCCCAATTGCCAGCCGATCGTGACTTGTCCCATCGAGATATTGCCGGTGTGCTTGCCACCGGCAAAGACGCAACCGGTGCCGCCGGCTCCGCCGATGCCGATCCCACCTTTGCCGATGGTCGGCAGTACGGCGTAACCGTAGGATTCGGCCATCATTTCGGGCACGTTTCCCAGTTGCCGGAAGTCTTCCAGCGTCTCCCGGATTTTCACGGAAGCCGTAGCGTAGGCGCCCGTGCTGAAAATGGACAGGAGGACAAAAAGGCACAGTGGATATCGGGTTTTGAGCATCAGATTCCTTTCACTTCAATTGTGACCAAAAAGCATGGATTATCGGACTGGACAATCTCTTTTCAAGCGTGAACAGGCCAACCTCATAATCGTCCAGGCCAGGCTTCACGTCCAGCACCCGGATCGTATAGGACAAAGGGCTGTTATCCAGCACAATCCTGGGAACCACTCCTACACCGAATCCGAGGCTCACCATGCTGACGATGGCTTCGTTGCCTGCGACCTGTGCATAAATCCGTGGTTGAACGCCCAGCGCCCGGAACCATTCATCCACCCTCCGGCGCGCCAGGCCCCGCTCCGAGAGAATCATCGGGTTTTCCGACCAGTCATCCAGGTTCGGCGCCGGGTGGCTCTTCGAGGTGATGAAAACCAGCGGGGAAAATTCGATCAGCCTGAAGGCCAGCCCCGCCTGCAGTCTGAGCGGTTTCGCGCCAATCGCGATATCCTCGTCGCCTGCCAGGATTCGCGCGATCGCGTCCTCGGGGTCTCCCGTGTGCAACTTGATTTCAACATGCGGGTGGTCGTGCCGGAAACGGGTCAGAATATCGAAAAGGAAGCTGTAACTGGCAGTAACCGAGCAGTAGATGCTGATTTCGCCGTGCAGTTCACCCGACTCCTCCATCAACTCATTGCGGATCGAATCCCACAATCCCAGGCTTTCCCGGGCATAGGCCAGAAACAGGCTGCCGGCCCGGGTCAGGGCCACGCTGCGATTGTTGCGCTCGAACAGGGTTGCGCCGAATTCCTCTTCCAGCCTGCGGATGCCCCGGCTCAGGGCCGAAGGACTTACGTGACTGGTTTCGCTGGCGCGTCCAAAATGCAGGTTTTCAGCAAGCGCGATAAATTGTTTCAAAGCGCGGGAATCCATGCCTTTTATTGTTGCATAAAACGCATCATAAAAGTGCATATATATCATTTTACGCAATATGGTTCAGCGGCTATGATTCCAGGCAATTCACATAAAGGAAATACACGTCATGCGGGTTTTTTACGATAAAGACTGCGATCCGGACATCATCAAGGGCAAGAAAGTCGCCATTATCGGCTACGGATCACAGGGACATGCCCATGCGTGCAACCTGCAGGACAGCGGCGTGGATGTCACCGTCGGTTTGCGTCCCGGTTCATCCTCGATCGCCAAGGCGCAAGCTCACGGACTGAAAGTTACCGACATCCCCGAGGCGGTCGCCGCGGCCGATCTGGTGATGATCCTGACCCCGGATGAATTTCACAAGCAACTCTACACGGCGGACATAGCGCCGAATATCCGGCGGGATGCCACGCTGGCCTTTGCCCATGGTTTTTCGGTTCTATACAGGGAAGTGGTGCCACGCGCCGACCTGGACGTGATCATGATTGCCCCGAAAGCGCCTGGTCACACGGTGCGGTCCGAGTTTGCAAAAGGCCGGGGGATTCCTGACCTGATCGCCGTTGCACAGGACGCTTCCGGCAACGCCAGGGCGACCGCGCTTTCCTATGCCTCGGCGATTGGCGGCGGTCGCACCGGCATCATTGAAACTACGTTCAAGGACGAGTGCGAGACCGACCTGTTTGGCGAGCAGGCTGTTCTTTGCGGCGGCTGTGTCGAACTGGTGAAGGCCGGATTCGAAGTGCTGACCGAAGCCGGTTATCCGGCTGAAATGGCCTACTTCGAATGCCTGCACGAGTTGAAACTGATCGTTGACCTTATGTTCGAAGGCGGCGTCGCCAACATGAATTACTCGATTTCGAACAACGCCGAATTCGGGGAATACCTGACCGGCCCGAAAATCATCAACGAGCAGTCACGCGCGGCGATGCGCGAGGCGCTGGCGAATATCCAGAATGGCAGCTATGCCAAAAAATTCCTGGCGGAAGGCACCTCCGGCTACCCGATCATGACCGCGGCCCGCGCGGCCAACGCGGCGCATGGAATCGAGCAGGTCGGTGAGAACTTGCGCGCGATGATGCCATGGATCGCAGCCAACAAGATCGTAGACAAGGCCAGGAACTAGGGATTATTGATAGCTGGCTTCAACCTGCTGCTGGATCGATGCGCAAATGGCTTTCGATTCAGACAGCAGGGCGCCGAGTTTTTCCTGCATCCTCAAAATGAAAGCCTCGTCCCTGGTGTGGGGCAGGTTGATGCGCACGTTGTGTATCGCACCCTGCACGCCGGCGTAGGCCATCAAGGCGCCGACACCGGCATCGCTCATCACGGCCTGGTTTCCAATATCGGCGGCCTGTTGGCAGAGATCCAGCACTTCCCTGCAAAGCCGGGCTGTGCGTAAAGGTACTTCGGCTGCCGTTTTATAACCCGCCCGGATGATTTTCGAGCGAGTGGATATCTGTTCGGGCGTGTCCTTGGCCATGCGTATTCCGGCGAGTACCTCGTTGAAAGCCTCGGTGTCCGCGTCGATTGCACGCACCAGTTCATCCTTTATACCCTGGGCTTTCTCCGCGAGGCGGCACAGGACTGCGTAGCGTGAATCATATTCGCCCTTGCCGATCGACAGGTTGACGACCATCGAAGCCAGGGCCGAACCCAGGGCGCCGGCCAGCGCCGCGATCGAACCGCCGCCGGGCGCCGGCGTATCGCGTGACACCTCGTCGATGAAATCAGTAACGTTCATGTTCACGAGGGGGCCGTCCGCCACCGGCAGGCCGATGACTTTCTTGTCGATATCGAACTCCGCGACATCGTTCAGGCCCATGGCCTGGACCGCGGTCGTGACGATGTCGCGGGCAGGTATCCCGGTGGATTTCTGCATGCGCTGAAGATAAAAGCGGCCGGCCTGCTGCATCGCTTCGAACGGCACGACGCCGACGGCTTCCGACCCGGTGATCACGATACCCCGCTGCGCCGCCAGCTCCCGCGTGGCTTCCAGCACCTCGTGCGGCGCAGTAATCTTGTAGTTGGTGAGGTTCAACGAGACCTGGGCGCGCTGGTAGGCATCAACCACCCAGCCGATGCCCTTGAGGTGGGTGAACATCCCGTCCTTGTAAACCGGGCTGCCAGCCAGGTTCTCCGGATCGAGGCCGATTCCGCGATAGCGTTCGGCAAGGTCCCGCCCGTAGTTTTCTTTGTAGTGGGTTGCCAGTTCTTCGAAGGAACCGGCCACGAAATCCGAATTGCCATCCGGAAATTTACCGGCTTCGAAATAAACGACCTCGCCCTTGTAGTAAAAAGGCTCGACATTACCCTCGCGTTTCCACCTTCCGCGGGCGCGCAGCTCGTAGGCGAGTTCATTGGCGTAACGGCGGTCGGTAGTGTTCAGGTTGATGTTGTAAGCGATCAGGAACTCACGCGCGCCCACCGCCGTCGCGCCCGACTTCCGGTTGAAAACGGCGGGCCCGAAATCCGGCTGCCATTCCGGTTTCGCCAGCTTTGCCGCCAGGCCTTCGTATTCACCCGAGCGCACATCGGCCAGGTTACGACGCGCGGGCGTGCTCGCGGCGTGTTCGTACAGGTAGACCGGGATTCCCAGTTCATCACCTATCCGTTTGCCCACTTGCCGGGCGATCTCGGCACACTCTTCCATCGTGGCATTAGCCACCGGTACAAAAGGACAGACATCGGTGGCTCCGAAACGGGCGTGTTCGCCGTGGTGTATTGACATATCGATCAGACTGGCCGCTTTCTGCACAGCGCGGAAAGCCGCTTCCTTCACAGGCTCGGGTTCGCCGATGAACGTCACCACGGTCCGGTTGGTGCTTTCTCCGGGATCTACATCCAGCAATTGAACGCCCTGCACGCTTTCGATCGCATCGGTGATCTGCCGGATCACGTCGAGGTCGCGGCCCTCGGAGAAGTTCGGCACACATTCGATGATTTTTTTCACAGTTTTTGGCTCATTGGACGTTATGACGTAAATCATAAGCCAACCTGACTGCAGAGGCTAAGATATTGCAGTTTCCGCAAGTGGACCCGAACGATGAATGCCGTCGCCGATTTGACCCCCAGGGAATACTACCGCCTGCCGTGGACGTTGACCGACAACGCCATTTCCTGGCTGGAAGTGACCGATGACTGCAACCTGGAATGCGAAGGTTGTTACCGGCCGCACAAGAAAAATCACAAGTCCCTGGAGCAGATTGCCGGAGAACTGGCGGTCTTCAAACAACAACGGAAAAGCGATTGCATGAGCCTGGCCGGCGGCGACCCGCTGGTGCATCCGCAAATTGTTGAAATCGTCAAAATGGTCAGGGATGGCGGGTGGAAGCCCATCATCAATACCAACGGCCTGGCGCTGGGCAGAAAGTTATTGCACAAATTGAAGCTGGCAGGAGCTTACGGCTTCACCTTCCATATCGACACGACCCAGGTGCGGGCGGATTCAAAAGCCAGCACGGAGGCCGGTCATAATGCGTTGCGCCAGAAGTTTGCCGAAATGTTGGCCAGGGAGGGCGGATTGTCGTGTTCGTTCAACCAGACCGTAAGCATCGATACGCTGGACCAGGTGAAGGAAAGCATGGAATGGGCCCAGCAACACCCGGACATCGTCCACACGATGGTATTCATCCTGTTCCGGACACCCGAGCTTTACGGAGATGGTTTTGACGTTTTTGCCAACGGCCAACCGGTCGACATTCACAACACGTACGAGCGGCCTGAATGGGGCGGCAACGTCATGCTTCGGGCCAAAGACGTGGTGGCCAAGATTCGCGAACTCGATCCGGATTACCAGCCTTGCGCCTACCTGAGCGGCGACCAGGACCCGAACGCCACCAAATGGCTGCTCGCGGCCCGCCTGGCCAGCAAAAAACAGGGTTTTGGGTATGTTGGTCCCAAGGCCATGGAGGCCGCCCAGGCCGGCCATCACTTCTTTAAAGGGACCTGGATGAGTTATGCCTCCGCAAGGAGTACCCGCATGGGCCGCACCACGATGGCCCTTTTCTCACTGGTGGACCGCGGCGCCAGGGCGATTGGAAGGCGCTACCTTTCAAACCTGGTCAAGTCTCCATTGACCCTGTTTGATCGGGTTTACATGCAGGCTTTCATGATCATCCAGCCGATCGACGTCCTGCCGGACGGGCGCACCAGCATGTGCGACGGTTGCCCTGATATGACGGTGCATGAAGGCCAGTTGCGCTGGAGTTGCCGCCTGGAAGAAATCAAGGATTACGGTTGTTTCCTGCAGGCTTGCCCGAAAAACCGGGACGCCAGCCTGCACTAGTGGTCTGTAACCGCCAAATCGAAAGCATCTCACTCGGTCTGCTGGCGCCTGGCTTGGTCTTCACTCGGCCGATAGCTATGGCTATCAGCCTCGTTCCAGACCGGCGTCAGCCACCACCATTCCTTCGCGATCCCTCTTCCGCTTTAGCGGTTACAGGCCACTGACCGGGCGCGACAAACTTTGCACCTGTTATGAGGTGAAGACAGCCAGGCCCGTTTATTGGGGTAAAATCCTCCCATGAGTGACATCCTGGTATCCGGCCTGACCATCATCCGAAACGGCGTTCGGCTGAACTACCCGTTCATCGAGGCGATCCGGTCGGCTTTACCCATCTGCGATGAATACGTCGTGGTCGCCGGTGACAGTGACGACGAGACGCTCGAACACCTCGCCATGCTGGATGACGACCGGGTCCGGGTCATTCACACCGAGTGGTCGCCCCTGGTCAATCCGCGAAAATACCTGCTGGCCCAGCAAACCAATATCGGTCTCGGCTTTTGCCGTGGCCGGTGGTGTCTGTACCTGCAAGGTAATGAAATCCTGCACGAGAAGGCTTTGCCCGGCTTGCGCAGCCTGATGGAAACCCATGCGGACAATGGATTGATCGAGGCCATGCTGGTCGAGCGACTGACTTTCTGGTCGGATTATGAGCATTACGTGGCGGCCTATCCCCGGCGATTCAAATACACGGCACGAATCATCCGCCCGAATATCGGAACGTATTCGATCCGCGATGGCATGAGCTTTGCCGTTTTCGACGATTTTTCCACCCGTGGGCGTTACCCGAAAGCCATCGATACCGGCGCGGACCTCTACCGTTACGACTATGTTCATTCCGTGGAGCAGCAGGCGCGCAAGTTCGCTGATGCGGTGCATCGTTCCGGAACGTCGGTGCAGGCGGACGCGGATTACTATTATCAGCACTACCCGCGCCAGTTCATCGCCCGCTTCGAAGGCACCCACCCGGCCGTGATGTCCGGGCGTATGCGCCGCCATGCGGAAGAGGACCGGTTGTGCCTGGACAAATGCCGGCGCCAACTGAGCCTGTCCGAACGCAAGCGCCTGTTCGAGACCTACCTCTACAGCCGGTTTGGCTTGCCCGGATTGAGTCGCAATCGCTTCAAACTGGTGGGCTCGATGGTGGGGAAGGACCGTCCCGCCTTTGGCGCCTTCAATGGTACACTCCAAATCTGAAGAAGATCGAAGGCAGAGCCGAATATGAACCCGGTCAACCCGAAACAATCCCTGCAAGAGCGCGGTGAGGCGTTGTACCAGGTCACCACCCAGATCGGCTGTGGCATCAAGCGGTTCGAGAAAACCGGCAGGGCGCAACTCGAATCGCTGATCCGGCATGGTTTGAACCCCTGGGACAAATTGCTGGACATCGGCTGCGGCGCACTCTGCGGTGGTTACTGGATGATCAATTTCCTTCATCCCGGCTGCTATTTCGGCGTCGAGCCCAATACCTTCATGTTCAATGCCGGTGTGGAGCACCTCGTTGAACCGGGCCTGTTCGAGGAAAAGCGGCCGAAATTTCTGCACAACGACCAGTATGATTTTTCCGGTTTCGGCGAAACTTTCGACTATTTTCACGCCCATTCCATCTGGACCCATGCGCCCAAAAAGGACATCGAAAAGATGCTGGACGGCTTTGTGCAGTTCACCCGGCCCGGCGCCCGCTTCCTGACGTCGTTCAAGTCACCGCATCTTTTTCGACCCGATTACAAGGGCGACATCTGGATCGGACGCTCCCACGAATCGGACGAAGCGGGAATTTGCCGGCACAGCTTCAAATGGATTCAGCAGGCCTGCATGTCACGGGGCCTGGAAGTTGAATTACTGAAGGGGGAAAAAATTCACAAGCAGAAGTGGATCCTGATTCACCGCTAACCCGGAATCCCCTGATGATTTGCCGCCAATTCAACTGCCTTTTCGTGCACATCCCGAAAACCGGGGGGCAGAGCATCGAGCAGTTTTTCATGGACCGGTTGAACCTGGACTGGGATGCAGACCGCGAAGCGCTCTATTTGCAGGCCAACGACGACCGCACCCGCGGAACGGAGAAACTGGCGCATCTTTCCGCATCCGAATATGTGGACGGGGGTTACCTGTCCCGGGAGGAATATTCGGGCTTTTTCAAATTCAGTTTCGTGCGCAACCCCTGGGACAGAATCCTGTCGGAATACCGATACCGCAACTACCTTCACCACTTTAGCTTCCGTGATTTCGTGCTGAACAAGATCCCGGAACCGGGGTGGGGCGACAAGTATCGCCACGTGATGCCGCAATTCGACATGCTGTACGACCGTCAGGGGAATCTGCTGGTCGACTTTGTCGGCCGCTTTGAATCGCTGCAACAGGATTTTGACCGGGTCTGCCAACACCTGGAAATCACCGATTCCCATTTGCCACACCGCAACAAGTCCGACAAGAAGTCACGGGATCTGAAAAGAAAAATCAGGAATTTTGTCTTCAGGAATGGTGAAAATCAGTGCCGGGAAATGGCTGATTTTTATGACGATGAAACCCGGGCGGCGGTGGCTCGACTATTACCGCAAAGATATCGAAATGTTTGGGTACACGTTTTGATTTTTTGTTATCTTAAGCCGATGTTTGAGCGCATCGGACAGTGCTTGCTTGCGATCGGCTTTTTGCTGATTTTGCAGGCGTCTTTTCCCACTGAAATCCGCGCCCAGGACCTGGAACCCAGGCGCTGGTCACACCTTCCCATTGGCTTGAATGTACTGGGTGTGGCTACTGCCTGGACAGATGGCAACATCGCTTTCGACCCGGTTCTGCGCATCGAAAATGGAAAATTTGATATGTGGGTCGCGGGGATTGGTTATACCCGTAGTTTTGAGTTATTCGGAAAATCAGCGCGGTTTGATTTCAATGCCCCTTATGCTCGAGGGCGCTGGGAGGGCCTGGTGGATGGCGTCGACACGGTCGTGCGGCGCCAGGGGTTCATGGATCCGTTCATGCGGTTTTCGATCAACCTGTACGGCGCTCCGCCGCTGCGCGGTAAGGAATATGTCCAGTACAGGCGTGAACACCCGGTAGACACGACCATTGGCGCCGCGATCGGCGTCATACTTCCGTTTGGTGACTACAACGAGCAAAAGCTGATCAACCTGGGCAACAACCGCATTACCATTCGCCCGCAACTGGGTGTATTGCACCAGCACAACAAGTGGCAGTTCGAACTGACCGGGTCCGTGTTCCTGAGCCAGGCCAATGACGAATTCTGGAATGGCAACCAGCTTAAACGGAATCCGCTCTGGTTTTCCCAGGGACACGTCATCTACTCGTTCAAACCCGGTTGGTGGGCCAGCGCCAGCCTCGGCTATGCCTATGGAGGGCGGTCAGAGATCAACGGCGTATCCAAGGATGACGACCAGCGTACCCTCTATACCGCCCTCAGCCTGGGTGTTCCAATCAACGCGCAACAGGGCGTCAAGTTAAGCTATTTTTCCTGTGACACCCACACCGCCACGGGGTCCAGTTACAATTCGTTAATCGCCGCCTGGTCGATTAATTGGGGAATGTAGCTTAGAATGCCGCGCACCAATCCCGTTCGCTAAATTCAGAACCCAAAACGATGCCTGTCAAACCACCCCTGACCGCCGATGAACTGTTGGATCTGAGAAATCGGCTGGATGAAATCGACAGCGGTATTATCGACCTGATCGCCGAACGGCAGGAAGTAGTTACCGTGATCGGCGAACACAAATTGAAAACCGGTGCGCCGTTGCGGCACTACGCCCGGGAGCGTGAAGTGATTGACCAGGGGATGGCGAGAGCCGAGTCCCGCGGGCTGTCCGGCGCACTCGCCCGGGATGTGCTGGAAACCCTGATTCACCATTCGCTCGGCAAGCAGGAAGCCTACAAGCTGGTGCAGTCTGATCACGGGGCCGGCAAGCGCGCCCTGGTGATCGGCGGTCTTGGCCGGATGGGCGAATGGATGTCGCGTTACCTCGACATGGTCGGTTATCGCGTTGACGTGGCCGACCCGGTGAAAAAGGAAACGCCGTTCGGGCAAGTGGACGAATGGGAGCGCCACGTCGATGATTACGACCTGGTAGTCGTTGCCGTTCCGCTGCGGCCTTCCAATGACATCCTGCACCGCCTGGCCGAATTGAAGCCGCGCGGCCTGATCTTCGATATCGGTTCGCTCAAGAGTCCGATGCGAACGGGGCTTGAAGCCCTGGCTGAAACCGGGTGCAAGGTCTGCTCGGTTCACCCGATGTTCGGCCCCAATGAAATCGGCCTGTCGGGCCGGCACATCCTGTTCGTGGACATCGGAAACAGCGAGGCGCTGTCCGAAGCCCGCGCCCTGTTCGCACACACCGCGGCCGAATGCGTGGATCTGAGCCTGGATGAGCACGACGAAGTCATGGCCTGGGTGCTGGGCCTGTCTCACCTGGTCAATATTGCGTTCGCCAGCGCCCTGGCTGAGAGCGGCGAAGCCGTGCCGCTGTTACGGCAGATTTCCAGCAGCACGTTCAACGCCCAGTTGAAAGTGGCCTCGCAGGTGGTTTCCGAAAACCCGCATCTTTACTATGAAATTCAACAGGGTAACCGGATGACGGGTGACGTGGTTGATCACTTCAGGCGGGTATTCGATAGTCTGGCGCGTTCAGTGCGTGACGAGGACGAAGACAGCTGGACCCGGGCCATGCAAATCGCCAACGAGCGAATCCGTAAGTAAGTTGTAGGAGCGAATTCATTCGCGATTTTTTTCGGTCTAACACAAAAATCGCGAATGAATTCGCTCCTACAATCAACCCTTTAATTTCACCAGGAAGTTGAAGACTTTGGTCGCGAATATGCCGTAGGGCGGGGCCAGGAACTTCATCGACGAGAAATTGGCCTGGTAAAACACCGGACGCATCTTGGAGAAGGTCACAAAACCCTCGTAGCCATGGTAATGCCCCATGCCGCTGGGCCCGACACCGCCGAAAGGCATGTCGTGCTGGGCCACGTGGAACAGGGCGTCATTGACCGTCACGCCGCCGGACATGATCCGGTCGATGTACAACTGGCACAATTCCTTGTTTTTGGTGAACGGATAAAGCGCCAGCGGGCGGTCCTGCCCGTTGATGTACTTGATGACCTCTTCGGGGTTGCCGTAGATGAGCACCATCAGGATCGGACCGAACGTTTCGCGGTTGCGCAGGGTCATGTTGGCGGTGGTGTCCAGTACCAGGTGAACCGGCATTTTGCGCGATTCACGATTACCGGGCTGGTTGCCTGACAGGTTGACAACGGTTGCGCCTTTTTCACGGGCGTCCGCCAGGGTTTCTTCAAGGCGCTGGAACGAACGGTCGTCGATGATCGATGTATAGTCCTTGCTGTTGATGTCCGGGATGTGCTTTTCAACCCATTCACGGCACTTTTGAATAAAGGCTTCGCGCTGGCTCTCGTGGACGAATACATAGTCAACGTTGGTGCAGATCTGGCCGGCGTTGAATTGTTTGACGAACAATATCCGTTCTACGGCTTTTTCCAGCGGGAATTCGGGGTCGATGATCGCGGGCGATTTACCGCCGAGTTCCAGCACGACGGGCGTCAGGTTTTTTGCAGCCGAAGCCATTACCGCGCGCCCGGTCTGCCCCGACCCGGTAAACATGATCAGGTCGAAAGGCAGCTGCGAAAATTCAATACCGACACCGCCGGTTTCCTCGAACCACATCAGCTTCTCCACCGGGAAATAGCGCGGGGAAAGCTTGATCAGCAGGCGCGACAATGCAATCGAGTTTTCGGACATTTTAACCATCGCGCGGTTGCCGGCAGCGAACGCTCCGGTCAATTGTGAAAATGACAGGTTAACCGGAAAATTCCACGGAATGATCAGTCCAACGACGCCCAGGGGTTGCGGAAAAACGCGATTTTTACCCCCGGGGTACAGGGTCAGGTCAACGTGCCGCTTCTGCGGCTTCATCCATTTCCCGAGTTGCTTGATGGCATCATTGATACCGTCCGTTACCGCGATGACCTCGGCAAACAGGCTTTCATGCCGGGAACGGTTGCCGTAGTCCTCGCTGATGGCATTGACAATTTCATCGAGGTTCTCACTCAGCATACGCTTCAGGGCACGCAGGTCTTCCCGGCGTTGTTCCAGGCCGGGTACCGGGTCTGCAAGATAGGACTGCCTTTGTTTCTGAAATGCGGTGTTTAAAGCGGCTGCGATTTGCCGGGAAATATCTTCGGCCGGGGCAGCTGCTGGATTCATCGTTTCAACGGCTTGGTTCATGGACTTGTCCCTGAGGCTGGTACTTCCATTCTATCTGAAAGCAGGGGCAACCGGCGACTAACGGTCTGCCGGCGCGCGTCAGACGCGTTCCTGATTTGGGTCGTCAGAAAGGCAGATTGGCCTTTATTGGCTTGCTGGATGGTGCCACGATAATAATCTCACCGACATGGGTTAGTTGAGCTACTGACAGATATGAAAGTGAACCCAGGCAAGCCTCTTCCGCCGCAACTGTGTTACCGGCGTTGCGATCCGAAAATCCTCAAGTTCAAAACGACCGCTGAACTGGAAGAATTGAAGGAAATTCCCGGCCAGGAGCGGGCGCTGGAAGCGATTCACTTCGCCACTGAAATCGGTGTCGACGGGCACAATGTGTACGTGCTCGGCCCGCCCGGTTCGGGCCGCCATGCCTTTGTGCGGCAGTTCCTGGAAAAAACGGCAGCAGGCCGCCCCGTTCCGCAAGACTGGTGTTATGTTTTCAATTTTGATGATCCGCGCAAGCCCAGGGCGATTGCCCTTCCTCCCGGTCGAAGCCGGGAATTGCGGGTTGGCGTGGAGCATGTGATCCAGGACGCGCAGACTGCCATTCCCGCTGCTTTTGAAAGCGAGGACTTCCAGGCCCAGCGCGAGGCCATCGCCGAGGAATTCAAGGAAGTCCAGGAGGAGGCGTTCAAGCAGATCGAAGAAGAGGCCAAGTCACACGAAATCGGAGTGATACAAACCCCGACGGGTATCGCGTTCATACCGATCCGGAAGGGCGAGGCGCTGAGCAGCGAAGATTTCAAGAAACTTCCCGAAGAAGAACAGAAGCAGTTCCACGAGGAGATTGAAAAACTCACATTGCGCTTGCAGCAGGTGATGCGTTCCATGCCCAAGCGGGCACGCGAAATGAGGCAGAAAATTCGCCAATTGGAGCGCGACGTGGCCGGGCTGGCCGTCAGCGGCCTGGTTGATGAACTGGTTCAGAAGTACCGTGATATTCCGGCTGTCGTTGAGCACCTCGAGCAGATGCAGGGCGATATCATCGACAACGTCGGGTTGTTTTTGCATACGCCGGAAGGCCAGGGAATGCCGGCCCAGCTTCAGCAGGTGATCGAGTCCAAGGAATCGGACGCCATGCGCCGGTACGGGATCAATGTCCTCGTCGACCAGAGCGAATTAACCGGCGCACCGGTCGTTTTTGAAGACAAGCCCAGCTTTGTCGAATTGATCGGCCGGATCGAGCACGAATCCGAGTTCGGGTCGCTGGTCACCAATTTCAGCCTGATCCGGCCCGGCGCCCTGCACCGCGCCAACGGCGGCTACCTGGTGATCGATGCCGTCAAGTTGCTGACCTATCCGCTGGCCTGGGATGGGCTCAAGGCCGCGTTGAAATCCAGGGAATTGAGAATCCGCTCGCTGGCTGACGATCTGGGTCTGCTCAGCACCGTGACCCTCGAGCCGGAGTCCATACCGCTGAACCTGAAGGTCATCCTGATCGGTGAAAGGATTTACTACTACCTGCTGGAGCAGTACGACCCCGAGTTTTCCGAGTTGTTCAAAATCCCCGCCGATTTCGAAGACCAGATGAGATTGACCGGTGAGAACATCGAAAACCTGTCCCGCTGGCTGGCCACCACGATCCGCACCGACAAGCTGAGACACCTCAGTCGCGAAGGTGTTGCCCGCCTGGTCGAGGACAGCGCCCGCCGGCTGGGTGACAGCGAACGCCTTTCCACCGACATCGAGCATTCGCTCGACCTGGTCCGGGAAGCCGATTACTGGGCGGGACAGGCCGGAAAGGCTTTGATCGGTGCGGAGGACGTGCAGAAGGCCATCGACGGCCGTATCAGGCGTTCCAGTCGCATACGGGACCGGATGCAGGAAGAGTTGCTGCGCGAAACGTTCCTGGTCGAAACGTCCGGCGCCCGCATTGGCCAGGTTAACGGACTCGCCGTGATGCAGGTCGGCGACTTCGCCTTCGGACGTCCGCAACGGATCACAGCTGCCATCAAACTGGGGTCAGGAGAGGTCATCGATATTGAGCGCGAAGTCAAGCTGGGCGGGCCGTTACATTCAAAAGGCGTGCTGATCCTGTCCGGATTCCTCGGCTCCCACTACCTTTCGGACACACCGCTTTCCCTGTCGGCCAGCCTGGTGTTTGAACAATCCTACGGTGGTGTTGACGGCGACAGTGCGTCCGCTGCCGAGCTTTGCGTGCTGGTTTCGGCTATTGCCAAGATCCCGCTGATGCAATCGCTTGCGATGACCGGGTCCATTGACCAGCATGGCAGGATCCAGGCCATTGGCGGCGTCAACGAGAAAATCGAAGGCTTTTTCGATATTTGCCAGCAACGGGGCCTGAGTGGTGAACAGGGGGTCCTGATTCCGATGGCCAATGTAAAACACCTGATGCTCAGGGACGACGTGGTCAAAGCCATCAAGGCGAAACAGTTCCGGGTTTACCCGGTCGACCATGTCGACCAGGCGCTGTCGATTCTCACCGGTAAACCTGCAGGCGAAAAAAACAGCAAGGGTGAGTTTCCCAAGAACAGCATCAACCGCAGGGTTCATGATCGTCTGCTGGAGTTGTCTGAAAAACGGCGCGCTTTTGGTAAATCCGGATCAAAGGAGGACGATAAAGCTGATGAAGGCAAATCCTCCTGAGAAAATCATTCGTCGCGTTTCCGTCATCCTCGGACCGGGAGGCTCCAGCCGGAACCTGCTCGATGTAATTCTGCCCCTGCTGGGCCGGGACAAGGCAGTCGAAATGCAGGGTGTTTTCCTCGAAGAAGCCGAGCTGAAACATGCTGCTGACCTGCCGTTCGTCAAAGAATTATGCCGTGTAACCTTCAGCGTCCGGGAATTCAACAGCGACCAGTTTGACCGGGTTCTGGCACTGCGCATGCGGACCGCACAGCGGGCCCTGTCGGTGCTTGCCAAGCGTGCCGGTGTTGCCCATTCTTTCCGGAATGTGCGCGGATCCGCGGTAAACCTGTTGCTTGAAACAGCGAGCCAGTCAGACGTCACCGTATTCGAGCCGGTACGGACCATGGCTGCGGCGATGTCTTCCAGGCCGTACAAGGCCAGGTCGGCGCCGCGCATCGTGGTTGCCTTTGGCGACCTTGAATCCGGGAGAGGGGCGTTGGTCGCAGCTTCACACCTGGCCGGTGGCGACATGAGCCGCCTGACGGTATTGCTTACCCCTGCAGCCGCCACCGATGCAGAAGAACTGGAGCACCTGGTGGCGCTTCTGCCGGCCCGCCCGGGGCGTGTTCGCACCATGTCCCGGTTGAATGTCGGTTCATTGATCGAATCGGTTCAATCGGAAAGCGCTTCCATGCTGGTGCTTGGTGCAACAGCTGAATTCATGGACCCTGACATTTTGCGTATATTGCGCCAGCGGCTGCGCTGCCCGGTTTGCCTGGTCCGCTGCTGGGGCGATAACGGTTAGTCTTTCCACCCAAAAAAGGGGCCGCATGCGGCCCCTTGCTTCGGGTAAAAACCGGCCTCAGAAGCGGAAGCCTACATTGGCGCTGTACACCCAGGGGCTGATGTTTACCTTGCCGATGGATGCGCCGTCGAGTTCGGCATTGGTCTTGATGTCGATATAGCGAATACTGCCATTCAGGAACCAGTTGTCGTTCAGCATCAGGTCCGCACCGATGTCGCCGGCCCAGCCCCAGCTGCTTTTCAGTTTAAGGTCAACTCCGGTCAACGGTCCGTAGGTCTTCTCATCAAAAAATTCCGTGTAATTCACCCCGACTCCGATATAGGGCTGGAACATCGAATGCGGCGCCCAGTGGTATTGCAGGCTGACGGTGGGTGGAAGGTGCTTGGTCGATGCCACCTTGGTGCCGTCAAGCAGTTCGATATCGTGCTTGAACGGCCATGCCGCGAGCACCTCGACGGCCCAGGCGTCGGTCATCATGTAGGAGACATTGAAAGTGAAGCTGGCAGCGGAATCAACCTTTACAATCTCGTTATTGTTGGACTTGGGGTCGACATAGGAGCCGCCGGCCCGGATCAGCCAATCGCCCTGGTCCATGGCATTTGCGGTATTGAATGCGGCCGCACCAATCAAAAGTGTTGCACAGAGTGCCGTTTTCACTTGCATGCTAACTACTCCTTGTTACCTGAAGGTCAGGTGGGTTATGTTAATTTTTCCTTAAATGTAGCACCTTGACTTGCGTCATGCAGAAAAATGTAAAGCCCTGATCGGGCGTTTTGTGGTTTTTGGCCCGGATTTGGGATAATGACCATTCAGTCGCGTAATTCACCCAAAACCGGAGAGAAATGTGAAGTCTTCAGTCTTTAAATTTATTGCATTACTGCTTTTGCTGCCCTTCCAGGCAGCTGGAGCAGCCGACAAACCCAACATCCTGATCATCTGGGGTGACGACATCGGCCAGTTCAACGTCAGTGCCTACAACATGGGCATGATGGGCTACAAAACACCGAATATCGACAGCATCGCCAAAGAGGGCGCCGTGTTCACCGACTGGTACGGCCAGCAGAGTTGCACGGCCGGCCGCGCTGCGTTCATCACCGGCCAGTCGCCGATGCGCACCGGCCTGACCAAGGTCGGATTGCCCGGTGCACCGGAAGGCATGCAAGAAGGAAGACCCGACCATCGCCGGCCTGCTCAAGCCACTGGGTTACATGACCGGCCAGTTCGGCAAAAACCACCTCGGTGACCGTGACGAGATGCTGCCGACCGCCCACGGCTTCGATGAATTTCTTGGCAACCTGTACCACCTGAATGCAGAGCAGGAACCGGAGCACGTTGATTACCCGAAAGATCCGGAGTTCAAGAAGAAATTTGGTCCGCGCGGTGTGATCCACTCCTATGCCGACGGCCGGATCGAAGACACCGGTCCGCTGACCATCAAGCGCATGGAAACGGTGGACGAGGAAGTCACCGACAGGGCGATGGACTTCATGGAAGAGGCCGTAAAAGCCGACAAGCCGTTCTTCGTCTGGTGGAACAGCACCCGCATGCATATCTGGACACACCTCAAGCCTGAGTCCGAAGGCAAGACCGGTCTCGGTATTTACGCCGACGGCATGGTCGAACACGACGCGATGGTCGGCCAGTTGCTGGACAAGCTCAAGGAACTGGGTGTTGAAGACAATACCATCGTCATGTATTCCACCGACAATGGCGCGGAGTTTTTCTCCTGGCCGGATGGTGGCACCACGATGTTCCGCAACGAGAAAGCCACGCAATGGGAAGGCGGTTTCCGTGTGCCGACCGCCATCAAGTGGCCGGGCACCATCAAACCCGGCACCGTCATCAACGACATTGGCGCACATGAAGACATGATGACCACGTTGCTGGCAGCGGCAGGCGATCCCAACGTGAAAGAAGAGCTTGCTGAAAGGCAAAAAGGTCGGCGGCATGAACTACAAGGTTCACCTGGATGGTTACGACCTGGGGCCGGCATTCAGGGGTGAGGCCGAGTGGCCGCGCCACGAGTTCCTTTACTGGACCGATGACGGCAATGTCGCGGCGTTGCGCTACAACAACTGGAAGATCACTTTCCTGCGGCAGGACCACGTGGGGTTGGACGTCTGGACACAGCCGTTCACGGAACTGCGCGCGCCCATGCTGGCCAACCTGCGCATGGATCCGTTCGAACTCGCCTGGGATGAAAGCATCGGTTACGACAAGTGGTGGGTTGACCACATGTTCGTGTTCGCGCCCGCCGGCGCCTATGTCGGCCAATGGCTGCAGAGCTTCCGCGAGTTTCCGCCACGCCAGAAACCCGGCAGCTTCAACCTGGATCGCGTGATGGAATCGATAACCGAAGGCTGCGGGCGACAAGTAAAGATTTAATTGACCAGCCTGGCTTACTGGACCGGTGGAAGAGGGCGGCGCTTATGCGCCGCCCTTTTTTTGCGATCCGTATCATTCACTGATCTCAATTTTGAACCGGAGTTGAATCATGAACACCTCGATCGTAATTACCGTCGTCAGTGACGACCATCCCGGTATCGTCGAGGAATTGTCCGAGGTGATTGCCGACAACGGTGGCAATTGGGCCGAGAGCAGCATGATGTCACTGGCCGGCAAGTTCGCCGGGATTCTGCTGGTCCAGCTTCCCGCGGACAACGTCGAAGCATTTTTCGCCGGACTCAAGGCGCTCGAGTCACGCGGCATGCAGATCCTGGCGCAACTCAGCGACGAGGCGCCCGTGGACGATTCAGCGCGGGAACACTCCATCGAGTTCGTCGGCCAGGACCGGCCGGGTATCGTGCACGAAATCACCGAGGTGCTGGCCGATTTCGGGATCAATGTGAAGGAACTGGAAACCACGGTTCAGAGCGCGTCCATGTCGGGTGAAAGCCTGTTCATGGCCCAGGCGCAGATCTTCATCCCGGAAGGCACCGATATGGACAAGCTGCAGGAAAAACTCGAAGACCTGGCCAACGAACTGATGGTGGATATCGAACTGGAGACGTGATTATTCGCGGATGAATCCGCTCCTACGCTGGTTTAAATGTAGGAGCGATTTCAATCGCGAATAGATCAATCCAGCGTTTTATTGAAGCGCAGCACCGCGATGGTCATGGCGACCAGGATGAATCCGGCCAGGATCACGATTTCACCGACAACTCCGGCAGACTCGCGCCCCGCAACACCACGCCGCGTATCAATCGCATGAAATGTGTCATCGGCAGGATTTCAGCGATCCATTGCGCGGGTTTGGGCATGCCGTCGAATGGAAACATGAATCCGGAAAGCAGGATGGACGGCAAAATAAAGAAAAAGGTCATCTGCATGGCCTGGAACTGGGTTTGCGCGAACGTGGAAGCCACCAGTCCCAGCGCCAGGTTCGCAACGATGAACATCAGGCACAGCCGGTAGACGTCGAACAAGGAGCCGCGTATCGGCACGTCAAACAGCGGAACCCCCAGCGCCAGCACCACGCTGACCTGGATCAAACCGATAAACACGTACGGCAATATCTTCGCCAGCATCAGTTCCCAGGACTTTACGGGCGTGGTGATCAGTAATTCCAGGTTACCGCGCTCACGCTCCCGGACGATGGCCACGGCAGTAAACAGGGTCATGGTCATGGTCAGGATCACACCGATCAGGCCGGGGACGGTGTTGACCGGTGAACGGCGTTCCGGGTTGAAGTAAGTCCGGACTTCCATGAGGGGAGGCTTGTCGGTGTAGGGCGAGGTTCTGCTGGCCCTGGTGATCCCGGTGACCGCGCCTTGCACCACGGTATCGGACCCGTCGATCAGCAACTGGATGGCGGACCGTTCCGGTTGCTGCAGGCGGCGTTCGAAGTCGGGCGGGATGTAGATCCCCACCACGATTTTTCCCTGCCGCATCAGCGATTCGAGTTCCTCGACTCCGCTGGCCTGGTAGTTGATGTCAATGACCTGGGTCTGGGCCATGTCCATGACGATCTGCCGTGAAGCAGCCGAATTGGAATAGTCGGCTACCGCGGCTGACAGATGGCGCACGTCCATGTTGATCGCAAATCCGAACATCAGTAACTGGATGGCCGGGATGCCGATGATCATGCCGAAGGTCAGCCGGTCGCGCGACAACTGGCGAAGCTCCTTCATGACGATGGCGAAGATGCGCTGCAGAGATTTCATTCTTTATGATCCCTGGCAGCCTTACGCGCCTGCGTGGAAGCTACGAATACGTCCTCGAGGCTGGGCCGGACTTTTTTACAGGATTCCATTTCGAGGCCGGCAGCCCGGATGACCTGGCTCACGAGTGCTGTCGGATCCGGTACTTCCCGGTCAACCATCACGCGCAGCGTGTTGCCGATCTGCGCGGTGCTGTGAACAAATTCCTGTGTTTCCAGGAAACGGGCAATTTTGCGCGGCTGGTCGGCTTCGATCACCAGCACCGATGCTTCGATCCCGTCGGACAGTTCATCCGGGGTGCCCGCGGCAACCAGCGATCCAAGGTCCAGGATCGCCAACGCATGGCAGCGTTCCGCTTCATCCATGTAATGGGTTGACACCAGGATGGTCGTGCCCTCGGCGATCAGGTCGAACAGGCTCTCCCAGAAAGCGCGGCGGTTTTCCGGGTCGACGGCCGAGGTCGGTTCGTCGAGAAACAGCAACTCGGGTTCGTGCAGCGTGGCGGCAGCCAGCGCCAGTCGTTGTTTCTGGCCGCCGCTGAGGGTGCCGGCGCGCTGCTTCAGCAGGCGCCCGAGTTCGTAGCGTTCCACGGCGGCGGGGATCCGGGTGTTCTGTTCAGGCCGCGTCAAGGTGTAAATGTTGGCGATGAAAGTCAGGTTTTCAGAAACCGTCAGGTCTTCAAACAGCGAGAATTTCTGGGTCATGTAACCGACTTTGCGGCGCAGTTCCTCGGCTTGTTTCGGGATTTCCAGCCCGAGCACATGGATATCACCGGCCGTTGGTGTCAGCAGGCCGCACAGCATCCGGATACAGGTGGATTTTCCGGAACCGTTGGGGCCCAGAAAGCCATAAATCCGGCCGCGCGGAATATCGAGATCCAGATTGTTGACCGCGACGACGTTGCCGAAGTCCTTGGTCAGTCCCCGCGCCTGGATGGCCAGGCCGGGTTGGGTGGAATCCGGGATCATCCTTATTCGCCCGGGAAATCCGCCTGGAGGGGAACGCCGGCGGGCAGGTCTGGCGGCATCGGGGACATCGATTTCCGACAGGAAGCTCAATCTCGACCGGTCGTGTTCGGTCAGGGCGAAATAAGGCGTAAAGGTCGCGTCGGCCGAAACCCATCGAACCGTGCCGGAAAAGTCACTGGTTTCGCCGTCGACCCGGATGGTGATGCGGGTGCCCGGTGTGACGCGGGTTCTCAGGTTTTCCGGGACATAGACGCGGGCGTAGGTTCTTGAACTGTCCAGCACGATGGCGATCGTGGTGCCGGGAGCAGGGCGTTCGCCCACCCGGTAAAGCACCTTGTCGACCACCCCCGAAACGGGGGCGTAAACCCGGGTTCGATCGAGGTCCAGTTGGGCCTGGCGCACCAGGGCGTCCGCGGCCTCGACGCGCGGCAATGGCCTGGTCGAGTTCCTCGATGGTGGTTCCGTTCAGTAAGCCGCGCAAGAGCCTCGGTATCGGCCTTGACCTGGGCGACAGCGGTCTTGTATACGGTTTCATCCCGATCCAGGCGCGTCCTGGCTGGACAATTTCTTTTCAAAGACCTCACGGGTCCGTTGTAGTTGGCGAGTGCGTTTTCTTCACGCAACCTGCTGGCTTCGAGTTTCGCCCTGGCTTCACGGATGGATTCTTCGCGTGGCCCGCGTTGCAGTTCGGCAAGACGTGCTGCCGCCTGGTCGCGCAGGGCGGTTTGCTGCGCCAGTCGCGCCTCGTGCCCGGGCAGGGTCCTGCTCGAGGATCAGGTCGCCGGCTTCGACCACCTGGCCGTCGGCGGCCTGGATGGAAATGATCGGCTCGTTGCTTTCGACCACCACGTCAATACGGTCACGCTCCAGGGTCCCGACCATGTACGTGGTTTCGCCACGGTCACAGGCGCCAAGTATCAATGGCAGGCAAAGCAGCACGAAAATGGCCGGTTTTTTTGCAGCGTTCACGGGATAGAATCCTCTTTGCAGCAGTTCCTTGATGTTCTGTTCGATTTTCCGGATACCTTTTTCATCGTAGGAAATTCCCAGGACCGGTTCGGCCAGGCTACGGCTGATGAATGGAAACACGCACAGGCCGAACAGCGCCTGTGCCGTCAGCCGTGGGTCCAGGTCGGCTCGAAGGCGGCCTTCACGCTGTTCTCCTGCCAGCAATTGCGGCAGTGCGCCACCCAGTCGCGGCGCGAAATGTTCGATGAAATGCGCCTGCACGGCTCCGCCGGGCAGCAGCACTTCACGCGCCATCAGTATGGGCAGGTTGGGCTTACGGGCGAAAGCGCCGAGGATCAGGGAAACGATGTCCTGCACCGGAGCCTCCTGCTTTTTCTGCATCGCGGCCACCGCCTCGGCCAACGGCTCCAGCGCCTGTTCCAGCGCGGCATGCAGCAGGGCTTCCTTGCTGCCGAAGTAGTAGTGGATCATGGCCGGATTGACGCCAACACGGTCGGCGATTTCCCGAACCGGCGGTCGCCGCATAACCCTGGCCGGCAAACAGGTCCACGGCGGCGTCCATGATCTGCTGCCGGATGTCGGCGGAATCCTCTTTCGGCGGACGACCCTGGGGCCTGCTTTTTTCAGCGTTCGAGGATGACATGTTCTGTAGGAGCGGCCCCCGGCCGCGATTCTTTTCCTTTGATTGATTGCCTTGGGATGATTATATTAATTAAACAATTAATTAAATACAAGTGACGATTACCTGACCGGTGTCCCGTGCCAGGGCAACTCGCGTGCTGTTATGATTTTCCTCCCGGAGCGCAAGCTGCACGGGAAACTCCACCAGACAGGAATTCTGAAATGCGGCCCACACTGAATGTTCTCAGCGAGGAAATGATCGTCCGGATACTGGACGAGGCCAAGCGCATCATGGCCGAAACCGGCATGGAGATTCGCGGCGCGAGCATGCGCCAGCGCCTGCTCGATCATGGCCTGAAGACCGATGCTGGCGGCAAGCGGATTTTTTTCCCCCGCGATGTCGTTGATCGCGCGATTGAAACGGCGCCGGAGTCTTTCACGCTGTACGACCGGGATGGGAATCCGCATGCAGAATTGGGCGGCTACAACGTCAATTTCGTACCCGGTTCCAGCGGCCTGAAAATCCTGGATCATCGCAGCGGCAAAACCCGCCTGGCCAACTCCACCGACTTTGTCGAATACGTGCGCCTGGCCGACGGCCTGGAGCACATCGGCTACCTGGCCACGGCATTTTCCACCAACAAGGACATCGAGCCCCAGGTTTCCGACGCCTGGCGCCTGTACATGTCGCTGATCAATTCGAAGCGGCCGGTTGCCTCCGGCGCCTTCAGCGAACACGGTATCCCGCGGCTGGTCAGCCTGCTGCAGATGTTCCGCCGGGACGCGGCCGACCTCGCTGCCAGGCCGATTTCGGTGTTCACGATCACGGCCACCGGGAACTTCCGTTACGGCGAGGATTCCTGCCAGAACCTGCTGGATTGCGTGGAAGCCGGTATACCGGTCGAAATCGTACCGGTCACGCTGATGGGCCTGATCGCACCGGTCACGCTGGTCGGTGCGCTGGTGTTTCATTGCGTCGACGTGCTGACCGGCCTGACCATGGCGCAGATCATCCGCCCGGGACACCCGGTCCTGTTCGGCGGCGCCCCGGCGACTTTCCACATGAAGGCGGCGAGTTCACCGATGGCCGCCATCGAGGCGCAGCACCTGGACGTGGCTTACGTGGCGATCGCCAAGTACCTGGGCCTGCCTTCCCAGGCTTACATGGCCCTGAGCGACGGCAAGGAACTCGATGCCCAGGCCGGCGGTGAATCGTTCAGCAGCGCGCTGCTGGCGGCGCTGGCCGGCGTCAATTCCGTGGCCGGCCCCGGCATGCTGGATTTCGTGCTGACCTTCAGCCTGCCCAAGCTCGTGTTCGATAACGAGGTGTGCGGGCAGGCTCTGCATTTCTGTCGCGAGATCAGGATCCTCGACGACCTGCCAAGCGGTCACCTGGTGGACCACCTGGTGAACCAGGGCCACCTGATCACGGCCCAGCAGACACTGGACCACTGGCCGCAGGAACTCTACCTGACCGATCCGGTGATCGACCGGACCACCCGGGATACCGCGTTGACCACCGCGCCGCCGACGCTTATTGAGCGCGCCTGCCGGCAGGTGGAAGAACGGCTGTCCAGGTATCAGCCGTTTGAGACTGACCCGGCCATCGACGCCGCCATGCGGGATATCATCCGGTCCGGGCTGAAGTCACAGGAAAAACTGCCTGAGTTGCCGCCACCGCCTGATGCGGCGGCGCGAGCCGGGTCCGGCGCCGGCCGCCGCCAGAACCGCCGCCGGAGATAAGGGGTCAGAGTAAAGGCCAGAGTGCACTCTGGCCTTTACTCTGACCCCGAATCTCTCAGGTCAGATGCGGGTAATCAGCTCCTTGACGTTAACGCGTGCCTTGATCCGCGCGCAGAGCATAAACGACCCGATCAGCTTGCGGTGCAGGAACACCGTTTCCGGCGGTGGCGCCCGCAGTTCCCCGGCGCTGTTCCAGATCATTTCGAAACCGGCTTCGCGGGCCCGAGCGGCCAGGTCCGAAGCGCCGAAATCGTAGATGCCGTCGTAGCGGATGGGCTCACAGATAATTCTTATCATTTTGAGCAGGCGGCCCGCGTGCTCCGGGCTGTCGTCGGGATGGAGGTAGCCGATCTGCTCCGCGTAGTGCCGGACAGCACCCTCGTTTTCTTCGATCAGCGCGCGTGAAATTTCACCGTAACGGGAAGTGAATTCCCTGGTAAAAGTGACCGTGGATCCAAAATCCAGCAACACGATCCGGCGGTTTTCCGGCTGGTACCGGTAATTGGCAAAATTGGGGTCGCTCTGCATGGTGCCGAACTCGAACAGTTCGCGGAACATCAGTTCCTGGAGCAGGGTGCCGGCATCGTCTCTCAATTCCTGGGCGACGCCGGGTTCTCCCAGCGCTTCGAGCGGTTCACCCTCGACGTAATCCATCGCGAGTATCCGTTTCGTCGTCAGGTCGTCGTGCACCCTGGGAACGACATAGCGGTCGTCTTTGCTGACCAGTTTCCGGTAGTCGCGCAGGTAATTGGCCTCGATGATGTAGTCCGCTTCCTGTTTCAACTGCCGCTTGGTTTCAGCCACGATGCCACTGACGTCCACCGTGACGGGCAGGATGCTTGGCGATGCGCAGGAACATGGCCATGTTGTCGACATCGCTGTTGATGCTTTTCGCCACGCCGGGGTACTGGATTTTCAGTGCCAGGTCACGGCCGTTCTTCGCCGTCACGCGGTGGACCTGTCCGATCGAAGCGGCGGCGATCGGTTCATAGTCGAAATGCCTGAATTTCGCCTCCCAGCCCTTGCCGTACTCGCGCCCCAAGACGCGGCGAATCTGGGAATCGGGCATGGTGTTGGCGGAGTCCCGCAGAATGGCGAGCGCATCGGAAAATTCCGCGGGCAGGATATCGACGCCTTCCATCGAAAGGATCTGGCCCATTTTCATCGCTGCGCCCCGCATGCCGGCCAGCCGCTTGGCCAGTTTCTGGGCGTTGGCTGCGGTCAGGAACATGTTGACGGCGTCTTCCGGTGTCACCCCGGTCAGGCGCCGGACCCCCTCGGCAACACCGCCCACTGCCATTTCACCGGCCGCGAAGCCGATCCGGAACAGGCGGCCGAGGCGGGTGGTGGGAACTCGTGACTTTCCGTGTGGTCATGATCCGCGCGTTATCGCTAGCCAGGGTTTGAGCCGGGGGATTTGGCGCGTAGTACCTGGTCCGGATGGTCCGTGAAAACCCCGTCCAGACCGACCTGGTTGATCAGCAGGTCCACGGCGGATGGCATATCCGCGAATTTCTCCGGGTAACTGGTCGGCTCTCAGCGTGTAGCCATGAACGAACAGGCCGAGTTGATGAGCCAGGCCAGCCAGGCCGGATGAATTAAAGGTACCGTCAGCCTGGAGTTTAACCAATTGCAGTAACCAGGGGCCGATGCCGTCCACCAGGCCGGCGATCGATTTCAGTCCTTGTGCCGTGCGCAAAAAGTCGAAATCCGATTCACTCTCACGCCAGCTGTTTTCGCCGATCAATTGCACCAGCTTCAGATCAGATTTTAAGTTCGTTACGGGCGTATTCCAGGTAGTGAGTGTCAAAAGACTGCAGGATGGCCTTGTCGTCACGGCCGCGGTAACCGAAATAAGCCAGCTCCGCAATCACCTGCTTGACGATATCCCTGCCTTCCGCGGTATGCCAGGCGGGCGATTTTGGCTCGATGTAGATCCCGACGTTGCGACCGCTCGACCGGTTCAGGCCCTGGATCAGCGTGATTTCCTCGGCCAGCGTCGGGATGCGGAACAGGGCTTTCCGGTGCGGGAAGCGCCCGGGAAATTCCGGCTGCCCGTCGGGTTTGACCCGTTCATGGACGTGCAGTGTTTTTATCTCCTCCAGCGTGAAGTCGATGGCGTAGTGGTGGCCGTCCTTGCGACTGCGGCCGGGAAATCGGACGGCGACATCCGAAACGGCGTCCAGGTACAGGTCGTGTAATACGATCAGGGCATGGTCGTACGTCAGGGCAACATCCTGCTCGATATAATCGACCCCCATCGCGTGGGCCATGGCCACACCTTCCAGCGTGTGTTCAGGCAGGTAGCCCGAGGCGCCGCGGTGGGCGATGACGGTGAAGTTGTGTTCAGTTTTCAATGTAGTCAAAACGCCCGGTGAAATGCCTCAAGGCCTTTGGCTGCCTGACGAATTTCATGCCTTTCAGGTTCTCACGGTTCTGGTAAACCTCGGTGACGACTTCCACGACATAATCCATGTGCGCCTGGGTGTACATGCGCCGGGGAATGGCCAGGCGAACCAGGTCCATGTGGGCGGGTACCTCTTTGCCATCGGGCCGCAGGCCGAACATCGCGGTGCCGATTTCACAGCCCCGGATACCGCCCTGACTTGTACAGTTCCACCGCCAGCGACTGGCCGGGATACTGCAGGGGCGGGATGTGGGGAAGCATTCTGCGGGCGTCGATGTACACGGCATGACCGCCGGCCGGCTGGACGATCGGCACGCCGGTGGCCGAAATGTGCCGGCCGACATAGGCCGTCGATGCAATCCGGTAATTCAGGTAGTCCTCGTCGACCACTTCCTCGAGTCCAATGGCGATTGCTTCCAGGTCGCGACCGGCCAGGCCGCCATAGGTCGAAAATCCCTCGGTCAGGATCAGGCGGTTGCGGCAATTGACGGCCCAGTCTTCGTTATTCATCGCCAGCCAGCCGCCGATGTTGGCCAGGCCGTCCTTCTTGGCGCTCATCGTGCAGCCATCGGCGTAGGAGAACATTTCGCGGACAATATCAATCACTGCCTTATCCCGGTATCCGGGTTCCCTCAGCTTGATGAACCAGGCGTTTTCGGCGAAGCGGCAGGCATCGATAAACAGTGGAATGCCATGGCGGGCGCAAACTTCGTGCGTCTGGCGGATGTTCTCCATCGAGACCGGTTGTCCGCCGCCTGAGTTGTTGGTGATGGTCAGCATGCACAGCGGGATTTTCTCCGCGCCGTGTTCCTCGATGAACCGTTCCAGCGCGGCGATATCCATATTGCCCTTGAACGGGTGTTCCAGTTCCGGGTGTTTGCCTTCTTCGATGACCAGGTCAACCGCCGTGGCGCCCTGCGCTTCGACATTCGCCCGTGTCGTGTCGAAGTGCGTGTTGTTGGGGATCAGGTGCGAAGCGTTCGCCACCACGGTAAACAGGATGCTCTCGGCGGCCCGGCCCTGGTGGGTCGGGATCAGGTATTTGAACGGCATCAGGTTTTCGACGGCCGATTTGAAGTGGTAAAAAGACGGGCTGCCGGCGTATGACTCGTCGCCGCTCATCATGGCGCCCCATTGCCGGGCGCTCATGCTGGAGGTGCCCGAGTCGGTCAGCAGGTCGATCATCACGTCATCGGAATGCAGCGTGAACAGGTTGTACCAGGCGGCCTTGATGCACGCTTCCCGCTCCTCGCGGGTGGTCATGCGTATCGGCTCGACGGACTTGATGCGAAACGGTTCAATGATCGTTTTCATAATAATTACTCTACAGGGGCAGGGCAGTGGTGTACTTGATTCTGCGCAGGGCGAAGCTGGAATTGGCCGAGTGCACGCTGGGATGGTCGAGGATATGACGGTTCAGAAAGTCGTTATAGGATTCCATGTCCTTTGAAATGATCAACAGGACGTAATCCCGGTCTCCCGAAACGGAGTAGCATTCCAAAACTTCCGGAAGCGATTGGACGTGGGTTTCAAAGTCTCCACGCGTATGGTCCGAGTGCATGACCATGCTGACGGACAGCAGGACGTGAATCTGAAAGCCCAATTCCTTTGGATTGAGGATTGCGACTTTTCCTTCAATCAGGCCGGCTTCTTCGAATTCCCGGATCAGGCGCCAGATGGAAGTCCTGGATTTACCCGACAGGTCGGCGAGGTCAAGCTGGCTGAGCGTTGTGTCCTTCTGCATCGCATCGAGAAGGCGGCGTTCGGAGCGGCTGAGTTCTTTCATAACATAAGTTTCAAATATGTGAAAAATAAGAAATATATGTTCTAAATATAAACCTTTAAGACAATAAATGAAACACATATACCCAGAATATTGGAGATAATGTCTTATGATAGAGAGGTGCGGCTGATGCGGCCGCACAGGAAGGAGAACAAAGCTCATGAAAGACAGATCCGGACACAGCTGGGCCGAGCCTTACAAGATCAAGATGGTTGAACTCCTGCGTATGACGACGCGGGAAGAACGCGAGCAGGCGATCGCGGATGCCGGTTACAACACCTTTCTGCTGCGCAGCCGGGACGTTTACATCGACCTGCTGACCGATTCGGGCACTTCCGCGATGAGTGACCGCCAGTGGGCGGGCCTGATGATGGGTGACGAGGCGTATGCGGGCAGCGAGAACTACTACCACCTGGAAGCGGCCGTACGGGAATACTACGGCTACAAGTACCTGGTTCCAACGCACCAGGGCCGGGGCGCGGAACACCTGATGTCGCGGATCATGATCAAGGAAGGGGATTACGTTCCCGGCAACATGTATTTCACCACCACGCGTTTGCACCAGGAACTGGCGGGTGGTCAATTCGTCGACGTGATCATCGACGAAGCACACGATCCCGCCAGCCCGCATCCGTTCAAGGGCAATGTTGACCTGGCCAAGCTGGACAAGCTGGTGCAGGAAGTCGGGGCTGACCGGATTCCCTACATCAGCCTGGAGGGCTGCGTGAACATGGCGGGCGGACAGCCGTTCTCGATGGCCAATCTGAAGGAACTGCACGGCTATTGCCGGAAACACGGAATTCCGATCATGCTGGATGCGACCCGCACGATTGAAAACGCCTGGTTTATCCGGCGTCGCGAGGAAGGCTATGCCGATAAATCGATTCGGGAAATCCTGCGCGAGATCTGCGACCTGACCGATGGCTGTACGATGAGCGCCAAGAAGGACCTGCTGGTCAACATCGGCGGATTCTTTGCCTGCAACGACGAAGCTTTGTTCATGAAAGCACAGAACATGGTGGTGGTTTACGAGGGGTTGCACACCTATGGCGGGCTGGCCGGCCGGGACATGGAAGCGATGGCCCAGGGGCTTCGCGAAGCGGTCATGCAGGAGCACCAGGATGCCCGTATCGGGCAGGTCCGTTACCTCGGTGTCAATATTCGCAAGGCCGGCGTGCCGATTGTCCGGCCGATTGGCTCGCACGCGATTTTCCTCGACGCGAAAGCGTTTCTGCCGCACCTGGACCAGGACCAGTTCCCGGCGCAGACGCTGGCAGCCGAGCTTTACCTGGAAGCGGGTATCCGCAGCATGGAGCGGGGCAACGTGTCCGCCGGCCGTGACCCCGGGACGGGTAAAAACCGTCGCCCGGCGCTGGAACTGGTGCGGCTGACCCTGCCGCGGCGCGTCTACACCCAGGCCCACATGGACGTCGTGGTTGAAGCCGTCGCCCGGGTGTATGAACGCAGGAACGAAATACGCGGTCTGAAGATGGTGTATGAGCCGGAGTACCTGAGATTTTTCCAGGCGCGGTTCGAGCCGTTGGACTGATTGGATGTTGTTTCCGTAGGAGCGACATTGCATTCGGCGATTTGGTCATGGAGAGCTCATGCGAATCGCCGGCAATGGTCGCTCCTACGCTATTATAAAAAATGAACTGGAGAGATTTATGACCGATCTGTATGAAAACCCGATGGGCCTGAACGGCTTCGAATTCGTGGAGTTCGCCTCACCCGAACCGGGTGTCCTGGAACCGCTGTTCGAAATGATGGGCTTCACCGAAGTGGCCAAGCACCGTTCCAAGGAGGTTACCTTGTGGCGGCAGGGCGGGATCAACTTCATCATCAACAGCGAGCGCGGCAACTACGTGTCCTACTTCGCCGAGGAGCACGGCCCCTGCGCCTGCGGCATGGCGTTCCGCGTGGCCGATTCGCACAAGGCTTACAAACTCGCGCTGCAGAAGGGGGCGCAGCCCATAGAAATACCGCCCGGCCCGATGGAATTGCGCCTGCCGGCGATCAAGGGTATCGGCGGCGCGCCGCTGTACCTGATTGACCGCTACGAGGACGGCGAGAGCATCTATGACATTGATTTTACGTTTCACGAAGGCGTGGAGCGCCACCCGGAAGGCTGCGGATTCAAGCTGATCGACCACCTTACCCACAACGTTTACCGGGGACGGATGGACTACTGGGCCAAATTTTACGAGCGCCTGTTCAATTTCCGGGAAATCCGCTACTTCGACATCAAGGGCGAATACACCGGCCTGCTGTCCAAGGCGATGACGGCCCCGGACGGCAAGATCCGGATACCGCTGAATGAAGAGGCCACCCAGGGCTCCGGGCAGATCGAGGAATTCCTGATGCAGTACAACGGCGAGGGGATCCAGCATATCGCCCTGATCTGCGACGACCTGCTGGCCTGCTGGGACCGTCTCAAGGAAAAGGGCATGCCCTTCATGACACCTCCACCGGCGACTTATTACGAGATGCTCGACGAGCGCCTGCCGGGGCACGGCGAGCCGGTGGCCGAGTTGCAGAAACGGGGTATTCTCCTGGATGGTTCTACCCAGGATGGTGATCCGCGGTTATTGCTGCAGATATTTTCGCAGACGATGATCGGCCCGGTATTCTTCGAGTTCATCCAGCGCAAGAAAGACGAGGGTTTCGGCGAAGGCAACTTCACCGCGCTGTTCAAATCCATGGAGCGCGACCAGATTCGCCGCGGGGTGATCAAGGAGTAGGAGCGGATTTATCCGCGATCGAATTTTTTCGTAATAGTTGATCCCACGCCACTTTCGCGAATGAAATTCGCTCCTACAATGGTGAAATGAGCAGGCTCTCTCTCATCGATAGCGGCTTCTTGCTGACCGAGTCTCACCACAGCCCGAAACACGTTGCGGGCCTGCTCGTGTTCCGGCTACCCAAGGGAAAAGGGTCGGCCTGGTTGCGCGCCATGCTGAAAGAATTGAAGCAGTGGCCACCGTGTTTTCCCTTCAACCATAAACTGAAAAACCAGCCGGGTCCGCTGTATGAACTGGAACCGGATCCTGCCGTGGAAATCGACTACCACGTGCGCCACACCGTTCTGCCCCGTCCCGGCACTGATCGTCAACTGCTCGACGTGGTGGCGCGCATGCATGCCAACCTGCTGGACCGGGATCGGCCGTTGTGGGAATTCCACCTGATCGAAGGTTTGTCCGAGCGGCGTTTTGCGTTCTATCTCAAGGTGCATCACGTGTTGGGTGACGGAATCACCATTGGACGCTGGTTGGAGAATTCCGGGGCCGTTTCGGCCGGTGACCTCGGCACTCCGCCGGTCTGGGCACATGAGGAGAATCCGGGTGACCGGGAAGAATCCGGTATCAACTTGCTGCAAATGGTGTTTGATGGCGTGAAGCTGCTGGGTGGCGGTGTCAAAACCGCCATAGGGGTGGCTGCGCTGACCGCCAAAATCCTGCAGCGACGACTGTGGGAAGGCGATTCGCTGATCGCGCTGCCATTCTCCGCGCCAAAGACGCCCATCAACGTCACCCCCGGAGCCGCGAGAAAAATCTCGATTGCTTCCTATTCCTCTCGGGGCCATTAAGGCGATCGGCAAAGCCCGCGGCGCCAGCATCAACGACGTGGTCATGACACTTTGTGACATTGCCGTGAGTCGCTATTTCGATCTGCATGATGATACGCCGGATGGCCCGCTGGTAGCCTATATGCCGGTCAATATCCGCACTTCCGAGGATGAAGGCGACGGCAACCTGGTGACCCTGCTGCAGGTCAAGCTGGCGTCCAGACACAATGACCCGCTGGCCACTTTGGCCGAGGTGCGGAAATCGATCATATCCGCGCGGGAAGTCTACTCCGGCGCCAGTCGCGAGGCCGTGCAGTACTATGCCCTGATGGTTGCACTGGTGTCACTCGCCGAGGAAATGCTGGGTCTGCACAAGGTCTTCCGACCGGTGGAAAACCTGGTGATATCCAATGTTCCCGGCTCGCGCGAGACGCTTTTCTTCAGGGGCGCCGAGGAAATCGGACTGTACCCGATCAGTACGTTGCCGCCGATGACCGCGCTCAACGTGACGGTATGCAGTTATGCCGGCACGATGTATTTTGGCCTGATCGCCGGTCGCACCGCGGTGCCCGACCTGGATGTGCTGACCTCCTACCTGGACGACGCGTTCACGGAACTGGCCGAAGCCACCGGTGTTCCGCTCATTCACTGAACCTGTTTTGCCCTGACATTCCGCCCGCCTGATCTTGTACAAGCCGGTCTGATCCCATATCTTGCAGTCATGAGTATTGCATCCGAACACCTGGTTGAAATCCGTGAGCTGGTCAAAGACCACCTGGCGCACCAGCACGAACGTACATTGTCCGCCGACCGGGAGCAGTTCCTGGTGCAGCAGATCAAGCAACGGCTTGCCGCGGAAAATGCCGTGCTGGTCGCTCACTACTATACGCAGGACACGGTGCAGGACCTGGCCGAGGAAACCGGCGGCATCGTCAGTGATTCCCTCGAAATGGCCCGTTTTGGCAAGGACCACCCGGCGCAGACCCTGGTCGTGGCCGGCGTGAAGTTCATGGGTGAGACGGCGAAGATACTGACCCCGCACAAACGCGTGCTGATGCCCACGCTTGAAGCCACCTGTTCGCTGGATATCGGCTGCCCGATCGACGAGTTTTCGGCGTTTTGCGATCAACACCCGGACCGGACCGTGGTGGTCTATGCCAATACGTCCGCCGCGGTGAAAGCCCGCGCCGACTGGGTGGTCACCTCGAGCATCGCCAAAGACGTGGTCTCACACCTGCATGAAAACGGGGAAAAAATCCTGTTCGCTCCGGATCGCCACCTGGGCGCGTACATCCAGAGCGTGACCGGGGCGGACGTGCTGGTCTGGGACGGCGCCTGCATCGTGCACGAAGAATTCAAGGCCGACGGGATCCGGCAACTGTTGAAAGAGCATCCGGATGCTGCCGTGCTGGTACACCCCGAATCCCCGGCGTCCGTGATCGAACTCGCCGACCGGGTCGGGTCCACCACCCAGATCATCGCGGCGGCGGTCGAGATGGATAACCCGAAATTCATCGTGGCCACGGACCAGGGTATTTTCCACACCATGCAAAAGGCCGTGCCCGGCAAGGAGTTGATCATCGCGCCCACGGCCGGCCATGGGGCGACGTGCTACAGCTGCGCCAACTGCCCGTGGATGGCGATGAATGAACTGGAGGCGCTGGCCGCCGTATTCGATGTCGGCGGCAACGAAGTGTTTGTCGATCCTGAGTTGGGTGAGCGCGCCATGGTTCCTCTGAACCGGATGCTGAATTTCAAGAAAGGAATGTAGGAGCGAATTCATGCGCGATCAGCAAGATCGACGTCCATCCTCGTGAAATCGCGGCATGGACCGCTCCTACGCCGCCGGCAAACGCAACTCCGCCTTCAAGCCCCCCATCTCGCTTCTTCCGAGCTTGAGAGACCCGCCATAGAGATCGGCAATGTCCTCGGTAATACCCAGACCCTGGCCGTGACCCGGAGTGGTTTCATCCAGTCTCTTGCCCCTGCGGGTGATGGTTTCGAGTTCTTCTTCGGCGATTCCGGGACCGTCATCCTCGATAACCAGGACCAATTCCTTGTGATCGGTTATGCAACTGATACGGACGCAACTTTTCGCCCACTTGAAGGCGTTGTCGATGAGGTTTCCAGCCATTTCCTCGAGGTCCTGGGCCTCTCCGCGGAACCATTTGTCTTCTACGCAGTTCAATTCGATTTTAATGCCACGGCTCTTGTGGATGTGCCCGACCGCGAAACTCAGGTCGTCGATGACGATCCTGACGCTGGTGCGGTATCCGATGGCGTCCTGTTTGCCATAAATCCGGGCGCGGGACAGGTAATGGTCAATGCTGTTGGCCATCACGTGCGACTGCTCGAGTATCAGTTGACCTTGCGGCCCGGAGAGTGTGCGGGCCTCGTTGCGAATGACGGTGAGGGGATTCTTGACCGAATGGGCCAGGTCACCCAGCTGGTTTCGGGCGCGTTTCAAAAGTGTCTCATTGTGATCAAGCAGGAAATTCAGTTCGTCGACCAGGGGCTGAACGTCCTTGGGAAACTCATTCGGCAGTCGCTCGGTCTTACCCGCCTTGATATCGCTGATGGCGGTCTGGATCGCGTTCAGGGGTTTCAGTGCGACCCGCACCTGCATGACCACCGCCACCGAAAGACCAATGCCCAGCACCAGGAAGCTGGTAAGAATATGGGCATAGAAATCATGCACATCGTCCTTGATCGCCATTTCCGGCGCGGTGGCCACCACGGTCAGTGAACCTGGCTTATTCGGGTAACTCACGTTAACCACGTGTGCCCGTAGCTTCTGGCCATCGGGTCCGTACATGGTTTGCACATCGTGGTTTTCTTCGAAAACAAGATGACTCAGATCCAGTCTTTCGTCGCCCAGGGAAGCCGAACGCGCCATGGATTTTTCACCGCTCAGAATCTCCCAGTACCAGCCTGACTCTTTACGCGAAAAACGGGGGTCGGTGGGTTGGCGGGTCAGCACAATTTCACTGTCGGGGCCCGTTTCAACGGCCGCAACCAGTTCCTCCACGTGGGTGAACACATGTGCGTCGTAATGTTCCTCGATGTGTTGCCGGTAAAAACGCCCCAGCAGAACAGCCGTCACCAATAGCGTGATGACGATCCAGAAGATGGAAAAAGTGATGATTCTTTTTGTGAGAGATTTTCCCATGGCAACTCAGTGCTCGGAGGAGGAAGACCTGAGTTGATAGCCAAGACCCCGGCGCGTAGCGATCAGTTCGGGGCAGAGCTTTCCGCGCAGGCGGTTTATCAACACCTCGATTACATTGGAGTCGCGGTCGAAATCCTGGTCGTAAATGTGCTCGGTCAGTTCGGTCTTCGAAACCACCTGCCCTTCGTGCTGCATCAGGTATTCCAGGGTGCGGTACTCCAATGCGGTCAGGTCAACCAGGTTGCCCGCCATCGTGACCCGTGCCGAGCTGGTGTCCATAACGACATCACCGAATTTGCACTTCATAATCGGATTGGCATGACCGGTGGCCCGTCGAATCAAGGCTTCGATCCGGGCGAGCAGTTCTTCGTATTCAAAAGGCTTGGCCAGGTAGTCATCGGCGCCGGCGCGCAGGCCGGCCACTTTTTCACGCCAGGTATGGCGGGAGGTCAGAATCAACACAGGCATCAGGTGACCGGCTGCGCGCCACTGTTCCAGCACTTCAATCCCGTCCATCTTGGGAAGGCCCAGGTCCAGGATGATCGCGTCGTAGTGCTCGGTGTTGCCCAGGTACAACCCTTCCTCGCCATTGAAAGCGACATCGACCACGTATAACGCGTGTTCCAGCGCACTCTTGATCTGCCGGGTCAGCTCAGCATTGTCTTCGATGACCAGGATTCTCATGTATTCCCTGGTGATGACGAGGTACATGACCCCAGAATTATTGTGCACCAGCAAACGCAGGGAGGTACTGATATGGGTCAATGCAGCGAAGGGGCCTGCGATTCCTCGCAGGCCCCGGTGAATGGTTGTTGCGGTTTCAGTGATATTTCATGCGGCGATTCGGGTTCGCCGGTGTTCAACCGTCCTGCCTGGCCTTCGGTTGAGGTTGCGGCTGGGTCTGAGTCTGAGTTTGCGTCTGAGTCTGTGTCTGAGTCCCAGTCTGCGTCTGAGTCTGGGTTTTCAGCATGAGGCCCAATGCCAACGCAGGGTCAAGGCTCGGCTGACTGTTGAAGCCTCTGATGGGTTCCTGAAGCACGATTTCCACGAGGCCGTCACCAAGGTCCACCAGGAACCAATCGAGTGTATGGGAATTTCCGTTGCCCATGACTCCGCCGGGGATCCCCGGGTTTCCCAGGATCTCGTTCATCATATTTTCAACAACAGCCAAATAATCGGCGACATCTTCTACCCGAACGGTAATGCTGCTGAGCAGGAACAGGCTGCCGTCGCCCGTGTTTTCACCGACGCGCATCGAACCCATGACGTCGTCGAAGTCGATGGTGAGATGCGGGCTGTCGACGAGCGTCAGGTTGTCATCGATCAATTGCCAGATTTCATCTGAAACAATGCCCTGGGCTGCGTGGTGGGCCCATGCTGGCGCCGCGAGCATCAAGCCGAGGAGTGTGGCTCCCAAACGTGTATTCCATTTCATAGGTTTATCTCCTTCATTCGTCAAAAGCATCCAGGTACACCTTTCTCATCACGGCATGCATCGTGATTGCTCACCATCAAAAGCTATCATTGAGATCCTTAAAGAAAGCTGAAGGTTGATTTTAGTCGTCGTTCAGTTTGGGCGTTCATCGAAGCCTGTGATATCTCGCAGGCTTTAACCCTCACACCCTGACGTCGGGTCAGGTGAGCGCCCCAGGAGTCGGGCAAGACTTAACCTCACCTTAAATTTCGTTTCAGTCTGTGCTAATCGGCCTTTGTTACAGTGAAGATGGATTGGACCGTCCGGTTCCGTATGCCGGTATCCAAGGTTTCCCCTGGTCATTTGCGAGGTGAGCCATGTCATTCAAATACACCATGTTTGCGATATTGCTGGGACTGGCCACGGCCAGCAATGCTGCACAAGCCGATCCCATCATCTACGAGAGCTTTACCGGCTATCCCGATAACGCCCTGATTTCCGCTCATCCCGCTGGCCCTGCAATTGGCTTGGCGGGTGATTGGTTCCTCGATTCCGGGAACAATTTCTACGTCAACAGGACCGAAGCCGACCTTGATGCCGGCACCGGCAAAGCCGTTTACGATTTTCCTTATGATGACAACGGCGTGCGGACGGCAGAAAGGTACAGCTCTCAAGACCATGCATTGTTCAGCCTCGATGGTGAGCGTTTTTACGCCAGTTTCCTTATTGATCCTCCGAGTTCAATCGGTGAAATGATTTTTACATTGACCTTTAATCGGCTGAACGGAGGGGGGCAGCCGTATCTGTCCTTCGGCATGAGAACCGGGAGTTTCATTGTTGGCAACGGCGGAGAGAACGTGGATGTCGTTGGTGGCGTTCCTTCCACCGGAGAAATGCTTGTGGTCCTGCGAGTCGAGTATGGCGATGCCAGTACCGGGCCGGATGACCTTGAGGTTGTCACGTTATGGGTCAACCCGGTCGACGAATCCAGCGACCCCGTCATTGACAATGTTCCGGTGGATATTCTTAATCGCGGCGGCGGCAAAGTTACCGCCATATCCATCCGGGCTAACCAGATGGCAGGGCAACCGGCGTTTTTCGACGATCTGCTGGTCGGAAAGGAATTCGCAGATGTCATTGCACCACCGCCGGCCGGTAGCCTGGTCAACGACCTGGGGGTGAACGGGCTGTTCTATGATCCCAATAACTCCGGGCACGGCTTCAACTTCGTCGCGCACGCTTCAGGGCTGACCGTCTATTACTACGGACATACCGCGACGGGCGAAAGGTTATGGCTGGTTTCGGAAGTATTCGAACAGGACCTGGAGTTCAATGTGTTGTACGAATTGGAGATGTTCGAGGTTGTTTCCGGTGTTTCGGCCAGCCGCTGCCCCCGGCGACTGGCTGGGGCACCCTCGCTATAAGTCTGGCGGATTGCGACACCGGCCACGCTTCGTTCAGCGGTCTTGACGGTACGCTGGAGATGGATTTGATCCGGCTTACCACCATGCCAGGCATCAGTTGCAATTAGAACAAACGGCCCTGGTTGTGCATTTGCATGACCGGGGCCGCAAACCTTAACCGCTCCTTAAACCCCATTTCAGATTCCGTTAATCCGGTCTTTGTTACGTTAGATTGGGGCCCATCCCGATGGCCAGCGAAACCCCGCACGCAAGACGGAGCAGGCTTCATCGAAGATGGATTCTTTATGTAATGCGAGCCGTGTTCGCATGAGGAGGAGCCCACCCCTACAACAGCGTTTGACGCTGCCAAGTTTCCTCCGGAAACCATGACCGTGCAGGAGGAAACCTAGAATGAAGTCGCATCAGATTTAGGTCTCACCTTTTAGCGTTTGTGGCGTTGATCATGTTGCTGTGCATATCAGCCAGCAATATCAATGCCCAGAGTAACCAGGAGGAATTTACCTGGCCGGTCACAGCCCAGTTGTTATTGACCGAAGACTGGGTTCTCGACGCAACAGAATCGTTGGCGGTGGTTGGAGATGTGGTCTTCACCAACGGTAATGAGAACCTGCAAATCACGGTAGTCCCGTCTGACCCCTACAGGATAAGTGTGGTCCATATCCATGTCGTCAGGAATCCGGATGATTTTGAAAGCGTCCTGGATAGCAAGGGGAAACCGAAGCCCAACATGTTCGACTACAAAACCGACTACGTGGAAGATAACGGCATCCCGGCCGACAGTCACAGCCAGGTGATTCCACTCGATGGTTTTGATATCTGCTGGGCGCCCGACCCGGAAACTTGCCCGCCCAACTTCTATGCCATCGTGCACGTCGAATTGCAGGAACCGGTTAAAAAGAAGTGGGTGGATGTGCCCGGAGATGGATGGGCCGATAACGGTGGAGTCGTTGATGCGGACTGACAAGCACGACGACAGAATCCTGGGTTGGCACGCCACCTATCCGATAGCCAAGGTCGAGCCCGGCCACTTCTACGACGCCATCGTGGGCGGTTTGGGGTACGTGACCATTACCCAGTACGGAGTAACCCCGATTGTCACCAGTGAAGGGGTGACCGGCGAAGGTGGTCAATTCTGGTTCATACCGGGCGAGCGCGTCGCTTTTTACGCGGGTAGCCTGTTCATTGGCGACGCCCTGGCGGACCGCCGGGTCTCGCCGATGGACCTCTTCGGGGCTGACATGGACGACAACCAGGTCGTCAATGTGGCCAGACTGCTGCAGAGCCTCGATACGGACAGCGTGAACGACCGCGGTGCGATCAACATTACCGAACCAGCGATCGCCTGCCTCGAACTCGCTTTGCCCGAGTATGGTCCTACTGACCGTGAGGTGACGGGTGACTTCTTCGATGATGACGCCGCCGTCGAGCGCTTGATCAACGCCACGGTGGGTGCCTGCGGGGGGCTTCTGACCGCCGTTTCCTATGAAGAGGCCCTGGCGAATCTCAACTCCGGGATGCAGGCCGGCAACCTGATGAAAAGAAATGTTTCCAAGACGCCTGGCATGAAGAGCGACAAGGCCAAGATCGATATCATGCCGGTCTACGTGCCGGCCATGACTTCGGACGGATTTGAGACCGAGGTGGTCTACTACGATGCGGACGGCGACGTGCTCGAAACCCGGGACGTGGCTAAACCCATCGTCGTGGCCTACCTGGACGAAATCGAAGGCACCGGTGCGTCCGATGTGTTCGTGGCCATCTCGCGTGATGACGGCGACACCTGGAAGCGCAGGAATGTCTCCAGGACAGCCGATAAGTCTTCACTGCTCGGTCATCCCGGCAACTCCGAGAAACCGATGCTTCAGGTCAAGGACGATATGATCTTCGTGGCCTGGACCGACAAGTACTGCCGCGGCGGGCGGCCGGGGTACGCGATCAACCTCTGCGACGATCCCGAAACCGAATTCGTCGAAACTCCGGAGACGGGCTGCGCCGTGTACTGCACTGGCAACCCTGACGAGATGGATGAGGTGTGCACGAGCGACTACCCGGGCGACGACGCCTACTGGCAGGACGACCTGTTCGGAGTCGGCGGTCCGCAGCGTTCGGTGATCTACGAGGATTAGCCCCGAAAAGGGCGAGGTCCCCTACAGCTGCGTCTGGACATCACGGGGCGTGATTGAGCCCGACCGGCGACATCCAGTGGTACAAACCCGAGCGGGTGACCTCGGGGCGTCGTGACGCCGCCCAGCTGTTTGCCGGGGCGGGCGAGGACGTGGCATTCGCGATCGTCTGGCAGGAAGACCCCAAGGGACTGATGCCGGGTGAAGGTGACGGCCCCGGCGACGGCTGGAGCGGCGCCAACACGCACAGCAAGACCGACATTTGGTACAGCTACATCACCAGAGCGATTTCGCCCGATCGACTCCGATTATCCCGCTGATGGGCATGGCGACATCGACTTCGTGGACCTGGATACCGAGCTGGCTCGCCACGCGTGTCAAGGCCCTGGTGCCGATGTCCCTGCCGGTGAAGCATCTCCGACAACGAAGTCTGCAGCCTGGAGAATATTGCCGCCGAGGGGGCAGCGGAGAGGATGATGGTGACGGTGATCATGACGAGGAAGGCGAAGGCACTCACCGCTACTGCGGCACGCTCGACGTACGACGCAGGATGACTGGGCTCCAACCCGCTGTGCAGCTACACCGTGGAGAAAGCCAACCCCAATGGTGAAATCCACAACGTCTGCGTGACGGCCGACGGCCGCCTGCTCGACGGCAATACCGGCGCTTCCCGGCCCAACATCTTCCTGCAGCCCTACATGAAGACAGACGGCACCAAGAGCGCCTGGGCCATCATCGGCTACGAGGAAAGCAAGGGCGTAGGCTCGCCGCCGGAAGACGAGGAAGGCTGCGGCGACGAGGAAGTCGTGCGACGAGTCGATACCGACGAAGACCGGTACAAGCCGGACATGGGCAAGAACGTCATCTACCACAGCTTCGACTTCGCCGAACCCGCGGAAGCGGTTGGCAGCGGGGGCATCATCAACCTGCCCGAAACCGACGCGGCCGGTAACCCGGTTTACCTGGTGAACGAGGACGGCAATCTGAATTCCTCGACTGGGAGGGCAAGCAAGTGCTGGCGTATGAGAACGCACGCCGGATTCGCTTTATGACCCAGCCCAAGTCCAAGGCCGGGGCCTCGAAGACGGTGCTGGTGGCGCTCTATCGCCAGGGTGCGGAAGGCAGCGGCAAGCCGGCCGACATCTTCATGCGGCGCATGGTCGCCCCGTCATAGGGCAACCCCTATGCCTTCAAAGGTCCTGTCGTGAATCGCGTTCGTCTTTGGTAGATTTATCCACGGTGCCCAGAACCTCAGCAGCGTGACTCGCCATGGTGATGTGGCAGGATCCGTTCGATCGGTGACGAAGCCCGAAAAGATGCTCCGGTGGAAATGGGAACCTGAAAATCTGGACGACTCGTCAGCGAAAAACCCCCACACGGACGCCATCGCCCACCGCGGCGCCCTCAACGGCGACGATCTGCTGATCGGCTACAGCTGGACGCCCAACTGGGGCCGCAAGGCGAACGACAAGTACGATTTCTACATCCGGCGCTCCTTCAACGGCGGGCAGTCGTGGACGACCGATCCCAAGGATTCCGACCCCATCGAGCACAACGTGGTCTTCAGGGTTCCGATTGATAGACGAGGACACGCGAGACCGTGAGCTGGGACGACGAGGTGGTCACCACGGTGTACGCGCCCGGTGCCGCCGAGCCGCCGCGCAACGTCTCCAACCTGCGCAACAACCGCACCAGCGTGATGGAGCCGCGGCTGGTCAAGACACCGGGGACCATTGCGAGTGAATTCAATTACCCGGAAGACGTGCAGGACACGAGCGTGTACCAGGTGGCCTACGGACTGGAACTTAACCAGAACCGGGAGCCAGACGACGCTGGTTTATCCGAAGAGCCGCTGGATATCTTCTACGGCCGCACCATGGACAAGGGACAACGCTACGAGAGCGTGATCATCACCCCGCAGGACGGCAACGGCAAGCCGGAAGAGGGCTGGAACACGCTGGCCAAGGACGAGCCCGAGCAGGGTGCGGCCCAGCTCGAAGCAGACCCCCGACGGCTCGCGGATGTACGGCATCTGGCTGGAAGAGGGTGATGGCGGCAGCGACATCATGTTCCGCAGAGTGGACTATCGAGAGAACTAGGACGATTGAGGCGCTTCGTAGAGAAGCGCCAGGAGGTTATCATGAAACAACGTAGCATTATTCTGATTGCAGGAGCTCTGCGCGCTCCTGCTGTTAGGCGCCGGCCCCGTGTGGGCGAAGAGAGACAAGCAACCACCGCCGGACCCGGATCCGGTGGATACACCCATTGACGGTTACTACTTCTGGCGTCTCGGGCACATGGACGGCCCGCACGACATGAGCATGGCCCTGGGCATCTCCCGCGACGGCAAGGTAGCCGTTGGATCAACCGTAGTGGTGGACTTCATCAAGGCCTGGCGGATGGATATCGACTGGGCTATCTCCACCGGCGACGGTGTTGCACCGCTGTACAACGAGTTGCAGGTCCAGGAAGGGATCGGCGGTGAGGCAGCGTTTGCGGCCTCGGATATGCTGGATGACAATCTCGAACCCATTGCAGACTGCCCTTATAGCAAGGTAGACCCTGAGGATGCCAGTTCGACCGACAATTTCGACTGGTGCGGATCCCTGCCGGCTGGGACGCTGACCAAGGGAACGGTCTCCTACGCTGCAGAGTGGCTGTTTTGGCTTGATCCCGAAGCGACGGATGAGGACCCATTAAACTATGTGGCCATCCCGGACTTCGGCGGCGGCATTTCCGACATGGCGGTGAATGACGTGTCGGCTGACGGGTTCATCCTCATAGGCACCGGCAATGTCAAAACCGGTCCGGTGGCATTCCGCGCCGACACGGGGATTGTCGACCCTGAGACGCTCGTGCCGATTCCGGTTCAGCTCACCATCACAGAAGCAACCGACACCGAGGATGGACAGACCCTTCAAACCAGCTCGGCGGAGGCGGTGTCCGCGGATGGAATGATCATCGCCGGTTACGGGAGCACCAGGACTGGAAACAAGGCCTTCGTCACGACCTTCGAAGGCACTGAGGTAGATCCGGAAACCGGCAAGGACGTCGCGATCCTGACGAGCACGATCCTGCCGACGATTCCCGGCGGCAAGTTCGCTGAAGCTTATGCCATGACCACAGTAGCCGATGAGAATGGAGAAGTAGTCGCCATCTACGTCGCCGGCCGCAGCGACAGCCCCAAGGGTCCCCAGGCCTGCATCTGGTTCCAGGGCGATGATCCCGCCACCACTGACGTCGTCGAAACCTGGGTGGTGAAGGGGCTGGGCGGGCTCTCCAAGAGGAAGTACAACAGCGTGGCCACCGGCATCGTCTACCGGCCCGGATCGACAGCCGGCGACTTGATGGTCGTGGGAACCAGCCAGAGTATTCTCTATCCCTCGGAAGCCTTTGTCTGGACCGGCAACCCCGTGCTTGAGCCCGATGGGCCCTATACCCTGCCCGACGGTGGGGAAAATGAATACATCGGCTACATGTACGACCTGGAAAAGATCCTGATCAAGACCGGGGCAGCCGAAGCGTCCTCGATGGGATCTGCCTGGATCCTCAACGAAGGAACGGGCGTCGCTCTCAGCGATGTTATCAACGCTGGCGACAATGGCCCATCTGCCAGGATTGTCGGCTGGGGCACCAACCCGGAAGGTGGGGGTGAAGCCTGGCTCGTTACCAACTATCCCTACGACGATTTGGAGTTTATAAAGGAGTAGTAACCCTGGCTGGTTTTCGGCTTTCTTTTTCCAACTTGCAGAAAGGCGGGGCTCTCCGGAGCCCCGCCGCTTTTTTACTATCGGGATGTATGTACCCTGTGTACTTCCGGGGTTGGGAATGGATCCGACCTGGAAGAAAAACGGCGCCGCACGGGGGTGTGCGGCGCCGCACCGGGGTCAGCTGCCCGTGATGGAACATGGCTGACTGCGAGGAGACCAATTTCAGGGATCGCGCGAAGCGCCACTGACAGTCTCTGCCAATATAAGGCGGTCCGACCCACCCCGAGTCCGACCCCCCATGGTCAATTGATAGCACAGCCATACTTAAAGCGGCCTGAAGGTGCGTTTAAGTTATTGTTAAGTTTTGTGACAAGATAAAAAGCACATATAAACAGTGGCTTATAAACCACTCACAAACAATGGTCAGAATTCTGGAATCGGTGGTTGCCCAGCCAGGAATCATGCCCTCATGTGGCGACTTTTTTCTAAAAGTGATCTTAATAGAGGCTTAAAACGGGCTTCAGGATGTCTTAAGCCCGCCTGTGCTATTTATACGCTATACACTCGCCACAGGGCGCAAAGTTTGTAAGCCGGAGGGGAACCGATCTCCTCGCAACCAGCAATCTGGAGACCCCGGAACGCTGGTCACGGCCGGGCGCCGCACACCCCCCCGTGCGGCGCCTTTTTTGTTGGATTTTGTAAGAGCGAATTTATTCGCGAATGCTGTGTTTGGGAGCGGAATTGTCTCTCTTTTTCGCGGATGAATCCGCTCCTACGACGCCCTGTCGCTCCAGCGCTTTCAACAACTGGTTCCACCGTTGCTCGGTGGTGCCGGTGTAACCCAGCGACATCCGCAACAGGCCCGGGGAGATACCGGCCGCTGACTTGTCTTCTTCGGTCATCTCGCTGGAGGTGGTGCTGCCGGAGCAGGACATCAGCGTATCGAAGTAACCCAGGCTGACGGCCATGTAACCGAAGTGGTAATCGTTCTGCAGCATGTCCATCAGGCGGTTAGCCATTTCCTCGGTGCCCATGTCCAGCGCCAGGATGCCGCCGTAGCCGTAATCCGGGCAGTGCAGGCTGCCGAGCAGTTCGTGATCCGGATGTTCCGGCAGACCCGGGTAGCTCACTTTCAGCCCCAGGGCTTTGAGCCGGTCTGCAAACAGTTGTGCCCGCTTGCCGTGTTCGGCCATGCGCAGCGACAGGTGTGGGATCCTGAGGCTGATATCGTAAGCAACCTGCGGGTCCATGGTCGGACCCAGCAGCATCAGCGCGCCGGTGTGCAGGTCCATCAATTGCAGGATGAAATCCTTGTCCGCGCAGATCGCGCCAGCAATGTGGTCCGATGCGCCGCCGATAAACTTGGTCATGCTGTGCACGACGATGTCCGCCCCGAGCTGTTTCGGGCTGAGGATCAACGGGCTGAAAGTGTTGTCGATCACCAGTTTCAGTCCATGGCGATGAGCGATCTCGCTCAGAGCGGGAATGTTGGCAACCCGCAGCGTCGGGTTGGCTATGCTTTCAGCGTACAAAACCCGCGTGTTCTCCCGGATGGCCGCTTCGACAGCCTCGAGGTCGGTGATATCAACCAGGGTCGTGGTAATGCCGTTTTTGACCGGCAGAAAGTCGTGCATCAACGCGTAAGTACCGCCGTAAACGGTATTGGCGGACACGATGTGGTCACCGGATTTACACAACTGGATCAGCGTGGCTGAAATGGCGGCCATGCCGCTGGCCGTGCAATACGCGGATTCGGTGCCTTCCAGTGCGGCCAGTTGGCGCGACAGGCTGTAAACAGTCGGGTTGAAATGCCGCCCGTACAGGTAACAGCCTCCCTGGTCCGGTCCTTTTTCACCGTGAAACATGTCGGTGAGGATGTCCGGGTGCATCGCTGTAAAGGTTGTGCTGGCCTCGATCGACATGTTGACCCCGCCGTGTTCACCGAATTCGTGGCGAATATTGGCCAGGGTTTCCACCGGGTTTTTCGCTTTGGGATGTTTGATCACGTTGCGGCTGCTTTTCATGGTTCCGTCCCTTATCGCTTTTCACGAGATAAATTCTGTCAGGAGAGTAAATAATAGAATATAGTGTCTATCAATAGATCAATGACAAATAATATTCGAAATGGGTGGATCGTGAAGACACTGGACCGAATCGATTACAGGATAATCCGCCTGTTGCGGAATAATGCTCGGCTTTCGAACAAGGAACTGGCGGAGCAGGTAGGGCTGGCGCCGTCGACCTGCCTGGTGAGAACGCGCCTGCTGCAACAGTCCGGGGTGCTGACCGGGTTCAAGGCCGAGGTCAATCCCGCCGCGCTCGGTGTCGGATTGCAGGCCATGATTTCAGTTCGTCTGAAACGGCATTTCAAACCCGACGTGGAAGCGTTTCGCCGGCATGCGCTGGAACTGCCCGAAGTCGTGCAGTTGTACCACGTGGCCGGCCCGATCGATTTCCTGGCCCACGTCTGGACCCGGGACTCGGAACACCTGAGGGATCTCGCGATGACGGCCTTCACGTCGCGCGAGGAAGTTTCGCATATCGAGACCGAGTTGATCTTCGAGCACGTCAGCTGCCCGGAACTGCCGGCTTTTCTGGATAAATTGTAGGAGCGAATTAGCACAGGCGACGGAGACAGGCCGGTTTTGCCGCAGGCAAAGAAGACCTGTTGGAGTGCCGTCGTGCGTTCGCGATTGGTTTTCATAAGAGAGCTTTCGCGATTGAAATCGCTCCTACGCCCGGGCAAAAACCACCAATCACTGCTAGTCTAAGTATGCAAAACGAGGAGATCACCCAATGAACCAATCAACCACCAAAGCACCCTTTCATCTGTGGATCGTCGGCATCCTGGCAGTACTGTGGAACGCAATGGGCGCCTTTGACTATACCGCGACGCAAATGAAGCTCGATTTTTACATGAGCCAATTTACACCCGAGCAACTCGATTACTTTTATGGTTTTCCGGCCTGGGCGGACGCGGGCTGGGCAATTGCGGTGTGGGGCGCCCTGCTGGCCTCCCTGGCCCTGTTGATGCGTAAAGCTTTTGCCGTCTGGCTTTTTGGCGTCTCCATCCTCGGCATGGCCGCGACGGCGGTTTTCACGTTTTTTATCACGGACAATAGCTCTGTCATGGGTGAAGGCGCGCTCATGTTCACAGCGGTTATCTGGGTGATCGCGTTTTTCCTGTACTTTTACTCCAGTGCGATGGCTAAGCGCAGGGTGCTTGGTTAGGAAGAGAATGTAGGAGCGATTTCAATCGCGAATGATTCCGAAAATATTCGCGGATAAATCCGAAAAAATTCGCGATTGAAATCGCTCCTACGATCGTGTTCAGCCCCAGAACCCGGGGATGAGCCCGTCGACGATACCCTTGTTGTAGCGCAAACCCATCGGGTGGTCGTATCTCAACAGCAGCGGGCCGTCCAGGTCGACGAAATCGCATAGCTGGGCGACGACGAAGGATGGCGCCATGCTGAGCGAGGTGCCCATCATGTTGCCCACCATCAGCTTGCAGCCCCTGGCTTTAGCCATGCGCGCGAGTTCGAGCGCCTCGGTCAGGCCGCCGGTCTTGTCCAGCTTGATGTTGATCATGCCGTAGCGACGCGCGGCGGTTTCCAGTTCACTGCAGTCCAGGCAGGATTCATCGGCGGCCAGCGTTACCGGGGAGTCAAAGCCTTCCAGCATTTCATCGCCGCCGCGGGGCAGGGGCTGTTCGATCATCCCGAGGTCCAGACCGGCGCATTTCGGAATCACTTCTTTCAGCAGTTCAAAATTCCAGCCCTGGTTGGCATCGACGACCAATTCCGCGTCCGGCCGGGCGGCCCGGATCGCCGCAAGCTTCTCGTACGGCTGGTGGCTGTCCAGCTTGATCTTCAATACGGGCGCGTCGGTCGCAGCGGCCGCCTTGGCGGCCATGGCTTCGGGCGTGCTTTCCAGTCCAATCGTAAACACGGTGGTGACCGGTCGGGGCTCGATGCCGGTCAATTGCCAGATGGTCTTGCCGGACTTCTTGCACTCCAGGTCCCACAGCGCGCAGTCGACGGCGTTTCGCGCTCCGCCCGCCGGCAGCAATTGCTGCAACTCCTGCCGCGTGATGCCCTTGCGGATTTCACCGGCAACCGCGTGCACCTGCTCAAAAATACTCTGCGCGGTTTCATCCCGGTAAAACACACCCTGCGCTTCGCCGCGGCCGACAAAACCGTCCTCGCCGAGTTGGACGACAAGCCCCTGGGAGGTGAGCCACTCCGCGCCGGAAATACGGAACGGTTGCTTCATTTCCCAATCTTCCAGGTGAGCGCTGAATTTCATTTGAGGATCCTCCGATCAATCAATTACTTTACACCCCAGTCCAGGACGACTTTTCCGGCATCACCGCTTTCCATGGCATCGAAACCCTGCTGAAAGTCGTCGATCGGCAAGCGGTGGGTGATGATCGGCAAAAGATCCAGACCGCTTTCAATAAACACCGACATCTTGTACCAGGTCTCATACATCTCCCGCCCGTAGACGCCGCGGATCGTGATCATGTTGAAGATGATCTTTTCCCAGTCGATCGAGTAGTTCTTGGAGGGTATGCCCAGCACGGCAATTTTTCCGCCGTGGCACAGGTTATCCAGGATGTTCTGGAAGGCAGCCGGCGATCCGGACATCTCCAGCGCAACATCAAAACCCTCGCTCATATGCAGCTCTTCCTTAACGGTCTCGAGCGATTCGCGGGTCACGTTGACCGTGCGGGTCGCGCCCAGCGCCGCCGCCAGGCCCAGGCGGTAGTCGCTGAGGTCGGTGATGACCACGTTGCGCGCACCGGCATGGCGGCAAACCGCCGCGGCCATGCTGCCAATCGGCCCCGCCCCGGTGATCAGGACGTCTTCGCCCAGCAGGCCGAACTGCAGGGCCGTGTGAACCGCGTTTCCGAACGGATCGAAAATGGCGGCGATATCGAGGTCAATCCCGGGGCGGTGCTCCCAGACATTCGACATCGGCAGGGAAATGTATTCCGCGAAGGCGCCGGGCCGGTTCACGCCGACGCCGGAGGTGTGCGCGCACAAATGCCGCCTGCCGGCCATGCAGTTACGACAGCGTCCGCAAACCACGTGGCCTTCGCCGGACACGATTTGCCCGGGGTGAAAATCGTTGACGTTGGCGCCCACCGAGACGATCTCACCGACGAACTCGTGGCCGACCACCATCGGCACCGGGATGGTCTTGGCGGCCCAGTCGTCCCACAGGTAGATGTGCAGGTCCGTGCCGCAGATGGCTGTTTTCATGACGCGGATCAGCACATCGTTCATGCCGACCCTGGGTTCGGGAACGTCTTCGAGCCAGATGCCTTTACCGGCCTGGCGTTTGACTAGTGCTTTCATGATGATTTATCCCGCGCATAATTGATCAGAGGCTCCTCATGTAATCGACGATTGCGCCGCAGCCGTCGGCCAGGGGATCAACGCAGGGCAAACCGGTTTCCGCCGAGAGCTTTGACAGGTAAGCCTTTCGTTCACCGGCTGGTAATCCCGACGTGTTCACGGTGATGCCCACGCAGCGAATACCGGGGTTGGTGCGCCGTCCCATGACCTGGTGCAATTCGATGCACTCGGCGATCGATGGCAGAGCATAATGCTCCCAGCCTGAAACCTTGGTGCGGGTTGCATCGTGGCAAACAACAAAGGCATCCGGCTGGGATCCATGCAGCAAGCCCAGGCTGACACCCGAGTAGCCCGGATGGAACAGGGAACCCTGGCCTTCGATCACGTCCCAGTGGTCTTCGTCGTTATCCGGTGAGAGCAATTCCGCCGCGCCGGATATGAAATCCGCCACCACGGCGTCAATCGGTATGCCTTCACCGGCGATCATGATACCGGTCTGTCCCGTCGCCCTGAACGTGGACTTCATTCCGGCTTCGCGCATCGCCATGTCCAGCGCCAGGGCCGAGTATTTTTTACCGATGGCGCAATCGCTGCCGACCATCAGCACACGCTTGCCGGAACGCTTCAGGCCGGTGCCAACCGGCAGCCTCGCCGGCGGCACACGCACATCGACCAGGCGGGCTCCCGATTGTTTCGCCGCCGCAACAATATCCGGATTGTCGGCGAGTTTCAGGTGCAGCCCGCAAACGATGTCCAGCCCGGCCAGCGCTGCTTCGCGCATGATTTGCCACCACTGATCCGGAACCGATCCGCCGACCGGTGCGACGCCGATCACCAGGCTGCCCACACCGGCCCTCACGGCCTCCGCGATGGTCATGTCCGGAACGCCCAGGTCGACCGTGCAGCCGGGAAAGCGGAGTTGCCCGGCCACGCGCTCCCGCCGCCACTGGACAATGCCCAGGCCGGTCTTGGCATAGGTGGCGTCGTTTTCCTCGCCGATCAGGATCAGGTAGGGAGCTTTCAGGTCTACTGTTGTTCGGTTTTTCAAGGCTCAGACCTCCAGTAGTTGTTTGGTCGGGACGGATTCATCGCTCAACCTTGCCTTGTCCACGGCGGCGCCCTGCAGCAACAGCTTTTTGCCAACCATGAACTCGCCGGGCCGGTTGATTGCGTCTACCGCCAACAGGTGGTCGCCCCTGAAATAAAAAACGGCAAAACTTCGGCCCACTTCGGGATTCCCGCGCAACACGATGTTATCATAGCCCTGGGAAAGGCCTGCAATTTGCAGCTTCACATCGTACTGGTCCGACCAGAACCACGGTAGGGCGTGATAAGGCTGCGGATTGCCGTTCAGGGTTGATGCAGCAGTCTTGGCCTGGTCGATTGCATTCTGGACAGACTCCAGGCGTACCCTCCGCCGGTAAATCGGGTTGTAGTGCCGCGTGCAATCCCCGGCCGCCAGGATATCCGGGTCACTGGTGCGGGTAAATTCGTCGACCAGAATTCCGTCTTCCACGTTTAGGCCGGCCCGCACAGCCAGTTCGGTGTTGGGCAGCACGCCCACCGCGATGATCACCAGGTCGGCGTCAAATTCAGAACCGTCGGCACAGAATACGCGTTCCACGCGCTTGTCGCCCTGGATGGCTGTGACCAGTGAAGAAGTAACGATTCGCACGCCTTCTTCGTCATGCAGGCGTTCGTAAAAGGTTGATACCACGGGTGCGGTGACACGCTGTAATACACGCGGCAGGGCCTCCAGTACCGTGACCCGCATGCCCGTCTGGCGCAAGACCGAGCCTGCTTCCAGGCCGATGTAGCCGCCTCCCACGATCACCGCGCTTTTCCCCTCGCCGATGTGGGGCCGGATCTGTTCGACATCCGCCAGGTTCCTGAGGTAGCAAACGCCATGTTTGTCCGCGCCGGTCAGGTGGATGGTGGCCGGATAGGCGCCAAGGGTCAGTGCCAGCTTGTCATAAGCCAGGGTCGAGCCGTCATCCATGGTCAGGGTTTTCGTGTCGCGGTCGATCGCCTCGACGCGACGCCCGAGCATCAACTCGATCCCGGCATGTTCGAGCACGGAACCGGGCCGGATCGGAATCTGCTCAGGGGACTTGGCTCCGGACAGAATGCTCTTGGACAGGGGAGGCCGTTGATAAGGGCTGACCGGTTCGTCGCCGACCAGCACAATGCGCCCGCTCCAGCCGCCCTGGCGCAGACTGAGGGCCAGTTGGGTGCCGGCATGACTGGCGCCGATGATGACGGAAGTAGGTTGTGACATACAGCAATGATATATCCAAGGCCAATCCGGTGACACCGGTCTTTATGGATTTTCGCAATCAACGCTCAAATTTCCGGTACACACGCTGTACTATATGTGGCTCGCCGGCAAAAAGAGAGGATTGATGGCGCTTAACTCCACCGTAAAAACCATCATGGCAGTGCTGTTGTGCAGCCTGATGCTGTCTGGTTGTGCGGGCACCGCGCGCGGTATCAAGTCATCCGTCTACGTGGCTGATGAATCGCTTTCGGTGGTTGACGTCAGCCGGTCACACGCGGATGCGATGGTCGTTATCAGGTACCCGGCTGTCGTCGATGAAGACGCCCAGGCGGCTTATTACGCGGCCTTCGAGCAGCACCCGATCGGCGGAAGCCTGAAGAAAAAAGACCGGGTCCGGCAGGAATCCGACCGCGTGGCGCAGTCGATCATCGCCAAGTCGAACTATTTCGCCATGTCCCTGTACCGGGAATTGCGGGACAAGTTGCCGGAAAACTCGGTTTTGCTTTCTCCGCACATGATTGTTCTGGACGATCAAAACCAACTGTCCAGTGAGCCCCTTCTGGCATCCGAGCAGATTCCAAGCGTGCTGACGATCGATTTCAACGTGTACAGTTTTCCGGACCCCCGGGAAATGATGAATTCCGAACCCCTGACGTTTGGCGATATCGTGACCCCGCTTTTCGTGGTGCATTCGAACCGCTGGTTTCAGCCGCCCACCAACGGTCTGCTGTTGTCCAGCGACCCGCTGGTGTTGGCCGCCTGGAACCAGTCGGAGCAGGAGGCCGGCAAGCAGTTGCATGCCCGGCTGAACGGTTCGGCAATCGATGGATCCCCGGCCCCTGGATTTCGTGTCATTCCTGCAGGCCGGTTACCGGAAGCCGCCGGATCTGCCCTTGAAAAGCGCCGGGAGATTCGCGGCGGGATATCATGGCCGTTGAACTGCACCCGCTGGAAAAAATCCGCATGGACGGCGACATCGTTGCCGGTCTGACGGTGGATGCTTCCATTGACCCTTTCGCGGAAGATTTCGTAAAGGGCGCCGCCACCCGCATCGTCGATGCGCTGAACGGGGCAAATCACGACCGGGCAACCTTTTTTACCCGCCAGATTGCGCTGATCCGGTTTGATCCGGTCCTGGGCGAAGCGTTCCTTTCCCGCACCCGCGAAGAAGATCTGCGTGTCCGGTTGCAGATGGGTGAGACCCTGATCGCTGCGGAGAAACGGTTTTTATCGGCCCAGTCCGAAAGCCTGTACGAGGGGGCCTATGCGGGGGTATACGGCGACCAGATGCGGGAAATGCTCGCCGCCGAGTACCGTTTGCTCGAAGACCGGAGGGATCTCGCGCGCACCCAGTACCTGAGCACCGCGCTGGCCGTGGTCGCGTTGGCGGGGGCCGTCTACATCGGCAGCAGTGACAGCAGTAACTTCCTGGCGTCCGAGACGATGTCAAACGTCGCCCTGCTGACGTCGATCTGGGCAATGAATACCGCCTTCATGACCCATGCCGAGTCAAAAACCGTGGGAGAGAATTTCCTGATCCAGATGGCCCCGGCCATCAACCGCCAGGTCTCGGTTCAGGTAGAATGGATGGAATCGCGGCAGGATATTTCGGCCCGGGATTTTGCCGAATTCCGCGCAAAGACCCTGGCCCTGTACCAATCGAGTGCCCGGTCGATTTCCACCGAATCTTTTGATCCCGGTTGTCAGTTCGACTTTCCCGGCCTGGAACAGAATGGACGGTGGTTCGGCCCCTGTCTCGACGGTCTGGGCGTCGCCAGCGGTTACGGCCTGGTGCTGGACGAACAGGGAAATGTCGTTGAATATGTCGGGCTGGCCGAATCGGGACAGGCCAGCGGCGTCGGCGCGATGATTGTTCACTTGCCGGGTGAAACGGGTGCGACTTACTACGAAGGCAGTTTCAGCCGGGGTTTGCCGGACGGCGTGGTGCGGGTCGAAGTGCCCGGTCGTAAACCCCGGGTCAGGAGGTTGCGCGCCGGGGTGGACGCAGGGTCGGCGGACGCGGACCAATTGCAGACGGTGCAGTTTTAGTGGCTTGTTGGTGGAGATGATGTGAAGGTTTCAACGCTGATCGTTGCCGGACTGAGCCTGGTGCTCGCCGCGATCCTGGTGTCCGGTTGCGCCGGGACCGCGCGCGGCTCCAAGTCATCGGTGTTCACCGACTATGACGAAGTCGAATTGGTCGATTACAGCCTCTCCAGGGCGGGCGCCCTGGTCATCATCAGGTATCCGGCCATTATCCATGAAGACGCCGAAGAACCTTATTTTCATGCTTTTTCGCTCAACGCGATCGGCGGCGAAGTTCCACCTGCCAACCGGACGAAAAAGGTCACCACGCGCATTGCGCAATCGATCCTTACCAAGTCCAACTATTACGTGATGTCCCTGTACCGGGAACTGCAAAAGGAACTGCCGGAGAACACGGTTCTGCTGTCGCCGCACATCATTCTCTGGGACAAGGATCGCGGCATTTACAGCCGGCCCATCCTGGCGACCGAACAGATACCGAGCGTGCTGACGGTGGACTTTAACGTCTATTCCTACCCGGACACCACCGCGTTGATGGACTCGCCACCGGTCACCTTCGGCGACCTGGTGACGCCGCTTTTCGTGGTGCAGGGTGACCGTTGGCTGCAAGCCCCGACCAATGGCCTGTTGCTCTCCAGCGACCCACTGCTGCAAACCGCCTGGAACCTGGCCCGGCAAAAAGCCAATGCCGAAATCGAGGCCAAAGTGGACGGAACGGTGTACAACGGGCAGCGCCCGCTGGATTTCATCGCGTTCCTCAACGGCCAGGGAAGGGACAAGCGGGATCTGCCGTTGAAAAGCGTGGGGAGTTCCCGCCTGGAAGTCATGGCCGTGGAGGAATACCCGGTCGAGAAAATCCAGATGGAAGGTGCTCTGCTGCAGAACCTGTCCGAAGATTATTCAGTGGATCCGTTTGCTGAGAGTTTCGTCAAGGGGGTTGCGGCGCGTATCAAGCAGGCCCTGAATGAAGTCAACCACGACAGGGCGACCTTTTTCGCCCGCCAGAATGCATTGGCGCGGTTTGATCCCGAATTGGCGATCGCATTCCTGACCCGTTCCAGCGGCGAAAGCGTACGTTCCAGGCTGCAATTGGCGGAAGCCCTGATCGAGGCCGAGAGAAAGTTCGTTTCAGCGCAGTCCCTGAGTATTTACGAAGGCGCATACCTCGGCGAATACGGCGACAAAATGCGGCAGATGATCGAGGGCGAGTACCGACTGCTCGAGAACCGCCGCACCGCGGCGCGCAAAGCCAACGCGGCCACTGCCGTGGCTGCGCTGGCCCTGATTGGAGCCGTTTACGCCGCGGCGGCTTCGGGCGCCGTGGGTGGAATCGCGATGCAGACCTTCTCGGGGGTCCTGGTCCTGGGTTCGCTCTGGGCGATGAGTTCCACGCTGGAAACCCGCGCGGAATCGGCCCAGATGTCGGAGCATTTCATGGCCCTGATCGCGCCGGCGCTGGAACGCCAGATATCCGTCCAGATGGAGTGGCTGGAATCAAAGGAGCGAATTTCCGCGATGGGTTTTGCCGAGTTCAGGAACAAGACACTCACGCTGTACCAGTCGAGGGTGCGTTCGCTGGATCAGCGATACGAGGACAACTGTATATTCTCGCCCCCGGGCTTCAATGTCAGTCGGCCGGTGGTACGGTTCCTGCCGCGACGGCTTGGCGAATGAGCGGGGGTATGGCGTCGTCATTGACAAATCCGGGAATTCAATCGAATACCTGGGGGCTGCCAGGAACGGTATGCCTTCGGGGACCGGCGGCATGATCGCGCGTTACGCCAACAGGAACGGGTCCTTCTACTTTGAAGGCACGTTCAAAGACGGCTTGCCCGATGGAGTAGTCCTGGTCGAGGAGCCCGGCGGGCGAGCTAGAATCAGGGAATTCAGGGCCGGAAAAGATGTCGGAAATGGAGCGGCTGACCAGCTGCAGCCACTGACTTTCTGATTTGGGACCAAGAATGAAGACATCCACCCGAGTACTGCTGTTATCTTTGCTGCTGGCTTTCCTGGCGCCGCGGGACGGCTTTGCGGTATTTGATTTTGCGGCGATCGACGAACTGGCGCCCGGTGAACAATACCGTCAATTGAGCCTGCTGATGCTGGTTTCCGGCGGTGTTGATCCCGCACTGCTCGAGTCGCTTCAACCGATTGTCGACAGCCATCCCGAGATTACCCAGGCCGGGCGTTCTAACCTCGCACTCGATGATTTTGTAACACCCCTTGTGCGTATTGTCGACCAGGAAACCCTGCTCGCCAATGCCGCGCAGATGTTCCGTTTCGCCCGCAGCCACAGTGCCGAAATACAGGACCGGATGACGGCTATCGCACGCTCCAATCCGATTCTGATCAGCATGCTGGACGTCAATGCCATAGCCGCTGATGCGATCATCATTCGCAATGCCATTGCCGACAGCCTGGAATATTCGAATGCCGCCGGTAACCCGGATTCGGCCGACTTGATGGAGGAGTTCCGGGGCCAGACCATCTACCTCCGGAACATGATGGAATACAATATTTTTCAACAGGAACTGGCTGAAATCACCAACCAGGCGATCCTCGACCTCGGCGGACGGCTGGATGCCTACCAGCGCATGTTCAACGAGGATATTGACCCGGACCTGGTCAAGCGCAGGGTTGAATCTGCTGAAATCATGAACCAACAGGCCGGTAACCGGTTTGAGGACGAGGCCATGATGAGAAACACCGAGATGTTGATGATGCTGATCCTGATGGAGAGCCAGGTTCATTGAACCCAACTTTTGCTAATCTGTCACTCTCGCCAGATAATGGCCTTCATTTCTGATGATTACCTACTGAAGAAGGTGCAAACATGTTAAAGATGACCCGCTCAGTCCTATGCCTTTTTATCCTTTTCAGCGGCAGCCTGATGGCCGGCGGTCCTGATCCTGCAAAGCTGGCGACCATTCTGGCCGCCCAGCCCGCGGAAGTTCAGGCGCGCTACCCGGCTCGCCATCCGGCCGAAACACTGGAGTTTTTTGGTATTGCGCCGGGAATGGTCGTGGTGGAAGCGTTGCCTGGTGGTGGCTGGTACACGAAAATCCTGATGCCCTATCTCGGTCCGGACGGATTGCTCTTCGGCGCTGACTATTCACCCGATATGTACCCCCTGTTTGGATTCTTCACGGAAGAGCAACTGAAAGAAAAAGCAAACTGGAAAAATGACTTTGTCAGGGATTCACAGGAATGGGCCGGTGCGGACGGTGCGGGCAGCGGCGCCTTCGTTTTCGGCGCCATGCCCCGGGAAATCAAGGGAATGGCTGATGCAGTGCTGTTTATCCGCGCGCTGCACAACCTGGCCAGGTTCGAAGACCAGGGCGGGTTCCTGACCGCTGCTTTGAAGGATGCCTATGACGTCCTGAAGCCCGGCGGCATCGTTGGTGTTGTGCAGCACATGGCGCCGGCGGGAATGCCCGAAGGATGGGCCGGCGGCCAGAACGGATACCTGGAAAAGGAATTCGTGATTGCACGGATGGAAGCAGCGGGCTTTGAATTCGTCGCAGCCAGCGACATCAATGAGAACCCGAAAGACCAGCCGGGCGCTGAGGATATCGTCTGGCGACTGCCACCCTCGCTGTCTACCAGCCGGGAGAACCCGGAACTGAAAGCCGAAATGGAAGCCATCGGCGAATCCAACCGGATGACCCTCAAATTCCGCAAGCCACAGGAGTAAGCAGGGATGATCACGGTGACCATAAATGGCCAGGCCCGGCAATTTGACGGCGATGCCGAAATGCCGCTGCTTTGGTACCTGCGTGACGACCTCGCGCTGACCGGAACGAAATATGGCTGTGGCAAAGGCCTTTGCGGCGCTTGCACGGTGCACCTGAACGGCCAGGCCATCCGCTCCTGCACGGTCGAGATGAGCCGTCTCGACGGAGCCACGATCACGACGATCGAGGGACTGGGCGCGACAGGCGAACACCCGCTGCAAATAGCCTGGGCTGCGCACAACGTTCCCCAGTGCGGCTACTGCCAGTCGGGACAGATCATGCAGGCAGCCGCCCTGTTGGCAGAAAACCCGAACCCGGGTGAACAGCAGATTGATGACGCGATGAGTGGTGTGATCTGCCGGTGCGGCACGTACCAGAGAATCCGCGCAGCGATCAAGTCGGCTGCAGGCGGTGACGTATGAAATCCATTCGCCGTGTGAACCGGAGGGATTTCCTCAAGACCGGCGGCGTATTCGTCGTTGGCGTGTCTTTATATGGCTGCGGCAAGGAAAAAATGCCGGGGCTTGCGCCGCCTTTGCCCAGTGATGGCTGGTCACCGGACGTTTACGTCAGTTTTGACTCGGCCGGTACTGCATTTATCATCGCGCACCGCAGCGAGATGGGCCAGGGGATACGGACCGGTTTGCCGGCCGTGCTGGCCGACGAGATGGAGGCCGACTGGAGCCGGGTCACGGTTGAGCAGGCGACCGGCGACGCGAAATATGGCAATCAGAACACCGATGGTTCATGGTCCGTTCGCGGTTTCATGCAGCGCATGCGCGAGGCCGGCGCCACGGTCAGGCTGATGCTCGAGCAATCGGCGGCGCAGCAGTGGGGCGTCGATGTTTCGGAATGCAAGGCGAACTTCCACACGGTGGTGCATGGTCCGACTGGCCGGGTACTGGATTACAAGGACCTGGTGGCAGTCGCTGCCACGCTTCCGGTTCCCGGGCCGGAGTTGATCACCCTGAAATCACCCGATCAATTCCGCTATATCGGCAAGGCGCTGCCGATCGTGGATATGCATGACATGACCCATGGCGCGGCGAAATATGGGGCAGACACCCGTATCGAAGGAATGAAGTACGCGGCGATTGCCCGGCCTCCGGTCGTTTTTGGCAAGGTGAAAAGTTATAACGCCGACCGGGCCCTGGCCATCGCGGGAGTCGAGCAGGTCATCGAGTTGCCGGCCGCAGAAGCACCGGCGCTGTTCAAGCCGCTCGGGGGAATCGCGGTGATTGCCAGTAACAGCTGGGCTGCGCTTCGCGGTCGCGATGCACTCACGATCGAGTGGGACGACGGCGCCAATGCCGACTACGATTCAACAGCATACAAGCAGGCATTGCTCGAAACCGTTCGCCGCCCCGGAACGCCGTTGCGGAACCAGGGCGATGCAAACGCGGCACTGGACACAGCGGCAGTGACCGTCCAGGCGGAATACTACGCGCCGCACCTGGCTCATGCGCCGATGGAACCACCCGCCGCCGTGGCTGAAGTGACCGGGGATTTCTGCCAGATATGGGCGCCCAGCCAGGATCCGCAATCCCTGATTCCGATGGCGGAAGCCATCACCGGGCTCAAGCCGGACCAGATCCGGGTCAATGTCACCCTGTTGGGTGGTGCTTTCGGCCGAAAATCGAAGTGCGATTTCATCGCGGAGGCCGTTCTGCTTTCGAAGTTGACCGCCGCTCCCGTATTGGTCCAGTGGAGCCGCGAAGACGACATCCGGCACGACTACTACCATTCGGTCAGTGCGCAAAGCCTCGCCGCCGGACTGGACGCAAGTGGTGCGGTCACCAGTTGGCGCCACCGCCTCGCTTACCCCAGCATCATGTCCACCTTCGATGCAGGAGCAAAACAGCCTGGCGCGATGGAAGCTTGGCATGGGCGCGCTTAACCTGCCTTATGACATTGCTAACGTCAGTGTCGAAACCGGCGAAGCCGAAGCAAAGGTAAGGATTGGCTGGTTACGTTCGGTCTGCAATATTTTCCAGTCTTTCGGCGTGAATTCCTTCTCGGATGAAATTGCCCGCGCCAGAGGCCTGGACCCGAAGGACAATCTGCTCGATTTGCTCGGACCCGACCGCACGCTGGATTTCAGCGAGTTCGGGGTCGAACTCACCGAAAACTACCCTTTTGAAACCGGCCGTTTGCGCCAGGTCATCAACCGGGTTGCGGATGAAGCCGGCTGGGGGCGCAGTTTACCCGCCGGGCACGGCCTCGGCATCGCCGCGCAATACAGCTTTCTGACCTACGTTGCAGCAGTGGTCGAAGTGGCGGTTGAAGCCGACGGCAGCTGGTCGGTCCCGCGCGTCGACATCGCGATTGACTGCGGGCAGTATGTCAACCCGGACCGGGTCCGTTCCCAACAGGAAGGCGCCGTTATTTTCGGCCTGAGCCTGGCGCGTGCCAGCGAAATCACCGCTCTTGACGGGCGTGTCGTGCAAGGCAATTTCAACGACTACCAGGTATTGCGAATCGGCATGACGCCCGAAACCCATGTTCACCTGGTCGAGAGCCAGGCGCCGCCGGCCGGCGTCGGTGAACCGGGGGTTCCGCCCATTGCACCGGCCCTGGCCAATGCCATTTTTGCAGCCACGGGCAAGCGATTCCGTGAATTGCCACTGGGAAATACATTGAATGGCGTATAGAACACCGCTTTATGATGCGCACGTGGCGGCCGGCGCCCGCCTGGTGAACTTTGCCGGCTGGGAAATGCCGATCAACTATGGTTCTCAAATCGAGGAACATGACCATGTCCGTGCCGATGCCGGCATGTTTGATGTTTCCCACATGACCGTGGTCGATATCCAGGGACTTGAAGCACGTGAATTCCTGTCCCGCCTGCTGGCCAACGACGTGGCAAAACTGCAAACGCCGGGCACGGCCCTGTACAGCTGCATGCTGAACGATTCGGGCGGCGTGCTCGATGATTTGATCGTTTATTTCTTCGCGGAAGACTGGTTCCGGCTGGTCGTCAATGCGGCGACGCGGGACAAGGGCCTGGCCTGGCTGGAAAGGCAGGGCGCCGGGTTCAGTATCGCGGTCACTGAACACCACGAAATGGCCATCATCGCCGTGCAGGGTCCGCTGGCGAGGGAAAAAGTCGTTTCCCTGGTACCCGCCGGGGAGGCCCAGGCTCTGGCTGAACTCAAACCTTTCAACGTGCATATTGCCGGCGATTTATGTGTCGCCTGCACCGGGTATACCGGCGAAGACGGCTTCGAAATCATGCTGCAGGGCTTGCATGCCGAAGCCTTCTGGAATCGATTGCTGGGAGCGGGGGTTGCGCCCTGCGGCCTGGGCGCCAGGGACACTCTGCGGCTTGAAGCCGGGATGAACCTTTACGGGCAGGACATGGACGAAGACGTCTCTCCGCTGGTTTCCGGCCTTGCCTGGACAGTCGCGATGAAGGACGATCGTGATTTTATCGGCCGCAATGCGCTGGAAAAACAGAAACTGGAAGGTGTTCCGCAAAAACTGGTCGGCCTGGTGCTCGAGGACCGCGGCGTACTTCGACCCGGGCAGAAGGTCGTGACTTCGTCCGGGGAAGGCGTGACCACCAGTGGCGGCTTTTCGCCGACGCTGCAGAAAGCCATTGCCTTTGCCCGGGTTCCGGCCAGGGCCGGGGACTCCTGCGAGGTGGAAATCCGCGGCAAATATCTGAAAGCCCGGATCGTCAAGCCTCCATTTGTCCGGAACGGCAAAGTATGTGAAGGTATACTTCAGGTTCCTTAGTGGCCCGTGACTTTTGCACAGGCAGTGCTAGAATGATTCGCGACCCACATCAAGGTGAATAACAATGAGTGAAATTCCAGCCGAACTGCTATACAGGGAAAGCCATGAATGGGTGCGGGACGAAGGCAATGGCGTAGTCGTTGTCGGCATTTCCGACCACGCGCAGGCTGCGCTTGGCGACATGGTGTATGTCGAGTTGCCGGAACCCGGTATGAGTTATGAGCAGGGCGAACCCTGCGCCGTTGTTGAATCGGTCAAAGCCGCTTCCGATGCCTATGCGCCGGTGTCCGGCGAGATCATTGAAAACAACAGTGCGCTGGAGGATTCTCCCGAGCTGGTGAACAACGATCCGTACGGGGATGGCTGGCTGTTCATGGTGCAAATGTCAAAACCTGAAGAACTGGACGGCTTGCTTTCGGCCGAGGCGTACGCGGAACTCCAGGACGAGTAATTGTAGGAGCGAATTCATTCGCGATTGTTTTTTAGACCAAAGACCGTTCGCGAATAAATTCGCTCCTACGTTTCTGATGTGACTGCCCGGTCAGGCGCTCAAAAGCTTCCCGGTACTTCGCGGCGGTGGCTTCAATGACTTCAGCCGGGATCGGCGGCGGCGGCGGCGTCTTGTCCCAGTCCAGCGTTTCCAGGTAATCCCTGACGAACTGTTTGTCATAGCTCGGCGGGCTGGTGCCGGGCTGATAGGATTCTACCGGCCAGAAGCGCGAGGAGTCGGGCGTCAATACCTCGTCCATCACGCGCAGGCCGCCTTCTTCATCAATTCCAAATTCAAACTTCGTATCGGCAATGATGATGCCCCGGGCAGCAGCATGTTCGACTGCGTACTGATAAATCCGGATGCTGCTGTCGCGAACCTGCTCCGCCATTGAGTCCCCCACCAGCTGCCGGGTGGTTTCGAAATCGATATTGACATCGTGCTGCCCGGCGGCAGCCTTGCTGGATGGCGTGAAAATGACCTCGGGCAGTTTGTCCGCCTGGCGCAGGCCGGGCGGCAGTTTGATGCCACAGATTGTGCCGGTCGCCTGGTAGTCTTTCCAGCCGGAGCCGATGATGTAGCCCCGGACGACGGCTTCCAGCGGCAGCGGCTTCAGGCGTTTGACAACAACCGACCGGTGCCGCAGCACGGCAAGCACATCCGGGTCGTCAATGACCTCGTCGACCGCGATGCCGCTCAGGTGATTGGGCACGATGTGCCGGGTGCGTTCGAACCAGAAATTGGCAATCCGCGTGAGGATTTCGCCCTTGCCGGGGATCGGGTCGCGCATGACGACGTCAAATGCGGATAAGCCGGTCCGAAGCGACGATCAGCATATGCCGGTCGTCAATGGCAAAACTGTCGCGCACTTTTCCCTGGTGAATCAACGGGTACTGCGTGACCAGGCCGGCGTGGTAGGGGGTGGTGTGTCCAGCGTTCAAAAAAATTCCTTGTCGTGACGTTTGGGTATGGGAGACTGACAGCAGCAATTATATACTTCGTGGCCAGGTTTTCGGTATTCACTCTATGTCGGCAAATTCATTCAATATTCCACGCCACTGGTGGGGCAAGATCATCGGTGCTGTTCTCGGTCTTTTCCGCGGCGGTATCAGCGGTGCAATCATCGGCGCCCTGCTGGGGCACATGGTGGACCGGTTCCTGGCCGGAATCAGTCGGTGTGGGTTCCACCCAGAAGTCCTTTTTCGATGCCCTGTTTGCAACGCTGGGGCACCTGAGCAAGGCGGACGGGGCGGTGACCGCGGACGAAATCCGCATGGTCGAAACCCTGATGCAGAGGATGCAGATCACGGGTGACGACCGGCAGCGCGCGATCCGCTTGTTCAACCGGGGCAAGCAGGCGGATTTCGATCTCGAAAAAACCCTGCAGGGATTTGCGCAGCACTCAGTGGTGCGCCAGGACCTGCGGCAAATGTTCACCGAAATCCTGGTGGAAGCGGCGTTTTCCAGCGGCTCCATTACCCCGGCGGAGCAGGAAGTGCTGTTCCGGGTGGCACGCTTGTTGCGGATTCCGGGGCCCGTTTTCGCCGCGATGCTGAATGCGCGAGGGGGCGCGGGCGGCCATGCCGGTCGCCCGGGAGGAGGCCAGCGCAGAGCGGGAAAACAGATCGGCAGCCTGGCCCAGGCGTATGCACACCTGGGACTGGAAAGTAAAGCGACCGATGCAGAAGTAAAAAAGGCCTATCGCAAACTGGTCAGCCAGTACCATCCGGACAAGCTGGTTTCCCGCGGCCTGCCCGAAGAAATGATGGAAATGGCGAAAACCCGGGTGCGAGAAATCAACACCGCTTACGATCAGATCAAGCAGGCGCGCGGATTTATCTGATCAATAGAATTACTTGGGCGCCTTCGTTCCGGCCAGGGATAATGCGGCTACATCAAACGTATAGAAACCGTTGAGCTCTTCCCCCAGTTGCCTGGCCACCAGTTTGGATTTGTTAACGATCAAGGCGTCGGAGAAGTCAGCATCTTTGCCTTTGACCGGTTTTGCTTTGCGATAATCGTTCAGAGCAGCCCAAATCACCTGGTTGTTCTCAAAACGGAGGTTTGGTTCTTTGATCAGGGCCTGAATGACCGATGCCAGGGCAGGCTTTTTTTGCTGATATTTCTTGCCTTTGAGGGTCCATAGCGTTTCAACCAGCACGGCATCTGTAATGAGCACTCGTTCTTTGCCCTTGATGAGCTTACTGGCTTTACGCGCCTGGTCCGGATCGTCCTGCAGCAGATACCGCAACAAAACGTTGGTATCAACCGCGATCACTGCAGGGCGCTTTGCAGAGACTCTTCGTCAGTCATTGCGGCATCAGGCTGCACGTTTCGCAGAAGTCCTTCCGCAGCGCCTTTGCTCTTTTTAATAATGGTGAGTTCGCCATTGGCAATAAAACTTTCGACTTCATCGCCCGGATGAATCCCCAGGGCCTGGCATTGGTTTATAGGGAGGGTGATCTGCCTCTTGGCGCTAACTTTTGGCATGATTGTGTTTCTTTACATATATGAGATAGTAAAGAATAATACAGTCTTTACATTTTATCAACAGTAAGGATTGGTGTAGGCCTATCCTCAAATCACAGCGAGTTAAGCAGCGCTGAAAATAAGCGGTCAATGTCGTCTTCAGAGGTATACAAATGCGGCGCGATCCGGATGGACTCACCCCGGACACTGACGAATATTTTCTCCTCCGCCAGCAGGATTGGCAGGTCTTTGCGAAAACCACCGGGTTTTGAAATCCCGATCATGTGGGGCGCACGGACATCCCGTGGTGAAGTGACCAGCCCGATGTCCTTTGCCCGATCCGCGATGTCGTCGGTTTTGGCCCGCAGCGTCGTCGCGATATTTTCAACCCCCCAGTCCAGTATCTGTTTCAAGGCGGCCGCTGCGATCGGAGACAGGATGAAATTGCTGCTCTCACCCATGTCAAATCGCCTGGCGCCTGCCTGGTAATCATCCCGGTAGTCCACCAGCCGGGAGAAATCCTCGGAACCCGCCCGGTTCATCCAGTTCTCTTCAAGGCCCGTGCCGCCATGCCACTTTGGATCAACGTAACAAAACCCGAAACTGTAAGGCCCGAGCAACCATTTGTGCGCCGCGGCCACCAGGAAATCCGGCCGCACCCGGTCCACGGAAAACGGCATGGCGCCCAGTCGACTGGATACCGTCCACCACCAGGGCGGCCCCTCTGGACCGGCACTGCTCGCCAATGATTTCAAGATCGATCAGGCTGCCGTCCGTCCAATGGCAATGGGGAACGGCCACAATAGCCGTATCGTCATCGATGCTCTCGAGCAGGGCGGCTGTCCAGTCGTAGTCCTTTGGCCGTGGCACCGTTTTCACGACGGCCTTCTTCTGGCCTGCCAGCTTGTGCCAGCTGTACACATTGGAAGGAAACTGGTCTTGCAGAACGACGATCGACTGGCCTTTTTCCACCGGCAAATTCTTTGCGGCCAGCGCAATGCCATAGGAAACGGCCGGGACGATGGCGACGCAGTCCGGGCTCACAACCGACAAGCGTGGCAAACAAGCCGCGTACCGTCTCGACCGAGCGGAAAAAATCATTCGCTGAAATTTTCCAGGGTTGTTTTTTTGTTCGAATGGCTTCCTCCCCCGCTTTGGCCGCGGCATGCAGCAATGGGGCGGTGTAGGCGACATTCAAATAGGAAACGTCATCGGGAAGATCAAACAGGTCGCGCTGGTTAGGTATCATGGGACTAATATACTGAAAACCTTTCAAGGCCATCAAAAATATGCAGGCCTGCAGATTACAATTTTCCCGGGATCACCGGGACGATCTATATTAAAATAATCTAATACGACGGAGGCCACAATGAAACAATCAACCATCATTTCACCATCCATCCTTTCGGCTGATTTTGCGCGGCTGGGCGATGACGTGAAAAAAGTGCTCGATGCCGGGGCGGACTGGGTGCACTTCGACGTCATGGATAATCACTACGTGCCCAACCTGACATTCGGTCCAATGATCTGCAGCGCCCTGCGCGCCTACGGCATCAAGGCGCCGATCGACGTGCACCTGATGGTGGAACCGGTGGATGAGCTGGTTGTCATTGTTCGCCAAGGCCGGCGCCTCGCTGATCAGTTTTCATCCCGAGGCCAGCCGGCACGTGGACCGCACGATCCAGTTGATCCGGGAACACGGCTGCAAGCCGGGCCTGGTGTTGAATCCCTCAACCCCGTTGGGGCAACTGCAGTGGACCCTGGAAAAACTGGACATGGTGCTGTTGATGTCGGTGAACCCCGGGTTCGGCGGCCAGTCGTTCATTCCGCACGTGCTGGACAAGGTCCGCAAGGTACGCGAAATGATCGACGCAGACCGGCCGCGACATCCGACTCGAGATCGATGGCGGCATCACGGTCAACAACGTCGCCGAGGTGGCGGCAGCCGGGGTGGACACCTTTGTCTCGGGATCCGCCATTTTCGGTTCGTCCGACTACCGGGCGACGATCAGCCGCATGAGGGCTCACGCGGACGCCGGTTCCGGCTGATCCGCGCCAGACTCGTCTGCAGGCCGGTTATGCTTGCTTGCGGGAAAAAACGCCCTGAAAACGAACGCGCAAAATGCAAACACCCCGATAGCAAAAACCAGGTCGCCCGGAACCCGCGCCCAGACCATGGCTTCCATGAACGGGCTGTGCATGAATTCAGCCGACCGCGCAAATGAATATCCCCGTTCGATGCTGGTATACGCCTGATAGACGCCCTGGGGGAGCAGTGACAGGAATGTCATCATTGCCAGCCCGATGTTCAGCGACCAGAATGAAACTATCAGCAGTTTTTGATTCCAGAGTTCTACACGGGTCAGCCCGCGTAGGCAATAGAGTGTAAGCCCCAGGCCGAGCATTCCGTAGACACCAAACAGTGCAGCATGGCCATGATTGGCAGTCGTATTCAGACCCTGAACGTAATACAAGGCGATCGGCGGGTTGATCATGAAACCGAACAGGCCCGCACCGACCAGGTTCCAGAACAGAACGGACGTAAAGAACATGAACGGCCAGTGGTAGTTGCGTTCCCACTCGGCTTCATGTTCGACTTTGTGGCGTGTATACGCTTCGAATCCGACCACCAGCAACGGCACCACTTCCAGCGCGGATATCATGGCGCCGACGGCGATCACGGAGGTTGGCGTGCCACTGAAATAGAGGTGGTGGAAGGTGCCGAGCACGCCGCCGAACAGGAAAATGATGGTGGCAAACAGCACCATTACCGTGGCGGTCGAGGTCCGCAGAATGCCCATGCGGACAAACAGCAGCGAAATGATCGCGGTGGCAAAGACTTCAAAAATGCCTTCAACCCAGAGGTGGACTACCCACCAGCGCCAGTATTCCATGATCGAGATATGGGTGTGCTGACCCCACATCAGACCTGCGGCATAGAGCAGCCCGATCGCCAGCGCCGAGACCAGTACCAGGTAGATCAGCGATTTGCCGCCCTTCTGATTCAATACCGGCCACAGTGCCCGCACCACCAGGGCGACCCACAGGATCAATCCGATGGTCAGATAGATTTGCCAGAATCGACCGAGATCGACGTACTCATAACCCTGGTGCCCGAACCAGAAGTTGGCGGTCAGGCTATCGAAAAGGCGATGTATCGCCGCCCATTGCCCGGCAAAGGAGCCGACCACGATAACGATCAGGCTGATAAACAGGAAATTCACCCCGAAACGCTGGAATTTCGGATCCCGTCCCGCCAGCAGCGGCGCGACGTACAGGCCGGTCGCCAGCCACGCGGTGGCAATCCACAATACCGCAAGCTGGGTATGCCAGGTCCGGGTGACCGAGTAGGGCAGGTAGTCGGCGAAGGGCAAACCGTAGAGACCCTGGCCTTCAACCGCGTAATGGGCGGTTACGATGCCAAGAAGCACCTGGGCCAGGAACAGGGCGCAGACCACCCAGAAATACTTGGCGGTGGCTCGCATCGAAGGTGTAATAACTGCGCTGCCCAGTGCATCCGTTTTGGCCATTCCGTCATCCGGCAATACGTAGTCGCGCCAGACATCAAACTGCTTGGCGTAATAGGCGATCAGCGCGCCGGCGCCGGCAAGCAGCAGGATGACCGAGGCGATACTCCACATCAAAATGCCGGTGGTCGGTTTATTGCCGACCAGGGGCTCGTGCGGCCAGTTGCTGGTATACGTGATTTCCTGGCCGGGCCGGTTGGTTGTCGCCGCCCACGCGGTCCAGAAATAGAAAGCAGAGAGTTTCTCGGCCTCATCGCGGGTAAGCAGGCCGTGCACAGGAAACGCGTAGTCGCGTCTCAGTTCGAGCGCGGCTTCACTATCGCCTTCATACAAGCTGACATAATGCGCCTCGACCTGTTTGATGGCCATGGCCCGGTTGTCGCTGACCGTTATTGTGCCGTTGGCGGGGTCATAAGTATTGGCGCGCATTTCCCGTTGTAGCTCGGCGCTTTGTAACTCCTTTTCCTGGGAGGCTGACAGTCCGCCGACCGTTTGTTTCTGCAGCTTTATTGCCAGCAGGCCTTCAGCTTCACGGTGCAGCCAATCGGCGCTCCAGTCGGGTGCAAGGTAGCTGCCGTGTCCCCAGATTGATCCCTGCTCCATGCCGCCAATGGACTGCCAGATGTTCTGGCCGGTTTCAATGTCGTCACGGGTGAACAGGGTTTCACCGGATACCGACAACACACGCTCAGGCATCGGGGGCGCCTGCTGGTAAATTTCCCGCCCCAGCAGCAAAAGAATTCCGAACATGACGACCATGCCAACGGTTAAAATCAACCATAGCCGTTTGATACTGAAAGTGGTTTGATATGAAGGCATTTTTTCTCCCCGGCAGGAATCGGATTCCGGCAAAAGAACGCGATTCAATTAAGATGTATTTGATATACCTTTTTTACACGAATTGGCAATTAAAAGCAATATGTGATATGCATCTTTTATGAGATTATCCCTGCATACGGATTACGGTCTCCGGACGTTGATGTTTTTGGCCTCCAAGGATGGCCATCACTCCATTGCTGATATCGCAAGCGCGTACGGCATTTCCAGAAATCACCTGATGAAAGTGGCGCAACGGTTGGTGGCTGAAGGTTTTGTCGAAAGCGTACGGGGCCGCAGCGGCGGTCTGAAGCTGGCGCGGCCTGCCCCGGATCTGAACGTGGGCGACATTGTGCGAAGCATGGAAGACCTGGGCAATTTTGTCGAATGCTTCGACGCGTCGACCAACCGCTGCGTGGTAACGCCGGCATGCGGTTTGCGTAAGGTCCTGGCGGGTGGTGTGGATGCGTTCATGCAACACCTGGACCGATTCACGGTTGCGGATCTTGTAGAAGACCGGGGCAGGTTCAGAAGCCTGTTGGACTGAGTAACAATGGGATCGTGAATCCAACGGATACGCTTGCTATTGCGGGTGCCGCTGGCTATTCTACGAACCCGCAGAACTCCGGGTGGCAAAGCTGTGCTGACAAGCGAAAATCTCATCCTGTATGTTTTCCCTGGACAGGGGTCACAGTACCCGGGTATGGGTAGCGACCTCTGCAACGAATATGCCACGGCCAAAAAAGTCTACGACCAGGCCAGTCAGGTGCTTGGTTTTGATATTGCGGAGCTATCTTTTCATGACCCGCAAGAGCAGCTCAATCTGACCCGGTTTACCCAGCCCGCGCTGCTCACTCATTCCATCGCCTGCCTGCAAGTTTTCAGGGACCTGACCGAGGATCGACTGCAACCGGCCATGGCCGCCGGACACAGTCTTGGTGAGTACTCGGCGCTTGTTGCAAGCAAGGCGCTCAGCTTTGAAAGCGCCCTGAAACTGATCCAGAAGCGCGGCGAGTTCATGGGCACTTATGGCGAAGGCGAGATGACCGCTTTCCCGCTGGATGTCGATACCATTCGGCCCTTCGCCGAGCGTTATCACTGCGCGATCGCCGGTTGCAATCTGCCTGAACAGACGGTTGTCGGCGGCCGCGCCGAAGACCTTGCGCTGCTGGAGACGGCGGTCCAGGAACAATTCGAAAGCAAGCGTTTCATGCGTTTGAAGACCGAAGGCGCCTTCCACACCTATTACATGGTCGAGGCTGCACAACGTTACCGGCCTGTGCTGGAAACAGCCGAATTTGATCCTGCTGCAAGTGCGGGTTTTGTCCAACTTTACCGGGGGCTATCACAGTCCCGATCCGGCGGACATCAGATCGCGCCTGTTCTTCCAGCTATTCCATCCGGTACTGTGGCATTCGAATCTTCAAACGGCATTCGCTGGTGGTATTGATACGATCATTGAATTCGGCGGTGGGATCGGTGTCGCCAGTGAACCGGAAGGCAAGCGGCCGAACCTGGAAAGCATGATCAAAAAGACTTTGCGGGCATCCGGTCACCAGGCAGATTACCTGTCAGCCATAAATTGCCAATCCCTCGCAAAGACGGCGGATACCATACTTGGTGACAATAAATTGCCGGAATAACGCACGGTTTACCCGAGTCTTTCCTTCTGAAAATGCTATCCGGGATCTGCAGGACTAGCCAGAGAATTTCCGATCAATCAGTGCGTTGCGTTGACCAGTTGAATCCGCAACCGAAAGGCGAACAAGTTGCTGGTGAAATTCAGATCGAATTGAGTTCAGTTTCTCGCTCGTAAGCGGAACCACCTTTCATGAGGCCACTCGTCATTTGAATTCTTTCTAAAGTCGGTATTTTTTAAAGATCGCCATCCAATTTTTCATCGCATCAATCGCCAGGTTTTTCACTGGAAACTCATCGCCGTTTTTATTGATAACTGTCAACAATATTTCCCCGTGTTCTTTTCCGTCCTCTTCCGTCACGTTACTGGTTACTTCGAGATTTTTGCTTTTGTTGGTCAGCTCTCCAACTGTCATCAGGGCCGGATAGGATTTCACCTCAACGTCGATTTTTCCCCTGGTTATTTTTGCTACACCTTGTGTATCGCTTTTAATCCAGTCTGTTAGGTGCCAGCAGTTCTGAAAGAAACTCCATACATCGTCTTCGTAGTCCACGAGTTTGCGGTTTTGGTTGTCCAAAACCCTCAAGAAAGCGCGCTGTACCCTACTGAATTGCTTCGAGACCTGACTCATGCTGGCATTTAACCTCATGTAGTGAAAATGTAGTTATCACGGCGTACTTATTTGATAGCACAGTTGGAAATAACAAAAAAGTCCTTCCGCGGAAGGACTTGATTTCACTGTGATTCTGAACTGTATTTATCGCTGATTCCCTGACCAGAATAGCTGGATCTCCGCACCTGGCCGAACTGAGAACAAGTCTGCCCTGAAGTAGCACGTTGAATTGGTTCCGCTACTCGCCAGAAAGCGGAAATTCCAGGCTACAGAGCCAGATATTCCGAGATCGACCCGTTACAGAATTTCCTCAGCTTCAGAGCCAGACAGCAAAAAATGTATCCGGCCCCTTTATCTACCTATTTGCAAACCAAAGCGTCGCCCGCCGGTTGGCAGACATCTGGCCAGCCATATTCGCGCCAGTAATCCACCATTCCCAGCTCAGTAACAAGCGCTGCAAATCGCGGGTCCTGACGAAATGGCGCCATATCGGATCGCCAGAAATACCACACCAAATTATTTCTATGGAAGCCACCCAGGTCAAGAGCCATAGTGGCCACTCGATAGGCTTCATCGAACCGGTCAAAAACGACATAACCCGTGAACAGAGTCTGTAAAGCCTCGAATGATAGCGACGAAATCGTTTCATGCTCTGCGAGCATCTCGAGAAACAACGGTCTATTCGCTGCATCTATCTTTGCCTCGATAACTAGTTTTAGCGCGGGGAATTTGGGGATTGTCGAATTCTACTGCCGTCCGTTCATCCCACTGCTCGGCGAAGCCGACGGCTCGGTCGAATTCCCCGATACGCAGGTTTAACCATGCCTGAAAGTACAGCCCCGAGCCATGGCCTAAATCCCATGCGGCCGCACCATACTTCAAAGCGTTGCTGGTATCGTTTAGATAAAAATAGATCCACCCGAGAAGAGCATTGGTTCCAGGGTGCAATGGGTCCAGTTGATAAGCGATCAGGGCTTCTTCAAGCGCATCATCAAGACGACCAAGCTTGAACAGGTGCTCGCCATACCATAGGTGTGCAGTCGAATCCATGGGTTCATTGGCAATGGCAAGCAAGAAAAGCGTTTCCGCCTCTGCCCATTTTCCATCCATGTCAGCCAAACCGCCCAGAACCGCATAAGCTTCCGCCAGGGAATCATCCTGCGCCAGGGCCTTCTGTGCCGCGGAGACCGCCAGGGGAATATGTTCACTCCACGGCGAGTCAGAATACACCGGCAATGTGAAGTGCGTCGCCGCCAGGCTCGACCAGGCCCGGGCAAACTGTGGATCAAGCTCTGTTGCCTGCTCGAACAGTGTTATGGCGTGCCGGATATTCTCATCGCCACGGCGCTGCCATAAATAACGACCTCGCAAATAAAGCTCGTAAGCCTGCAGGTTGTCGGTTGGTCTTGCGTCAATGCGTCGTTCCTCATCTGTGGAAAGCTCGCCATGTAAGGCTTCGGCAATCTTTTTTGTAATTTCACTTTGCACAGCGAACAGGTTTGCCGCAGTCAGCTCACGATCATAGATTTCTGCCCACAAGTGTTCATCGGTTGCCGCATCAATCAACTGCACGTTGATCCGTACCTGATTACCGGAGCGTTGAATACCGCCTTCGAGAATGTGTTCAACACCCAACTCCTGTGCAATTTGCGGAATCCTTTTGGTGGTGTCCCTGTATTCCATAACCGAGGTGCGAGAGACCACCTTCATCGAGCCAATCTTGGCGATGGTGGCCAACAGTTCGTCATGCATACTGTCAGTGAAGAACTGGTCTGCCTTGCTGTTGCTGCGGTTTTCAAAGGGCAGTACTGCAAGGGATTTGTCCTCGTGTGATTCAGTTCGAGCGACAGCGCGACCTTCCTGACTAGCTGATTGGGCAAGTTGGACATCTTTGACAGGGTCAAGCACAAACTTGTCGAAAGCGATGTACCCCAGAGCCAACGCCAACACAACCAGGCTCACCAGCAAACGTGAAGACAGGACTTGCCTGGATGGACGGCTGGATGTCTGTGCCGACTGAATTTTGACTTCGGGCACCAGACGATAGCCTTCCCCCCGCACGCCCTCGATGTAGATGGGCTGATTGGGATCATCACCCAGGCTCTGCCTCAGCGTCTTCATTCTTTGGGATAGGTTGTCGGGCGTAATCACCCGCCTGGGTCCCCAGACCTGGTCGATCAAGTCATCGTGTGAGATCAACGCTGGTGCTGCCTGAACCAATGCTTGAAGCACTTTGAAACTGAGCTTCGTCAGCTTGATCGGCTGCCCCCCACGAGTTAGCAGGTGCCGGTCCAGGTCCAGTGTTAAGTCAGAAAATTCGTAAATCATTCGAATCTGTCTGCCCCCAGTATTGATTCAGGCCAATCCGCTCAATTCACAGCCAATGACACAAAATTTACGCTATTGCGGGATTTCAGAGGTTTTATCAGCAAATTGTCAGCAAATTGTTGCTTTCTGATCACGCAGTATTCGTACCAACTGCCTAACCTGTACTTTAGCACGGATTTTTTTACGGGAATTCCGTGGGGCCGGCCAGGAATGAGGAGCTATCGAGAAGCATGGTTTCCAGAGAGGTTGGGGTTAATCATAGATTAAATCTAAAAAGAGGAAGCTTGGTTATGAAAGCAATTAAATTATTACTGGTTTCGTTTTTGGTGGTCTTTGTTTCGACTACAAACGTGGTCGCATCTGAGAAATCTGACAAGAATTCTGTAATTGACCAAACTTATACACAGAGCACAAGCAGAGGTCTTAAAAACTTTTATGGCCATTAGACAAAGTATAACGGACGGAGCCGGACTTGGAAAAGATTCCGAATATATGGACCAACTTATCTCTTTTCATGACTATGGTCCCATGTTTACTGAATTTAATTATGATGGAGCACTTTGGAATAGTGAGGGTAATGAAGAACATGAACGTACGTTATTTGGTGAAATAGTAAAACCAGGTGGAGTTAAACAATTTGCCGTTTCAACCTGGAACTTTGAAAGTTGCTGTATATTATGGGAATGTAGCTAATTTAACCTTTATCTCAGATTTTGAACTGATGATTGGCGGAGAAATATACAGTCAATAATCTAATTACTTTATTATTTGTTAAAACAAAGGGTGAATGGAAAATGGTTCACGAACATCATTCTCCAGCCAATTGAAAGAATAGGACAGACCCATATGTTGTGGGCTCGCCGGACTACGATGCTGGCGGGCCTTTTTTTATAGTTTCCAGTTCCGCTTTTTTCCCTATTCTGTTGAAAAACTCGATATTGAGGCGAGTGATTCTATGGCTCGGTTTTCAATGCGGGCTTTATGTTCCGGCTGATGCCGGATTTTGATTTTTTATTCGTGTTTTTGTTCGTTTATTTCATGTTTTTCGATCACTTTCAGGCCATTCCAGGAACAACTGGCGGATCTGTCCCCAGGTATTTGGCCATCCGTCTAAGGTTTTGCGCTGTCGCCGTCAACAAGAACTCGTCTTGAGCACTGCTCAGACCTCGTAGCCGCAATCGATCCATCTTCAGTATGCATTTCATGTGCGCGAACAACATTTCCACCTGTTTACGCTGACGTCGTGTACGGCTGTAATCTTCTGTTTTAGATACGGCCCGTGCCACATCGCGTGCCGATTCATGAATGCTTCGCGGCACCGTGCGTCGTCCCGTATTGGGACAGCACTGTTCCTTGTACGAACAAGCTTCGCAGTCATGTTGCTCGGCACGATAGCGGATCGTCTGGTCTTTACCGATACCGCTGCGCGGCGGGTTGAAGCTGCGTCGGTAACGCTTGAGCTGTTTGCCGTTGGGGCAGGTGTAATGATCTGCCTGTTCATCGAAGTCGAAGTCTGAGCGACTGAAGGTACCGTCTGTACGTTCACCTTTTTCCCACACCGGCACATGGGGCTCGATCGCCTTCTCGTTGACCATCCAGCCAAGGATCTCAGCGGTCCCGTAAGCAGTGTCGCCGATCAACTTTTTGGTCTTCAAACTGAAACGTTCTTCTAACCGTTCGATCATGGTACGGGTGGATTGGACTTCTAACGTGCGGTGGGCTGGCGTGGCCTCCACGTCCACTATAATGCCGGCGTCGGTATCGACCAGGTAGTTGGTGGAGTAGGCATAAAAGGCCGGACCACCCGGTGCCGCCGTCCAGCGGGCCTGCGGATCGCTCGGCGAGACCTTCTTGGGTAATGCCACTGGTACGGGGTCATCCTCTTCCAGGCCATCAAGATACTCGCGTACCCCGGGACCACTACCCCAGTCATCATCATCTTCGTGATGGCGCTGTCGGCTGGCATCAGCCTTGACCACACTGGCATCCACCGCAAAGCCTTCCCCGCCGACCAGTCCGGCATCGATACAACTCTGCAGAACCATCTCGAACACAAAGCGCAAGGTCTCGGCTTCGCGGAAACGGCCGTGGCGGTTCTTTGAGAAGGTCGAATGGTCCGGCACGCTGTCCTCAATGCTGAGCCGGCAGAACCAGCGGTAGGCCAGGTTTAGCTTCACTTCTTCGCACAAGCGGCGCTCTGATCGGATACCCAGGCAATAGCCAATGATCAGCATCCGGATCATCAGTTCCGGATCAACTGACGGGCGTCCGGTGTGACTGTAATAAGGAGCGAGATGCTGGCGTAGATCAGATAGGTCCAGAAACCGATCTATCTTGCGCAGCAGATGGTCCTGCGGCACCAGATCTTCTAGATCAAATGAATAGAAAAGAGGTTCTTGCGGCTTGTCGTTGCTGCCCATCATGGGAAAGTGCTCCATCCCTGAAATCAACAGTACGTATTATCTCAAATTCAGACCGGAGTTTTTCAACAGAATAGGCCGTTAGCAGAGATTGGCGCCACTGAATAAATGGCCTTTTTGAGTGCTGCTTTCCGCCTTCGGCCAGGAGCGGCCGGTCGTTTGCCAGGATGATTGGTATCGGGAATTGACCCAATGATAAAAAGCAGCCGAGGTGACAATAAATGAATTGGGAGGCAATTGGCGCGACTGGCGAGTTGATTGGCGCACTTGCAGTTGTGATTACGCTTATCCATGTCGGCGTTCAGGTTAAACACAGTGCCGGCGCAGTTCGGTCTGCAGCTGCGAATGACGCGTCCGTGGCCATGCAGAATTGGTATCTCGAAATGGGAAGCAACCGGCAGGCCAGCAATATCTGGTTCAATGCAATGACAAGCCCGGAGCCGCTTTCCACGCATGACGAATTTCAGTTCATGATGTCGATGCATGCCGTCTTACTTGGCATGCAGAACAGCTATTCCCTCTCGCAGGAGGGGACGTTGGACGCCGAATTTCGGGAAGCCATAACCACAGCAATAGTCGCGGTCAAAGACCTCCCCGGTATGGATCGTTATTGGAGGCAAAGAAGGGGCTTTTTCCACACCGGATTCGCAGAACATATTGATGGCCTATTGGCTCAAGACGCGATTGAGACACTCGATATGTACAAGAGATCAGATGTAAGGGTGGATCAGTAGTTTGAAGTAAGGCCACCCTGTCGAAATTGGCACGCTGATAGTTAGCGAACTTCCCAAACAGGACACTAGGGCTGGTAGGCCTCGCAGTACTTGACGCTATCCAACACCACGCGCTGGATTTCAATGACACCGCTGACATCCGGAGGATCAATATCGTAGGTCAAAGTGGCATGTTCGCAGTCGTGCCAGACGATGGTAATCGAGCCTATCGGAACAGCGGGCGCTACCGGCGGTGTGGGTGAGTCGAAAGTACCACCCTTAGACAGGTACGCCGTTAGTTCGGCGGTGTCCCCATCAATGGGTCCCGAGGCTGTAACCCAGCGGTGGCCAGGCTCGCCAAGATTTGCCGTGGCGCTCATGGGCGGGCGCTCGGTATCGAAAGTGAACCACGCCATGAAAAGGATTCCTGTGTCTTCGAACACGCTGATGAGGAAGCCCTGTCCGTCGGTCAGCGGATCGAACCAGGCATCGCTCATGCCCACATTGATATGGAAGCCCACATCAATGGCGTCGGTAAAGGTCAGGTCGTGAATGACGCTTGTATAAGTGTGACCAACGAGTGTTGCATTGCCGTTGGCGGGGTTCAACGTGACGAGCACGTAAGGATCCCAGCCATTTTCCCAGTTATAGCTGGCGAACAGAGTGCCGTCCGATGGCCTGGCGGCTAGCCCCATGTAGCAGGAGCCTGCATCCATGGCTTTGGATGAAAGGATCGCGGCCGTTGCCGGGTTCAGGGTTATCAATCTGCTATCGTCGATCCAGCAGGGCGTGAAATAGAGTGTCCCGTTGGGATGAAATGCCAGTCCGCCGTTGGAATTGCCCAGCGATGGATCTCTCCCGATTATGGTAACTACGGCACTGGACGTGTCAACGGTCACCAACACGCCGCCGGTCTCGGTGCTCCCTTGCCAGGTGCACCCGCCACCGTCCGAATTTTCTGTAAGAATTCCGTAGAGAACGTCAGTACCGGGATGAAAACTGAGATCGCCTATGTAGCAATTCTCGCCGGATGCGACTCGCAGACGGCCAATATCTTTCAGCATCGCGCCGGTCGCCGGGTTGATCTCAATCAGGCGAGGGCCGGCGCTGGAGTTTTGTTTGTTAACGCCCGTTGATCCGAATATACGGCCTGCCGAGTTGGTAGCCACACCTGCGAGCCCGACTCCGGGCGTCGGAGTACCGACGATCATCGTGTTGGCGTTGGATTGATTGATGACGGAAATCGATCCGGGTGAGCCAAATCCCTGGCTTCCTCCTCCTCCATTCGCACCCAACAGGGTTTCCTGGGCCTGAGCCGGCATCAGAGGGGCGCACAAGATCAACACCACCGCTGTTCGCATTGCCACCTGAATCATTTTCATTCTGCATCTCCGATGAGCCTGTTCATTGCAACACTGTCTCGAACACTCCTTCTCGAAACGTGATCAGCCCCCTCATTTAATAAGTATAGACAAGGGGAATTAAGTTGCAGGGCCGACCACATAACCGCCCAATTTACCGGTGACTCCTTGCAGCTCAATCATGCAATCATTATTCAGTCGAGCGAAGGAGAGAGAAAATGCAAACCAAAACTGGATGCTACTGAGCTAGACGTGAGGTTGCCTGAATAGGGTGGGCAGGTCTTTTAGGCATTCGGACAAAAGAATGGTTAAAATCATCCCCAAATGATCATAAGAATCGTCAAAATGGAATTCATGGAAAAACGAATTCCTGATTTCCTGAACATATTCGCTGCCAGCAGGGAGAAGATAAGGTCGTTCCCGGGCTGTTCGCATCTTCGATTGTTACAATCCGAATCAGATGCCTGCGTGTTCTTTACTTATTCGCATTGGGACCGGGCGGATGATTTGGAAACTTACCGGAACTCCGATCTTTTCCAGGTGGTCTGGAGTGATACCAAAAAATTGTTTCGCGTACCGGCAACGGCGTGGAGCCTGACCGATCAAACGGATGTGATTGTTTACCCTGTGTATAATTGATCAGCGGTTCCCTGGGGTAAAAAGCGATGACAGAGTTTTCGAAGAAGACGCTAGACGACTGGCAAACACTCGCTGCCAAAGAGTGCAAAGGCCGACTCCCTGGAGGATTTGATTTGGGATACGCCCGAGGGTATCGCCGTCAAGCCTTTGTATACCGCTGAAGACCTCGACAGCCTGGACCACCTGGATTCGCTGCCTGGTTTTGCGCCTTTTGTCCGTGGCCCCAAGGCGACCATGTATGCCGGCCGCCCGTGGACTGTACGCCAGTACGCGGGCTTTTCCACGGCCGAAGCATCCAACGCTTTCTACCGCAAGAACCTGGAGGCCGGTCAAACCGGGCTGTCCGTGGCCTTTGACCTGGCCACCCATCGCGGTTACGACTCCGACCATCCGCGCGTGGTGGGTGACGTGGGCAAGGCGGGCGTGGCCATCGACAGCGTTGAGGACATGAAAATCCTGTTCGATGGTATTCCGCTCGACAGGATGTCGGTATCGATGACCATGAACGGTGCGGTTTTACCTGTCATGGCCATGTTCATCGTTGCCGCGGAAGAGCAGGGTGTTTCGCCGGAAAAGCTGTCGGGAACCCTGCAGAACGATATTCTGAAAGAGTTCATGGTTCGCAACACCTATATCTATCCGCCCGCGCCCTCCATGCGGATCGTATCCGATATTATCGCTTACTGCTCCGCCAACATGCCCCGGTTCAATTCCATTTCCATATCCGGATACCACATGCAGGAAGCGGGTGCGACCTGCGTCCAGGAATTGGCTTATACCATCGCCAACGGCATCGAGTACGTGCGCGCCGCGATCGCCAGCGGTCTCGATGTGGATTCTTTTGCGCCGCGCCTGTCGTTCTTTTTTGCCATTGGCATGAATTTCTTCATGGAAGCAGCCAAGCTGCGCGCCGCACGCCTGCTCTGGTCCACGCTGATGGCGGAAAAATTCGCGCCTGGAGATGTCCGGTCACTGATGCTGCGCACCCATTGCCAGACGTCCGGCGCCAGTCTCACCGCCAAGGACCCGTACAACAACATCATACGCACCACGATAGAGGCGATGGCGGCCGTCCTCGGGGGCACGCAATCGCTGCATACCAATTCCTTTGACGAGGCGCTGGCCCTGCCAACCGAGTTTTCAGCGCACATTGCCCGTAACACCCAGCTGGTGCTGCAGGAAGAGACCGGCATCACCCGGGTCGTGGATCCGCTGGCCGGTTCCTATTACGTGGAAAGCCTGACCAATGAACTGGTCACCGCTGCGCGCAAACTCATCGACGAGGTCGAGGAGATGGGCGGCATGACGATTGCCGTGCAATCCGGCATGCCCAAGCTGCGTATCGAGGAAGCCGCCGCGCTGCACCAGGCACGGATCGACCGGGACGAAGAGATCGTCGTCGGGGTCAATAAATACCAACTGGCGGAAGAATCGCCCGTGGATATCCGTGATATCGACAACACCGCCGTGCGTGATTCGCAGGTTCGACGCCTCGAGGCCGTGCGTGACAGCCGGGACGAGGCGGTGTGCAGTGAAGCACTGCTTGCATTAACCCGGGCGGCGGAAGAAGAGACAGGACAATCTGCTCGCACTGGCCGTCGACGCGGCACGTGCTCGGGCCACGGTCGGCGAGATTTCCGATGCGCTGGAAAAAGTCTACAGCCGCCACCGGGCCACGACCCATTCCATTTCAGGTGTGTTCGGGTCCGCCTACGCAGGTGACGCGAATTTCGAGTCCATTCAGCATGAGGTTGAAAAGTTTGCCGAATCCGAAGGACGCCGGCCACGCATGCTGGTTTGCAAGCTCGGTCAGGACGGCCATGATCGCGGCGCCAAGGTGATCGCCACCGCTTTTGCGGATATCGGCTTCGATGTCGATATCGGGCCCTTGTTTCAAACCCCGGAGGAGGCGGTGCGGGAGGCCATCGAGAACGATGTCCATGTCATCGGCATCTCTTCCCAGGCGGCAGGGCACAAAACGCTGGTGCCGCAGGTCATCGAAGGGCTGAAACAGGAAGGAGCCGAAGACATCATCGTCATCTGTGGTGGCGTTATTCCGCCGCAGGACTATGATGCAATGCTGGGTTTGGGTGTGTCGGCCATCTACGGGCCCGGCACCAATATTCTGCTCGCTGCGCACGAGGTTCTGGGCATGATCCGGGAACGCCGGAAAGTTGGTTAAGGCGCAGAAGAATATAGCTATTGAAGCTTGATTTGGCGAATGCCGCAGGGGCCTGCGGCGCAACACGGGATCATGGCCATGCAAAACATCGTCGAACAACTGGAAGAGAAACGTAAGGCTGCCGCCCTCGGGGGTGGCCAGCAGCGGATCGATACCCAGCACAGCCGCGGCAAGCTCACCGCCCGCGAACGGATCGAATTGCTCCTGGACGAGGGCAGTTTCGAGGAGTGGGATACCTTCGTCGAGCACCGCTGCACCGATTTCGGCATGGCCGACAATAAAATTCCCGGGGATGGCGTGGTTACCGGTTGCGGCACCATCAACGGCCGGGTGATGTTTGTCTTCAGCCAGGATTTCACCGTTTTTGGCGGCTCACTGTCCGAGGCGCATGCCGAAAAAATCTGCAAGATGATGGACCAGGCCATGAAAGTGGGCGCGCCCGTGATCGGCCTCAACGACTCGGGCGGCGCCCGTATCCAGGAGGGTGTGGCCTCCCTGGGCGGCTATGCCGACGTCTTTCAGCGCAATGTGCTGGCCTCCGGCGTGGTGCCGCAGATTTCCGTCATCATGGGTCCCTGCGCCGGCGGCGCGGTCTATTCTCCGGCCATGACCGATTTTATTTTCATGGTAAAGGACACCTCCTACATGTTCGTCACCGGGCCCGAAGTGGTCAAAACCGTGACCCACGAGACGGTGACGGCGGAGGAACTGGGTGGCGCCATGACCCATTCCACCGTCTCCGGCGTCTGTGATCGTTCTTATGATAACGATGTGGAAACCTTGCTGATGGTGCGGCGCTTCATCAATTATCTGCCGGCCAACAACCGGGAAAAGCCCCCGTTCCGGCCCACGCCCGACCGCGTCGATCGCATGGAGATGTCACTCGACACCCTGGTTCCGGACAACCCCAACCTGCCGTACGACATGAAGGAACTGGTCCACAAGGTGGTGGACGACAACGAGTTCTGGGAACTGCAGCCCGATTACGCACAGAATATCGTGATCGGCTTCGCCCGCATGGACGGCTACACGGTGGGCATCGTGGCCAATCAGCCCAAGGTGCTGGCGGGATGCCTGGACATCAAGTCATCCATCAAGGCGGCGCGTTTCGTGCGTTTTTGTGACGCCTTCAACATTCCCATCGTCACCTTCGTCGACGTGCCGGGCTTCATGCCGGGCACGGCGCAGGAATATGGCGGCATCATCAAGCACGGCGCCAAGCTGCTGTTTGCCTACGCCGAAGCCACGGTTCCCAAGATCACCGTCATCACCCGCAAGGCCTATGGCGGCGCCTATGACGTCATGAGTTCCAAGCATTTGCGCGGTGACGTCAACCTGGCCTGGCCCACCGCGGAAATCGCCGTGATGGGGCCGAAGGGCGCGGTGGAGATCATCTTCCGCAGCGACATCGGTGACGAGGAGAAGATTGCGCGGCGCACCGAGGAATACCGGCGCAAATTCGCCAATCCCTTTATTGCCGGCAGCCGCGGTTATATCGATGATGTCATCGCACCGCATGCCACCCGCAAGCGCATCTGTCGCTCACTGGCCATGTTACGGAACAAACAGCTCGAAAACCCGTGGCGCAAGCATGACAACATCCCGCTTGTAGAGGACTGCCAAGTGTTTGACAAAATCCTGATCGCAAACCGCGGTGAGATTGCCTGCCGCGTCATCAAGATCGGCACGCAAGATGGGGATCAAGACCGGTTGCTGTCTATTCCGATGCCGACCGCAATGCCCTGCATGTGCAAATGGCGGATGAGGCCGTCCACATCGGGCCGCCACCCTCGGCACAGAGCTACCTGCTGAAGGACAGGATCCTCCAGGCCTGCCTGGACACCGGCGCCCAGGCGGTGCATCCGGGCTACGGGTTTCTGTCGGAGAACTCTGAGTTTTGCGAGATGCTGGAGGCAGCAGGGATCGCCTTCATCGGCCCGAAGCGACACGCCATCAAGGCCATGGGTGACAAGATCACCTCCAAGATGTTGGCCAAAGAGGCGGGCGTTAACACGATCCCCGGCTTCAGCGATGTGTTGCGCGATGGTGAACATGCCGTGGAAATCGCCAAGAAGATCGGCTACCCGGTGATGCTCAAGGCCACCGCCGGCGGTGGCGGCAAGGGCATGCGCATCGCACACAACGATGACGAGTGCCGGGACGGCTTCGAACGGGCCTCCAATGAAGCGCGCTCCAGCTTCGGCGATGACCGCATGTTCGCGGAAAAATTCATCGAGGAGCCACGACATATCGAGATCCAGATCATGGCCGACAGCCACGGCAATGCGGTCTGGCTGAACGAGCGTGAATGTTCCCTGCAGCGCCGCCACCAGAAGGTGATCGAAGAGGCGCCGTCACCGTTTCTCGATGAGGCCACGCGCAAGGCGATGGGCGAGCAGGCCGTGGCCCTGGCCCGGGCGGTGGACTACCAGTCCGCCGGCACCGTCGAGTTCATCGTCGATACCCAGCGCAACTTCTACTTCCTGGAAATGAATACCCGCCTGCAGGTGGAGCACCCGGTCACCGAGCTGATCACCGGTTTCGACCTGGTGGAAATGATGATCCGCGTGGCCAACGGCGAAAAGCTGCCCATCACCCAGGCGGACGTTGGCATCAACGGCTGGGCCATCGAGTCCCGTGTCTATGCCGAGGACCCGTTCCGTAACTTCCTGCCCTCAACCGGACGCCTGGTGTATTACCGCCCGCCGGCGGAAGATGACCACGTGCGCGTGGACACGGGCGTATTTGAAGGCGGCGAAGTTTCCATGTACTACGACCCGATGATCGCCAAGCTGGTCACCTGGGGCGCCAATCGCGAAGAGGCCAGCGCCCATATGCGCTCGGCGCTGGATCGCTTCCTGATACGCGGCGTTTCCTGCAACCTCAGCTTCCTGTCGGCGCTGATGGCGCATCCGCGTTTCGTTGAGGGCAACACCAGCACCAACATGATTGGTGAAGAGTATCCGGATGGTTTCCACCCCGCCGACGTGCCCCACCAGAATCCCTCCATTTTCATTTCCGTGGCAGCCTCGATGCTGCGTGGCTACCGGGACCGCGCCGCCCGAATCGATGGCCAACTGCGCGGGCATGAGCGCCGCGTGCCCACCGAATGGGTGGTGGTGATGAACAATCGAGCACCATCCGGTCACCGTTGTCGCCGCACAGGGTGGTTTTGACGTGGAGTACAAGGGCAAGACCTACGCGGTACGCAGCGACTGGGAGTTTGGCCAGCACCTGTTCAGCGGCACCATCAACGGCGAGGAGATATTCGTCCAGGTAGAACGTGATAATCAGACCTATCGCCTGTTCCACGGCGGTTCCCAGGCCGATGTCAGCATCGTCACCCCGCGGGTCGCTGAACTGCTGAAATACATGCCGGTGAAAGTCAAACCGGACATGTCCCGATACCTGCTTTCGCCCATGCCGGGACTGTTGGTGTCGCTGGCGGTCAAGGAAGGCGACGAACGTCAAGGCAGGCGAAGAACTGGCGGTGCTCGAAGCCATGAAAATGGAAAACACCCTGCTATGCCCAACGCGATGGGGTGGTGACAAAAATCAACTTCGAGCCCGGCGCCAGCCTGGCCGTGGATGACCAGATCATGGAGTTGGAGTAGAGGCGGTGCCGGCGCAAAGCAGCGAACTGGATCTGGACCAGGAAACCCGGGCGCTGGCCGATGGTGTGCTCGAAGGGAACCGGCGTGCGCTGGCGCGAGCCATCACGCTGATCGAGTCCACCCGCCCGGATCACCGGGCGGCCGCCAGCGCCCTGCTGCAACGAGTGCTGCCACAAGCGGGTCATTCCATCCGGTTGGGAATCTCAGGCGTTCCCGGGGTCGGCAAATCGACTTTTATCGAGGCGCTGGGTAACCACGTCATCGATGCCGGCCACCGGGTGGCGGTGCTCACCGTGGATCCGTCCTCGGCCATCAGCGGCGGCTCCATCCTGGGTGACAAAACCCGCATGGAGTTGCTTTCACGTCGCCCCGAGGCTTACATCAGGCCTTCGCCGTCCGGCTAATTTTCTCGGCGGAGTGACCCGGCGCAGCCGCGAGGCCCTGATCCTGTGCGAGGCGGCCGGATTCGACGTGATCATCGTGGAAACCGTCGGTGTCGGACAATCCGAGACCGAAGTGGCGGACATGACCGATATGTTCGTGTTGCTGCTTTTGCCCGGTGGCGGTGACGAACTCCAGGGGATAAAGCGCGGCATCATGGAATTGGCTGACCTGGTCCTGATCAACAAGGCCGACGACGATATGCTGGCGCTCGCCGGGCGCTCCGCCAGTGAGTATCGCAGTGCGCTGCGGCTGCTCCACCCCCGTTCGGCGGGTTGGAAAACCGAGGTCCGAACCTGTTCCGCACGCGATGGTACGGGTATTGCCGAGGTGTGGGAGACTGCACTGCGCCACCACGAAGTGCTTGAAGCCAGTGGCCTGCTGACCACGCGCCGGGCAGCGCAAGCGCGGGCCTGGATGTGGTCGGAGGTGAAAGACAGCGTCTTTGCAGAGTTGCAGGCTGATCCGGAAGTGCGCAAGCAGATCCCGGCTCTGGAGGCTGCCGCCAGCGAGGGCCGGATGTCGCCGGTCGTGGCGGCCAGGCAACTGCTCGATATCTTTCTCAAACGCCGCGATCAGCAGGGCTGACAGGCTGCACCGGAGGTATTTATGAACGAGCGCCCCTTCAAAGTACTCGGAATTCAGCAGATTGCAGTGAGCGGGCTGGACAAGAGCCTGTTGCGCACCTTGTGGGTGGATACCCTGGGTCTGAAGCTGAGTGGCAATTACCGCAGCGTGTCGGAAAATGTCGATGAAGACATCGCCCAGATCGGCAGCGGGCCTTTCAAGGTGGAAGTCGACCTGATGCAACCACTCGATCCGGACAAGAAGCCGCGGGTGCAGACCCCGCCTCTCAACCACGTGGGTCTGTGGATCGACGATCTGCCGGCCGCAGTGCAGTGGCTGAAAGACCGGGGTGTGCGTTTTGCACCGGGAGGCATCCGCAAGGGAGCCTCCGGATTCGACATCTGTTTTATCCATCCGAAAGGGGACGAAACTGCGCCGATCAGCGGCCAGGGCGTGCTGATTGAACTGGTCCAGGCGCCTGCGGAAGTCCGCGAGGGTTTTCAGCGATTGGCTGAAGCCGAGGCTCAAGCGGCATCGCGGTAACCACGTAACGCAATGGCCCGCCGGCTTGCAGGCTGTCGAACGGATAGCAGGTGACCAGGCTGACGCGATCCAGCCCGGGGTCAATCACCAGTTCCCGGAACCTGCTGTCGACCACCTCCAGGTAACGCACCTGGTACCACTTCGCGGAGTCCCGCGTGGTCAGCCGGATCAGGTCGCCGGCCTGCAGAAACTCCAGGAACCGGAAGTGGGTGTCACGGTGACCGCTGATAACCCGGTCACGGCTGTCCGGGCTGCCGTCGACAAAAACCGGCCCGAAGGCCAGGTTACGCCCGGAATTTCCCGCCAGAACGACCTGCCGGATACCGCGCGACGGAACGGAAAGTATCGCCTCGGCGCGGGTATCCGCCCATGGCCAGGGTCTCGAATCCGGGTCGCCGCCCAGCGTCTTTTCCCAGCTCCGTTCAATCAGCCATTGGGCCAGTTCGGCCTTGACCGGGATCCAGCAAGCCTGCACCAGCAGCAGCAGGGAAAAAAAGGCGGCGGTGGAGGGCACCGCCGCGTAAAGCCAATGACCGGGTTTCTTCATGCAACGGAAGAAGTCATCGGCGAGCGATAGCCGCCGGCGCCAAACAACATGCCGGTGGCGACAAACAGTGAGAATAAAGCCAGCAGGCACTGTGCCAGCCAACCCGTGGCGGTTCCTGAAAATCCGGACGTCATGCCGCTGCCGGCCGGCAGCAGGCTGGGGATGTTTTCGGACTCCAGGTCCAGGGCTCCCGGCCGGGAGGGCGTTTTATCAACGGCGACCAGGCTCGTGTAACGGGTCAGAAGCCCGAATTCAAGGGCAATATCCAGCACCTCTTCACGGACGGTATCCGGGTCGGTGCCAAACACGCGGCTGTCTTCCAGGGCTTCGATCTTGCTGCGCGCCCACAGGGTTGCCAGGTTTTCGCTACCGGACACCGCCAGAGGTCGGCTTTCCATTTCCCAGTCTGCGCCGTCCAGTTCACCGCACACGGTGACCTGGCGGGGTTCCTGCGGCAGGCGCGCGTACAACCAGAGCGGCTCGCCCGCGTACAGGTCGGGGATGATCTCCGGGTAAAATTCGGCGTCCATTCCCCAGTCGATACAGAGGTTCTTGACCGCCGGGTTTTCGATCCGTGACCACAACCCGGTCATCCGTTCCTCCACTTCTTCGAGGCGGCCGATATGGGTGTGACTGCCACGGCCGATTTCGGCAGCTTTGCGCATGAACCAGGCATTGGGGGCTGAACCGATGGATACCGTGAACAGCCGGCTTTCGCGCAGTTCCTCGCCGATCTGGAGCAGGAGTTCCTGCTCGTTTCCGACACTGCCGTCGGTGACGAACACGATCTGGCGCAACAAGCCGTCCTGTTCCGGCAGATTCATCGCCTTGCCCAGGGCCGGCGCCATCATCGTGCCGCCGTTGGCTGTGAGGTCGTCGATAAACCCGTTCGCCTCTTCCAGGTAAGCGGGGTAAGCAGGAACCGACTCCCGCCACAACTGCTCGCTGTCGGAACTGAAACGGATCAGGTTAAAGCGGTCATCCGGACCCAGGAACCGCAGCCCCAGTTTCAGGGCGGCTTTCGCCTGTACCAGCGACGTTCCTTCCATCGAGCCCGAAGTGTCGATGATGAACACCACTTCCCTGGATTGGGGCGAGATGGCTTCCGCCAGGGGCGGGGCCAGCATCAGCATTGCGTAGACGAATTCTCCGTCGTCAAAGGTGGACAGCGCGGATTCCGGTGCAGTCCCGAATTCAGGGGCCCATGCCAGTTCGAAAACCCGGTTGGTCCGGGTGTCCGGATCGGTGAGAAAAACGCGGTAGCCATTGAGCGAAGGGCGGATATCGACGTCGTGGTAGCGGCTCTCGATACTCGACAGCGCCATGCTGGTGCGCAGATCTACGTCGATGACCAACCGGTGATCGTCCAGGGAAGATGGTTGGAACTGCCCACCCGGGTCGCGGGAGTTGTGGGAGCCGGCCTTGCCGGCGATAAGAAAAGGCTTGGTATCCCACTGGCCAGTCTCGAATCGAGGCGTGAACGTCAGCGGAATCCGCAGGCTGAACGAACCGTCCCGATAGTCGACGCTGGCCAGGAAGCCGATGGAAACGCGAATTTCGTCACCGGGCCCGATGTTGGCCAGCCGGGTTTCGAACTGGTTGCTACGTTGCTGCTCCACCAGGGAAGCGGTCTTGCCGGAGGATTTTGCCTGCTGGTACTGGCGGCGGGCCTGTTCCTTTTCCTGGATTTCACCTTCCAGCACGCGATCGCCAACCTCCAGGCGCATCCGGTCAACCGCTGCACCGGGCGGCAGTGGGTAACGGTAGATGGCCTCGGCCCATGCTTTGCCGGTATTGGAGAAAACCTGGGTGACCACCACGCGGGCGGTCAGACCGGTGATTTCGACCTGGATGCCGGTATCCAGCGCTACGGCCCGTTGCTCAGCCGCCTTGCCCTGGAATTCCAGGCCGAAGAAGCTTTCTTCCGGCCCGGCTGCCTCGGCGGTTTCCACCCGGATGATCAGCAGCGCCAGGAGAACCGCCGAAAGATCAGCAAGGCCCGGTCCTGCCAGTTAGATCTCTCTTCCTGGTGGTGCGATTCCGGCGACCGCCGGGTCGCCTGCGGCCTTGCCGGCCGGCGCTTTCCGGCCAGGCGCCGGCGAAGCGACGATTTCGAGTTTGTTTCTTATGGATGATTGATGGGGCATTTCCGACTCCGTGTTGATCCCGGCCTTAACCATTCACCGGCTGTGCATCCATTTAACGGTTGCGAAATGCCGTGGCGGTGGCCACCTGTGACCAAGCAGCGTCCGAATTAGGGCAAGCTTGTGGCAACCGCCCGTTTCGGGGGTGCCGGCGATTCACGCGAGCCTGCGGGGGACGTATGATGAACTCCTGAAAACGGGCAACAGCTCCCGGGAGAAGTCATGTCACGACACATAGCGATCGTCGAGGATGAAGCGGCGATCCGGCACAATTACGAGGACGCCCTGCGACGCTTCGGATACCAGGTATCCGGTTACGGCGACAAGCATTCCGCGCTCGCCGCCCTGAAAAGGCGGTTGCCGGACCTGGTCATCATCGATGTCGGGCTTGGCGATGACGTTGAAGGCGGGTTCGAACTGTGCCGCGAACTGCGCAGCCTGTCCAGGAGCCTGCCGATCATTTTTCTGACCGCAAGGGACTCCGACCTCGATGTCATTTCGGGATTGCGCCTCGGCGCCGACGATTACCTGACCAAGGACATCAGTTTGCAGCACCTGGTGGCGCGCGTCGTGGCGCTGTTTCGCAGGGTCGAGGCCCTGTCGGGGGGCGTGAGCAGCGAGCAGCTGCTGGAACGCGGGCCTCTGAAATTCTCGGTGGAGCGGATGGAGGTCAGCTGGAACGGCGTGCCCGTGCCCCTGACCGTTACCGAGTTCTGGCTGATCCATTCACTGATCCGTCATCCCGGGCACGTCAGGACACGTTCGCAGCTCATGGATGACGCCAATGTGCTGGTGGATGACCAGACCATCACCAGTCACATCAAGCGAATCCGCCGCAAGTTTGTCCAGGCCGACGCCGGCTTCGACCGGCTGGACACGGTTTACGGGGCGGGGTACCGCTGGAAGCCTGAATGTGCCGGCGCCACGGAACCGTCCGGCGAGACAGGATGAAGCTCAGAACCAAGCTGGTCGCACTGTCCCTGCTGACCCTGCTGTTGCCCTGGTCGGGCTGGAAGTTGCTGCAGGAACTGGAACGTTTCCTGCGCGATTCGCAACAGAATGCCTTGTTGGCTTCCGCCCACACCATGGCCGCAACGATCCCGCTGGAATTCGGCAGCCAGTTACTGTTCCTGCCTGAACTTTACTTGCCCCTCAGGGATTTGCAGCAGGTGCCGGCCCTCGATGGCTACAGTGATGACTGGCCGGCAGCGTGGCAGGGCCTGGAGTTTTCATCCGTGGACGGCCAGTTGGGCGTGCGCCTGCTGGCCGGAAGCCACCAGGACCGCCTCTTTGTGCTTTTCGACGTTGATGATACCAGCCGGAATCTCGCAGGGTCCGCCCAGGCTTCACCGCCACTGGCCTCCGACGGGATTTTCCTTCGGGTGCGCAGTCCGCGCGGTTTATTCAGTTTTACCATCAGTCCCGAGGCGCCCGGACCGTTGCAGATCAACAGTGAACGGGGCGATTCCGGTCAGGTGGAGGGCTACTGGCTCGAGCGCGAAAACGGCTATCGCGTTGAACTTGCATTACCGATCCCGGCCGGCAACACGGATCTGAGCTTCCAGGTGTGGGATGCCCGCCAGGCCGGTGGCGATTCGCGCCGTACGGCCGGCCCGATGGGCGATCCCGGTCACCCGCTCTGGATCAACCTGTCATCTGAATGGCAGGGCTTGTCGGAATGGTTGACCCGGTCGGGAATGCAGGAGACCCACAGTTGGCTGGTGGATTCGAAAGGCTGGGTCCTGGCCGAATCGGGTTCGGAAAGCCGGTCGAAGACTGATCATGCAGACCAGCGCACGACCTGGCTGCAACGGGTGCTTTACCTGCTGGTTGCCGGTTCCCGTACGCAGTTGCTGGAAAGCCGCCCCGGGGACCCGGTTCACCCGGGCGACGCGGTGATCAGCAAGGCCCTGGCCGGCGAAGATGCAATCAGCTGGACCCACGACCTGGAAACCGCCGTGGTCTGGAACACCATCGCGGTGCCGGTGGTCCTGGAAGGAGAGGTACACGGCGCGGTCGTGATGCAGTCTTCTTCAGACGGCCTGTTGTTGGTCACGAACCGGGCGTTGAGCCGGTTGCTCTTTACCACGCTGGCCCTGACATTCGGACTTGCTGCCGGCCTCTGGTATTTCGCCACCCGCCTGTCGGGCCGGGTGCAGCGCCTCAGCGGTGCTGTCAGCCGGGCCATGGAAGGCGGCGTCGACCTGGATATTCTGCCCTTGAGGGAAGACCGGGACGAGCTGGGCGAGTTGGCGCGAAATAACCAGAAACTGCTGCGGGCCGTGGCCAACTACAGCCAGTACCTGCAGACCCTGGCCGGCAAGTTGTCGCACGAACTGAAAACGCCCCTGGCCATCACCCGCTCCTCGCTGGACAACCTGGCGAGCCAGGATCTGGATGATGAGTCGAGGAGGTTTCTCGAACGGGCCCAGGAAGGCGTGAGCAGGCAGGCCGCGATCGTCCGCGCGATGAGCGAAGCCAGCCGGCTGGAAGCGGCCATCGGCGTTGCGGAGTGGGAAATCGTCGACCTGTCCGGACTGGTGCGTCGCTGTGCCGAGGGGTATCGCGCTGTCCACCCCGGGCGCAAGCTCCTGCTCCGCGTTCCCGATTCCGAAACATCTACCCGGTGCGCGCCTGATTTGCTCGCCCAGGCCCTGGACAAACTCGTGGATAACGCGATGTCCCTGAGTGGTGAAGCGGATGAAGTCAGCCTCATTCTCCGTGCCGGGGAAGGTTGTTTCGAACTCTGCGTGCGTAATACGGGCAGCCGCCTGCCCCGGGAGTTGCAGGAACGCCTGTTTGATTCGCTGGTGTCGATGCGCGAAAAGCGCGGCGCGGAACCGCACCTCGGGCTGGGACTGTATATCGTGCGCCTGGTTGCCGAAGCCCATAACGGGCGTGTCAGCGCGCATGAATTGCCCGGTGGCGCGGGTGTGGAATTCCGGATTACCCTTCCCGTGTAGGCGATTGCGCCGAGCCTTGCTAGAATCCCCCCTGTTGCCTCATAAAAATGGACTGCCGTGGACAGGGAAGCATTTGAAAAACTCAGGGCCGAGGGGTTTAACCGCATACCCGTTTACCGGTCGGTATTGGCGGACCTGGACACCCCGCTTTCCGTTTACCTGAAACTGGCCGAAGGGCCGGACACCTACCTGCTCGAGTCGGTCGAGGGCGGCGAAACCTGGGGCCGGTTTTCCATCATCGGCCTGCCGTGCAAACGGCGCTACTCCCTGTCCGGAACCCGGCTGACCACCTACGAAAACAGCGTCGGCGTGCATCGCGAAGAAGTGGCCGACCCGCTCGAGTACGTCTCGCAGTTGCAAGGATCTTTTCGCTCGCCGAGGTTGCCCGAATTGCCGGTGTTTACCGGCGGGTTCGTGGGTTATTTCGGCTATGAAGTCGTGCAACGCTTCGAACCGCGGCTGATCGATGACAGCAAGCCGGATGAGCTCAGCACCCCGGATATGGTCCTGCTGCTGTCTGAAGAAGTCGCGGTGTTCGACAACCTGGCGGGCCGGCTTTACCTGGTCGTCAACATCGACCCGGCGCGGCCGCTGGCCTGGGAATATGCGCAGAGCCGCCTCGATGAACTGGCAGGCACGCTGAGGGGCAGCAGCGAGGGGTACGGGATCCCGGTTTCGCACGACCCGGTGGCCGAAAGTGATTTCAGTTACGGTTTCAACCGCCGTGATTTCATCAATGCCGTTGAGAAAAGCAAGGAATACATTCTTTCCGGGGACGTCTTCCAGGTGGTGCTCTCGCAGCGCATGAGCGTTCCTTTCAAGGCGCGCCCGCTGGATGTCTACCGCGCACTGCGGGCATTGAATCCGTCACCGTACATGTACTTCATCGACCTGGGCGATACCCAGATCGTCGGGTCGTCGCCGGAAGTGCTGGTGCGCGTTCAGAACCGGCAGGTGACGCTCAGGCCGATTGCCGGCACCCGGCACCGCGGCCACTCCGTTGAAGAGGACAAGCGGCTGGAGGAAGAACTGCTCAGCGATCCAAAGGAACGGGCGGAACACCTGATGCTGATCGATCTGGGCAGAAACGACGCCGGCAGGGTTTCCCGCATCGGGACCGTCAAGGTGACCGAGACCATGGTCGTGGAACGCTACTCCCACGTGATGCATATCGTTTCACAGGTGGAAGGGGAACTGGCCGAAGGACTGTCCGCCACGGACGCGATCCGGTCAGCCTTTCCCGCCGGCACCTTGTCCGGCGCGCCCAAGATCCGCGCAATGGAAATCATCAACGAACTGGAACCGGTCCGCCGGAATGTATACGCGGGCGCGGTGGGCTACATCAACTGGCACGATGACACCGACCTGGCCATCGCCATCCGCACGGCCGTGATCAAGGACGGCGTGCTGCATGTGCAGGCCGGGGCGGGAATCGTGGCGGATTCCGACCCCGAAAAAGAATGGGAAGAGACCATGAACAAGGGTCGCGCCCTGATCTCGGCCGTGAACAGCGCGTCGATGGGGCTTTAAGGGTAATAGTCCGGACTTGATCCAGCACATGGTGTTCGATCAGGACAGACCATACAATTGAAACTCTTTCGGACCATTCCAGTCTTTCATCAAAGACAATGACAACGGAGACTCTTCATGAAGTCGTTCGATTTCAGTAATCGTGATATGCGCCTTTCTGACCGGTGCGCCAGTAGTGATGGCGGCGGATACCAGGCCCGGCAACCGGCACCGTGGCCGAAACCATAGAAGCCGGCAGCTATGTCTATCTGAGGCTTGAAGACGGCACCTGGATCGCGGCCAATAATTTTGCCGTATCCGCGGGTGACCAGGTCCAGTACAGCGGCGTCATGGAAATGAACGGGTTCCACAGTACCAGCCTGGACAGGACATTTGATTCCATCCTTTTTGTTTCCGAGGCCAGTCTTGCCGGCGACAACGGCAACGACACGGCCGCCGATGCCATGAAAGCTCATGGCAGCATGGGCATGCAGCCCAAAATCTGCTGCGGTTACTGCGCCGGCGCCGGGCGAGGTCAAAGCCCTTGAGGATGGCAAGACCATCGCCACCATTTTTGCCGAATCAGCCGGGTTGAAGGGCCAGGTGGTCAGCCTGAATGCCAGGGTGATGAAGGTGAATGAAAATATCATGGGGAAAAACTGGATTACCCTCCAGGACGGCACCGGCTCCGACCCGGATAACAGGATACTGGCGACATCGCAGGAAATGGTTTCACCGGCGCACTGGTGGTGGCCAAAGGAACTGTCGTGACCGATGTCGATCTTGGCTCCGGCTACACCTACAAGGTTCTTCTTGAAGAAGCCACGTTCTCGCCCGGGGTTGAATAGCTTTTAAGGGCTAAACATCCCCATCACTGATCCGGCGGTGTCAGCTTCAGCAGGCGGCCGCCGTCATTATCTTCAAGCACCCATAAGGCCCCGTCCGGGCCTTGCTCGACTTCGCGAATCCGCGCACCCATATCGTAGCGCTCAGCCTCAATGGCCGTATCGCCATCGATTTCCACGCGGATGATGGCGCGGGATGCGAGCCCGGCAATCAACGCAGATCCCTGCCATTGGGGAAACAGGTCGCCGGAATAGAAAATCATTCCTGCGGGCGCGATGGTTGGAACCCAGGCCACCATGGGCGCCGCGAACTCGGGCCTCGTGTCGTGGTTGGGAATGACTTCTCCACTGTAATGGTTGCCTTCCGATACGATGGGATAACCGTAATTGCTGCCTTTCACAACCAGGTTCAGTTCGTCGCCATGAAGCGGTCCCATTTCGGTATTCCACAAACGCCCGCTGTCATCAAAGGCCAGGCCCAGTGGATTGCGGTGTCCCAGGGTCCATATTTCTGCGGTGACATCACCACGAGCGGCAAACGGGTTGTCGTCCGGCACCGAACCGTCGTCGTTGATCCGGACAATCTTGCCCAGGTTACCGGTCATCTGCTGTGCCGGGTCAAATTTCTGTCGCTCTCCCGAAGAAATAAACAGGAAACCGTCGGCATCAAAGGCCATGCGATGTCCGTAATGACCCGCACCGGTGACCTTGGGGTTCTGGCGCCAGATAACTTCAACACCTTCCAGGCGGGGATCGCCTCCGTTCAGGACCAGCCTGCCCCGGGTCACAGCGGCTCCGCGCACATCGCCGATCCCGGACTCGGCGTAACTGAGATAGATCAGTTGGTTGTTCGCAAAATCGGGATGCAGTATCACGTCGCCGAGGCCGCCTTGTCCGCGGTAGTCGACGTTGGGTACATCTTCGACCGGCCTTGATTTCTCGCCCTCCTGCGTCACCACGTAAAGACGCCCGCGCTTTTCCGTCACCAGCATCCGGCCATCGGGGAGGAATGTCATGGCCCAGGGCTCATTGAATGTCGCCACGGGTTCCACGTTGAACGGCAGTTCGGTTGCCTGGGCTGACATTGCGAACGAAAGGGAAATAACAATCAGGAAGATGGCTGGTTTGAGCATATTTTTGAGTCCTTGGGAGATATTGATATTTTCAGCGCTTCAGGATCGCCCGCGCGGCGTTATAGCCGGGCGCGCCGGTGACACCGCCGCCCGGATGGGTGCCGGCGCCGCACAGGTACAGGCCGTCGATCGGTGTTTTGTAGTGCGCCCAGCCGGGCAGGGGGCGCATGAAGAACAGCTGGTCCAGGCGAATGTCGCCGTGGAAAATGTTGCCTTCGGTGATGCCGAAGCGCCGCTCCAGGTCCAGCGGGGTGATGACGTCCCGGCCAACCACCGCGCCGGGAACGTTCGGGGCGTAGCGCCCGATGATTTCGATGACCCGGTCGCCCAGCCAGTCGCGGTGGTCATCCCAACTGCCTTTGGCGGGCTGGAAAGGCAGGTATTGCACGAAGGTGGTCAGCACGTGATGCCCGGGCGTGGCGAGCTCCGGGTCGATCGCTGAGGCCCACACGCAGTCCACCCAAAGCTCGGGCTCCAGTTCACCCAGTTGGGACGCGTTATAACAACGCTGCGCCTGCTCGAAAGTCGGCACCAGCGTGAACAGCATTTTTTGCAGCGGCGGGCGCGTCAGCCGGCATGCCGTTGACCCGCGGCTCTTCGTTCAGCACCAGGTTGACCTTGGCGGCCGGGCCGTCCATCGCGGATGGACTCGACCTGCCGCCTGAAATCCGCATCCAGTTGCTGCCGGGTCGACCAGCTTGAGGAAGGTCCGTTTCGGATCGGCGTTGGATGCGACGATACGCTGCCTCCAGCATTTCGCCACCGGACAGCCTGACGCCGGTGACGCGGCCGTTGGCCGACTCGATCCGTTCGACTTCCGCGCCCGTGCGAATTTCGACGCCGGCTTCCCGGCAGGCCGCCGCCATGGCCTGCGTGATGGCGCCCATGCCGCCGATCACGTGGCCGCTGAAGCCCTGTTTTTCGTCATCTCCGCCACTCAGCAAGTGGAACAGCAGGCCCATGGCGGAACCGGGGTCCCGCGGTCCGCCGTGTTTGCCGTAGAGGTTGTTGGCCAGGATCAGGCGCTTGATCTCATCCGATTCGAAATAGCGGTCGAGGAATTGTTCCAGGCTGCCGGTCAGAAAGGTGAGCAAGTCCTGACATCGCCCGCCCATTGAGGCCGCGGAAACGCCGGCCCACGCGGATCACTTCCAGCAGGCCGGCCAGGCCCGTGGCTGATGTTCGCGGCGGTGGTTCCAGGAAAAACGGCTGCAGGTAGCGGGCCAGTGATTTCAGTTCCCGGTCCAGTTCGAAGAAGGCGTCGGCGTCCTTGCGGCTGAAGCGGCACAGTTCGGCGTGCGTCTTTCGCTGGTCGCTCCACCAGGGCAACACCCGGCCTTCCGGCAATGCAATCTGCACGCCGGGGTCGGCGGCGATCATTTTCAGGCCATGCCGGCCGAGCGCCATGTCCCGGATGACTTCCGGCCGCAGCATGCTGGCCATGTAGGAGGCGGTGGAAACGCGGCAGCCGGGTGCATTTTCCGGATCGATTTCCTCGGTTACCGCGCAACCGCCGACGATGTCCCGGCGTTCCAGCACCAGGGTCCTGAGCCGTGATTTCGCCAGGTAAAAAGCCGTGGTCAGGCCGTTGTGCCCGGCGCCGATGACGATCGCGTCCCAGGCCTTCACCAGGGCCAGACTTCCAGGCCATGGATGGCGTTACGCACGTCCATCGAGAAATTGACGCGGGCGATCTGCATCCCGCTGTCCAGGTCGCACAGGGTGACGGTGGAAGGCGAAGAGCCGGCCGCGATGATGCGGTCGTTGATCGCGCACAAGCCGCGACCAAACCCCTGCCGGGCCAGCTTGCCGTCCGCCAGTTCCGTGTGTTCCAGTTCCGCGTCGTCGTACATGGGCACCGGGAATACCCGCTGCGTTCCGTCACGGCCGACATAGCGGACCACGTCGGCGGCGGTATCGTTGAACAGCACGCCGTCGCGGAACGGGCGGGCATTGTGCATGCCCTCCGGCATGTCGACCAACTTGCGGACCACGTTACCGTTGCCGATGTGCAGCAGGCATCCTGTCCTGAGGCCGCTGACGAAGATGCCGCGCCGGTCGGCAAAGACATTGTTCAGGTGCAACAGGTTTTGGGCCCGGTGGTCCGTTGGCGCCGCCGGGTCCGTTGATGCCCTGGGGATCGTAGGCCGTGCCGATCGGGCCGTTTTCACCCAGCGCCAGGTGGATGGCCCAGAAAAAGGCCTGCTTCTCCAGGTCAAAAGCCAGGATGCTGTCGTGACCGGTCGAGGTCAGGTACAGGTGATTATTCAGCTGGAAAATTTCGTGGCAGTGCTTCAGGTAGGTGCTGCGGAAGGATCGCTGGATCTTGAAGTTGCGGTCGTAAACGAACAACTCGTCGCTGGCGGCGATATAGATTTCGTCATCGAAAAACGCGATGCCGCGCAGGCCACGGTCCCAGCCGCGGCCCTGGAAGTCGATTTCGGAGGTGTTCCAGTCGACCACCTGGATCACTTCCTGGCCGGCAAAGTCGATCAGGTAAATTCCGCCGTGGCTGTCGCCCTGTTCGGCGCCGCGCACCACGGAGGTGGCGATCAGGGTTGGCGGTTGAAAGCTGTTTTCAGTCATCGCGATAGTATAGGCTAAGGAGCTTCCAATCGACTATGCGAGCGGATGAAAACCACCCCAATGCAAACAGCCACCAGGCCCTCGACGTCCGCTGGAAAATACTCGCCATCCTGGCGATCGCCAGCTTTATTTCCTACGTGCTGCGCACCAACCTGTCCTTCGCAGCCCCTGAAATGATGGACGATCTCGGCCTTGACGAGGTGCAGTGGGGCTGGGTGCTGGCCGGCGTTCACGGTGGGTTACGCCTTGTTCCAGTTTCCCGGCGGCATCCTGGGTGACCGCCTGGGGCCGCGGCGTGTCCTGACGATCATTGCCGTGCTCTGGGCGCTGCTGACCGTGCTGACCAGCCTGGTGCCCGGCCAGGAAGCGACTTCGACCTGGTTGATCATCGCCGTGCTGTTCCTGGTGCGCTTCCTGGTGGGCGCTACCCACGCTCCGATTTTCCCGGTCGTTAACGCCAGCATCGTGCGCTGGTTTCCGGTGGGCGGATGGGGTTTGCCCAGCGGGCTGACCAGCACCGGCCTGACCCTGGGTGGCGCCGCGGCGGCCATCGTCGTGCCCCTGGTGATCATTCAACTGGGCTGGCGGACTCACTTTTTTGTGCATTGCGCCGCTGGGATTGCTGACGGCTGTTATCTGGTGGTGGTATTCACGCGACGATCCGGCCGACCATCCCGGCGTCAACGAGGCCGAAGTCGAACTGATCAAGGCGGGCCGGGAAAGCCGGGAACCGCAGAGTCGACGAACGGATGAAGCCGGCAGGGCGGACTGGCTGCGGGTGCTGAAAAACCGCGACGTGCTGTTCCTGACGCTCAGTTATTCATCGATGAATTTCGTTTTCTATATCGTGTTCAACTGGTTCTTCTACTACCTGGTCGAAGTCAGGGAGTTCAGCGCAACGGACGCCGGGTTTGTCGCTTCCGCACAGTGGATTGCCGGCGCTGCCGGCGCCGCGCTCGGCGGGTGGTTATGCGACCGCATGTGCCGCAACCTCGGCTTGCGCTGGGGCTGCCGCTGGCCGGTGATTATCGGCATGACGGCTTCAGCGGTGCTGCTGCTGGTGGGCGCCTTGCATCCCAACGCCTGGATCGCCGTGTCTTCGATGGTGCTGCTGTTCTTTTTCAACCAGTTGAACGAAGGCCCCTACTGGGCGACCAGCATCGCGGTCGGCGGCAGGCACGCCGGGGCGGCGGGCGGCGTCATGAACACCGGGGCCAACGTCATGGGCGTCGTGAATGCGCTGCTGGTGCCTTTTTTCGCCCACGCCTTTGGCTGGACGTTCGCGATTGCATCCGGCGCCATTTTTGCCATGCTGGGCGTTGGTTTCATGCTGCTGGTAAGGGCCGACCGGACAGTCGATTAGCCGGCATGCGCCTTTCCCCGTTCTTCAGCACCGACCTCCTTGCAGCCCATGGCATTTTTTCCTGAGTGCAGGTACAGTCTCCGGTCTACGCTACGACCTTATGCCGGAGATAGTCTGTGACCGATAAAACAGTGAATAAAACCGCGGAATGGAAAGCCGAAGACCACCGCCATTACATGCATCCGTTCACGGACCACAAGGAACTGGGAGAGAAGGGCGGTTCACGCATCATCACGCGCGCCGATGGTGTCTACATTTATGATTCCGAAGGAAACAAAATCCTCGACGGCATGTCGGGCCTGTGGTGTGTCAACCTGGGCTACGGGCGCGAGGAACTGGTGGAAGCCGCCGCCGAACAGATGCGCGAACTGCCTTACTACAACAGCTTTTTTCAATGCACCCATCCGCCCGCCATCGAGTTGTCGGAACTGCTGAGCGAACTCAGCCCGGGCAACTTCAACCATGTTTTCTTCACCGGCTCCGGTTCGGAAGCCAACGATACACAGGTCCGGTTGATCCGGCGCTATTGGGACCTGCAAGGCAAACGGGACAAGATGACCATCATCGCCCGGAAAAATGCCTACCACGGAAGCACGCTGGGGGGCGCCAGCCTGGGCGGCATGGCGGCCATGCATGAGCAGATGGTTCTGCCGGTGCCGGGAATCGTGCACATCGAGCAGCCCTACCAGTTCGAACTGGGCGCCGATATGTCGGCCGATGAATTTGGCCTGCAGCAGGCGCGCCTGCTGGAAAAGAAGATCCTGGAGCTTGGCGTTGACAAGGTCGCGGCATTCATCGGTGAACCGATCCAGGGCGCCGGCGGCGTCATCATTCCGCCGGAAACTTACTGGCCGGAAATACAGCGGATTTGCGATGAATACGGTATTTTGCTGGTTGCCGACGAGGTGATCACGGCTTTCGGGCGACTCGGTGAGTGGTTCGGTTCGACCCGGTTCGGCATCCGGCCGGACCTGGTAACGTTTGCCAAGGGCGTTTCCTCCGGATACCTGCCGCTGGGTGGCTCGCTGGTGGGCGACCGGGTCGCCGACGTGGTCATTGCCAACGGTGGGGAATTTGCCCATGGCTATACCTATTCCGGGCATCCGGCCGCCTGTGCGGTTGCGCTGGAAACCCTGAAAATCATGCAGCGCGAACAAATTGTCGAACTGGTGCGGGAGCATACCGAACCGTATTTTGCCAGGCACCTGAAGAGACTTGCCGATCACCCGATCGTGGGCGAAGTCCGCAGCCTTGGACTGGTCGGGGCGATCGAGATCGTGAAAGACAAATCATCCCGGGAGCGTTTTCACAAAGACCTTGGGGCCGGCATGCGCTGCCGGGATTTTTGCGTGAACAACGGCCTGGTCATGCGGGCGGTCGGCAACACGATGATCGTGGCTCCGCCGCTGATCATCGGCGACAGTCAGATTGACGAACTGGTGGAAAAAGCCTGGAAATGCCTGGACCTGACCGCCGCCTCGCTGGCGGCCGGATAGGAAGCGGTTTTATGAACAAACCAAAAGGCTGGGATAACGCGTTTACCGCGAAAAGCCCCTACGGCACCGTCAGTGGGTTCGCCGTCCTATGCCGGCGCCCTCAGCTTCATGCGGCGCAAGTACAGCAAGGATTTGCAGGGCGTCGATGTGGCCGTGGCCGGGATTCCGCTGGATACCGCCACGAGCAACCGCCCGGGCGCCCGTTTTGGACCCAGGGCGATCCGGGCGGTAACGCCGGGGATCAGTTGGGCGCGGCCCTGGCCCTGGGACTTCGACCCGCTGGAGCGGTTGGCCGTGGTGGACTACGGCGATTGTGAATTCGATTACGGGACGCCGGAAACCATCGTTCCGTTCGTCGAAAAGTTCATCTCGGGGATTCTTGAAAGTGGTGCGGCCAGCCTGGTCATGGGTGGCGACCATTTCGTGACTTACCCGGTTCTGAAGGCCTATGCGAAAAAGCACGGACCTTTGTCACTGGTGCATTTTGACGCGCATTCCGATACCTGGTCGGAGGACCGGCAAAGGCTCGATCACGGCACGATGTTCTACCATGCCACCCGGGAAGGCCTGGTGGACGACAGCCGTTCGGTGCAGATCGGCCTGCGCACGACCAATGACGAGCCCATGAATTTCAATATCCTGGACGCCCGCTGGGTGCACCGGAACGGGCCGGATGCGGTGGCTGCCGAAGTGAAACGGATCGTGGGTGACAACAAGGTTTACCTGACATTCGACATCGATTGCCTGGACCCGAGCTTTGCGCCGGGAACCGGCACGCCGGTCTGTGGCGGACTCTCAACCCACCAGGCGCTGGAAATCATCCGCGGATTGGCCGGCATCAACCTGGTCGGCATGGATATTGTCGAAGTCGCGCCGGCTTACGACGTGGGCGAAATCACGGCGCTGGCCGGGGCGACCCTGGCCGCTGAATTCCTGTGCCTTTATGCGGCCAATCCCCTCAGGCAAACCCGGGAAGCGAAGGAGCAGTGATAGTGACGACCAGGCAAAGCAGACCATTGGTCGGCGTTATCTCCGACCGGAGGATGCTGGGTCAGCACCCGTTTCACATGGTCGGTGAGAAATACCTGCGCGCCGTTGCCGACGGGGCCGATGCCTACCCGGTCGCGTTACCCCTGCTGGACGGTGGCTTCGATGTGCTGGAAATCCTGGGACGGCTGGATGGTCTGTTTCTGACCGGAAGCCCGTCCAATGTCGAGCCACGCCATTACATGGGCGACCCGAGTGAACCGGGCACCTGGCATGATCCGCACCGTGACCTCGCGGCGCTGGCCCTTATTCCGGCTGCAATCCGGGTCGGCATGCCTGTGCTGGCCGTTTGCCGGGGATTCCAGGAAATGAACGTTTCCTTCGGCGGCACCCTGCACCAGATGGTGCACACGGTGCCGGGGTTCGGGATGCACAAGGAAAATCCGGAGGATCCGCTGGATGTTCAATACAGCGCTTCCCACGGTGTCACTTTCAGTAAGGGCGGATTACTGGAAAAAGTCACCGGCGAGGAAGAGCGCGATGGTCAATTCACTGCATTCCCAGGGCGTTAACCGCCTGGGTGATGAACTCGAGGTCGAGGCGGTGGCTGACGACGGCTTGATCGAGGCTTTCACGGTGAGGAATGCACCGGGGTTCACGCTTGCCGTTCAATGGCATCCCGAATGGAAAGTAGCTGGAAAATCCGGTCTCCGGCGCGATTTTTCGCGCCTATGGCGATGCCTGCCGGGCTTATCGCCGGGAGGAACGGGCCCTTTAGCCGGGCGATACCGTCACCGGTAACCACGACTGTGATGACCGAAGCGATTCCCCACCACGGAAAATTCATCCACCCGCACCGGGTGTTCACTGCGTTCAAGTGGCTGGTGTACATCCTGCTGGCCTGGAATGCGTTCCAGTTTTTCCAGGAAGACCTGGCCGCCAGCGCGGTAACCTTTCATAACCATATTTCATGGCGCAACGTGGTGGAAGCATTCTCCGCGTCGATCGACACCACAGCATGGCTGGTGCTGTTGCTGGTTTTTGAATTCGAAACGGCGATTTTCACCGACGAGCAACTCAAAGGGGGGCTGAAATGGTTTCTTGGCGTCCTGAAGGTTTTCAGTTACTTCCTGATCATTTATTCATTCTACGGTTATCTGAAGCAAATACTTCGTCATCACCACGCTGCTGCCTCTGGATATCTCCGACCCGTGCAGCCTGGTCGGCATGGGGTGGAACTACGTGATCGACCTGGACGACTACCTGCCCATTGACGCAGCGGCCTGCGTGGCGATGCAGGGGCAGGAGCTGTTCCAGGTTTCCGGCACGCAGATGATCGGCACAAGGGCAGCCCTCGATTCAGCCTGGGGATTGGCCGTGATCGACATCATCAACGCTGCAACCTGGCTGGCCATTGTCGTACTGCTCGAAACCGAGGTCTGGATGCAGTTGCGGGATATTCTGACCGACCGCCTGATGAAGCTGGGGAAATACCTGAAAGGATTGCTCTATTCCATCCTGTTCATTGCCGCTATTTACTGGGGTTTCGAGGGGAGCTTCCTGGATTTCTGGGACGCTTTCCTGTGGCTGGTGGCTTTTATCCTGATCGAGCTGAATATCTTCCAGTGGCACGAGGAAGTGGAAGAGGTGCATCACAACCCCGCCTAGGGATCCTCGGGATCTTCGGGCTCTACCAGGATTTCGGTTCCTTCCAGCTTGTCGAGGTCCTTGATGGCGATGATGCCACGCAAGTCCGGCTGGCTGTTCGATGAGGATTCCGATTGCTGCTCCGAGGGTTCCTGTTCAGGGCTCTGTTCGGCGAGTTGCTCTGCATCCTGGGCTGAGTCTTCCGACGGGCTTTCCGCGGCATTCTCGTTGGCCGCTTGTTCAGCCATGGCCTGTTCATTATTCTGCTGTGCCTGTGCCTGTGCCTGTGCCTGTGCCTGTGCAACTCTGTCCGGCCTGCCGGGATTGCGCCTGGCCGCCGGTCAGGAAATCGAGCGCGCTCTCGGAAACCCCGGCCGTGCTGACTTCATTTTCCGAACTGGACGAACTGGCCTGGTAAGGCTGGTACGTTCCGGCGGAATCTTTCTTGTTCTCTGCCTCCTCGCCTTCCCCGCCCTGGCCGCCACCTTGCTGACCCTGTGAGCCTTCCCCCTGCTGGCCGCCTTCAGGTCCATCCGGATTGCCTGGCCCGGGAGCGCGGCCACGGTACGCGCCAAATGCCGCGGCTTCGCGGGTATGGTATTTCTCGATCTGCTCGTCCCACGCGGCCTGCTCAAGCTCCTTCAAGGCAGGATCGGCCTCGGCGGCCGCAGTGGGCTGGTACGGGTATTCCCTCAGTGCGTCGCCGGGCTTCCACTCACCGTTTTCCACGATCACATCCACCAGTTGATCCCGGATATTGTCCCGCGACTCCTCGGGCAGCCCGTTGAGTTTCTCCGACTTGGCGGTTTTGGCATAGGTGGTGTCGATATAGACCCGATCCTGCGACCTGGCGTCCTGGAGTTCCATCTGCCGCCGGTAAGAATCCTCCCGCTGCTCGACCTCTTCGCTGGAGTCGTCCTGTTTTTTCGCCGTGGTCGTTTGCTGCGCAAAAGCCCCCGGCAGCCAAAACAAACCCAGCAAGCAAACAAACGCAATTTTATTCAGAATCGTCACCATGCCCCGATTATGCACCACTAAAGTGAACCCCCGCTGAAGAGCCCAGCAAAGGAATTTCCGGGGACGGTTTTGCCGCAAGCAACTCAAATTCTCGCCACAAAGTCCAGCAATGGATTCTCCGGGGACGGTTTTGCCGCAGGCAACTCAACTCTCGCTCCTTAGACCAGTAAAAAATTTACCGGGAACGGTTTTGCCGAAGGCAAAGAAGAACCCGGCAAATTTTTTACGGGTTCCTATCACAGCGGTTCCACCCTGCGCACCACCCTAAACCCAGTAAAGTCGTTGCGATCCCCGTTCTTCAGGTTGAACCTCGCCGGCAGCCGGATTTCGCGCGAGCCCGTGAACCAGGATCCTCCGCGGGTCATCCGTGAACTGCAGATCCCGCGTCCCCAGGAACTGCCGTCCGCCGGCGCGTCGAGGTAAGACAGGTTCATGCAATCGAGCGTCCACTCGGCGACGTTGCCGATCACGTCATGAACTCCGAAAGCGTTGGCCCTGAACGAACCGGCCGGCAGGGTTCCGATCGCGGCCGGGTCTGCGCATTCCTGGTGCTGCCAGCGGAAACCGGATTCACTGCCGGCAATATTTCCAAACTCGCAGATACGGGCAGGGTCTCCTCCCAGCCAGTCACTTTCCTCGCCGGCGCGGGCGAAGTATTCCCACTGGCTTTCACTGGGCAGGCTGTAGGACTGCCCGGTTTTCTTGCTGAGCCAGGAGGTGAATTCCTGGGTGTCGTTCCAGGAAACCATGATCACCGGCCGGGAGTCACGGCCCCAGCCGTTATCGGGCGGGCGGGTTTGGCAGCCGCCGTCTGCCACGCACTGATCCCACTGCGCCATCGTGACTTCAAAAACGCCCACGGCGAAAGGCTCGGCGATCGTGACCATGCGCTTGGGAGTTTCCATTTTCAGGGAAAGCGGCGCCGTTTCTTCGGAACCCTGCCAAAACGAGCCTGCCGGGACGACGATCATGGAAGGACAGCTTTCGCAATCACGGAAAATCTTTCCGGGGCGGAGCGTGTGGTCATCGATGGCTTCCATTGCGCTGGCCACGTGCCGGCCGCCTGGAAAGGCCTTGACGTAGGCTTCGTAGGCATCGATGGTATCCAGCTTACTGGCGGCCTCGAAAGCCCGCGTATCGTTGGTATCGCTCTCGATCAGCGCGCGCAGCTTCCTGGCCTCATCACTGTGCAGTCCACCCGGCCAGTCGGCCAGGTACTGGTCGATCGAGGCCAATGAACGGTTGGAACGCGCATTTTCCCAGGCCTGGTCATCCCGCTGCTGCTGTTCACTCTTTTCGCGCTGCGCAGCCGCCTCGGCGAGTTCGAACTCATGCAGGCGGATTTTCGCGTCCGCCTCGTGCCAGCCCCCGGGAAAGGCCTGCATGTAACTTTCAACCGCGGCCTTGGTACCCTGCTCTTCGGCCTGGCCCCAGGCCTGGTGATCCAGTCGTTCAAGATGAATTTTTGCCTGGTCCTCGTGAATCGAATCCGGATAATCCTGCAGGAACAACTGGTAGCCATAAGCGGTATCCGCGTCCAGGGCTGCCTGCCAGCGCGCGGTTTCTTCAGGCGTCGAATAACGCAGCTCACTCGACGGCTCGCCGGACTCGGCAGAGGGGTTTTGCAGGTCTTCCCCGGCGGTTGATGGGCCGAGGCTGTCACCGGTAAACAGGTAGATCACCGCGCCAAGCAGCACCACGGCAAAGAGGCTTAGCAGGATGATGGACAGCCACTCCCTGCCTTCCGGAGGCACGCCGGTGGCAGCAGAGCCAGGCAATGCGCCCCTGGCTGGCGCGGACCTGCCGAACGCCGGGCGCCATTCGGCGATGCTCTGTGGGCGGGCGGTTGGCAGGAGTGCAAGGCCGCGCGTGATGGCTTCAAGAACGCCGGAAGAGGGCTGCGCGGGCACCAGGGCCGTGATCGGTTCGAGCGGGTCCGACTCGCCCGCGCTCAGCGCGCTCTGCCGCTGGCTGGCCGGGGGCGGAATCTGGCCGCTGACGCTGCGGTAAAGCGTTGCCGCCAGGCCGTAAATATCCGTCCAGGGTCCGATGGCTCCAGCAGATCCGGACTGTTCCAGCGCTGCGTAGCCTTCACTGCCCAGCTTCCAGTCCGTGGCGGCTCGCAGCGCCCAGCCGCTGGCCGGCCGCTCCGAAATCCAGCAGGATGGGTTGTCCCGTTTCGGTGATGTAAATATTTGCCGGCTTGATGTCCTGGTGAACCAGGCCCTTGCCATGAAGGTACTCCAGGGCCCCCAGCAACGGCCTGGCCAGGGCCAGCGCTTCGTCCTGTGTGAATACGCCACTGCGCTTCAGCAGCTTGTGCAGCGCCTCGCCGCGGTAATACGGCATCAGCAGGTAGGCTGTTCCGTTGGCCTCGATACAGCGCAACACCTTGACAATGTTGGGGTGATCGAGCTGCGCGACGGCCCGGCCTTCGGCCAGAAAATGCCCCAGACCGGCGGAAAAAGCCGCGACGGCGGATTCGTTCAGGGGCAGAAGTCTGCCGTCCCCGGTCCGCGAAACCTGGTCACCGGGCAGGTATTCCTTCAGTGCGAATGTTTTGTTCAGCACCTGGTCGGTTACCAGGTAAGTCATTCCGAAGGAACCGACACCCAGGACCCGGTCGACACGCAAATTGTCGATAACGGTGCCGGGCGACAGTGCAAGGGAAACGGTTTCCACTATTCCTCACTGCCTCCGGCGGTCTTTCGGGGTTTGATTTCGATGGTGCACCGGGCATCTCCCAGGACCAGTTCGTCGCCCTCCCCGATAAACATGATTTCACCCTCCAGGCAGGGCACCCCGTTGATCGAGGTGCCGTTACTGGAGCCAAGGTCGGACACGGTGAGTTCCCGCCGTGTGCCGTTCAGGTTCACATGGCGCCGGCTGACGGCTTTGCTTTCAATGATCAAATCCGAATCACCCCGGCCGATCGTGACGTTTATCGCGTGTTCACTGACCGGGCAGGAGGCTTCGAATCCGGATCCGTCTGCCAGGACGCCACGAACGACCAGCAAGCTGTCGAGCGCTGCATGCGCGATATCGGGTTCATCCTCCGCGTCCTGTAATTCGGGAAGTGACGCTGCTGCCACATTCCCGGCGGCATCAGCGGTCTTGCCGCGCCCGGACCGGCGCAGCCGGTGCAGGACAAAGCCCAAGCCGAACAGAACAAGCGCTGCGAGCAGCCAGGGCCAGCTGCCGGCGGCTGTTCTCATCGCTGGTATTCCCGTCGTCGACGGCATCCTGTTCAACCGGCGGCAGGATTTCCGGGACCAGTTCTTCTTCATCAACTTCGGGCACTAACGCCTCTTCAGGGAGGGAATCCTCCGCAACAGCGGGTTCTTCCTCTGCAGCGGTAACTTCGTCGGCGACGGGCTCTTCAGGTTCAGGCGCCGCTTCGGCTTCCTCCGGGGGTTGTTCTTCGGCGACTGCCTCTTCTGAGGGCTGTCCAGGCCGGCTCGAACAATCGGATTCGCGCGGAGTAATCTGCATTTGTGCGAATACTTCCAGCAGGGTCTTTCTCCACTGGTAACGCGTGGCAGGGGAGGGTTCCATGGTCTGAACTTCATCAGCGATGCTGACGCCGACCAGGTTGCCGCAGGCATCAACCAGTCCGCCGGTGACATTGGGCAGCCTGGTTTCTCCGGAAACCGCCGGATTGCCGGTTTCTTCAAAAAAGACGATCTTCGCCTTTACGCTCAGCGGCGGCTCACCCTTGGCGATTTGCTCGGCAGGCGGAAAAGCGGTCAGTGTCACTTCACTGCCTTCCGCGGGCAACCCGGCGGCGAGCGTAACCCCTTTGCGCCTGAGCCCTTCCACGTACAGCACCTGCAAGCCTTCAAGGAAGAACTTTTGCTCAATCCGCGCCGGTCTGCCGTTACGGATGATGTCTGTGCCACCGTCAAGAACAACGATTTCGTCGCCCATGCTGACAAAATCTTCCGGCACCAGGACCAACCCGGTATCCGAAATGACAATACCGGTGGACGGTTCCACGTGGGTGGATGAGACCAGCCTCAGCACGGGCACCGCCCAGGACGGCATGGCCCCGGGGGCCAGCGTATAGGAACCGCTGCCGCGTTCCAGGCCCTGGGCCTGGGTGGACTCGTGGAAAGGCAGCAGAAAGCACAGGCACAGCACCGGCAACGCCAAAAGGGCGGCGACAGTTCTTTGAACCGGGGTTGATCCGGCAGGCTGTATCAAGAGCAATTCCTCAGGGTGAATAGAGGCGGTTGATGAGGTTGTCCAGGCAGTACTGGCCGGCTTTGTTCAGCGCGTTTTCCTCTTTGCCCTGCACCACGTTCAGGATAAACACCAGTATTGATGCCATGACCAGTGCAAGCAAGGTGGTCGAAAACGCGACGCCCAGGCGCTCGGTCACCTGGTAAAGCATGTCCGGACTCTGCACGTTGGCCCGGTCGCCGGCGTAATTCAGGGCAAGCATGATGCCGATAACCGTCCCGATAAAGCCCAGTGACGGAATCAGCCAGGTGATGTAACGGATCATGTTGTAGCGCAGGTCAATCTCGTGCAGGTATAACTCCAGGCTGGAGTTGAGCAGTGAGTTGGTCTGGTCCGCGGAATGGTTCAGGTTGAAACCCAGCACGCAGCGTTCGATCAGGCGTGGAACGAAACAGACCTCCCGGTACTTGCTGCTGCGGACTTTCTGGTAAATCGGCGTCATGTCCTCGCCGGGGCGCAGCACGGTTTCCTCGTCTTCCGGGAGGTATCCGCGATCGATCTGGCTCTCCTCCAGGCGCCCGGCTCTCCAGCGAATGGACAGTTCGCCCAGCCCCACGAAAAAAGCCAGCCAGAGGATGTTCTGAACCGTGAAGGGCCAGGAAGAGCGCTTGATATCGAGCAGAATGGCCGCCGCTTCCGGCGGTAAGATCCTGGTCAGCAGCGCGATGACGACCAGTGCCGTGACCAGGCTGATAATTAAAGTGATGGTGCGCACTATCTGTTTTCCTCGATGTCGCCTGTCAGTGGGTTGCGCCGCGGGTTTTCCAATACGATTTTTGGCTTGGGCAGGTCTGCAAGCAGTTGATCGAACAACAGCGGCTTACCCCTCACCGAGTAACCTTCGCGCAGTTGAACGCGACTGTGGGCGCCGAACAAGGTGACCAGTTCGGCCAGTGCGACTTCGTGTTCCCCGAAACGGATACGGTCCTGTGTTCCCAGGATCACCCTGCGGGTGCGAATCCAGCGCCCGTTCCGGTGCAGAAAAGTGCCGTTGCTTGAGTTCGAGTCACTGACGCTGAGATAGCCTTCCTTGCTCACCTCGATTTCGGCGTGCAGCCGTGAAACAGAATCGTGTTTCAGCACGAGGTCGCATTCGCCGCCGCGTCCGATGGTTTTACCACTGTTTTTCATGCCGCTATGATACATTGTAAATTCAGTCCTGTGAGGTTGCCCACCCATGATTTTTCGGCGAAAAAAGCAAACTGCGGCGCCGGTTGACCCGCCCGCGATGCGCGGCAGGGACCGCGTGGAAAACGTCGATAACCCGTTGGCCCGCAGATTCCAACCCCTGGACGAGCCTGACACCATCGACCTCCAGCAGCCGGCAGGGTTCAATCCGGAGCCCGATACGGCCGACCTGGCGGCAAGCCGCACGACGCCCGGAAGCCTGGCCGTGATTACCCTGGCGGCAGATACCGGAAAAATCTACGCCCAGCCGGGAAAGGATGACCAGGCAGTTTACCTGGACGGCGAAACGGTGCTGGCCCCGACCGAGCTCCGGTCCGGAGACCGGGTTCGCATCGGAAATCTTGAACTGCAGATTCTCGAGGGTGGGTAAGAGCGATTTCAATCGCGAATGAATTCGCTCCTACTCGGCCAGCGCCAGGAAGCCTCCGGAATTGGCCCGGGCCAGCGATTCCATGAACTCGACGGTGCCCCGGTACTTGAAATAGTCACCAACTGTAACCGCGTGAATTTCCTTGGATTTCGAGTTGGATACCGTGATGCTCCTGACCAGGCCGCCGCCCGACAGGTTGTTGTTGAATGCCGGGTTCGGCAACCCGTCGCTGATCAGGATGATGGCGTCTGCCGGACTCTGGAAAGCAACCTGGAAGGCGCTGACCAGCGACGAAGAGCCTTCGAATTCATTCGATAATCCCTTCAGGAACGTGATGGCTTCGGCCCGGGTCCGGCCAGACATGTTGGCGAGGCTGCCGTCCGCCGGCCAGCGGTAGTACTTCGGTCCGCTGTCCTGCTGCTGAAAGCCCAGGATGGCGAATTGATAGCCCGATTGCAGGGACTCCATGCCCCTGATTACCGTGTTCCGCACCAGTGATTCGTATCCGGACAGGTACTTGTTCATATCGACCATGAACAGGATCCGTTTCTTGTCGGTTTTCAAACCCAGGAAGCGGAACGTGACCTGGTTGCTGCCCTCGATGTCCTCGGTAACCACGGGGCTTGGCGGAGGCGGCGGGGGTTGGTCATTCCGCGCCTGCTGCTTTGCGTTCAGGGTCTCCAGTTCGCTGGACACGACCGCCTGCTCGGCCTGCAACTGCTGGTGGCGGGTCTGGGCCGCCAGCAGGGCTTCGAGAATGTTTTTACTGCCTTCCTCGGTCTGATCCAGCATGGCCTGGGTTTTTCCAGCCAACTCCTCCAGGTACTCGAGGTCGCCCTGTGACCGGACTTCCTTCTGGTAATCGGGCATCAGGATGATGCTGATGATGATGAACGCGCCCATCGCCGACGCGAACAAATCGACCGCCGAGAGGGAGTAAACTTCAAGATTGCGCCGTCGTGATCTCACCGGGACACCCCGACAAAATCGCCGCCGTTTTGCCTGGCCAGCGTTTGCAGAAACATGACCAATCCGCGATTCTGGGTGTAGTCACCGATCGCGACCGTGTGGATTTCCTTGTTTTCATAGCGGTTGAGGCCGGTAATATCCTGGATGATGAAACCCGGCGCATTGTCGGGTTCACCGTCGCTCAACAGGATAATGGCCTTGGCCGGGTACTGCATGGCCGATAAAATCGCATAGTGGGTTGGTGTGGAGCCGGCAAACCGCCGCGCCAGGGATTGAATGAAGCCCCTCGCCCCATCCAGGTTTGCGGTGTGTACCCTGCAGCAGGCCGCCCTGATCCGGGTAGGTCCACAGCACCGGTGAAGGGTTCCCCTGGAAGCCGATAATGGCGAATTCGTTGCTTTCATCCAGCGGTTCGAGCAATTCAAGCACCGATTTGATCATCAGGTCAGTGTAGGAGAGCATGCTCCCTGACATGTCGACCACGATAACGAAGGACTTCGCTTCGGTGGCAAGGCCCAGGATGGAAAATTCGACTCCGGGGGTCAGAGCTTCCGGTTCGGGTTCTTCGATGATCTCTTCCACCACCTCAGGCACCGGAACCGGCACTTGCGCCAGTTGAGTCTTGATGTCCGCCAGCCGCTTCCGGATCCTTGAAATTTGCGCTTCGATACCCCGGTTTGACTGGTTGAGGTCCTGAATTTCACTCTGCGCGACCTGCTGGTCCGCCAGCAGGTTCGCCACTTCACCCGATGCCAGGCGACGCAGTTCCTGGATTTCCTGGGTCCGGGAAAAAGCCGCGTCATCGCCGGCATTGCGGTAATAAGGAAACAGGATCATGACCAGCAGGATAAACGCGCCCAGCGCCGACGCAAAAAGGTCGATCGCTGAGGTTGTGAAAACGGAGGTTTCCCGGTTAGGACTACGCATAGGTTCATGCAAGCTAACAAAAAGATGCGACCGGAGCAATTGACCATTGACCTTACGCCCCGCTAACGCTATCTATGTGGGATGTTCAGGGGACTCTTCCTTCTTTTGCTGTTAACCGCGTCCGCTGCCGCCTGGCCGGCGCAGTCGGGCGATGTTTCTTCCGAGCGCCCGGCAGAGTACATGATTTACCAATATCCCGACGTTTCGCTGGTCGTGAAAATCAGTGCGCCGGAAGTGTCTTTCGAATCACGGATTTACGGTCCGGAGGGCGCATTGATCAAATCTTCCGGGATTCCCGACGGACGAATCGGTTCGTTGTTTCAATTCATAGGAGCAGTCGACAAGCCGCGCCAGCTGATGATCAAAGTGAGTCCGGAGCGCAAGGTCATGCGCACGGCCATCAGCATGGAGCTGATTCAGCTGCCCGCCTGGGACTCCAACAGTTCAATCCTGGCCCAGGCATACCAGCTTTTGTCCCTCGGTGCCGAATTGGTTCTCAGTAATGACACCACCACCTGGGCCATGAAAGCCTATACCCTGCGGAACGCCGCCGCGGTTTTTGCCCAGATGGGCTGGGAGGAAATGCGCCTGTGGTCGGAGTACCAGGCCGCGCACCTGGTTCTTTACCGGCTTCACGATGAACTCCAGGCCGTGGAATTGGCCCGCGAAATCCAGGCATCGGCGCGCAAGGCGGGGTTTGACCAGATTGAACTGGCTGCCCTGATAGTCGAGGGTGATGCGCTGATGAAAGCGGGTGAAAGTGCGGGTGGCCGGGTCGCCAACGCCCGGTTTGAACAGATACACGCGGTTTTGGACCAGGTGGTCATCCTGACGCAACGGCTGGATCTGAAATCGGAACAGGCGCGGGCCCTGTTCAACGACGGGCTGGCCTATCAACAACAGGATCAACCCGAAGCCGCTATCAGGCAATTCGAGCGGGCGCTGGACGTGTCTCTTTCGGCCGACAACCCCGAACTCGTCAATGAAATTCGCGCTATCGCCGCCACCACCTACGAGGAACAGGGGAGCACCGCCAACGCCATCGGGTTGCTGGAGGACATAGGCGGTGACCTGGAAAGCGATGCGGGACAGGAGGTGACGGATAACCTGGTTGAAAGAGGCCGGATCTTCAACGCCAGTTTCCGCTACCCGGAGGCCGTGGACGAGTTAGACCAGGCTTTGAACCTTCTGAAGTCAGATGCAGAAAACCCGACACCCTGGGGCCCGGTGGGCCTGACCCTGGCATGGTCCTATTATTCAATGGGTGAGATGGACCGGGCCGCCAGCCTGATCCTGGAGTCGATTCCCAGGACCCCGCAATCGCAGAATGCCGTTGACCTGGGCCGGGCATTCGGTAGCCTGGCCAACATTTTCAGGGAGCGGGGGGACTTTGCGCAGATGGCAAATTACCGGGCGAAGCAGGGGGAATTGGCGGGTACGGGCCCGCAGCACACGGAATTTGCCTTTGAATCTGCCAGGGATGCCTGGCGCCGTGACGGTTCCCGTTCCGGCTCAGTGCGTGAATTGCTGGTACGGGCCCGGCAGGCGGCGGTAGCGAGTGGTGACGCCCTGTCCGGGAAACGGGCGGATCTTTACTTGTGCCTGTTGAGCATCGAACAGGAAGGTCGTGGCGGGTGTTCAGCCAAAGAAGTCGATCAACTGCACGGGGCCATCAAAAACAACGGATTGCCGTCATTCGCCTTCGAGTCGGATTTCATCGTAGCCAGGATCCTGCGCCGTGAAGGCCGGGACGATGAAGCGCTTGACCTGATGGAGCGGATGATCGGGGAGATGCTTTTGATCAGGCAAGCCCTTCCCGGTGTGCTGGGTGCATGGTACTGGCAAACCAAGGGCGAAATTTTCGATGAATACATGGCGATCATGCTCGCGCAGTCGGGGGTCAATGGCAAAAACCCGGTAGACGGGAAGCGCGTATTGCTGGCGTTGGACCGCATCCGGTCGATCGAATCGGGTCCGCCATCCCGGGCAGGGGAATACCTGGATAACAGCCAGGACGAGGCTTTGCGATTACTCATTGCACAACGAGAGGCAGCAACCGGGGCAGAGGCGGAGACCCTCACCGGACGGATCAATAAAGCACTGCGGGCCATCCCCGGGTCGGTGGTGCAGGAGAAGGGATCACTCACGCCTGCAGCGCTGGATCAGGTCCTGGCCAGGCTGGAGCCTGATGAATCTGTTTTGACCTACTACCTGCGTGATTCCGCCGGCTATGTGTTGATCGGCACTGCCAAGGGCGTCTCGATGTTCAGGCTTTCCGGTTCAAAGTCCATGCCGGACCGGCTGGCAGCCCTGCGCGAAAAGATACCGCAGGGCTCAGCATCGCTGCTGCCTGAACTCGGGACCATGGGGACGGATCTGCTGGCGCCAGTCGCGAACCGCCTGACGAAAAAGATATTTTTGCTGACCGCCGGGGCGCTGAATGGATTCCCTTTCGATGCGCTCAGGCTGGAAGGCCGCTTCATCGCTGAGAATCACGAAGTGATCAACCTGGTCAGCCTGTCCATTCCCGTCGCTGCGCATGCGTCACTGCCGGACAATTACCCCGACAGCGTGTTCCTGGCCGGTGATCCGCAATCGAGCCCGGAACTGTTCAGTTACGATGTGCGGGTTTCACCTGAGGTTGACGCGGTAAGAGACCGTTTTGTCGGTCCGGGGCTGCACATCGTGCAGGGCGTGGCGTTGAGAGCGGATGAATTCCAGGATGCGCTGTTTACCGGGGCGGACCTGGTTCATCTCGCGATGCCTGGCTCGATAGATCTGGCCAACGCGGACCGGTCACGGCTTCTGCTGTCCGGCGCCGGAGAAAATCCCGTCGTGGAATACCTGTCGCCGTCCGACATCCGCAAACTCCGCTTTCAGGCCAGCCTGGTCTTTCTCAGCCTCACCAACACAAGCGGTGAAGGGTCTTCGGGATTCAGCAACCGTATCGGCTTTGTGTCCGATTTTCTGGACAACGGGGTGAAGAGCGTGGTGGCCAGCATATGGGTGGGTGAGGGCGGCGACTCGACGGCGTTTGCCACCGAATTTTATAACCAGCTGGAAGCCAGCCACAATGTTGCCGAGGCTTTCAGGATGACCCGAAACGTGCTCATGAAAACCGGCAATGATACGAATTTCAGATCATGGGCAGGTTTCCAGCTTTTTATGAGGTAGAATGTGCTGTACCCGGCAACGGGATGGCTACGAACAGAAAATTGTCCGGAGGGTTTTTAAGTGGAAAAAAGAAAGTACCTGGTTGTCATCGACCCGTCTCATGACAGGCATCTCGCATTGGAGCGCATGATCCAAATCGTCCACCAGCAAAAGAAGTGGAACCTGGATTTCCACCTGATCATGGGGTTTGAAAGCGGTGACAAGACCGATGACGACACGCCGATGGAGATCGTACGGAACAGCACCTGGCTCTCTGAATTACTGCGTCCGCTGGATGAAGCAGGTGTCAAATACACCTCGGAATTTTTCTGGACGCGCGATTGGCGTAAGTCCATCACCGATGCGGCGGCCCGATACAACTGCGACACCATCATGTTGAGTGAGGCGTCGGCCGAGCACAAACGCGGATTTACGGATTCCAAGTGGAACCTGGTGCGGCATGCCAACTGTGACGTCGTTATCTGCGATGTGGGAACAGACGCGCCCATCAAGTCCATCCTGGCCGCCGTCAACACCCAGGCCAAGGACGCCGCCCACGTGGCCACCGCCGAGAAGATCCTCGAGCGCGGATTGTTCCTGGCTGACTATTTTGAAGCGCAATTGCACGTCGTAAACGCTTACAAGGACAGCGAAGATTTTCCGGACCGGGCGCTCATCGGCAGAATGAGTGGGCTGCCCCGCGAAAATATCCACCGGGACATGGGTAAACCCGAAGACGTCATCGCCATTGTGGCTGAAAAAGTCAAAGCCGACATGGTGATTCTCGGAATCAGCCCGCGCCGGGGCCTGTCGGCAACGTTCAGTAGCCACACCTCCGAAAAAGTGATGGAAAAAATCAACATTGACGTGGTTGCGTTAAGCTAGCACTGGCCACTTTCGCCAAGCAAAAAAAAGCCCCGGATACCGGGGCTTTTTTATGACCGAGCGTCTACGGCCTAATTTTGCGTGTCGATAACCTCTTCCAGTTCACTGCGTTCGCGCGCCTGGTACTCCGGTGCATCCTGGGTCATCAGTTCCCTGCGCTTGATCTCACTGTCCACGTATGCGATCCACTGGGTTGCGGCGCGCTGTGAACGGTTGTCGTTGGCGGCGACTTGAAATGCCCTCCTGGCCTGCTCCAGGCGTTTCTGGTTGAACAGCGCCATGCCCAGCATGATGTTGGCCGTGTCGTTGCGTTTGAGCCCGCCCAGTTTGAGCGCCTTCTCAATGGCAGTCGCCGCTTCGCTCCACTGCTCCAGGTTTATGTAAGCCTGTGCAAGCCGCACGTACAATTCGCCGTCATTTGAAATTTCGGCTGCCTGTCTCAGGGGCGGTATCGCTTTCTCGTCCTCGCGCGCCTGGTACCAGGCCTGTGACAACAGTCTCAGGTTGCGCTCATTGGACTCAACGATGTTTTCAGCCATTTCCGTTTCAAGCACCGTGGCCGCCTTGTACGGCAGGCCGTGCAACAGGTAAAGGTTGGCCAGGTTGGTGATGTGAGACGAGGTGTTGATAAGCCCCTTTTCATACAGGACTTCGGTCAGGGCCAGTTGTTTCTTGGTGTCCCCCAGTTCGCTGTAGATTCCGGCCAGTGTCAGGATGTAGGTGTCCTTGGGGTAGTAGACGATCAACTCCCTCACGACATCAATCATGCTGTCATAATCTTTCTGTTCAAAATAGATGACCCGAAGCAGGAGCAGCCAGTTTTCTTTAGGCACCTGGCCCTGTTCGCGGTACATGTCGATTGCACCCTTGATGGGCTTCAAAGCCTCTTCATAGCGGGCGAGCTGGAACAGCGCCTGTCCTTCGAGCATCATCACATCAGCGCTGGGCTCCGAGACGACCCGCATCAATTCACGGACGGTAACCAGGGCCCCCTCATAGTCTTCCTGGGTGAACTGGAGTTGAGCCTTGGTTTTAAGCGTACTTTGCTGCAAGGCTTCCGGCAGGTCCGGCTGGGCCATTACCTGGTCGTATGCCCTGATGGCCTGGTCATACTTTTCCTGCAGGTAATAGGAATAGCCGGTAATGTTCCAAATCTGGGCCAGTTCGTAAGGAGTAAGTCCTTTTTTACCTTTGAGCTCGTCGATCAGGCGTTGGGCCGAGGCGTAGTCCTTGGCTTCGATCAATTCCTGGATTTCGGTCAGGTCTTCGTAAACCGCCTGGCTCATGGCCACGGTTTCCTTGGTCTTTTGTTCCTTTTCCTTGGCGCTGTTTTCAGCGGCAAAGACGCTGCCGGAGGTGCCCAGCAGCAAGGCTACCGTGGTGATTGCAACGATCAGTTTTGACATAGGTCGGTCCATAGGTTTATTGCCTATTCCTGAATTTCAAAAGTGAACTTGTTCTGTACGCCCGGAACTTCAACGGCCTGGCCGTCCATGATCCTGGGCTTGTACTTGAACTTCAGGGCGGCCTGGATTGATGCCTGCTGGAAAAGCGAGCTGGTGCACTGGTCTTCCACGACAAACGGATCACGGATGGTGCCGTTCTTGGTCACTACGTACTGGACTACACAGTAGCCTTCAATACTCCTCGACAGGGCCCTCTGGGGGTAAATTGGCGCAACCTTCACGATCGGCAGGTAATCACCCTCACCTACGCCCAGGCTGAATCCCCCGCTCATCTCGATATCGGTCTGAACCGGGGCTGCCTGGATCGAAATTTTCTCGGCATTCGGGTTCAGGTTCTCCATTTGAGGAGTCGGTGGTTGCGGAGGGGGAGTATCCGGCGGTGGCGGCTTCTTGGGCTTCAATTGCCGACGCTCGATGGACTCGTCCCTCTTTAACCTGACAAAGTCGATCAGGTGACCGGATTTGTCCTCATTCAGTCCCCGGTCAGCTGTTTCAATCAGGTATTGCATGAGCCAGAACAGACCGGCCGTGATCACCAGACCCAGCACTGCGCCAATCACTATCCTGACGGCATAGGTGGCTTTGTTTACCGATAATGTGTCATTAATCGTGGCCGTCATGGTTCACCTCATCAGGGTTCTTGCGCCGCGATTGATACATTGAATACCCCCGCTGAGCGTGCTGCGTCCATTACCTGGATCAGGGTATCCGTCTTCGATTCCTTGTCGGCCTGGATCACCACCGAACCCTGCGGGTTTTCAGCGTGCAGCCTTTCTATATTCGGTCTGACCGAGCGGATATCGATTTGGCGGCGATCGATCCAGATATCGTTGTTCGGACCGATGGCGACCAGGATATTGGCCTTTTCCTGTTTCACAGCAGTCGCTGCTTCAGGCCGGTTTACCTCGATACCGGATTCTTTCACGAAAGTGGCGGTTACGATGAAGAAGATCAGCATGATGAACACGACGTCCAGCATGGGCGTGATATTGATCTCTGATTCTTCTTCAGCGTATTCCTGGGATAAATGTTGCCGCATTGGTTTAACTCCTGGGTGAGCAGGCTGAAGGTGCGACCCTTCAGCCGTGCTCGATTGTCAATTCGTCTGCTATGAACTCGCGTTCTCTGCGCGCCTTGTTTTCCAGGAAGGCCGACATGGCCACCCCGGAAAGCGCAGCGACCATTCCTGCCATCGTGGGAACCGTGGCCATGGATACGCCCGAAGCCATGGACCGGGGATTCCCCGATCCGGCAATGGCCATAACCTCGAACACCCCGATCATGCCCGTGACCGTGCCAAGCAGGCCCAGCAAGGGGCACAGTGCGACACAGGTCTTGATCAGCGCCATGTTTCGCTCCGCGTTGGCGGAAACCTGCGAAATGAGGCGGTCCCTGATCTGGTGGGCTCGCCAGGATGTGTAGTCGGCCCGGCTGTCCCAATAGTTGTGGGCTTTTCTGACCAGCGTCCGGTGACCGGTACGAAAGTACACGATCCGTTCGATGATCAGTATCCACATGAACAGGGTAACGACCGCGATGACGTTCAATACCGGGCCACCGAGTTCGAAAAAGTCCCTGATCGTTTCAAGGAATGGCAGATAATAGTAGATGACGTCCATAAGGTTCAGGCCATTCTTTCAGCACGTTCGGAAAGCATACCGGCTGACTCTTCCTGCAGAATCTGGGTCAGGCGCTTTGCACGCGACTGCACCAGCGTATGCAGGAATACCATGGGAATGGCGACAACCAGGCCGAGTACCGTGGTTACCAGCGCGGTTGAAATACCGCCCGCCATCAGTTTCGGATCACCAGCACCATACAGCGTAATAGCCTGGAAGGTGATGATCATACCGGTAACCGTACCCAGCAGTCCGAGTAGCGGCGCCACGACTGAAATGATTTTCAGGAATGACAGCATGGAGTTGAATTTCGGCGTTTCTTTCAGAATAGCCTCGCCCAATTTCAATTCCAGGGATTCCACGTCCGAATCGGGATTGTCCGCGGCGATCTGCAACACACGACCCAGCGGGTTGTTGCCGGGATTGTCGAGATGCTTGATCTGGTGGTTGACTTTCGCTGCGGTAGCCGACAGGGCCAACAGGCGCCACAACGCAAGCAGAAGACCGATGATGCCAAGGGCAATGATCACGTAACCAACTTCACCACCCTGTTGGGTACGCTCCGCCAGGCTGGGCGATTGCACCAACAGGGCCAGCAGCTGTCCGCGCGTCGGGTCGATCGCAAAGGCATTCTCACCACTGGTGGATTCCTGCAGGTCATCCGCGCGGCCGGTGTAGCGGTTTGCTGGCTGACGCTGCAGTTCGACCAGGCGGCCGGTCTCGGGAACATATTCCAGGTATTTGCCGTCTGAAACGACGTTGAACAAGCCAACGCGCACAACATCGCGCGCCTCTTCTTCGCCGTTCGCATTGATTACTGTGGTGTTCAGCTTGACCACCTTGGCCGACTCGGTCATTTCCCGTTGCAATTCGAACCATATGCGTTCGATTTCCTGGAGGGTGGGCATGCGGGTTGTCGAGCCCATCTTCTGGGCAAACTCGGTCAGCCATTCACCGCGACCCGGAAACTGGATTTGCGTGACGGACGTGTCAAAATTGCCACGGGCGTCACCGGCGGCCTGCTGCAGCACGCCAAACAGTTCTTTCAGTTCACCGAGGCGCTCCTGCAAGGCCCGCTCAAGGTCGATGATCTGGGCATCGTTTGCTTCAAACTGACCTTCCAGTTGCTGTGAAATCCCTTCCTGTTTAACCCGCTTGGCATCCATTTCATTGATCAATTGCTGCTGACGGGTGCGGTCTTTCTGGAAATCCGCGATGCGCTGCTGGTTTTCGGCGGCGTCTTTTACCCTTCCGGCCTTAACCTGCTCCAGCAGTTGGTCAAGCGAAACAGCCTGCACCGCATATGCGGTATTTCCGAGGCCGATGATGAGTCCAGCAATGGCTGCGATTTTCAATATTCTGTTTTTCATTATCATTCCTCCACGGGAGCCGCGACAGGCACGATCAACAGATCAGGGGCGATCTGCTTGCGTGCGACCCGGATACCGTCGGCAACCTGGTTCTTGTAGTCAGCCGGGTCGAGTTCAACCCATTGGCCAGTTGCAACGTCCCACACACCAGTGTGTGCGCCGCCAACCGACTGGTAGGCCAACGTGACGCGGCCAACGCGAAGGAAGTCAACTTCCTGCTGGTTACCATCAATCGGAACGGTACCCTTGTAGGCTTCGATGGTGCGGCCGTAGTCGTTCTCGATCTGGAAAGCTTCGATGACGCGACGGAATTTTTCTGCTGATGAAACGTCTGAACGTTCCATCATTTCCCGCAGTCTCGCGACGCGATCGGTCCGCTCCTGCAACAGGAAAGGCGTGTCCAGCTGAACAAACTCTTCCAGTCCGTCCAGCATCCTGGTCATCAACGGCACGATCTGGCGCTCAATCAATGCCACGTTGTCGATGGATTCGGCCAGGGCTGCTTTCTCTATTTCCTGGTTATCCACCTGTCGCTGAAGAAGACTGTTGTAGGTAATCAGTCCGTCCACAACCTTGGCGAGCGTGTTGTAGTCGTTAAGGAGTTTGTCGGTCTGGTCCGCGATTTGCTCGACGCGTTGCTGTTCAGCAGCACCTTCGTCGGCGCGTTTCTCGCCTGCCTGTATGACCTGGTCAACTGTAGCCTGGGCCAAAACGGAAGCGGTGAAACTCGCAGGGAGGACCGCAACCAGAATTGCGCACAGCAAGAGCTTTCTATTCATTCGATTAATAAGCATGCTAGATCTCGGTTGTGAAAAATGGGTAACGGTTGAAATTCAAAAAGTATGTATTCCGGATCACGAAGGGTATAACTTGCGCGGCGCATGAGTCAATTGTTTCTACCGCTGAAATGACCATGTTTTGTCTCATCTAACAAAATATTTACAAAAACATCTCCGAAAGAACGAAAATACCTTGCCATGAACAAAAACCCGATCAAAATACTAAACCTTATCCTGCTGAGTTTGGCGTGTAACGCATCGGCTGCCCCGTCTGATCTGAAGATCCTCGGCTGGGCGGAAAAAGCGTTCCTGCCCGATCCCGGAATCGAGGTCGAGGCCAAGCTCGATACCGGGGCGGAAACCTCATCGCTGGATGCGCGGGTTATCAAGAGGTTCAGGAAAGAGGGTAAGCGATGGGTGAGGTTTGTCATCATCGATCGCGACAGCGGCAAGGAATTCATACTGGTCAGAAAACGGATCAGGACGATTGGTGTGGTACAACACGAAGGCATAAACCAAACCCGGCCGGTCGTGGCTCTGGAAATTTGCGTAGGCGGGCACAGGATGGAAACAGAAGTGAGTCTGGTCGATCGAAGTGAATTCAACTACTCCCTGCTGCTCGGACGCAGCGCCCTGAGTTCGTTTGCGCTAGTCGATCCGGGCAACGTCTTCCTGGGCCAGTCCGGCTGCGGTATCGAAGAACAACCGGAGGTGAGCAGTGACCAGGGACAAGCAATGGATCGTGCTTTCGATTTCGCTGGTGCTGCTCGGCTGCCTGGTCTGCGCTTTCAAGGTGGTCAGGTTGGGATACCCCTTGCTGCCGGACCAGACCACCGAGCAGTGGAGCATCCAGGCGCGCCTTGCGATAGAGCCGGTAGTAAGCCCGGTCCGCGCCAGCCTGCTGCTGCCGGTTCGACCCAGCGGGTTTACCATCATCGATGAGAATTTTGTCTCCCGGGGATTCGGGCTGACGATTGAGGAAGATCCGTTCAGGCGGCAGGCGAACTGGGCGATTCGCAAACTTTCCGAGCCAAAAACCCTGTATTACCGGGCTACTGTATTTCCAGACACCCGCCGGCAGCGGATTTCGGGTGCACCGAAGGTGCCGGCGCCGCCCGTATTCGAGGAACCCTGGGCGAGCGCGCTGGCTGACATTGTGAATGAAGTGAAAACCGAGTCGGCTGATGTCGAATCCTTTACAGCGGCAATCCTGGATCGGCTGAACGGTAAAGCCAAAGATTCGAATTTCAAGCTTTTCCTGGACGAAGTTGAATCTTCGGCGGAACACGTCAGGCTGGCCCGGACCCTGCTGGCCGCTGCGCAGATTCCATCGTTGGTGATCCACGGGATCCAGTTGCAGAACGACATTCAAAGATCGGAAATGAAAACCATGCTGGCGGTATGGGCTGACGGCGACTGGCTGATTTACGATCCGCTTACCGGCCACTCGGGTATTCCACCGCAATTCATGATCTGGTGGCGCGGAGACGAGGAAATGGTCAATGTAAGCGGCGCCCGGATCAGCGACCTGCAGATATCGGTAAAGCGCCGCGTGGCGAGCTCACTCGAACTGGCGACGCAGAGAACCGCGCTCAACGACTCGCTGATCGGGCGGCTGTCACTGCTTGAACTTCCTGTCCAGACACAATCCGTTTACGAAGTGTTGCTGATGGTTCCGTTCGGGATCCTGGTGATCGTGATTCTGAGAAATTTCATCGGCTTGAGTTCATTCGGCACATTCGCCCCGGTGCTGATCGCCCTCGCTTTCCGGGAGACTGAACTGGTCAAGGGTATCGTGCTTTTCGTCCTGATCGTTTCCCTGGGCCTGGTTTTCCGGTTTTACCTCGAGCGCCTGCGCTTGCTGCTGATACCCAGGCTTGCCGCGGTAGTCACGATTGTGGTGCTGTTGATGACAAGCATCAGCCTGCTCAGTCACCGGCTTGGAATAGAAACCGGTCTTTCCGTTTCACTGTTTCCGATGGTGATCATTTCCATGGTGATTGAACGCATGTCGATCGTCTGGGAAGAGCGCGGCGGTGCGACTTCGATACGTGAAGGGCTGGGAACCCTGTTTATGGCGGCGCTGGCTTACTCGATCATCTCGGTAGACATACTCGCTTACTGGGTCACCGTCTTCCCGGAAGTCAACTTCGTCGTTCTCGGCCTGATCGTGGCGCTGGGCCGCTACACCGGGTTCCGTTTGACCGAGCTGAAGCGATTTCGGGAAATTGCCGTGCAGGATAAACCCTGAGCATGTCGAACATTCTCGACACGGATGAGAGCATCCGGGGTGCTCGGCCTGAATCGCCGCAACGGCGATTACATTCTGAAATGGAACCCGCGGCGGTTTTTCCCGCTGGTGGATGACAAGGTGTTATGCAAATCCCGGCTCCAGGAGCGTGGTCTTGCGGTTCCGAAGCTCCTCGCGATTGCTTCCTACATGCAGCAGGCGTCGCACCTCGTTGAGCTTATCGGGGATATAAACGAGTTCGTGATCAAACCCGCCCACGGCAGCGGCGGAGACGGCATCCTCATTATCAAGGACCGCAAATCGGATTACTTCGTCAATTCCGATGGCGCGCTCGTACTGCAGGCCGACCTCGAGCACCACTTGACCAACGTGATCAGCGGCCTGTATTCGCTGGGCGGGCAGCCCGATGTGGCCATGTTCGAATCCCTGGTGCATTTCGATCCGGCTTTCTCGAATCTGACCTACCTCGGCGTGCCGGATATCCGGGTGATCGTGTACCGGGGTTATCCGGTCATGGCGATGGCCCGCCTGCCCACCCGGCGATCGCACGGCAAGGCCAATTTGCACCAGGGGGCCATCGGTGTGGGGGTGGATATCGGCAGCGGCATCACGGTCGGCGGTGTTTCGGATAACAGCGCCGTTTCAATACACCCGGATACGGGGGCGGAAATTGCCGGTTTCCAGGTTCCGTACTGGAACCGGATCGTATCCATGTCAGCCAATTGTTACGAAGCGGTCGGGCTGGGTTACCTGGGTGTCGATATCGTGCTTGATCGGGACTTGGGCCCGCTTATCCTGGAACTGAACGCAAGGCCCGGCCTGAACATTCAGATTGCCAACCGGAAAGGCCTGCAAACCCGTCTTAATGCAGTCGATCGAGCGGGCGGCTCCGCATGCAAGTCCGGAACAGCGCGTGGAATGGTCCTGCCATGAATTCAGCGATCCGCAGACCGAACCTTTCAATCAAGCCTGAGGCTCCCACGATAAGGCCGGTTGTCACAGGCTGGCCCCCGAACTGCTCCTATAGGCCGTAGGCCCAGACCAGGACAGCGGTCAGGATCAGCCAGAGGCCAATGGCCAGCGGCACCCCGATCCGCACGAAATCACTGAATTTGTAGCCGCCTGCATTCATCAGCAGAATATTGGTCTGGTAAGCCATCGGCGTGGCGAAAGACAGGTTGGCGCCGAACAGCACGGCCAGCACGAACGGTTCAAGCGGCAATCCAAGACGCTGCGCGATTCCAATCGCAATCGGGGTGCCAATCACGGCGGCGGCATTGTTGGACACGATGTTGGTCATGATGCCCATCATCAGCATCAACCCGCCCAGCACCACCCAGGACGGGGCGCCGAAAGTGACATAGACAAAAAGCTTTGCCAGGTAATCGGCACCGCCGGTTTTCAGCAGCGCCGCACCCATGGCGAGTGACGCCACGATGATCAGGATCACCTGGGTGCTCAACGCGTTCATCGCGTCTTTCCAGTTCAGGCAGCCGCTCAGGATCAGCACGGTGAAACCCAGGATGGCGCTGATTTCGATCGGCATGATGTCAAACGCCGCCAAAGCCACGACGCCCCCCATGGTGGCCAGGGCGATAGGCGCTTTCTTGGTGCTGGGTAGCTGAATGGTTCCGTCAAGGACCAGGAAATCGGCGGTTTCTTTCAGTTCACGCAGGTTCTCGGGGGTTGACTGGACCAGCAGCACATCGCCCGAGCGTATCTGGACCTCGTCGAGACCCGGCGACTTTCTTTCCTGGGATTCTTCATAGCGGTCGAATGCCAGCAGTCGGAGCCCGTATTGCGACCTCAGCCTGGCGTTACCGATGCGCACCCCGATGAGCCGGGACGCCGGCGTAATCACGACTTCCGCAATTTGCTGTCCTTCGTCGCTCAACGGGTGCTGGGCATCAACGGCCTGGTCGCCGGAGAACAATGTGCCGCCCAGCGCGCGGGAAAACTCGCGCAGATTTTCCTGGGTGTCACTGGTGGTCAGCCGATCACCCGGTTTGAGCACGACGTCGGGCAGCGGATTGATGAATACGCCCTTGCCCCGCTGGATCGACTCAACTTTGAAACCTTCTCCCAAACCGCGGGTCGCGTCAGCGAGGATCTTGCCGACCACGGTGCTGTTCTTGTCCAGCCGGATCTGGGCCGTGTAGAGTCTTGCCACGGCGCCACTCATCGGCGCCTGCCTTTCGGGGATCATCCGCGGGGCCAACAGCCACAGGTAGATGGTGGCGAAAAAACCGGCGATCAGGACAGGGCCGAGGAAATCAAACATGTTGAATGGGTCCATGCCCATGTCAGCCGCGACGTTGACCACCAGCAGGTTGGTCGAGGTTCCGATCGTCGTGGCCATGCCACCCAGGATGCTGGCAAAACCCATGGGTATCAGGCTGCCGGACGCTGATCCGCCGGTGCGGACAGCGACGCCCATCAGGATCGGGAGCATCAATACCACGATCGGCGTGTTGTTGATGAAGGCGCTCAATACTGCGGTGATCAGAATGGTGAGAAGCAGCGAAAAGGCCGGACCCTTGCGCCAGAGCCTGGCCAGTATTCTGCCGACCGGTTCCAGCGCGCCCGTCCTGATCAGTCCTTGCCCGACAATCATCAGGGCGCAGACTGCCACCAGCGCCTTGTGACCAAAACCGAGGAAGAAATCACTGGCCTGCAGCGTGCGCCCGTCGGACTCAAAGGGAAACAGGGTGAAACCCACGCTGAGCGCGACCAGGACCAGGAGGCTGGTGGTTTGCAGTGGAATGCTTTCGCGCGTGAACAGGATCAACGCCGCGAAGATGAGAACCATCACGGCGAGTGCGTGCGAATTGGGAAGCGCAAGTTCGAGCATATATCAGGGCCTGTTCACACTATTTGGATCGTTACTGCCGGGTGAGGAATCGCCCGGCGGTTCCTCCAGGTAGCAGTCTACCCGATCAGTGCCGTCAGAGCCTGTTCAAAATAGTGCGAACAAGCCCTGGCTCGTTTTGGCACCCTCGGCCGGTTCATGATCTTACTGACTTGCGGAGCGGGGGTGGCTGACATATGCTGCCACAGCCAGTCCAAAAAATGGAATTTTCACCTCAGAGACCGAGCACAGCACGTTGTGAGCAGTTCCAGTTATCCTTTTATCGCCTTCGACCCGGTCGCTTTTTCACTGGGCCCCTTGAACGTTCATTGGTATGGAATCACGTACCTGTTGGCGTTCCTGTTTTTTTGGGCTTACGGCAGTTGGCTCGCAAGAAACCGGACCTGGTGGGGCTGGAACAGCCAGGATGTCGGCGATTTCCTGTTTTACGCCATGTTGGGCGTGGTGATTGGCGGACGGCTGGGCTATGTTTTCTTCTACGCTTTCCCGGACTTCGTCGAGAACCCGATGTTCCTGTTTCGCATCACCCAGGGGGGTATGTCTTTTCACGGTGGCCTGATCGGATCACTGGTCGCCATCTGGTGGTTCGGCCGGCGCACCGGGCGCACGTTCTGGCAGGTGTCCGATTTCGTGGCGCCGCTGGTTCCGGTTGGGCTCGGCCTGGGCAGGATCGGTAATTTTATCGGCGGTGAGTTGTGGGGCCGCTTCAGCGACGCGCCCTGGGCGATGATCTTTCCCAACTCGATACAACCCGGAGGATGGCAGTCTGCGGAACTGGAGGCGGCCTGGAGGGTCGGCGCACTGGATCACCTGGCAAGGCATCCCAGCCAGATCTACCAGGCGCTGGGGGAAGGGCTCTGCCTGTTTATCCTGTTGGCCATTTTTTCCAGCAAGCCCCGGCCGGCGGCAGCCGTTTCCGGGTTTTTCCTGGCCGGTTACGGCTGCTTCCGGTTCCTGGCGGAATTCTTCCGGGAGCCCGACGGGCAGATCGGATTTATCGCCGGCGAATGGCTGACCATGGGCATGTTGCTGTCGCTCCCCATGGTCCTGGCCGGACTCGTCATTATGGCTTTTGCTTATCGGAGCCGGGGTAAATAATGCAAACCTACCTGGATCTGTTGCAACACATACTGGATCATGGAACCTCCAAATCCGATCGCACCGGCACCGGAACGGTCAGTCATTTCGGCTACCAGATGCGCTTCGACCTGGCTGACGGCTTTCCCGCGGTCACCACCAAGAAACTGCATTTCAAATCGATCATCCACGAACTGCTCTGGTTCCTGGCTGGCGATACCAATATCCGTTACCTGAACGAAAACGGCGTACGCATCTGGGATGAATGGGCTGCAGATGACGGTGACCTGGGGCCCGTTTATGGCGCCCAATGGCGTAAATGGATTGCGCCGGATGGCCGCCGGATCGACCAGGTGGCGCAACTGCTGAAGGATCTCAAAAGCAAGCCGGATTCCCGGCGCCACATCATTTCGGCCTGGAACCCGGCCCTGTTGCCGGACGAGTCGCGCAGCCCCCGGGACAATGCGGCGATGGGCTTGCAGGCCTTACCGCCCTGCCATACGATGTTCCAGTTTCACGTCGCAGACGGCAGACTCAGTTGCCAGTTATACCAGCGCAGCGCGGATGTGTTCCTGGGTGTGCCTTTCAATATTGCCTCGTACTCACTGCTCACGATGATGATTGCCCAGGTTGTCGGCCTTGAGCCTGGAGATTTCGTCCACACATTCGGCGATGTGCATATCTACCTGAACCACATGGAACAGGTGAAAACCCAGTTGGGTCGTAAACCATTCCCCTTGCCGGTCATGAAAATCAACCCGGACCGGAAAGACCTTTTCGGCTTTCGATACGAGGACTTTGAATTGCAGGGATATCAATGTCACCCTGCAATCAGCGCCCCGATCGCGGTGTAATCGCCATGACGCTACCCGTTTATGTCTGTCCCATGTGCCCGGAAGTCCGTAACGAAGGGCCGGGAGTCTGTCCTTCATGCGGAATGGCGCTTGAGCCTGAAACCGTCACGCTGGAAGAACAGGAGGACAACCCCGAGCTTGCGGACATGCGCCGGCGATTCGTGATCGGGCTGATCCTGACGGTTCCTCTCTTTCGTGATCGCCATGGGTGGCATGCTGCCCGGCTTTGACCGGGTTCTGTCCCCGCGTACCGCTCGCTGGGCCGAGTTCCTGCTGTCAACCCCGGTGGTGCTGTGGGCGGGATGGCCGTTTTTCGTTCGGGGCTGGCAATCCATTCTGAACCGGCACCCCAACATGTTCACGCTGATCGCCCTGGGTACCGGGGTCGCCTATGTCTACAGTGTCGTTGCACTCATGTTTCCCGGGTTGTTTCCGGATTCTTTTCGCCGGAGTGACGGGCAGGTCGATCTGTATTTTGAAGCAGCCGGGGTGATCATAACCCTGGTGCTGATGGGGCAGGTACTGGAGCTGCGGGCCCGGGGTAAAACCGGTGAAGCGATCAAGAGCTTGCTGGGCCTGGCGCCTAAAACCGCGCGGCGCCTGACGCCTTGTGGCCATGAGCGGGATGTGCCGATTGACCAGCTCAAGGTGGGAGACAAGTTACGGATACGTCCGGGTGAAAAAGTACCGGTTGACGGGGTCGTGCTCGAAGGCAGCAGCACCGTCGATGAATCGATGATCAGCGGTGAACCGCTTCCTGTAACCAAAGAGCCGGGAGACAAAGTAACCGGCGCCACTGTAAACGGTACCGGAAGCCTGGTCGTTGAGGCGCAGCGGGTCGGCGCGGATACGGTATTGGCGCAAATTGTTGACATGGTGGCGCAGGCACAGCGCAGCCGGGCGCCGGTACAGAAACTGGTGGATGCCGTGGCCGCCTGGTTCGTGCCTGTCGTGGTAATCGCGGCCATATTGACCTTTATCGCCTGGGCCTCCTTCGGGCCCGAGCCCGCAATGGCTTTTGCAACGATCAACGCAGTTGCGGTGCTGATCATTGCCTGTCCCTGCGCCCTGGGCCTGGCCACCCCGATGTCGATCATGGTGGCCTCCGGCAAGGGTGCGCAGATCGGGGTACTGTTCCGTAACGCCGCTGCCATCGAGGCGCTGCGCCGCATCGACACGGTGGTTGTCGACAAAACCGGAACACTGACCGAAGGCCGGCCTAAAGTTGCGATGGTTGCTGCGGTTGAAGGATTCGTAGAGCAGGATGTGCTTCGCCTGGCGGCGGCGCTGGAAAAAGCCAGCGAACATCCGCTGGCCGGAGCAGTGGTCGCTGCCGCCATGGCAGCCGGCGGGGCAACCGCAGGGCTATTGCCGCCGGCAGAAGAATTTCGTTCGCACACGGGCAAAGGCATCAGTGGGCGGGTCGAAGGCAGGGAGGTTGCGGTCGGCAACTCAGGCCTGCTCCAGGCACTGGGATTGAAAGAAGAGGAATTCCCCGGCCGGGCACGCAAACTGCAGGAGGAAGGTCATACCGTGGTTTTTGTTGTCGTTGACGGCGCACCCGCCGGGTTGATCGCCGTGGTCGATCCGATCAGGGTAACGAGCCTGCAGGCGATTCGCGCGCTTCACAAGCAGGGGATCCGCGTCGTGATGCTGACCGGCGACAGCGAGTCGACTGCCCGCGCAGTCGCCCGGCAACTGGGCCTCGATGAAGTCATTGCCGGCGTGCTCCCCGGTGAGAAAGCAGAACGGGTTCGCCATTTGCAGAAGCAGGGACACCGGGTTGCGATGGCCGGCGACGGCATTAACGATGCGCCGGCACTGGCTTCGGCAGACGTGGGTATTGCGATGGGCACCGGTGCCGATGTGGCGATAGAATCCGCCGGCGTGACGCTCATGGGCGGAGATCCCGAGGGGATCGTCAAGGCCATAAAACTGAGTCGCGCCACCATGCGGAATATCCGTCAGAACCTGTTTTTTGCATTCGCCTACAACGGTATCGGAGTTCCGGTGGCTGCTGGCACTCCTGTACCCCTGGTTCGGAATCCTGCTCAGCCCGATGATCGCCGCCGCCGCGATGAGTTTCAGCTCGGTGTCGGTGATCGGAAATGCATTGCGCCTGAACCGCGTGAAATTTTGACCTGTTGTGATGCGGCTGGGTAAGAAGATCACGATTATCGCCGCGATGGCCCGAAACCGCGCCATCGGCCTCGACGGGAAGATGCCCTGGCACTTGCCGGGGGAACTCGGGCACTTCAAAGCGGCGACAATGGGCAAGCCGATCGTGATGGGCCGGAAAACCTGGGAGTCCATCGGCCGTCCCTTGCCCGGACGGCAGAACATCGTCGTGACGGGGAACGGTTCGTTTCAGGCGCCGGGTTGCGATCTGGCCGGTTCGCTGGAGCTTGCATTGGAGTTGGCCAGGGGCGAAGAGGTCATGATCATTGGCGGCGGGCAGTTGTACCGGCAATCCCTGGCGTTCTGCGACCGCATGATTCTGACCGTGGTGGACTGCGAGCCCGAAGCGGATACCTGGTTTCCCGACTGGCAGACCGAGGAATGGCAGCAGGCCGGCACGCGGACGGAAATCGCCGATGACCGGAATCCCTACGCCTACCAGGTATTCGAATGGGTCAGAAAAACGGGTGTTTGTGATACTTCCCGGGAACCTGGAAGACCTGCCGGTCCTCAAGCCTGAGGGCGCTCAGTCTTCCGCCCCAAACGCAGCCTGAGTCCAGGCAGAACAGGTGGTTTTCAATCCGCAATCCCAGCGCGGCCCAGTGGCCGAAGGCAATGGTCACTTTGCGTGTCTGCCGCGCGGGATGCTCAAACCAGGGCTTGTAAGGCGCGCGTTGAGAGCCCGGGGGGCCACTGGCGCTGTGCAGGATTTTCCCGTTGATATCGCAAAAACGCAGACGGGTCAGGATGTTGCTGATCAACAGCCTGCGTTTCCAGCCGGTTCGGTCGTCGCGCCAGCGCCTGGCGGCGTTCTTGTTCATTTTTGCAAAAAACTTGCCGGATTTTTCCGACCTCAGGACCTTTTCGACCTCGGCTGCGCAAGCCAGGGTCTGAGCGAGTGTCCACTGGGGAATGACACCCGCGTGAACCATCAGGACCTTGTGCCGGGACGACCAGTGAGCCAGTGGCTGGTGCCTTAGCCAGCCCATCAATTCCTGCCGGTCTTCAGCCTGCAGGATGGTGTCCATTTCGTGGTTTGGTGAACCGCTTTCGGGGAATTTCCAGTTTTCCCTGAGCAGGTACATGTCGTGGTTACCCAGGGTCATCGTGAAGCGTTCACCCAGGCTTTTCAGCAGGCGCAGCGTTTCCAGTGACTTTCTGCCACGGTTGACCAGGTCGCCCGGCGACCAGAGATGGTCTTCGGCCGGATCGAAGCGGATTTTTTCCAGCAGCAGCTGTAACGAATCGTAGCAGCCCTGGATGTCACCAACGATATAGGTAGCCATTCAGTGACCGGTCTCCAGCAGGCTTGCCAGGGCGGCAAATTGCGCCACCCCGAGGGTTTCCGGGCGCAGCCCCGGGTCGATCCCGGCGGCTTCGATCTGGGCCGCATCCAGCAAGCCCTTCAGGCAGTTTCGCAAAGTTTTCCTTCTGGTTGAAAACGCCTGGCTGACCAGCCGCTCAAAAGTCTGCATATCCGGTATCACGACGGGGGGCTTGTCATGCGGGACCAGCTTGACAAAACCGGACTGGACCTTGGGCGCCGGGCTGAACGCTTCCGGCGGAACGTTGAACAGTTGTGTTACCTCGCAATACACCTGGCACATGACGGACAGTCTTCCCCAGGCTTTCCCGCCCGGGCTGGCCGCCATCCGCTTGACCACTTCCTGTTGCAGCATGAAATGCATGTCGATAACCAGGTCCCTCCACTTGAGGACGTGGAACAGTAAAGGTGTGGAGATATTGTACGGGAGGTTGCCCACCAGCCTGAACGGCCGGCCATCAACGATCCTGGAATAATCCGTTTTCAGGGCGTCTCCGCTGTGAACCACGACATTGCCGGCCTGGGCAAACCGGGTCTCCAGCCGCGCGGCGAGGTCGCGGTCAATTTCGAGCAGGTGAAGTTCCGCGCCGGATTCAGCCAGTGGGTTGCTGATCGCAGCCTGGCCCGGTCCGATCTCAAGGATGATCTGCCCGGGCGCCGGGTTGATGGTATCGACGATCCGTTGGATCACCTGCGGGTCAGCCAGGAAATTCTGCCCGAATCGTTTACGTGCCCGATGCTCCATGCCGGCCCCTGTTCTACTTGCTGCCCGCCGATTCTTGCATGGCCATGCCGGAAGCGGCAAGCACAGCTTCGTGCAGGCTCCCGGTGTCGGCCCTGCCGCTGCCTGCCAGGTCCAGGGCCGTGCCGTGGTCCACCGAAGTCCGGATGAACGGCAATCCGAGCGTGATGTTCACGGCCCGGCCAAAACCCATGTGCTTGAGCACCGGCAATCCCTGGTCATGGTACATCGCCACCACTGCGTCGCATTGCGCGATCCTGCCGGGGTTAAAAGCGGTGTCAGCCGGCACCGGGCCTTCCAGCAGCATGCCCTCGGCCTGCAGGCGGTCGATCACCGGAATGATGATTTCGCCTTCCTCGCTGCCGAGATGCCCGCCTTCTCCCGCATGAGGGTTCAAGCCGAGGATTTGCAGGCGCGGCTGCCGGATACCGAACCGCGTGCGCAACGCCTGTTCGGTGATGCGGATGACGGCCTCCAGTTTTTCCGGGATAAGCGCATCGGCCACTTCGCGCAGGGGCAGGTGGGTGGTTACCAGGGTGACCCGAAGCCCCTCGGTTGCCAGCATCATGACCACTTGTGGGGCGCCTGCCAGTTCCGCCAGAAACTCGGTGTGCCCGCTGAACGGGAAACCCGACTCGTTGATCACGCCCTTGTGGACGGGACCGGTAACCAGTGCGCCGGCCGTGTCCTTTCCGCACCAGCGCAACCGCCTGGCGCAGCGTATCGAGAACGTAGGGAGCGTTCAACGGGTTCAGACGGCCCGGCTCGGCAGGAGTGGCCAACCGGACCGGCAAACAGGCCAATTCACCGGTTTCTGTTTCCAGGCCGGGCTGCCAGTCCCGGATTTCCAGGTCCAGCTCGAGGCTTTTAACCGTTTGCCTGAGCAGGTCGGGGTCGGCCACGGCGAGCAAGGGGAATTCGGGGTGTTCAACACGGAACTTGAGCACGATCTCCGGGCCGATACCGGCGGGTTCGCCCGGTGTGACGGCCAGGATCGGTTGAGGGCAGTTCATCGGTAGTCCGCTGGAACGGGGCGGTCCGGCGCGAATCAGCCCGACTAGCTCGGCAGCCGGATTTCAACAAACGCCTCGTCCCGGAATTGCCTCAGCACTTTTTCGATTTCCTGGTCAGCTTTCGCGCGCATGATCTGGTCGCGGGCCTCGGCACGGATGGCTTCCTCCGTGCGGTCCATTTCCCGGGTGTCCAGCAACTCCATGATGTGCCATCCGTTCTGGGTCTGAAAAGGTTCGCTGACGTCGCCCGGTTTCATGGCGATGATCGTCTGGTACACCCGGTCGCCATAAGCTTCGGGCGGAAACCAGCCCATGTCTCCACCCAGGTTGGCGCTGGTCGGGTCATCGGAATACTCTTTGGCCAGGACTTCAAAATCTTCGCCATCAGCCAGTTTCTGCTTGATTTCGAGGATGGTGTCCATGGCCAGGCGCGGCGTCATCAGTTCGTCGATCTCCACCATGATGTGCCGGGCGTGGTATTCCTTGACCACGACCTGCCGCTCTTCACGGAAATCGTTTACCTTGATGATGTGGAACCCGGCGGGACTGCGGATCGGGTGGGTAAACTCGCCGGGTTGCAAGCCCCTGACAGCATCGGCAAAAAACGCCGGCACGCTGTTCAGGTCGCGCCATCCGACCAGGCCGCCTTCCAGTGCTTCCTGGCCATCCGAGTAACTGATTGCAGCGGAAGCGAAGTCCAGGCCGTTGACCAGGCGTTCGTAGATGTCGTCAGCCTTGAGCTGGGCGGCCTCCACCTGCGCGGGCGTCGGTCCGTCCGGTAGTCCGATCATGATGTGAGAAACGTTGTATTCCCCACCTGCATGGTCTTCGGAGGCAAGCAGGATATCCACCTCGGATTCGGTGATCGGCTCCATGGACGCAACAATGCGCTGCCGCAGTCTTTCCGTCATCAGTTCCTCGCCGATGTTGCGGCGGAATTCCGCAAAGTCCTCGCCATCACCCTCGATGACCTGCCGTAATTGCTGCATAGTCATGTTGTTTTGCTGGGCCAGGGTCACCAGGGCCTGGTCGATATCGGCGTCACTGATCCGGATGCCGGTCTGCATGGCACGCTGAACCTGTATTTCACGGATGATCAACCGTTCGAGCACCTGGCTTTCCAGCAGGTGTTGCGGAGGCATGGCCTCGCCACTCGCCTTGATCCTGTCTACGATTCCCGCTACCGCCATATCCAGTTCGCTGCGCAGAATGACATCCTCGTCGACCAGTGCGACGATGGAGTCAATAGGCGTGGTGGCGCCGGTTGCCTGGGCAAAGGCGGCGCCCGGGCTCAGCAGGCCTGCCGTGACGAGCAGAAACAATACGGCCCGGACTGACCAGGAAGGAAAACGACGAATCATCAACGGCTTCTCCGAAAAGGGTTCATTCTACTCCATACCGTCAGTCGTCGAACAGTTGCTGATTTTGGCTTCCCACGCTGGCCAGTCCTTTCAGGTTAATTTCGAAATAGATGCCATCGCGGTAATCCCCGTCGCGGTCCTTCAGGTAACGCCGGAAAACCGTTCTGAGCGCCCAGCAGCAGCTCTCGTATTCCAGCCCTCCCTGGACCTCGAGCATGTCGTTTTCGGCGAAGGAATAATTCACGCGGGACAAAATACGCCAGCTTTCGTTGATCGGCCAGAAAACGCGGAAATCAAACTGGTCCACCCGGTCGCGGCGGTAACGGTAATCGAAGCGGAGGCGTTCTCCGTGGGTGCCCTGGTAGTTGAACCCGATCGTTCCCACATCGATCTCGTTGCGCTGCCAATTCCATTGCACCCCGGTTACGGCGCTGAAGCGGGGTGAAAAATACCAGGCAAATTCGCCGAGAAAAGGCGACGATCCGGGATTCTGTGGCGGGACATCTCCCAGCTGGACCTGCTGATCCCTGAAATAGAAAATCTGGCCCAGGCTCAGGCTCCAAAGCGATCGCCCGGTCAGGCCATCGTACTTGTTGGTGGTCACTGCAACGGAGAGTTGGTTCGCGCCACTCTGGCGGTCGGCTCCGGCGAAGCGGTTGGTATTGAAAAGCTGGCTGTATCCGAACGTGAACTCGGCGGTATCGAAGTTGGGCAGGTCATCCTGATTTTTATAGGGCACGTAGAGGTAAAAAAGCCGGGGCTCGAGTGTCTGCAAATCGCCTTTTGCGGTGGTGCGGTCGAAAATCAGCCCGGCGTCCAGGCTGGCAATCAGGGTGTTCCGGTCCGGGGATTCATCTCCCGGCGCGCCATGATAATCGAGGTCATACTTGGTATACCGGAGTCCAACGCCAGGCTTGATAAAGCCCCAGCTGGTATAGCGGTTCCAGTAAATATTCGGGTAGAGGTCGAGCCGCGTCCCGGTCACTCCCAGGTCCCGGTCGAAATAAACCAGTTCCGAATTCAATCCCGCGAACAGGCCACTTTGCCCCAATGGGTGATCCAGCCAGTATAAAATTCGGGGCAGGCGCCGGTAGGGCTGGTTATTGGGGGTAATGGTATCGTCGATGTACCTGGAAGTCATCTGCCATCAATTCAAAATCCCAGTAACGCCCGCTACCGGTCAGGGTGCCACTGCTCCTGAGGAATTGGATGGATGTTTCCGCCAGGTTGGTTCCGAAATCCTGAAAGTAGCGGTCGTCACTGACCCGGTCGAGAATGATCTGGGAATTCCACCGGCGTTTGGGGTAGGCGTTATGCTCCAGAAAGTAGTGGTAACGATTTTCGTTCCGGATACGGTCATCCGGCATATAGTCGAAATCGAGCTGCGCATTGGTACGCTGCGTCAGGAAACGGTATTGCCCCGACATCATGAAACCGCGATCGGAAAAGTAGCGTGGCTCCAGCGTGGCGTCCTGGTTTGGGGCTATGTTCCAGTACCATGGCACAGCGACTTCCAGGCCGCTGTCGTTGGTCTGACCGAAACTGGGAATGAGGAATCCGCTTTTCCGGCGGTCGTCGATCGGAAACGTGAAATAAGGCGCGTAAACGATCGGAACGCCTTTGAACAGGAGCTTCGCACCGCGCGCCACACCCCAGCCCTTATCATGATCGAGTTCGAGTTCCCTGGCCTGCAACTGCCAGTCAGGGCGGTCGCCCGGGCAGGATGTGTAGTTCAATTGGCGGAGTTGCGTGGAGTTGCCGCTGCTTAACTGGATATATTCGGCGCTGCCGTTAGCGCTGGTGCCGGTCAGACCATAATTGATCAGCGAGAAGTGCCCGGATTCATCGGGAAAACTGTAATACCCTTCCTGGCCGGTGATCCAGACCTGCTGGTCTTCATAGTCGACCCTGCCCGGCAGGGTGACGACCTCTTTGACCGGGTCATACAGCACCTGTTCGGTTTTCATGTGCTGGTCGAGTCGGAATAACTCGACGTTGCCGCTGGCCTGTCCTTGCTCGGTTTTGCTGGCGTCCAGGGCCTTGGCATAAATGACGATGGGAGCCTGGCTGCGATCCGGGGCCGGCGGAATGGCGGGACCCATCCTGGAATCGGGACAGGAAAATACCCGGTGGTCGACGGGCGCATCCTCTGAGCCCTGCTGGCCAAACAGTTCCGGGGCACACGACAACAGGCACGCGCATAGCGCGAATGCAGCCGGTAACCTGCCAGGGAACCCCTGTTCAATGATGCGCGGAGCGCGTTTCTGCCGCAAAAGCCGCAGATTGTGCGCAGCGGGCCGAGCGCAGGCAATGAAGATAGGGCGGTTTTGCCGAAGGCAAAGAAGCCCTGTCGGAATGCCGTTGCGCGTGACAATAGCCGTCGCTATGGCCGAGGCGGGCTGTGTGCGAGATGCGGCTTTTGCGGCGAAACCCTTACGGGACGGGCCTTTGCGGGCGCTCCGCCCCGTTTCGATTCGCTCATTGGGAATCACCCAACCACGCTCACCAAAAGCGAGCCGGAGCATCCCGCAAAGACACCGTCGCGCCCGTGCATCATTGAACAGGGGTTCCCTAATTGAAAGCTGAAATAAAGGCAAAGGTCTTAGCGCTGTTGGTCTTGAGCCATGCTGGTTCGGGGTAAGTTGTCACAGATCGGTGCCGGACGCAATGACCTCACAAGGTTGATTCAGCCAGTCCCGTCTTTGATCTTTTCCCAGTTCGGCCCGGGACGCCGCCAGTTGCTGGAATCGGCCCATATCCTGGTTGGCTTCCCGGTAGAGCATTTCGAAGACGCAGGATCCTCCACGGTAGCTGTTAACCAGCGCCAGGCTGGCGTTGTTCAGTTCGCCGGAAAAAAACGGCGCGAAGTAATCGCGGCCGCGCCACCGCGATTCGACCAGCGAGCGGTAGTCCGACCGCAGATTTTCGAGTACGGCCGATTTCTCCTTCCTCATCCGGTCCGCCGGTAGCCCGCTTGAATAGACCGCCTTGAGTTTCGTGATGGCGTCCTGCAGCAACGCGTTGAATTGCAGGCCCGCGGCCTGCCGCTCCAGCCAGCCCGGCAACTCCTGTTGTCTTCCGCTGGACTCCAGCCACAACCTGACGCCGGTCTCTTCCACGAAGCTGGCGTACGACTCGTTGAAATCGGTATCTCCGGGCACATAAAGTTGCTGGTGAGCCAGTTCGTGAAAAATGAATCCGGCCAGTTGCCCGTCGCTGTATTGAAACATGGTGTCCAGCAGGGGGTCATCGAACCAACCCAGTGTTGAATAGGCAATGGCCGGTGAAACTGCGGTGTCGTAGCCTTGCCGGGCGAGTTTCGCAGCAAAATTTTCAGCTTTTTGCTGATTGAAATACCCCCGGTAGGGCACACAGCCTGAAACCAGGAAGCACCATCGCTTTGGATCGATGGAAAATTCTCCAGCGGCTAAAACGTTCCAGGTAACGGCGTCCCGGCCGGTTTCTACAAATTGCGTGTAACTGGCGTTATCCGGCAATTGCAGCCGGGTGATCGCAAATTGCCGGATTTCTACTGACAATTCCAATTCGCGGACCAGTTCGGGGCTGGCTGATCCGGATTCCAGGATATCGGTGATGCTTTTCCGCTGGTGCATCAGGTCCAGGTGGCCGGATATGGCCTGTGAGTAATAGGCCGGCGAGGCGCAGGCCGCCAGGCACAGTGCGCCGACAGCCGGCAGCAAGCCCCGCAAGAACATGCGCTCCGTGCGGCCGTTTCCGGTTTGTGACAGGACTCTCACGATGGGGGTAATATGCCTGCATGGGAAAAATTAGCAAGACCGACCGGGAATGGCGCGAGCAATTAACCCCGGAACAATACCGCGTCACCCGGCAAGCGGGTACCGAAGCACCGTTCAGCGGGGCCTACGAACAGGTTTGGGACAAGGGCCATTACCATTGTGTTTGCTGCGGCCAGCCCTTGTTCGACTCGGACAGCAAGTTCAATGCCGGCTGCGGCTGGCCGAGTTTTCACTCGGAACTCGAAGAGGCCAACATCGTACAACGCCCGGACACCAGCCACGGAATGCGCCGGGTCGAGCTTCTTTGCCGCCATTGCGATGCCCACCTAGGGCATATTTTCCCGGATGGACCACCGCCAACGGGGATGCGCTATTGCATCAATTCGGCCTCCCTCGAGTTCAGGCCGGCGCAGGACGGGCAGCACGACGATCCATGATCAAGGTGTTTGAAAACTTCGATTTCAGCCGGGTTGGGCAGATGCAGTCCCTGCTCGAGTCGCAGGGCATCAAGACGTTCATCAGGAACCAGTACAGTTCCTCGGTCGTCGGCGAATTACCCTTTGTCGAAGTGGTTCCGCAGCTATATGTGCTGGACGAAAAGGACCTGGCGAGGGCCATTGAGCTGCTGAAACTGGACCTGCCGGTCGAGGATGCCGGTGAAGACTGGGTTTGCCCGGAATGCGGGATTGATGTCGAGGGGAATTTCGCGCGTTGCTGGAAGTGCGGAACCACCCGGGATTAGCCCGCATATTGCACCAAGGCGTTAGCGGTCCGCACCCCGCAGTTTCTCGACTTCCTGCTGCAGCCTTTCGGCGGTGACCTGTTCCGGCGGAATAGGCTCGCCAATCCTCAGCTCGATCAGGGACCAGAGTTTGTAAGGCCGCCGTTTGTGCAGGGGATCCCGGCGGCTGAACAATGAGCCCCACAGGTTGCACAGGGCCATCGGGACCACCGGCACCGGTTGTTCGGAAATGATCTTGTCGATTCCGCGCTTGAATTCCTGGATTTCGCCATCCGGGGTAATCCTGCCCTCCGGAAAAATGCCCAGGACATCCCCGTCCCCCAGCACCCCGTGCATTCGACGGTAGGCGTTTTCCAGGATTTCCGGGTCTTCAGACCGCCCGGCAATCGGAATCGCCTTGCCGGTCCTGAATATGAAGTTCAACACCGGAATTTTATATATCTTGTAATACATGACAAACCGCACCGGCCGCCGGATCATGCCGCCGATGATCAGTGGATCGACGAAACTGACGTGGTTGCTGGCGACGACGACCGGACCCTCTTCGGGGATGTGATCCAGGCCCTTCACCCGCACCCGGTATATCGTGTGGATCAGTATCCAGACCAGGAACCGCATCAGGAATTCGGGTACCAGGGTAAAGATATAAACGGCGACCACTGCGTTCAGAATCGCCGAAATCAGGAACAGGTGGGGAATTTCGAGTCCGGCCGGCCCGAGGATCAGCATGGCCATCACGGCTGCAACCACCATGAACAGCGCGTTGAGAATATTGAGGCCTGCGATCACCCGGCTCAGGTGGGCGGGTTCAGACCGCGACTGGATCAGTGCGTATAACGGCACGATATAGAAGCCGCCAAACACGCCGATCAGGAGCAGGTCGGCAATAATGCGCCAGTTTTGGCCACCGGACAGGAACTCCAGGGCGGTGAGGCCGGCAGTTGGTGTTGCCGGCGACGCCAGGTAAAGATCCAGGCCAAACAGGGTCAGGCCGATGGCGCCGAACGGAACCAGGCCGATTTCAACCTGCTTGCCCGAGAGCTTTTCACATAACAGGGAACCGGTGCTGATCCCGATAATGAACAATCCCAGCAAAGCGGACATCAATCCCTCGTCGCCACCCAGAACGTTCTGGCTGTAACTGGGAATCTGGACCAGGAACGTGGCGCCGAAAAACCAGAACCACGAGACTCCCAGCACGCTGTTGAGCACCGTCTGGTTAAGGTTGATGAACTTCAGGTTGCGGCTGGTTTCGGTGAATATATTCCAGTTGATCTCCAGGTCCGGCGAAGCGGCTTCGGCCGTCGGAATCCCGCGGCTGTAGACATAACCTGCGACGGCGACCGCCAGGCACGCGGCGCTGACCCAGTAGGGCCAATCCACTTCAACCCCGGCCAATAGCGGCCCCGCTATCGTGCCGGCCAGGATGGCCACAAACGTTCCCATTTCGATCAGGGCATTGCCGCCGACCAGTTCTTCCCGGCGCAGTATCTGGGGCAGTATTCCGTACTTGATCGGCCCGAAAATGGTCGACTGCAGCCCAAGCAGAAACAGCACGAACATCAGCAACGGTATGTTGTGCAGCCAGAAACCAAGCGTGGCCAGCAGCATGATCACGACCTCGAACAATTTTACCCGGCGAATCTGTATCGATTTCTCGTACTTGTCCGCGAATTGCCCGAACAGCGCGGAAAAAAGAAAAAATGGCAGAATGAAAACCAGGGCGCTCAAATTGACCAACTGGTCGGTGTTGAGCGCAAAGAGGCTGCTGGCCTCGAATACCAGCAGCGCGGCCAGCGCGTTCTTGAATATATTGTCGTTGAAAGCGCCCAGGCCCTGGGTCATGAAAAACGGCATAAAGCGCCGTTGGGAAAACAGGGCAAATTGCGAATGGCCTGACACTTCAGGCAATGCTCGTCAGGACACCGGCGATGGTCGCCGTCATCATGGTCGCCAGCGTGCCGCCAAGAACTGCGAGCAGTCCCAGTCGCGCCAGGTCGGAACGACGGTCCGGAGCGATGCCGCCAATGCCGCCAATCTGAATTGCAATCGAAGAGAAGTTGGCGAAGCCACACAGGGCGTAGGTTGAAATCAGCAGTGCCTTCGGGCTCATGGTGTCCTGGATCTCGGTCATGTGGGCGTAGGCTACAAATTCATTGGTGACGACTTTTTCACCGATCAGCCCGCCCACGGTTATTGCGTCCTGCCAGGGCACGCCGATGACCCAGGCGAACGGTGAAAATGCGTAACCCAGCAGGGTGGACAGGCTCAGGTCTCTTCCGGTCGCGGCATCCCAGCCCAGCCAATCACCCAGCAGGTCCAGCGGGTAATCGATCATCGCGATCAGGGCGATGAAGGCCAGCAGCATGGCGCCGACATTGAGCGCCAGGCGCCAGCCGTCGGCCGCGCCGTTGGCCGCCGCTTCGATGACGTTGGTCGCCGTTTTCTCCACGTGCAACTTCACTTCGCCGCGCGTCAGGGATTCTCCGGTCTCCGGTTTCAGGATTTTCGCAATGACGATGGTGGCCGGAGCCGCCATGATGCTGGCTGAAAGCAGGTGCTTGGCGTAGAACAGCCGCATGGCCTCATCCGCACCACCGAGCATGGTGATATAGGCCGCCAGCACGCCCCCGGCGATCGTCGCCATGCCGCCGACCATCATCGTGAACAACTCCGATTCGGTCATCCGGGAAATATAAGGCCGCACCACCAGGGGCGCTTCGGTCTGCCCGACGAAGACGTTGGCGGCGACTGACAGGGATTCGGCGCCACTGGTGCGCATGACTTTCAGCATCACCCATGCCATCGCCTGCACAATTTTTTGCATCAGTCCGATGTGATAAAGCACTGACATCAATGCTGCGAAGAAAATGATGGTGGGCAAGCACCTGGAAGGCAAAAATGAAACCGAGGTTCGACGGGTTGGCGAGGGGGCCAAAAATGAAAGTCGCGCCTTCCATCGCGAAACTGATGACGCGCACGAAAATGCTGCTGAGACCTTCAAAAAATTCACGGCCACCCGGAACCAGGATCACGATGACTGCGAACAACAACTGCAGGCCGATTCCGGAAGCGACCAGTTTCCAGTCGATTATTCCGCGTTTTGAGGAAAAGCCAAACGCGATACTGACCAGGACAACGAGGCCGAAAATCCCAAAAGCAATGGTTCCAATCATGAAAGGCTCTCTCCCGTGGTCTGTGTTTTATACACTATTTTCAGGATGGAAACGCGCTCCGGGCGTAATTGATCAGAGATTCCCTAAATCCGGATGGCTTCCCATTTGCGGCCTGCCCATTGCGATCCGCAATTCAAGGCCTGGCCTATCCGGTAGAGGCTGTTGACGATCCAGACTCCGACCAGTCCGAATCCGAGAACCGGCCCGGTGAGGAAGGCCAGCGGGAGAAAAAATGTCCATTGCCAGAGCAGGCTGATGTACATGCTGCGGCGCGTGTCACCGGCGCCGATCAGTGCGTTCATCAACACCATTCCGGCCGCATCGAAGCTGATCATCAGCGCCCACAGCACCATCGGCAGATAGGCCAGTTGCCGGGTTTCCGGATTGGTCAGGAAGACGCGCAGAATCGGGTCCGCCAGTGGAATCAGCAACAGGCTCATGATCACGCCGTAGGTAAAGGTCAGCGCGGCGCAGTTCCAGCCCCAGGCGGCGGCGTCATCCGCATCACCCCTGCCCAGGGCGTTTCCCACCAGGGTCGTTGCGGCCAGCGCCACGCCGAAGGCCGGCAGGATGGCGGTGATGTGGAACGTCATGAGTATATTGACCGCGGCCACCTCGGCCGTGCCGATGCGGCCCACGATCCAGATCAGCGTGACCAGCCCGGCCGAGAAAAACAACTGCTGGAGACTGCTGGGAAGCGACAACCTGAACTGCTGCCACAAGGTGGATCTCGAGGGAATGCCCTGCAGGAAACCCCGGGTCCTGGCGTGCCGGTAGGCAAAGAAAAAATACAGCGCGGTGCCGCAGTAGAGGGCGATGGTAGTCGCCAGCCCGGCCCCGAAAACACCCAGTTCCGGCGCGCCCAGGTTGCCAAAAATCAACACCCAGTTCAGGAAGATGTTGATCGCATGCATGATCAGCAGCGTTCGCAGATAAACGCCGGCCATATGGATGGCGCTCCAGTACCCGCGGAAAGAAAAATTCATGCCCACGGCGATCATGCTGACGATCCGGACCTGGAGGTAGGGGATTCCCATTTCCCTGACTTCGGCGTCTTCGGTCAAAAAAGTAAAGGCATAGGGTGTTGCGGCGATCAGTGCGATACACAGCGGCAGGCCGATCATCAGGGCCAGCATCAGTCCGCCGTTCAACGGGATTGCGGTCTCGGAATCGCGACCTTCACCCACCCTGCGGGCTGCCAGGGCCTGGACACCGGCCGACAGGCCGATGATGAACGATATGGCCAGGTAGTTGGTAAAGCCGCCAATTCCGGTCGCAGCCAGTGCGTGGTCCCCCAGCCGGCCGACCATGCCAATGTCCACCAGGTTGAGAACGTTCTGCGACATCATGCCGCCCATGATGGGCAGCGCAATCCTCCAGATCATCCGGCGGCGATCCCGGTCAGGGAACAGCCAGCGAAGTGGAGAAGCGGGAATCATCATGGGGTCATTCAGCGAATATCGTTGTTTCCCGGGTTGCGGCGAAACGGATTCCGGGCCAACGCTCCTGGGTCAGTTGCAGGTTCACCCGGCTCGGGGCCAGGTAGACCAGGTGGCCGGCGCCGTCCTCGGCCAGGTTGTTGTGCAATTGGCGTGAGAAGTCCGCCAGCTTTTTTTCGTCCTCGCTGCTTATCCAGCGCGCCGTCTGAACATTGACGGCTTCAAACGACGCCTCGACCCCGTACTCGTTTTTCAGCCGGTAAGCGACCACGTCGAACTGCAGGATTCCCACGGCCCCGAGGATCAGGTCGTTGCTGTTGCGGGGCCGGAAGAACTGGGTTGCGCCCTCTTCGGAAAGCTGGGCCAGCCCTTTCTGCAGGGCCTTCAACTTGAGCGGATCACGCAACTGGGCGCGGCGGAATAACTCGGGAGCAAAGTGGGGAATGCCGGTGAACTGCAGGGATTCCCCCTCGGTAAAGGTGTCGCCGATCGCGATGGTGCCGTGGTTGTGCAGGCCGACAATATCGCCCGGCCAGGCCGTCTCGACCTGTTCCCGTTCCTGCGCCATGAAGGTCAGTGCGTTGGCGGCTTTCACCATTTTTCCGAGCCGGACATGCTGCATTTTCATGCCGCCGGAAAAACGCCCGGAGCAGACCCGCATGAAGGCGACCCGGTCCCGGTGCGCCGGGTCCATATTCGCCTGGATTTTGAACACAAAACCGGTCAGTGCCGGTTCATCGGGCGCCACGGTACGTCGGATCGTTGCCCTGGGACCCGGGGGCGGCGCATGCGTAACGAAAGCGTCGAGCAGGGGGGTAACGCCAAAATTGTTGATCGCGGAGCCGAAGAATACCGGCGTCTGCTCACCACTCAGGTAGGCCGCCAGGTCAAATTCGTGGCTGGCGCCGCGGACCAGGTCAATCTCGTCACGCAGTTCCGCGGCGTCCCGCCCCAGTCGGCTGTCCAGTTCCGGGTTGTCGAGGCCCTGGATGATTTTCGCCTGCTGGGTCACGTAGTTTTTCCCGGACTCGTACAGGTGCACCGCGTCGTCCAGCATGTGGTAAACGCCTTTAAGCCGCTTGCCCATGCCGATCGGCCAGGTAATCGGTGCGCACTGGATTCCCAGCACCGATTCGACTTCGTCGAGTAATTCGATCGGCTCACGTCCTTCGCGGTCCAGCTTGTTGATGAACGTGAAAATGGGCGTTTGCCGGAGACGGCAGACTTCCATCAGCCGGATCGTACGTTCCTCCACGCCCTTGGCGCAGTCAATCACCATCAGGGCCGAGTCGACCGCGGTCAGCGTTCGATAGGTATCCTCGGAGAAGTCGGCATGCCCCGGGGTATCGAGCAGGTTGACCACGCGGCCCCGGTAATCGAACTGCATGACCGATGAAGTCACGGAAATTCCACGCTCCTGTTCCAGCTTCATCCAGTCGGACGTCGCATGGCGCGCCGCTTTCTTCGATTTCACAGCGCCGGCCATCTGGATCGCTCCGCCGAACAACAGCAATTTTTCAGTCAGCGTGGTCTTGCCGGCGTCCGGATGCGAAATGATCGCAAACGTGCGGCGTTTGGCAATTTCAGTGGTCAGTTCGGTCATAATGAAAGCAGCGGCGAAAAGCGCGCCATTCTAACAGAACGCCGCCTCAAAGGTTGCTAGTGGCTGTTACAGGCCACCAGTCGTGCCTTGCAGGATCTGCTGTTCTTCCGGCGCCATCGGCGGCCCCTCGCTGGACATGAAGCGGAACGGGACGGAAATGAGCTTCATGCCGGTATTCTGCTGGATCGCCAGGTGCAGGTGGGGTCCTGAACTGAAGCCGGTGTTCCCGGACCGGGCGATTTTCTGACCCGCACGGACCCGGGCGCCCGGCTGGACAATCACGCTGGCGAGGTCCAGGTGGGCGTAAAGCGCCATCGTCCCGTCCTCGTGCAGGATCCGGACATGGTTGGCCTTGTCGCCGAATTTTTCGAGGTTGGTGCCGCCCTTGTTGAAATCTTCCTCCACGTCCATCACGGTGCCCCCCCTGACCGCGTGGATAGCCGTTCCCACCGGCATGGCGATATCGACAGCGAATTCACTGTCCGGCGAGGTGTGGGTTTTACCGCCCTGGAAACCCTGGCTGATCGGGTATTGCTCGGTCGGTGCAAAGGGTGGAAGTATCACGATTCCTTCGACCGGCTCGGCAATGGGCGGCCCCGGGACGGAGGCCATGCTGAGACGGTATTGGAAGCCGAGGTGCGGATTCAGAGCACCGATGCCCACCAGGATTTGCTCCTTCTGGCCGGGAACCACGAAGCGGGCCGGCAGCGGCGGTTCGGACAGCACGTTCGCGGCATCCAGCAGGTTCAATTCGATTTCCACCGGGCCCCAGAAATCATTGAATACGACATACAGAGGGCTTTCTTTCGTGCCTTCCTGGCGCAGCCTGAGCCGCGGTTCGGGCTCGCGTTCCATGAAGACGGTTTCAAACTGGACTTCTTCTTCGGGCGGGCGGTCGGTAAAGTGCCAGATGCCGTTTTCGTCCTGGTATTTGTAAATGTTCTTTGCGCCGGCGGGCGCCGGGGCCAGCAATATCACTGCCGCCAGAAATAGCCAAACTCCGTTTTTAGCATTCATGACAACCCTGTCCCTGTTGCTCAGCACTCAATCACGTTGACGGCCAGGCCGCCTCTTGAAGTTTCCTTGTAATGGCTTTTCATGTCGGCGCCGGTTTCGCGCATGGTCTTGATGACTTTATCCAGCGACACGCGGTGCTTGCCATCGCCGCGCGCGGCCATCCGCTGGGCGTTGATGGCTTTGACCGCGGCCATCGCGTTGCGTTCGATGCAGGGTATCTGCACCAGTCCGCCAACCGGGTCGCAGGTCAGGCCGAGATTGTGTTCCATGCCGATTTCAGCCGCATTTTCGACCTGGCTCAGGGTCCCGCCCATCGCTGCGGTCAACCCGCCGGCAGCCATCGAACAGGCGACGCCTACCTCGCCCTGGCAGCCCACTTCGGCACCGGAGATCGAGGCATTCCTGATGTACAGGATACCGATCGCTCCGGCCGTCAGCAGAAACTCGATGACCCCGTCTTCGCTGGCGCCATTGACGAATTCACAATAGTAGCGAATGACCGCGGGCACGACACCTGCGGCGCCATTGGTCGGCGCCGTGACCACGCGCCCGCCGGCGGCATTTTCCTCGTTCACCGCCAGCGCGTACAGGTTGACCCAATCCAGCGTGGACAGCGGGTCTTCGCCTTCCGGCTGGCGGTTGAGTTCCTGGTAGAGCCTGCGGGGCACGCCGGATGACCTTGCAGGCCGCCGGGAAGCACACCGTCCTGGCGGAACCCGCGCTCCATGCAGGCCATCATGGCGTCCCGGATTTGCAGCAGGCCGGCTCGGACCTCTTCCGGTGGCCGCCAGGTGGACTTCATTGGCCAGCATGATGTCGGAAATTCGCCGGTTTTCGGCGGCGCAAAGAGCCAGCAATTCATCGCCGGTGCGGAACGGAAAAGGCAGTTTGGTCTGGTCGGCAACGATCCGGTCCTCTGCTGCTTTATCCTGGTTAACCACGAAGCCACCACCCACCGAGTAGTACTCGCGGGATTCCAGAACCGCGCCCTGGGCATCGAACGCCTCGAAACGCATGCCGTTGGGGTGGTGGGGAAGGAGTTCTCTTTTGCGGAATACGAGGTCGGTTTTTTCGTCGAATGTAACGGGCTGCACACCCTGAAGACTGATCTGTTTCTGCGCCCTGATCCGTTCCAGCGCCGCGTCGATGTGATCGGGGTCGATCGTGTCCGGCATCGCGCCCTGCAACCCCAGCATGACCGCCTTGTCGGTTCCGTGGCCGCGCCCCGTGTGCGCCAGGGAGCCGTACAGGCTGACCCGGATACGCCGGGTATCGTGCAGAAAACCCATTCGTTCGAGACGTTGTGTAAACACGCAGGCGGCCTTCATCGGGCCGACGGTGTGTGAACTCGAAGGCCCGATCCCGATCTTGAACAGGTCAAATATGCTGACGGCCATGTTCTGTTGCCCAGGATTCCAGGTGATTGTCGATTGCGCGAGTTTAACCTGCCAGAATAGGCAAATGACAGCGAATGAACCATTGGTCGTGTATACACGGAGAGACTGCCACCTGTGTGAACTGGCCGTCACGATGCTGGAACAGGCGGGGATGGACTGGCGGCTGGTCGATATCGACACCGACCCGGACCTGGCCAACCGCTACGGCAACCACGTGCCGGTGCTGCTGCACGCCGGCTCAGGCCGGGAGTTGTTCTTCCCCTTCAATGAAAATCAGATTCGATCTTTTGCCGCAGGTCCCGCCTGAATGTACAGGTGTTCCGGTTCAAACCCGTTCCGGGCCGAACATGTCGCGCAGCGACGAAGCGAACTTCTCCACCATCTCCCGCGTGATGATCGCCAGTCCGGAAAAAAACTTGCGCGTGCGTTCTTCTGTCTCGCTCAGCGCGAAACCGAGAATGACATAAGCCGCAACCACCGGCAGCGTCCAGAACAGGGCGAGGACAATGGCGGCAAGTCTGAACACCCAGGGCTCCTTGCCGGATTTCGCAGCCATCGCTCTGCATACACCGAATACGATCGGCTGTCCCGGCCGGCCATTGAGGGACTCACGAATCTCATTGATGACGTTGTCTGCAGACATGGCTTGCTCCCGGTTGGTGTGCTCTGCTGGTATTAATAATGCAGAATACGTGCCATCGAAACATGGGCCAGAAGTATTGGCTCACCGAGAATGTCTGGGCGCTGGCCCGGCGAAATTTGCCAATCGCTGGGGGAATTGACCATATAATCAGGGCCTGTAAACAGGCCATAGTCTTAATGGGACGATCATCCAAAGCCATTGCCTACCTTGATGCGCCGCGCATGTTGCGTGCGCTGTCGGCCGGTATCGGCCACGTGTTCCAGCGCAGGGAATACCTGAACCGCATCAATGTTTTTCCGGTTCCTGACGGTGACACCGGCACCAACATGGCCTTCACCTTTAAAACCATCCTGGAGGCGACAGCCACTTCCCCGGATGAACGGGTGGACGAACTCATGAATCACGTGGCCGATGCCGCGCTGGATGGTGCGCGGGGTAATTCCGGCGCCATCATGGCCCAGTATTTTCATGGCTTTCGCAAGGAAGTCGCGGGTCTGAGGCAGCTGACTGCTGATCAATTCGCCCGGGCGGCCTCGGCCGGAGCGGCTGCCGCCTGGACAGCCATGTCAAAGCCGGTTCCCGGAACCCTGCCGACCGTGCTGGATGATTTCTCGAAGGAACTGTCCCGGCGCGTGGCTGCGGGTGTCAAGGATATCAAGCTGCTGATCCGGCACGGGCTGGACGCGGCCCAGGTTTCGCTGGACAACACCCCCAATCAACTCCCCGCACTGAAGCAGGCTGGCGTGGTTGACGCCGGCGGGCAGGGATTCGTGGATCTTCTGGATGGAATCTGGACCTTCATCAGTCAGCGGTGCAGTCGAAAACACGGCCGCCGACCTGCAGGGCGATTTGACCGGGAAACTCCAGGAGTTCGAGGTCGGCGCGCATCGCTTTTGTACCGAGTGCGTGGTCGAAGGCGAAAACATCGACCGGCTGGCCGTGATGGCGCGGATGGAGTCCCTCGATGCGAGTTCCCTGGTCGTGGCCGGCGGCCGCAAGCGGGTGCGGGTGCACATTCACGTGAACAACCCGGCCGAGGTGTTTCTGGCCTGCGAGGAGTTCGGCCGGATCAAGCAGCAGAAAGCGGACGACATGGAGCGCCAGCGCGGCCTGCTGGACCATTCGGGAGAAGTCGCGATCGTTACCGATTCCGGTGGTGATATTCCGCCCGACGAAGTGGAAAGGCTGGGCATCCACGTGGTGCCGGTGCGGCTCAGTTTTGGTGACCGCGAATATCTCGACGGCGTGTCGCTCAGCGCCGAAGAATTTTACAGGCTGCTCAGTGAGTCCGAGGAAGCCGCCGCTGACTTCGCAACCGCCGGCCCAGGATTTTGCCCGTGTTTATTCGCTGCTGACATCCCACGGATACCGCGTCATCTCGATCGGGCTTTCCGCCCAGCTCAGCGGCACCACTTCCGCCGCCCGGCAAGCGGCAAGCCGTCCCGAATCCGGTGAAGTGCTGGTGATCGACAGCCTCAGCGCAACGGCCGGCCAGGGTTTGCTGGCGATGGCGGCGGCGGAGGCCGCTCTGGAAGGAGCCTCTGCCAACGAGGTCGAAACGCTGATCCGGGAATTGATTCCGCGCACCCGGGTTTTCGCAGTCGTGGATGACCTTTCTTATGCGGTCAAGGGCGGGCGTCTTCCCGGCTGGGTCAAACGGATTGCAGACTGGCTTCACCTCAATCCGGTGTTGACTGCCACCCCGGAGGGTAAGGTGGGGCTGAGCGGCTTTCACCTGGGAGGCGGAGCCGACCCGGCGAAGCTGGCGCGAACGGTGATCGCGCAAAATGGAGCCCGAATCGATGTACCGGGTGCTGGTCGCCCACGCCAACAATGAAACAGGCGCAGCCCAGGTCAGGCAGTACATCCTGGAACAGCACCCGCGAATTCATTCCTGCCACATCACCGAGGCAGGGCCTGCCCTTGGGCGTACATTTCGGGCCCGGTTGTCTGATCGCCGGATTTACACCGCGGATAGGAAAACCCGGTTGATCCTGCGCAAACGCCCACGGCTCGACTTGCGGTATTCTGATACCGATGATTGACCTGCTGATCGAAGTAATTCTCGCTTACCTGCTGGGCTCGGTTTCCGGCAGCATGGTGCTGGGCGCCGTGCGGCACGTGGACATCCGCAAAAGCGGCAGTGGCAACGCCGGCGGCACCAACGCGTTCCGCACCCAGGGCTTCTGGTTTGCCCTGGGTGTTGTCGTGATCGACATTGGCAAAGGAGCCCTGGCTGCCGCCTGGATACCCGGTCTTGGGCTGGCGGCGCAGGGACAGCCGGTTTCCCTGGAAGTGCAGTCGCTGGCCTGCGGATTCGCCGCGGTCGTTGGACATTGTTACCCGGTCTGGTACGGTTTTCGCGGCGGCAAGGGCGCTGCAACCGCGGTGGGCGCGCTGGCGGTCATCGAACCGGCCGTGTTGCTGCCGATGATCGCAACCTGGTTGCTGGTGCTGGTGCTGACCGGTTGGGTAGGGCTGGCCACCATGCTCGCCGCCTGCAGCCTGATTCCGGTTTTCATCTGGCTGGGTGTTTCCCCGCCGGTGCTTTGGTTTGGCATTTTGCTGGCGGTCTTTATTGTCATCATGCATCGCTCCAACATCGTGAACATGCTCAATGGCACAGAATACAAGTTCCAGAAAATCCGGATCATCAACTGGTTCCGCTGATACGCCTTCCATGAGTCAAACCGTGCCGCAGGATCCACTTGACGCCGGCAAGATCCGCGAAGGTATGGCTGCTGAGGCTCTTTCCGGGTTACGGCACCTGACCTTGTTAAGTGAAACCGATTCAACCAACGCCGCGATTATTCGCATGCCGGGCGACCGGCAGCATGCGCACGCGGTGCTGGCCGATCAGCAGACCGGCGGCCGTGGCCGGCGACAGAAGTCCTGGCATTCGCCCGCGGGCGGAAATGTCTATTTGAGCCTCGGCTGGCGTTTCCGCCAATGTGACTGGCCGCTATCCACGCTGCCACTGGGAGTTGCCGTTGCCGTGTGCCGCGCGCTCAGTCGCGCCGGATTGCAAGGGCACGGGATCAAGTGGCCGAATGACATCCTGGTCGGCGACAAAAAACTGGCCGGAATCCTGGTGGAATCGCAGTCATCAGGCCATGGCTTGTCGCTGGCGGTCGCCGGCATCGGGCTGAATGTGCGGATGCCGCGCTCTGACGGGCAGGATCCGGATGAAGCGATCGACCGGCCCTGGACCGACCTGGCCACCGAGATGAAAACGGCAGGCGCCGGGATAAGCCGAAACCGGGTTGCCGCCTTGCTGCTGGAAGAGTTGCTGGTTGTGCTGGATGGTTTTGAATCGAACGGTTTCGAGTCGTTCAGCGCGGCCTGGCGGGAACGCGACCTGCTGCAGGGGAGGAAGATCACGCTGGAGTACAATGGCCGGCAGATTTCCGGCGAGGTCCGGGGCGTCGACAATAACGGTGGCCTGCTGTTGAGGACCGGACCCGGCGACATAAAGATTTTTCATTCCGGCGAAGTGAGCGTTCACTATGACTGAGGCGACCTTGCTGATTGACCAGGGCAACACGCGGCTGAAGTGGGTGCTGTCCGGCCATGGAGAACTCTTCGAGGAAAGCGCAGGGCAGGGGGATTCCGGGGTGTTTCATGCAAGCCTGCCGAAGCGGCGGCCTGGGTCAGCCCGAGTCGATCCTGCTATCGAGCGTGGCGGGCGACTCAGCCGTGCAGAAACTGACAGATTTCTGCAAATCGCATTGGGGCCTGGAAACGCGGCGGCTCAAATCGGCCGCGCAGTGTGACGGAGTCAGCAACGGCTACGCGAATCCGGAAAGCCTGGGGATAGACCGCTGGCTGGCGATCATCGGCGCGGTGAAACGTTACGGTAAGCCGGTTGTCGTCTGGGACCTGGGAACCGCGACCACGCTGGATGCGGTCGATGAAAACGGGCAACACGTCGGTGGCATGATCTACCCGGGCCCTGCAACCATGCTCAGGGCCCTGGAGCGGGATACAAAACTCAAAGTGCCGGAGCACCTCTCGAGCGCCGGAATGGCGCCGGGCCGGTCAACTTCCGCCTGTATCGAAAACGGGGTTTTTGCAGCGCAACTGGGTGCGCTGAACCAGTTCCTGCGCAACCTGCCCCGATCGGTGGGCGGGAATCCGAAACTGGTCGTTACCGGCGGTGCGGCCAATGACATTCTCCCGCAACTGGATTTCCCGTACATCCGGGATCCATGGCTGGTGTTTCGGGGTATGTTGCCGCAAGCGAATCCAACAAAAGGCGCAACAGAATGCAGCCCGGCAGACTCTTGACCACAACGGCGCGGTTTGCGCTATTCTTAGCAGGTTCGTGTCTTGTCCACGCGCCCGGCCCGGCAGCGAGACGCGCCAAAACACCCTGATCCCTGAACACTGGAAGCCCAATGAATACTAACAACGACAACTGCATCCCAATCCCGTTCATTCACGACGATTTTCCTGATCGAGATGTGGGAGCGCTTCGGCTTTTACGGCATGCAGGCGCTGATCGTTTACTACATGGTTCAGCAACTGGGCTTCCCCGACGAGCGCGCCACGCTGGTGTGGGGCGCCGCCGCCGCGCTGATCTACGTGGCGCCCGCCATCGGCGGCTGGATCGGCGACAAGATACTCGGCACCCGGCGCACCATGCTGCTGGGTGCGGTGATCCTGTCCATCGGCTACGCCCTGATGGTGGTGCCGGGCCAATCCGTCTGGTTCCTGTTCCTGGCGCTGGGCGTCATCGTGGTCGGCAACGGCCTGTTCAAGGCCAACGCCGGCAACATGGTGCGCAAGATCTACGAGGGCGATGATTCCAGGATCGACAGCGCCTTCACCATCTACTACATGGCGGTCAATCTCGGTGCGATGATCTCGCAGTTGCTGACCCCCTGGCTGAAGGACTACGTCAACGAACACTACGGCGACGGCCTGGGTTGGCACATCGCCTTCGCGGTTTGTGCGGTCGGCCTGGTGCTGGGCCTGGCCAACTATGCCCTGATGCGCCGTGCCCTGGACCACATCGGTTCGGAGCCGGACGATTTGCCGCTCAATTGGGGCAAGCTGGGCGCCGTGCTGGCCGGGGGCGTGCTGGCCGTGTTCGCATCCGCCTACATCCTGCAGCACCAGGGAGTCGCGCGGGCTTTCGTGTATGTCGCCGGCATTGTCGTTATCGGCATCTTTGCCCACCTGATCAGGATCGGCCAGCCCAGCGAGCGCGCCGGGTTGATCGCGGCCCTGGTGCTGACGGTGCAGACCGTGTTTTATTTCATTTTCTACCAGCAGATGTCGACCTCGCTGAACCTGTTCGCGTTGCGCAACGTCGACCCTGCCTTCATCGTGTTCGGCAAGCACTTGTGGGACTGGTCACCGGCGCAGTTCCAGGCCTTCAACCCGATCTGGATCTTTATCCTCAGCCCGGTTCTGGCCTGGGCCTACACCTACGCGGGCAAGTCCGGCAAGGACCTCTCCATCGCCACCAAGTTCGCGCTGGGTTTCGTGCTGGTGGCTGCCGGTTTCTTCATTTATGGCGCCTCCGAATTCTGGGCCGACAGCCAGGGCAAGGTTTCTTCGTGGCTGATGGTGTGGGGCTATGGCGCCATTTCGCTGGGTGAATTGCTGGTCAGCGGTCTTGGCCTGGCGATGGTCGCCCGCTACGTGCCGGCGCGCATGGGCGGCTTCATGATGGGCGCCTATTTCGTCGCTTCGGGTGTCTCGCAGTACCTCGGCGGCGTGGTGGCGACCTATGCCAGCGTGCCGCGCAACATCACCGATCCGCTCGAGTCGCTGCCGATCTACACCAGTCTGTTCAACAAGCTGGGCATTGCCGCCCTGGTTTGCACGGCCATCGCCATCGCCGTGCTGCCGCTGATGAAGCGCCTGTCAGACACGCACAGCTCGCATGCGAATGGAGGGAACGGGTCATAAGCCCATATGCATCAGCAGGATATTGTCAGGAGCTATTCGCAACCAGCCCGACTTGGTTTAGAATACGCCCCCCACGCGTTACATCGCCGGCATAGCTCAGTTGGTAGAGCAACTGATTTGTAATCAGTAGGTCCCGGGTTCGAATCCTGGTGCCGGCACCATTCCTGCTTCCAAGCAGTACCTGTAACCACCAATCAAACCGTTTAACCATGATTGGCAGGGCAACTTCGAGTGTCAGTTGCCGCTGGAATATTTTGCCGTTCATTTCGAAGAACGTGAGAAGGACCTTACTCACTGGGCCAGCTTCCTCAGGACATCCGCTGCCACCAGTTCCTCGCCCGTTTCAAGCCACTCCTGGTCAAGAGGATGAACAACCTTGAATTGGTGCCGTGTGTAATGCTGCGGATCGGTTATGTCGTCCTCCAGCACCACTGGCCTGAGCCCTTCTATGCCGAAAATAGCCTTGTAATCACCGTAAACACCGTCACAAATGGCTTTCAAGCTGCACTGCCTGCACGTTTCTACATGGTGGTAGCCTGTATATTCCCGGGCGCGTAGTTCACCATCCTGTTGATACATTTTTTCGACTTCACTGGAACAAACGCGACCATCCGGGTTCCTGGCCCAGTTTCGTTCCAGTCCTTCTTTGACACGGTGTAACTGCTTACCCGCCTTCGGAAATTTACGATTCAAGGACCGCAGCGGACCACGCAGGGATCCAAGTTCGAGACGCTTGCCGAGCTTGAACGGCGGCGTGAGTTCCATCCCGGCAGTCCGTTGTGCAGGGAGGTCAGTCCACGACCAACTGGCATAGTCGTTCTCGTGCAAATCATAAGGCAGTTGCTTGAAGCCGTAAGCGGTAGTGCGATGACGGTCGGGCACCAGGCATTGCGGCAGGTACCGGACATTGACTTCCACGCCCTGATCCACAAGGTAGTCAAGCGACTCTTCCAGCGGCTCGCGAATTTCTTTATAGCTGGGCACATTTTCGGAGCTCCGCTTGCCCGTGGTCTGGTCGTTAAACGGATTGAAGCCCAGGAAATTCACCGTGCCTGCACCCGTCTCCACGGCCAGTTTTGAAATGTCCATCAACTGGGGTAAAGCAAGCTTTGACAGCACCGTGTTGAAGCGGAAGGGGATACCTGCATTTTGCAGGTTGTTCAAGGCCTTCATCTGCCAGACATGCCCGCCAGGGCGACCCACGATGCGGTCATAGACATCGCCCAATCCTTGCACGCTGATCAGAAAATCCCTGATTCCCGCGTCCTTGTAGCGCACTGCATTGTCAAACTTGGAAAGCGCAATTGCGTTGGTAATCAGCGTAGGAGAAAGCCCAATCTCAGCACAATATGCAACCAGGTCGTAAATGGGCGGATAGAGCGTAGGTTCTCCACCCTGGATGTCAATCGAGTTATTGCCGTAGTAATCAACCAATGTCTTGCAAATCGATTTCGCCTTGTCCAGGCCCATAAAGCCATGTTCCGGATGCGAGTCGTCAGTGATGCGGTCAAGAAAATAGCAAAAATGGCAGCGCAGATTGCAAGTCTGGCCCAGCCACAGGATGCCCCTGCGATTGATTTTGCGTGCATGGGTCGGCAAATATACCGGCTGGTTTTGAACTGGCTCTGCGCGGGCCAGTTCAAGCGCATGATCGAAGATTGTGCTCATGGTGTCGATTTTTCTACCTGAAAAAACATTGTCTGTGTATTTCACATCGCATACCTTAATTGAAATCCCGTTCATTGGCATGAAGTAATGAAAAAAAGAGTTGCCGTCGTGGGCGCTGGACTGTCCGGCCTGGTAACCGTCAAAGAATTACTCGAAGCCGGTCACCAGCCTGTTTGCTACGAGCGAGCTGAAAGCCTTGGTGGCGTATTTCGATTCGGTGAGACGGATGGCGTGATCTGGGAATCCTGCCACCTGACTTCATCCGGCCTGCTTACAGCGTTTTCTGACTTTCCTGTCACGCGCAGAGCGCGCAGATCAGACTGCCTGCCAGCGAATACATTCGCTACCTGGAAGACTATTGCAAGACTTTTGGTGTGCTTGAGCACGTTTCATTCGGGCAAGCCGTTAAGCACGATCACGCGAAATGAAAACAGCAGGTGGCAAGTTGTGAGCCGCGGTGTGCAAGGTGATACGGCCGAGGAAGTTCGATGCAGTAGCCGTCTGTTCGGGTCTGCATCAGCATCCGTACACGCCGATCATCCCAGGCCTCGATGAATTCACCGGGGAGGTGCTGCACGCGGCCCAGTACCGCCGTTCCAGCCAGGTCGCCGGCAAGAAAGTTCTGATTATCGGGGCCGGAGAATCCGGTGCTGATATTGCAGCAGAAGTTTCAAAGCACGCTGCTGAAGCCGTTTTGTCACTTCGTCGTGGAGTCGCGGTCGTATCGAGGCGGGCATTTGGGCAGCCCAGGGATTACCTGACCTCCCGCCTGATGAACAATGCCGCCCATTGGGTACTTCCAAACCCGCAACCCCGCCGATGATCACAAGCGAAACGTTTATCGCATGCTGGGCCTGCCGATTGTGATCATCGACAAACTGCTGCAGATTCTCTACCGCCAGGTTTGGGAAAATCTGCCTATGTTTCTGAGCAGGGATCCGGCGGAAATTAAAGCAAACCTGCAAACACGAAAACTGACCCTGCAACTGTTGGCTGAATCGGGCGGAACCGTCAACGAACAATTTGGCACCAAGACCGATGACTTTGTTCGCGCACTTGCCAAGGGAAAACTCAGGAGAGTCGGGGCAGCTCTGAAATTCGACCACCAGCGGGTCCATTTTCAGGCAACCTGGAATTCCAGCCGGATGTAGTCCTGTTCTGTACCGGTTTTGAAACGCGGGTGCCTTTTCTTGGAGACGATCTGGCCTCGAAAGAACGCTATCTGAATACATTCATTCCGTCGATTGGAAAGTCCCTGGCGTTCATTGGCTTCGTAAGACCCGCTTTTGGAGCGATTCCGCCATTGGCCGAACTGCAGGCCCGTTGGTTCAGCCAACTCATCGATGCCGAAGTTCACCTGCCGGCAGAGCAGACAGATGCTGGATTCAATCAAACACTGGAACAAGCGCCGACGTCATGTATTCAGTGCAAAAGACGATCGGTTGAGCCACCTTGTCGACCATACAGAGTATTGTGACCTGCTCGCCGAGCAGTTTGGTTGCAAGCCATCATCCCGGGATCTCAGGCACGAAAGCAGAAAAGTTTCGCAGGCGGTTTCAGGCCGGCCCCTTCGTAGCTGCCCAATACCGATTGGTCGGACCCGGTGCCAAGCCGGAAGTGGCGCGAAAAGTGATCGAGAACTTGCCACAACCACACCCCTGGCCTGACCGCGTGAATCTGTATCTCAGGTGGCGATTGTGCCAGGTGCTTGAACGAGTACTGGGGCCTGAATACGCGCCCAAGCTAAAGAATTGACCGGCTTTGGTGGAGTCCAGGCTTGATGGCCAGACGATGCGCCATAACATCTCAAAGAGCTGGCTTTTGCTAGTTGAGACCCTCTTTTTCATCCGTCGCTGCACACCCGCCGTTGTATTTGATCGGGTGCACGACCGACTGAAGCGAGCATGGGTCAAGCTGATTGCACTGTTCAGCAAACTACCATTTGCTCGATCGCTGCTTTCCCGACACTTTTTGACTTCATACACCTATTTGTTGGATTTCGAACAAAACCGGCCGCTGGGATTTGCACGCATGGAGTCTGAAGACACACCAGCAGTCGAGTTATTTCAGGCCTCGAGATTCCCCGGGGTTTATCGGGAAACCTCGAGATTGATCGCCGGTGACCTGTATGGATCGGACGGCTATCCAGCCGTGCAAGCCCCGAAAACTGGCAGAAGGCGGTCTCGTTCTGTCTGACCGCCCGGAACCGTCCTTTATCTATGTGCCACCAGGCCGGTTTCACTGCACTTTGTACGAGGGCTATTTAAACGTCAAAAGCGGAACTGTGTGCACCCGTGACGGGGTCATGGTGATTGACCATGCTCCGGTTAACCGGAGAAATTCAAGCCTCAAATCAATGCAGCATTTGGTGGTCGAAGGCCGAACCACGCTCAACGCCAGGCGGGTTGTGCATGTCGCTGGCGGGTAGCTGGTCGGCAAGTAACTATTTTCACTGGCTGATAGATGGCGTGGCCGGTGTGTGCAGAATGGCTGAAGTAGCTGGAGGAAAGTCAATTACCGTGCTGGTGCCCGAAGATGTTCCTCTGCAATGGATGAGCGCCCTTGAATTATGCCTGCCGGAAGGATTTACCGTCTGCCACGCAAAGGGTTGGGTGCAAATGGAGCAATTCCTGTTTCTGTCTCCTGACCGGCTGAACAGTTTCGCCTGGCTGACGCGCCAGGAAATCGATTATTGCCGAACGGCGATACTCAATCGTTTCGGGCTTGACCCGAATACTTTGGGAACCCGTCGGAGTGGCCAATCCCGCGGATCAAGGACACTGAAACTGCGCCTAATGGAACGAACGAGGAGAAATCGATAACGTTCTTGCTGAATTCGCTTTCGAAAAGATCAGGCTGGAAGAATTGAGTTTTAAAACAACAAGTCGAAGATCTTCAAGGAGCAGGATTCATCAGCGAGGAGTGCACGGTGCCGGATTTGCCGACTCTGTCGTTCTCAGGGCCTGCCCGGGGGCAGTGGAGCTCTTTCCTCCAGGCATGTTCAAGCCCCGTACTTTGGCCTTGCGGCCTCCCTGGGGCAGACCTACCATTTTGTGTATCGCGGCGTACGTGGATGCCTGGACCCAGAGAAAGCACTTCAGGATTCAATCCATAAAATGCTTCAGCAATAGCGTGGCCT
>CAVOYQ010000005.1:0-291756 GCA_963700705.1 uncultured Gammaproteobacteria bacterium | reverse complement strand
ACACTGGAATGTACTGAATCTACATGGTTCTACGTATACACACACGCGCGCGCGCAGGAGGTATTCAGGCACGCTTCGCGTGCCTGACTAAAACATTTACAGACGAACTTATTGTCCAGCATCAATACACTATCTCCACCAGGAATTAACACTTACACTAGTCTCCACTGTTCTTACATAATGCCACCACGCCTTAGGGATATACAAGACATCACCAGGATTTATCATGCACTCTAGCAAAGGTGGCAAGTCTGCCAACAGTGGATACTTTCCATAGATCCCAAGGACTTTCTGGATTCAGCGGCGATGTGTTGGGTTGATTCCCCTCAGCACCCGCATAAACTTGCGCATTTGGTGGATACATCATGACTCGTTTCGAGCCAACAAATTGCATCAGAGCATTATCCATGGGATCAAAATGAAAGGGCGACACACAACCATGTGGGCCAATCCATACCATTGTACTATACAACTGTCCTCCCACGGCTGTCGTACAAAAGTCTGGAATGATAAAGTCCTGATAAAGGCCTTGGAATGCATCATTCTGAGCAAGATAGACCAGCTCCTCATTCGGTGGCAACACATTACCAGAACGACCGTGACGCTCTTCAAACAAACGCAGATAGGTCAGATAGTCGGCAAAGCGAAGGTCACATCGTTCCGAGTGAGCGTAGTTGCCGCCAACCTCAACGTGGCAAACCGTGTCACCATGCACGGCAGTCTCAAAATAATCCCATGATTTCCATCGCTCCACGGCCTTGGCATGGGCCACAGCCCCACGCAAAACGACTGGTGTCTGATCTTCCACATATGGGCGAACGGTCGCGACAAGACACTCCTTGCCGCGGCATTCTTCTTCACACACTGGGATTGTTATGGGAGACTGAGATTCCATTGCCTGGGATGGCAGGGCTCGTCGACCTCTGCCATATAGGAGACGGGATCGTACCAAGGCCTTCATTAATTGACGATAAAATCGTGCCGGGTGTGGTGTACTGTAGCACTGGGAGAGCGCGTTCGATTCTGCGCAGCAGGGAGGTGCGGGAAAGTACGGGAGTCTGTCTTCCAACAGGATATGGTTCTCTTCTATGTGCTGTACTGGAAAAAAATGGTTTCAGTACAATCCTACGCGATTTCTACGTGTGCGAGCTCCGACCGTTTCAGATCGATACAAATCGATTTTTGTATCGAAATCGAAAATGGTGCTGGTACATAAATGGCATCAATCCCGTTAAATGTGGCCGGCGACATGCGTTCGGTCTTCTCTTGGAAGTGCGTTTGGTCGTATACCAAAGGGTAAGTAGAATCGACATTGGGAATGTCTTGAGTTCAGTCGTGAAACTTCCCAAAAATTCGATTTTTCATAAGAAATTCGATTTTTTTGGATTTTGTTCGCCTTGAACTCAATTAACAAAATGCCACTATCCTCTCGGGCAGGCAACCCCTTTCGTGTTCAAACACTTAAATAATCCCGGTCTGCCTCCAAATACCGTGTACATGTATGCTAAGGCCAATACATGCAAGCCATAAATGGAAATCGATACAAAATTCGGTACATGCGGTCCCGTGCCCGAAAAAAAAAATTCGAAACAGTTACAAGACTGACCATGCGCGCACATGCGCCAATTTCCATCACTCTCGCTCATCACCGCAAAACGGTGAATTTTCAGATTTTCGCACTTTCCCGCACCTCCCAGTGTAATGTGGGGTCGCAAGTCAGAATGAGGTGCTCAAGACGGTGTCGGAGACACACAGGACCCCAAAGTAACGGATCAGCGTACCGACGACTGGCGATCAGAGAGAAGCGTCTTGCAACGAGCGTCCTTATTGCCTGTTGAAGTGTCGAAGCAACAAGACAGGCGGATAGGGTCTACCGCCGGGGAGGTGCGGGAAAGTGCGAAAATCTGAAAATTCACCGTTTTGCGGTGATGAGCGAGAGTGATGGAAATGGGCGCATGGGCGCGCATGGTCAGTCTTGTGACTGTTTCGAATTTTTTTTTTCGGGCACGGGACCGCATGTACCGAATTTTGTATCGATTTCCATTTATGGCTTGCATGTATTGGCCTTAGCATACATGTACACGGTATTTGGAGGCAGACCGGGATTAATTAAGTGTTTGAACACGAAAGGGGTTGCCTGCCCGAGAGGATAGTGGCATTTTGTTAATTGAGTTCAAGGCGAACAAAATCCAAAAAAATCGAATTTCTTATGAAAAATCGAATTTATGGCATCGGCGGCGGCGAAATCGCGGGCAGCGCGCGCCTGGTTGCGTTTCTCGATCAAGGCTTCAATCCGGATGCTGTCGGAATCCTCCGTGCCGGCGCTGAACCAGTCGGCCGGGCTGGATTGCAGCAAGCCGATCAGGCCGGCGTCCGCGAGCAATTCCCCGGCAGCCTGTTGGGCCGCATCAAAGGTTTCCGCGCGGGCCAGTTCCCGCGCCACGCGGTTGAACTCGGCCAGCGCCAACGGCGTGTTCAGATCGTCGCTGAGGGCTTCGATAAAGGCGTCGCCCGGCCGTTCATCGGCCTGGAACGGGCCAAAGCGGTCATCCGCGGTGCGCAGCACCCCGTACAGGCGGTCCAGGGTCCGCCGGGCCCGTTCGAGTTCCTGTTCGGACCAGTCGAGGGGCTGGCGGTAATGGGCGCTGAGCAGGAGATACCGGAGCACCTCCCCGGGGTGGCTTTTCAGCAGTTCATGCACCACCAGGGTATTGCCCAGGGATTTTGACATCTTGCGTTTTTCGACGGTGACGAAGCCGTTGTGCATCCAGTAGCGGGCAAACGGGTGACCGGCGTGCGAGCACATGCTCTGCGCGATTTCATTTTCATGGTGGGGAAACACCAGGTCCTGGCCGCCGCCGTGAATGTCGATGGTTTCTCCCAGGTGGGTCTCGGCCATCACGGAGCACTCCAGGTGCCAGCCGGGCCGGCCCCAGCCCCACGGGCTGTCCCAGCCGGGTTGCGGCTCGGTGGAGGGTTTCCACAGCACGAAATCCCCGGGGTGCTTTTTGAACGGTGCGATCTCCACGCGCGAGCCCGCTTCCATGTCGTGCATGTCGCGGCCCGACAGGGCGCCGTAACCCTCGAATGATTCGATATCGAACAATACGTGACCTTCCGCTTCGTAGGCATGGCCGGCGTCCAGCAGGCGCTGGATCATGTCGATCATCTGCGCGATATGTCCGGTGGCGCGGGGTTCGATGGTGGGCGAACCGGCGCCGATCGCGGCCATGTCTGCATGGTAGGCGTCGGCGTATTTCGAGGAAATTTCGGAAATGGGCACGCCCAGCGTCGCGGCGGCCTCGTTGATCTTGTCATCGACGTCCGTGATGTTGCGGGCGTAAACGACCGTTTCATACTCGAGTTTCAGCAGGCGGTAAAACAGGTCAAAAATGACGGCCGGCCGGGCGTTGCCGATGTGCGCGTAGTTGTATACTGTAGGTCCGCAGACGTACATCGTCACCCGCTTCGGATCGAGTGGTTCGAAGTCCTGTTTTTCCCGGTTCAGGGTGTTGTAGATTCGGATGGTCACGGCCTTTCTCGTTGCGGTTAGCGGTTTCGCGGCTTACAGTGCGCCAAAGCCCATTATTTTAACAATTTTGCAGGTGCAAGATGGAACAGAATTATCGATCGCTTTACGCAGCCCATGTCGACGAGGTGCAAAAACGCTGGGAAAAAGCGCTTGCAGCCGAAGATTTCTCGGCGGCGCTGGTGCATTCGGGTTCTCCGATCCACAGTTTTCTCGACGATTACGAATATGCGTTTCGGCCCAACCCGCATTTTCTCTCGTGGTTGCCGCTGACCCGGCACGCCGACAGCGCCCTGCTGGTCATTCCCGGCAAGCGCCCGGCGCTGTTTTACTACCAGCCGGTGGATTACTGGTACCTGGCGCCGGCGGACCCGGAATCCTACTGGGCCGATCGGTATGACCTGGAGGTCGTGCGCGGGCCCGGCGACTGGCGCGTCGCACTGGCCAGCCGGCTGCGCGATGAAGGGCTGGACCCGGGCGACCTGGCGGCGATTGGCGACTCACCCTCACTGGCCGGGGTGTTTGCAGAAGAGCAGGTCAACCCGAAGGCGCTGGTCGACCGGATTCACATCTCGCGCACCCGCAAAACCCCTTACGAAGTCGCCTGCATCGAAGCATCGGCCTGCCTGGCGGCCCGTGCGCACGTCGAGGCGGAGCGGGCTTTCCGTGAAGGCGAACCGGAATTCGCCATCCACTTGCGCTACCTGGCGGCTTGCGGCCACTCCGATGCGCAACTGCCGTACAACAACATCGTGGCGCTGAATTCGCATGGCTCGGTTCTGCATTACCAGGGCCGGGAGCGGCAGGCGCCGGCGCAGTCCCGGTCCTTCCTGATCGACGCGGGCTGCACGGTCAACGCCTACGCTTCGGACATCACGCGCACCTACGCCGGCGAACCGGGTGTGTTTGCCGACCTGGTGGAGCAGATGGACGCGATGCAGCAGGGACTGACAGCCAGGGTTCGCGCCGGGCTGGATTACCGGGAACTGCACCTTCATGCCCACCGGCAGATCGCCGGTTTGCTCGAGTCTTTCGGCGTCATCAAGGTCGGCGCGGACGAAGCCGTTGAGACCGGGCTGAGCAGTGTTTTCTATCCGCACGGACTGGGCCATTTCCTGGGGCTGCAAACCCATGACGTGGCCGGTTTGATCGACAACACGGGATGCCCGATTCCACGGCCGGAAGGCCATCCCTACCTGCGCCTGACCCGCGTGCTGGAGGCCGGGAACGTTCTGACCATCGAACCCGGGCTGTATTTTATCGAACCGTTATTGCGCGGCTGGCGGGAACAGAAGGACCCGGGCGTGATCAACTGGGACAAGGTCGATGAACTGGCGCCGTACGGCGGGATCCGGATCGAGGACAATGTGCATGTGACCGAAACCGGCTGCGAGAACCTGACGCGCAAGGCGTTTGCGGAATTGTAGGAGCGGATTTATCCGCGATGGACTAAATTCAATGCGATGTTGTCAGGAAATCGCGAATAAATTCGCTCCTACAATCCCAGGTTTTTCAGATCCGCAACGTCAAACGTGCCGGCCGGGCCGTGGTTCCAGATGGTGCTGTTGGAGGAAAAATTCAGTTGTTTTTCTTCGCTGGCCAGCGACTTGACGGCTTCGATCAGGCCGGTTTCGGTCATGGTCCGGATCACGATGCGGTCGAGTTCCGATGCGTACGGTTCGCCGATGATCTTGCGCATGGCCCGGTTCGCGGCGCCCAGGTCACTCGGGAACAGGTGCTTGCCGGTTTGCAAACGGTAGTGGTCCGAGACCGATTGCAGCGAGGTCAGTGAACAGTAGGCATCGTCGAGCAGGCCGATGATGCCCAGTTCGTCAGGGATCACGTCGTCGCCCTCGACCCAGTACGACTCGACCATGCCCAGGATTTGCTGCATCTGTGATTGCAGCCCCACGCTGAGGGCCGAGGTCCAGGCGACTTTCATCATGTAAGGCACCTGTTCGATATAGGCGCTGACGAACCGCGCCCCCAGTTCCAGGTCTTCCGGTTTGGGGTCGACGCCCGCGCGTTCGGCCACGACTGCAAGCAGATCGTGCAACTCGGGTTCTGCGCCATTTTCAGCACACAGTTCCGCGATCATCGATTCAATGGGCGTCGTATCCACAGGCTTTTGGGTCAATGGGATCCCGCCTATAGTACCAATATTAGTCCCGCGTGCTAGTATCTGGGGCTTGAATCTGGACGCGCCCGGAGACCAGGCTTGCTGTTGCTGTCACTGATCACGCTGTTCGCGGGCCCGCTGCTTTTTCAGTGGGTGAGCAGCACGCATCCACTGGCCAGGACGCTGGACCGGGTGATCGTGATCGTCCTGGTCGTGCTGGTTGTGGTGCTGCTGATTCCGGACATCATTCAACCCCTGGGATGGTATGCGCCGGCCTGGCTTTTCCTCGGTTACCTGCTGCCGGGCCTGCTGGAGCGGGTCATCCGGCGGGCGGCGGAAACCCTGCACCTTCTGAGTCTTTACGTTGCACTGATCGGCCTGTTGCTGCACGCACTTCTTGACGGGGCGGGGCTGGCGGGCAGTGAATTAAGGGCCGGTGGCGGGTTGGCGACCGCGATCATCCTGCATCGTTTCGGAATGGGCCTGATGCTGTGGCTGATCATGCAGCCGGTGTTCGGAAAGCGGATCGCCTGGGCGACGCTGTTTGCGATGGCCGCGGCCACGATTGTCGGCTTCGAATTTTCCGAGTGGTTGTTGCCCTATGCCGGCGATACGGTGATTTCCGCGGTGCAGGGCGTCATCGTCGGTACGATCATCCACAGCCTGGTCCACCGTGAACACGTTCAAGGTGGCCACGGTCACGATCACGGTGACTGAGCCTTCGGGCTATCGACGTTTTCCTTCGAGTTAAAAAAGGGTGATGAGCAGCAAGGTGAGCAGCACCGCCACAAATGCCAATTCCCGAAATTCGTTCCTGTTCTGTTCCATCAACACACACCTCGTCAATAGTTGAGAAATCGGGGGGCAGTCCATGCCCCCCAATGGCGCACCGGCCGGTAGGAGAGATAACCTGGTGCGCGTGGGTGTACTTTATGAAAACGGCTGCTGCCGCGCTTGTCCCAAACAGACAGGGTTTTGACCGGGAATGACGGCCCTGAGCCCGGTGTAATCAGGCGCAATCCGCAGTCTGATACCAGTTGACCCCGTCGGCGTCCCGGGTGCTGGTCAGTTCACCGCCTTCAAGCAGGTAATTGAGGTGGGAGACCGCTTCTCCGGTCGCCATGATCAGGTTCTTATCGGTGATCCGGCTTTTGAACAGCGCGGGGAAGACATCCAGGGCCCGCCGCGGGCTGCGGCAAAGGTTTTGCAGCCGGCGCAGCCCGGTCTGGTGCTCTTCGATCAACTGTTCCAGGCGCAGGTGCGCACCCAGGAAGGGTTCGCCGTGGGCAGGCAGCACCAGGACGTCAGCGGGTAAAAGCTCCCTGAACTTGCGCAGGGAATCGAACCAGTGGCGCAGGGGATTCGCTGCCGGTTCGGTCGGGTAGACGCTGACATTCGACGAAATCGTCGGCAGGATCTGGTCGCCGGCGATCAACAGGTTCAGTTCCCGGCAATACAGGCAGGCGTGTTCGGGTGAATGTCCCCGCCCAATCACGACTTCCCAGGTGTGCGAACCGATACGGATCTGCAGGCCTTCGCTCAACTGCCGGTAGGATTCCGTCAGCGGGGAAACCACCCGGCCAAAGGCGCCGAAATGTTCCATGTAGCGGTCCAGGTCGCTGTCGGCAAACCCGGCCGCGGTGTAAAACCGCAGGCCTGCCGGCGGCGCCGGCTTGCCGGTGTCCGCCACCAGCACGCGGCACAGCAGGTACTCTTCACGTGACATCCACAGGTCGACATCAAATCGATGCGCCAGCCAGCCCGCGCAGCCCACGTGGTCGGGGTGGAGGTGGGTGACCAGCACGCGGGTGATGGGCGCATGTTCCAGGTAATACTCAAAAACGTGCTTCCAGATTTCCCGCGTGGTGTTGCTGAACAGGCCGGTATCGACGATGGCCCAGCCGTCGCCATCTTCCAGCAACCAGACATTGATGTGGTCCAGTTGAAAAGGCAATGGAAGCCTCAGCCACTTGATGCCCGGCGCGATATCGTGGATTTCGCCGGTCTCGGGCCGGGCTTGCAGCGGGTATTCCAGGGAGGGTGGCCGGTCCGTCATCGGCTCAGCCGGCTTTTTTCCTCAGCGCCGCCTTGACGTAATTTGCCTGCTGGTCTTCGAATCCTGACAGGATCGAGTCCAGTTTCCGGCTGATCCTGGTCTGGATCCGGATCATCTCGATTTTTGGCCAGGTCGCTCTTTCGCCCGTCGCAATCAGTTCGATGATTTCATCGACGGAGCGGTAGGCCAGCAGCCGGAACGGGTTGAAGAAGCGGTTGGACGGCAGGATATTGATGTCGCCGACGTAATCCTGGTTGATCACCGATCGGGCGATCGTGCTGTACCGGGAGAGCGCCGGGCTCAGCGACAACGGGCCCTCCAGCGTGCTGGCGCCCACGTTGTACCAGGCCCGCGCCGTTTTGATGCTGGCGTCCTTGATCAGGGAAAAGGCGTCCTGGCGTTTCTTGCTGTCGGTCACGAACGGAATGACGTGCGGATTGGTCTGGCTGACGATGTAGTGATTGACGCCGTACAGGCGCGCCAGGCGCTTGGCCGGCATATCGTCACTGACGGATCCGTCCACCCACTTGCGCGAGGGCAGGTAGGCCTGTTTTTCACCGAGGTGGTTCCTGGCCGCCAGGGTCACCGGCGGGTAGACGCCCGGCACCGCACCCGAGGCCATGATGGCTTCCCGGATAAAGACGTTCGGGGATGTGATCGCGTTCAGCAACCGCGACTTCTGGTGCGTTTCCGCGGGCGCGATGGAAACGTTCAGTTGCCGCCCGGTGCGCTCATAGGCTTCCTGGAACGTCAGGTCGGGGATCAGCCGTTCGAGGATTTTGCGGATTTCTTCAACCGGCATGATTTCCGGTTTGAGTTTCGACAGGTGCCTGAAAAGCCGGTCATCCTGCTTGATTTCCTGTACCAGGTATTCCGGGTCAAAAATCTTTTCCAGCTGGCGCTTCTCATGGGTGCTGACCAGCGCGCCGACGAAGGATCCGCCGCTCGATCCTGAAAGCACCGACGGCAGTAAACCTTGCTGGCACAGCGCTTTGACCACGCCGATGTGAAAGTACAGCAGGGAACCGGAGCCGCTCATCATGAAGGCCGACTGTCCGAAACAGTGGGATGCGCGGCGGAAGAAATCGAGCTTTTCCTCGAAGCTGATCTCGCTGACTGCCGGGTCGGCCAGGCGATCCAGCGCGGACACGATCTCGTCCACGTAATCAACGATCAGTTGCTTGGTGCCAAAACGCGATTTTTCGTACAGCGTGCCCCGGCCCATGCCGCCCATGTTGCCGTGAATGCCCTCGTTCAGGGTGAACAGCAGGCCACGGTGATCGTGCTCTGCCCGCAGTGTCCTCAGTTGATTCAGCCTGATCCGGATGGAAATGTAGTCATACTGGCGCGACTGCTCGGTCAGTTTCCAGCGGTCTGCGCCGGACTTGGCGTCATGGGCCAGGGCAGCGTCTTTCCACTCCTGGTAACAGGAAGCGTTGTCCATGATGTTCTGGAGGGTTTTAAGCGAAGCCATTCCCGGGATTCCCTTTATTGACCTGCCGTAGTCTCTGCCAATTCGTTCGCGCGTTCAATGACGTAAGCCTGGATCGCCGCGGCTTCTTCGGCTGTGAGCACCCCGGCAAACGAGACCATGCCTTTGTCACTGGAGCAGGCCGCCCAGCACGATTCCCATCCAGGCCTGGTGTTTTTCGGCGTTCATGTAACGCAGGTCAGGCACGACGCCGCCGCCGACGGCGCCGTCACCGTGGCACACCATGCAGCGGTCGGCAAAGCGTTGTTTACCCAGTGCAATGGTTTGCGGGTCGCCGGTGCGCGGTGGCGGGTCCAGGGTCAGCACCGCCGGCACGAAGTCGGGCAGGGCGCCGGTGGCGCCCAGCTTGTAGGTCAGGATCCGGCTGACATTGGTCTGGCCGGTAGCCGCGGCGACGCCGCCGCCGCTGAGCGCCAGTGAACCGCCCCATCCGGCCAGCACCGAGACGTATTGGTCACCGTCGATTTCGTAGGTGACCGGGGAGGCGACGATCCCGGTCTGTGCGCCGGCGGTCCACACTTTCTCGCCGGTATCGGCGCGATACGCGGAGAATTCGCCCACGGAATTTCCCTGGAACACCAGGTTTCCGGCGGTGGCCAGCATGCCGCCGTTCCAGGGCAGGGCATGCTGGTATCTCCAGACCTCGCGCCGCTGCACCGGGTCCCAGGCGATGATCTGGCCCTTGATCATGCCCAGCAGCTGCGCCTGGACTTCAGGCGGCTGTTCCGGAAAGGATGCGTAGAGCGGGTTGATACCGACGTTCCACAGGCCCGGGGTAAACGTGAAATTCTCATCCGTGCCGTAGGCGAACGGAATATCCTGCGCCGGGATGTAAATCAGGCCGGTCAGCGGGCTGTACGCCATCGGGTGCCAGTTATGGCCGCCATAGGGCGCGGGCAGGACCAGCGCCGGCCCGTCGCGATAGCGTTGCCCCTCGATTTCAACCGGCCGGCCGGTTTCCGGGTCGACGTGGCTGGCCCAGGTGGTCTGCACGTACGGGTCCGCCGAGATCAGTTCTCCGCTTTGGCGGTCGAGTACGTAAAAGAAGCCGTTCTTGGGCGCCTGCAGGATCACCTTGCGCACGCGCGCCGTCGATTTCCAGGTCCGCCAGGATCATGTGCTGGGTGGCCGTGTAGTCCCACGATTCGGCGGGGGTGGTCTGGTAGTGCCAGGCGTATTCGCCGGTGTCCGGGTGCAGCGCCACGATCGACGACAGGTACAGGTTGTCGCCGCCGTCCGGGCTGCGGATCTGCTGATTCCAGGGAGAGCCGTTGCCGACGCCGATGTAGAGCAGGTCCAGTTCCGGGTCGAAGGCCATGGAATCCCAGACCGTTCCGCCGCCGCCGTACTTCCACCATTCGCCGGTCCAGGTCGCGGCCGCGCGTTCCATGGCCTCCGACTCGAAACCCTCCGCCGGGTTGCCCGGCACGGTGTAAAAACGCCAGGCCAGCGCGCCCGTTGCGGCGTCATAGGCGCTGACATAGCCCCGGACGCCATATTCCGCGCCGCCGTTGCCGATGATGACTTTTCCTTTCACGACCCGCGGTGCGCCGGTAATGGTGTAGGGCTTATCCGGGTCGGTCGTCTGGACCGTCCAGTTGACCCGGCCGCTCTTCGCGTCCAGCGAGATCAGGCGGCCGTCCAGGGTGCCGACGAACACGGACCCCTGCCAGATGGCCACGCCGCGGTTAACCACGTCACAGCAGGCGTGAACGGCCCACTCCGGGGGCACCTCGGGATCGAATTGCCACAACAGTTCGCCGTTGTTGGCGTTCAGTGCGTAAACCCGGCTCCAGGCGCCGGTGGTGAACATCATGCCGTCAACCACCAGGGGCGTGGCCTCGAGGCCGCGGTGGGTGTCGAAGGCATAGAACCACTCCAGCCCGAGCCCGGCGACATTGGATGCGTTGATCCCGGTCAGCGGGCTGAACCGCTGTTCATCATAGCTGCGGCCGTGGCTCAGCCAGTTTCCGGGTTCCTGATCGGCGGCGGCAATCCGGGCGCCGTCCACGTCGAGGCGGGGGCCGGCCGTTCTTTCGATCTGTCCGGCAGCCTGCTCGTTAACAGCAGGTTCGGGCCGGTCACAGCCGGCGGCCAGCAACAGGACGAATGGCCAGGCCAAAAACAACTGACGGATAGAGGTATGCATGACAGATTTCCGGAATTGAAGGTTCAATCCGTCATAGTAGGGGAATCCCGGGGATTAAAAAAGCGCCCGCGTTCCGCATTTGCCGTTTGCCTATTGCGCCGGGGTTTCCACCTGCATCCAGCCCTGCATCATCTTGTAATCCGGGTCGGCGTAAACGGGGTGCGGGTGATCCTGTTTTCAATCGATGTTGGCTGGTTTTGCTCGCAATTTACCGGAAAATCCATCTTTGGCGTCAATCTGCTCAACCTGAACGCGCTGACTTTCCACATCCTGCCTGACGGAATTCATCAGGGCCGCAAAGCGGGAATCATTGAGCAGGTCCGCCCAGCGGGGGTCGTTGATCAGAGGGTAGTAACTCCGCCAGCCTGCGTCATAGGCACGCTGCATCAGGTAAAGGGCACGATCGGTATCCCCCCGCAGTAACTGGACCAAAGCGTATTCAGCCAGGTCCGGGGAATAATTGACCAGGCCGCGCAATTCGCGCTGGCGCCATTCGTTGAACAGTCTATCCAGAACATACGCGGCGTCTTCGTCCGCCCCGGTCTCCAGGTAGGCAAAAGCCAGCGTCACACGCCGGTCACCAAACTGCCGGTCCGGACCGGCGCCCTCGATGACGGGTTCCAGCATTTCGATGGCCTGCCGGTAATTTCCCGCCAGGGCCTGGATATGCCCGGTGTAGCGGACATGCCGGATATCTTCGTCTTCGAGCGTGATGCCTTCGCGTTCCCGGAGTTCCTGCCACAACGCGAGGATGTCGGCATACCGGCCCAATTTTTCGAGGGTGAAGCCCGCGTACCAGCCGTAGCCTTTCTTTTGGCCCAGCCACCGGTCCGCCGCGACCCCCATGCCAAGCGTTGCATAGGCCTGTGCGAGTTTGTCGAACGCGATATCCTGAACCGGGGTGCCCAAAGCCTCCCCGACCATAAACTTTGCCGTGGCGACCCCTTTTGCCAGGCGCCCGGTGTCGATGAAATATACGCTGGCCAGCGCATAGGACCACATCGCGGGATGTTGTACCGCCAGCAGACGGTCAAAAGTGCTTTCCGCCTGTACAAAATTACCACGCTCTGCATACCCCAGGGCCAGGTCGTAATTCAGTTCCGGGAGCAACGGGTCGATCAGCGCCGTTCTTTGCAGCAATTCCCAGCCCTGGTTACTGCCCTGTTCTGTCAGAATCGCGGCCAACCAATACGCCGCGTCGGCCATGCCCGGATCCAGTGCCAGTGCCTGCTGCAATTCCGGTTCCGCCGCCTGGCTATCGCCTCTTTGCAAATCAAGAAAGCCCCTGGCTGCATGCGCCCGGGCATGCCGGGGATTGATTGCCAATGCCGCGGCAATGGCCTGCTCGGCTTCGGCGTATTTTCTGCTCACCAGGGAACCATCCTTCAAACTCCAGTCACGATCACTGGCAAAAGCCAGGGCAATTGCCAGTTCAGCGTAGGCGTCAGCGTAATTCGAATCGATGGCAATGGCCTGTTTGAATTCTTTTGCGGCCAGGTTATCGAAGTTGGCCACCCGGCTGTGCAGGATTTCGCGTCCTACCAGGAAATGCTGGTAGGCGTCGATGTCGGGCTGCCCAGTGCCGACAACGGGTTTGAAAGTCACCTGCGGTAGCACGCTTTTCACGACCGCCCCGGCAATTTCCCGCTGGAGGTCAAAAATCTGTCCCAATTCCCGGTCGTATGTTTCGCTCCACAACTGCATTCCGGAGGCATCGGAAAGCCGGACGGAAATTCGTAATTTACTGCCATCCTTGCGAACGCTTCCCTCCAGCAGGTAAGCGACACCCAGAATTGAACTGATCTGCGCCAGGCTGTACTCGCTGTCCTGGAAAGAAAATGAGGACGTTCGCGCGATCACATGCAGTCCGGAGTGTTCGGACAGGCGGTTCAACAATTCCTCGGAAATGCCGTAACTGAAATATCCCTGGTCATGCTCCGGGCTCAAATCCATGAACGGCAATACGGCGATGGAGTTGGGTAGCGGGCCGGTGACCGGGCCGCCAACCGGGATGGCTGCCGTGGCAGGCAGGTCGCGATGTTGCAACAGCCAGGTCCCAAGAACCAGCAGTAGCAGCGACAGCAGGGCCACTGTTCGCCATGCAAACGGGCGCACGGTGACAGGCCGGAGAGTAGTGGATGAATCCAGGGGCAGAGCTTTGCACCTGAGGAGATACCCCCGTTTTGGCAGGGTCTCGACCAGCTTGCGGTACTTATTGCTGCCACCAGCGGCGGACAGGTGTTGTCGCAGCTGGTAGACACTTTGAGTCAGGGCCTCATCATAGACATCCCCGCCGGACCAGATTGACTCGAGTAATTGAGCCCGGGTCAACAGCTCTTCCGGGCTCCGGGCCAGGGCCACCAGTACGGCCATTACTTTCGGATCGACCTGCTCTTTGCCGCCGGGACCGGAGATCACCCCGGTACCCGGTTCAACCAGCAATTCCTCCAGGCGAAAGCCAACTGCAGCTTCCGGTTCCGTTGGAAAGGGTGACGCATTCGACATTAATGGGGCACCAGGGATCAAGTGACGCCATCGTAACGGTGGATTGGCTACCAACGCAATCACACCTGCCCAGGCAAAGCTGCCGAAATTAAAAGGAAATATCGATTTGAGAAAGATCTGAGGGTTTTTTCATGCAGACCCTGACGGCTGTGACGACACTTTGGACAGGTTCCCGTTTTTCCAGTCGGTGAACCGGCCGGTCAGGGCATGCTCAGACCGGAAATCAAGACTCATTGAACAGGAGAGATCACCCATGAACACAGTAACGCAATCACCAAACCTGAATTCCAGGCCGGCAGGTAACATGCCGCGAAAAATGCTTTTAACCGTATTGGTCGCGACGGCAATGGGAGCAGGGCCGGCAGCAGCCGGGAACGACATGGAATATGCCGACGTGTTTGGCCAGGGGCCGGCCGGTCCGGTCATAGCGATGGACGGCGCCCGGCTGGTCCGCTCGGACCATGACCTGATTATCAGCGTCAGAGTGCCGACCCCAAAACCCGGGTCGTACAACTATCCGGCCGGTAACGCCTGGAACAACGACGCTTACCCGGGTAAACCGGAAGCCTTTTCCCTGTGGGCCTTTGTCTTTAACGACCCTGCAGCCTGCACCGGCGGCGGTCCGGGTGTCTGTACACCGGCGGATGCCAGGAATGGCACACCGGGCGCGGGCGCGTTCAACGTGGCCGGCCACCTGGTGGCCGCCAAGGTATTGCAACTGAACGGTAACCTGACATTTGCAAGCACGCCATTCGGCGGAGCACCGCTCACGGACCCCCTACCGCCGAAGTACATCTTGCCATCGCGCCTCATGGTGCGCTGCAGCCGGAAACCCTGCCCAACCAGATCCAGACGCCAATTGGCGACCCGAGCTACTGGTGGATAGCCCTGTTTCCGGCCGATTGATGGATGAAGGCCGCCGGTCCCCTTTGTGAAAAATACTGTCTATACTGTAACTAACAGAGGAGCAGCAAAATGAAGTTCTGGCAGGGAAACATATGGAAAAAGTGCAGCACGGCAACGGTTTACTTGCCTCATGGCAATTGCCCTGGCCATCGCCTTATTGTATTCAAGCGATGCCCCGGCGGCAGGTCCACTGATTGGCGAGAGGCCGGCCATTTCGCAACACCTGGATCAGCAGGCCATCGAAAATGGCGACTACAGCCTGGATGAGCTTGTTGCTGCCGGACAGCGGCTGTTCGACGCCCGTTTCAACCTCCTGGATGGGCGGGGCAGGCCGGGATCGACCGGAACAGGCGCTCCGCGTGACCCCGGGCAACCGGATTTCATCCGCACTTCCGGGCCGGACTCCAATTCCTGTTCCGGTTGTCATGCCCAGCCGTTCTCCGGTGGAGCCGGAGACTTCGTGGCCAATGTGTTTGTACTGGCGCAGGCCTTGGACCCGGTAACCGATTCGGTCAATGGCGCGTTCAGCGATGAGCGCAACACCCTGGGCATGTTTGGCTCCGGGGCCATTGAAATGCTGGCCCGGGAAATGTCGGCGGACCTGATCGCGATTCGTGATCAGGCCCGCCAACAGGCGGCTGAAACGGGCCAGTCGGTCAGGAAACTGCTGCAAACCAAAGGCGTTTCTTTCGGCGCCATCACCGTCTTACGGGATGGCCGCGTCGATCCCAGCGAAATAGCCGGGGTGGACTGGGACTTGATCGTCAAACCGTTTCATCAGAAAGGTGCTGTCGTCTCTCTCAGGGAGTTCAGCAACAATGCGATGAATCACCACCACGGCATGCAGTCAGTGGAAAGATTCGGCGCCGGAAACGATGCGGACGATGACGGGGTGATCGATGAACTGACGGTAGGCGATATGACCGCGGTCACGCTCTTCCAGGCGGCATTACCGGCTCCCGGGCCTGCTCACCCGCAGAACGCGGCCGTATCAAAGGCGATCAGGCATGGTGAATTGACGTTCAGGGAAATCAACTGCAGTCGTTGCCACCGGCAGGAACTGGTATTGGTAAACCGGGAGTTCAGTGAGCCCAATCCGTTCAATCCCCCGGGCAATCTGCAGGAGCAGGATACGATGAACACCTTTGAGTTCGACCTGGTTCAATCGTCACACAGCCCTTTCGTCAAATGGGATGGCGGTAAAGTTGTCGTAAAGGCATTCACGGATCTCAAACGCCACAACCTGAACGATGCCGAGTTCAATCACTTCGATAACGAGCAGGTGCCGCAAGGGTTATTGACCGGGTTTGCCAGCCCGGCACAATTTACCGTGGCGCCGAAAATCCGGCCGACCGGCGATTTCCTGACGCGCAAGCTGTGGGACGCCGGTAATTCCGATCCCTACGGGCATCGCGGTGATCTGTCGACGCTGACTGAAGCCATCTGGTTTCACGGCGGTGAAGCCCGCGGAGAACGCGATGCATTCTTCGCCTTGCCGGACGTCCGCCAGGCCGAGCTGATCGAATTTCTGAAGTCCATGGTGGTGGCCAGCCACTAAAGAACCTGGCGCGAACCAGCGAATATGGCCCGTGCGTGACGAAACTCCAGAATATTGCTGCAAAATCCATTGCATTTTACAAATTATCTGCTATTAATGAGTCGTTGGAACGGCCAATTTTCGTTGTTTTTGATGTTCGCTTCCGGGAGATATTCTGATGCGTGCTTTGATCGTAACGGCGGTTTTGGTGGCAGCTACACTGCCTGCGATTTCAATGGATACCCAGGCTTGCGGTGAAAGCATGTTCCCGGGTAGGCAAGGGCGTACATTACCGGGCATATTCTGCCCCTATTCCCGGCGCTGTTCTGGTTTACGCGCGTACCGATCAGGAGACGAGCGGTGGCAGAACAGTTGCAGCAAGCTGGTCACAACGTTCAGGTCGTTTCAAACGATGTCGATCTTGCCCTGGAAATGCACAACCAGCAGTTTGACGTGGTTGTCGCTCCCTACAGCAAGCGCGATGAAGTGGAAGCCCAGTCTGCTGAAATAGCCTCCACCCCGACTGGGTGCCGGTGGTTGAAAGTGGCTCAGCCGATGCAAAACTGGCCAAATCGCAATACAGCCGCACCGTGTCAAGCGATGACGACATCCGCAAATACTTAAAGGCCATTCACCAGAGCCTCAAGGTTAAGGGCAGCTAAGCCAGGATCTCGACGTACTGACTGCGCCAGATGGCCAGAACCTCGTTATTTACACTGCTTGTGGCCTTGTGGCTGCCTAGCCTCTGGGCCGGCGAAGTATTCAATATTTACGAAGAGCTTTATACCCAGGGCTCCGGTTCGGTTATGTTGAATTACCAGTATGTCGACGTCAAAAAGTTTCAAAATGGCAAGGATGTCGTGGACATCCCCAAGGTGACGACGCAGAGCCTGTACCTGGAAGTGGATTATGCGGTCGCTGATCGCTGGCGCATCGAAGTGGGCATTCCCTATATCAAAAAGCGCGCCTTCCCGCCCAGTCCTCATAACCCGCTGGCGCTGGACCCGCCGCGTCCGGATATTCCCTTTATTGATGACGGCAAGTACCGCGGTGGGGTTCAGGATTTCTATTTCGGGGTGGAATACCTGTGGATTACCAATCCCGTTCGGCTGGAACCCTTCATCCATGTGTTGATTCCCAGTCATGACTACCAGTTTTTTGCCAATTCGGCCCTGGGGCAGAACCTGTGGAAAGTGGAAATTGGCATGGAACTGACCCGTTTTCTGCCTTTCTCTGACTGGTATTACCGCCTGGGGGGCGGATATGAGTTCGCGGAACAGACCATGGATGTCAACGTAAACCACTTTCACTTCAATGGCGAAGTGGGGTATTTTTTCACCCCCACCTTTTCACTCAATGTCTTTGGCATAGCCAAGGTCGGCAATGGTCAGAACGCCCAGATTTATCCGCCGCCGGCCCGTTCCACGAACGAGTGGTTTCATCACGACCAGACGTTAAAGCACAATTCCGCCAACGTTGGTATCGGCGCTAATTGGTTTTTTCATGAGAACTACCAGGTAGACGCAAACCTGTTTACCACCGTTTGGGGTAATTCCGTCCACTGGGTCGATCTGGCGGGTGGTATCGGCATAACTCGCTATTTCTGATCGGGCAAATCCGACAGCAGCCCGTGCCGCTGCAAAGTTTCCGGAAGGCGCTGGCGGATGGCGGCCAGACGATCCTCAATGGCTTTCACCACGGTCTGGTAACGGGGTTCATCGGCGAATTTCTGAAAGCAGAAGTGGTCCTTGAGCCAGGGCAGCCAGACTACGGTTGACAGTGTTTTCAGCGTTTCAAGCCAATCCAGCGCTTCCTGATCCTGATCCAGCGAAGCGAGCATGCATGCCATCGAGAGATTGGGAGCCCAGGCGTTGTTTTTCTCTCGTGCAGTCAACTGGAGATTAAGCTGCAGATACCAATTGGCCATGTTGACAACCTGCTCCTTTTCGCCAATAGCCGCCAATGCGCCAACATACGTGTTCATAGCAAGAAGCTCGTTGGCGCGCCGGGATTCTCCAAGGGCCGTGTCCGGCATCCCCGCGGACTCCAGCACCCACAATGCCCGGTCAAACTGGCTGTTGGCATTCAGGCCAAAAGCCAACAGGAAGTAAACGTCCGGATCATCGGGCTCGTCGATCATCAACTCCTCGCCCAGGTCGATCAATTCATCGTAACGCTTTTCCCAGAACAACAATCCCATACCCGGCTCAGGCTCAAACAGGTCGGCGCTGGCAAAATCGCCGATGCGCGCGTGCATTTCGGCCAACTGGCTGGAAATATCCGGGTCGTCGGGGCGCAATTGACGCGCCTTCAAAGCGTAAGCAATGCCTTGATCCGGCGCTCCCGATGCCTCGGCGATACGCGCCGCGGCCAGGTAACCGGGTGCCGTCGGGAACAGCGCCACCAGGCGGTCAATGATGGCTGCAACTTCTTCAACACTCAGGCCTTCGAATGCAAGCAGATAACCCAGGTCCGCATGCCGGACCAGCGACAGCGGATCCACCTCCAGCGCACTGCGATAGTAATCAGAGGCGGCCGTGACTTTGCCCTGCACCCAGAGCCACCCGGCATAATAAGACAATGCATCGGCATTGTTCGGGTTCAATTCCACCGCACGCTGATAGGCGGCGCCTACGCCGTCTTGCCGGGTCACCCAATCGTCGAGTCCCAGGGTGGTCTGCACCTCGGAAAGCTGAGCGTCCAGCTCCAGCGCGCGCAAGATGGGTTGTTCCGCTGCAGCAATATCGCCCTGATAGAGCAGCATTTTGCCCAGCCGGGCATGGGCTTCCGCCGATTGAGGATCAGCGGCGATTGCCTGGCGGTAATAATCAATGGCCAATCGCAGATTGTCTTCATCCACCAACTGCTGATCCGTCACTTTTTGTTCATACTGACGGCCCAGTAACAGCAGGTCGTGGGCTGATACTTGAGGTGCCGATGGCGCCGCGGGGTTTTCCTGCTGGGACAATTCCGGCATCATGCGGCCGACTACCGACCGTGCCAGGTCCTGCTGCAACAACAGCAGATCCTGGCTACTGCGTTCGTAGGTCTGCGACCACAGTTGAAAACCACTGGTGGCATCGATCAGTTGCACCGACAGAAGCACTTGTTTGCCCTGCCGGTTAAAACGTCCCTCGATCACGCGGCTGACACCAAACCGGGCGGCAATGTCCGCCAGGTCCAGGTTCTGTTCAGCCAGGTGAATCGATGAACTGCGGGCCATGACCCGCACCCCGGCAACTGCGCCAGGCGATCCCTCAGTTCGTCGCTTATGCCATTGCTGAGGTAGTCGTTGCTGGCGTCTCCGCTGGCGTTGGCAAACGGCAAAATGGCAATTGACTGGGCAAAAGCCTCCACCCTGGCCTGTTCAAGCGCTTCGCTGGTGGCCTGTTGGCGCACGGATTTCCACGACCGCAGATTCACGGGCCGGCGAGAGCACAAACTTGTCGAAGGCAAACCACGCCAGGGCCAGACCCAGCAGCGCGATGACAATACGGTCCAATCGTTTGCCGGCGGCCTGGATTCCAGGTGCGGCGCGATCCACATCTTTGTCCAGTTTGAGTCCTTCCGGGGTGAACTCAAAAGCCCAGGTAAACAGCAATACCGGCACCAGCCCGATGGCCAGCACCAGCACGATCAAACGCGGTACTTCGGAGCCGAAATCAAACATTGGCAGAATGGTGTTGCTGACTTCGATCAGCAACCATGAGACCGCCAGGTAGGCAAGGCCCGTGCGAATGACGTTACGGCGCTTGAGTTCAGTGATAAATGACATCCAGCCCCCGCGGTTCACCTTGAACTGCCCAGTCCCTGCTGCACGGAACGTGCCTGCTACAGCAATTCATGCTACTGCCCGCGCAGGCGCGAAAAAGTAGCAAGATTCAGATCTTCAACCAACAACATCGGCGAAGTTTACCTCAATCGTTCAGCAACGCCCTATGCGCCGGATCCCGGTGCCTTGGTTTCCACCTGCATCCAGCCCTGCATCATCTTGTAACCCAGCGCCAGCACCACCGCCCCGATAAACAGGCCGACGATGCCCATCAGCAGCATTCCGCCGATGGAACCGAGGAAAATCACCAGCATCGGCACATCGACACCGCGCCCCAGCAACAGCGGTTTCAGGACGTTGTCCAGCAGCAGTACGATGGCGTTCCAGACCAGGAACAAACCCGCCGTCAGCGGATCGCCGGTCATGAACACGTAAATAACAACCGGGATCACGATCGGCCCCACCCCCAATTGGACGGTCGCTGAAATCAGGCACAGCAAAGCCCAGATGCCGGCGCCCGGCACCCCGGCCACGGCAAAACCGATTCCCGCCAGCAAGGCCTGGATAACGGCCACTCCGAGGACGCCCCGGGTGACGCTGCGAATCGTTTTTTCGGCGAGATCGGCCATTTCATCGCCCTTGCCGTCGCCCAGCAAGCGCCGGGCGATCCCGTGCACCACCCGGTGGCTGCCGGCGGAATGGGCCAGCATGGCGCCGGCGATAATCACCGAGAACACGAACATGATCAGGCCGATGCCGGCGCTGGCGGCGATGCCGACCAGCCATACGCCAAAGGCTTTCAACTGGGGCTGCACCAGGCTCAAAGCCTCGGTCAGGTTGGTGGCGGCGAGGCTCCAGAGCTTGGTGACCGGCTCACCGATAACCGGCCATTCTTTTACGCTTTCCGGCGGCATGGGGATGGTGATGTGTTCGGCATGGACGTGTTGCGCCAGGGTGGCGACGTTTTCCACCAGCAATTGCGTCAGCATCAGGGCGGGGCCCATCAGCAGGACCAGGAACAACAGGGTAATCAGCGTCGCCGCGAGTTTGTGCCGGCCGCCCATCAGTGTGGCCAGTCGCCGATACAGCGGGTGTATCGCAACGGCAATGATCATGCCCCAGACCACCGGTATCAGGAAGGGCTGAATGATCCTGAAACACCAGATGAGCAGCAGCGCCAGTACGGCCAGGCGAATGACGATTTCAGTGACCTTTGCCTGTGCCTCGCCCGGGGGCGGTAATTCGTGATTCATGGCAATGCTCCGTTTTACACGCGTTGCGAACCGGCCTGATCAAAAATCGTATTCGATGTAAGCCTGGTAGAAAATATCCTTGTCGAATGGAAGAACTTGCAGGCCGTTATCCCCTGCGGCGCGTTCGAACTGTTCCAGGTTGTACCGGGTTTTCTCGGCTTTGAGCACAAATTGCCGGACCGGGCTGAACTGGTAGGAAAATTTGAGTTCTGTTCGTGTTTCCAGTGACCCGATTTCCGAGCCCCTGAAGTTCTTATATCTGCCGCTGATGGCAAATCCATCGCCGAATGCGATCCTGGCCTTGTATTCCTGGAACCAGGCGAACTGCCCGTTGTCGAGGTCTTCACGCCGGTAGTCGCTGTAGATTTCCGGCAGATCATCGTCGATTTCCAGGTAGTAGCCCCCGGCGCCCAACTTGGCGAAGAGTTCCAGTGCGTGGGTGTCGTACGCCAGCTTCAGGCCCGGCATCAGGTCAGCGGACTGCTCGATTGAACTGACCGTGTTCATCTTGTGCTCGAAGTCGAGCGTTGCCAGCAGTTTTATTGTATCGCTGAAGGCGTGCAAGTCTTTTTCCGCTTTGAAATAGCTGTTGAACCATACCGGGATGTGGTCGGGATCGAGGCCGTCCATATCAAAGTCGACGATGGCGGAGACAAACAGTTTGAGCCTGATTTCGTGGGCCGTCTCGTACTCGCCCTTGAAGCCGGCGCTCAATCCGAAGGTGTTGGTGTCATACACATGGAAGTTCGTGACCCCGAGCCTGGCTTTCCAGTTTTCCGCGGAAAAGAAGGAGGTGTGTTCCGGGGTTCCTTCATCGGCGAATGCCGTGGTGACTGACATTAACGCCAGAATTGGAAACAACGACGTACACCTGGTTTTCATTTTTATCCCCGGGGTGGAGGTGTGGTTTAGCGAGTTTGGTGTTTTTGGGGATTTTACATGGAAATAGATCGACTGCATCAAACGGCGAGTTTTAATCACAAAAAAACGGCCGCGAGGGCCGAGAGGATTACTCTCACGATCGTGCAGAGCCGTATCATACGACTCTCGCACAGTCCGGAAATACGTTTTCCAACTAGAACTGACTATACTTGTTTGAAGGGTTATCGAATTCCGATAATATGGTAACGTGATTGAGACCTTTGGCAACGCTCTGGCGAAGGATATGTAATGGCCAGACAACCCAAAAATCCGTTCCATCCTGGTGAGATATTGCTCGAGGAGTTTCTTGAGCCCAAGGGTGTTACGCAGGCAGCTCTCGCAGAGAAAATTGGCTGGACGAAAACTCGCCTGAACGAACTCATCAAGGGGAAGCGGGGTATCACTGCGGCAGCGGCATTGGATCTGGCTGACGCCTTGGGTACGTCGCCGAAACTGTGGATGAACCTTCAGGCTACGTACGATTTGGACAAAGCGGCAAAGGCGAGGCGGGTCGCCTGAGCTTTGCTTCGGGGTGAGAGGATGGTTCGAAACCATCCTGGTTTCGACCCTTCGGGCGTACTCACGCGCTACGGCATTCGGGCGGCACTTCTTTCAGTTTCACTGAAAGTCGCTCCGCCCTCTTTGCCTGCGCTTTGCTCGCACGACCAAATTCGCTCCCGGCGAATTTGTCGAACCTCCTGCTCCTGCCTCCCGAAGGCGATCTCTCGTTTTTGATGGACGCGGCAACATAACGTCATCTGCTGTATCAAGAGGACAGACATGTGGGTCAATTTACGCCAAGGGTAGCATCCTTGCGAGGGCCATCATGGCTTTGCGATGCACCGTAACGACTTCCAGGGACGTTCGTACTTAGTTGACACGCACGTCGGTGCGTGTGCGTCGAATCCGGCTTAAAACTAATGTCTCAGAGCGAAGTTAAAACAAAATTGGCCTACATGGTCTATATTCAGTTCAAGGGAGAGCACTGCAAAGAAGTCGCATTTGCCCGATGTGGGTTTCCTGCCTCTTATTTCTTGCTTCATAACATGGAGGTTTTCATCACGCTACATGAGGAGAAAATAATGACGATCTCGAAACTTGCGATAGCCCTGGCGTTCTTGGGTTTTACAATCACGGCGAATGCAGGTAAGCCGCTTGCAGACCAAACACTCGTTACGCCAGCACTGCCTGGATCCTTCATACAATGCAGCGTTGTCAACGTTTCAGATCGGACGATTGATTTTGAGTTGGCAGTTGTTGACATTTTCGATGATGGTGACCGAATTCCTCTCACATTGTCGTTTGCTCCCGGAGAAATTCACTCTGGCTGGAGCGGCTCTGATATTACGGTGGCGTATTGTGTCTTTAGGTGGGTGGGTGAGGCTGATGACTTGCTCGTTACTGTTTGCAACACAGAAACTGTTTCAGGTTTGAAAAACTGTGTAAACGGCAACTGAACACCTGACCGTTGGACTCGTTGCAGCGCCCGTGGAGCGCTGGAGGCCGCCACTTAGTCGGCCTTTCCTATGCCTGGACGGGGTGAGAGGATTACTTCGGGCATAGCCCAGGCCAGCCTCTCGACCGGTCCCCGGTCTCTCCTTCTCCTGCCCAATTAACCGGTGTCGCTTCGCGACTACTCAATTTGCATGTATAGCGACATGCAACGCCCCCTTCGGGGCCGTCTCCGCTTCGGTCGACGTTCAAATTCGCTCCCGAGCGAATTTTGTCGAACCTCCTGCTCCGGTTCGAACCCTCGCCACGATTCAGGCATAAAAAAAGCGGCCGCTAGGCCGCCTTTGTCTGTGTTTGGTCGGGGTGAGAGGATTCGAACCTCCGGCCCCTGCCTCCCGAAGGCAGTGCTCTACCAGGCTGAGCTACACCCCGTGCTTGCGCCGGCAGAGTGCCGGTGAAGGGCGCTCATTCTATAGAAGCCTACCCTGATTTGGAAGAAGCTGCGATCAAAAATGCCGTCCAATTGTCCGGGATCAATTTTTATTGAAATTCATGATTCGGAGAATAGTGATTCTATACAGTAACCTGCGATTTATTTTGGAAGAATCGCTTGAGATGAACCACAAAAAAAGCACGATTTGTTAAAAATTCGTAATAATTTTTCTGTTAGAATTGTCGCGCCATTTCGGTGGTTGGGAGGAGGCGGCACGACGGGGCGAAAAACAAGGTCGGACATCCCGGGAGCAGGCACACAACCCGGGTGATTTGACCATCGCCACGCAAGGCCGGCCAGTTCAATTCTTAGCAGATAAATACGGGCGAAAATCAATGACAAACAGATTCCGACTTTGTATCTCGGCGCTGGCAGTGGTGCTGGTGCTCCTGATTCCTGTGGCCGGTTTTGCGCAGGAAACCACGTCAGCTATCCGTGTCACGGTGGTTGGCCCCGATGGCACCCCGCTCCCCGGGGTTGATGTTTCCATTGCCGACACCCGGACCGGAAGCACCAAGACCAGCCAGTCGAATACGTCAGGACTGGTCTTCGTGCGTGGCCTCAACGTTGGCGGCCCCTACACGGTAAAAGCAAGTTCCGGTGATTATGCCGACCAGACCGTTACGGACGTCAATCTGAGACTGGGTGACACCTACACCGTTGTGCTGCAGCTTGGCGCCAGCACGATGGAGGAGGTTATCGTCACCGCAGCCCTGCTGGAGGGTGAGCAAATGGGCCTGGGGCCGTCGACGGTTTTCGGCCTGCAGGACCTGGAAGAAATGCCGCACATTAACCGGGACATCGCGACATTATCCGCAACGACCCCCGTCTTTATATTGATCCGGCATTTGCCGGCGGCGCCGTGCAATGCGCCGGCGCGAACCCGCGTTTTAACAGCCTGACCGTGGATGGGGTTCGCATGAACGACCTGTTCGGACTGAACAGCAACGGTTATCCGACCGAACGCCAGCCGTTTTCTTACGATTCCATCGAACAGGTGGCAGTAGAACTCGCTCCGTTCGACGTCATTTACGGACAGTTCACGGCCTGTAACGTCAACGCAGTAACCAAGTCCGGTAGCAACGAATGGCACGGGTCCGCGTTTTATGACTATACCAATGACAATATGCGCGGCGACAAACTGCAGGGCGAACCGATTGATAACGGCGATTACACCATTCAGCGGTACGGGGCTACGTTTGGTGGCGCGATCCTGAAAGACAAGCTGTTTTTCTTCCTCGCATATGAAAAACTGAAAGGCGCCAACATTTTTGACCGCGTTCCCACCGGGGCGCCTACTTCGGGCCGTGTTGTCGACGGTGTCAGCCAGTCGCAGCTGGATGAAATTGCACAGATTGCTCAGGATGTTTATGGTTACAGCGTAGACCCTGCTTACAGTGCCCTGCCGGTGGAAGACGAAAAATGGACCGTCAAGCTGGACTGGGAAATAAACGAAAACCACCGTGCTTCGTATACCTATAACTACAACGACGGTTACAACTGGGGCCAAGCCGATGGCGATGACAATGAATACGAATTTTCGGACCATTGGTACGAACGCGGAGCCGAACTGAAGTCACAAACCGGCGCGTTGTTTTCCAATTGGACGAACAAATTCTCGACTGAGTTTAGGGTTTCGAATCTCAAACTAAACAACCGCCAGATTTCGCGTTCCGGTGTTCGTTCTGATGGTGTATTTGGAGAAGTCCAGGTACGGACCTACAACGATGCCGACGGTGACGGCATCTATTCCAGGGCAACGGTTTACCTGGGCACGGACGATTCCCGCCAGACCAACCAGTTGAATTACACGTCGTGGAACTGGAAGGCCGCAGGTAATTACGAGCTTGGAGACCACCTGCTGACTTTCGGGTATGAACAGGACGATCTCGACGTTTACAACCTGTTTGTGCAGGAATCTGTTGGCGAGTACCGCTTCGACGAGGAATGCGGTTCGTCCGCTCCCAACGGGTGCATCGAAGAATTCCGGGAAGGGCGCCCGGACGACATTTACTACCGCAACGCGGTACCGTCGTACGACCTCAATGATGTGGTGGCTGACTGGAGCTACAAGATCAACACCACCTACCTGCAGGACGAGTGGGTCACCATGGGCGGCGATCTGACACTGGTCTTCGGCCTGCGTTACGACTGGTACACCAGCAGCGATGTACCGACTTTCAACCAGAACTTTGTTGATCGCGAGGGGTATGCAAATACCTACACGATCGACGGTAAGAATTTGCTGCAACCGCGGTTGGGCTTCAACTGGACGATCAGCCCCGACTTGAGCTTGCACGGCGGTGTAGGCCTGTATTCCGGCGGCAATCCTAATGTCTGGATGTCGAACAATTTCAGTAATGACGGTGTCCGCATGGGAAGGTTCGAAGAAGATCCCACTATTGAGGATCCGCCGACTCCAAGCCAGCCGGAAAACTGTAACGAAGGCGTCGAATTTTCACTGTTTGATATTCCGTTGAGCGGCGCCGGAAATCCTGTATACGACATCCCGGAGTGCCTGTACGATGCAGTCGCCGCTGCGAATCCCAATTTCGAAACAGACGCCCTGGACCCGGATTTCAAACTTCCGAAGGCCTGGAAAATCAACCTGGGTGGAGTCTGGACTTTCGGCGATGACTACACGCTTAACGCCGATCTGCTCTATACCAAGGCCCAGGATTCCGCGATTTACCGTAACTTGGCTTTGAAACAGACTGGCACAGCCCCGGATGGCCGGCCGATTTATACCGACACATTTCGATTCCAGGGTGACTATGTGCTGGGCAACGTCGAGGGTAATGACGCGAAATCCTTCCAGGCCAGCGTCATGTTGTCCAAGTTTTATGACAACGGTTTCGACTGGTCGGTTGGCTATGCATATACCGATTCAAAGGATGTCACTCCGATGACCAGTTCGGTAGCGTTTTCCAATTTCCAGTACATCTCGGTGAGCGACCCTAACAATCCCGTCCGGGCAACTTCGAATTACAATGTCCCGCACCGCTTCACCTTCCGCATGAGTTACTCGGCGTACTGGTGGGGTGACAATCGGACCAACTTTACGCTGGTTGGCGCCAGCAACAAGGGCCGGCCATACTCCTACACGTACAGTAGTGGAGACGGCGGCGTTTTCGGTGATGGAATCGATGGCCGACACCTGCTTTACGTGCCGGATGGTCCCAACGACCCCCTGGTCGTTTACGCTCCCGGTTTCGATCAGGACGCTTTTTTCGATACGCTGTCCGAATCGGGTCTGAACAAGTACGCTGGCCAGATTGCTCCACGCAATGCGTACAGCAGCGACTGGTGGACTTACTATGATCTGCGCATCGAGCAGGAATTTCCGGCCTTCCGGGAAGACCACAACTTCGCCGGTTGGATCACCATCAAAAACCTGTGTAACCTGATCAACGATGAATGGTGTGTGTTGCAGGAAGCCAGTTTTCCACGCGCCCAGGGAGTTGTTGATGTTGACCTGTCGGACGATGGAACACAGTACATATACACGGATTTCGTCAAACCTTCCGGCCAGGGCCGCGTCAGTGAGCCTTCCTCCTGGGAAATCGTGGTCGGCTTGACGTACCGGTTCTGATTTCAACTACAATGCAGTAAACATCGGGGCGGATTTCCGCCCCGATTGTTATACGAGAAACGTCTGGGAGATATTGATTGTCATCTGAATCCGTAACCACGCGCCTTTATCCTGCCGGCATCCTGAACATGCTCAGCCGTAACGAGGTTGAGCGCCTGCGCGACGCCAGTCGCGGAGACCTGGCGGAACTCGTACGCCGTTGCTCGCTGGCTGTTCTCAACAGCGGCAACGAGAGTGACGACGCCGAGGCATTGATGAAGCAGTACAGCGATTTCCGGATCGAAGTGCAGCAGGTCAATCGCGGGTTGCGGCTGGAACTGTTCAATGCGCCGGGTTCGGCCTTTGTCGACGGCAGGATCATCGAGGGTATCCGCGAGCTGATTTCCTCGGTGATCCGGGACCTGGTTTACTTCGACAGCGAGATCAGCGCCAACAAGCACCACGACCTGAGCAGCGGTTCGGGTATCACCAACGCGGTGTTTGAAATGTTGCGCAACGCACAGGCGCTGGTTCCACAGGTAGGGCCGGACCTGGTGGTGTGCTGGGGCGGTCATTCCATCAGCAGATACGAGTACGAGTACACCAAGGACTGCGGTTACGAACTAGGCTTGCGCAACCTCAACATCATCACCGGCTGTGGTCCCGGTGCGATGAAAGGCCCGATGAAAGGCGCCACCATCGGCCATTCCAAGCAACGTACCGCTTTGCGGCGTTATATCGGCATATCCGAGCCGGGAATCATTGCAGCCGAGGCGCCCAACCCGATCGTCAGCAACCTGATCATCATGCCGGATATCGAAAAGCGGCTGGAAGCGTTTGTCCGGCTCGGCCACGGCATCATCGTGTTTCCCGGCGGGGCAGGGACGGCCGAGGAAATTCTCTACCTGCTGGGAATCCTGCTCAACCCGGCGAACATCGACGTTCCGTTTCCGCTCGTGTTTACCGGGCCTGAAGGATCAGCTGCCTATTTTGAACAGATCGATCAGTTCATTCGCCTGACGCTGGGAGACGCAGCCAGGTCGCGTTACCAAATCGTGGTCGGTGACCCGGAAAAAGTCGCCCAGATCATGTACCGCGGGCTGGAAGAGGTACGCAGGCACCGGATTGCCAACAACGACGCGTTCTACTACAACTGGCTGCTGAACATTGAGGAGCCGTTCCAGATTCCGTTTGACCCTACGCACGAAAACATGAAGTCGCTCGAACTGAGCAGAGACCTGCCTTTGCATGTGCTGGCGTCCAACCTCAGAAAGCTGTTCTCCGGTATCGTGGCCGGCAATGTCAAGCCGGAAGGCGTCAGGTCGATCAGGGAGAAAGGCCCGTTTGAAATCAACGGCGAGCCCGAGATCATGGAATCCCTGGACGCGCTGCTGACGGGTTTTGTCGCCAACAACCGGATGAAGCTGCCGGGTGGATCGCACTACGAACCCTGTTATCGACTGGTGAAATAGGGGATTCAGGGCTGGGGGATTGCCTGCTCCATCAACACCCGGGCAGCTGACAGGTCGATCCCCATGGTATAGATCCAACGGCCTTCCCGGTACGGCCGGATCTGGCCGGCGCCGAGCATCGCGTTGCGCTGTTCCGGCAGCAGTTCATCATCGGCCACGACCGCGTAGCCGTCGCTGAATGCCGTTTCATGAGCCAGGCTCCCGAATGGTCCGGAGAGATTGATGCCGGTCAGCGGGTACCGAAGCACATAGCGGTTGTCCGCCGCAACCAGGACATCCAGAGCACAGCCTTCCGGCATGCCCCGGAAACGCGTTGGATCTGCCGGATCTTTCTTCAGAAACACCAGGTAACGCCGGCCTTCCTCGGTCACGTCGGGATTCGGAAAATAGCACGCCTTGTCCTGAAGACCTTTTTCATAGACTTCGATGAGCCCCGCTGCTCCGCCCGGCTTGTAGGGGATGAGCACCTCCAGGTAGGCGCTGCCGCTCACCGGAATGTTCCGCCGGGCCAGGTAATCCGTGTCCCGGACCTGCGCCAGGGCGACCAGGTCGGCCTTGGCAGTGAGTTCTGCCAACCCGATGGTGGCGGGAACCGGCGCGCCGGCATCCATCGCCACGGCCCCCATCGCGGGCAACAAAATCAGCCATTTCATGATCCAGTGCATACCGGCATTATAGGCGCGCTGGAGCGCCCGCTTCGATTCTGATAGCCTTTTTGGGTTCAGTTCACACTTATCGGAATCTCACATGAACCTCCTGACAAAACTCACAGCGCTCGTTGCCTGCACCATCTTCCTGGCTGCTTGCGAACAGTCAACCAGTACCCCGGCGGGAGGAGTTGCGGACCAATCAGCCGGCATGGCAGCCGGCATGGCAGCCGGCAAGGCCGGTCCGACTGCCGCGGAAGCAGTGGACTTCGTGACCGATGCCGAGGCACGGCTGGAACGGCTGGGTCAACTCAATGAACGCATGGGCTGGGTCCTGCAGAATTTCATCACCGAGGACACCGAACTCCTGGCCGCCCATTTCAATGAGCAGTTAACCGCTGCGCAGGTGGCGATCGCCAATGACGCAGCCCGCTTCAACGATGTCGATGGGCTGGACTACGACACCGCCCGCAAATTGAATATGTTGCGCAGCGGGATCACCATTCCGGCGCCGATGGATGCAGCGAAGACCGCGGAACAGGCTGAAATCGGAGCCAGGCTGAACGGTCTTTACGGGCGGGGCAGCTTTTGCCGGCAAGACGATGAATGCCTGTCGCTGGGTGAACTGGAAGACATCATGGCCCAATCGCGTGACGCCGACGAGTTGCTGGAAGCCTGGGAGGGTTGGCGAACCGTGTCGCCGCCGATGAAAGCGTTGTATGCCCGGCAGGTTGAACTGGCGAACGAAGGCGCCGTGGAACTCGGATTCGACAATCTCGGCACCATGTGGCAATCGGCCTATGACATGGACCCGGCTGATTTCCCCGCTGAGCTTGACCGCTTGTGGGCGCAGGTTCGCCCCCTGTACGAAGCACTCCACTGCCATGTCCGCGCCAGGCTGCAAGAAGTGTACGGCAGTGAAATCGTGCCATCCGGCAAACCGATTCCGGCGCATCTGCTCGGCAACATGTGGGCGCAGAGCTGGGAGAATATTTACGACCTGGTAGCCCCGCCTCAGACACAGGCCGGCTATGACCTGACCGCGATCCTTGTAGATGATGGCTATGATGCCAACCGCATGGTGAAAACCGGCGAGGCCTTTTTCAGTTCACTTGGATTTGCACCGCTGCCGGAAACGTTCTGGACACGCTCACTGTTCGTGAAGCCGGCCGACCGTGACGTGGTGTGCCATGCATCGGCCTGGGACATCGATGAGCAGGACGACCTGCGCATCAAGATGTGTATCGACGTGAATGCGGAGGATTTCAAGACCATCCACCACGAATTGGGCCATAACTACTATTACCGGGCTTACAAGGGCCAGAGCTACCTCTATCGCGCCAGCGCGAACGACGGTTTTCATGAAGCGCTAGGGGATACTCTTTCCCTGTCCATCACGCCGGAGTACCTGGTGCAACTGGGTTTGCTTGAACAGATACCGGATGCGTCGGGCGACCTCGGCCTGCTGATGAACCAGGCACTGGAAACCATCGCTTTGCTGCCTTTCGGCCTGCTGGTGGACCAGTGGCGCTGGAAGGTCTTTGCCGGGGAGGTTGGACCTGACGGCTACAATGAATTGTGGTGGCAACTGCGTGAGCAATACCAGGGCGTTGGAGCGCCCAATGAACGGCCGGCAGATGCCTTCGATCCGGGTGCCAAGTATCACGTCCCGGCCAATATGCCCTACACGCGCTATTTCCTGTCGTACATCCTCAACTTCCAGTTTCACCGCGCCCTGTGTGAAATCGCGGGCAACCAGGGCCCGATACACCGCTGTTCCATTTACGGCAGTCAGCAAGCCGGCGAACGGTTGAACGCCATGCTGGAGATGGGCCGAAGCCGGCCCTGGCAGGAAGCGCTGGAAGCACTGACCGGCACGCCCGAGATGGATGCAACGGCAGTCCTGGAATATTTTGCGCCACTGCAGGCCTGGCTGGACGAGCAAAACGCCAGCCGCCAATGCGGGTGGTGAAGCGGGTTACTTTACCTGAGCCGGCCGAGTTTCTGACCGACGACCAGGTCGTCGCCGCTCTCGTAGTGCTCCATCGAGGAGACGGCGCCGGGCGGCAACAGCAGGATGACGGTTGAGCCCATGTTGAAGCGGCCCATCTCCTGGCCTTTTTTGAGCTGGATATCACGGCGGGACCAGTCGCCACGGGCGATTTTCCGGCCACGGGGCGGCGTGACCACGCCGGACCAGACGGTTTCCATGCTGGATACCAGCATGGCGCCAACCAGTATCACGGCCATCAACCCGTGCGTGGTTTCGAACAGGCTGATCACACGTTCATTGCGGGCAAACAGGTTCGGCACCTGTCGCACGGTATATGGCGATACGCTGAACAGGCGACCCGGCACGTGGATCATGCGCTGCAGTTTTCCGTCCAGCGGCATGTGCACCCGGTGGTAGTCGCGGGGCGACAGATAGATCGTGTGAAAAAATCCGTTCAGGAACTCCGGATGAGCGGGGTCATTGGCCAATAAGGAGCGGACCGAGTAGTGCCGGCCCTTGGCCTGCAGGATGCGGTCGTTGGTGATCCGGCCGCATTGGCTGATGCGCCCGTCACAGGGTGAAACGAACGAACGGGGGTCGGGATCAATCGGGCGAATACCGTCCGCCAGTTCCCGGGTGAAAAAGGCGTTGAAATGTTCAAACTCGGAAATGTTTTCGATTTTGGCTTCTGCCCATTCCACCCCGACCATGCTGCCGATCAGGGCGATCTGGGTATTTTTGACCGGGGCCAGCCGGATGCGCATGAATGCATGGACCACGCGGGACAGCAGGTGGTGGGGCAACAGGTACTGGATGCCAGCCAGCAGCTTCTCGATCAGTCCCATGCAATCACCCGGTGTGCCATTTTTGAATCCATTTGAAGTATGTTGCCATTATACTTCGTGCCATGACCATAACTGAATGCATTGAACGGGCTGCCGCGCGGCTCGGGACGGCGGGGCTCAGCTTCGGCCATGGCACCGACAACGCCGGTGACGAGGCTGCCTGGCTGGTTCTTCACGTGCTGGGACTGGCACTCGACGGCAGTTTCCAGGACGGGGGCAGGGCGGTGCCGGCGGCGCAAGCGGCGGAGATCGACCGCCTGGTGGAAGCCCGCTGCCGGACCCGGCGACCGCTGGCCTACCTGCTGGGCACGGCCTGGTTCGCGGGCTTGGAGTTCGAGGTGAATGAGCACGTGCTGGTGCCGCGATCGCCACTGGCGGAACTGATCCTGGATCAATACCGTCCCTGGGTCGTGCCGGACCGGGTCGGGCGGATGCTGGATATGTGCACGGGCAGCGGCTGTATTGCGATCGCCTCGGCCGTTTACCTGCCGCACACCCGGGTCGACGCGGTTGATATCAGCCGCGATGCGCTCAGGGTGGCCCGCGCCAACGTTGAGCGGCATGGATTGGAACAACGGCTGACGCTGATCGAATCGGACCTGTTTCAATCCGTTCCTGCCTGCGCCTACCCGCTGATCGTCGCCAACCCGCCGTACGTGCCGGCGGGCTCGGTCGCGAAGCTGTCTGAAGAATACCGGTCCGAGCCGGGGTTGGGACTGGCTTCCGGTGAAGACGGACTGGATGCAACCCTGTCCATCCTGCTGGACGCACCGCGCTTTCTGGGCGAGGATGGCGTGCTGGTCTGCGAAGTGGGGGAAAGCGACGAACGGCTCGCTGCTGCGCTGCCGCGGGTGCCGTTCCTGTGGCTGGAGTTTCAGCATGGCGGCTCAGGCGTCTTCGTATTGACGAAAAACGCAATTGGACGAGGCCAGGAGCGATGTGGCCGAATTGATAAAGGAAAGAAAGCATGTCGTATAACAGTTTTGGTCACGTGCTGAGGGTCAGCACGTTTGGTGAAAGTCACGGCCCCGCGATTGGCTGCGTCATCGACGGTTGCCCGCCCGGGCTGGAGATTACTGCCGGGGAAATTCGTGCCGAGGTCTTGCGGCGTGCGTCGGGAAAAAGCCGGCACACGTCACAGCGCCGTGAAAAAGAGGATGTGCAGATTCTGTCCGGGGTGTTCGAAGGCCGGACCACCGGCACTCCGGTCGCGTTGCTGATCGAAAACACCGACGCCCGGTCGAAAGATTACGAAGAGATCAAGCGCCAGTTCAGGCCGGGTCACGCCGACTATACCTACTGGAAAAAATACGGGATCCGCGACTACCGGGGCGGCGGCCGGTCTTCGGCCCGCGAGACCACGATGCGCGTGGCTGCTGGCGCGTTGGCGAGAAAGTGGCTGAAGGAAACACTGTCTGTTGAAATCCAGGGCTGGCTGGCCCAGTTGGGTCCGATCCGGACCGATGAAATCATCGAGTGGGAAACCATCGACGATAACCCGTTTTTCTGCCCGGACCCGCGCAAAGTGCCGGAACTGGAAGCCTACATGGACAGCCTGCGCAAATCCGGTGATTCAACCGGCGCCAGGGTCAACGTGGTCGCCCGCAATGTTCCGGCCGGGCTCGGTGCGCCGATTTACGGCAAACTCGATGCGGAACTGGCCGCCGCGATGATGAGCATCAACGCGGCCAAGGGCGTCGAGATCGGCGCGGGCTTTGGATGCGTGGCGCAGATGGGCACCGAACACCGGGATGAAATGACCCCGGAGGGATTCCTGAGCAACCACGCCGGCGGTATCCTGGGCGGGATCTCCAGCGGCCAGGAAGTGATCGTCAGCACGGCCTTCAAACCGACCTCGAGCCTGCGGATTCCCTGCCGCGGACTGGATATCGACGGCAACGAAGTCGAGATCATCACCAAGGGCCGGCACGACCCCTGCGTCGGCATCCGCGCCACCCCGATCGTCGAAGCCATGATGGCCCTGGTCCTGATGGATCATGTGCTGTTACACAAAGCCCAGAACGGCTAAGATGAGAGCTCTGGAATCTCGACGGGACGGTTTTCAGCGAAGAGCTAAAACCCGGCAAAATGCGAGCTCTGAAGTTACAAGGCGGAGCGGTTTTCAGCGAAGCTGAAAGAAGAACCGCACGGGACTCCGAGCGGAGTTTTATTACAGACTGGAAGATCATTAGATGAGTAAACCAAGGATCGCCGTTGTCGGCGCCACCGGAGCCGTTGGTGAAGTCATGCTTTCCATCCTGGCCGAACGAGGCCACCGCGAGGATCGCGTCACGGCGCTGGCCAGTGAGCGGTCGCTGGGCCAGGACGTGGATTTCGGCAATGTGCAATTGTCGGTCGAAGACCTCGCCGCGTTTGATTTTTCCAACGTGGACTACGCGCTTTTTTCGGCCGGCGGATCGGTCAGCGAAAAGTATGCGCCCGAAGCCGCCGCGGCCGGCGCCATCGTGATCGACAACACCTCGGCATTCCGTTACCACGACGACATTCCGCTGGTCGTGCCGGAAGTGAACCCGGAAGCGCTGGAGGGAATTACCCGCGGCGCCATAATCGCCAATCCGAATTGTTCGACCATCCAGATGGTGGTTGCGCTGGCTCCGATACACCGGGAAGCGGGCATTGCCCGCATCAACGTGGCCACCTACCAGTCCGTTTCCGGCGCCGGGCGCCGGGGCATGGAGGAACTGGCGCTGCAGACCGCCGCCCGCCTCAACGGCCAGGACCCGGAGGTCAGTAAATTCGCGCAACCCATCGCGTTCAACGTGCTGCCCCAGATCGACGTACTGCTGGAAAACGGATACTCGCGTGAAGAAATGAAGATGGTCTGGGAAACGCAGAAGATTTTCTCTGATCCGGACATCAGGGTCAGCGCCACGGCGGTCAGGGTTCCGGTATTCTTCGGGCATTCCGAGGCGGTACATTTCGAGACCCGCGAGGACATCAGCATCGACCGGGTGCGGGAGTTGCTCGAACAGGCCCCCGGTGTGAAAATGCTGGAGGGTGTGGATATGATTCATCCGACCGCGGTTACCCACGCCGCCGGAAAAGACCCGGTATTCGTGGGACGTTTGCGGCGGGATATCAGTCATCCGCGCGGGATTTGCATGTGGGTGGTTGCTGATAATATTCGCAAGGGCGCGGCGCTGAATGCAATTCAGATCATGGACTTACTTGAGCAAAGTAAACTAAAATCTGCATAGAACCCTGGGATTACACCCGGTTCTGTTTAATCGTCAGGGAATGACGGAGGACTCATGAAAATCAAAAAACGCATTAACGCAGCTTCCTTGTTGGCGGCTGCCTCACTTACTTTCAGTCCCTCGGCATGGTCGCTGGGGCTGGGCGACATCACGGTCGAGTCCTTCCTGAACCAGCCCCTGCAGGTCAAAATTGACCTGATCAGCCGCGAAACGGATGATTTGACGTCGATCACGGCCAGGCTTGCATCCGCCGAGGATTACGCGATGATCGGCGCCAGCCTCGAGTCCGTTCCGGTCCCCATCGGATTCTCGGTGGAAGATATCGACGGTGATGCCTACATCCTGGGCACCAGCAGCCTGCCCATCGGCGAACCGGTTGTGCGGCTGATCGTGGAAGTGAACTGGGCGAGCGGACGGCTGTTGCGTGAGTACACCCTTTTCCTGGATCCTCCGTCCTTCAGTGATCCGGCGCCGATTCCCCGGATCGATAAACGCGAAGTCGCGGCGCCGGTTGCTTCAACTGCGACCGTCCAGCCCGTGGAAGAACCGGCTCAAGCGGACAGCGAGGCACAGAACGCAACACCCGGGGATGCAAAATCAACGCAAGCCGCCACTGCCGCCAGGGCGCCGGTTGAAGGCGAATACGGACCGGTCGGCAACGGCGAAACCCTTTGGGGAATCGCATCCAACTGGGCGCGCGGAACCGATCTGAACATCAACCAGGTCATGATCGCGATACAGCGTGAAAATCCCCAGGCATTCCTGAAAGACAACATCAACCTGTTGAAACGCGGCGCCATACTGCGGATGCCGCGGGTGGAAGACGTGCGTGCAATATCCGCCGCGGCAGCCATCAACGCCGTTGCAGAGCAGGCGGATGAATTCCGCGGCGCCCGTCCAGCCGCCTCGGTGGCCAGCCCGGCAACCCCGTTGCTGGCGGAAGAAATCGCGGTCGCCGAATCGGAAGAAATCGAACAGCAGGTCGACGCAACGCTGCTGGCGGATGAAGCGGAAGAGGCCGAAGTCATTGCTGATGAAATGACCACCCAGGAGCCTGAACTGGCCCCCCAGCTTGAACTGGTTCCGCCCTCGGCGGAAAGCGACCTGGACAGCGCATACGGATTTGAAGAATCCGAAGACAGCAGTGTCGACGCGTCGGTGGCGGTTACCACCCTGCGCGAAGACCTCGCGAGAACCGAAGAGGAGCTGATCACCCAGCAGCAGCAGAATGAATACCTGGCTGAGCGGATCAAGGAACTCGAGTCACAATTGAGCTCAGCCGAGCAGGGCAATGTTGAAGACCCCAATATGGCCAACATGGAAGAGCGGCTGCGCCAGCAGCGCCTGGCCGAGGCGGCAGCGGCCAAAGACAAGGACGCACCGTGGTACAGCGGGATCTGGGGCTGGCTGATTGGCTTGCTGGTGATCGTTGCCGCGATTGCCGGATGGTTGTTCAGCCGGCGGGGTTCCGGGGACGCATTTGCCCCCGTTGCCGAGGATCAGCAGTTGCGCGAAATCCAGGATGAAGCCGAAGAAGTACTGCGGGTGCTGAAAGATCCAGGCGAGCCGGGTTCAACGGCTGACACCGCTGAAAACGGTGACACGCAAGCACAGGAATCCGCCGGGCCGGCGAAATCCAAGAGTTAAAGCCGGAAATTTCGGCGGCGCTGACCGGGACGCCAAGGTACTGGATGAGGAAAGCTCGGATCCTGAAATTCAACTCGACCTGGCGCGTGCTTACATTTCGATGGGTGACAAGGAAGCCGCCCGCGTGATTCTCGAGGAAGTGGGAAACAACGGCAACGAAGAACAGCGCAAAGAAGCGACGAAGATGATGAGCCTCATCAAGTGAAAGGACGGCTAACCGCCCGGTGAAGCGATACGCCATTGGGCTCGAGTACGATGGGAGCGAGTTCCTGGGCTGGCAGATACAACGCCAGGAACCCACCGTGCAGGGTTGCCTCGAGCAGGCCCTGGCAGTCGTCGCAAACCACGAAGCCCGTGTGACCTGCTGCGGCAGGACGGATACCGGGGTTCACGCACTCTGCCAGGTTGCCCATTTCGATACCTCGGCCGAACGCGACGAACGGTCCTGGATACTGGGATTGAACAGCAATTTACCCCGCGGCATCAGCGTGCTGTGGATCCGGCAGGTCGATCCGTCATTCCACGCGCGTTTCAGCGCCTTTTCACGCAGCTACCGCTACCTGATCCTCAATCGCTGGGTGCGCCCGGCGCTCGATGCCAGGCGCATGAGTTGGTGTCGCACGCCGCTTGACGCTGATAAAATGCACGACGCAGCCCAGGTTTTGCTGGGTGAGCATGATTTCACCTCGTTCAGGGCCACGGCCTGCCAGGCCCGGCATGCCGTGCGGGAAATCCACCAGGTATCGGTTCAGCGCAGCGGTGAACGTGTCACCCTGGAGGTGACAGCAAACGGCTTCCTGTACCACATGGTCAGGAATATCGCCGGCAGCCTGATCCGCGTGGGGCAGGGTGACGAAAGCGTGGCCTGGATGAAAAAAGTGCTGGAGACAATGGACCGGACGGCGGCAGCGCCGACAGCCCCGCCCGAGGGCCTGTATTTCGTGGGCGCCCGCTATCCGGCGTCTTATGATTTGCCGGTGTCGGCACCGGCATTTTCACGCGGCTGGAACCTGTCCTGAGTGATAATCGCGGTATGATCACAAACGCTTTTGAATGTGGCGTGTTATGACTGACCATGAATTCGGTTCCGCCCGGGTGGCACATGCGGGTTAAAATCAAAATTTGCGGAATGACGCGGCGCCGGGACGTGCATGCAGCGGTGCAGGCCGGCGCCGATGCGCTGGGGTTTGTGTTCGCTCCGCGCAGCAAGCGCTTGCTGAGCGCAGACCGCGCTGCCGAACTGGTTGCCGGTGTTCCGGCGTTTGTTTGCCGGGTCGGGCTGTTCATGGACCAGGATGCCGGGGCGGTGGCTGCCATTCTCAACCGGGTGCCGCTGAACCTGCTGCAGTTTCACGGCGCCGAAGAGGCCGCGTTTTGCAGACAGTTTGGTCTGCCGTACATCAAGGCGGTCAGCATGGACGCCGTTGATGCGGTGACCCGGGCGGCAAAGGACTTCGAAGACGCTTCCGCCTTGTTGCTGGACAGCCATGCCCGGGGTGGTGTGGGCGGCACCGGCAGGGTTTTTGACTGGGCGCTGGTGCCGCAGTGCGCTTTGCCCCTGGTGCTGGCCGGAGGGCTTGCGCCCGGCAATGTACGAAGGGCGATCGAGCAGGTCAGGCCGTGGGCCGTGGATGTTTCCAGCGGGGTGGAAAGCGCTCCGGGAATCAAGAGTGAGGCATTGATGCAGGAATTTATCAAAGAGGCGAAATGTGAGTATTGAACCAGAAGTTGCTAGCCGGCCGTCTTATGAGCCAGATGAATTTGGCCATTTCGGACCGTATGGCGGGACCTATGTTTCCGAAACGCTGATCCATGCCCACGAGGAATTGAAGGAAGCGTATTTTCGCTGGCGCAGCGACGATGAATTCATGGCGCGACTGGATGCGGACCTGGCCCATTACGTCGGGCGGCCCTCGCCGATCTATTTCGCCAGGCGCCTGACCGAAGTGGCCGGCGGGGCCCGCATCATGCTCAAGCGCGAAGACCTGAACCACACGGGCGCGCACAAGATCAACAACACCGTCGGCCAGGCCTTGCTGGCGGATTACATGGGTAAAACGCGCATCATCGCGGAAACCGGCGCGGGCCAGCACGGTGTGGCCTCGGCCACCGTGGCCGCGCGGATGGGTAAGTCCTGCGTGGTGTACATGGGTGAAGTCGATATCCGCCGGCAGGCCATCAATGTGTTCCGGATGAAATTGCTGGGCGCGGAAGTCCGTCCCGTGACATCGGGTTCCCGGACCCTCAAAGATGCGCTGAACGAAGCCATGAGGGACTGGGTGACCAACGTGGACGATACGTTCTACATTATCGGCACGGTGGCGGGGGCGCACCCTTACCCGGTGATGGTGCGGGATTTCAACGCGGTGGTCGGGCGTGAAGCGCGGCGCCAGATGCTCGAACAATACGACACGCTGCCGGATGTACTGGTGGCCTGCGTGGGCGGTGGCTCCAATGCGCTCGGCCTGTTCCATCCGTTTATCGGTGATGCGGACGTGCGCATGGTCGGCGTGGAAGCGGCCGGACACGGCTTGCATACCGGTCAGCACGCGGCGTCGCTGTGCGCCGGGCGCCCCGGTGTGCTGCACGGCTGCAGAACCTACCTGATGGATGACGACGCCGGCCAGATCGTGCATACGCACTCGGTTTCAGCCGGACTGGACTATCCGGGTGTCGGGCCCGAACATGCCTGGCTGAAGGACACCGGGCGGGCCGAATACGTCGGCATCACCGACGATGAGGCGATGGCGGCTTTTCATCAACTTACCCGGCTCGAAGGCATTTTGCCGGCGCTGGAGAGCAGTCACGCGGTGGCGCACGGCATGAAGCTGGCGGCTGAAATGCGGCCGGACCAGGTGGTGCTCATCAACCTCTCGGGGCGGGGTGACAAGGACGTTCAGACCGTGGCCGAACTGGAGGGCATCACGCTGTGAGCAACAGGATAGACAGCCGCTTCGAGGCGCTGAGAGGGGCCAACCGGTCAGCGTTGATCCCGTTCATTACCGCCGGCGATCCTGATCCGTCCTGGACCGCCGCGATCATGCACGCCCTGGTGGGTTCGGGCGCCGACCTGCTGGAACTGGGCATTCCTTTTTCCGATCCGGCAGCCGACGGTCCGGTTATCCAGGCCGCCAGCGAGCGGGCCATTGCGCGGGGCGTCAGCCTCGCGCGAATCCTGGAGATGATTGCGGTGTTCCGGCAAAAAGACCGGGAGACGCCGGTGGTCCTGATGGGTTATCTGAATCCGATCGAACGCTATGGGCATGCCGAATTCGCGGCCGACGCGGCCAATGCCGGGGTCGATGGCATCCTGATGGTGGACTGCCCGCCGGAGGAAATGGAGCACCTGCGGGGTGAACTCGACGCCCATGATATCTACCCGATTTGCCTGGTTGCGCCGACCACGACGCCGCAACGGATGGAGCGGATCGCCCGCCAGGCCCGCGGTTACATTTATTACGTGTCTTTCAAAGGCATCACCGGGGCCAACCGCCTGGAGCAGGCCAGCCTGGCCGGGCCGGTGGCGGAAATCCGTTCACACACGGGACTGCCCCTGGCGGTGGGATTCGGGATCAAGGGACCGGATAGCGCCGCTGCCGTCTCCGGGCTGGCCGACGGCGTCGTGATCGGCAGCGCCCTGGTTGAGCGTCTGGCCGGCGCCGAAACGGAAGCGGACGCCTGCAGCCGCGTGGCGGACTTTCTTGCGCCGGTGCGCGCAGCCATGGACAATAGCCGGATATGAGCTGGTTCCAGAAACTGATGCCCGCGCGGATCCGGACGGAGGGCGGCAGCAAACGCAACGTCCCGGAAGGGCTGTGGACCAAGTGCGATTCCTGCGCCGCCGTATTGTACCGGCCCGAGCTTGAACGCAATCTTGCGGTCTGCCCCAAGTGCAATTACCACATGTACCTCAAGGCGCGGACCCGCCTGGAATTGTTCCTCGACCCGGGCGAAAACCGGGAAATTGCCGGACGCCTGGAACCGGTCGATCCACTCAAATTCCGCGACAGTAAAAAGTACCGCGACCGCCTGACGGCGGCGCAGAAGAGCACGGGCGAGAAAGACGCCCTGGTGGCGCTGTCCGGAAAGCTCGCCGGCCAGGAAGTGGTGGCCTGTGCTTTCGAGTTCCATTTCCTGGGCGGCTCCATGGGTTCGGTCGTTGGTGAAAAATTTGCCCGGGCGGGACAGGAGTGTATCCGGCTGCGCGCACCACTGGTGTGTTTCAGCGCAACCGGAGGCGCGCGGATGCAGGAGGGATTGCTGTCGCTCATGCAAATGGCCAAAACCAGCGCCGTGCTGGGCCGGATGGCCGAGGAAGGCATTCCCTATATTTCTGTCCTGACCCATCCGACCACCGGCGGGGTTTCCGCCAGCCTGGGTATGCTGGGCGACGTCAACATCGCGGAACCCGGCGCATTGATCGGGTTTGCCGGACCTCGCGTGATCGAGCAAACCGTGCGCGAAAAACTCCCGGAAGGTTTTCAGCGAAGCGAGTTTCTGCTGGAAAAAGGCGCCGTGGACATGATTGTCGATCGCCGGCAACTGCGGGAGGAAATTTCGTCCCTGCTCCAGCTGCTGACCGGCGGCAGAAGACCCCGGCTGGTCGCCGGCGAGCTGGTCGCCTCCTAAGCCGCCACCCGGACCTGGGTTTCCGATTGTTGCCCGACAAATTATCCGACTGCCTCAAACTCCTCGAGCGCAGGCATCCCAGCACCATTGAGCTTGGCCTGGATCGTTGCGGCGAGGTCTGGCGCCGCATGGGTTCTCCGAAGCCCGCGCCGCGGATTTTCACGGTGGCCGGAACCAATGGAAAAGGCTCCACGGTCGCCACCCTCAGCGCCTTGCTGGGCGCGTTGGGTCAGCGTCACGGTTCCTACACCAGCCCGCACCTGCTCGATTACAACGAACGCATCCGCGTGAATGGCGAAGCCGTGTCCGACCAGGCCTTGCTGCAGGCCTTCGAAGAGGTGGAACAGGCGCGTGGCGAAATCAGCCTGAGTTACTTCGAGTTCGGCACCCTCGCGGCATTCGGGATCCTGTCGCGGGCCGGCCTCGATGTCGCCGTGATGGAAATTGGTCTCGGCGGCCGCCTGGACGCGGTTAACCTGCTCGATGCGGATTGTGCCGTGATCACGCCCATCGGCCTCGATCACCAGGACTGGCTCGGTAGTGACCTGGAAAGCATCGGGCGCGAAAAAGCCGGCATTATCCGTCCGGGCAGACCGGTCATCAGCGGCGAGTGCGATCCGCCTTCCAGCATTGTCGATACCGCCCGCAACCTGGGCGCCCCGCTGAAGCGCCTGGGCAGGGATTTCACCATTGAGCCGCAGAATGACGGGGTTCGCCTGCTGCTGGGCGGCTCGGCCCTGGACTTACCACGCCCGGTCCTCGGCGGGCCGCACCAGTTGAACAACATGGCCACATCAACGGCTGCTCTGCTGGAATTGTTCCCCGAAGCCGCCGGTGACCCGGATGCGCTGGCCAGGGGTATCCGGGCGGTTTCGCTGCGCGGGCGCTTCGAACGCATCTCGAAGCGGCCGGCCGTCTGGGTGGACGTGGGCCACAACCCGATGGCGGCAGCCGTGGTGGCGGCCGCACTCGCCGGGGCCGTGGAAAATGAAAAACTGGAGCACTGTCGCTGTGTAATCGGCATGTTGATCGACAAGGATGCCGGGCAGGTTGCCCTGGCATTGAGCGATGTGGTTGCCACCTGGTACTGCGCCGGCCTGGAAGGTGAGAGGGGCCAATCCGGCGCTGCACTGGCCCGCCGCCTGCAAAACGCGGTCCGGCCGCTTGACGCACGGGTGTTCGGACAGGTCCGGCAAGCGCTGGAATCCGCCGTTTCCGATTCCGGTCCCAACGACGCTATCCTGGTATTTGGTTCATTCGTCACCGCAACGGAGGCCTTGCGGTACTGGCGTTCGAGGAATCAGGACACATGACTGTCGATGCTGTTAAAATCGGCACACTTCGGACAGGTAATCAGTAATGGATACAGCCCTCAAGCAAAGACTGGTTGGCGCCAGTGTGCTGATCGCTCTCGCGGTTGTTGTTCTGCCCATGCTGCTGGGCGGGCGCCCCGACGGTGACGTCCAGGAAACGCAGAAGATCGAGTTGCCATCGCAACCACCCGAGCTGGATTTTGAAACCCGGAGATATCCCATCGGGGAGAATGCCCCCGCACGTAATCCCAAAATCGAGCCACCGCCTGCCAAGGCCTTGCCGACGCCCGGCCAGGCTTCCGGGGTGATAAACCGCAGTGCGCAGGAGGAGTCACCCGGGGATTCGCCCGAGGATATCCCACCAGAAGAAATCCCGCCGGAGGAAATCCCGCCGAGGAAATCCCGCAGGGCCGCAACGGGCCCGAACAGGACACCGAGGAAATCGCGGAGAATCCGGCGCCGGATGGAACGTCGTCAGAAGTGGTGATTGCGCCGTTGGCTGCCCCGGTAGCGCAAACCGAGGAAGCGGGCCGTTACGTCGTGCAGGTGGCCAGTTTTGGCGCGCTGGACAACGCGAATCGCCTGGCCGCGACGTTGCGAGGCTACGGCTATTCCGTGCTGCTTGATTCGGTCAAGTCCGACGCCGGCACGCCTGCACCGCGTCCGGGTCGGCCCGTACGCGACCGAGGCGGAGGCCAACGGAACCATCAGCCGGCTCCAGGCGCAGGTGAAGAACATCAAGCCACGCGTCATGGATTTACAGCCGGAAAAAGCCGCGCAGGTCACCCGGCCTTCGGATCCGCTGGTGCGCTGGGTTGTCCAGGTGGGCAGTTTTTCGAATGCCGAAAATGCCGATAATCTCGTCATCAGGCTCAGGCTGGAATCCCTGAGCGCCTACAAGGAAGAAATCAACAAGTCCGGGTCGCCGGTTTTCCGGGTCCGCGTCGGTCCTTTTCTCGAACGGGACGACGCGATCAAGGCGGACGAAAAGATCGCGGAACGGCTGTCCATTGACGGCGTTGTCATGAGTGCCGACTAGTACCGTGACCGGCTGCAATTTCAGCAAGGCGGAAGGAGTGCAATGAAGTGAGTTGGCCGGATTATGCGATCCTGGCGGTCATTGCAATATCGGTCCTGGTGGGCGCGCTTCGCGGGTTCATCAAGGAAGTGTTTTCCATGTTGGTGTGGGCCGCGGCCTTCCTGGTGGCTTACCACTATGCCGGCGATGTAGCTGCCATGATGGAAAATTCCGTCACCCTGCCGTCGGCGCGCACGGCGATGGGATTCACCGGGCTGTTCGTTGCGGTGCTGCTGGTCGGCGGACTGCTGAATTACCTGCTGGGCCGGCTGGTGGTGACCACCGGGTTGAGTGGAACCGATCGTTTGCTCGGCGGCGTTTTTGGAGCAGTCAGGGGATTGGCGCTGATCGTGGCGGTGTTGCTGGTGGCAGGATTCACTCCGATCCCGGCAGATCCCTGGTGGAAGGCATCGCACAGCGTTCAACGCCTGATGCCGCTGGTGAACTGGGCCGCGGAATTTCTTCCGGAACAGATTGTTGAGAACCTGGATTTTGAACCGGAAGCGGAAAAAGTCCCGAAGCCCGACAGTGATCAGGCCCCGGAAGAGGCTTAGCGTGTTAGAATCCGGCACAAATCAAAACCAGCCGAATGAACAGGGTCAGGCACCATGTGTGGAATCATAGGAATTGTCGGGACATCCGCGGTTGCACCGGCGTTATATGACGCTTTAACCATCCTGCAACACCGCGGGCAGGATGCAGCGGGAATCGCGACACTGGATGGTTCCAAGATCAACCTGCACAAGGACACCGGACTGGTCAGGGACGTCTTCGAAGAGAAACACATGGCATGGCTGACCGGTAAGGCAGGGATCGGCCACGTCCGTTACCCGACCGCCGGCAGGGATGATTCTTCCGAAGCGCAGCCTTTTTATGTCAATTCACCGTACGGGCTCGCGCTGGGCCACAACGGCAACCTGATCAATACCGAAGAGCTGACTCAACAGCTGTTCGACAGCGACCGGCGGCACCTGAACACCCGGTCCGACTCCGAGTTGCTGCTCAACGTGCTGGCGCATGAATTGCAAAACCAGACCACTCCCAACCTTGAGCCCAGGCACATTTTTACCGCGGTTGACGCAGTCTACATGCGCTGTAAAGGCGCGTTTTCTACCATTGCCCTGATCTGCGGCCATGGCGTGCTGGGCTTCCGGGATCCTTACGGAATCCGGCCGATGGTGCTGGGATTCCGTGAGACCAAGAAAGGGACGGAATACGCTTTGGCCTCGGAAAGCGTCGCGCTGGACGTGATCGGATTCACGCTGGTTCGCGATCTCAAGCCGGGTGAGTCGGTTTTCATCAACCTGGAAGGGCAAATGTATTCGCATGTCAGCGAGCTTCGCAAAGAGTTGACGCCGTGTATCTTCGAGTATGTTTATTTCGCACGGCCGGATTCGATGCTCGACGACATTTCCGTTTACAAGGCGCGACTGCGCATGGGGCAGGCCCTGGCCCGGAAAATTCTGCGCGTCCGTCCGGACCACGATATCGACGTGGTCATCCCGGTCCCGGATACCAGCCGGACGGCGGCACTGCCGCTGGCGTTTGACCTGGATGTGAAATATCGCGAAGGGTTCATCAAGAACCGCTACATCGGGCGGACATTCATCATGCCCGGCCAGAAGATGCGCAAGAAATCCGTGCGGCAGAAACTCAACGCGATCGACCTCGAATTCCGCAAGAAGAATGTGCTGATCGTGGACGACTCCATCGTCCGCGGCACCACGTCCAAAAAGATCATCCAGATGGCCAGGGAGGCGGGCGCCAGGAAAGTGTATTTCGCATCGGCTTCACCCCCGGTGCGCTACCCGAACATTTACGGCATCGACATGCCGGCGCAGGACGAACTGATTGCGGCCGGCCGTACCGAAAAGGAAATCCAGGAAGAACTCGGCGCCGACTGGCTGATTTACCAGGATTTACCTGACCTGATCTCGGCCTGCAGGGAGGGTAACGAGTCGATCCTGCAATTTGATACCTCGTGTTTTTCCGGTGAATACATCACCGGAGTGGAGGAAGGGTATTTTGAAAAATTGGAAAGGCAGCGCTCCGACAAGGCCAAGAAAAAGCGCCGGTCCAAAAGCCAGCTGCAGTTGGCGGTCTGAACTGGCCATGGACTTCAGAATTCCCAGGGAACCCATATCCAAGGTTGATACCGCATGGCTGCGGATGGAGCAGCCGACCAACCTGATGATGATCACCGGCGTCGTGACGCTGGAAGGCCCGCTGGACTACAAGCGGCTGCTCGAGACGATCGAAACACGCTGGCTCGCCTTCAGACGGTTTCGTCAGAAGGCCGTGAGGCACTCGCGCGGGGCAGAGTGGGTGACCGATGAGGATTTCGAAATTCATGCCCATGTGCGCCGCGTTGCGCTGCCTGGCAAGGCCGACCAGGCGGAACTCGAGGAGTTTGTCAGTGACCTGGCCAGCACCGCACTGGATCCGTCGCGCCCCCTCTGGCAATTTCACTACGTTGAGAACTACTCCGGCGGCCCGGTAATTGTCCAGAGAATCCATCACTGTTACGCCGATGGCATTGCCCTGGTCCAGGTTTTCCTTTCGCTCACCGATAAGTCGGAAGAACCGTCACCGGTGGCCCGGGACCCGGAAAAATGGCGTTCCAGGCAGGTCGAGAAGTCTTCAGTATTCCGGCGCCTGATGGAACCGGCCAGGGATAGTCTTGATCTTGCTCTTGATTGGTCCCGCAAGCTGGCCGGCGAGGGTATGAAGGTATTGCAGGATCGCGAAACGGCGGCGCATTACGCGGATGAGGCCGCGGGCCTGGCCCGTGAACTGGTGAGTTCTCTGAGCCTGCCGCCCGATCCGAAAACCCTGTTCAAGGGCAAGTTGGGGGCACGAAAGCGCGTCGCCTGGGCGGAGCCTTTGCCGCTGGCTGAGGTCAAGGCACTGAGCAAGGTGTTGGGCTGCACGGTCAACGACCTGTTGATTTCAGCAGTCACCGGCTCACTGAACAGTTACCTGGTAGCCAAGGGCGAACACCCCTCGAACGATACCGAGATCCGCGCGACTGTTCCGGTCAATCTCCGGCCGCTGGAACATGCCAGGGAACTGGGAAACCACTTCGGGCTGGTGTTTCTGAGCCTGCCGGTGGGAGAGCGAAATCCGCTGTTGCGTGTGCGGTGCATCAGTGAGCGGATGAATGAATTGAAAAGCGGCAGGCAGGCAACCGTTTCGTTCGGATTGCTGGCGGCGCTGGGAATGGGGCCGTCGGTCTTGCAGAAGCCGGCCCTCGATATTCTCAGCGAAAAAGCCACCACGGTCCTGACCAATGTGCCCGGTCCCCAACAGCCGCTTTACATGGCGGGACGACGCGTCAAGGAAATGATGTTCTGGGTCCCGCAGAACGGCGGAATCGGGATGGGCATCAGCATTTTCAGCTACGACAGCCAGGTGTTTTTCGGAGTCATAACGGACCGCAAACTGGTGCCGGATCCTCACGAAATCATCGAGAGGTTCCGGCCCGAATTTGAAAAACTGGTCTGCCTCAGCCTGATGATCCCGGTGAGTGAACCGGATTCACCGGCACTCGCCGAAGAACTTCTCCGGCGTTAACGCTGCTGGCGCCGCCAGCAGTCGACAATATGCTCGACATCGATATCCTGCGGGCCGCTCTTCCACATGTCGGCGTATTCAATGCTCTGTGCATTCGGTGGTGGATCGGGCATGGTGACCCGGAACCGCACCGGCATCGGCACGCCTTCACCGGTGGCGATCGCCTCGCCCTGGGCCAGCGAAGTGAGCGCCTCGAGAATTCCGCGGGCCGCGTCAGGCACCAGCGCGCGCACGTACTCCTGGTCATCGGGGTTGGTGATGCGCAGGCAAATGAAGGTGCTGCACTGGGCCAGCACGGTTTCCGACAGTTCGTTCGGCCGCTGGCTGACGACACACAGGCCGACCGCATATTTACGGCCGGCCTTGGCGATACGCTCAAAACTGCGCCGGGCGCCGCGGTGACCGCCGACGCGGTCCCTGGGAATGTAGGAGTGGGCTTCTTCTGCCACCAGGAAAATCGGGAACTCCCGGCACCGGGGATTCCAGTAATTGAACTCAAACGCCAGGCGGCCGATCTGGGCGGTGACCGTGCCGTGCAGGTCGAACGGTATGGAACTCAGGTCCAGCACCGTCACCTTGGCGTTCTGGTCGCCGAGACCGACAAAATCGCGCAACAGTCCCGCCAGTGAATCGGATGAAGTCCGTTTCTTGGGGTTCAGCAGGAAGTCGTAACGGGTGTCGTTGAGGCGGCTTTGCAACTTCACCAGCAACTGGTCGAACTTCCCGGTCAGCGCGGTTTTTGACTTGCCGAAATCAGCCGTGGTTTCGTTGGCGTATTTTAACCGGCTGAACAATTCGTCCATCGGGAAATAAATCGGTGAATCCACGGTGATATGACCCAGGTCGAGGTGCCGGTTGGTCTCTCTTTTCAGTTCAAGCAATGTAGCCCCGCAGGAAAGCTATCTGTACCGAAGCGTTCGGGTCGTCCGGGTCGATCAGCAACTCGATGAGTTCTTCGAAGGTCAGCAACCAGTAAGGAATCTCCAGGTCCCTGGCCTTGATGCAACGAACCTTGGATTCCGGGAACGGTGGCCTGGTGGTGTCATCCCAGTCCTTGGTTCCGTACTCGCCATGCAAATCGAGGATGATCACGTGGGCGTTCGGCATGGCCTTGAGGGTTGACTGGATAAAGCTGGTTACCGACCAGGATTTACCCGAACCCGATTGCCCCAGGATAGCCGCGTGCCGCCCGAAGAAGGCGTCCGGATCGATGTAAACATCGACGGTATCGAAGGCGCTGAGTTTGCCTACCTTGAAATTCGCGGCGCTGTACTTGGAAAACAGCACTTCCAGCGTGGCAGCGGCGACCAGGTGTAACTCGGCGCCGGTGGTCGGAAAATGCGCGACGCCCCGGACAAATCCGCCTTTTGCCGTGATTTCGCCGAGCGGGTTGACCCGCAGCATGCGCACCAACTGGCCATCAGGATCCATTTCCTGCCACATGCTTTCGACGATGACGATCACGTAGGTGCCCGTCTGCCGCACCATCAGGTAGGAGCCGATCTGGCCGATCCTGATCTCGACATTATCGATGGTTACTTCGGGGATAGAAGCCTTCGTCCTCGGTGATCAATTGGGCAACAAAATCAGCCCCGTTGGCTTCGATGAGATGGCCGATGAGTGTGTTTTTCTCGCTGATCATGATACTTCCCTGTTAATATTCAAACTAACACTATGATAATTCAAGTGTTTTGTAAAGTACTTCCTGCGTCCTTCCAGACTTATTCCAGTTCCGCGAGCGCGGATTCGACGTCCAGTTTTTCCATCGCGTCAAGTGGAACAATTTCCGACGCCTTTTCATACAATTCGGCAACCTGGTCTAACTTGCGCTCTCCATAAAGCAGGTACAGGCCATTGCCATATTCAATGTGCGCGATCGGTGCGCGTGGCGTGATCTTCAGCGCGAGTTTGAAATGTTCCAGCGCCTTCGCTTCGCTCGCGCCATAGGTGATGCCGCCGATCAGTCTTCCCGATCTTGTCGATGATTTCTGCGTGGTACATGGCCATTGCCGTGTGCGCCTCGGCGTGCTTTGGCTGCAACTCCAGGGCCTGCTGGAGGCTTTTCAGGATCTTACCGCCGATGCCTTGCTTCAGCGCCTTGACGATTGAGATGCTCTGGCTGTAACGGCCCAGGTTGAAGGCATGAAAATAGTGCGCGTTGGGATCATCCGGAAACAGGGCAATCGCCTGTTCCGCCCGTGCAATGGCCGAGTTAAAACAGTCCGACTTGCGCCTGGCGTCGGTTTCGAGATAGGTCGCGTAAATACCGGTGGCCTTGTTGGCGACGGCGTGCCCGGCCGGCCCGAATGCATCGGCCAGTTCAACCGCCTTTTGAAAGTCCCCGCTGTGAAAACACCGCCAGGCTTCCTGCAAGGCCTTGTCCCTGGGATACGGCTCTTTGTCGCCGCGGTGCAAATCATCCCAGGCGTCTTTGAGTTTTGATCCGGCGTAACGGAAATCAGAGTTGTCGTGGGGAAAAGTTTTCCATTTATGCATTTTAGTGTGATTGCTCTAATTTTGATTTCTACAATGGGCCCGTCAATTCGCAAAAGCACCCTGAAAGGAGGATGTCATGGTTAAGAAACTGAAGAAGAAAGTACAACGTAAACCGGTTGCCCGCAAGGCTGAAAATCCGGTTGTCGATTCTGCACGGGATATCTGGCTGGCCGGACTCGGCGCATTCAGTGTCGCGCAGCAGGAAGGTGAGAAGATTCTCGACGAAGGCAACAAGTTCTTCGACAAGCTGGTCAAGGAAGGCAGTAAGGTCGAGCAGCGTACCCGTAAAGACGTGGAAGGCGCGTTTGAAGACATCCGCGGTGAATTCGAAAACCGCGTCAAGGATTTTCGCGGTGAAATCGAATCCCGTGTCAAGGATATCCGCGGCGAGGTCAAAAGCCGTGTAAAAGATATGAGCGGAGATTTTGACTCACGTTTCGATGGCATCCGCAGCCAGGCTGAAACGGTTCGCAAGCAGACCAGCGACAACTGGGACAAGCTGGAAAACATTTTCGATGATCGGGTAGGCCGCGTGCTTTCACGCCTCGGACTTCCCACCCGCGATGACCAGGACAAGCTGTCCAAGCGCGTCCAGGAGCTTTCCCGCAAACTGGCGGAGATCGACAAGAAAGTGAACCCCGGCAAACCGGCAGCCGCCAAGGCGAAAGCAGCTTCGGCCAAGAAAGCAGTGAAAAAGGCAGCACCCAAGAAAGCTGCGCCGAAGAAAGCCGCAGTGAAGAAGGCGGCGCCGAAGAAAGCTGTTTTGAAAAAGGCGGCACCCAAGAAAGCCGCAGTGAAGAAAGCGGCGCCTAAAAAGGCGGCAGTGAAAAAGTCAGCGCCCAAGAAGAAAGCAGTGAAAGCTCCGGTGGCCAAAGCAGTTGCCCCGGTGGCAGCAGCGCCGATGGTCGAAAAGCAGGCTGAAAAGCCGGCGGCTTCGACGGCGGCCTGAGATTCAACCAGGGTTCTGTCCCATCCCGGAGCGGATGGGACAGTCCATATCAGGACATCCTGATATCCCTCATTTGGCCGGCACCCCGCCGGCCTTTTTTTATTCTTGCAACAGGTATTGGTAAGCGAGTTCGGTGAACTGGCTTCTCTCCGGTTCCCGCAGGTAGGGGGACACGCTTAAAAGCACCCGTGCGATGGCCCGGGTCTGGGCGGTGCTGGTCTCCATTCCTGCCGGATCAAACAGTTCCGAAAACGAAATCCAGTACGTCAGAGACAGCAGGATGCTGTCGGCCAGCATGTCTTTTTGCGGGCCGTCGATGGTCATCACGCCGGCTTTTTCCAGGCCTGTCAACGATTTCCACGCCGATTCACGTTCACGTTTCAACAGTCCGCGCATCGCCCGGTCCAGGTTGGGAATCCGGGCGGTAAGGTCGGAGAGGTTACGGTAAAGAAATCGAAACTCACCCTTGAGTTCAAAGCCCAGGTGCAGGCGGAACCAGAGGTCCTCGGCGTGCTCCAGCAGTTGATCCGGAATTTCCACCAGTGGCTGAAAGCGCACCAGGAAACGTTTGAACAACTCGATGACGATGTCGTCCTTGCTTCTGAAGTGGTAATACAGGTTGCCCGGGCTGATGTCCGCTTCATCGGCAATGTGGTTGGTCGTGACATTTGGCTCGCCGTGCTGGTTGAACAGTTCCAGGCTGGTGGTCAGGATCAGCTCCCGCGTATCTCGCTTCGCCATGTTTCTACCGGCCCCGCCAGCTCAGAATTTGCCGCCGAGTTTTCTGATCAATTCGACATACTGGCCGCGGGCCTCTTCCTGCGAGGTGCCTTTAAGTTTTCTCCCACGCTTCGAATTTCGCGGAGCCGACAAAATCGAAAAAACCGGGTTTTTCGCCGGTGACGTCACCTGCCGACCCTTGTTTGTACAGAGCATAGAGTTTCAGCAGGGTTTGGTCATCCGGCCTGCCCGGCAGGGACTTGGCCGCACTGGCGGCCAGTTCAAACGTGTCTTTCGCGGTATTCATATCTGGTTTCTCCCGCTTGATTTGAGCCATCACCCGGTAGCGAATGATCTGATATGATCGTATCACTTTAAAGTATCCTGGAGTTTAACCACATGAGTTATTTTGTAACGGGTGGAACCGGTTTTATCGGCCACAATCTGATCAGCCTGTTGCTCCAGCGCCGGGGAAAAGTTTACGTTCTCGTGCGCAAGGGTTCCGAGGAGAAGCTGGAACGGCTGAAAGCCCGCTGGGGGAATGCCGCCAGTAAAATCGTTCCCGTCACCGGTGACCTGACCAAGCCCTACCTGGGCATTTCTCCCGAACAGCGCGAAGAGCTGGAAGGGAAAATAGTCCACTTCTTTCATTTGGCGGCCATCTACGACCTGAAGGCGGATGCTTCAGAACAGGAAGCGGTCAACACCAAGGGCACCGCCCACGCAATCCGGTTGGCCGAGAAGCTGAAAGCCCACCGGTTTCACCACGTCAGCTCCATTGCCGCGGCAGGTCTGTACCCGGGCACATTTACCGAGGACATGTTCGAAGAGGCCATCGGGCTGGACAACCCCTATTTCCGGACCAAGCACGAATCCGAGGGCCTGGTTCGCCGCAAGTGCAGTATCCCATGGCGGATTTATCGCCCTGGTATCGTGGTCGGCGATTCACGCACGGGTGAAATAGACAAGATCGACGGCCCTTATTATTTCTTCAAGCTGATCCAGAAAATGCGGCGGGCTTTGCCGGCCTGGATGCCCACCATTGGCCTGGAAGGCGGAAGGCTGAATATCGTTCCGGTGGACTACGTGGTGAAGGCGATGGACCATATCGCCCATCTTCCCCGGCACGACGGAAAATGCTTTCACCTGACCGATCCCAGTCCGATGCGGATCGGTGAGGTACTCAACCTTTTTGCGGAGGCCGCCCACGCGCCCCAGATGACCATGCGTCTGGACGCGCGGATTTTCAGTTTCATTCCGGGCGCCATCAAGCAGGGCTTGATGATGTTGCCGCCGGTGCGCCGGATTTATCGCGAAGTGCTGAAGGATCTCGGCATGCCGGCCGATGTGCTGCAGTTCATCAACTACCCGACCCGGTTCGATTCGCGGGACACCCAGAAGCTGCTTAAAAAAACCGGCATCTCGGTTCCGCGCCTGGACGAATATGCCTGGCGGTTATGGGACTACTGGGAGCGGCACCTCGATCCGGACCTGTTCGTCGACAGGAGCCTGCGGGGCCATGTCAGCGGCAAGGTCGTGGTGGTGACCGGCGGCTCGTCGGGAATCGGCCACGCAACGGCCCTGATGCTCGCCCGGGCGGGCGCCCGGGTGGCGATCGTGGCCCGGGATCAGCAGAAGCTTGCCGAAACGCTGAAGGAAATTGCCGAAGAAGGCGGAGAAGCCCGGGCTTTTTCAGCGGACCTGGCGGAAATGGAGGCCTGCGACAAGGTACTTGAACAGATTTTCTCGGAAATGGGCTCCATCGATATCCTGATCAACAATGCGGGACGGTCGATTCGCCGGTCCATCAACCTCTCCTACGACCGCTTCCATGATTATGAACGTGTCATGCAGCTCAACTACTTCGGCAGCCTGCGCATGATCATGGGTGTATTGCCGGTCATGGAGAAGAAGCGCAGCGGCCAGATCATCAATGTTTCTTCGATCGGTGTGTTGTCCAATGCACCCCGGTTTTCGGCCTACGTGGCCTCCAAGGCCGCGCTTGACGCCTTCTCACGCTGTGCGCGCTCCGAGTTCAGCGATACCGGCATCCGGTTTACCACCATCAACATGCCGCTGGTCCGCACGCCGATGATCGCGCCGACCAAGATTTACGAAAATGTGCCGACCATCACGCCTGAAGAAGCCGCCGCGATGGTCAAGCAAGCCATTATTTTCAAACCCCAGCGGATCGCGACCCGGCTGGGGATCTTCGCCTCCGTGTTGCACGCCGTTGCGCCGAAAGTCTCCGAAGTGGTCATGAACAGCGCGTTCCGGATGTTCCCGGACTCTGCGGCGGCAAAAGGTTTGAGCGACCACCAGGCGGTTGCTTCACAGGAACAGGTGGCGTTTGCCAGCCTGATGAAAGGCATACACTGGTAGGACCGCCGGGCGGAAATCTCCAATCCGATGGAAAGACCAGGCGCCGCGCGGCTGTATGAAATGCTGGCCAGGAACCACGAACTGGCCGGCGAAATCGAGCAGCGCGGTTTCCCCTTGCAGGCATTTGAACAACTTCAAAAGTGGCAACAGGCACGGCTTGCCCGCACTTTTGAAGACTTGCTGCGTGACGATGCCTACCACGCCGCGGTGAATTTTTTCCTGACTGAACTCTATGGCGGGCTGGATTTCCGAAACCGCGACCAGGACATGAGCCGGGTCATGCCGGTGATGAAGCGTTTTCTGCCCGACAAGGTCCTGTTCATCATGTCGGAGGCTTTCGAGTTACAGGCCATCAGCATCGGATTTGACATGAAAATGGCAGGTCACATGGAGCAAGCCGGGCTCGACCGCCTGGACATGCAGGGGTACTGCGAAACCTATCGTGCCTGTAATGACCGGCAGGGCAGGGAGCGGCAGCTGCTGTTGATACGTAAACTGGGATACGACCTGGACAAGCTGGTGCACAAGCCCCTGGTCAATGCGCTGGTGCGCCTGTTACGCGGACCGGCGCACGCTGCGGGGTTCGGGAAACTGCAGGAATTCCTGGAAGCCGGGTTGGGCTCGTTCCGGATGATCAGGGACGTGTCCTATTTCAATGAAACCGTCTACCAGCGCGAGTCAGGCGCGCTGGAAAAAATGTTTGCGGGTGATGATCAGCCGTTTGGTTTCTGACGTGACGGGCCTTGGTGGGCGATCCCTAAATCATCCGGCAGCTGAAATGGGTTTCGAGGACTTCGGTGATTTCCGCCTCGATACGCGATTTCAAAAAAATCAGCATCAGGCCCAGCGTGGCCTTGATTCTGATCTCGTTCTCACGGACAGTGATCACGCCATGCACACCGGTTCTTTCAAAATGAATGTGGTCGCCGTCCCAGCCGTAGTCGATGTCAAACTTTTCGGCCAGGTCGCTGGCCAGCTGGTCCGCGGCCATTTGCGCGTCTTTCACCGACATCGAATGCCGGGCGCGCATATCAATGTGAGACATGATTTGTTTTCCTTATCACCGGGTGGAGCCAGTTTAGTCGCGCCACCCATTCAGCGCCAGCCCATCCCGGGGCCGGGAAGGCTGTTTGAATGGCCCTGAAAAGAACCAAATGGCTGGTGCTGCCGGCAGCCCTCCTTTTGCTTTTCCCGGGCCTTTACTGGCTTGCCGATACCTGGCTGGAGTCTTCCGGCGGACGGCAGATGCTGGAACAGGAACTCGGTGCGCGTTTTGGCATGAGCGTGCGGCTGGAGGGTGAATTCGACCTGATGCTGTTTCCGGATATCGGGGTTTCGGGCACCGACCTTGTCATTGGTGGAGACGCCAGCCCGGGTTCATTTTTTGCCGGCAGCCGCGAATTCGAGGTGTCCGTCGCGCTGAAACCGCTGTTTCATCAGCAGGTGGTGGTGGAATGGATTCGCCTGACCGGCGGGCAGGTCTATCCCGGCAGGTATTCACAATCCGGCGCCGGGTCGGAAGCCGGTCAGCTTCCCGAGATCCGGGAGTTGACCCTGCGGGATTTTGACCTGTTTCCGGCTGATGAGAACGTGGCTCCCCTCAGGGTAAAGACCCTGAAAGTCACGGACTTCGCCGAACGGCGGCAGGCGGTATTCGGCGTGGAAGTCGAAAGCCTGGTCGACGCGGAAGGCTGGCTGCTCTGGGACACCGAACGGTCAAAAATTCAATTTGGTGATTTGCGCCTGGACCTGGCCGGGCAGGTGCTGGAGGGTGAAGCCTGCCTGCTGCTGGAGGAGCCCGCGTCGATCAATGCCGAGCTGACGGCCCCGGCGTTTGATTTCGACGCCTTCAGGGAACACTTGCCCGATACCGGGGAGGGCGGTGGCGACGTGCCGCTGGATATCCGGATCCGCTTCAGCGTGGATGAACTCCGTTCCAGCGGAGTAGTTGCCCGCGGTGTTGTGCTCAGCCTCGGCCAGGACCCGGTCTGCGAGTGAGAGACCGCTGAAAAGTGCCGGCACCGTCGATAGGGCGGTATGCGGATCTCATCGAAGGCATTACAATGGTTGATTAACCAAGATCGGCTGAATCAAGGCGCGGGCATTGAGCGAATCAAAAAAGCAATCCGAAAAGCTGGCAACCATACGGAAGAAAATTGACAAGCTGGATGAAGCAATCCAGGAATTGATCAGCGAACGCGCACGCCTGGCTTTCCAGGTGCGCGAAACCAAGGGCGCTGCAAAAGGTCCGGTCGATTATTTCCGCCCGGAGCGCGAGGCCCAGGTTTTGCGCGGGGTCATCGAGCGCAACCAGGGACCATTGAGCGACGGTGAGATGCTGCGCCTGTTCCGCGAGATCATGTCGGCATGCCTGGCCCAGCAGGAACCCCTCAAGGTCGCCTACCTCGGGCCGGAAGGAACGTTCACGCAGCAGGCCGTGCACCGCCATTTCGGACACTCGGTGCATGCGCTCAGCATGCCGAGCATCGAAGACGTCTTCGAACGGGTGCAGGCAGGTGATGCGGATTTCGGCGTGGTCCCGGTAGAGAACTCGACCCAGGGAATTGTCAGTCACACGCTGGACATGTTCCTGCTTTCCGATTTGAAAATCTGCGGCGAGATCGAACTCAGAATTCACCAGAACCTGTTGACGCTGGCGAAAAACGTGACCCAGATCGAGCGTGTCTATTCGCACGAACAGTCGCTGTCGCAGTGCAAATCCTGGTTGCGCGCACATCTCCCGGGTATTGAACTGATCGCCGTTGGCAGCAACAGCGAAGCGGCCCGGCGCGTGCGGAACGCACCGGAAGCCGCGGCCATCGCAGGGCGGTCGGCGGCGGAGGTCTACGGGCTGCCGGTGCTTTTTTCGGATATCGAGGACCGTCCGGACAACACCACGCGTTTCCTGGTGATCGGCCGGCAGATATTCTCCCCTTCAGGCAAGGACAAGACGACCTTGCTGTTGTCCGGGCACGAAGGCCCCGGCCTGCTTTATTCCCTTTTGAAGCCGCTGCAGGAGCATGGCGTCAACATGACCCGCATCGAATCGCGGCCTGCCCGGCACGGCAAATGGGCCTACGTGTTCTTTGTCGATCTTGAAGGTCACGCGGCTGATCAAAACGTCAAGGACGCGTTGGCGGACCTGAAGAAAGTCAGCAAGTTGTCCCGCGTGTTGGGTTCCTATCCCCGGGCCATCCTGGAATCGTCATAATGTTGTTGGTGCAACCGGCAAACGCGCCCTTTGCAAGGCGAACTGACGCCGCCGGGCGACAAGTCCATTTCGCACCGGGCCGTGATTTTTTCCAGCCTGGCGGAGGGCCGGTCCAGGATTACCGGCCTGTTGCAAAGCGAAGACGTCAACGCGACGCTGAACGCGTGCCGGCAACTGGGCATGCAGTCTGAAAAGGAAGGTGACACCCTGGTGATCACCGGGGTCGGTTCGACAGGTCTTTCAAGGCCGGATTCCCCCCTGGACATGGGAAATTCAGGCACGGCCATGCGCCTGTTGGCCGGAGTACTGGCAGCCCAGCCGTTTGAATCCATCCTGACCGGGGATGCGTCGCTGAGCCGGCGACCGATGACCCGCATCGTCAAACCGCTGACCCTGATGGGTGCGCGTATCGAGACCGCGGAAGGCGGAAAACCGCCTTTGAAAATTTACGGGAACCCGGATCTCCAGGGTATCGACTACGTGTCACCGATAGCCAGCGCCCAGGTCAAATCCTGCCTGCTGCTGGCCGGACTCTATGCAAAAGGGCGCACTACCGTGTCCGAACCCCTGAAAAGCCGGGACCACACGGAAAAAATGCTGCCTGCTTTTGGGGTGGATTTACACGGGAACTGCGGTGTGACAGGCGGCAGCCGGCTGCAGGCCGCGGCCATTCACGTGCCCGCCGATATTTCCTCCGCGGCATTTTTCCTGGTCGCGGCGGCCATGGTGCCCGGGTCCGATCTGCTGCTGCGCAACGTCGGGTTGAACCAGACCCGCGACGGGATTATCCACGTACTCGAAGCCATGGGCGCCGATATTTCGATCCTTGACCGGCGCCTGCAGGGCGGTGAAGCGGTCGGCGACATCCGGGTGCGCTACTGCGGGCGGCTCCGCGGCATTGACATACCCGTGGAACTGATCCCGTCCCTGATCGATGAACTGCCCGTGATTCTTGCGCTGGCGGCCGTTTCAGACGGCACGACCCGTCTCAGGGGCGCCGGGGAACTGCGGGTGAAGGAAAGTGACCGCCTGGCCGTCATGGCAAAGGGACTGGAAGGTCTCGGGGTTTCCCTGCGCGAGTTTGAAGACGGTATGGACATCACCGGTGGTCCGGTCGGGCGGCGGCACCGTCGACGGCGCCGGCGATCATCGCTGCGCCATGAGTTTCGCCATCCTGGGGCAGGTCGCCTCCGGGGAGGTCCGGGTTGATGGCGCAGAACACATCAACACCTCGTTTCCGACATTTGTGCAGGACCTGTCAGCAGTCGGGGGCACTGTCCGTGTCGTGGCCGAAGGGACACAGCGATGACTGAGCCAGTGAACAACGTCCCGGTGATCACCGTTGACGGTCCGGGCGGTTCGGGCAAGGGCACCATCGCCATGCGGCTTGCCGGGAAACTGGGCTGGCATTTCCTGGACAGCGGCGCCCTGTACCGGCTGGTCGCCGTGGCGGCCATCGACCGGGGAATTGGCGCTGATGAGGAAGCGGCGCTCGGTGAGGTGGCGGAAAACCTGGATGTCAATTTCGGAATTTCCAACGACGGAATGGTCATCCTGCTGGACGGTAACTACATCACCGGCCGGCTCCGTTCGGAGGCAGTCAGTGTTTTGGCGTCGAAGATAGCCGCCTTCCCGGTGGTACGTACGGCACTGGTGCACCGCCAGCGGGCTTTTCGCAAGCCTCCCGGCCTGGTGGCCGACGGACGCGACATGGGAACGGTGATCTTTCCGGACGCCATATTGAAAATATTTCTGACCGCGACAGCCGAAGCGCGTGCTGAAAGACGCTATAAGCAGTTGAAAGAAAAAGGAGAAAGTGTTAATCTCACGCGCCTTTTCCAGGACATCAAAAAGCGTGACGAGCGGGACAGCAACAGGGCGATTGCGCCATTGCGGGCCGCGGAAGACGCACACGTTATTGATTCCACGGAACTGAGCATCAATGAAGTGCTGCAGAAAATTCAGGTTTTACTTGAAAAATCTGCAATATCTATTTGATAAATAAGTATTTAGCCGCTAGCCAATATGGTAGTGAATTTGAACCGGGTACGCAGACAGTACCCCTAACCTGGGTGGGTGGTTGCCACTCAGAGCAGTCCACCTTTGAGTAAACAACAACATGACTGAAAGTTTTGCAGAATTATTTGAACAGAGCCTGGCCAAACAAGATTTAAAGCCGGGATCCATAGTGACCGGAATTATCATGGAAATACGCGACGACACCGTCGTTGTGAATGCCGGTCTGAAATCCGAAGGAATCGTTCCCATCAGCCAGTTCAAGAACTTGCAGGGTATCCTGGAAGTTGAAGTGGGTGATTCGGTGCAGGTTGCGCTCGATAGTGTCGAGGACGGCTTTGGCGAAACCCGCCTGTCCCGCGACAAGGCCAAGCGTGCCCTGGTCTGGGACAAGCTGGAAACCGCGTTTGAAGACGCAGAGACCATCGAAGGCAAGATCAGCGGTAAGGTCAAAGGTGGCTTCACGGTTGATATCGAAGACATTCGCGCCTTCCTGCCGGGATCGCTGGTGGACGTTCGTCCGGTTCGCGACCCTGCTTATCTCGAAGGCAAGGATCTCGAATTCAAAATCATCAAGCTGGACCGCAAGCGTAACAACATCGTGGTATCACGGCGTGCAGTCGTGGAATCCGAGTTCAGTGCTGAGCGCGAGCAATTGCTCGACCGCCTGGAAGAAGGCGTGATCGTGACCGGGTGTGGTCAAGAACCTGACCGATTACGGCGCGTTCCTGGACCTGGGCGGCATCGACGGCCTGTTGCACATCACCGACATGGCCTGGAAGCGTGTTCATCACCCCAGTGAAATTGTCAACGTGGGTGACGAACTCGAAGTTCGCGTGCTGCGGTTCGACCGTGAGCGTAACCGTGTTTCACTGGGCCTGAAGCAGTTGGGCGATGATCCCTGGACCGCTCTTTCCCGGCGTTACCCGGTCGGTGCGCGCCTGTTCGGCAAAATTTCCAACATCACCGACTACGGTTGTTTCGTGGAAATCGAAGATGGCGTTGAAGGACTTGTCCACGTTTCCGAAATGGACTGGACGAACAAAAACGTCAATCCGGCCAAAGTCGTCCACACCGGTGAAGAAGTCGAAGTCATGGTGCTGGAAATCGACGAGGAACGGCGCCGTATTTCACTGGGCATGAAGCAGTGCAAGGCCAATCCCTGGGAATCCTTTGCCGCCACCCACAACAAGGGCGACAAGGTTTCCGGCGCGATCAAGTCGATCACCGACTTCGGTATCTTTATCGGCCTTGAAGGCGGTATCGACGGCCTCATCCACCTGTCCGATATTTCCTGGCATGACACCGGTGAAGAAGTCGTCCGCAACTACCGCAAAGGTGAAGAACTGGAAGCGGTCGTGCTGGCTGTTGACCCGGAGCGCGAGCGTATTTCACTCGGCATCAAGCAACTCGACCAGGATCCGTTTGCCACCTACATGGCCGAGCACCCGCGGGGTTCCATGGTCAACGGCGTGGTCAAGGAAGTCGATGCACGCGGTGCGGTGATCGAACTGGCCGAGGGCGTTGAAGGTTACCTGCGGGCTTCCGACATCAAGGAAGAGCGGGTTGAAGACGCCACCCGTGAGCTTTCCGTGGGCGATAAAGTCGAGGCCAAGTTTATCAGCCTCGATCGCAAGAACCGCACACTGAGCCTGTCCATTCGGGCGAAGGAAGACGCTGAACTGGCCGATGCACTGCGTGAATACAAGCAAAGCAGCGCCAGTGGTGGTACCACTTCACTGGGCGACCTGCTCAAGGAACAACTGGACCAGGAATCCTGATAATTCCGGTCCGGTTTGAGTAATTTATGTGAAAGGGGCTGAATTCAGCCCCTGGAACATGAAATAAGTATATACAATGACAATCAGTGATATAGCGAGCTTTCTATGACCAAATCTGAACTGATCGATCAGTTGGCTGAGTACCAAAAACACCTGGCGCACCTGGACGTGGAGCTTGGTGTCAAATCCATTATCGAGCAGATGAGCTCGGCCCTGGCCAACGGTGACCGCATCGAGATTCGCGGTTTTGGGAGTTTTTCCCTGCATCATCGCGCGCCGCGGATGGGCAGAAATCCAAAGACCGGCGAAGCCGTGGCGCTACCCGGAAAACACGTCCCCCATTTCAAACCGGGCAAGACCTTACGCGAGCGCGTCGATTTCCTGAAAGATTAGGACCCGCTCACATTAATTGAATCATCGCTGCCGGAGTCAAAATCTTGTACAGGGTGATCTTCATCATCATTGCGGTTCTGGCGATTTCCCTGGGCCTGCTCATCGGCACACTCAATTCGGATACGGTCGGTATTGACCTGCTATGGGTCCAGTTGCAATGGCCTCTCGGGCTGCTGATCCTGTGTGTGTTTGCAGTCGGGTTATTAACCGGTGTTCTGCTGGCCTGGCTTTTCGGCATCATGCCGCTCCGGGTACGGCTACGTAAATCCGGCAGCAAGGAATCCTGACGCCCGGATGGTTGAGCTGGGTCTGTTCCTGCTTCTGCCCGTCGCGATGTATTTCGGCTGGTGGTTTGCCCGGTCGCTGGAAAAGCGTTCAGTCGGCAAAAGCCGGCAACTGTTCAGCAACCAGTACTTCCAGGGACTGAATTACCTCCTCAATGAACAGCCGGACAAGGCCATCCAGGTATTCCTGGAACTGGCGGAAGTCAACAAGGACACCGTGGAAACCCACATGGCGCTGGGCAGCCTGTTCCGGCGCCGGGGCGAGGTGGACCGGGCGATCCGGTTTCACCAGAACATCATCGCAAAACCGGGACTGGAACCGGAACAGCGCACCCAGGCGCTGCTTGAACTCGGCGAGGACTACATGCGGGCCGGCCTGCTCGACCGGGCCGAACGGCTGTTTTCCGAATTGATCGAAACCGGTGCCCATACACCGACCGCGCTGCGCAGCCTGTTGGAAATTTACCAGCAGGAAAAAGACTGGAAAAACGCCCTTGAACAGGCTCAACGGCTGGAGCAGGTGAGCGGCGAGCACATGGGAGAAATCATGTCCCAGTTTTGCTGCGAAATGGCCGAGGAAGCGCTGCTCGAAAAAGACATCGAAGGCGCGAGAAGGCAATTACGGCAGGCGCGGCGTCATGACCCACGGTGCATCAGGGCAAGATTCATACTGGCGCGGATCTCAGCAAATGCCGGTGATGACGATGCCGCCGTGACGCTTTACGAGGAAATCGCGGAACTCGACCAGGATTACATTCCCGAGATCCTGGATACCTACCTGGACGCAACAGCCAGGGCCGGGGACCCTTCCAGGGGCCGGGCCAAGCTGGATGAGTGGGCGGAAAATTACAATGGAATTTCCCTGGTACTGAAACGCACGGATTGCCTGGCCGGGGAAAAAGGCGGTGAAGTCGCAGGCCGCTACCTGGTTGAGACCCTGACCTCGAAACCCTCCGTGCGAGGCCTTGACCGCCTTATCGACCTGAAAGCCGATGGCTATCTTGACGCGGAATCCAGTGACGACATTCTGAAAGCGGTTGCGGCCCGCCTGATGTCGAAACAGCCGGATTACCGTTGTCACCACTGCGGCTTTGGCGGGCACTCCCATCACTGGCAATGCCCGAGTTGCAGAAAATGGAGTACCACCAAGAAAATTCACGGGGTGCTGGGCGAATAGCCCGGTTTCGGGATGTCAGCAACAGGGCAATTCGGTCCCCTTCTTTCATTCCTGGTCACGACTGTTCTTGCCTTCCTTCTGACGGGACTGGCCGCCTGGTACGCACGAAGATCCGGTCTGCTGGATCACCCGGGTGAGCGGCACAGTCACAACCAGGCCACTCCGCGCGGCGGTGGCGCCGGGCTGGTAGCCGCCTTCCTGGTAGCCGCTTTCGTGTTCACCGGGCATGAATCCCCGGCATACTGGATCAACGGCATGCTGCCGGGCATGTTGATCATGGCGAGCGTCGGGGCCTGGGACGATCACCAGTTCCCTGAGTGTCCGGTTCCGGTTGTTCATTCAGCTCGCAGTCAGCGTCGGGCTGATATGGTACGCGACGGGTGCAGGCTGGATGAATGGAATGATTCCGGTTCTGTTGAGTGGCGTGTTCGTTATTTGGATGACCAATCTTTATAACTTCATGGATGGAAGCAATGGAATGGCGGCTTTGCAGGGTATCTTCGGTGGCCTGGTCCTGGCCTTCCTGTTTCACCTGTCCGGCGACGGCTTTTTTGCCCGCCTGTCTCTCCTGCTGGCAGCCAGTTGCGTCGGGTTTCTGCCCTGGAATCTCGGCCATGCCAGGGTGTTCATGGGGGACGTCGGGAGCCTTGCGCTGGGGTTTGTTTTTGCGGCATTGCTGGTTTACGGCGCCGGTACCGGCGCATTTGGAATACCGGTCGCCGCGATGGTGATGATGCTGTTTCTCACCGACAGCACATTAACCCTGCTGGCCAGAGTAATCAGGGGTGAGCGGTGGTATAATCCGCACCGGCAACACGTCTACCAGAGGCTGATTGCGCATGGTTGGACACACGGTCGCGTTGCATTTCTTTACCAGTTCATAAACGTGGCGGTGGTTCTTCCAGCGATCCTGGTAGCAGTCAGTTTTCCGTTGCTGGCCCGGGCAGCAGCCCTGGTCTCGATGTCAATATGTGTGCTGGGCTGGTTTCTTTTGGTGCGTCGGTATGAAGTACCGGTTCAGGCGGGACAATAATATGAACTTCAAGCGCATTCTGAGACATCCGCGCGCTGCTGTTATCATTCATGACCTCGTCATGGTCGGTATTTCCTGGCTGGCGGCCGGATGGATCATCAATCGAACCGGCTTCAGCGGAATCATTGATTCCCTGCCGCTTGTTACCGAATTGTTGCTGGTCCTGGCCGTGCAGGGAATGGTTTTGTGGTTCACCGGCCTGTACAAAGGCCTGTGGCGTTTCGCCAGTTTCCCGGATCTCTGGAACATCGTCCGGGCGGCGGCCTTCGGCACCTTTGCAATCGCCATCGTTCTGACCGTTTTTTATGGCTTGCGGGACCGTTCGGTTTTCGGGTCCCTGTTGGTGTATCCGGCCTTGCTGTTCCTCACGCTCGGGCTGCCCAGGATGTGCTATCGCTTCTGGAAGGATTCCCGTTTGTCGATAAAACCCGGCGGTGTCGCGGCAAAACGGGCCCTGGTGCTGGGCGCCGGACGTTCCGGGGCGATGCTGGAGAAGGAATTACGCCACCGCGGTGCATTCGACGTAGTGGGATTCCTCGATGACGATCAACGCCTGAGGGGAGCACAGGTACATGGTGTCCCGGTGCTCGGGACCATCGACCAGCTGGCCCGTGTCGTTACCGAAGTCGGCGCCGACCTGGTGGTCATCGCGATACCTTCCGCAACCAACCAGCAAATGCAGCGGATTGTCGAGATTTGCGAGCAAACCGATGTCGAATTCCGCACCCTGCCGACCCTGAACGACCTGGGAAACAAGGCGACCCGCATCGACGACATGAAGCGCGTGGCGATCGACGACCTGCTCGGAAGAGAGCCCATTTCCCTGGTTTGGGATTCAATCCGCATCGGCCTGACCGGAAAAAGCGTCATGGTCACCGGTGGTGGCGGTTCCATCGGTTCGGAGTTATGCCGCCAGATCGCCCGGCTGAACCCGGTGGAATTGATCGTCGTGGATAACGGCGAATTTGCCCTGTACCGCATCGACCATGAACTGAGAAGTGAATTCCAGGACCTCATTTTTCACAGCGTCCTCGGCGATATTTGCGATTCCGCAACGGTGGAAAAAGTGGTCAGCGAGTTCAAGCCGGACGTGGTGTTTCATGCCGCGGCTTACAAGCACTTGCCGATTCTGCAGACCCAGGTGCGCGAAGCGTTCAGGAACAACATTATCGGCACGATGCGGTTGGCGGAAGCGGCCGAACGTCATAATGTCGGCACCTTCGTGCTGATTTCGACCGACAAGGCGGTCAACCCCGCCAATATCATGGGCGCCACCAAGCGGGTAGCCGAAATCTTCTGCCAGAACATGAACAGCCACTCCCGGACCCGCTATATCACGGTCCGTTTCGGCAACGTCCTCAATTCCAATGGCAGCGTCGTGCCCCTGTTCAAGGAGCAGATTGCCAAGGGCGGTCCGGTGACCGTGACCCACCCCGAAATTTCCCGTTACTTCATGACGATCTCCGAGGCCAGCCAATTGATCATGCAGGCCGCGGTGCTGGGTTCCGGCGGCGAGATCTTCGTGCTCGACATGGGTGAGCCGGTAAAAATCACCTACCTTGCCGAGCAGTTGATCCGGCTTTCCGGCAAACAGCCCGGAAAGGACATCCAGATCGTCTACACCGGTTTAAGGCCGGGGGAAAAACTGTTTGAAGAGTTGTTCCATGAACTCGAGCCGTATGAGAAGACCCAGCACGAAAAGATTTTCCTGGCCCATCCCCGGCAGGCGGATTGGGAAAACCTGGGTTCGGTGTTACGGGAAGGTGAAATTGCCGTGAAGCGTTACGACACGGCGAAATTGAAGGAAATCCTGCTGCGTCTCGTGCCGGAACTGGCCAGCACTTCCCTGGGCGACAAGGCCGGAAGTTCCGGGGTTGTCCCGATCCACCGCGCACGCTGACCTTTTTCGGATGAAATCATTCAAACCTGTCAGAAAAGCAGTTTTCCCCGTCGCCGGTCTTGGCACGCGATTTTTGCCGGCAACCAAGTCCATCCCCAAGGAAATGCTTCCGATTGTCGACAAGCCGCTGATCCAGTACGCGGTGGAAGAGGCGCTGGAAGCCGGGATAGATACCCTGATTTTCGTCACCAGCCGGAACAAGCACGCCATCTTCGATCATTTTGACACGGCTTTCGAACTGCAAACGCGGCTGGCGAAGGATGGAAAAACGGAGTTGCTGGAACGGATCACCACGATCGTCCCGGACGAAGTGAACCTGGTGTATGTCACGCAACCGGCCGCCCTGGGTCTTGGCCATGCCATCCTTTGTGCCGAAACGATCGTGGGTGACGAGCCTTTCGCCATTCTGCTGGCCGATGACCTGGTCCGGAACGATGGACCCAGCGCCCTGGCCCAGATGGTCGATTTGTACCGGCAAACCGGTTCCAGCGTTATCGGCGTCGAGGAAATCCCGGATGAAATGACCAGCAGTTATGGTGTGGTCGGGGTAAACGTCAACGAATCCGGTCAGAATGCCATACACACGATGGTCGAGAAGCCGTCGCCCGAAAGACGCGCCTTCACGGCTGGGTGTGGTCGGGCGTTATATTCTCGACCCGGCGGTATTCAATTACCTGCGCGGGGTGACTGCCGGCGCCGGCGGGGAAATCCAGTTGACCGACGGCATTTCAGCGATGCTCCAGGCACATCCTGTGCTCGCCCTGCCTTTTGCCGGCGAACGGTACGACTGTGGCAGCCGTCACGGTTTCATCAAGGCCACCATCGACTACGCGCTGGAACACGAGGAACTGCGGGGCGACATACTGGACCACATGTATTCCTTGCTCAGGGAAGCCGGCAGATTCTGAACCCGGTGATGGCGCACCCACGATCCCGAACCGATTGGCCCCAGGGCAATATTTTGCGGGTGCAGCACCGGTCTTCGGTGCTGGAAAGCAACCCCTGGGGTGACCCGGTTGACCGGGAGCTTTGTCTCTACCTGCCTCCCGGTTATTCGGAGTCCTGTAATCCATACCTGGTGTTGTGGGACCTGGCGGCTTATACCAACTCGGGGCCGGGCCACCTTAACTGGCGCAACCATGGCGAAAACCTGCCGGCCCGGCTCGACCGGCTGATCGGGCAGGGCGACCTGGAGCCGGTCGTTGTAGCCTTCCCGGATTGCTACACCTCGCTGGGCGGCAATCAATACGTAAACTCTTCCGCGGTCGGCCGATACGCGGATTACCTGAACCAGGAACTGGTGCCCCTGGTCAGTGATCGTCTGAACGTTATCGACAGCCGGGACGGACGCGCCGTGTTCGGCAAATCCTCCGGCGGATACGGTGCGCTTCACCTCGCCATGCATTTTCCCGACACGTGGGGCGCGGTAGCCAGCCATGCCGGCGACGTCGGGTTTGAAATGGTTTATCAAAAGGACTTTCCGGTGGCCTGCGAACTGCTGTCGGATTTCCGCGACAATTTTGCAGGCTTCATAGAGGCTTTCTGGCGCAAGAACCAGCCTTCCGGACGCGACTACACGGCCATGATGATACTGGCCATGGCGGCCAGTTACGATCCTGATCCGGACCAACCCGGCCGCATCCGGCTGCCTTTTGATTTGCGCACCTGTGAACTGGATCCTGAGCGCTGGAAACACTGGCTGGCCGCAGATCCTTTGAACATGGTCGAACATCATGTTGAAGCATTGCGCTCATTGCATGCGCTTTATATCGATGTGGGCATTTACGACCAATACCATATACAGTACGGTACCCGTCGATTCACCGACCGGTTGGAAAGACTCGGTGTCGAGCATTTCTACCAGGAATTCGAGGGGTCACATTCTTCGATCGACTGGCGGCTGGACCAGTCACTGCCGTACCTGGCCAGGGCCTTGAAAAAAACCACTTCCGCACAGATTAAGGTATAAACACGGAATCAATGTAATGATAGAAATTACCCGGAACGCACAAGAATACTTCCATCGGCTGATCCTGCAACAGGACGACGAGGGCCTGGCCCTGCGTATTTCAGTCAATCACGCCGGCACCCCCGGTGCGGGTTGCGATCTGCAGTTCTGTCCGCGTGGACAGAGTATGCCGGATGACCACGAACTCAAGTTCGAGGGCTTCAGCATGTTTGTCGCCAGGGCCAGCGTGCCGTGGCTGGAAAAAGCCCAGATCGATTTTGAAGAAGACCCCACCGGCGGGCAGCTGACCATCAAGGCGCCGGGAATCAAGGGTTCTGAACCCGGGAAAGAGGCTTCGCTGGAGGACCGGGTGGCCTGGTTGCTGCAAACCGAAGTGAATCCTTCACTGGCTTCACACGGTGGCCGTGTTTCCCTGGTGGAAATCACCGACAGCAAAGAAGTCGTGCTGCAATTTGGCGGTGGCTGCCATGGTTGCGGAATGGCGGACGTCACGCTCAAGCAGGGCATCGAGCAAACCCTGAAACGGAACATTCCGGAAATTACCGCCGTGCTGGATGCAACGGACCACCAGTCGGGGACCAATCCGTATTACGCCGGTGATGCCACGGGTGAATCCGCGATTTAAAACCGCCGCGTACGTAGGAGCGAATTTATTCGCGAATAAATCGCTCCTACGGCATTCTCCTACGGAAGATCTGAAAGATCGATCAAGCCTTCCTGGCTGGAATACCACGCGGCCAGGTCCTCGATGTCCTGGTCGCTCAGCGCCGACGCCATGCCGGCCATGATCAGGTTGGGACGGTGTCCGGACCGATAATCCTTTAAAGCTTTTTCCAGGTAGTCTTTGTGCTGCCCCCCGATGTTGGGGTAATTGGGATCTATGCTTTTGCCCGTGGCGCCGTGACAGGCTTCGCAAACTTTGGCTTTTTCCTGTCCGGCGGCGGCGTCGCCACGGGCGGCCACGGTCAGGGGTGCTGCAAGCATCAGAACTGCCAGGAATGTATTCTTGATCATCATGTTATTCGCCGCCAAGTGAGGACAGGTAAGCCGAGACGTCTTCGATGTCCTGGTCCGACAGGCTGCGGGCCTGCAGATCCATGGTCGGATGCTTGCGCTCACCGGATTGGTATTCTTTCAGGGCCGTGACGAGGTACTCGTAGTTCTGTCCGCCGATTTTTGGCACCTTGTAGGTGGGGTACACGTTGTTGTAACCGGGTATGCCGTGGCAGCCCTTGCAGGTGTAGGTTTTCATTTTTCCTGCTTCGATGTCACCGGCGGCAAGCGCGGAGTCCGTCTGAAGCAAAATGCTGGCCGTCGACAGCAACATGGCCGTAAAGATCAGGTTTCGCATGAATGTCCCGTTTTAAATTGTCGTTTGGTCAATAACAGGCGGCGATTATACCTTCTGCCCACCATCAAACCAACGATTCTATAGCAGTTCCTGCCAAAAATTGCGCTTCCAGACCACCGTGTCCGGTCCGATTTGTAACCTGCGGCTCCCCGGCCACGTCATGAAGACAGGCGGAACGGCCATGAAACCGAATGGCCCGTTTATTGCATCTTACAAATAGGAATACGGGCTTTATGACCTTTGGCACATTGGATGTTTCCATTTCGTGTGTTACTGTTATACATAGATACAACACCAAGGTAGGTAAATCATGAAAATTCTTACCCGATCAAACCTGTTTTTTACCGGGTCTTTTATGGCGATGATGCTGTTTACCCTGGTGCTCCAGGGCTGCATGGGGCAGGCGATTGGCGCCCAGGAAGAGAAAAAAGAGGCCGAAGATCCCGCCATCCCGGTGGAAGCCGCCGAGGTATCCCGGGGAGACATGGCAGCGTTTTATTCCGGTACGGCAAGCCTGGAAGCCGATCTGCAGTCTGTCGTCGTATCGCAAATTACCGGCGTTGTACTGGAAATACGGGCCGAGGAAGGCCAGTTCGTGGAGGCCGGTCAAATACTGGCGAAAGTGGAAACCGACCGCTACCGCCTCGCGGTGGAACAGGCCAATGCGATGCTCAAAAGACTGGCAACAGAGTATCAGCGCAAGAAGGAGCTGTTTGACAAGCAATTGGTCAGTGCAGATGATTTTGAGCGGGTCAGTGCGGAATACCAGGCGCAAAAAGCCGCTTATGACATCGCCAGTCTTGAACTCGAATACACCAACATCCGGGCGCCCATTTCAGGATACGTATCCGAGCGAATGGTGCGTGCCGGCAACCTGGTGAAATTGCATGATCCGGTCTACCGGATAACCAGTTACGATCCCTTGCTCGCGGTGCTGCACGTCCCGGAACGCGAACTCAGCGTGCTGAAAATCGGCCAGGAAGTATCCGTCGCGCTTGATGCCTGGCCAGGTGAGGCGTTCAGTGGAGAAATCATTCGAATCAGCCCGGTGGTTGATCCGGACTCGGGAACCTTCCGGGTTACCGCGAAAATCGAAGGACGCGACCAGATGCTGAAGCCGGGCCTGTTCGGAAGGTTCGAGATCCTTTACGACCTGCACCGGGATGTGCCGGTCATTCCCCGCAGCGCGATCATTACCGAAGACGAGCAGAGTCATGTATTCGTGGTTGCCGAAGATGGCAGCGCCAGTCGCAGGTCGATCCAGCTGGGATATGAGCGTGCCGGCATGGTGGAAGTGCGCGACGGCGTGGCTGCCGGTGAAAAAGTGGTCACGGCGGGTAAAGGCAGCCTGAGCGACGGCGCCAGGGTCGAAGTTATTGATACCCGTTTGAACCGCGGCGTATGAACGTTCAGCCATTGAAACTGGTCGAGATTGCCACGCGCCGACGCGTGGCGATCTCGATGGGCGCGGTCACCCTGGTGTTGTTTGGCCTGATCGCGCTGAAGGATCTCCGGGTAAACCTGTTGCCTGACCTGTCCTATCCCACGCTGACGGTGCGCACCGAATACCGTGGCGCCGCACCGGAAGAAATTGAAACCCTGCTGACCCGCCCGGTCGAAGAGGCAGTGGGCGTGGTCAAGAACGTTCGCGCTGTTAAGTCCGTTTCGCGCGCCGGCCAGTCGGACGTCATCCTTGAATTCGCCTGGGGCGCCGACATGGACCTCGCGGGTCTGGATGTGCGGGAAAAGCTCGAGGTGATGCAGCTTCCCCTGGAGGCCAGCAGGCCGTTGCTGTTGCGTTTCAACCCGGCTACCGACCCGATCATGCGCTTTGGCCTGATCTATGGTGATTCCGGTTCCGGCGTGGACGAAACCTCGCTGAAGGTCCTGCGCCGTTATGCCGACGAGGAAATCCGCAAAACGCTGGAGCCGGTGGAAGGTGTTGCCGCCGTGAAGATCAGCGGTGGACTGGAAGATGAAATACAGATCGAGATCGACCAGAAAAAAATGGCCCGGCTGAATATCTCGCTGGAAGATTTGACTTCCCGCCTGGCGGTGGAAAATGTCAACGTATCGGCAGGGCGGCTGGAGCAGGGCACGCAGCGGTATCTCGTGCGCACCATCAACCAGTTTGGCTCGGTCGACGAATTCGGCAGCCTGATCGTCTCAACCGGGCAAGGCCGCCCGGTGTACCTGCGTGACATCGCCCAGGTCCGTTCGGGTTACAGCGAGCGCGAAGCGATCATCCGCATGAACGGCCATGAAGCGGTTGAAATCGCCGTCTACAAGGAAGGCGACGCCAATACCGTCAAGGTCGCCCGGGGCGTGCAGGCCAGGCTGGATGAGCTGAAAGAAGATTTGCCCCGGGGCGTCGAAATGGAGACGGTCGATGACCAGTCCCTGTTCATCGACCGCGCGATCCGCGAAGTGGTCAATGCCGCCGTCCTCGGCGGCCTGCTGGCCGTACTGGTGATCTTCGTGTTCCTGCGCAATGCCTGGTACACCCTGACCATTGCCCTGTCTATCCCGGTTTCCATCATCGCCACCTTTTTCCTGATGGGGCAAGCCGGTATCTCCCTGAATATCATGTCGCTGGGCGGCATTGCGCTGGCCACCGGCCTGCTGGTCGATAACGGCATCGTCGTCCTGGAGAACATCTCCCGTTACCGGAGTGCAGGCGAGGGCCTGGTGTCGGCAGCGATCAAGGGCACCAGCGAAGTCGGCGGAGCGGTGATCGCTTCCACGCTGACGACGATCGCTGTTTTTCTTCCGCTGGCCTTTGTCGATGGCGTGGCGGGCCAGTTGTTCCGTGACCAGGCGCTGACGGTCACGTTTGCGCTGGCGATATCCCTGGCGGTTGCCGTCACCCTGATACCGATGATGGCGTCGGTCAGCCGCCGCAAGACGCTCCCGCGCGAACCCGGCAGTAGCCGCATCGGCAGCCGGTTTGCATCCTCCTATGCGCGCTTGCTGGATGCCGCTTTGCGGCGCAGGGCGCTGACCATGGTGCTGGCCACGCTGATCCTGGCGGGCTCCGTGGCAATGCTGGCCGGAATCGGCACCGAATTGCTGCCGAAACTGCAACAGGGACGCTTTGACGTGACCCTCGAAGCCAGTCCGGGCACGCCGCTGGAGGAGACGGATCGCCTGGGCGGCCAGATGCAGCGCGTGGCCACGGAAAACCCCGCGGTGGACTACGTCTACGGAGTCGCGGGTTCCGGAAACCGGATCGACGCCAATCCGACCGAGAGTGGTGAAAACATTGCCCGCATGCTGGTGGCGATGAAGCCCTCGGCAAGCCGCGCCGACCAGGACGCGGTCATCAACAGTCTGCGCGCCGAAGCCGGCGAAACCGCCGGACTCGAGAGCAGTTTCAGCGCACCCGAACTGTTGAGTTTCGATAAGCCGCTGGAAATTGAAATCCAGGGCTATGACCTGGATTCGCTGCGCTCGGCCAGTGAGCAGGTGCTGGGCATATTGCGGGCATCGGACCGGTTTGCCGATGTCGAATCGAGTATCGAGCGCGGCCACCCCGAGATCCAGATTTTCTTCGACCAGGAACGGGCAGCCGCCCTGGGGCTGACCGTCAAGCAGATATCCGACCAGGTCGTCGGCAAGATACGCGGCCGCGTGGCCACCCGTTACAGCTGGCGCGATCGCAAGATCGACGTGCTGGTGCGGTTGTCGGAGAACGACCGCCAGTCTATTTCCGCGGTGCAGGACCTGATCGTGAACCCGGAAAGCGATTTCCCGGTTCCGCTGTCTGCGGTTGCTGAAATCAGGATTGCCGAGGGGCCGGCTGAAATCCGCCGGGCCGACCAGGAACGCATGGCGCTGATCCAGGCCAACCTGGCGTATGGCGACCTGGGTAGCGCGGTTGCCGAGGCCCAGGCCCTGCTGGCCGACGTTAAATTGCCCTACGGCCTGAGCATGAAAATCACCGGACAGAGCGAGGAAATGGAAGCTTCATTCCGCTCGCTGCTGTTTGCGCTTGTGCCTGGCCGTCTTCCTGGTATACCTGGTCATGGCTTCCCAGTTCGAGTCCTTGCTGCATCCGTTCGTCATCCTGTTCTCCATTCCGCTCGCCGCTTCCGGGGTCGCGCTGGCGCTGTGGCTGACCGACACGCGGCTGAGCGTGATCGTGTTCATTGGCCTGATCATGCTGGCCGGGATCGTGGTCAACAACGCGATCGTGCTGGTGGACCTCGTCAACAAGCTGCGTGAAGGCGGCATGGAACGCATCAGCGCCATTCGTGAAGCCGCCCGCTTGCGCCTGCGGCCCATCATGATGACCACCCTGACAACGGTGTTGGGTTTGCTGCCCATGGCCCTGGGCCTTGGCGAGGGTGCGGAAATGCGCACACCGATGGCGGTGACGGTCATTGGCGGCCTGCTGACTTCAACCTTGCTCACATTGGTGGTGGTGCCGGTGATGTACTCGGTACTGGATCGCCGTAAAGACGTTATCCCCTCAACGACGGACACAGCCCCCGCGGATTCCGGTGCGCTGATGGCGGCCGCCCACGTCACCCGGGCCAGCTGACATGTCTCCGGCCCAATTCGCACTGAAACGACCGGTCACGATCATCATGATTTTCGTCTCGATGATTGCGATCGGCCTGGTGGCTGCCCGCCTGCTGCCGCTGGAATATTTTCCAGCGGTTGATATTCCGTTCATCGGCATCGAAATCCCCTACCAGGGATCCACGCCGGAGGAAGTCGAGCGCGAGATCACCCGTCCGGTCGAAGAAGTCATTGCCACGCTGGCCGGAATCAAGAAGCTGGAGTCCAAGTCCTCGTCAACCGGCGCGTTCATCGAAGTGACCTTCGATTGGGGTCAGGACGTTGCCGTCAAGGCGGTGGAGGCCCGCGAGCGCGTTGAAGCCATTCGTGATTCCCTGCCGGCCGACGTGCGCCGCATCAACGTGTTCAAGTTCAATTTCACCGATCAGCCGGTCTTGCGGATGCGCATCTCCAGTGAACGGGATCTTTCCCGCGCCTACGACATGCTGATGAAGAAGCTGATCCGTCCGCTGGAGCGGCTTCCGGGCGTGGCGCGCGTTCAGCTGGAGGGTGTTGAGCCGCGCGAAATCCGGATCGAGCTGAATGCCGACCGGGTCGTTTCACACGGCATCGACCTGGTGGACCTGCAGCGCCGTCTGGAGCAGGTCAATTTCTCGGATTCGGCCGGACTGATTCGCGATAACGACATCCGTTACCGGGTCAATCCACGGGGTGAGTTTCGCAGCGTCGAGGAAATCGGCGCCCTGGTGATCAACGATGCGGGTCTTCGCCTCAGCGATATCGCCGACATCCGCTATGACAACAAGAAGCGCACCTATGCCAGGCACCTGGACCGGAAATACGCCATTGGCGTCAGCGTGTTCAAGGAAAACGGCGCGAACCTGGTCGACGTTGGCCGCCTGGCTGTCGATGAGGTCAACCGGATTGGCCAAAGCCCCGAGATGCAGGGCATCAACCTGTTCTTCCTGGACAACCAGTCGGAGGGAGTTACCGAGTCACTCTCCGAGTTGTTGAAAGCAGGCCTGATCGGCGCCCTGCTGTCGCTGATCGTGCTGTATTTTTTCCTCGGCCATCTGCAGACGACCCTGATGGTTTCACTGGCCGTGCCGGTGGCCATTACCATTACCCTCGGGGTGATGTATTTCCTCGGGCTGTCGCTGAATATCCTGTCCATGATGGGTTTGATGCTGGCCGTCGGGATGCTGGTGGACAACTCGGTCGTGGTCAGTGAGAGCATCCACCGGGAACACGAGCAGACCCCCGGCGACCCCGAGGGCGCGGCCTTGCGCGGCGTCCGCGCGGTGAGCACCGCCGTCCTGGCGGGAACCGTTACCAGCGCCGCGGTGTTCCTGCCGATCATGTTCGGTGAGCAGGACGATATTTCCATCTTTCTGACCCACGTCGCAACCGCCATCGTGGTCTCGCTGGTGATCTCGCTGTTCATTGCGCAAACGGTCATACCCCTGCTGGCGACCCGGCTGGACAAACCGGCTAATGTCCGCCAGAACCGGCTGGTGGAACGCCTGACGACGATTTATGTGCGGGTCCTGGGCTGGACGCTCAGGCGCCGATGGATGGCGGCAGGGCTGGTGGTACTGACCCTGGCATCGGCGGCGATCCCGATGATGCTGGTCAAAACCGACATGTTCCCGATGAACCAGACCCGGCAACTCTGGCTCAGCTATCATCTGGACGGGCATTACCCGCTGGAGCAGATCAAGGAGTCGGTCGACCGGATCGAGGATTTCCTCTATGAGCACCAGCAGGAGTTCAATATCCGGGCGGTGTACACGTATTACGACGAAACCGGAGCGTCGAACACGGTTTCATCCATCCTGCTGACCGAGGACGACGAGGCCACGCTTTCGTCCGAAGAGATCAGCAAGAGGATCACGGAAGGCCTGCCCAAAATCGCGATTGGCCGGCCCAGTTTCGATTTTGAACGCACCGGTGGCGCGGAAAAACTGAGCATTACCCTGACGGGTTCTTCCAGCGAGGTTCTGAGGAACCTGGCCGAAGACGCCGTACGGGTGCTTTCCAGCGTTGAAGGTATTACCAGCGTGGTCTCGGAAGCCGGTGCGGGTGACCAGGAAGTCCAGGTCCGGGTCGACCGGGAAAAGGCCAACCTGTTGGGATTTTCCACCCAGGATGTCGCGCAGGCCGTCGCCATCGCCCTGCGTGGGGTAGAGCTTCGCGAGTTCCGGGGCGAAGAGAGTGAAGTGCCGGTCAGGCTGCAGCTGCGGGAAGAAGACCGCGAAAACGTCGCCGACCTCAAGGACATCAAGTTACGCAACCCGGACGGCCTGCAAGTGCCGCTGATGTCCCTGGTCAGCCTGGTGGAAACCAGCGGGCCCACCGAAGTCCGCCGGATCGAACGGCAAACCGGTTTGCGCGTTACGGCCCAGCTCGACGGGATTACGCCGGAGGACGCAAAAGAGGCCATCAAGGCGAAAATGGACCTGATGAACCTGCCTGCCGGGTACGGCTGGGCATTCGGCGCGGGATTCGAAGACGACCAGGAAGCGATGCAGAGAATGCTGTTCAATATCCTGCTGGCCATCGCCCTCATCTACATCGTCCTGGCGGCCCAGTTCGAGTCACTGATTTACCCGGTCAGCATGATCTGCACCATCCTGTATTCGGTCATCGGCGTTTATTGGTTCTTCCTGTTCACCGGAACGACCTTCACGCTGATGGCGATGATCGGCATCCTCATCCTGATCGGTGTTGTCGTCAACAATGGGATCGTGCTGATCGATCACGTCAACCAGTTGCGGCTGGCGGGACTGGGCAGGGAGGAAGCACTGTTGCGGGCAGGGCGCGAACGCCTGCGCCCGATCCTGATGACGGTCGGCACCACCGTGCTGGGCCTGGCGCCGCTGTGTATCGGCACCACGCAGATCGGCGGCAATGGCCCGCCGTACTTCCCGATGGCGCGGGCCATCGTCGGGGGCTTGCTGTTTTCGACCTTTGTCAGTTTGGTTCTACTGCCAACCATTTACACCTGGCTGGATATCATCAGGCATTGGCCTGCGGCGCTGTGGCGGGTGATCAGGCGGATGTTCGGATTCATCGGACAACGCTTTCCGAGGCCCGCTTTTATGCGATAACTCTGCGCTGATCGGGGTAATGTTCCGGATCAGTTGATTCAAGTCATTTAATTTTGCGCTGCTTCCATTCAACAATCGATTCAATTTGAGGGAACCAGAGCGGCAGAACGAATAAGACATTTTAAAATTTGAGTTTTCGTTATGGCTAGAACTGTTCCCTGAGCACGGTCTGCAAAGACCGTTTTAGAGGGAATGAGCCATGATTAGTGATCTTGACCTCCACCTTGAGCCCGCCACCGGTATCTCCCGCAGAGGCTTTTTATCCTTTTGCTCTGGCGTGGCTGTAACGCTGGGTTTTTCACCGAGCCTTGGCGCACAGATTGCCGAAGCCGTGATGAATCCGCGGCGGCCACCGGTCATCTGGCTTTCGGCCCAGGAATGCACCGGCTGCACCGAGTCCTTGCTGCGCTCACACCATCCGACGCTTGAGAACCTGATCCTCGACATGGTTTCGCTGGATTACCATGAAACCCTGAGCGTCGCGGCAGGCCACCAGGCGGAAGCCGCCCGGATGGCGTCGATGGAAGAAAACTACGGTAACTACCTGCTGGTGGTCGACGGCGCGATACCGACCAGGGACGGCGGTATCTATTGCAAGGTGGCAAACCGCACCATCCAGGAACACCTGGAGGAGGCTGCGGGAGGCGCTGCAGCCATTGTCGCGATCGGGTCCTGTGCTTCCTGGGGCGGTATACCGTCCAGCGGCATCAACCCCACCGGCGCGGTTGGCGTGGCGGAAGTGCTCCCGGGCAAGACCATAGTGAACATCCCCGGCTGCCCGCCCAATCCCTATAATTTCCTCAGCACCGTGCTGCAGTTCGTTGCCTTTGGAACGCTGCCGGCGCTGGATGAGAAGAACCGGCCGAAATTCGCCTATGGCCGCCTGATCCATGAAAACTGCGAACGCCGTCCGCATTTCGACGCCGGCCGTTTTGCGATGGAATTCGGCGACGAAGGGCACCGCCAGGGCTGGTGCCTGTACAAGCTCGGCTGCAAGGGACCGGAAACCTGGGCCAACTGCCCCGCCATCCTGTTCGGCGACGTCGGTTCCGGCAGCTGGCCGGTGGGTACCGGCCACCCCTGTTTTGGCTGCACGGAACAGGGCGTCGGTTTCACCAAGCCGATCCATGCACTGGCCGATGTCGAGTCCGTTACGCCTCCGCTGGCTTTTGCCGCCGTCAACCAGCCCAAGGGAGTCGGCATGACCCCGGGCGCAGCCGGAGCGGTTGGCGCAGCGGCGGGCGTCGCGGTTGGCGCTGCCGCCGTGATGATGAGCCGGCTCGGCAAGGTCGAGTTGATTCCTGAAAAGAAAAAGAAGAAGGACAAGAAGAACAAGAAAAATTCCGCTGAAACCGGGGGTTGAGTGGATGAGCATCAAGCGCAGGGAGTTTCTTAAAGCCGCAGTGACCGGAAGTGCGGCGGCGGCTTTACCGGCAGCCGCCGAGGCGCGGCCCAACCTGGAGCCGCCACCGAATGCCATCGGCATGCTGTATGACGCGACCCTCTGTATCGGCTGTAAAGCCTGCATGGTCGCCTGCAAGGACGCCAACGACATGCCGGTCGAAAACGCTGACCAGTCCCCGATCTGGGACACGCCGGTGGATACCTCCGGTAAAACCCTGAACATCATCAAGCTCTACCGCAACGGCACCGCGGAAGAAAAGGACCAGGCCATCAATGGCTATTCCTTTGTCAAACGCCATTGCATGCATTGCGTGGATCCCGGATGCATCTCGGTGTGCCCGACCCACGCGATGCGCAAAGACCCGGACAACGGCATTGTCACGCACCACCCGGAAGCCTGCATCGGTTGCCGCTACTGCGTATGGGCCTGTCCGTACAACATTCCCAAGTGGGATTTCGAAGAGGCGTTCGGCCAGATTCACAAGTGCCAGTTCTGCAACCACCGCCTGGCGGAAGGCCTGTTGCCGGCCTGCGTGGAGCATTGTCCAACCGGTGCTTCATTGTTCGGAACCCGTGAAGAATTGCTGGAAGAAGCGCACCGCCGGCTGGCGGCGGAACCCGGGTCAAGCTATGACTACCCGCGCAATACGCTGGATGACCCCCACCGCCACGAGGCCATTGTTCCGCACTACATCGATCGCGTTTACGGAGAGACGCAGGGCGGCGGCACCCAGGTCATGGTATCTGGCGGGTGTTCCGTTCGGTGACCTGGATTTGCCGGAAGTACCGGAGCGGTCGTTCGCCAGCCTGTCCGAGACCATTCAACACACCGTCTACAAGGGCATGATCGCGCCCCTGGCGCTGCTGGGCGGATTGATGTTCGTCACCCGGCGCCGCCTGGGCGGCAAGGGCAAGGAGGACGACAAGTGAAACTTGCACAAACGGCCCCGATGGGGGGAAAGATCCTGACCCGTCCCTTCCTGTTTCTTTCTTTGCTGGTGTTGATTGCCGTATGCCTGCTGTTGTTCCGGTTTTATCTACGGGCTCGGTGCTGCGACCAACCTGAACAACGGTTATCCCTGGGGCCTATGGGTCGTGCTGGATATCCACATAACCGCCGCCATCGGCTGCGGCGGTTATGTGCTGGCGGTGGTCATTTACATCATGAACAAAGGCGAATTCCACACGCTGATCCGCCCGGCTTTGCTGGGCAGCGCCTTCGCCTACACGCTGGCCAACCTGGCGGCGTTTGTCGACATCGGCCGCTGGTGGAATTTTTACCAGATCGCCTTGCCCTGGAACATCAACCTCAATTCCGTCATGTTCGAAATCGCCATGTGCATGGCGCTGTACATGCTGGTGCTTTGGATTGAACTGGTGCCGCCGGTCCTGGAACACTTCGGCAAGCAGAGCCTGGAAAAGGCGTTTTTCAAGATTTTATACGTGATTATTCCGCTGGGAATTGTTTTGCCCACGATGCACCAGTCGGGTCTTGGCGCGTTGATCGTAGCCGCCGGGACCAAGATTTCGCCGTTATGGCAAACGCCGTGGATCAGTTTCCTGTTCTTGCTTTCCGCGATCATCATGGGCTTTTCGATCGTGATCTTCGAAGGCGCGCTAACCGTGCTGGGCTTCGGGCGCCGCCTGGAACTGCACCTGTACCGGCGTTTGGCAAAGGTTCTGCGCTGGGCGCTGGGCTTTTACCTGGTCGTGCGTTTTGCCGACCTGGTGTACCGCGACGCACTGGCAAGCCTTACCCAGTGGTCGGTTCAGACGGTCATGTTCGTCATTGAAAACGCATTGTTCGCCATACCGCTGTTGATCCTGGTGCACCCGCGCTGGCGCGGTAACGCCCGTCTGCTGTTCCTGGTGGCGATGTGCCTGTTGCTGGGCGGCGCCGTGTTGCGATTCAACGGCCTGATCATCGGCTACACGCCGTCAGCGGGTTACGTGTACTTCCCGTCGGTGATCGAGTTGCTCGTTTCCGTCGGCTTGATGGCGGTCGAAGTGGTCGGATTCATCTATATCGTGAAACGTTTCCCGATACTGCCGCCGCGCAAGCGCACCGTGGCGCCGGGTTCAACCCCGGCCGATATCGGATTGGCGACAAACGCCTGATTACCTCATTTTGAATACGGGAGAAATACCGTGGCAACAAGAATAACCGTAGATCCGGTCACACGCATCGAAGGGCACCTGCGCATTGACTGCGAAGTGAATGACGGCAAGGTCACCAACGCCTGGTCCTCCGGGCAGATGTGGCGCGGAATCGAACTGATCCTGCAGGGCAGGGACCCGCGCGACGCCTGGATATTCACCCAGCGGATCTGCGGCGTCTGCACCACGGTGCACGCGGTGGTCTCGGTGCGGGCGGTGGAAAATGCGTTGCAACTCGAAATCCCGATGAACGCCCAGCACATCCGCAACATGATCATCGGCGCGCATTGCGTGCACGACCACATCGTTCATTTTTATCACCTGTCGGCGCTGGACTGGGTGGACGTCGTGTCCGCGCTGCAGGCCGACCCCGCCGCCACCGCCGCGCTGGCCGCGACCCTGTCGGAATGGAAACGCAACACGGTGCAGGAACTGACAGCGGTGCAAACCCGTCTCAGGACGCTTGTAGAGTCCGGACAGCTCGGAATCTTTGCCAACGGCTACTGGGGCCACCCGGCCATGAAACTGTCGCCGGAAGTGAACCTGCTGGCCGCGGCCCATTACCTGCAGGCGCTCGAGTACCAGAGCAAGGCCAACCAGATCGTGTCGATCCTGGGCAGTAAAACGCCGCACATCCAGAACCTGGCCGTGGGCGGCGTGTCCAACCCGATCAACCTGGACTCGCAGTCGACGTTGTCGCTGGAACGGCTGTATTACATCAAGAACCTGATCGACGAACTGGGTGATTTCGTGCGCCAGGTCTACCTGGTCGACGTCGCTGCGGTCGGCGCGTTCTATGCGGACTGGACCGCCTACGGCGCCGGCGTCACCAATTACCTGTGCGTGCCGGAAATGCCGCTCGACGGCATGGGCACCGAATTTGAACTGCCCGGCGGCTACATCACCAACGGCGACCTCGGTTCCTTCCAGCCGATCACCAGTTTCCAGGATACGTATTTTGAAGACGGCGTGGCCGAGAGCAGCAAGCACGCCTGGTATGAAGGCAGCGCCGCGCTGCACCCCTACGACGGCGAGACGGTGCCCGAGTACACCGACTTCCAGGACGACGGCAAGTATTCCTGGGTCAAGGCGCCGACCTTCTACGGCAAGCGCGCCCAGGTCGGGCCGCTGGCCAACGTGCTGGTCATGGCGGCTGCCGGCCACGAGCCGACCACGCGCTACCTCGACCAGGTCATGAGCACTGCCAGCAGCCTGGCCGGCAGCCAGATTCCGCTGACCGCGCTGCATTCGACCATCGGCCGTCATGCCGCCCGCGCGATCCGCTGCGCGGTGATCTACGAGAGCCTGCAGAACCAGTGGAACCTGCTGATGGACAACATCGGTTCAGGTGACTACGAGACCTACAACCGGCCGACCTTCCCGAAAGGCGAACAGCGCGGGTTCGGTTTCCACGAAGCGCCGCGCGGTGTGCTGTCCCACTGGGTGGTGATACAGGACGGCAAGATCGTCAACTACCAGGCGGTGGTGCCTTCGACCTGGAACGCCGGCCCGCGGGACGAAGACGACGAACTGGGGCCCTACGAAGCATCCCTGATCGGCAACCCGGTCGCCGACCCTGAACTGCCGCTGGAAGTGCTGCGCACGGTGCATTCCTTCGACCCGTGCCTGGCCTGCGCCATTCACATGGTCGATCCGCGGAAGAAGGAGATCGTCCGGGTCAAAGCGCTTTGACCGCAAATCACTTCCCGCTGCCCGGTCCTGGTGCTGGGCATGGGCAATCTCATTCTCGAAGACGAGGGCCTGGGCATCCGGGCCCTTGAACGGTTGCAGGAGCGTTACGTTATTCCGGCCGGGCGTGGAACTGCTGGACGGCGGAACCACCGGAATGGGCCTGCTGGACGACATGAGCGGGCGCGATCACCTGGTGGTGCTGGACGCCTGCCAGACCGGCGAACCACCCGGTACGCTGGTCAGGCTGGCGGGCGATGATGTGCCGGTCTATTTCGGCATGCGGATATCACCGCACCAGCTGGGGTTGTCGGACGTGCTGGCGACGCTGGAGCTGAGCGGAGAGCAGCCCGCCGAAGTGGTGGTGCTGGGACTGGTGCCGCAGTCGCTGGAACTGTCGCTGGAGTTGTCTGATCGGGTCAGGGAAAGGCTGGACAGCCTGGTTGAGGCCGCCGTGCAGGAACTGGCCGGCCTCGGTTACTCCCTCAAGGCAAGGAACTGAGTCCGCCACTTATCTCTTCAGTCGTGTAACTGAGAGAGAAACTCTATGATTTCTGCCCGTTCCGCGGGATCCGTCACCCGGATGCTTTTCGTCGATCCCGGTGCAAAGGCCTGCGGCATTGGCGAGGAACAGGTCCAGGTCTTCCACCGTCCAGGTGCCGCCCATCTCGATCAGGGCAGGGGAGTAGTTGTACCAGGCCCGGTCGCGGGCTTTCTCCGCGCCGACGATGCCCCACAGGTTGGGTGCGACCCGGAACTCACCGCCTTTTTCAAGGCTGTGGCACACGACGCAGCGGCCGGCGACGGTGTCCAGGCCCCAGGGGGTTGGGGTGAAGGAGTCGGCGCACAAAGGCCCGTACAGGCCCGAAAAAATAATAGATGTAACCAGTACAACTCGTCTCATGCCGGTTCCTCCATCCAGGCTTTCAAGTCCGGAAATTTTATCAGCAGAGGACGGCTGACAAGTTAACGCAGGTCAAGCGTCCGTCATCGTAGGAGCAAAAAAAACCGGACCTGTTTCCAGGCCCGGTCGGTGATATCGGCTTTGTTTTGAGTTGCCCTATTTTGCAGAATCCAGAAGCTGATCTATGTTGGCCTTGAAATTGTCGAATGACTGGGCGCCCTTGATGTAAACACTGGCTTTGACCTTGGTGGGGTCTTTCTGATCGGTCAAGCCGAGTACGAAGCCCGGAGTGCCTGATGCCCCCAGTTTGGTGGCAGTTGCGATACCCAGGTTGACCTGCTTTTCAAATTCCCTGGAATCAAGACAAGCGTCAAATTCAGACGTGTTCAGTCCAATGGTTGCCGCGAATGATTTGAGACTATCGACACCGAGGTCCTTTTGATTGTCGAACATGATGTTGTGCATTTCCCAGTACTTGCCCTGTGCTCCGGCGCACAATGCAGCGAGTGAAGCGTCGTACGCGTTCTTGTGCAAACTCGGGATCGGATGCTCCATCATCACGTACTTGACCTTGCCGGTATCCACGTAGTCCTTGACGATTGGCGGCATCACATCACGATAATGCCGGCTGCAAAAGGGACATTGATAGTCACTGAATTCGATCAGCGTCACCTTCGCATCAACTGCGCCTTTGTACGGAGAATCGCCGATGGATACTTCCTGTTCGCGAAACCCGCCTTTTGACGGAGCTGCCTTGGCCCCTTCCTGCACCAATTTCTTGATTTCCGCCAGGTCCTTCTGGATGGCATCCTGCCCTTCCTTGAGGCTGGCCACAGCATCCTGCAACTCCTTCATTTCCTGCTTGGAACTCGCCGACCATGCTGAAAAACTGTACAGGCACAAGCCCGCGGCAAAGATGATTTTTATGGCTGTATTCACGTCATACCTCTCCAATTAATTAACGAAACTAACACGATTAAACCACAGGGTTTCGATTCACACATCGAAATTTATCTCGATTGAGGAATCAATTATCGACGGCGGCGTCCGGTTGCAAAACGGCCATACGATAGTATTCGAAACTTTCAGTTTCGACGTTATTGTCAATGGCCCTTTGTAACTGGATTTCAGCCGGGCTCATCCCTTGTTCAGCCAGCGCGTTCGCGGCTGCCAATTCCATCTCCACTCTCCGTCGGAAGCTGTTCCAGCTGCCCCAGCCTACGCTGAGCTTACCATTGATCAAAAATGCCGGGGTGCCTCCGGCTCCCATTTTGCTTGCCAAGGCGCTTTCCCGGCGGATTCGCTCCGCCACTTCCGGGTCGTTCATGTCCGCCCGGAATTGATCCATGTTCAGATCCAGTTCCTCGGCGTATTGCTCAAAATCCGTGAGGTTCATTTTGGCAGGGGCTGAAAAAATCATATCGTGCATTTCCCAGAATTTGCCCTGTTGCTGTGCAGCGATCGCTGCCCGCGCCGCCATTTCTGCTTTTGGGTGCATGGAAACCAGCGGCAAATGCCAGACTTCGATTCTTACCTCTCCGGGAAATTCGGCGGAGATTTGATGAGTGGCCTGACTGGTGCGTCGGCAGTTAGGGCATTGATAATCATTGAATAGAATAACGAGGACCTTGGCGTCTTCCGGCCCGTAGGCTGGCGGTTTGTCGGGATCGGTGCTCCGCGACGCTATATCCGGGTTCAGGACGGGTGGCCGGTCGGCCGCATTCTCTAATTCGACGCCGTAGCTTGCGGCCCACAAATTGGAAGCCGTGCACAGTGTAGTCAAAAAAAAGACCAGCCAAACAAGAACCAGTCTGTCCGAAACTCGATGGTTCAAAATTCGCAATTGCATAGGTAAATCCCCTGTTTCATTGATTCAATAAGTATCGCGATGGGTCATATGGCTTGTCAACTCAAAACCGCCACTGCACTGCAGGTCAATTCCCCTGTTGAAATTACCGCTTTAGGTGGTAAAGACAACCACTTCAGTCATGGCAATACTATCAAGTCTAAATCAGCCTCAAAAACAAAAGCCGGCAAGCCGCCGGCTTCTGCCTGATCAGTTGAGAAAAATGACCGGCCCCGCAAAACGGGGCCGGTCTGTCGAAACATCAAATGTCGCTATTATGGAACATAGATGTTGTTCCCTTCAGCTTCCTTACACTGCGCTTGGGATCCAGCGGGTCCACCTTCGAAGCATGGATCACCGTCTTCCTGGCACAGTTCACGTTCGTGGCACGAAGTGCTTAAGCAATCCACGCCATCGCAATCTTCGGCTGTGTCGCAAGAAGCTAAATCGTCGTCGTCGCAGTAGGTCATAGCAGGAGCGCAGTAGCCTCCTCCAAATACATCACCTACCCAATCTCCACCATTGTTGAAGCAGTCAATAGCACTGATGCACTGACCATAGTCGGTGCCTGTGCCGGCGCAAAGCGCGTCGCAGGTGGCAAAGTTATCACCCACAGACAGGCCTGAGCAATCTGATGATCCACTCATGACGCAGTTGAGCGCTGCTGCAGTCAACTGACGCACTAACTGGCGCTTCGGTTCGCCCTTCACACTGATGCACATGGCTTCGAGAGCGGAATGTGAATTGCCTACGTCAGTGTTATCGATGTAGGTGCCGCAAACGTTCAATTGCCCGCCGTCTGCTGCATCTATAACCTGCTGGGTAATGTTTTGGGTCGGCATCACTTTCTTACCAGTAACCTTCTCCCAAGCTGCACGTTCCTTCCAGAAACCCGGCGTACGGCAGAGTTCTTCGCCGCAAGTGCCGTTGTCTCTGTGGACGCAGTCACCGGTTTCGGAATTGCAGGAATCATCGGTGCAGGAATCGCCGTCGTCGCAATCGGTCGGTTGGTCATGTACGCAGTCGCCGGTGTCTGTATCGCAGGAATCCACGTTGCAGGCATTACCGTCGTCGCAATCGGTCGGTTGGTCATGTACGCAGTCGCCGGTGTACTGTATCGCAGGAATCCACGTTGCAGGCGTTGCCGTCGTCGCAATCCGTCGGTTGGTCATGTATGCAGTCGCCGGTGTCTGTATCGCAGGAATCCACGTTGCAGGCGTTACCGTCGTCGCAATCGGTCGGTTGGTCATGTACGCAGTCGCCGGTGTCTGTATCGCAGGAATCCACGTTGCAGGCGTTGCCGTCGTCGCAATCGGTCGGTTGGTCATGTACGCAGTCGCCGGTCTACTGTATCGCAGGAATCCACGTTGCAGGCGTTGCCGTCGTCGCAATCGGTCGGTTGGTCATGTATGCAGTCGCCGGTGCTCTGTATCGCAGGAATCCACGTTGCAGGCGTTGCCGTCGTCGCAATCCGTCGGTTGGTCATGTACGCAGTCGCCGGTCACTGTATCGCAGGAATCCACGTTGCAGGCGTTGCCGTCGTCGCAATCTGTCGGTTGGTCATGTACGCAATCACCGGACACTGTATCGCAGGAATCCACGTTGCAGGCGTTGCCGTCGTCGCAATTTGGCGGATCGCCAGCATTCTCTACGCACAGGCCTTCTACGCAAAGATCATCTTGACACGCATCGCTGTTCGGGAACTCGGTGCAGATATCGCCTTCGTTGATGGGATTATCTACGTCGCACTGACCGGTATCGGGATTACACGAGAGGAAATTGCATTCACCGGCTGGTGCGCAGGCAGCGCAAAGCGTGATATTGCCAGACTGGTTGGCCCCGGACACTCCATTAAGAAAATCACATGTCGCATCGTTAGTGGCCGTCCTGTATCCAATGATGGATTCAATTTGCGTTGGAGAAATATCGGTGGATGGAACAGTCTCGACACGGACGTCGAATTGCACTACGCAGCCGTTGGCTGGGGAAGTGTTTGCCGCCATGACTACTGGCGCACTGGGGGTGAAGATGACCTCGTTCGGCCCAGCAACACTGTCTACGCCGTTGGTTGTGAAGTCGACTTTGACGCCATTGGTATCCACGCACCCGTCGCCTACAACAATCGTAGTATCACTGATATAGCGAACCATGTCGCCTTCATCAGTGCAAGGAATCCCTATAGTAAGATCAGCATCACAATCCAGATAGTATTTGAATCGGTTAGCGGTCAGTTCATTTTCGGTGCCGCCGGTTATGGTACCCGTGAACAAAGTAGCCGTCACCGTGTACTCACTACCAACGATGGCATAATTGTCGCCAACAATTGCCAGGTTGATGTTGCCATTACAATCTGCCGCTTGCGCGGATGGCACGATAGAAATCATCGTAAACGCAGCTATAGCGAGAGTATGAATAGATTTTTTCGCCAGCTTGTTACATCGTATTTTTAATAACGATAAGTACTTCATTAAATCTTCTCCCATCGAATTGTTCAATCGGAAAGCTTTTCCAATTGAACCGTAAGGGTTGTGGACCTTATCCATGGTTCCACTTCCCGCCCAATTCCCCCCTCCCTGGCGTCTTGCAAACAACCAATCTTCACTGATTTTGTTGACTAAAAAAAAGGGCCGCAACTCTGTGTCAGAATCGCGTCCCTGCTGATAGGCTCCCGCCCCGGGCCTTCATGTCCCCTCCCTGGCGGCAACTCATAAAGTCCCGACAGGCAGATCACTAATAATTCTTCAAATAATTGCTCGCTAACTTCTTCCTGTCTTTCGATTCTTTAATTGCGGCTCTGAGTCAGAATACGCAAATGTAGGAAGCCTTCAAATTTCTAACAGCTGCCCTTAACTCAGTGTAGTACAGAACTAAAAATAAATCTATCATGAATATATCATAAATTTTATGAGATCCTGTTTCTAATGATAAACGTTGCAGGGTGAATTTATCAATGTTGCCCAATACGGCGGTGGCTCCCCTAAACAACTTGCAAATCAATGAGATAGCTTTCTGGCTACCACAGCGGTGATACGATGGAGCGGTGGAAGCGGTGTTCATTGACCATATTCATCAGGAATATCTTGCATTTACAGTACTTTTTATGGAAACTATGTCATGTAGCTCAGGACGAGCACCGATGGAGTAGAAGCTTCATTGAAACGCGCTGTCATCAGCAAGCGTCGGAGCAAAGGATATGCACACTTTCGTCTCGCGTTTTTCAACGCTTCCCGTCATTTTGTTTTCTTTGGTTGTTCTTTCAGTTACGTCCAGTCCGGCATTCGCCCGAGTCTGACCAGGGTCTGGCTTCGCGCCAGTTTGGCCAGGGTCAGCCAAAAAACATCCGGGACTTGCCATACGGACAACTGAAGCGCAGCTTAGAAAGCCTGCCACCGAAAGCCAGCGCCAAGGCACTGAAGTGGCTGCAGGATATTGAATTTACCGGCGCCGACCTGGATTTGCTGAAAGTGGACGACGAGGGCGGTGTGTTTTTCGAAGACACCTTGTTGCCCGACGAAGGCCTGGACCAGCAGGGCGCTTCCGCTACCACCGCGGAACAGGCTCCGTCTTCGACCCTGGCTGATGCATTCAAACTGCATAGCCTTCCAGGTGCGCCTAACGTTGTATTTATTGATTTCGACGGCCATGAATTCAGCGGCACAGCCTGGGGCAGCGGCAGTTATTATTCTGCGTTGCCTTACGATCTGGATGGTAACAACGCCACTTTTAATGACACCGAGCGGGGCCGGATTGTCGATATCTGGCACCGTGTTGCGGAAGACCTGTCGCCATTCAATATTGATGTCACCACAGAAGAGCCCGACAGTTTCGATCGCTACACCGGGCACATCCTGGTTACCCACTCGGTTGACGCACTGCGGTGTGCAAATGCCCAGCTATAAGGGAGGTGGCGTTGCCTACGTTGGCGTGTTTGGCCTTCCAAATTATCACACCTACTACTCACCGGCGCTGGTGTATTACAACAACCTGGGCGGAGGTGCGGAAAACTATATTGCTGAAGCGTGTTCACACGAATTCGGCCATAACCTGAGTCTGTCACACGATGGCAAGGGCGGAACCTCGCCGACGCCCTACTATTCCGGACACGGTAGTGGCCTGGTCTCCTGGGCGCCTATCATGGGCAATAGCTATTACAATAACGTCACGGAATGGAGCAAAGGCGAATATCCCGATGCCAATCAGACCCAGGATGACCTGGCAATTATCCAGGGTAAACTTGGGCTGAAGCCGGACGATCATGGCAACGCAATCGGCTCCGGAACCAACCTGGTGGTTGGAAGCAACGGAGCCGTTGTTTCCTCCAACCCCGAACTGGATCCGGACAACATACTGCCTGAAAATAAAGGCGTCATTAATTCACACACTGACATCGATGTATTTACCTTTTCAGCGGGCGCAGGCCCCCTCAGCCTGACCGTGCGGCCAGCATGGGATGCTTTTTACAGGGCCACAACCAAACGCGGAGCCAATCTGGACATCAAACTGGAATTGAGGAACTCGTCCGGTGGATTGATTACTGCTAATGATCCCTCGACTGATACCTCGGCAGTGGTCAGCGCGACAGTTAGTGCCGGCACCTATCACCTGATTGTATCGGGTGAGGGGACCGGCGATGCGTCAACCGGTTATTCTGATTACGCCAGTCTTGGGGAGTACTTTATCAACGGCACGATGGTGCCCAGTGGATCCGATACAACACCACCTAACCCCAGCCCCATGGATTGGGCTACTGCGCCGGAAGCGACAGGTCAAACTACCATCAGCATGACCGCCATGGTTGCTACGGATGAGACCAGTCCCGTACAGTACGAATTCCGATGCGTGGCCGGCGGCAGCGGCTGTGCGAGCAGCGGCTGGAAATCTTCAAACAGCTACACCGCCAGTGGCCTGGCTGCTGGTACTACCTACACATTTAATGTCATCGCACGGGACCAGGCAAACAACACGACAAACGCCTCTCCCAACGTGAGCGCGACAACCCAGAGTGCGCCGGATACGACACCACCCAATCCGAACCCGATGAGTTGGGCAAGTGTTCCTGCGGCGACCGGTCAAAACAGCATCGCCATGACAGCGACAGTAGCCACCGATGCGGTGAGTGCCGTGCAGTACAAGTTCCAGTGCGCCGCGGGTGGTGCCGGCTGTGCGGACAGCGCCTGGCAGTCGTCTACGAGTTACACCGCCAGTGGCCTGGCTGCTGGTACTACCTACACATTTAATGTCATCGCACGGGACCAGGCAAACAACACGACAAACGCCTCTCCCAACGTGAGCGCGACAACCCAGAGTGCGCCGGATACGACACCACCCAATCCGAACCCGATGAGTTGGGCCAGTGTTCCTGCGGCGACCGGTCAAAACAGCATCGCCATGACAGCGACAGTAGCCACCGATGCGGTGAGTGCCGTGCAGTACAAGTTCCAGTGCGCCGCGGGTGGTGTTGGCTGTACGGACAGTGCCTGGCAGTCGTCTACCAGTTATACCGCCAGTGGCCTGGCTGCGGGTACAGCTTACACATTTAATGTCATCGCACGGGACCAGGCAAACAACACGACAAACGCCTCTCCCAACATGAGCGCGACAACGCAGAGTGCGCCGGATACTACACCACCTAACCCAAATCCGATGAGTTGGGCCAGTGATCCTGCGGCGACCGGTCAAAACAGCATCACCATGACAGCGACAGTCGCAAAGGATGCAGTAAGTTCTGTGAAATACAAATTCCGCTGCCGGTCAGGCGGTAGTGGCTGCGTGGACAGTGGCTGGATATCATCGACCAGTTATACCGCTAGCGGACTGGCGGCAGGTACAACCTATTCGTTTGACGTCCAGGCACAAGACGTGGCGGGTAATACGACTACTGCTTCACCTGTGCGAAGTGCGACAACCGCGACTCCGCCACCGCCCACGTCATCTAATATCACGCTCAGCCTGGCCATCGACAATAAACGCGGTTGGGTCGTACTGAGATGGGGTGGCGCCAATGGTAGCAAGTCAGACATTTATCGCGACGGCAATCTTGTTTCAACTACGCGTAATGATGGCAACTGGACTGACAACAGCGTCTCGAAGGGTAATACCTACTCGTACCGCGTTTGCGAACAGGACAGCAACTCCGCGTGCTCCGGCGAGGTATCAATTTACTTGCAATAACTGTGGAGTCACAGGCGGGAACGAAAATCCGTATAAAATTCCATATTGGTGCAATTGAGCGGCAGGCATTACCTGCCGCTTTTCACCACGGAAACTATTAAACTGTCCTCATAGTTCCGCTGGGGTGCTATCAATGCGCCTCTTTTTGGCATCAGGAACCGCTGTTTTTCCTTGGGTGGGGAACACCGGTGGCGCAGAAGCCCACAAACTCAGGCGGGACGGGTCGTTCCATATCCGAGCGGCTCTGACAATTAAGTGTTCAAAAGACCTATACTCAGAATACACATTTTTGGGTATTTGAATAGGTCGTCTCTTTTATGACTCCAGAATTCCAAAATAGTCAAGGCTGGACAGCGATCAGCAAGTATTGGGACTGGATCCTGGTGGCAATAATCATTTTGGTCGCGGCTGCGATCCGGGTGCACCTGCTCGAGGTTCCCCTGGAGCGTGATGAGGGTGAATACGCGTATGCAGGGCAACTCATCCTGCAGGGTATCCCGCCTTATGCACAGGTGTACAACATGAAACTGCCGGGCACCTATGCAGCCTATGCCCTGATCATGTCGCTCTTTGGCGAAACAGTGGTGGCCGTCCATCTCGGTCTTCTCATCGTAAATGCGGCCACGGCTTTGTTGCTGTTCTTACTGGGCAGGAAGTTGTTCAATGCGTTTGCCGGTTTAACGGCCGCCGCAGCCTTTGCGCTCCTGTCGATCGGACAACCGGTTCAGGGAATTTTCGCCAATGCGGAACATTTTGTCGTTTTGCCGGCTATCGGCGGAATACTGCTCCTGGTTTACGCCGTTGAATCCAAAAAGCTGGCCACATTGCTGGCCGCGTCTGTTTTATTGGGAATCGGCTTCATTATGAAACAGCATGGGGCAGCCTTTATCGCTTTTGGAGGTCTCTACCTGTTGTTTACAGAGGTCAAAAGCAGACCTTTTAACTGGAGATCACTGACCACCAGGTGCCTGGTCTTCATTGCCGGGGCACTACTGCCTATTGTCTTGACCTGCCTGGTTCTTCTGCAGGCGGGCGTTTTTGACAAATTCTGGTTTTGGACCGTCGACTATGCCAGTCAATATGTTTCATCTATTCCGTTTTCGATTGGAATGAGAAAACTTGAACATCAGCTTGGCATCATCGCCGGCTCGGCCATAGGCGTTTGGATCATGGCCGCCGCGGGTTTGACGGCGCTCATCTGGAACCGAAAATCCCGCGATAAAATCCTGTTTTCTTCCTTGTTCCTGATTTTTTCATTCCTGGCAACGGTTCCAGGTTTTTACTTTCGACCACACTATTTCATTCTGTTCCTTCCGGCCGTGGCTTTTTTTGCAGGTATGGGTGCAGCCTCCCTTTATGATTTGTTTGACCGGGACAAGGTGAACCCCGCAATCAAGATCATTCCCGTTTTGCTTGTTGTGGTGGCCATTCTTCAGGGCGGTTTCCAACAGCGACAATTTCTGTTTTTCTCGGAGGCGCACCAGGTATCGCGTATGACGTATGGTCAGAATCCATTTCCGGAATCCCTGGAAATTGCCCGTTTCATAAAAGACCACGGCGATGAGAATGACCGGATTGCCGTCATCGGCTCCGAGCCCCAGATTTATTTTTATGCAAACCGGCGGGCCGCAACCGGTCATATCTACACCTATGCACTGATGGAAGCCCATCCTTATGCACTCTCCATGCAGAAAGAGATGATAAAGGAAATAGAGAGCGTCCAGCCCCGGTACCTGGTGTATGTAAGTGTAGGGACATCGTGGCTGGTCAGAAAAAATTCGAACCGGCTAATCTTCAACTGGTTCCGAGGTTATTCGAAAGAACATTACAAGCTTGCCGGAATTGTCGACATCGGCAAGAACGGAACGACCTATTTGTGGGAAAAAGACGCGATCGGGTATCGGCCCAAATCGAAGCAATACGTGTCAATTTATCGCAGGGAAGACTAAACGATTCCTCATGCTGGATATTTCGATGGCTGCAGTCCGCTCACTTATCACTTATCACGTATCGCCCCCTTTTTTGCTGATTTCCTGTTCCAAACGGCGAAGCTTTTCCAGCACCCGGGACAGGGTTTTGCGATTGAAGCTGATCAGTTCCGCCAGCAGACCAAACATCGCAAACAAGACACCCATCACCAAGAAACTGCCTCCGATGACCAAAGACTGAACGTGGCCCGACCCACCGCTCGTGAAGTAAAAATACAGAAACCTCAGGAGCGGGAATACCCCGATGATCCCCAGTATCGCACCGATGGAGACGAAGGCTCTCAATGGTTTGTACGTCACATAGATGCGCAGCATGGTTAACGCGGAGCTGAACAGGAAATGCGGGGTGTTCCTGAACAGGCGCGACTTGCGCTCGACCGGACGGGTCCGCACAGGCACCGAGGTGATGGCCAGCCGGTCGTGGCCTGCCTGGATCAGCATTTCAATGGTGTAAGAGAAATCAGAGCCGATATTGAGTCCCAGTGCGGCATTGCGGGAAATAGCCCGGAACCCGCTGACCGTATCCGGGATTGACGTTGACGATAATCGTCGCACCAGTGCACTGCCCAGTTTCTGCAACCATTTCTTCGACGATGAGAAGTGGGCCAACTGGTCGGTCTGCCGATCGCCAACGACAATATCCGCCTTTCCCTGCAGGATCGGCTGGACCAGCATCGGGATGTCTTCAGCGTTGTACTGGTTATCGGCATCCGTGTTGACGATGATGTCAGCACCCAGCGAAAGGCAGGCTTCAATGCCGGTCTGAAAGGCGTGTGCCAGGCCACGATTGGTGATGTGGTGTACAACATGATCAGCGCCTGCCTGCTTCGCGACTTGCCCGGTAGCATCCAAAGAGCCATCGTTGATGACAAGGATTTCCACGCGGTCCAATCCTGGCACCGAACGCGGGATACACCTGATGGTCTCGGCGAGTGTTTTTGCTTCGTTATATGCGGGAATTTGTACGATCAGTTTCACCCGGCACTCCCATTTGAAGTTTGATCAACGGCTGGCGGAACGTCATGAATTCAATGGCCAGGCGACTAATCTACAGACATCTTCGATGCTTGACAAAGCCAATTGGCCGTTGTCGGAAAATTTTCATGTGAACGGATATCCTGCTGCAATACAGCCATAAATAACCCCGTGTACAATCAGGTCTTCCGTTCCGGGGTTCTGTCTACAGCTCTGAAGATGAATTGAATGATCAACGCTCGGATTAAAAGTCTCTTTCATAGCGCATTAATGCTGGGTGCTTTGGCTTTTATTTTTGATTATTTCCGGGCAAACGATCAGGAATTGGCCAGGCTCAATAACTTCACCATGGTCCAGTTCACTTCAATCATGGCCTTGTATGTTTTGGGAACCATAATCCGGTCACTGGAGATGAAATATATTCTGGCGCGGCTCAACACCATTGTGGGTATGTTGGAAACCACCGCGCTCATTGTGTACACAACCATTCTTAATTACGTGCCGATGAATGCCGGGTTATTTGTCAGGGCAAATATTTTGAAACAGCATAAATCACTTCCTTATGCCAGCTATATAGCCCTGATGTCAGCGATCACCCTGCTCACGATGATGACTGCGTCTTTGCTTGGATTATTATCACTGGGGCTGGCGCTCAACGCCGAGTCACAAGCCATGGCGACAAATTCTCTGAGTGCCCGCTATTTGTTGGTAAGCCTTTTTCTTGTCGGAATTCTGATTCCCCTGGCCATTATTTATTCTCCAGCCCGGCTGCTGAAAAGGCATCAAGGTTGGTGGCAAAACAGGCTACAGACCATGTTGCTGGGTCTAAACCAATTGCGCGGCAACGCCCTTGTCACTACGGGCGTTTTTGCCGCATTCAAACTTTTGATGATTGCCGGCCGGTTCTGGATTTGTTTCAAGGTCATTTCCCTGGAATGCTCGTTCCAGGTCGCTTTGCTTTTTTCCGCAGTCACCAGCTTGTTGCTGGTTGTCAATTTGACTCCCGGCGGCCTCGGTGTGCGGGAATTGCTCACAGCATCGTTGGCCGAACTGGTCGGCATGGACTTCTCGGACGGTCTTCTGGCGGCCAGTCTCGACCGGGTGGTTGGCATCATTTTCCTGGCGATCACCGGGATACCCAGCTTTGCTTATGTCAATTCAAATTTCATAAAAAAACCCGGCACAGCTGACTTGTGAACTTATCCGGTATCAGATCAATAGGCTCAACGCAACGCAAACCGGAAAACACCAGGGCCGGTTCACACTGTTTGTAGATTGTCCGCCCGACAACAACGCCCGTAATGAGAAAGAAGGATGATTTTGTTGAAGCACACTCGAACCCGGACCGCTCCCTGAGCGAGGAAGAACAATATTGACCAGTAAAAAATCTGCGTCGGATTCGACCTATCATATACGACATTCGGCACGCAGCCTGCGGCGCGCGCGGCGAATTTCAGCAAATATGGACGCGGCATCCTCTTTGCTTGACGTGGGCTGTAATATCGGGGTCACCAGTCAATTCCTGTTGGATGAAGGCAGGGTCGATACGATCACCGGGGTCGAACTGCAAGCGACCACCGTGTCGGAACTGCTGATGCGGAATCCCCGCTTCAGCTTGATTGAGGGGGATATTGCCAAACTGGATCTCAGCGACAACTTCGATGTGTGTATTTACGGTGCCGTTCATCACCACATCCTCAATTTCTACGGACTTGGCATTGCGGTGCACACTCTGCAAAAACTGGCCGCACACTGCAGTCAGACGCTGTTCTTTGAAACCGGGCAGATCGGTGAAGGCGGCCGGTGGACTTGGCAGCGTGCGATTCGGCGTTATTTCAGAACCGACGAAGAACACTTTTACTACCTGCTCAGCAGTATTGAACACCAGGTTGAAAGTTTTTGTGTGATCGGGAAATTCTGGATTCACGGCGTTCGCAGATCGTTTTTCAAGATTAACCTGAAACCCATGTCCGACCGTTCGATACCGGCGGTTCCCGCAAAAGTCATTCCCGCCCCTTCAGACAGCGATGTGCGACTGGTGCGAAGTTTTGGATCACTCGATCAACGACTGGTGCCAGCCAATGAGCCATCAGAGCGGGACTGTCCGTGTACATTCTGGATTGCCGGGACATCAGTCGAATCGCGGTTGTTTGTAAAGCTGCACCGGCATCGCCCGTCCGCGATGCTGGCTGAGTGGCAGATCGGTCAGGCTATAACCAGGGACTGGGCAGTTCGTCCCGAGGCGACTACCAAATTGCCCGGGTCACTGGTCTTTCCCTTTTTTGATGGAGCCAGCAGCATACGTTCGTTTATCAACGCTCCCATAAGCGACAGGCGGTGCCTGGCGGAACAACTGTTGACGATATTTTCTGACGCGCGAAACATCAAGCCGCAGTTACTTCCCCAGTTGCTCCTTCCCGCGCAGCCGGACAGTTCATTGCATGACCTGTGCGATTTGAACGCAAATAATTTCCTGGTGCTGCGGCAGGGCGGGGAGTTGGTGGTACGGGTCGTCGATTTTGAACAACAGAGTTGCCACTATTCTTACCGAAACAGGCTTCACCTGGCCTCATTGCTTTCAGCCCTTGGCCAGTTTCGATGGCGGGTCGTTCGCGAGTATCTGCTTGGGTTTGCCGTTGGGATATTTCTGCTCATCCGGTTCCAGACAAAGCCCATCGAGACTCGTATTCGTTTTCGACAACCAAGTGCCGCATCGTTATTGGTTGCTGAAATACGATCGCGCCTGGGGGCAGTGACACGATTTATGCTTGACAGGATCGGGGTTACATGAGAGACAGGCAAAAAAGGAAACCGTCATGAGATCTTCGTCACCGAACAGAAGCCACGCCGGCAAGTTTCACTATCCAGACTTGGTAACTATCGCCCTGTGCTCGATACTGGTGCTCTATTTCCTCGTCAGGAACCTCTATTTTGCTTTTAACATCGGGACCGGTATAAGTCCGGATGAAATGACTTGGTTTGGTAAATGCGTGGTTTTTTCAAAGGCCATTCTTCTGCCAATCGATTCGCCAGATTCCTATGAATACGGGCTGGTCACACACATTCCCTACCTGTACTTCTGGTTGATGGGAAAACTCATCCACCTGAATTTTTTTGCAGTTTCGGACCTTGTCTTTCTCCGATGCGTCAATATCTGCATCGGCCTGGCCGCGCTTTGGTTTGCGTGGAAGACCATTTCGATACTGACTGAAAGTATCATCACGCGACTGTTGTTCATGGTCATGTGCACCAACACGCTGATGCTGACGTTCCTCTATTCCTTTGTCAGCTATGACAACCTGGTGAATTTTTTTGCGATTGCGGCGCTTTTTTTTCTCATAAGTTATTTGAAAAACAGGAGTTTATCCCATCTGCTGGCGTGCATGATCGTCGTTCTGGCAGGCTGCCTGACCAAAGTCACTTTTCTTCCTTATGCCTTGCTGATCTTTGTGGCCTTTCTGATAAAAGAATACAAAAACCTGGTTCCACTCCTCGTTGAATTCAAATCCTGTTTTCTGTTCAAAGATGCCCGGCGAAGTGTGCTGATGGCATTGTGTCTTTTCCTGCTGGCTCTGAATATCGACGTGTACGGTACCAATTTCATTAAATTTCACCGCCTGGAAGCGCCTGTCGGTACAGTTCTCGGTCTGGAAAATGCGCTGCAATACAGAATATTTGCCAAGTACCATGTTATCTGGCAGTTCGAAAATAAACGGTTGAGTCTGGATGAAGCCACTCAAATGGCGCACAAATACATCAAGGACAGGGGCGATCTTGCAGGAGCGCTGGGCCAGCTCCGGCGCGTCGACGCGGAAAACAAGAAAAAGCAGCCAGAACGCCTGGACCGCCTACACTACGCCTTTCCGTGGATCGACCTGAACATGAGCAGGGCGTATGGAATTGCGGGTCACAAGTTCATGTGGAAAACAGGATCGTCGCTGGCGCCTTACACTCTAATCTATCTCCTGGGCGCCGCCCTCCTGATTCGGAGATTCAGGTTGAACGACATGAACGGTAACGCCGTCGTTATGCTGGTGCTGGCGGGCGGCTATACCTTGATCCTCATGCAGTCCGTGAATTACAACTCCTACCTGACGCATGGCGCGTTAGGTCTCGCAACATCGGGCCGATACCTGTTTCCCGTGCTGTACGCCGGATACGCCCTTTTGGCAAATTACCTGACCAACTCAAAGTCGAAAACGTTGAATGCCGTGGTGGCAACAGTGGTCGCTGCGATCTTTATTGCCGGCGACTTCCCCTGGTTTTTGAGACACGTAACACCGGCGTGGTATTTTGCTGGTTAAATCGCGCCGAAAAATGCAAGTGATGCCAGCTGAAGAAAACGTGAGGGACAAGGCAGGGGAGTAGGTTGTGCATGGTTATTGCTGGGCGGCCGCCGGACTTCAATTTCAATTCGCTTTACTGGCTTGGGAAACGGCACGGGCTTTCAGTATATCGGCAAGGATCATGCGAAAGGGATAAGCGAGGTCCCGAAGGTGTATCCGGAGAAAATTCAGGGATTCCCCGGCGGGATAATTTTCCACGCCCGTAGCCGGGAATACCTCGTAGTTTTTATACGAAGTGCCGAATAAGTGGTCCCAGACAACGAATCGATCCGCAAAATTCCGATCGAACTGTTCCACGTTCCGGGAGTGGTGAACACGGTGGTATTGAGGTGTGACAATAATGTACTTGAAGGGGCCGAGATTCAGGCGGATATTCGAGTGAATAAAATAGTCCCAGACGGCATCCAGCAGATAATAGAGATACCACAGTTCCAGTGACCCTCCGATAATGGCCATTGGCACCATGCGAATGACTATTTTCTGGAACATGTTTTCCAAAGGGTGGAACCGCTTGGTGGTAAACGGATTGAGCCTTTCCTGGCTGTGGTGAATCGTATGAAAATACCAAAGGGGTTTTACGCGGTGACGCAAACGGTGGCTCCAGTAGGCCAGGAAGTCATCGAAGAGCACGATGACCAGAAATTTGACCCATGCAGGCGCGTCATTGATGATTTCGATCCGCAACCAGGGCAAATGGGCATCGAGAAAATTGTTTGAGAAATCAAGACAAATAAATATGATGGGAAAATAGAGAACTGCATAAAGCAGGCCGTAGAGGAAGTCGTTCCATGTCGCGACCCAATAGTGCCTGTCCAGAGGTTCTACTTTCTTTATAAGCGACAGCAAGATCAGGCCAGCTACGACCAGATACATATACGGGTTTAACAGCCACTTTTCTACCTGAACCGCCTGCAATTCAAAGAACATAATTCAGGTGACTCCCACTTGGGACAAGGCACCATAATATACCAAAATGGTTTCCGAACCCGATAGAGATGTAAAAGTCGCAGGCTGATCTGGCGGAAGTAATCACGAAAAGCCACCTCTGAACACTGCGGGGTCTGGCTGCGCCGACCAGGACAGATCAGGAATTATCGGCAGAACCGGTTTGGAAAAACCGAGGCCAGTCCGTACGGCAAAAACTACCTGGAAAATGCGGCGATTTCGTCCACGATGAGTTGAGTTGGCGAGGTAGGCACAGCTCTTCGCGAAGAGCGATATGTCGGATAATGGGTTACGAATTCATCGATGGTTTCCCTGTCGAAGGCAGACAGAACAACGTTGGTACCCAGCCCCTCGGATCGTTCCGTCTCCTTGCGAAAAAGCAGGCAGGGTATTCCCAGGAAGCAACTTTCTTCCTGGTTGCTGCCGCCGTCAGTGACCATAAACTCTGCCGAAGAAACAAGGGCCTGGAATTCAAGGAAGTTCTGACGCGGTACCAATTCGACCGCAGGCGTTTGCTCGAGTTTACCGAGTAAGCCATGACGTAGCAGGGCTGCTTTTGTCGGTGGATGCAGTACGAATTTCAGGTCGATGGTTCTGGAAATATGCAACACCAGATCAACTACCCTTGAAAGTTCGTTTTTTCGCGAAATGGTCTCAAAGCGGTGCAGCGTCACAATGGCGTATCTGTTCCCGTGGCCGAGTCCGCGTCCCGGCTGATTCGATTCATTGATTCGTCCGGCTAGCTGAATCGCATCAACGATCGTATTCCCCGCTGTATGAATCGCTCGACCAGGGTAGCTCCGTGCATTTTGTACCGCGGTTTCGTCCTGGCAGAAATGCATATCGATCAAGCCCAGCTTGCCAGCCAAAACACGAATCAATTCTTCAGGAAATGGCCGAAAGAGCCTGAATGAGCGCAGTCCAGCTTCGATGGCGGCGACCCGCAGGCCCTGGCGCCTGGCCAGTATCGCACCCAGCAGCATGGGGGGCGCATCGCCATGAACCAGTGCGAGTCCCCGCTTGTCTCCCTTGAAGATTTCAGACTTATTGCGAATGCCCTTGTTCAGCACGGAAAATGACCACGCGAGCATTTTCCGGGAACTGACAATGTCGGTATCGAGGTCGCCCAGAATGTAATCGGGACGTTTGAGCCCGAAATCGTCCAGCATCTCGTATATTGTCTCCTTGTGCTGTGCCAGGAAAACGAAGTTGTACTCAATTCCCCGGTGTTGCAACAGGTGCATGATGGGGAACATCTTGATCAATTGGGCTCGGGTCCCCAGGAGTATGTGAATCATGGAAGGCCGCAGGTATTGCTAAGCAGAGGATATTTAATGTGCATTTTTCCTGGTATCCCAAGAAGCCAGAGTGTACATGTCGGCAGACACTTTTCGGTGCTGCTGCGGAACGGGACTGCCGTGCAAGTGCAATGCACTAACCCGGCAATTTAACCGATTGTGGCATAGCTGGCAGATCAATGAACGTGTGATCTTCACGGTTGCTGCCGCCGGTTTCCGCAGGTAAAGTCGCAGAATCGATGTGTGCCAAAATTCGGAATGCTGGCGCCACAATCGTTTAGACAGGGGAAATTTACCATGATCCAGGGTTTACGTGTCGTTGTCGTAATGCCGGCATTTAATGCGGAGAAAACCATTGAAAAGACCTGGCGGGAAGTGGTGGCACAGGAAGTCGTTGACCTCGTTTTGGTGGTGGATGACGCGAGTCAGGACCACACAACCGAAAAGGCGAGGGAGTTGGACGGCGTTGTGGTACATCGTCATGAGTTAAACAGGGGTTACGGCGCCAACCAGAAGACATGCTATCGGCTCGCATTGGAGCACGGTGCAGATATTGTCGTAATGGTGCACCCTGATTACCAATACACACCCAAGCTCATTCCAGCGATGGCAGGCCTGGTTGCCAGTGGACTTTATCCCTGTGTGCTGGCCTCGCGAATCCTGGGTGGGCAGGCACTGGTTGGTGGAATGCCGCTTTGGCGCTACATCGCCAATCGGGGTCTGACCTTGGTCAGCAACATCATTCTGGGGACCAAGCTATCCGAGTTTCATACCGGATACCGAGCGTACTCGCGAGAACTGTTGCAACAACTGCCACTGGAATACAACTCGGATGATTTTGTATTTGACAGCCAGATCATCGCAGAAACTGTCTGGCTGGGCGCCGCGATTGGCGAAGTTTCCTGCCCCACCAGCTACGAACCTGATGCTTCCTCCATCAACTTTATTAGCAGTGTGCGTTATGGCTTCGGTTGTCTGGCAACGGCTGCGGCCTATCGGCTTGCCCGCTGGAATCTTAAACATTCTCCCCGCTTTCCCCAATAAGGACGTATGGCCGGGCATTATTGCAGTTCCGGCAGTAGGCCTGAAGTGCGATAGCGCCGTACCGTTGAATAGGAATTCTGTAGCGAAGGAGGGGGTTATTCCGGGAATTCCAGTTGATCTTTGAGCGCCTTATGGGCGACACGGGTAATAAGGGCAACGATCACAACCAGGGCGAATAGACCGAAGCCAGCGATCCATAACTGATACTCACCCAGATCCAATTCTCCACTCATGATCGCTGTGATATTGGTAGCTGTGGTGCCAAGAAAGACGAACATGAAGATGCCGGGTAACATACCGACAGCGCTACCCAGGACATAGTCCCGCAAACTGACCGCGGTAAGTCCAAAGGAATAATTGAGCAAGTTGTAGGGCAGAATTTGCGATAGTCTGGCCAGAATCACAATGACCAGGCCCTTCTGATTGATGGCCTTGTCTATAGCGGTAAATTCGGGTCGCTGACGTGCCCACTTTTCTATCCATGGCCGGGCCAGCCTCCGGCCCAGCAGAAAAGCCACTGCAAATCCGGTCAATCCAGCCAGATACATAATCACAAAACCTTTACTTAATCCAAAAATGAAACCGGCTGCCATGGCCTGCACTGAAACAGGAAACATCAACGCCATCCCTAATACAACCATGCCAGAAAAAGCCAGTATGGCCAGGTTCGGATTGGGTTGCGGACCAGTCGACGAGTACTGTTTGCCAGCGCTCGATCGGCAGATTGATCGCCAGTAACACCAGTACCACGACAACTATAGCCAGGTAGATATTCTTTGACATGTTCTCATCATTTGGCCAGCGCATTCATTTCGTTGTCAGCGTATCTGATTTCTGGCCCGTTCGGAATGGCCAGGACACATTTCGTCTCTGCTACCCGCTGCATGATTATTGCGGATACCGATGCAATCACTGGGCTTCTGTAATCTTTTTGTTTTTGACCCTTTCTTTGTTGGCTTTCATGCAACATGCAGCTAATCTGAATGCGCCCATTGGAAGACATGGTTTCATAGGACCATGGGATCTGTTTCGGAGAATTTGAATGGCAAGCAAAGCGGAGCATGCAAAGGTCTGGCACAAGAAAATTGTGAAAATCTTGTCCAGGCATGGCCAGGAGCCATTGACAGCCAATGGTATTCGGGCGGCTATTGGCATTGAAACCCGTTATATCGGTGCTTTCAAAAAGCTGCTGCGCTCCTTGCAACAAGAGGGTGTATTGCAGCAGGTTGATGGTCGTTACCGGTTGGCGACTGACCATCCGGAATTAGTGACACCACCGCAAGCGACACCCTGGGTTGCCACGGCACTGTTTAAGCGAAAAAGCGTGATCCTGGCTTCGCTGGTTTTGGCGGCCATTGCAGGGCTGGCCTTTTTCCCGGGCCTGGAAGGAAAGTTTCTCAGTTGGGACGACGCCCGGTATGTTGTCAACAACAGCCGGATTCGCGAACTCAACTGGCAGACCATTGGCTGGGCATTCACGAGTTTTGATGCCGCCAACTGGCACCCATTAACCTGGCTTTCTCTGGCGGTTGACTACCATTTTTACGGTACTGCGCCTTTTGGTTATCACGTGACCGGCCTGGGCTTGCATGTGATCAACTCCGTGCTCGTCTTCTGGGTGTTCTATCAATTGACCGGATCGCTTGGGCGAAGCCTGGCACTGGCTTTGCTGTTCGGCCTGCACGCGCTTCGCGTCGAGTCCGTCGTCTGGGTGGCGGAACGCAAAGACGTTCTCAGTACCTTTTTCTGGTTGCTGACAATGGCCGCCTATGTTCGATACGTCCGCCTGAAGACGGTGGCCAGTTACCTGCTCGTCGCATTGATGTTCATTCTGGGCCTGATGAGCAAGCCGGTGCTGGTCACACTGCCTGCGGCCCTGCTGCTCCTGGATTATTGGCCGCTTGGCAGGCTCAGTTGGAAAGCAGTTACCGAAAAGATCCCGCTGGTCTTGCTGTCTTTGGCCAGTCAGGTCGTTACGTTCCTGGCGCAGCGTTCTGGCGGCGCCGTCCAGATTGATCCGATTCCTTTTCTGGCGAGGGTCGCCAACGCGATCGTGTCCTACGTGCAATACTTGATTCTGACGATCTGGCCGCAAAATCTCTCCCCCTGGTATTCACATCCTGCACTTGAGGGGCCCGGCCTGGAGAGTTGGCAGGTGCTGGGTGCGCTTGCTGTTCTCGTTGGAGTAACTGCACTCGTTGTATTCTGGGGTCGCGACAAGCGTTACCTGGCCGTCGGCTGGTTCTGGTATTTGGGCACCCTGGTGCCAATGATCGGCATTGTCCAGGTTGGTCGTCAGGGCATGGCTGATCGCTACACTTACATCCCGCATATTGGGCTGTTTCTGCTGTTGGTGTGGGGACTTGCCGGCCTGGGAATCTGGAAATCAGACCGCCTCAGGGCGCTGGGTACTTCCTTCGCTGTGGCCATCTTGATGGCGCTGGCAACCCTGACCTGGCGCCAGAGCGCCATCTGGCACGACAACCTGACGTTCTGGAGTGCCACCGCCCAGCGCAGCCCGTATTCCTTCATCGCCCATCAGGGGTGGGGCCTGCAATTGCGGAGGCTCAAGCGATATGACGAGGCTTACAGTACAATGCAAAAAGCCAGCGCGTTGCGACCTGAATTTGCTCCCGTTTATTCGATGCTTGGGGAATTGGCTACACGAAGAAAAGAATATGCGGCGGCACTGGCTCATTACCGGAAAGCAGTGGCCCTGGAGCCGGGTGCAGCGAAATATCATAACTACCTGGGCGAGGCCCTACGCAGAATGGGCCGATCTGAAGAGGCTCGCGATGAATTTGATAAAGCGCTCTCGATAGATCCGGAATTGGCTGTGGCGCACTACAATCTGGGTCTTATCTGGCTTTCACAGAACGAACCGGAGCTGGCAGCAAGCTCGTTCCGGGCAGCATTGAAAGCAAAACCTGACTTCGGCGCTGCCCGTCGCCAATTGAAAAAAGCGCTTTCGCGAATCCAATAGGCCAGAAGCGCAAGGAGAGTCGGCTAAATGCTACGCTTCAAACTGCAATTTATCCGCAAATTCCACCTGGCGTTCGCCATCCTGATGCTGGCCACCCTGGCGATTGCGTGGTTTTACAACGAAAGTGTCAATTGGTACAAACATGACGTTCAGCGAATCACCCTGGCCAACAAGTTCTGCATGGCTACCAGGAACTGTCCAGCCTGATCTTCAGGAAAACTCGGTGCGTTGAGTGATAGCGTCTCGCGGGGTGACGGCAGAGACTTGTCCGAGTGGGGGGTAAGCGCTTCGGCACTTCGTGGAGCCATCTCAACCGTGCGCCAGGGCATTGCCAAACAGGCTGCCTTTAATGGGAGTGGTAATCAAGGCGAGGAACTGGAGCAACTGTCTGAAATTGAACAGCTGGTTGAGGAAATCATCCAGAACCAGTGAGCCGATCGAGCAGGCGCTGAATGACGGCAGGACTCGCCAACGCCCGCCATGAACTGGAGGCGTTCAGAAATTCCGGGTACGCCGATTATTTCAAGATTCTCATCGCTGCAGCCACTGCGGATCAGAAAATGAAAGCGCTGGGCAAGGACCGGTTGGCCACGTCACTCTCACTGTCCATCGCCAAAATCATGCCCGTTTTATTGGCGGTGCTTGTGGTTATTGCACTCTTTTTCATTTTCATTTTGTCACGCCACCTCACGCGCTCTGTCAGCGCTTTGCACCAAGGTGCGCTGGCGTTGAGCAATGACGACTTGTCGTACCGCATCCCGGAACTGAATGAAATGGAATTCCAAAGGCTGGGCGAAGCGTTCAATTCCATGGCAATCCAGCTGGCCGAACACCGCGAGCAATTGCGAAACACCAATCTCCAGCTGGAGACCACGATCGACGAGCGGACCCGTCAATTGCAGGAAAGCAACACGAAACTAGCGGCTGCCGATGCCAACCGCAGGAAGTTGCTGGCCAATATCAGCCATGAATTTCGCACACCGCTTACGGTGATCCGGGGCGAGGCGGAAATTGCGCTACGCGGCTCCGGCAAGACCCAGGCGGATTACGAGGAGTCCTTCCGGCGCATCATGGATCAGGCGGATAATGCGACACGGCTGGTGGACGACCTGCTGTTTATTGCCCGAGCTGATGCCGGCGAGCCACGCCTGAAATTGAGCGCCGTCGCGATCGCCGGCATAATTGATTCGGTCTGCCAGGAGTTTTCCGCCAAGGCGGAGAACAGGGGCATCAAAATCGAGAAGGGCCGCGTGGATGCCAAGGCTTATGTGCAAGGAGACCCGGGACGGCTACGGCAGGTTTTCGCGATCCTGATGGAGAACGCACTGAGGTATTCAAATCCGGGTGACCGGGTTGAAATAACGGTTCTGCAAGGGAATGATAGCGTGGAGATTATTTTTAAGGACGAGGGTATCGGTCTGACAGAGGAGGAATCGGAGTTGGCATTCGAACGGTTTTACAGGGCGCCAAGGGCCGTAGAAAAAGCGGGTGGAACCGGTCTTGGGCTGCCGGTCGCAAAGGCCATTGTCGAAGCGCATCACGGCAGCATTTCGCTGAGCGGAGTGCCGGACAAGGGGGCAACCGCCACCGTCGTCTTGCCGTATGGACATCCATTCGGGATTGTTGCATGAGAATTCTGATCGTTGAGGACGAAAAACGGGTCGCGGATTTTCTTGACCGGGGGCTGCATGCCGAGGGCCACTTTTGTACCCTCGCCAGCGATGGCGAACAAGGCCTGAAGCTGGCGACTGAGGGGCTGTTTGACCTGATTCTGCTCGACCTCGTTCTGCCCAGGATGCACGGTCATGAAGTGTGTCAGCAAATAAGAATGAAAAAGATCAATACGCCACTGATGATTTTGACGGCAATGGACAGTGTCGATGACGTAATCGTCGGCCTGCGCCTGGGCGCGGATGACTATATGACCAAACCGTTTTCCTTCGAGGAGCTGCTGGCGCGTATTGACGCCGTAATGCGCCGCAATTCCGCGAAGGCGGAAGAGGAACCTTGCCTGCGAGGGGGGAATATCGTTTTCGACCGAAATTCTTTGCGGGTTACAGTGGATGACGAAGAAGTTCACATGACTTCAAAGGAGTTGGCCATCCTGGAGTTACTGATGAGTAATCCCGGCATGTTGTTCAGCCGCGAGCGTATTTTAAGCACCGTTTGGGGTCTGAATGTGGACCCCCTGTCCAACGTGGTGGATGTTTACATTGGCAGGCTGCGCAAGCTGATCGACCGGGACGGTGACGAATCCCTGATTGAAACCGTCCGGGGGCGGGGTTTTCGTCTGAACCTGCCGCCGGGCAGGGGCTGAACCCCGGAATCTGGTTGGCGCTCCGCAATCTGGTGGCTGATACTGCGCCACAGTTTCGTACATTTTTAATATGCAGTTTCTAACTTATTGTGTTTATTGATAAAAAATGATATGTTAGGCGTTGACATGGATGTTGATGAGGCCATCAAGGATGATGCAGCGCCGCTATATTTCTTCTCATATTTCTCTCTTTCTGATTCCCTTTTTGTTAGCCGGGGCCGTTGCCTGGCCAGTTGATGCTGCGGCTAAACCGCGCGGAGGGGGACAGCCACCGCCGGCGCCAACCTATGTTCCCATGGCCTTGGAACAGGAGCGCTATTTTTTCCGTGTACCTGGTGAAAACACTTGCCTTGGCGAAGACGACGAACTGGAATGGCTCGCCACTGGATCGTTGGAACCCGGGGAACAGTTTACATTTACGCCTCAAATCGGTGCATGCAACGCTCATCCCGCAGCCATCACTGCAGTAGCTTCCTGGGGTAACGGGTCACTTGCCTTAACTTCTGAAGTGCCCGACATCGACTACAGCAGTTGGGATGCAGACCAGGCGGGGCGACCCGTAGAGGCGCCGAATGTGGGTCTTACCGCTCAGCTATGCATGTTTCCTGCCTTCACCCGAGATGGAGTGACCTATACCATAACGCTGAGCAACGATTCCCCGGAAGCCGTGCACAACATCCGCATTCACGGCCGACACGAGAACGACTGGGCTATTTTCTACTATCCACGTTGCCTGAATGCTGACGCAGACGCCGATGGTTGGAATGACAGCCTGGAGCATTCAATGGCCAGCCTGGTTTATCCAAACGGGTACATTAACGGCATTCTGCAACCGGATATTTTGTGGGGAAGCAACTATCTGCGGGAGCGGGCCCAAACGCCAATGATCGACGATGAGATCGACAGCTATCCGCCGGATTTTAATGATGACGGCCGTGTTGATGAACTGGACAGGGAAATTATCGAAGCGCGAATGGGCGAGGGCAATGGTATTCCGCTGGAGGCAGTGAGCCCGAATCCCGGCGAATTCTGGTTTCATGAAAATACCTTGCCGTGGCGGCGATATGATCTGGATGGGGACGGATTCGTGGGAAGTGAAGATCGTCGGATCCTGGCGCAGGTATTCGGAAAGCAAATCCCTTTGGCGACTGACACAATATCTCCTACGGCGAGGTTCATGGAACCAGGAGATGGTCAGACGGTGCCTCGCGGCGAGTATGTAAAGTTGACTGCACACGCATGGGATAATGCCGCAATGGTTAAAGTAGATTACCTCGTGAATGGCAACGTGATTTGTTCGCAGACCGAGCCTGTGCCAGGTTTGGGTTTCACATCACCGCTATACGGCTGCTGGTGGAAAGTGCCAAAGCGCGGCGCAACCTACCAGATCGAAGTGCGCGTTCAGGATGCGGCAGGTAATTCCAGTTTAAGCGAGCCCGTTTTCGTCAGTAGCACCTGAATTCAGACAGCGTGATTTGGTAAGCCAAATCCTTCCGGTGCATTTGTGACCGGCCCATGAGTCACAAAGGCAATGCACCGGTATTCCCCGGCTTTGTTGATCCCGGTTTCAAACTTCTTTTCGACCCCGCCCAGGCGACGGAAAGCATCCGACTGTGCGCTGCACGGAAAGAGACTCAAGGTGCTGGCTTGGAAGCCCTCGCGGGTTACCGTTATGGCCGAATGGTTGCGTCAAATCGGCTGACACCTTGTTGTGCGTATATGAACTTTCCCGTTAAACGCAGTGCTTGTCGACAGCGCTACGCATGACCGTCGGTATGGTGAACCTTATATCTTTTTGATTATTTGCGCGGAAATCTGAACAGGTCGCTGACAGTGAATCAGAGTATTTAATAATAATTCATAAAATATTTATAAATTATTTATTTTGTGACATACTCTGTTCAAGAGCACGGAAAATGGGTGACGGAAGTCAGTGACAGTTCAGGCAACATTTGTAGGCACTGCCTTAGGGCTCTTGCTCTGCTGTCTGCTGTGCAATTGCTCGCCGACATCGGATTCCGCGAGTAATGAAGCAGGCCTCGCCGATAGAACAGGTCGCAATGACGGGGCAAGCAAATCTGATACCACCGTGGTGCACGGACCCGACGGGGCTCTCCCCTCCGGTAAAAATCCAGTTCATTCAAACCGGGGTGCGCACAAAGCCGTCTATCAATCCAGTCGGGATAATGCCTGGGATATCCTGGAAGATCTCGCCTGGCTGTCAACAGACAACACACAAGATCATGGCGAGCAGATTACCAGTCAGTTGGACCGCCTGAGCCGGCTGGGCGACGAAGCCCTGATAGCGATCGGAGACTTTCTGCTATCTGCGGATTCTCGCCGCGAGGAACAGCTGGAGCTCAGGCGGTCTTTGCTGCACGTTCTGCTGAGTCTCGGCCTGCCGGAAGTCGAAGACCTTGCGCTGCAATTGCTTGCCGGCGGCCCAACCCCCATCGAAATCTGGCAACTGGGCCGGTACCTGGAGCAGGTTCAACCCGGGAGATACTCGGATTCAATCCGGCGAGTCGCCGAGCAAACCTTGGTCTCCGCGGATGTTACCGATGAAATTCCTGGCGAATTGTTCCAGTTGCTGGGTGAATTGGGGGATGAGGGCACGGTGAAATTACTCGCGCAGATGCCTATGCATCGGGGTGCCTATGCCAGCGTGGCTTTGGCGTTGATTCCTGACGGAAGCGGCTTTCCGCTTCTGCAACAAGATGCTCTCTTCTCAGAGAGCGGGCAGCAAACCACACGCAGTCGGCTCGCCATGGAACTACTCGCCTGCCAGGCACCTCGGAATTTCGAAGCAGGTGAAGCTCTGGTGGATCTGGCAGAGCGGGGCCTCATTCCGTCAGACATCTGGCCGCACGTCATTGCGATGGTCTCGGGACGACGGACGCTCATACTTGAACAGCCAACTAGTGGCCGATTGGAGACGCATACGATTTACCGGCCTGACGGTAACCAGGTCATCTACCGGGTTTCCGTTCCAGTAATCGAAGCAAGCCCGGACGTCGAAAGCCAGCGCTTATTCCTGCTCGATCGCCTTCAATCTCTGGCGCCAGAACTGTCGGGCGAACTGCAATGAACGACGCGAGTTTTTGCCGGTTGGGGCAGTCAATAATCCATCCTTATGGGATTTGGATGCAATGACCCTGAGACTTTTGATAGAGATCTCGGGGAAAGTGGAAATTGGGAGGAAGTCACAATGAAAACGAGAGGGTACTACCGTTACACCTGCTAATTGTCATCGGCTTGATAGCCTGCGCAGAAACCGCTAGTGGTCTTCGGACAGGACGAAGTCGGTTTCCCGGACAGTGCATTTGAGATCGACACCGACGCCAATACGAAAGTCGATAATTGGCCAGACGGCGAGTCATCGAACCAACGAATAGACTGGAACACCGTCAGTGAGGATGACCAGGTGGATCCGTCCATCGGGGCGAACGATGATTCGTTCGGTCAGGGCTCCAAGGAAGACACACCGGTGCCTACGCCAGTCACTGGCAGCATCCCGCCCAACAAAAGTGACCTGGTGAGGTTTGGCATGTATCGTGAGAACGTCGGGCTGACCAGCCGCTTTCTGCATCTGTACTGGACGCGAGTCCAGGATCCCTCCGGTACCACGAACATGGATTTCGAGTTCAACCAAGACGACGAGATACCCACTGGCGCAGCAACGCCCGCTAGAACCTACCTTGACCTGCTGATCCAATACGACCTGGAAAACGGTGGCACCGTACCGCAGTTATTCCTCGTCATTCTGGTATCTGGAGCGGTAACATGGAGACTCGACCGCAGCCGATTGCGAGGCGTCAAACAAGCTGCCCTGCTGGAGTAAAGGCTTGACTTGGCCAGTTCAGGCTTCGCTCGCGGCTCCATCAATAGTTCTATCATTCCTGCCGAGGAAACAGACTTAGATGTAGACATTGCTGCCCGCACCTTTGGCGAAGCAACGATCGACATCGGCGGCTTGTTGGACGAACTCGGCCTCGGCCAAGAGTGTCTTAACTATGGCTCGGTCTACTTGAAGAGCCGTTCTTCCAATTCGTTCACGTCGTCCCTGAAGGATTTCATCAAGCCGCGGGATGTGCAATTTAGCAATTGCGCCACCATAACGATTCAAAAAGTGGATGGTGATGGTATTGATCTCCTCGAAGCGGGTATCGAGTTTTCACTGTTTGAAGACAATTCTCCCTATGGCGATGAACCCGGTTCCGAGGACGGTACGACTGCGATTACGACCTGTTTGACGAATGTATTGGGTGTGTGCACAATGAGCGGCGTTTATCCAGGCCACTACTGGGTGGTCGAAACGGAAAACGTCTGTGCCAGAGGGATATGCACTGGCAGATCCTGTGCCTGTATTCATCGACGGTCCGGGTGATGACGAAACACTGGAGATCCCCAATCCTCGCCTGCCGAAATTGCGCCTGATCAAGGAGATTGTTCCCGACAGTGACGGGGGCACTTTTGACCTGAGCGTTGATTCCACTGTAAAAGTGGACGAAGCTGGCGACGGGGAAGGTTCCGACTACTGGTTCTACAGCACGACAGGTAGCCATACAGTCAGTGAAGCAGGTGGCTCGTCAAATGGTGGTACCAGCTTGGCGGACTATACGTCTCAGGTAGTGTGCAATAAAGATAAGGGCTCGAACCTCTCAGGTACCAGCCTCACGTTCGACCTGGACTGGGGTGATGAGGTCACCTGCACTTTCACCAATACCAGGAAAGGCCAGATCATCATCGAGAAGCAGACGCTGCCGGATGGTGATCTCGCAAGCTTCAGTTTCAGCGGCAATGTGAGTGGTTCGTTGACTGACGGGCAGACCGCCGATGCGGTCGTGGTTCCAGGTTCGTACTCCTCGACTGAGACAGTCCCCACGGGTTGGAAGCTGACGGACATTACTTGCGACGACGGCAACAGTTCGGGCGATACCGGGACCGGCGTGGCGACGTTCAATGTGGAGCCGGGCGAGACGGTCAAGTGCACCTTCACCAATACGAAGGATGGCAAGATCATCATCGAGAAACAGACGCTGCCGGATGGTGATCTCGCAAGCTTCAGTTTCAGCGGCGATGTGAGTGGTTCGTTGACTGACGGGCAGACCGCCGATGCGGTCGTCATTCCGGGCACGCACTCCTCGACGGAGACCGTGACCTCGGGTTGGAAGCTGACCGACATTACTTGCGACGACGGCAACAGTTCGGGCGATACCGGGACCGGCGTGGCGACGTTCAATGTGGAGCCGGGCGAGACGGTCAAGTGCACCTTCACCAATACGAAGGATGGCAAGATCATCATCGAGAAGCAGACGCTGCCGGATGGTGATCTCGCAAGCTTCAGTTTCAGCGGCGATGTGAGTGGATCGTTGACTGATGGGCAGACCGCCGATGCGGATGTGATTCCAGGTCCTTACTCCTCGACTGAGACAGTCCCCACGGGTTGGAAGCTGACGGACATTACTTGCGACGACGGCAACAGTTCGGGCGATATCGGCACCGGAGTGGCGACGTTCAATGTGGAGCCGGGTGAGACGGTCAAGTGCACTTTCACCAACACGAAGGCCGCCACGATCATCGTCAAGAAGCTCGCATATTTGTACGATCCGACCCCTGTCGATCCGACCACTGGCCAACCGGTCGATGCCGATACGTTCGATTTTACGGGTGAAATTACGGCCACTCTGAGTCATAACGAGACATCGAGTACGACTGTTGATCCTGGCGGCCCTTATTACGTTGCGGAGAGCGTCAATGCTGACTGGGGCCTGACCGATATCAGTTGCGACGATGCTGACAGCACCGGCAATATTGATACTCGCACCGCGACGTTTGATAAACTCGATCCGGGCCAAACAGTGACCTGTACATTCACCAACAGACCGTTGACGGACATCACTGTAAATTCGCAGTCACAGGTCCCTGGCGGCACCAATTCCACGATTACCTGCAGACTTTTGGATGATACGGTGTTGGATGAGCAGGAAGGTGAAGACGCATTAGTTTCACTCACAGACCTGTTGCCAAACACTTACGTGTGCACAGTTGTGGTTGAGGACGGGTCCTGATCTGGCTTGATTGACAAGAGCAGTTCGGCCGGGCATTCGCCCGGCCTTTTTTTAGCCCGGCTAATGCTTTCTAATGACCTTTTCCTCGGTCACGACGGAGCTTTGAAACGTAACAGCAGCTATGGATCTGCAAAGCCCCTCGCTGCGGCGTGCCTAGCAAGCTGATCGACCGGGACGGTGACGAATCCCTGATTGAAACCGTGCGGGGGCGGGGTTTTCGCCTGAACCTGCCGCCGGGCAGGGGCTGAGTCCCAACTGCTAACAAAAATCCCTGGACTTGCTGCTTAAGCCCATCAGCCAGGTGGCTGAAATCATGCACCCGGCTGGCGATCAGGTGGTGCACGTCGCCGTCGGTTTCCAGCACCCCGTCCACGGCCAGCACCGAGGCGGCCAGGATCTCGGCCCGCTGTTTTTCGAACAGGCGCGGCCAGATCACCGCGTTGACGAAACCGGTTTCGTCCTCCAGGGTCAGGAAAATGGTGCCGCTGGCGGTCATCGGCCGCTGGCGCATGGTGATCAGTCCGCAGGCGCGAACCCGGCTGCCATGCGGCTTTTCGTGCAGTTCCCGCGCGGTGATGGCGCGTCTGCGTTGCAGCACCGGCCGCAGCAGCGCGATGGGGTGGCGGCCCAGGGTCAGGCCGGTGCTGGCGTAGTCGGCGCGCGTGTTGTCGGCTTCGGAAGGCGGCCGGATGGTGATGCCGGGGTCGGCAGAGTCGGGGTCAGAGTAAAGGGACAGATCAGGCTGATCTGTCCCTTTACTCTCTCGATTCCCGGTCGCGAATAGAATTCGCTCCTACGTAACAGGTCGTCTACGGGTTTCTCAACCGCCGCGATTTCCCAACGCGCGCGGTGGCGGTGGCCGGCCAGGCCGCGCAGCGTGGCGGCTTCCGCCAGCACGGCGAGGTCGTGCCGGTCGAGGGCTGCACGGGAGGCGAGATCCTGCACATTGGAGAAAGGCTGTTCCGCGCGGGCCCGCTCGATGCGCAGCGCGCTTTCCCTGCGCATGCCCTTGACCATGCGCAGGCCGAGTCTCAGATTAGGGTCAGAGTAAAAATTCGCATGCGCCCAGCGATTATGACTCGGGCGCGAATTTTTACTCTGACCCCATTCTCTTCCAGCGTGCAGTCCCAGTCGCTGTAACGCACATCGGCCGGCAGCACCTTCACGCCGTGGCGCTGCGCGTCCTGCACCAGCTGTGCCGGCTGGTAGAAACCCATCGGCTGCGAGTTGAGCAGGGCGCAGCAAAAAGCGGCCGGGTGGTGGCGTTTCATCCAGGCCGAGACATACACCAGCAGCGCGAAACTGGCCGCGTGGGATTCCGGAAAGCCGTATTCGCCGAAGCCGCGGATCTGCTGAAAAATCTGCTCGGCGAACGCTTCGCTGTAGCCCCGCTCCAGCATGCCGCCGACCAGTCGCTGGTGCATGTGCTCCATGCCGCCGCGGCGGGCCCAGGCCGCCATCGACCGGCGCAGCATATCCGCCTCCGAGCCGCTGAAGCCGGCCGCCACCATGGCGATCTGCATCACCTGCTCCTGGAAAATCGGTACACCCAGGGTGCGCGACAACACCGCTTTCAGGTCGTCCGATGGATACTCGACCTGCTCGGTGCCGCGCCGCCGCTGCAGGTAGGGGTGCACCATGTTGCCCTGGATCGGACCCGGGCGGACGATGGCGACTTCGATCACCAGGTCATAAAAACAGGCCGGTTTCAGGCGCGGCAGCATGGCCATCTGGGCGCGGGATTCGATCTGGAACACGCCGATGGTGTCGGCCTGCTGGATCATCGCGTAGGTTTCCGGGTCCTCGGGCGGGATGTCGGCGATGGGGGGTCAGAGCAAGTGCCAGGTCAGATTGACCTGGCACTTGACTCTGACCCCGGATCAGGTCCAGGCAGCGGTGAATGACCGTCAGCATGCCCAGGGCCAGGCAGTCGACTTTCAGCATGCCCAGGGTTTCGAGATCCTCCTTGTCCCACTGGATCACCGTGCGATCCGCCATCGCCGCGTTTTCCACCGGCACCAGGCTGGCCAGCGGGGCCTCCGAGATCACGAAGCCGCCGACGTGCTGGGACAGGTGGCGCGGGAAGCCGACAATGGACTGGACCAGGTGAACCAGTTGCCGCATTTTCAGCTTGTCCAGTTGGAGCCCCAGCTGATTCATGCGCTGTTCAAAGTCCTCGGGCTGATCCCACCAGGCCGTGTTGTGCGCCAGTTGATCGACCTGGGACAGCGAAAAGCCCAGCGCCTTGCCGACGTCGCGGATCGCGCTCTTGGGGCGGTAGGTGATGACCGTGGCGGCCAGCGCCGCGCGGTCACGGCCGTACTTGCGGTAAATGTACTGGATGACCTCTTCGCGCCGTTCGTGCTCGAAGTCCACGTCGATATCGGGCGGCTCGTCGCGGTCCCGCGAGATGAACCGCTCGAACAGCATGTTCATGCGCGCCGGGTCGACCTCGGTGATGCCGAGGCAATAACAGACCGCGGAATTGGCCGCCGAGCCCCGGCCCTGGCACAGGATGCCCTGGCTCCTGGCGAACTTGACGATGTCATAGACCGTCAGGAAGAAGGGCTCGTAATGCAGTTCTTCGATCAGTTCGAGCTCTTTTTCGATCTGGGCGCGCAGCTCGGGGGAAATGCCGGCCGGTCCCCACCTTTCACGAATGCCGGCCTCGGTGAGTTCGCGCAGGTAGCGGGTGGGGGTCATGCCTTCCGGCACCACCTCGCGCGGATAACGGTAGTGCAATTCCTCCAGGCGGAAGCAACAGCGCTCGGCGATGAGCGTGCTTTGTTCCAGTAACTGAGCGGGAAACCGTTGTTCCAGTTCACCCCGGCTGCGCAGATGGCGTTCACCGCAGGGCAGGGCGCGGTAGCCGAGCTCGTCAACGGAGCAGCCATGGCGTATGGCCGCCAGTACATCGTGCAGCATCCGGCGCGAGCGGGTGTGCATCTGCACGTCGCCGCAGGCCGTGACCGGCAGGCCGGCGGTCCTGGCGGTGACGAGCAGGCGGTCCAGGCGCGCCGCATCATCCGGGCCGAGGTGCAGGCTGGCGCCCAGCCAGCAACGGCCTGGGAAAAAGCCGCTGAGCCAGTGAGCCGTCAGCAGGTCCGCTTCATCCGCAGGAAGCCAAACGGCCAGGCAGTGGTCGAGTCCATGCTCGAAACTGGAGTCGGGCAGGGCATACTCGCCTTTCGGGGCGTTGCGCCGCCCGCGCGTGATCAGCGTGCAGATCTGGGTGTAGCCCGCGTGATCGGTGGGGAGTAAAACCAGCCGCGAACCATTCTCCAGCCGGAAACTGCTGCCCGGTATCAGCCGGATGGCGCGCCCGCGCTCGGTGCAACGCTGCGCTTCCTCCATGGCCCGGACCACGCCGGCCAGTGAGCACTCATCCGTGATGGCAATGGCGCTGTAGCCCAGTTCCGCCGCCCGCGCGACCAGTTCCTGGGGGTGCGAGGCGCCCGTCAGGAAGGTGAAGTTACTGGTGCAGGCCAGCTCGGCATATGGGGGAGGGGAGCGCATACTGTAATAATATACAGTAGGAGCGAATTCATTCGCGATGTGGATTCGCGACCCATGGAATCGCAGATTCTTGCTGAATAACCACTCGAGGCTCAGGCATCGCGGATATCGCCCGCTCCACAGCATGGCCTGTTCAAACGCTAGAGGTAAACAGCCTCCAGGCGGGCCAGGAGTTCCTGGTCTGCGTACAGTTCCAGGATCAGGCCGCTGATCCGGTAGCGGGTGGTGGCGCCGAGCGCGGCTAAAAAAGCCCTGTTCGGTATCCATGCCGTCAGGGCAGGCCATCATGGTGGAACCCAGCGCCGAAAAAGTAAGGCTGTCACCCGATCGTTTCGAACTGCCCGAAAAAGCCGTTGCAGCCGGCAAAGCCTTTCACCCTGGAATCTTCGGACACCAGGATCATGTGGGCTTCCTTCATGCCCTCGGCCGTGGTGACCGCATTGCCGCCCAGTTCGATCAACTTCCAATAGGTTCCGAGGAGTTCGGCGGACGTGGACGGGGTGCATGTTTTATCAGGAAGTAAATTATTAAATATATCGACTATCAGTTTGACTTCATTGATATTACCTTCCATAGGCGGACGCTCCAAGAGCCGACCCTGGACGCTTGCCATGATTTCGGATCCAGGTTCAATTCCGGAATTCAAATACGCGCGTTCAAGTTCCAGATATTGACCTTCCATGGAGACCGGCCAGGTCTTTCCGTCGCGGCAGTCGCGAAACAGGGCGGCGTCGGCCATGTAGCGGAACATGCCCTCCAGTGCGACTCCTCCGGGTCGTCAGCAGACCGGGCGGCAGATGTGCTGCGCTTTTGGCGCGCACCAGCACGAGGTCGACTTATTGCCTGCGCCCGGTCAGAACCGGGGCAATGGTGTCGCTGACGAACATCAGTTCGCCACGGTCGGTGATCCGGGCACTGACGGCATAGGTCATGCGCTCGTCAATCGGCAGGGGCGTATCCGGCTCAAACTGACCGGAACCTGCCCGGGTCGGAGATTTCCTGCCGGGCCAACCGTATTGCCGGTGCATCGGCCCGGGAAATATCCTGCAGATTTACCTCGACCACGGCGTCCGGACTGAGCGCCATGCGTTCCCGGTACGTCACGGTTCCGGTGACCGAGGCGGTCGGGATCGTCACATCCTCATCGGAACCAGCCACGTCAGCAGTGTCCTGCTGGCAACCCGCAACCAGGCCGATGGCTAAAACCGCGAAAACAAAACCCGGTTTCATCAATCAATCCTCTTTATCTCGGGTTGCGGTTTTTGGCGTTTTTCCCTGGAGATAATCGTACCGGTAATGACCAGCTTCATGCCTTCCTCGAACGACATGTCCAGCGGGGTCAGGCAGGAACGCGGCAGGAACAGGGTGTAACCACCGATCTGGTAACTCATGGGCAGGTACACGGCGATGGGCTCTTCCACGGTGAGCTGCATCGGCAGCCGGCTGAAATCTTCGCGGGTGACGAACCCCAGTTGCTCAAATTCCTGTCCGGGAATTTTTACCAGCACGACCTTGCTCAGGCCGATCTGGCTGTCCGGGCTGAGGTAGGCGATAAAATCCTTGAGCGCGGAATAAATAGTCTTGACCAGCGGCAGGCGGTGAAAAACGGCGTCGCCGAAGGCAAACAGTTTCTGGAACAGGATCACGTGGGTCAGCAGACCGACCAGGATGGTAATGGCAATTGCGGAAATCATGCCCATGCCCGGTATGTACCAGCCGTCCGGCAGGAACCTGCTGAGCAGGCCGCCCAGGATCTGCTCGGCTTCGCGTGCGAGCCACCACATGATGGCCACCGTCAGGCTCACGGGGATAACCACCACCAGGCCTTTGAGGAAGAGTTTGCCAAGCGTATTCATGTGACCAGGCCCTTGTTCATTTTGTGTTCAGTCTGCAGGGATATATTGATGAGTATGCCATACTGCCAGAATGAGAAGTGGCTCCGGGAGGTGACGCATGCAAAGCAGGGTTACAGTTTTTTTCGTGGCAGCGGTGATCAGCATGTTGATGGCCGGCTGCGCGTCCAAGCCCATAGTCGATACGTATAACGTCGACATGGTGCAGTATCAAAAAGACCTGGCGGAATGCGAGGATATTGCCCGGCAGGTCGATTCGGGCCAAATCGCACTGTCATCGGCTGCATTCGGCGCGGGTGTTGGCGCCGCTTTCGGCGCGATCGGCGGTGATATCGGCGTTGGGGCGGCGACCGGCGCCGTCAGCGGCGGGGCCGGTGGTCTGTTGCAACAGGATGACGAAAAAGCCACTGTGGCCAAGAACTGTCTGCGTTATAGGGGCTACGCCGTACTCAACTAAAAGTGTTCCTCGGGTGCTTCTTTTATCGCTGGCGCGATAAAAACCGTCCCCTCGGAACGACGTTAATGACTCTGCTCTGGCGCTGTGCGCCAACCGCAGAGATGAAAGTGTTCCTCGGGTGCTTCTTTTATCGCTGGCGCGATAAAAACCGTCCCCTCGGAACGACGTTAATGACTCTGCTCTGGCGCTGTGCGCCAACCGCAGAGATGAAAGTGTTCCTCGGGTGCTTCTTTTATCGCTGGCGCGATAAAAACCGTCCCCTCGGAACGACGTTAATGACTCTGCTCTGGCGCTGTGCGCCAACCGCAGAGATGAAAGTGTTCCTCGGGTGCTTCTTTTATCGCTGGCGCGATAAAAACCGTCCCCTCGGAACGACGTTAATGACTCTGCTCTGGCGCTGTGCGCCAACCGCAGAGATGAAAGTGTTCCTCGGGTGCTTCTTTTATCGCTGGCGCGATAAAAGTTGCCGTTCGTTCGAATTCAGATGCCAACCTTTGACAAGGCGTCGATGATTTCCCGCAGGAAGCGTTCGGCAACCGGGTGATCCACGGCGAAGCGGGTTTCAACGGATCGGGCATGGTCCACCACGCTGTCGAAATCGTTATCAGCGGACTCCGGGTCCAGCAAGCGGTCGACTTCCGCATCCAGGTCACGAACCAGTTTCCGGGTTTCAGGATCAATCTGGTCTGTCTTTTCCAGCAATTCCTGAAGTTCGTTCAAAAGTGTTTTCAGGCTTTTCTCAGTCATGGGCATGGATTATCGTTCAATGTGGTTTGTGCTGCACCTACTCTATCATTTTGCAGCCGCAGGTAAATCAGAAACCGGCCGGAATCATGACAGCGGCACATTTTTCGCAATTGACAAAACGGAGACGGGGCAGACAGGTTAAAATCCCCGCTCCAGGTACACAATGTTCAACCCGGGAATCGAGTGAATATGGATGACGCAGATATAGAAATTCGGGAAGTGAAAAACGCCGCCGATATGAACACGTTCATTTCGGTACCCTGGTCCATCTACCAGGACGACCCCAACTGGATCCCGCCCCTGAAGTTTGAACGCAAGGAGGCGTTTTCCACGAAAAACCCCTTTTTCCTGCACGCGCGCTGGAAAGCCTGGGTCGCCTATGAAGGGGGGCAGCCGGTTGGCCGGATTTCTGCCCAGATCGATGACCTGTACCTCAAGACCCATGATCCCCACACCGGCTTTTTCGGCCTGGTCGAAGCCCCGGACGATCCGGCGGTATTCACGGCGCTGTTTGCCACCGCGGAAGAATGGCTCAGCGAGCAGGGCATGAAATCCGTGATCGGGCCGTTCAACCTCGGCATCAACCAGGAAATCGGTTGCCTGGTGGAGGGTTTTGATACGCCTCCGTACGTGATGATGGGGCACGCCAGGCCCTACTATGACAGCTCGATTGAAGGCCAGGGGTATCAGAAAGCACAGGATGTTCTGGCCTACGAACTGGATGAATACATGTACAAAATTCCGGATATCGTCCGCAGAATCCGGGAGCGGCAATCCGACAAGATGAAGTTGCGGCAGGTTGACCGCAAGAATACCGAGGCGGAACTGGAAATCCTGCGCGACATTTTTAACGACGCCTGGTCGGAAAACTGGGGTTTTGTACCCTTCACCCGCGAGGAATTCCAAACCGTCGGCAAGGAAATCTTCATGATCGTTCCAGCTGATTACACGTGGATCGCCGAGGCGGATGGAGAGCCGGCGGCGTTCATCGTGCTGATCCCCAATCTGAACGAGGCGATTGCCGATCTCAATGGCAAACTGTTTCCGTTCGGCTGGGCAAAACTGATCTGGCGGCTTAAAGTGCGGGGGCCGAAATCCGCGCGGATTGCACTGATGGGTGTCCGCAAAAAACATCAGAATACCCGCCTTGGGCCAGCTTTGGCCCTGGCCATCATCGGTGCGTTGCACGACCCGGGAACGAAACGGAAGCTGGAGCGGATCGAGATGTCCTGGGTCCTGGAGCAAAACCACGCAACACGCGGCATCATAGAAAAAATGGGCGGCTCTGTATCCAAACGCTACCGCCTATATCGTAAAGACCTGGATTGATGGTTTCCGGTTTTGCTGCTGTAGTTCTTGCCGGTGAACGGCCCGGCGGGAGCAAATTCAGCCGCGAATTGGGCCTGGCCGCGAGCGTCCTGGTGGACGTGGCCGGGAAATCTGCGCTGGCCCGGGTCATCGAGGCGCTGGAATCCAGCCGGTCCGTGGACGGCGGAGTGCTGTGTGGACCGGCCGGGAATATTTTTCGCGAAAACCCGGAATTCCAGGATATTCTCGCCGCCAGTTCTTTCCGGTGGATGCCGCCAGCAGTCCGGCCCGAGCGCCAGCGCCCTGGCGGCGCTTGGAGCGCCTGGATCGATTTCCCGCGCTGTTGACCGCCGGCGACCATGCCTTGCTGACCGCTGCAACGATCGATGATTTCTGCTCGAGGGCGGCCGGGCTGGATGCCGACATCGTGTTCGGCCTGGTGCCTTATGCCATCGTCAACAAGGCTTACCCGGAAACAAAGCGCACGATTCTTAAATTCAGCAACGGGGAGTTTTGCGGCAGTAACCTGTTTGCCGTTCTCACCTCCCGTGGCAAGGCCGGACCGGCGCTGTGGTCCCAACTGGAAGCGGATCGAAAGCGGCCATGGCGGATGGTGCGGCACGGCGGCCTGGGGATGCTCCTGAAGTATCTGCTGGGACAGTTGAGCCTGGAGAGCGCGCTGGAAACGTTATCAGAAGCGATGGGTTGCCGGCTGGGATACGTGCTGCTCGACAATCCCCGCGCGGCCATCGATGTCGACTCGGTTGCGGACCGGGACCTGGCGGAGAAAATCCTGCTGGGGATAGATTGTAGATTCGGTTGGAGCGATTTCAGATCGCGATATCTTTTTCGCGAACGAAATCGCTCCTACACAGCCAGCGTTCGCGAATGAATCCGCTCCTACAGGTCCTTCCTGAGCTGCGTGTCCAGGTGGTCCGCCAGGCGGTGCGTGAGCGCCAGGATGGTCAGGGTGGGGTTGGCCCAGCCGCCGGTCGTGAAAACGGAGCTGCCGGCGATATGCAGGTTGCTGTAGCCGTGCACCGTGCAGTTGGCGTCGACCACGCCGTTTTGCGCTGTACTGCTCATGCGGGTGGTGCCCATGTGGTGATAGCCGCCGATCGGGTGATTGCCGACGGTCGGGTCGACCGGCCATGACGCGGTGCCGTCTTCCAGCCACCCGGAAGTTTGCAGTTTGCCCAGGCCCATGCGGTCGAACTCCCGTCCCACCGCCCGCGCCAGTTCCAGTACCGAGCGTTTATCCAGTTCTGACAACTGCCAGTCGAGGTCGCCGCGGCGGCAGCCAAGCGCATCCGTTTCAGATGACAGCCTGACGCGGCTGTCCGGGTTGGGCGCCTGCTCCGCCCGGGCCATCAGGTAGAGTTCCATCCGTCTGACCCTGGCCACGGTACTCACCAGCACCATCGGCACGTACTTTTGCAAAAAGTCGAGCAGTCCCCGGTAAACATGCCAGACCCTGCGGTTGGCCCGGGTGGCGTTCAGATCGTGCTTCAGGTTCATATACATCTTGCTGCCGAGGCCCAGCCCGAGTTCCGGGTTGCGCTGAATTTTGAAGGTGGCGGCGCTGTTCAGGATGCCTTTCCGGCGCTGCAGTTCCTCCGGCGCCACCAGCGCGGGAGCAAGGGGTGGCCCGCCCGACGGGTAACGCTTGCGATACTGCGCCCAGAACCAGGCCGGGTTGCGGGTTTTGATATGGGCAATGCGGCCGTGCGGGTGCTCCATGAAGTACCGCCCCACCTGGTCACCGGCATTTCCGATACCGCCTTTTTCCACGTCATCCGACAACAGTAAAAGACGGGCGTTTTCAATAGCGCCGCAGGCCAGTACGAAATGCTTCGCCCGGACCGTGGCCTGGTGGCCATGCAGCGTGCGCACCACCAGGTGCTGCACGTTTCTGGCCTGCTCGCCTGCCTGGATCCTGACCACGTTGGCGTGCAGCACGATCCGGGCATTCGGGGCGGCGATCAGGTCATTGGCCTGCTCGCTGTTGAAGCGCTCTTTCTTCTGGTCGAAGCGCCAGAACTGGTGGGCCACCTCGTGTGGATCGAAGGCGATGGGTTGCAGGCGGAGTTTGTCCCACATAGCGGGGCTGTAGTCGTACTCGCCCAGTTCAAGGGAATCATGGGCAATGCGATAGTAAGGTTCCAGGTCGGCCAGGGTGATGGGCCAGCCACTGTGAGGAACCCAGTCCCGCTTTTCGAAATCGATGCTGCTCAACGGCACCGAGCGGCCACCCCAGATATTGGTGGTGCCGCCAAAAAACCGCAGCCGGGAATGCTCCAGTTCGTAGTAATCCATCCCGACAATTTCACCGAAACACAGGTCCTGCGTCGCTTGCTCGAAATCCAGGCCGCCTGCTTCGAGCAGGCAAACGTCGTGTCCGCGGAGCATCAATTTCCGCGCCAGGGCGACGCCGGCCGCACCGCAGCCAATCACGCAGACATCTGCTTCCAGCAGGCCGGGTGCGCCGGCTTCATTCAAGTCAATAAGCATGGGGCTCAATTTACCCGCAGTTGCAGGCGAGGAAAAGGGTCATGTCACTGTCCGGGCCGGTCAAGACGCCGGGTGCTTTTGATTCTAAATTGGATATTGCAGCAGGAATTTGGATGTTTTTGGATTTTGCAGAAAAAAATCAAGTAAAATCATCCATCGGATTTCGAAACCGGTGCGTTCAACAACGTTGTACGGGCCGGGCCTCAAGAGGTTTTGAACAATGAAAGCCATTATATTAAGCGCGGGCCAGGGTCGACGACTCATGCCGTTGACGGAGGTCACACCCAAATGCTGCCTGCAGCCGGGTGGTGTTTCCATTCTCGAATGGCAGATTACCCAGTTGGCCGTCTCCGGCATCACTGAGATCGTGGTGGTCACAGGGTTTGGTCACGATGCGGTTGAAGAAGTGGTTGCCGGTATCGAGGGCATCAAGGTACGTACGCTCTACAACCCGTTTTTCCGCCTGTCGGACAACCTGGGTACGTGCTGGGTGGCGCGCGGCGAGATGGATTCACCGTTTGTATTGATCAATGGTGACACCTTGTTCGAAGCGGCCGTTTCCCAGCATCTGCTGACGGACGCCGGTCAATATCCGATCACGCTGGCGACCGATCAGAAGAACCGCTATGACTCGGACGATATGAAAATCTGGGCGGAACAGGAATGTTTGTGCCGGGTTGGAAAAACACTGGATTTGAGCCATGTGAACGGCGAATCCATCGGCATGATGGTGTTCAGCCGGGCCGGCGCCGAGATATTTGTACAGAAAGTGGAAGAACTGATGCGAATGGGCGACGGCCTGAAACGCTGGTACCTGTCCGCCATCGACGAGTTGGCGCAAACCGGTGTCGTTGGCGTCAGTTCCATCCACGGACTGAGCTGGTGTGAAGTGGACGATCCGGTTGACCTGGCCCACGCCGAGCAGGTCGTTAAAACCTGGCCGGTTCGCCCGTCAGGGGAACAGGCCGGAACGGAAGACGCCGAATTCGCACGGGTGCAACCGGCCGCTCTTCGGAATAAATAATTCAATTAATGCAAAAAACCCTGAACAAGCCCGCGTTGGCCGGCTTGTTCAGGGTTTATTCATTTTTTCGGGCTTCACCCGGATATGCACGCCGCCGGATCCCCCTGCGCTCAGCAGGTCCTTCGCGATGTCGTAGGCAATTTCTCCGCCATTCATGGTCTGCCCATCCCGCGAAAGAGAAGCACCGCCCTCCATCCGGATGCTGTTGGAGTCCCGCTGGTAAACAATGTGCAAGGCTTCGCCACTGATCATTGAGGTTCGGCCCTGGATCCGGGCATTGATCAGGATCCGGGCCGGGCTGCCGGTTACCGTGACGGTTTCCGGGTCATCCAGCTTTCCGTACAATGTGGCTTGTTCCGAAGACAGGTACCAGTCTTTTGCCTGCAGTTCGAAACCACCGGCAAAGTGGATGATGTCGGACTGCTCATCCATCCGGGCTTCGCTCGCGCGTATGGTGAGCGTGTCATCGGCGGAGAAGCCGGAGATTCGTTCGGCCCAGGCGCTCACAGGCCATGCCATGCACTGCAGCACAACTGGGATGGCGGGCAATAATCTGTATAAGGTTCTGCGCATGGTCAGGTAAATTTTATCACTGGTCAGATCACAACCCTTCCGGTGTGGGTTGTTCATGATCATCGACCAATACCTCAGGCGGGAAATCAGCGTTCCGTTCCTGGCCGTCAGCATGATCCTGCTCTCGATCTTTGTAACTTTCAGCTTAACCCGCTTCCTGATGGACGCCAATGCCGGACTTCTGCATCCCGGCGAAATATTCCAGCTGACGGTGCTGAAATCGCTGATAGCAATGGAGGTGCTGCTTCCCCTGAGCCTGTACATCGGGGTCCTGTCCGGGCTGGGGCGCTTGCACAGTGATTCTGAGATTTACGCCATGCGCGCCAGCGGCATCAGTGAAATGCGGGCATTGCGCCCGATCGTCGGAATGGCAATATTGCTTGCTGTCCTGATCGCGTTGTTCTCGGTATTTGTCCGGCCCTGGGCCTATGGTATGGCCTTCGAAATCAAGGCGCGTGCCGAGGCTGCCACCGAAGTTGACCGGGTACGCGCAGCCCGCTTTTACAGTTTCGACGAATCCGGCCGGACCGTGTTCGTAAAAGGCGTATCGGACGGTGGCAGGCAATTGGACCAGGTCTTTATCCAGAGCCAGAAAAACGGTGATCTGCAGGTGATCACCGCGGCTACCGGAAACCTGGACTACGATGCCCGGCCTGGTTTTCACCAGTTGACACTGCATGACGCCAGCGTGTGGAAGCGGGTGGAAGAGGGTCCTGACGTGTTTGCGGAGCTGGGTTCCTTTTCCTTATGGATACCTGCCGGGGAGCCTGAACCGGTCGGTTACAAAACCAAGTCGAGTAACATATTTGAATTGTGGAAATCCGATGGCCGGACCGATAGCGCCGAGTTTCAGTGGCGCCTGAGCACCCCGTTTTCCGCCTTGCTGCTGGCCTTGCTGGCGATACCCATGAGCAGGAGCCGGCCACGGCAGGGGCGCTATGCGCGCATCCTGCTCGCATTGATCGTCTATGCCGTGTATTTCAACCTGGTGGATGTCAGCCGCACCTGGGTGGAACAGGGTAAAGCCAGCACGATCTGGTGGGCTCCCGGCCTGCTGGCGCTTTTCGTGCTGGCGCTTTACATCCCGTGGAAGAAAATAATGCACCCGGTGGCGCGGGTGAGGGTATCGTCGCGATGATGATTCTCGACCGTTACATAGCACTCAACTTCCTGAAGGGGATGGTACCCGTATTGGTGCTTTTGCTGGGCTTGTTCAGCCTGCTGGCCCTGACCGAGGAGCTGGAACAGGTCGGCGACGGCGCATTCCGGCAAATCGATGCTTTCATGGTGGTTTTATTTACGTCGCCGCGGCGCATCGTTGACCTGATGCCGGTCACCGCGCTGTTGGGCGGGCTGATGGGCCTGGGCGCCATGGCCAACCACCAGGAATTGATGGCGGCCCGGGCAGCCGGGCTGTCCAAGGCGCGGATGGCCCGGCCGGTGTTCCTGGCGACGCTGGCGGTTGCCGCGGCAGTCCTGTTGATGCAGTCCCTGCTGGTCCCTGTCAGTGAGCGGGCCGCCTCCGAATTACGTTCCAGGGCACTGGAATCCGTTTCGGTCGACATGGGAGGTCGGCTGAAATTCTGGACCCGCAGCGGCGATAATTTCGTGCACGTCAGAAACGTGCTGTTCAACCGGATCCTCGCGGGTGTTGAAATTTACAACATGGACAAGAAGGGAAAGCTCTTGACCCTTGTCCAGGCCGAGCGGGCCACCATTATGGGAGCGGACACCTGGCAACTGGAAAACGTCACGGAAACCCGCTTATCCGGGATGACGGCAACTGAAAATCAGGTCGAAAACCTGCAGTGGACCGGTCTGATTTCGCAGGAACAGGCTGATGTACTGATGTTGCCGCTGGAAGCGCTCGCACCTCACGACCTGGTTCTGTATATCCGGTACCTGAAGAAAAACGGCCTGGATACCCATCACTTCCGGGTTATTTTCTGGAAACAAATCAGCATTGCAATCGCAGTGGTCGCGATGGGATTGCTGTCATTACCTTTGCTGGTGGGTTCCACGCGGGAAGTGTCCGCCAGCCAGAGAATCATCCTGGGCGGCATTATTGGCATTGTTTTTTACCTTCTTCAGCAGATGACGGGACATCTCGCAGGCCTGTTCAACCTGGTGCCATCGCTGACGATATTGACCCCGGTCGTGGTTCTGCTGGTGATTGCCGCCGCCGCACAGTTCTGGCGAGGGACGGGCAAACCGGCAACCCGTTTCTTCAAGTCCGCCAGGAAGACTCCGCCGCCAGCGTGAAGGCGGCCGGTTGAGCGATTTCCTTGTCCAGTTTCATCAATTGCACGCGGCAATGCCAGCCGCGATCTTCTCTTTCCAGGTCAATGATTCTGAAAGACGCATCGTGGACGCTGGACGCCGAAGCCGTGCAGTAGCTGTGGATCCCGCCCTGCAGATCTTCCCTGTTTTCATGGATGTGGCCATAGAGAACCAGGTCGGGTGGTTGCCGGCTGACTAACTCGAGAAGCTCGGTTGCATCGCGCAGCGCCTTTCGCCGCCTGGTCATGCCTGGAAATGGCGGGTGGTGAATCAACAGGCAGGTGAAACCTTCGTGGGCGGCATTCTCGTCCAGGACCAGGGACAGCCGCTGTCTTTGTTCACTGCCGAGTTCTCCCGCCGCTGAAAATACCCGCGTCACGCAGGAGGTGTTGACGCCAACCAGTGTCACACCGTTGCATTGGCGCACTACCGGGTAACCCGCGGTGTAATCTGCATTCAGCTGACGGTCTGCAGGCAGGTAATCACCCCAATGCCGGCGCATGGCCTGCAATGAATCCGCCGCGTAATTGTCATGGTTGCCCGGAACCAGGAAAACCCTGTCCGGCGAGCCCAGGCGATGCAACCAGTCCGCGGCGTCTTTCATTTCCGATTCCAGGCCAATATGAACCAGGTCACCGGTCACGAGCACCTGGTCCGGCGCCTGGGCGGCGACGACATCGGTCAATTGCTCCAGGATTTCGGCCTTGTGGATATGGCGCCGGTTCTTGTGCCACGACAGATAACCCGAACGCCGTTTGCCGTGCAGCCTCGCTGAAGGCCTGGTCGTCCAGGCTGCTCAGGTGAGGGTCAGTGATGTGGATCAGGCGCATGAGCGGGGGTTGTTTGTTTTGCTGACATTGGCCAGGCTGACTATAATCGAGTGACCCGCATATTGCACCAGAGAAGCAAACCTCATCATGACCATCACGGCTCTTGTCCTGGGCGAAAATCCCGTCACATTATGGGGACTGTCGGCGACCACGCGCCTGAAACGGCAGTTAAAAGAAGCGGGTGGGGTGACCGTGGCCGAATCTGCTGCCGGGTTGCCCGGCAGCGGGCAGGTGCTTTTGCTCAACAGCCACTACCTGTTCGAAGTCAGGACACTGGCCGGGCTGATGGAAAAAGAAAACGTCCTTTTGATCTGTCAGCGGGATGGCGGAGTGGCGGCGGCCTTCGTTGATTCGCAGCACGTCGGGGTCGCCACGGATTGCCTTGCCGGAAAAATTCAACCATCAGCGTCACCGCTGACGTCCATCACACCCGAAAACCTGGCGGCCTTCAACGAAGCACTGCGCAGCGCCAGGGCGCCTCTGCTCGAGCCGGTAGTCGCGGAGCAGAAAACCCAGCTCGAAAACCGGCTTTACGGTAACGCTTATCGCGGGATAACCGACCTCGTTACCAAGTTTCTGTGGCCGCGCCCGGCAAAAAAGGCCGTTCACCTGGCGGCGGCGCTTGGCGTCTCTCCGAACAGTGGTGACGACGATTGGCCTGGTGCTGGTGCTGGCCGCTTGCTACCTGTTCCTGGAAGGCTGGTATTTTGCCGGCCTGGCCGCGGCCTGGATGATGACGTTCCTGGATACCGTTGATGGCAAACTTGCCAGGGTAACGGTCCAGTCGAGTAAATTCGGTCACCTTTACGACCATGTCATCGACCTGTTTCACCCGCCGTTCTGGTACATATACTGGGGTATGTCCCTGGCCGATTTCGAACCGGTGCTGGGTTTCGACCAGGCGCAGATGTACTGGATGATCGTGCTGGGTTACGTTGCAGGGCGCGTTCTGGAAGGTCTTTTTCCGCTGCTGGGTGAATGCACGATTTTTACCTGGAAACCGTTTGACGCCTGGTTTCGCCTGGTCACTGCGCGCCGCAATCCGTGCCTGATCATCATGACGTTCAGCGCGCTTGCCGGACGGCCGGATTGGGGGTTTGTCGCGGTTACGTTCTGGACCGTGCTGACCACGCTTGGTTTTGTTGCTGCGGTTTGTGCAGGGTCTGGCCGCCCGGCTCACCGGAGGTCCGCTGCAATCGTGGCTGAGCGCAGCGGATGTTGCGCAGGGCCCGAACGCGCAGGGCGTACCGGATATTCGGCAGCACGCGCGGCGCCTATGGAGGCTGAGACAAACCGCCGGGCCGGCAAGCTGCTGCGCGACATAGTGACCCGCCAGGTTTCGGGCGCCTGCGACTTTCCGGACGAGCAGCGGGACGGCTTGCTCGACCAGATCCGTGCCCGGTACGGGGACAATCTGCTGGCGGTGCTGATTTATGGATCCTACTTGCGCGGCAAGCGCGACACCCTGCTGGATTTTTACGTGTTGCTGGACAATTACCGGGCCATGCACAGTTCCTGGCAGGGATGGCTGGCGCGGGCATTACCCCCCAATGTTTACCAGATTCACCACGGTTCCCCGCCGGGAGAGACCAGGGCCAAGTACGCCTTGCTGACACTGGACCGCTTCGAGCACGCCGTGCAGAGCGATTTTCATTCCTATTTCTGGGCCCGTTTTGCCCAGCCTTGCGGGATTCTTTACTGCCGTGACGATACCGTGAACGACCGGATCATCGACGCCATCAGCCAGGCCTGCGTGACGTTTACCGGTCGCGTGGCGCCACGCCTGCCGGAACGTTTTAATGCGAAGCAATTGTGGGCTGCAGGCCTGGGCCTGACCTACCAGTGCGAGTTTCGTTCCGAAGCGCCGGGGCACGCCGGCCAGCTGTTTGAATACTGGCCGGCGTACTACCGTTCGGTGACTGCGGCCCTGGCGGGCCAGGGTCTGGGTTTCGATCCGGATGGCTCACCGGACACGTTCCGCAACACCTGTAGCCGGCAATCAAGGCGCCTGTCGGCCGCCGGCTGGTGGCTGCGGCGGGTCCAGGGAAAGGTCTTATCCACCTTGCGGATTCTGAAAGCGGCAGCCACGTTTGACGGCGCGCTGGACTACCTGCTCTGGAAAATCAAGCGTCACTCGGGAGTCTATATCGAACCTTCCGGCCTGCAGCGAAAATACCCGGTCATTTTTGCCTGGCCGTTGCTTTTCCGGCTCTGGCGCAAGGGTGCGTTTCGTTGATTTTTTTTAACACCCCGGTACTCAGGCGCGTGCTGCGAAATTTCGGCGTCGTCATTCGCGGGCGCGGAATTGCCGGCGTGTTTTCGGTGTTGGCCACGGGTTTGATGGCGAATGCACTGACGCCGACGGAATTTGGCCTGGTCATCCTGCTGCACACCTATATCATGGTGATCCGCGGCGCGGTGAATTTCAGAACATACGAGGCCGTGGTGCGTTTTGGCGTTCCGTTGCATGACGCGGGCAACGAGACGGGTTTCCGGGTACTGCTGCGCTCGACCATGCTGATAGACGTAGTCTCCGCGATAGCGGCCACCGTCGTGGGGATGGCGGCCGCCCCCCTGGCCGGCCAGTTCCTGCACTGGGATGCGGACATGGTGGCCTGGGCCTCGCTGTACAGCCTGTTTATCCTGAGCACGGCCAACGGGACGCCCAATGGGATCCTGCGGGTATACGACCGTTTTGACGCACTGGGTGTCCAGTTTACCGTCGGGCCGGCCCTGCGTTTTGCGATGGTCGCCGTGGCATGGGCTCTCGATGCGCCCATGACGGTGTTCATGGTCGTCTGGGGGCTGGCTTTTGCCTGCGGGCATTTGTACATGGTGGTGCGCGGCCTGAAGGAATTGAAACAGCATGTGGACACTTCGTTGTGGCGCGGATTTCACTGGCGCGAACTGAAACAGCCGGCCGACGATTTCTGGAATTTTGTCGGCGTCGTGTACTGGCAAACAGGTATCGACCTGCTACCAAAGCATGTATCGGTGCTGCTGGCCGGTAACCTGCTGGGTCCGGCGGCGGCCGGCCTGTTCCGGCTCGCGCGCGAGTTCTCCACCGTGCTGACCCAGCCGGCAATCGCATTACGCGAGGTGCTGTTTCCGGACCTGACACGCAGTTTTCACGCCGAGGACGGCAGCATCCACTCGATTCCTTTCAAAACCGCATTAATCGCCGGCCTGGCCGGTCTGACCGTCGTCCTGTTTTCCGTGATCCTGGGTGACTATTTGCTGGGCATCATCGGAAAAGACTACATTCCTGCGGCCCCCCTGCTAAGCCTTTTGTTGCTGGCAGCCACCTTCGATCTCACCAGCGCACCCCTGCGCGCAGCCGCCTATGCGATGGGAAAGGCGGGATCGGTACTCAGGATTCACATCGCAGGCATCATCAGCTACGTGGTGCTGTTTTACGTGATGACCGCACTGACGGGGCTGACCGGGCCGGGATGGGCCGCCATCCTGGCGTCCCTGTTTGCACTTGGAATGACCGCGAAGCTGGTTGCCGGCATCTCTTCACGGGCTGCCCTAAAGCGCTTTTACCCGGCCGAACACTTCGAGGATTTTTTCAATTTGCGGTTCCGTGTGCGCCGCGCTGACACTGCAACGGATATAGCTGTGCTGATCCGGTGACGCCGGTGGAATCATCAGGTTGGTGTAGACGCCGTTTTCCAACAGGCGGTTCCAGAACGGCAGGGCGATCTCTTTCGCACCCAGGCGAATGGCAATCACCGGGCTCACTTCCGGGCCGGTGTCAAATTCAAGCGACTGTAATCCTTCGTACAAGCGCCTGGCATTGCGCCAAAGCGTGTGCCGCAATTCCGGCCGCGTTTTCAGCTGGCGCAGGGCTTCCTGCGTGCTTGCAATGATGGACGGGCTGGACGATGCGGTAAAAATGAAGGGCCGGGACACGTAGCGGATCAATTCCAGCTCCGCGTGCGGGCTGACGCAAAAGCCCCCCATCGCACCCAGGCTCTTGCTGAACGTGCCGACAAAGAAATCCACGTCATGCATAACGCCCTGGGCTTCCGCCACCCCGCGACCGTGCTCTCCGTAGACACCCAGGGAATGTGCTTCATCGACCAGCAACAGGGCGCCGTAGCGCTTTTTGATCGCCACGATTTCATCCAGCGGCGCGCAATCCCCCCGCACGCTGTACAAGCCTTCGGTGATGATCAGGCAGTCGCGGGCCCGTTCACCGAGCCGTTGCAGGCGCTTTTCGAGGCTGCCGACATCGTTGTGCCGGAAGCGGAAGATATCCGCGCCACTCATCTGGCAACCGTCGTAAAGGCTGGCGTGCGCATCGGCATCGAGCAGAACTGCGTCTCCGGCCTTGATCAGCGCCACCAGGGTGCCCAGGTTCGCTGCATAGCCGGTTGAGAAGACCATCCCGTAGGGGACTTCATAAAAAGCCGCCAGGTCGCTTTCCAGCGCCGCGTGGGCCGCAAAACTGCCGTTAGCCATGCGCGAACCGGTGGTGCCGGTTCCCTGGCTCTGAATCGCGTTCACGGCGGCTGTCATGCAGGCAGGGTCAAATGTCAGCCCCAGGTAGTTGTTGGTGCCCGCCAATATCGTGTGCCGGCCTTCAACCATTCCTTCGGTCGGCGAAATAATCCTGTCGATAACGACCCGGGTCGGGTCGTGTCCGCCGGAACGGAGTTGATCCCGAATGGCGGCGGCTGCTGCAAACTTGTCCAGTAACGCCATGGTTATTACGCTGATCCGTCCAGGCTCCGGACGACTATGCCGGCCAGGTCGCGAACCGTGTGGCTGTTGGACAGGCTGTTCATGTCGATCATCACGTCAAAAGACTCCTCCAGCTCCATCATGAATTCCATGACCTGGAAGGAGTCCAGCGTGAAGTCGGAAACGATATTGGTATCTCCCGTGATTTCGCCGTGCGCTTCCAGTTCAGGATGGTCGCTGGTTTCCAGGTAGCCGGCCAGAAGTTCGCAGATCCGGCGTTCAATTTGATCAAAACGGGTGGTCAATGAATGTCTCCCTGTGATTTTCCATTCCGGTAACCGGGTGTCCCAAACAGCATGCGCGTTCCTGTTTCCAGGGTAATTTGCGGGGACCAGCCGGTGGCCGTGCTCAACGCCATATTGTTGCACAACCAGTCGGGCTGCGTTAACTCCCTGGCCTTGCCCGGAGTCAACATCGGGGCATAGCCCAGCAACCGGGATACTGCCAGGTTGATGTGGCCGGCTCCTGTTACGATCCAGGCCGGAATATTCACCCGGCGGTACCTGCCGCCACTGACTGCTGTGGCAATTTCATCCCAGTCATAACCGCCGGGGTGGCCGTCATCGAGCGTGTAAACCTGGTTCACGCATTTTTTCCAGGACTTCAGCCACGCGGCCACAGCGTTGGCCAGGTCTTCCACGTGGATCAGTGACAAGCGCTGGTCAGTGGGGCCGGTTGGCGTCACGAGACCTTTGCGCGCCAGTTTCAGAATGGGGAGCATTTCCCTGTCGCCCGGGCCGTAGACCGCCGGGGGGCGGAAAATGCTCCAGGGGAACCGCGCGTGCCGGAGTACTTCCTGTTCACCCAGGTACTTGCTGTTGGCGTAGTCTGAAACATGCGGCCTGCTGGCAGCCAGTGACGATATCAATAGCAGGGGCGGCGCGGCCGCCGTCCGGTTCATCAGTTGCACGATGGAACGCACGCCCGCGACGTTGGCTTCGTTAAAATCTTCCAGGCTGCCTCCGCGAACCGAACCGGCGCAATAAATAACGGCAGCGGCACCGGAAACCGCCGGCTCGAGCAGAGTGCTGTCGGCCAGGTCCGCCACAAGGCATCCGGTGCCTGCGTGCAATGCACTTTTTTTATGCGCCGATCCGGGCCGGATAACCGCCACCACCGGGATGTCCCGGGCAAGAAAAGTCTGCTGCAGTTGCCGGCCGATAAAACCCGTCGCGCCGGTTAGCAGAACGGGGTTCATGTGTGAAACCTCTGATTGAAAATCAGGCGGTTTTGCGGGTCTTGCTTAACTCGCCCGGTAAGCGGTGGGTCGTGGCAGGCCGCCGCTTGAGGAAGGATTCCCTCGACTGGAAACGTGACAGCTTACCGGATGATGTGCGGGGCAGAGTGCCTGGCCGCACCAGGTCAATAATCACGTTGATGCCGAAGTGCTCGTGCATCAGTTCGGTAATCGCATGGGTCAGATGCTTGCGGGCGGCGGCATCCCGTTCCTTGGTTTCTACAACCATGACGGCCAGTTCCTCACCGCCATAACCGACGATGGAAAACGCCGCGACTCCGCCCAGCCTGACGTTTTCAACGCGTTGCGCAACGACTTCCATATCGTTGGGCCAGATGTTCCTGCCCTTGATGATAATGACGTCCTTGCTGCGCGCGGTGATGTAAATATTGTCTCCAACACGGTATCCGATGTCACCGGTATCCAGCCAGCCATCCGCGTTGAGAACGGCTTTCGTGGATTCCGCATCACGGAAGTAACCGCTCATGACGCTTGGCCCCCTCAGCAGGATCTCACCGCACTGGCGTTCTTCTACTTCGTTGCCTTGCTGGTCACGAATCGAATACTCGAACCCTGGCAGGGCCGGGCCGCAATCTACGTATGCCGCTACGTTGTCCGAGCCGGCTTCAACGACCCTGGCTTCGCCGGTATTGGACATGACATCCTGGTCGACATAGTCGACCCCGAGTCCATGATCCAGGTTGGCAAAGCTGACAGCGAGGACACATTCGGCCATGCCGTAGCAGGCCACGAATGCTTTCGGGTCAAAACCGCACGGGGCGAGCGCTTCCGCGAAATCCTTCAACGGGACAGGGTTGACCTGCTCGGCGCCGACACAGGCGGCTCTCCACGAACTCAGGTCGTACTTTTCATAATCCGATGGACGCAACCGTCTTGCGCACAGGGCATAGCCGAACGTCGGGCTTGACGAAATGGTACCCCGGTTATCCGAAATAATCTTCAGCCACAGCCTCGGCCGCATGGCGAAGGTCCTGGAAGGCAGGTAATCTGCCGATAACTGGCAAATCAGCGGCACCAGGATGAAGCCGATCATTCCCATGTCGTGGTAGTACGGCAACCAGGACACAAAACGGTCTTCTCTTCCCAGCTTCAAACCGTCTTCGGCGATCGCGCGAAGGTTTTCCAGCACGGTTTCCTGGTGGATTTCCACGCCACGCGGGAAGCGCGTGCTGCCGGACGTGTATTGCAGGTAGGCCGTGTCTTTCGGACCTTGCGGTTCGAATTCGAGCTGGGCGGCCGGAAGCGCATCGAAATCTTCCGGGGTGCCGGCCATGACCAGTTCCAGTTCCGCGACGGCCTCTTCCAGAAAATCGAAGTGTGATGAGGGGGCTACGGCAATGGCGGCTTCACAGCTCTGCAACATCCGGCGGATCTGGCCGACGTAGGCAGAATGAGCGCCGAGCTGGATTCCCGCGGGCAACGCGAAAGGAACCAGGCCGGCGTATTGGCACGCGAAAAAGAACCGCTGAAACATCGGGTCGGTTTCTGCAATTATGCCGACACGGTCGCCGCGATTCAGCCCCAGACCCATCAGGCGCCGGGCAAGAAGCATCGCGTCTTCGCGCAGGTCACGATAGCTGAGAACCGACTCCAATTCGCCGCGGTGGTCGTAAAAGTTAAAACCGGTGACTCCCTTGGCGGCGTAATCCAGCGCATCCGTCAAATTGACGAATCCACTGCATCGCACCGGGAGTTCTTTATTGATTGGCGTAGGTTGCATCAAGCTTTTTTCCGACCATTCTGGTTCTCTTTTTTGCCCGAAAGTATTTTTCGAATCCATCATCAAGGGCCTTTGTGGGTCAAAGTGTCCGGATTTTAACAGTTGTCGTCAAGCTATCTAACGCCTACTTAACAAACGACAAAAACCACTGTTTTTGTTGTTTTTCAACGCCTGTAAGCCTCCATTCCCGACTGCTTCAGGCCCAATTTATTACATAGAGCGCAATGTTACTTGTCACAAAGGGACAACTAATTGACTCAGATTCTGTTCGACTAATTTTAATGCGGATTCCGCTTGGAATGTAATGATAACCGAATATTACTATTTCATGTAAGCAGTGCGATACTTTTTATTTGGGCAAAAACCGGTTTTCCCGGCGCAAGACCGAGTTCATCGGCTGATTTTCGCGTGATCCGGGCCAGAATCGGCACATTTCCAGCCAGCAGCCGGACCATTACCTGGGCGTCACCATCCGGCTTCAATTCGTCAACGGTGACGGGCAGAATGTTCAGGATGCTGGTTCCGGACTGGCGCTGCAGCGTCAGGCTGACATCCCGCGCGGCCAGCCTGAGTCGCAGGCGGCTGCCCGCCGCGGCTTTGATCCGGCCCATCGTGAACCGGCCGCCGGGGAAATCCATGTGTGTCAGTTGATAGTGTTCGTCATGACCGGCTACAACGGCTTCGATCATGGCTGCAGCTTCGTTTCCTTTTGCCAGGGGCAGGTCGAGCCGGGTAAATACCTCGTCTACCCCGGCCGTCGCCGTCACCTTGCCCGATTCCAGCAAAACCATGTAGTCGGCCAGGCGCAGTACTTCGTCCGGCTGGTGGCTGACATACAGGATCGGAATATCCAGTTCGCGGTGCAGGGATTCGATGTACGGAATGATTTCCTGTTTCCGGTTGACGTCCACCGCCGCCAGTGGTTCATCCATCAATAACAGTTCGGGGCTGACCGCCAGCGCACGGGCAATGGCGACTCTTTGACGTTCCCCGCCGGAAAGCGATGCCGGCCTGCGATCCAGCAGGCGGGAAATTTCCAGCAACTCGATGGCGTCGTCGAGGGAGATCCGGTGGCTGCCTTTGCCAATTCTGCTGGCGCCATAATTCAGATTGCCTTTCACATCCAGGTGTTCGAACAGGCTGGCTTCCTGGAAAACGTAACCCACGGGTCTTCGGTGGGGAGGGAGAAAGCACTGGTCGTCCTGCCAGATGTTGTCCCCGACCCTGAGGTAACCATTAGCATGGTGCTCCAGGCCGGCAATGGCTCGCAGCAGGGTGGTTTTTCCGCAACCGGACGGACCGAAAAAGGACGTGACACCGGAAGAGGGAATCTGCAGGTCGGCTTCCAGCCTGAAGCCGGGACGGTCAACGCAAAATCGCGCTTCGATGGTCAAAACCGGACCATCCGGAAGCGCCGGTTCGTGCCGTACACCACGAGCAACAGGAGAAACGATATGAGCAGCAACACCCCGGACAACCAGTGAGCGTGGGTAAACTCGAGCCCTTCCACGTGGTCATAGATCGCTATCGACGCGACCCGGGTCGTGCCGGGAATATTCCCGCCGATCATTAAAACAACGCCGAATTCACCGATCGTGTGGGCGAAGCCAAGCACCGCGGCCGTGATGAATCCGGGACGCGCCATCGGTAAAGCCACCGTGATAAAGCGGTCAAGCGGGGAGGCGCGCAGGGTGGCCGCAACCTCCAGGGGGCGACTTCCTATGGCGCTGAAAGCATCCTGCAGCGGCTGCACGACAAAAGGCATCGAGTAGATGATGGACCCGATGACCAGGCCGGAGAACGTGAAGGCCAGCGATCCACCGCCCAGGCCTGTCAGCAATGCGCTCAACGGACCGTGTGGCCCCAGCGCGATCAGCAGGTAAAAACCCAGAACCGTTGGCGGCAAAACCAGCGGCAGGGCAATAATGGCCTCCGGTATGAATTTGAACCGCCAGCGTGTCCGCGCCAGCCACCAAGCCAGGGGGGTTCCCAGCAGCAACAGGATCAGCGTGCTGGTCAGGGCCAGTTTCAGCGTGATGGCCAGTGCGGTGATATCAGCGTCATTCAGCATCAGGGCAAACCGGTTGGGGGCGTTGAATATCCATGGGCACGAATGATTCTAGCCGCCTGTTCGCCGCGAATAAATGCCAGGAAAGCACGGGTTGCTTCATTGTCGGTGAGTGCGACGGCCTGTTGCTCCACCGGGCGGTAAAGGTTTTCAGGCACCCGCCACACCGAACCCTCCACGGGCTGCTTGCCCGTTGCCAGTTGTGACCAGGCCACGAATCCGAGTTCAGCATTGCCGCTGACGACAAACAGGAAGGCCTGGCCGATATTTTCACCCTGCACCAGTCGCGGGCTGAGCGCCTGCCACAACCCGAGCGATTCCAGCACGTCCCTGGCCGCTGCGCCGTACGGAGCGAGTTCGGGATTGGCGATGGCCAGGTGGCGAAAATCCCCCTGGCTGAGGACCAGCCCCTTGTCATCGACATAGTCTGTCCGCGGGCTCCACAAGACCAGTTGCCCCCGGGCGTAGGTGAACCGGCTTCCCGGTACGGTGAGTCCTTCGCGTTCCAGTTGCTCCGGCCGCCGGCTATCGGCGGCAAAAAAAGCGTCAAACGGGGCCCCGTTGACGATCTGCGCGAAGTGCTTTCCGGTGGAGCCGTAAACCGGCACGACCCGGTGTCCCGATTCCTGTCCGAATTCCCGGGCCAGGACGGTCATGGCGTCGCGGAAGTTGCTGGCGGTGGCAACCCGGATTTCAGCGGCGTCGGACCGGACGGGGGCAGCAAGCGCCAGGGTGATCAGAACATTGATCGCAAATTGCTTCATCGATGTTCAGGTATGGTCAGAGCCACCGGCGCACCCGGCTCCGGTACTCGATAAAGGCTTCCCCAAAAACAGTCTCCAGCGCCTGTTCTTCCGGTCGGATCTGAAAGCGGTTCATGTAGGCGACAAACACCACGGTCAACGCCAGCGAGTACACATTGCCCAGGAACACGGCCCAACCGGCGAGGCCAAGCAGCAAGGCCAGGTACATCGGGTTACGGGTGAATCGGAACACGCCGGAATCGACCAGCGAGGCACTGGCCTCCGGCGTAAAGGGGTTGACCGTGGTTCGTGCCTTTTTGAAGGCAACCACTCCGCTCAGACCGATGACCACTCCGGCGCTCGCAAACAACAACAAACAGGCGATCCTCAGCGTCGCCGGCAGGTCGATCCCTGGTGTGATCCGGGATACCAGCCAGATCAGCGCAGCAAAGATCACGGTCACCAGCACCGGCGGAATTCGAAGTTCTAAAACAGACATACCACGGTTATTTGCATGAGATGTGGAGCGCAGGCGGCGTAGTTTTCCACGGGGGTAGGAGCGGCCCATGGCCGCGAAATCGCGAGCATGGCTCGCTCCTACGTTCAATTGCGCATGAGACTCTCATTAAGGAACCTCTGATTCATTATGCACGGAGCGCGTTTCTGCTGCAAAAGCCGCAGATTGTGCGCAGCGGGCCGAGTCGCCATAGCCGTCGCTATGGCCGAGGCGGGCTGTGTGCGAGATGCGGCTTTTGCGGCGAAACCCTACGGGACGGGCCTTTGCGGGCCCTCCGCCCCGTTTTGATTCGCTCATTGGGAATGACCCAACCACGCTCACCAAAAGCGGACCGGAGCATCCCGCAAAGACACCGTCGCGCCCGTGCATAATGAATCAGAGGTTCCTTAAGCAAAGATACCATGCAAATACCAGCCCCGGTGTGGCTTGTATTCGCGGAAGGCCCACAGCGTGCTGCCGTGGCTGTCGCGGACGATGTAGTAGTCGCGGCGGCAGTCATGGCCATCCCACCAGCCGCTCTCGATCCGCTCAGGGCCGGCGAGGATTTCGTAGTTCCCGATCGTGCAGCGCCTGGGGTTCGGCAGCAGCCAGGCCGGGCGATGGGGCAGGGCGACGCAGGCCGGGCGCTCATCCAGCATGCGCGGACGCCAGCTGTATTCCGGCCGGTGGTCCTCGACGCCGGTCAGCCCGGTCACCGACCCGTTGCCCAGCCGGGCCTGGAGGCGTTCGGCAAGCTGTTCGATATCCTGCCGTTGTTCCGCCGGCGTATCCCGGAACAGGCTGTGCTGGCCGGCGTTGAACCGGAGCAGGACCGGCGCTTCCAGCCGGATTTCGCGCGCGGCTTGCGGCAACCGCAAACGTTCAAGGCGTTCGCGCAGTACCGTCATCAGGCGTCCGGCATCCTGGGTAGGGGATTGCAGGCCCAGTCTGAGCAGGCTGTCTTCGTGGTCTTCGTGCCCGATTACGATAAGCAGTGCCTGCACCGCGGTGTCACCTCCGCGCAGCACGCCGCAGAGCTCTTCCATCAGGCGGTTCAGCGGAAACAACAGGCCCTGGGAACTGTGAATTTCCGCCGGCAGTTCCAGTCTCGAGAAGAAAGTCTCCGGGGGGTGATACATGGCCCGCGGGTCCGGCCGGATGCCGAGGACGCGGTCCAGGTAGTCGGGCAGGGCAGGGCCGAAACGCCGGGTCAGGGCCTTGCGCGGCAGGCGCAGCAAATCGCGCAGCTGACGAAACCCCATCCGTTCCAGTGCGGCCGTTTGCACGGCATCCAGGTGCAGCCGGTCCAGCGGCAACGGGCCGAGTTGTTGGCGAAGATGGCCGGGTAAGGCGATGTGCAGGCCGTCGCCTGATCCCAGCCAGGCGGCTTCCGGCGTCGGGGCTGAACCGGTCGCGGCCTGGTAGCCAAGCTGCCCGAGTTCCTGTTCCAGGCGCTTGCCCAGCCATTCGGGGCGTCCGAAAAGGCGCTCACTGGCGCCGGCCTCGAGGAACAGGCCATCCCGGTCGCCGGGAATACATACCTGGCTGCTGTACTGGTAACACCAGGCAGCCAGTCGCTCCAGCGCCTGCCGCTCCGCCAGCCGGTCAGGCTCAGCGGGCGGTGGCGCGACGGGTGGGCTAGTGCAGTTTTGCCCCCGAAACCGGAGGTCCAGGGACAGCTGTGGAAAGCGGATGGCCAGCCAGCGCGACGGGGATGTGGTTTTCTGCGGGAGGTGCATAAGGCTCAGTCTGATGGCGCTGTTTCGCATTGCGTGAGAAAGGCGGTGGAATCCGGACCGGTTCAGGCGGCCGGCTTCCGCGGCACTTGATGATATGGATCAGGGTGCCGTGACCGTCGCCGGGTTTCAGCTGCAGGCGCAGGGCTGCGGGTGAAGACTCCCGGCTTGCGCTTTCCGGCCGGAACAGGAAGCCCAGTTTTGCGCTGGATTGGGCGGCCATCTGGAGCCGCCGCACGCGGGCAAAATCAATCTGCTCCGGCCAGGCCAGCACGGCGCCGCCCCTGCCGTTTCGAAGCGCCTGCTCGCAGGCCCACAACGATTCCCGTCCGCCACGCGTGCGCACCAGCAACAACCGCTCCAGCAGCAGGCCATGCCCCTGCAAAGCCGCCGGGTAGGGGATCCAGGGCGGATCCACCAGGATAACCCACTGCCCTTGTTGGCCAAGGCTGGCCAGCGCCGGGAATAACAGCCTGAACTCGCCCAGGCCGGGGTTCGGGGAGATCAGTTCCGATATCGCGCCCAATGGCCAACCCTTGCCGGGCAGGCAGGCATCCAGGTTTGCATGGCCGGAATGCAGCGCATGCTGGCCATGACTGGACTGGCGTCCCTTCCACAGCAGGGGTGTGGCGTCCAGTATCTGGCTGACGGTGGTCATAATTTGGGACGGATTACGCCGACTCCCAGGCCTTCGATGGTCAGTTCCTGCCGGCGCAAATCCACCTCGATAGGCGAGAAATCAATATTTTCCGGGACCAGCTGGACCAGGAAGCCGCGGCGGCGAAAACGTTTCACGGTCACTTCATCGTCCAGCCGGGCCACCACGATCTGGCCATTACGGGCCTCGGGGGTTCGGTGTACCGCCAGCAGGTCGCCGTCGAGGATCCCGGCATCCTGCATGCTCATGCCCTCTACCCGCAGAAGGTAATGGGGTTTGCGGGCGAACAGGGAGGCGTCCACGCGGTACTCGTCCTCGATATTTTCCTGCGCCAGGATCGGGCTGCCGGCAGCCACGCGGCCGATCAGGGGTAACGGCCTGTTGGCGGAAGCCGGGAGTTGGGCTGCCGCCAACGGCAGCAGGGTGATGCCGCGCGCCGCGCCGCGTTCGATACCAATCACCGATTTCTTTTCCAGGGCCCGAAGGTGGGCTTCCGCCGCATTGGGAGAGCGGAAGCCAAAATGCGCAGATAGCTCTGATCTGGTAGGAGGAAACTTATGTTTTTCAATAAATTCAGAAATAAACTTAAGAATTTGCTTTTGCCGTGCGGTGAGTGTTTTTTCAGCCATTGGTTTGATGCCGTCTGTAGTTAACTATAAATATATACAGTAACCCGTATAAGGTCAATCACGGTAGGAGCGGATTTATCCGCGATTGTGCTCTGAATCCGATCCAAATTATTCAACAGGTAAGAAAACAATCGCGGATAAATCCGCTCCTACGGCGACATTTGCGGATTGAACCTACCAGCCTCCGCCTCCGCCACCACCCCCGCCGCCACCGGAGGAGCCGCCGCCACCGGAGCCTGAAGACGATCCGGGCGGCGTGGAGGCGGCGGAAATGGCTGAAGAGAAGGAACTGCCGAAATCGCTGCCCAGGTGGCTGAGTGCATTCATGCCATGCAAGCGGCCGTTGTACCAGCCGGGGTGATAACCGGCCTGTTGCCGGACTTCCTCGGGGATTTCACGCGCAAAGCGTTTGCACCAGTTGTTTTCGACGCCCAGGGCATAGGCATAAGGCAAGAAAGCCTCGAAAACCTCCGGTGTCAGGACCGGCGAGCGCATGCGGTCGAGCCGGTCCTGTTCAGCGGTGTCCAGGTACTCTTTGAAACCCTCGATTTCATCCATCACGATACGGCCAGCCGGTGTCGGCGCCCGCATCAGGAAGGCGAATAATCCATGCAGCGCCAGGCTGAGCACCGCGTAACTGATCCAGACCACCGGGCCGCCGTCATAAAACGCGGCCACGACAGCGGCCGCGACAGAGAACAGGATGGGTGGAGCCAGGTAAATGCTGTTGAGGTGGAACAGGCGTCCCAGGTACTCGCTCTTCAGGGCTTTCTTCAGACCCGTGCGGGCTTTCTGAAACGCCGCATGGTTTGCGTTATCCATTTTGATGGAAAAGGAATGTCCGGGGAACAAGGCGTTGAAAACCTCGGTCTCTCCTTTTGTCAGTGATACGCCGGGTGAATCTGCCGCGCGTTTCAGCGTGAAGTCCTTGCCTTCCTCATCGATAAGCAATTGGCCTTTAACCGCCAGGCTAATGATGGCCGCAGTGAAAGCCTTGGCGCCAAATGACATGTCCCTGATGTACCGGCAGGCCGCCGGAGACAGCCCCGTGGGAGCCTGGAACAGGGGAATGATGACCCCCTTGCCGGGGTCCCTGCCCACTTTGTTCCAGGCCCAGAGGTACCAGCCAAGGGTTGCCAGCAGGCCGGCCAGGAGCGCTATGGCTGCCGCATTATCTTCCAGGAACCAGGTAATCTTCTGTCCCGGATCGGGTTCCGCGATCAAGCCCTTGGGCCAGGCAACGGCAATGGTCAGACCCTCACCCGGTTCAAGTGTCCCGCTGCTTTCAAATTGCACCGTGTTGCCGTTGACAACCGCCGCAACCGCATTGCCCTGGCTCACTCCGTAAAGACCGGTGTAGACATCCAGGGACAACTGCGCCGCGGGAACCTGGAAAGGCAGGGTCACCGTGACCAGCGCATGGTCAATCGGGAATGCCCAGCCGTTGCCAACCGCGTTGAAATACAGCTCGTCATGGCTGGTAAAAAAGCCCAGCTGCCGATTGGTCATGAACACCAGTTCGTACTCGTGAATTCCGGGCGGTAACAGGCGATCTGCGCTGCCCGCATACAGGCGGACACCGTTGCTCCGGTTTTCGGTATGCCAGGCTTCGTCTTCACCGTCGCGTCGAATGGAAAGCGGAACAAAATCCACGTTCACATGGTTGCCGAGGCGGTCGGTGTATTTTGTGGGAAAGTCGCGGTAAATCCCGCGCCGGATCTCCTGGCCTTCGGATTTCACCCGGATCAACTCCCTGACGGTCAACTGCCCGTTTTCCAGGACCTGGATATCAGAGCGGTATTCCAGGATGCGCTCATCCGCCGATGCCAGCACCGGCAGCAGGCAGAACGCGAGAAGCGCCAGGCGCTGGAGCAACCGGGTCATTCCGGTTCCAGGCTGACGGCCGGAGCGTTCCGCTGGCTGGCCAGTTCGATTTCGAAAAAGGCGGCGACCGGGAAACCGAATGCACGGGCGATGATCATCGAGGGAAACCCTTCGACCTGGTTATTGTTGTCGCGCACGCTGCCGTTGTAATAACGCCGGGCGAATTGCAGGTGTTCTTCGATCTCGACCAGGCTCCGGTGCAATTGTTGAAAACCTTCGCTGGCCTTCAGGTCAGGATAATCCTCCGCCAGCGCGAACAACCTGCCGATGGAGCGGGACAGGCCGGATTCTTCATCGGCGCGTTCCGGCAACTTCATTTCCGGATTTCCGCGCAGCCGCGTCACGCGTTCGAGGACGCCGGATTCGTGCGAGGTGTAGCCTTTGACGGTCGCCACCAGGTTGGGGACCAGGTCATAGCGGCGCTGAAGTTGTACATCGATGCCGGCCCAGGCTTCTTTTACCTGGTTGCGCGAGCTTACCAGCCGGTTATAGGTCCACGCAGCCCAGACCACGATGATGAAAACCGTGATGAAGAAAATGTAGCTCACCGGCTCAGAAAGGAAGGTCCAGGGCGCCGGTGATAAACCGGTTCAGGGGTGCTGCGCGTTTGAATCCTTCGGACACCTCGTCGACAAAATCGGGTTTCAGCGCGTGCCCGGCGGGGGCTTCCGTCATAACGTAAAAGCTCTTGCGCTTAAGATCCTCGATATGCACGTGTTCGGCGTCAAACCCCCTGGGTGGCCGCAACAGTGTATCGCCCCTTGATGCCGCCGACCTGTTTCACTTTTGTCGCATTGACGATACGCGCCCATGAGCGTGAATTGTCGGCAATATAGTCTCGAATGCGGTTGAGTTGCGGGCCGGGCGGTTGCCAGATGCCTCCGCCAAAAAACAATTCGTCCCGGGCCAGGTGAACATAGAAACCCGGGGCGTGCGCGTCCTTGCCTGCTTCGTGGCGGAACTGTACGCCGGCATGCGTTTTGTAGGGGGTTTTTTCTTTTGAAAACCGGGTATCCCGGTAAATCCGGAACATCGAGCCGCCGTGCGGTCTCGGGTCCGCGACATAATGCGGGGAGATTTCGGCGAGACGGGGCGCCATGCACACGATGAAATGGCTGATCGGATTCACCACCGACTCGACATAGCGGGGCTTGTTTGCAGTGAACCAGTCCCGGTTATTATTGAGCTGAAGTTCATCAAAAAATCTGAAGAAATCCTTGGGAAATCCTTCAAATTCCGTCATCGGCAACCTCCCGTGTCGTGCTGTGTGGCATGGGCTTAATTCTGCGACTCTATGATAGCCGGGCCGGGCAGCAATTCCTGCGGCTCGAGATATACGGGCCCATATCCCGGGAATGGAGGATAACCGCCCCATCCACCCCAGTAGCCACCCCAGTAGCCGGCGCGTCCGTACCAGGAGGGGCCGTACCAGGGGTTGTAAAATGGATCATAATACGGGCCGCCGACTCCACGGTAACGCATGACAACCTTGCGTTTTTGCCACAGCACGAGATCATCGACCGCCAGGACGGGGTAGCGATAATCAAAATCCTCGAGCTTGCGGACCTCGACCTTTTCGATGGTTCCCGTCACGGTGATTTCCCGGCCGGTTGCGAACACCATGGGGTCAAGAAAACCGGGCTGGCAGGCGATGAATCGGCCGGCGGTACTGTCTTCCTGTTTTGGCCGCAGGTATTTGTCCAGTTCATGCGAAAGTATTTCGAGGCAGCTTTGGCTGTCTTTGGCCGTTGAACCGACGATCACTCCGCCCCAGCGAACATTGGAGCCGAACACCGAAGGTTCTACGCGCGCCGGCGAAATTTCCGGGAAGGTGCCCTCAATCTGTTCCGGTATCGAAGTACACGCGGAAAGAGCCAGCAGTGCGATTAGCAGTAACAAATGACGCATGAGATATTACCTCGTGATGAATCTGTAATGACTTGGACCGCGAATTACCCGATTTATCTTACATCAAACCGGCTTTTTTTTCGGATGAAAATCGTGGACGGCCTGCTTCAGCACAGCGAATGCCGGCACGACCCGGGCGTAACGGCTTTGCGTATACAGCACCGCGATCCGGTGGATGGCGCCGGAATCGGCGGGCAGCGCCTGCGATGCGGTTTCTGCGAGTTCCATCGCGCCATCGGATGGCAGTGAAGCGATACCGGCTTTTTCCAGCTTTTTCAGGAAAACATGCCAGACCTGGAGGATCGGATCCCTGGATCCGGGCCCCCTGATCCGCATAACGATGGGGAAGATGATGGCGCCGAAAACCGCAATGACGACAAACAATGCGCTGACCAGCATGGCGGGGCTCACAGAGTCGAGTCCGAGCGGTTGGAAAAGCCGGGCCTGGCTGCCGGCCGAATATTCGATTACCCAGTCGTTCCACCGCTGTTGCACGACGTCAATGCTGTTACGGATTCCGCGCAGCCAGGAGTAGTCGAGAAGGTGGCGGGGAGAACCCAGCGCGCCGAGTGAACCCTGCTGGATACGCAGCGGAGAAACCGCCGCAGTGGGATCCACCCGGGTCCATCCGCGCCCGGCAAGCCAGACTTCGGTCCAGGCATGGGCATCGGATTGCCTGACCAGGACGTAATTTCCCAGTTCGCTGTACCAGCCGCCCTGGTAGCCGGTCACGATGCGCGTGGGGATCCCGGCCATCCGCATCATCACGGCAAACGTCGATGCGTAGTGTTCGCAGAAACCGGTGCGGGTGTCGAACAGGAAATCATCCGCGGAATTTGCACCCAGCAACGGGGCTTCCAGTGAATAATGAAAGGATTCCCGGTTGAAATAATCCAGCGTCCGGCGCACAAATTCTTCGTCCCCGGGTGTTTCCCTGCGCCATTTTTCCACCAGGTCGCGGGTGCGCGGATTTATGCCTTCAGGCAGGTCCAGCGCCTGCAAACGCAGCGCGCCGGACAGTTCAGGCGTGTCAATAAAATCCGGGTTCGAGAGGATTCCATACTGGATCAGCTGAGTTACCGGCTGTTTGCGAATCAACTGGAAATCCAGCGTAAGGCGGGCATCGTCGGGTATGGAAGCCGGGTAATCCAGGGCAAACAACCAGGTCCGCTCATTGGGTTCGAGTTGCACCGTGTAGTTCCAGCTGTTTTCGCCGGGTTCCGGAAATTCCGAAACATCGATATTCCGGCCGTAAAATCCGCCTTTCCAGGTCTGGCCGTCAAACCGCCAGAAAACCGGGCCGCGCCAATACAGTTGGGCGGCCGATGGTATCGCGCCGTAAAATTCCGCCCGGAATGCGGGGCTGTCGTCCATGAACAGGTTCTGGATACTGCCGGGAGACATCGAATCGGACAGTCCGCTCTTTGAATCCAGCGTGGTGTCGGGAATCCCCCAAAGCGGGCTTGCCAGCCGGGGGAACAGAATGAAAAATGCCAGGCCAACCGGGATCGCCAGCGCCATCAGGCGAAAACTGAAGCTGAGTTCCGACGCAAGTGACGCCCTCACCACCGGGGGGGCGCCCTCGTGGGCCCAGGCCTCGGAACGTTGCAGATGCGCGAGCGTGACCATCCCCAGGATGATGGTTGCGCCACCATAGAACGGCATCAGGATCCCCTGGGAAAAAAGGAACTGGGTGGCGCACAGAAACAGGCTGAAGCAGACCACCAGGCGGGCGTCCCGGATCCGGTAACATTCGACCAGTTTCAGCGTCAGCATCACCGTCAACAAGCTGACGGCAGCCCTGCGGCCGGAAAGGTCTCCGTAGGACAGGAACAGCGTGACCAGGCCCAACGCGGTGGCGCCATGGCGCACCAGCGCCGGTAACGGCTGCCACCGGTAAAACTCCGATCCGAGGCGCCACAGCAGGGGCAGCACCGCGACAAGCAAAACCTGCGGAGGCATGCTCAGGGCCTGAGGAATCATCGCCAGCGCCAGGGTGGCCATCAGCCAGAGCGTGGTTTTTTTGCCCGGATCGATCACGGTTTGAACAAGGCCAGTATTTTAAGGCAGGCGTCCCGGTGTTCTTCACCCAGGTCGGCCGGCAGTGCATCGCCGGGCATTTCCAGGCTGTACGGGATTTGCCTGCGCTCGGCCCGCAACACCCACGCCGCCAGGATCGAAAGCTTTTCCTCGGTATCGCCGGAACCCATCAGGTACCAGTTGAGTTCGCAGGCTTCCTCGCTCGGAAACTCCATTACCCGCGAATACAATTTCTGGTGCCGGGCGCTGGTCCGCCATGCAATCCGGCGCAGCGGATCACCGGGTTGAAATTCACGCAGGCCGTGAAAGTGTTCGCCCTCGCCCTGGTGGGCCGCGCCGTAGTCTCCCCGGCCGGTTTGGGGCAGCGCAGGCGGGTTGGTCGCCGGTTTCGGATAAACCAGGCATTGAGCCGTGGGTATCACAACCGACCAGGCACGGAACAGGCCGAGCGGAAAGCGGTTTTCAATCCGGAACGCGTCCAGCGTCATCCAGCCCCGCTTGCCGGTTGTCTGCAGCAGTGATAGCTGGCCGGAGTTCTGCGCCGACAGGTCGATGCAGTCTGTCGATTCCGGGGAAATGGCCTGGATGGCAAACCGGTTGCGGTCATCGGGGTTTTTCAACAACACTTTGAAGCAGGCAGGCTCGCCGGCAAATACCGGCTTCGCCCGGATCGCGTCTATCCGGATACCCACCTGGTTGCGGTAGACGAGCAGGGTGGTCAGTTGCGCGATCGCAGCGAGCAGGAAACCCATCAACAGGGTCATGTTGTTGTTGAAATTCAATCCGCCCAGCACGGTCAGCGCCAGCAGCATTCCGAACCAGAAACCGAAACGTGTCGGCATCACGTAAATATGGCGGTATTCCAGGGTCAGTGGCAGGACGGTTGGGCCGCGGCGCTGCCGGACCCGCTCGAGCACCCAGTCGTTGAAGCGTTGCCCCAGCCTGGATTCTTCACCGGCAATTGCGGATGTCTGCGTCATGCTCCGTCCGTGGAATGCGCTGTCAGGGTATGGGAACCTGGCTCAAAAGCTCGTTGATCTGTTCTTCCGGGGATTGGCTGAATCCCGAAGTCGGACTCAGCCTGTGCCTGGCCAGCCCCGGAAACACGGTCTTGACGTCTTCGGGCGTGACAAAGTTCCGGTTTTCCAGGAAGGCAAGCGCGCGGCTTACACGCAGCAGCGCGAGGCCTGCCCGCGGCGAAAGGCCGGTTTCGAACCAACGATCATCCCGGGTTTCCTGCAGCAGCGCCTGGATGTAATCCAGCAGGTTTTCACTGACATGCACGCTTTCGCAATCTTCCTGCAGCGCCTTGATGTCTTCGGGGCTCAGCAGCGCGGTAGTCCTGTCCAGCAGTGCGAGACCTGTCTTCCGTAGTCAGCAGCCTGCGCTCCGCAGCCGGGTCCGGGTAGCCGAGGGAAAAACTGAGCAGAAACCGGTCCAATTGCGAATCAGGAAGCGGGTAGGTGCCCACCAGGTCGAGCGGGTTCTGGGTGGCCATCACAAAAAACGGACTGGGCAGGATATGCGTTGTGCCCTCAATGGTGACCTGGCCTTCCGCCATGCCTTCCAGTAATGCACTCTGCGTTTTGGGGGTCGCCCGGTTCACTTCGTCCACCAGGATAACCTGTGAAAAAATGGGGCCGGGGTGAAACTCGAATTCGTCCTTGTCGCGCTTGTAGATCGAAACACCGAGGATATCGGCAGGCAAAAGGTCGCTGGTGAACTGGATGCGCTGGTAATTGGAACCGACGACCCGGGCCAGCGCGTGCGCCAGCGTGGTTTTTCCAACACCCGGGACGTCTTCAATGAGCAGGTGGCCACGGGCCAGCAGGCAACAGAATGCAAGTCCGACCTGGGTGTCTTTTCCGAGCAGAATCTCGTTGACGGCAGCTCGTGCTTCCAGCAAACGGGCGTGACGGCCCTCCGTGCTTTTTCTTGATGAAATTACCGTACTGTTCATAGTCCCTTTGTCCAGTATTTTTGTTTGCAGTCGTTTCCAGGCACGGAGTATACCATTCACTCCAAAAGCCGGTATATTCATCGACGTGATTGATTCGAAGCCGCAAACCGCCCTTATATTGCCCGGTGGAGGCGCCCGTGGTGCGTACCAGGTCGGGGTGCTGAAAGCGATCGGGGAAATCAACGACGACGGTTTGAATCCTTTTCCGGTCATTTGCGGTACCTCGGCCGGCGCGATAAATGCCGCTGTCCTGGCGAGTCACGCCCATGAATTCGCTACCGGGGTTTCGCGGCTGGAGCAATTCTGGTCCAGCATGGTCTGTTCCCGGGTGTACCGGACGGATGCCTGGACGGTGTTGAAAACAGGGTTGCAGTGGGCCCTGTCGCTATCACTGGGAGGCCGCCTGGTCACCCACCCCAGGGCACTGCTGGATAACCAGCCGCTACGTGAATTCCTGGGCCGGACACTTCGGCTCGAAGGCATCGGAAAGGCGATAGAGTTGGGTGCGCTGCGGGGGCTGAGTATCACTGCTTCGGGTTACACCTGCGCATCCGCGATCAGTTTCTTTCAGGCTGCGCCCGGGATTGAACCCTGGAGCCGGGCCCGGCGTTACGGTCGACAGGCAAATATTGGAATCAGTCATTTACTGGCTTCGGCCGCGCTGCCTCTGCTTTTTCCTGCGGAACGCATCGGCAACGAGTTTTTCGGTGACGGTGGCATGAGAATGCTGGCGCCGCTCAGTCCCGCGATCCATCTCGGCGCGGACCGCCTGCTGGTGATTTCGACCCGTGACGAAAACCCCGATCCGCCGCCTGCTGAACCGGTGCCTTACCCCTCGCTTGGAGAAATCGGCGGCTACCTGCTGGACACCATCTTCATGGATACCCTCAATGCTGATTTGAACCGTCTCAATCGGATCAATCGCACGCTGGACTTGCTCGGGGTGGAACAGCGCGATAAAAGTGGCCTGAAGCAGATCGAATCCCTGGTGATCAGGCCCAGCAGGGACTTGCGTGAAATCACCCATCAGCACATGGCGGAAATACCGCGCGCTGTCCGGACGCTTCTGCAGGCGCTGGGGGGCTGGGGCAGGGATTGGCGCTTGGCCAGTTACCTGTTGTTCGAGTCGCCTTACTGCGGCGAGTTGCTGCAAATGGGTTACGAGGACGGCTTGCGTCAGCGGGAAGAGATCAGGGCGTTTCTCGGTTAGCTGTGAATTCCAGCAACGTCGTTTACATTGTAAAAACGATTGCCGTAAATGTGCAGTCTATTCAGAGAATACCGTTCGGTCGCAGCCAGGAGACCCGGCGGGCGATTGCTGGCCGGGCTTCCTGGCTCCGCGGTCGCGGACGTAGTCCACGACTGCCCTCGCAGACTGTTGGCTTTTAACGGGACCGGCCTTACAAAACATCCTGTTTTGGGCGGCCTCGATCGGGCTATCCTGCCCGATCGCCCCTAATCCAACAGTCCACTCGGCGCTGCGAAGTCAGCCCAACCAGCAATCACCCACCGGGTCTTCAGTACTTTTCGACGTATGAGTCCTGGAAGTTCAACGGCAGGGTTGCTGTATGCGGCCCCTTAATCCGCCGAGGGAAGGGTTCCGCCAGGGGCCGCGGACAGCAACCCTGTTGTTGAACCCCCGGTCGTTGTGGAATCTTTATACCGGGTTCACAGCTAGCCCGGAAGGACGGTTCCTTCAACTTCCTCGCGGGTGAATTCATCCACTTCGATGACTGCTCTCGCGGCCTCCTGGGCGAGCCTCACCGTGGCTGCCTGTTCTTCGGTGATCACGCCGCTTTCGACGGCCCGCTGAACCAGCGTTTGGTAGTTTTCATAAGTAACCGGTTGTTTCAGGGCATTATGAATGGCGTTTTCAGCATTGGTTGACATAAGCGCCAGGTGAAATGCGGTATGCACGCGGCCACTGGCGTCGTCCTGGTCAGAAATATAGACCCCGGATACGAGGCGGTCACGGCTCTCGTTTTCAGACAGGAGCAATTGGGCGACGGCCTTGCCGGTCCGGTCCGATGGCGGTAAATAGGCCGTACCCAGGGGGAAAATGATCCACTTGACGATCCTGCCGAAGCCCGGAAGCGGGAAATTGGCGAGCACGCCTTTAAGACTCTCCTGGATGGTATAAAGGCTGTCGTCCATGGCCCAGCAAAGCAGGGGTATATCCGCTTCCGGCCGCCCGTCGTCTTCGAACCGCTTGAGCACAGCGGTGCACATGTAAAGATGGATCAGGGCATCAGCCAGCCGTCCCGAGAGTTTTTCCTTGAATTTGAATTTCCCTCCGAGCAATCCCAGTATCAGGTCGGAGGTGAAACTGAACGCGGCGCACAGGCGGGTCACCTGGCGGTAATAACGGGCCGAAGGCCCTTTGACCGGCGCCCGGGTGGCGAAGCCTCCGGTCATGCCCAGCAGCCACGCCCTGACCATGTTGCTGATGATGTGCCCCACGTGCGCAAAAAAGATTTTGTCAAAAACCCTGCGCCCTTCCGGACTGGGGTCGCGCGCGGCTTCCATTTCCTTGAGCAGCCACGGGTGTGCGCGGATCGCACCCTGGCCAAAAATGATCAGGGAGCGGGTGAGAATGTTGGCGCCTTCCACGGTGATCGCAATCGGTATGGCCTGGTACGCATGCGCCAGGTAGTTTTTCGGTCCGCTGATGATGCCCTTGCCACCGTGAATATCCATCGCATCGTTGACGCATTGCCGGTTTCCTTCGGTCAGTTGATATTTCAAAATGGCGGAAAGAACCCCCGGCTTTTCACCCTGGTCCAGGGCGACGAGGGTGAGTCGGCGAGCTGAATCCATGCGGTAGGTGCGGCCGCCGATCCTGGCCAGCGGTTCTTCGATGCCTTCGAATTGCCCGATGGGGATATTGAACTGCTTACGAATCCGCGCGTAGGCACCCGACATCAGCGCCGACATTTTCCCGCCTGCAGTGCCCAGTGCCGGGAGCGAAATGGACCGGCCGGCGGCCAGGCTCTGCATCAACATGCGCCAGCCCTTCCCGATGGATTTCTGGCCACCGATAATCCAGTCCATGGGGATGAATACATCCTGGCCCCTGGTGGGTCCATTCATGAAAACGGCGCCGATGGGCAAGTGCCGGTTTCCTATTTCAACCCCTGTGGTGTCAACAGGAATGAGTGCGCAGGTTATGCCGAGGTCAACAACCTTCCCCAGCAGCCCATCCGGGTCCTTTACCCTGAACGCCAGGCCCAGCAGGGTCGCAACCGGGGCCAGCGTGATGTAGCGTTTGTTCCAGTTCAAACGAAGCCCGAGTACGGTTTCCCCCTCGTGCTGACCTTTGCAGACGATGCCTTCATCGCTCATGCTGGCCGCGTCTGACCCTGCCGAAGGCGAAGTGAGTGCAAAACAGGGGATTTCCTCACCACTGGCCAATCGCGGCAGGTAGTGGTTTTTCTGTTCTTCGGTTCCATAGTGAAGCAGCAATTCACCCGGTCCCAGGGAATTGGGCACCATCACCGTGATGGCGGCGGTCAGGTTACGGCTGGCCAGCTTCATCACCACGGCGGAATTTGCCTGGGCGGAAAACCCCAGGCCGCCATATTGCTCCGGAATAATCATCCCGAACATCCGGTTTTCACGGATGAAATTCCAGATCGGCTCGGGAAGACGCCGGTGGGTATCGCAAATCTCCCAGTCATGGGCCATCCGGCAAAGTTCTTCGACAGGCCCATCGAGGAAAGCCTGTTCCTTCTCAGTGAGCGATGGAGCGGGCAGTTTCAGCAGGTTTCTCCAGCGGGGCCGGCCGGAAAATATTTCAGCATCCCACCAGACAGTGCCCGCGTCCAAAGCCTCCTGCTCGGTTTCCGAAACTTTCGGCAGGGCTTTACGAAACAGGCTGTAAAGCGGATCGCTGATCAGCAACCGGCGCGTCGGGGTGATGCAGAAACCGATCAGGACCACGGCAATGATGCCGTTTGCAAACCGGAACCAGCTGGGGACGTAAAAAAAGAGGCGCAATTCCGTCCAGCCAGCGGTCAGGACAACCATGATGGCCATGAACAGTAAAAGTGGAACCCGGTTGTAGGCCAGGACGATGACCGTAAGGAGCAGGATGAGAAAATAGAGTATTTCCATTGGCGAATGCAATCATAGGGTTGAGGTCAAGTGGGGGTCAAGAATCCCACAATGCCCGTTTGCGTGAAGGGGTACTTACCCGTAGAATTGTCCGGATATACCGCGAGAAGACCCAGTTAGTATAAAATTTGTAATTATTTTTAAAAACATAAGCATAACAGGAGTTATTAAGTGCAAGTCGAGAGAACATTATCCATCATCAAGCCGGATGCCGTCGCCAAAAATGTGATCGGTGAGATCTACAGCCGCTTCGAACGCGCAGGCCTGAAAATTGTTGCCGCCAGGATGGAGTTGCTGTCCCGGGCGGATGCCGAAGAATTCTATGCCGTGCACCGGGGGCGTCCGTTCTTCAATGACCTGGTCGAATTCATGACATCCGGTCCCGTGATGATCCAGGTCCTGGAAGGCAAAAACGCCATTGCGCGCAATCGCGAACTCATGGGCGCGACCAATCCGAAGGATGCAGCGCCCGGCACGATTCGGGCGGATTTCGCCCAGAGTATCGACGCGAACGCGGTACACGGTTCTGATGCACCTGAAACTGCCGCGGTCGAAATCGCCTGTTTCTTCAGCGCCGACCAGATCAATTCACGATAAACGAATCGCGCAAATGACCGTCACTGAAACCCGCATCAACCTGTTTGACCTGGATGAAATCCGGATGCGGGCTTTTTTTGAATCGATCGGGGAAAAGCCGTTCCGGGCTGAACAGCTGCTCAAGTGGATTTACCACCAGGGGGTCACCGATTTCGACCTGATGACCAACCTGAGCGTATCCCTGCGGCAACGGCTCCACCAGTTGGCAGAGGTAACGCCGCCGCGGATACTGAGCGAACAATTATCCGTGGATGGAACAACCAAGTGGCTGATCGGTTTCGGCGGCGGCAATGCCGTGGAGACGGTTTTCATCCCCGAACCCAATCGCGGGACGCTTTGCATTTCTTCCCAGGTGGGTTGTGCGCTTAACTGTACTTTTTGCGCCACCGGGGCGCAGGGGTTCAACCGGAATCTTTCCACTGCGGAAATTATCGGCCAGGTGTGGCTGGCGGCCAGGGCGCTGGGGCATGAGCGCAATGGCCAGCGGCGGATTACCAATGTCGTGCTGATGGGCATGGGAGAGCCGCTGTTGAATTTTGACGCGGTGGTGCCCGCCTTGTCATTGCTGCGAAATGACCTGGGTTTCGGGTTTGCGGCGAAACGGGTCACGTTGTCGACCGCCGGCCTGGTTCCCGGCATCGACCGGCTCAGGGACACGATTGACGTCGCCCTGGCTGTCTCGCTGCATGCGCCGGAAGACAGCCTGAGAGAAACCCTGGTGCCGCTGAACCGGAAATACCCGATCAAGGAACTGATGCGGAGCTGTGCGGATTATGTTTCCGACAAGCACAAGCGCACGGTGACTTTCGAATATACCTTGATCGACGGAGTCAACGACCACCCGGAGCATGCGCAGAAGCTCGTCAAGCTGCTCAGGCGGCTGCCAAGCAAATTGAACCTGATACCTTTCAATCCCTTTCCGGGAACGCGTTTTCGTTGTTCAAGCGAGCCGCGAATCCGGGCATTCCAGGAAATCGTGATGGCCGGTGGCCTGATCGCGACCGTCCGGAAAACCCGGGGTGATGACATCGATGCGGCCTGCGGCCAACTGGCCGGAAAAGTGCTGGACCGGACGCGCAGAAGCCAGATGCTGCGCGAGCAGGCGCAGAGGATTTGATGTCGTGAGAATCCTGATCCTGATCCTGGCGGTCTTACTCGCGTCGTGTTCGTCCACGCCGGAAAAATCCGAAGATTCCTCGCGCAAGGCAGCCGAGACCAATACGGCTCTGGGCCGGAGTTACATGGACCGCGGCCAATATGAAATCGCCCTGGAGAAACTCAAAAAGGCCGTTGCTTTTGACCGGACCTATGCACCCGCGCATACCTTGCTTGGCGTATTGTACGAAACGATCGGCGAAACGGAGCGGGCCGGAAAGGAATACAAACTGGCCCTGCAGTACGACCCTGAAAACGGGAGCGTCAATAACAACTACGGTGCTTATTTGTGTTCTACCGGCAAGGGCAAGGACGCGGACAAATATTTCACAGCTGCCATCAAAGACCCTTTTTACCCGACCCCTGCGATCGCACTGGCAAATGCGGGTTCGTGCGCCCTGAGTCGCGGTGATCTGGACAAAGCCGAGACCTTTTTGAGACAATCACTGGAGTTTGACAACCAACTGGGAGCGGCACTGCTGCCGATGGCAGAGATCAGCTACCGCCAGGGGGAGTTTCTGAATGCCCGTGCATTTCTGCAGCGTTACCAGGCGCTGGGGGTCATGAACGAAGAGAGTCTGTTTCTCGGATACCAGATTGAAACAGAACTGGGCGACAAGAAATCCGCCGACAAATATCGTCTGGAGCTTTTAAAACGCTACCCGGACTCCATACAGGCAGGCAGGGCAGCCGGCCAGGAATAAACATGACCAACCAAAGAGAATTAATACCCATGACGCCCGGCGATTTGCTCCGGTGCGCGCGGGAACAGCAGGGGCTGACGATTGAAGCGGCTTCTGCGCAATCCCGGATCAAAGCCGGGGTGCTCGCAGCGATCGAGTCCGGAGAGACGGGTGAAATTCCGTCGGTGTATTTGCGCGGGTACGTAAGGAATTACGCCCGCTTCCTGGCTGTGGATACGACAGAACTCGAAACCCGGATCAACGACATCAAGGGAGCCGAGCCCGAGGTTCGAACGGTTTTCACGGTTAAGAACCGGCGTAACAGCGGTGAAAAATGGCTGAAAGCGTCGAGTTACCTGGTGGCGTCCGCGCTGATAGCCACCCTGGCCTGGCAGTTCACTCACGAGGCGGTCAGGTTTTCACAGGGAGATTCAAAGCTGTCATCAGCGAACGGATTGCCGGTTGAGTCCGACGCATCCCCGGAACCCGATACACGGTCTTCAAATACGCATTTGAATGCTTCGATCGCTTCAGTCGAAATATTGAGCAAGCGAAGCGAACTGGCCAGCGATTCTGCGGCCGAACAAGCCTGGGCCGCGATCAGCGACACCAGCGAGGCGGTGGGGGATGATGCGTCCCCACTGCATAAACTGTCCATTTCAACTTCCGCCGATACCTGGGTCGAGATTTCCGACGCCGCCGGAAACCAGCTTGAGCTTGACCTGATCCGGGCAGGCAGCAGCCGTGAATACAAGGGCCAGACGCCCTTTGACGTCAAGATAGGACGCGCCTCGGCCGTGGTGCTGAACATGGATGGAACCGCAATCGACCTGGGGCCTTATACACGCGGTAACGTTGCACGTATCACTTTGCAACCTCAGTGAGTTCGGCCATAAATTCAATCCGGGGCATGCACGACGTCCTGCCGTCAGACATGCACCTGTGGCACCACCTCGAGAAAACCATCAGGAACGTCCTGGCCGGCTACGGTTTCAGCGAAATCCGAACCCCCATGGTCGAAAAAACGGAAGTCTTTGCGCGCGCCATCGGTGACGCCACGGACGTGGTCGAGAAGGAAATGTATACGTTCCAGGATCGCAACGGCGAGCAGTTGAGCCTGCGGCCTGAAGGAACAGCCGGCGTGGTGCGCGCCGTTCTGCAGAACGGGCTGTTGTATGCATCCCCGGTCCGTTTGTGGTACATCGGTCCGATGTTTCGCCGCGAGCGGCCGCAAAAAGGGCGGACCCGGCAGTTTCACCAGGTTGGGGCGGAAATATTTGGCGCACCGGGCCCGGATGCGGATGCGGAGTTGCTGGTCATGTGCCAGCGTATATGGCGCCAGCTCGGGTTAAGCGATTTACGTCTCGAAGTGAATTCACTCGGTACCTCCGACGAACGTGCGCTTTACCGGCAGAGCCTGCACGCATACCTGACGGCGCACAAGGATGAACTCGATGAAGACAGCCTGCGCCGGCTGGACCGTAATCCGCTGAGAATACTGGACAGCAAGAACCCGGCAATGCAGGCCCTGCTGGGGGAAGCTCCGCTGTTGCGGGATTTCCTTGGCGAAGGATCCAACGGTCATTTTTCGGAATTTCGCAGACTGCTTGACGAATTCGGTGTGCCGTACACGGTTAATCCCCGGCTGGTGCGGGGCCTGGATTACTATTGTCATACGGTTTTCGAGTGGATCACGGACTCGCTCGGAGCACAGGGCACGGTATGTGCTGGTGGGCGCTATGACGGGCTGGTCGAGATCCAGGGCGGAAAACCCTGGCCCGGAGTAGGGTTTGCAATGGGCCAGGAACGGCTGGTCGAACTGATGAGGAGCCAGGCCGAACCTGGAATGGATATTCCGCATGTCTACCTGGTCATGGTGGGTGAAGGTACGATAGCGGGTGGTTTGAAGCTGGCGGAGAGTCTGCGTGAAAATATCGCAGGCATTCGCGTGCAGGCAAACCTGGGTGGAGGAAGTTTCAAGTCCCAGTTCAAACGGGCTGACCGGAGCGGAGCGCAACTGGCCATGGTCCTGGGTGAGGATGAACTCAGGCAGGAGCACGTCACCATCAAGCACTTGCGGTGCGACAGGGAACAGGAAAATATTGCCCTGGAAGACCTTGAAATCTGGTTTCGAAATTACCTTTGCATGTTAAACTGATTCGTTTGGATTTTGAGAAACTATCATGGTCGAAGTTTATGACGCCCACGAACAGGGCGAGATCGTCAAAAAATGGCTCACCGAAAATGGCAGCGCCATCGTCATGGGGCTGGTTATCGCTTTCGGTGGCCTGTTTGGTTTCAAACAATGGCAAACCTGGCAAATAAATAACCGCCAGCAGGCGTCCGTGGAATTCGCCGTGATGGGAGAATTGCTCGGCGCGGGTCAGCTGGATGCGGCCGTGGCCAATTTCGAAAACCTGAAGGAAGATTTTCCCGATTCTGCTTACACGGCGATGGCGGCGATGCAGTTTGCACGGGCGCGTATCGCCAGTAATCAGCCGGACCTGGCCATCGGTTTATACGAATACGTCATCGAAAACGGATACCCCAAAGCGATGACCGTCATTGCCCGCGAGCGGCTCGCCCGGGTATTGCTGGACCAGGGCCAGCAGGACAAAGCCCTGTCGGTACTCCAGGGCGCGGAGGATACCACCGGATTTGAATCGCGGTTCGCCGAGGTCCGGGGCGATATCCATTTTAGCCAGGGACAGCTGGAGCAAGCCCAAAGCGAGTATCTTTCAGCCCTGGAACTGCTTGAACCGGGTGCCGGCGACCGGGCCAGGCTGGTTATGAAGCTCGAGTCAATGGGAGCAGAGGTTCCCGTAGCCGAATCCGGTTCGTGAAGAAGCTTTTAATTACATTTCTGCTGAGTGGCCTGTTTCTGCAGGGCTGCAGCTGGATCAAGGGCTGGGGTGACCCGGAACCGGGTGATCCGGCGCCGCTGGTTGAATTCAAATCTTCCCTGAAGGTTCGCCAGGTCTGGTCAACCCAGATCGGAGACGGAATGGGCAAGCAGGGCATCAGCATGGGCCCGCGTTACTCGTCCGGCATGCTTTATGCCGCGGATTACGAGGGGCGGCTGGTTTCCCTCAACGCTGATACCGGGCGCAAAAACTGGGAACTCAAAACAGAGCAGCCATTTTCCGGCGGCCCGGGCCTGGATGAAAACCAGATTTACATGGGAACGATCGACGGCCGCGTCATTGCCTACGAGCGGAACGGAGGAACGGAACTGTGGAACTCACAGGTTTCTTCCGAAGTCCTGAGTCCGCCCGAATCGGCCGATGGTATCGTCGTTGTCCGTTGCATTGACGGCCGCGTATTCGGCCTCGATGCCGTCAGTGGGCGGCGCATCTGGGTTTACGACCACAGCGTTCCGCTTTTGACGCTCCGTGGAAACGCAGACCTGTTGGTCAGGGGAGGGGTGGTTTACGTCGGCTACGATGACGGCAGCGTGGTGGCCCTCAAAATCAGCGACGGCAGCATGGCCTGGAGCCAAACCATCGTTTCGCAGGAAGGGCGCACCGAGCTTGAACGGCTGGCGGACATTGGCACGCAGTTGGTGATCGTTGCATCCGACCTGATCGTGTCCAGTTACAAGAAACGGGTAGTGTCTCTCGCTGCCGACTCCGGACGCCTGTTATGGTTCAAGGAAATCTCATCGGCCACGGGCATCCAGGTGGACCGCACCAACCTTGCCGTCAGCGAAGCCAACGGTGACTTGTGGATGCTGGATCGCCGAAACGGATCGACCATGTGGAAAGTGGACCGGATGAGAAACAGGGACCTTACCAGGCCGGCTTTTTACGGTAATTATGTCGTCGTCGGAGACAAGGAAGGTTATCTCCACTGGCTCGACACCGAAATTGGATCGTTCGTTGCCAGGGAACGCGCCGGCAAAAAGGGTTTTGCAGCAGCGCCGCTCACCGTCGGCACCACGCTCTATGTGCTCACCCATGGAGGCGACCTGATTGCTTACCGTGCAGGTGCGGCGCTCTAGCCTCTGCACGGCTTCAACGTGTTACCCGTTGTCGCCATAGTTGGACGTCCAAACGTCGGCAAGTCCACGCTGTTCAATGCCCTGACCGGAACGCGTGAAGCACTGGTTGCCGACATGCCGGGGGTTACGCGCGACCGGCAATATGGCATATCCAGGGTCGGTGAAACGCCTTGCCTGCTGGTCGACACCGGCGGACTGGTTTCCAACGCGGAAGGAATCGACTACCTGACCGCAAAGCAGGTGCACCAGGCGATTGAAGAGTCCGAACTGGTCCTGTTCATCGTCAGCGCACGAGATGGGCTGATGGCCGAGGACCGCGAAATCGCCGGTCTCCTGCGCCGTAGTTCCCGCCAGGTCGTTCTGATAGCCAATAAAATTGACGGCCTGGATGAAGAAACCGCCATGGCCGATTTTGCCAGCCTGGGCATGGGGGATCTGCTGCCTGTTTCCTCCGCGCACCGCCGCGGGCTGGAAGCAATGATGTCGGTGGTGAGTGAGCATCTGCCACCGGATGCCGGACCCGGCGAGGACGAAGACAGCGATCGCATGCGCCTGGCCATCGTCGGCCGGCCGAATGTGGGTAAATCCACGCTCGTCAACCGCCTGCTCGGGGAAGAGCGGATGCTCGCCTTTGACCAGCCGGGCACCACCCGGGACTCCATCAGCATTCCTCTCGAGCGGGATGGACAGCAATACGAATTGATCGATACGGCCGGTGTGCGCCGCCGCTCAAGGGTCTCCGAGGTCGTGGAAAAATTCAGCACGATCAAGGCACTGCAGGCCATCGAGCGGGCCCATGTCGTGGTGCTCATGCTGGATGCCCGCGAAGGCCTGACGGACCAGGACACCACGCTGCTGGGCCACATATTGACCCAGGGCAGGGCCCTGGTCATCGCGCTGAATAAATGGGATGGGCTGGACACCGACCACCGGAAACAGGTGCGGGAAACGCTTGACCGCAAACTGGGTTACGTCAACTGGGCGCAACGGGTAACGATTTCAGCCCTGCACGGGTCGGGAATCCAGGAATTGATGGACGCCGTGCAGAGGGCGTGGAAAAGCGCGACGACGGATTTCAGCACGCCCGAGTTAACGCGGGTTTTGAAAGCCGCGTTTGACGCGCATCAGCCACCGATGAAGGAAGGGAAAACCGCCAAGCTGCGCTACGCGCATTCCGGCGGCAAGTTGCCGCCGCGCATCATCATCCACGGCAGCCGGACCAGCACCATACCCGACAGCTACAAGCGCTTCCTGGTCAATCATTTCATCAAGCATTTCAAGCTCAAGGGCACGCCGGTTTTCATGGATTTCCGGGACAGCGACAATCCGTTCAAGGATCGCAAAAACACGCTAAGCCGCAGGCAGCTCGAGAAACGCAAGCGCCTGAAAAAATTTACCGGCAGGAAAAAGTCGAAATAAAGTCTTGCAGCCGGGGATCGTGGCTACAGGGTCCAGGCCCCCAGGTTGCGCTCTATGTCGTGACGGAATCCCGGTTCGTCCGGAGTAATTTTCGATGGCCAGTGGTGAATCAGGTCGCCGTTCCGCCCGAACAGGTATTTGAAGAAATTCCAGCTCGGCAGAATATCGCTGGTGTATTCTTCGCGCATGGCCAGGAACAGCGGGTGGGCTTCCTTGCCCAGGATGTTCTGCTTTTCGGTCATGGGAAAAGTAACCCCGTAGTTACTGGCGCAGAAGTCCTGGATCGCATTTTCATCTGCCGGTTCCTGCGCCCCAAAATCATTGCACGGAATTCCGAGCACGATGAGCCCGGAGTGGCGGTACTCATCCCACAGGGCTTGCAGGCCGGCGTACTGAGGTGTAAAACCGCACTCGGAAGCGGTATTGACCATCAGGATTGGTTGCCCGGTCCAGCGTTCCAGCGGCATACTGGCGCCTTGCAGAGAGCGAAAAGCAAATTCATGAACACGCATGGCTATACCTAAAATTTGATCGGGGTCTTTCTAAAATACTATTGATTATGAAAACAATCCAACAAGAATCAAAAGCAAAAATTCTCGACGGGATCAAAGTCAGCGGAGCAATCATCAACTGCGTGCGCGCGTCGATTGACAATCATGTAACGACAGGCGGGCGCCGGCCCAGCCTCGCAGTCGTCCTGGTGGGTAACGACCCGGCGTCCTCGATCTACGTCCGGGCCAAGCGCAAGGACTGCGAAAGGGCCGGAATCGTCGCCCAGGATTTCGACCTGGCTGCCGATACGTCGGAGTCACAACTGATTGACCTGATCGACCGTTTGAACGCATCCCCTGACATTGACGGCATTTTGGTGCAGCTTCCCCTGCCGCCACACATCAACGAGGCCGAAGTGACCAACCGGATCCATGCGGACAAGGACGTCGACGGTTTTCATGCATTCAACGTGGGGAAACTCGCCCTGCGTCAGCCCGGACTGCGCCCCTGTACGCCGCGCGGAGTCATGGCGCTCCTGCATTTTTACGGAATTGCAAACCGCTCCATGCACGCGGTCGTGGTCGGGGCGTCGAACATTGTCGGCCGCCCGATGGCGCTTGAGCTGCTGTTAACCGGGTCGACCGTGACCGTGAGTCACCGGTTCACCCGCAACCTGGAAGAGCACGTACGCAGCGCCGAGCTGCTGATCAGCGCCATCGGTAAACCCGGGATCGTCAATTCGGAGTGGATCAGGCCTGGAACGATTGTTGTCGACGTCGGTATCAACCGTCTTCCCAACGGGAAGATAGTCGGTGATATCGACTATCCGTCGGCGGTCCACAGGGCTGGCTGGATCAGCCCGGTGCCCGGCGGCGTCGGCCCGATGACGCGGGCGATGCTGATGGTCAATACCGCTGAAGCCACCGGCATCGAGGTGGAAATGCCCTACAAGGCCCAGCCGAGCGGTTAGCCAAAGCTCCGCTTCTTGCTTTAGTCGCGCTCCATGATCGCGGCCACACCCATGCCTCCCGCGGTACAGATGGATATCAGGCCCCTGCCGGATCCCGCTTGCGCCAGGATCTGGGCCAGGTTGCCCACGATGCGGGCGCCGGTTGCGGCGAAAGGATGCCCGACCGCCAGGCTGCTTCCGTAGATGTTCAATTTGCTGCGGTCAATCGAACCGAGCGCGGCCTCCAGGCCGAGTCTCCCGCGACAGTACTCTTCCGATTCCCAGGCCGCCAGCGTGCACAGTACCTGGGCTGCGAACGCCTCGTGTATCTCGTAGTAGTCAAAATCCTGTAACGCCAGGCCGGTTCTTTGCAACATCTCGGAAACCGCAACCGTTGGGGCCATCAACAGGCCCTCGTCGTTGACGAAATCAACGGCTGACGTCCGGCTGGCCGTAATGTAGGCCTGCACCGGCAGCTTGTTTTCGTTCGCCCATTCTTCCGACGCCAGCAATACCGCGGCGGCGCCATCGGTCAACGGTGTGCTGTTGCCGGCAGTCAGTGTCGCGTCCTGGTCTTTGGAAAATACGGTCCTGAGCGTGCCGAGTTTTTCCATGCTGCTGTCGGCCCGGATATTGTTGTCCCTGCTGACACCGCCCCAGGGCGTGACCAGTTCGTCAAAAACACCCTCGTCATAGGCGCGGGCAGCTTTGTGATGGCTTTCCATGGCGAGGCGGTCCTGTTCTTCCCGCGGGATTTTCCATTCGCGGGCCATCCGTTCGCAATGCTGGCCCATCGACTGGCCGGTCCTGGGTTCTCCATTGGCCGGCAACACGGGCTTGAGTTCAGACGGGCTGAAACCCTTGAATGCGGCCAGGCGCTGCTTGCCGGAGCGGGCGGCGCCCAGCTTGACCAGGCGCTGGGAAAACTTGCGGCCAAACGAAATCGGCGCATCGGAGGTGGTATCCGTTCCTGCAGCGATTCCGCATTCGATCTGGCCAGCGGCGATTTTTGCGCCGATCATCAGCGCGGATTGCAGGCTGGTGCCACAGGCCTGCTGCAAGGTGATGCCGGGGGTCAGGGGTGAAAGGCTGGTGGAAAGCAGCGCCTCGCGGGCCAGGTTCCAGTCCTTCGAGTGACTGGTAACGGCTCCGGCCACGACTTCGTCCAACTGCTTGCCTTCCAGGCCGAACCGGTCGACCAGGCCCTGCAAAACGGCGGCGAGCATATCGAGATTGGTTTTTTCCGAATAAATAGAATTTGAACGGCAGAAAGGAATCCGGCTGCCCCCAATGACTGCAATCCTGCGTAACTGATTACTCATCTTCCTGCTCCCGATTACGGTCTGTAATGCTGTCGAGGTAGTACAGGGGCCCGCCCCTGAACGGCGCAAACCCGGTGCCGAATATCATTCCCGCGTCAACGGCATCCCGGTCGGCGACAATGCCGTCGGCCAGGCAGGCGCGGCACTCGTCAAAGTAGGGCTGCATCAGTTCCTCGCCAAGAGAATCCAGGTTGATACCTTCCAGCGCCTTGCTGTCTTTTACCGCCCGGCCTTTCTTCCACTTGTAGAAACCTTCGCCGCTCTTTTTACCGAGATTTCCTTTTTCAACATAGGACTGGAGCACTGCCGCGTCTTCCGCGGCGTCCTCGTCCGCCCAGGGTGCTCATAACCCCGAGTCCCACATCCAGACCCACGGTATCGGCCAGTTCAACCGGCCCCATGGGCATGCCGAATTTCTCGGTGGCTTTATCCAGCGCTTCTTTCGGGACGTGCTGCTCGCGGTGAACCTGGAAAGCCTTCAGCATGTAACGCGCCAGGACCCGGTTGACCAGGAATCCGGGGCTGCTTCTAACGGGCAATGGAAACCGGTTGATCTGGTTGCAGAAAGCCGAACCGCGCTCCACCTCCTCGGGCCGGGTTTTCTCGTCATAAACCACTTCCACCAGGGGCATTTTGGCGACCGGGTTGAAGAAGTGAAGCCCCAGCAGGCGGGCGGGTTCCTTCAACACGGAAGCGATGTCTTTCAGGGGAATGGCGGAAGTGTTCGTGGCCAGGATCGCGCCGGGCTTGACCCGGTCCTCAAGATCCCTGAACAAAGCCTGCTTCGCTTCGAGATTCTCGAATATGGCTTCGATTATGACATCGGCCCGGCTGGCGCCGGCCCCTTCGACATCGGCCACCAGGCGGCTCTGGGCGCCGGCGATCCGGTCCGGCGTCCTGAGCCGCTTGGCAAACAGTTTCCGGGCTCGCTTGAGCGCGGGCTCAATGTATTTCATTTCCCGGTCCTGCAAGGTGACTTCCAATCCCTGCAAAACGCACCAGGCGGCGATGTCGCCACCCATGACCCCGGCCCCGATGACGTGTACCCGCCGTGCCTTGAAACCGGAACCTTTTCCATTTGATTTCAATTGTTCCATCAACCAGAAAACCCGGCGCAATCCCTTTGAGGTATCGCCGTTGATCAGTTTCGCAACCCGGATGGCCTCCTCGTCGAGCATTTTCCGGGGATCGTCGCCATAGGCCTCCCAGGCGTCGATCAATTCAAACGGGGCGGGATAATGGGCTGGATTGGCCCTGGCCGCCGTCTGCTTGCGCATCTGACCCGCCAGGAACTTCCGCACCGGCCCGAAATTGCTCATACGCGCGGCCCAGCCCGGCTTGCGGCTTTTACGGCTTTTCAGCACCGCGTTCCTGCCGGCCCAGCGCAACCCGCCATGCGGTCCGACCAACTGGTCAACCAGGCCCTGGCCTCTGGCCTGGCCGGCCCTCAGCATCCTGGTGGTCAGCATGAGCTGCATGGCTTTGAATCCACCGATCTGCCGGGTGGTCCGGGCGCTGCCGCCAAACCCGGGATAGATGCCCAGTTTCACTTCGGGGAAGCCAAGGCGGGTTGCTTCGTTATTGGCCGCAATCCGGAAATCGAAGCACAGTGCGAGTTCCAGGCCGCCGCCCAGGCAATACCCGTCGATCAGCACGGCCGTGGGGAAGGGCAGGGCTTCGATACGGTCAAACACCCTGTGCACGTCACGAATGAAGCCTTCAGCCTCCTCAACGCTTTTGACCAGCTCGAATTCGCGGACATCCGCACCGACGATGAATGAGTTTTTCTTTCCGGATTGAAGAACCAGGCCCCGGGGGTGATTTTTTTCCAGGCCGGTAACAATCGCCTCCAGTTCCGTCATGACTTCCTGGGAGAGGCTGTTGCTGGATTCACCAGGGCGGTCAATGGTCAGCCAGCACACGTGGTCAAGATCGTATTCCAGTCGCCAATTCCTGTATTCGGGGTGACTCATTTCAGGCTCCGTACGGTAAGGTATGGTGATCCGGTATTATGCCATAATTTACTCATCCGGCGGCTCTCCGTTTTTGCTCCCACGACGCTCAGTCACCCCTCCATGCGGAAGTCCTGCTTGCTCTCCTGAAAGCGGACGCATCCTCTCCCTGGCTCGCATCAGCGGCCGCCTGCGGGAACCGGGTTTCTGGAGTGTCTTTCACGAACCTTGCAGCTCAAAGCAGTTTTCGGCGTTTCACCTATACTCATTCCAGCGTGTTTCGCAATATGAGTCGTGTTGCAATATGAGTCGTGTTGCAATACACGTAAGACGCCATCACGACTTTCTCACGTGTTTGAGGTGAATCATGCGAATGCAATTAGTTGTCTCTGTGACCTGTGTTTTAACCTTGTTTTCAGGCCCTGGCACGGCCGGTGAGTGGAGCGGCCCCCTGTTTGGTCTCGCGGCGACACCCAATGGTGAAGTCCTGGTGGCAGACCAGGGCAGAGGAGTCGTCGCAGTCGGGTCCGGTAACAGCCTGTTCCCCGTGTTATCAGGAATTACCAGTATCGCTCCCATTGGCAATGGCTCGCTGTGGATAACCCGCAGCGGAGGTGAGGGTCTCGATGACCAAGGCCAGGCGCTGTTGCGGGTTTCCCGCGGCCGTGCGCGGGTTCTGGTCAACCTTTTTGACTTTGAAGAAAGCAACAATCCACAAACAGACGATGTCCGGTCAAACCCATTTGACGTTTACTCCCTGAGTGGGGATGCCGCTTTAGTGGTGGATGCGGCAGGAAATGACCTCTTGCATATCGACAGTGAAGGCCAGGTTGACGTGGTGGCAGTTTTCCCCACGCGGATTGCCTCACTGGCCAGCCTCAAAGCCGCTCTGGACTGCCCGAACACCCAAATCCGGCCGGTTTGCTTTATGGGGGATGCAATACCCGCGCAAGCGGTTCCCACTTCCATCACCGTGGGGCCGGATGGATATTATTACGTGGGTGAACTTCGGGGCTTTCCGGGGCCATTGGATCAATCCAGGATATGGCGGATCGCGCCCTGGGCATCCTGGGCTGACTGTGCCACCAGTTCGGATTGCGAGGTGGTATTCGACGGCGGGTTCACATCGATCATTGATCTGTCCTTCGGCCCCGAAGGGTTGCTGTATGTGGCGGAGCTGGATGAAATGGGCTGGTTCAGCGCGGAAGTATTGGGAATCGGTGCTGGTGGAACCATCAATGCCTGCGACCTGGATAGCCTGGCTTGCGTGGAAGTGGCCATCGGGATTCCTTTCCTCACCGCCATCACTTTCGACAAGAACGGTCAACTATGGGCGACCCGGGATGCCCTTGATCCTCCTCTGGCCAGTGTCATAGCGGTTCCTTGAGCGAAACCGTGCCTTGGAGAACCGGTCGTGCCGGCAGTTGCTAGGGCACAAAAAAGCCGGCCTTCCGAAGTGCCGCAGCAGTAGCGATCAGGGGCAATCCGATGATTGCGGTCGGGTCTTCAGAGTTCAGTGTCTTCAACAGGCTGGTGCCGGCGGCTTCCGATTTGAAGCTGCCGGCACAATCGAATGGGCGGTCCAATGCGACGTAGCGCTTGATCTCGTCATCAGCCAGCTCTCTGAAACAAACGTCGGTGACGGAGGTGTGTTCATCTTCAAATCCGGTGTTACGGCAAATAACCGCAATGGCGGTGAGAAAACGCACGGTCTTGCCGGAGAAGCCGCGCAATTGGCGGATCGCGTTTTGTGCATGGCCCGGTTTTCCCACGATCACCGAATCGCAGACGGCCACCTGGTCTGAGCCGATGATGACGGCGCCGGGAAACGTCCTCCCAACCGTCGCGGCTTTGCTCTTGGCCAATCGAGTCACGAGTTGCTCTGGAGATTCGGCTTTCAACGGATTTTCATTCACATCAGGTGAGTGAACTTCGAAAGTTAAACCGAGCCTCTCGAGTAGCAATTTCCGGTACGGGCTCGAAGATGCCAGGATAAGATTTCTTTTATGTGACTGTTGAGACATTTTTATAGTAAAATAACCCGTTTAGGTATAGCGCTCGTTGCTTGAGCCGCCGACAGGAATTGTGCAGCCATGTCACGTGAATTTCCAGACTTTGTGGATCCCTGGAAGGCCGCTGACGGGCGCCGGACGTTCCAGGGCACGATGCCAATCAAGCGCATGTTGCGACTCGCGCCGCTTTTGGCGCCTGAAAACGGGAAGCAAAACGAGGAAGTTCTGGCCCGCAAAGATGCTACGTTTGCTGCCAGATTCTCGCACGACCGCCAGGGCCTGATAACGATCAGGCTGGATGTCGAGGCGGAGTTGCCGCTGGTTTGTCAGCGCAGCCTTGAGCCCTATCGCGAAAAGGTAATGCGCCGCAGTTGGCTCGCGGTTATCGAGGATGTCGCGGAGCAGGAACTGATTCCGGAAAATTATGATCCGGTGCTGGTTGAACACCGCCGGATGGCATTGCTGGATATCGTTGAAGAAGAACTGCTTCTGGCGGTTCCGCAAGTGCCGAGAAGCCCGGAATCCGCGGAAATCCATATTTCCACGGATCCGGAAACCGGCCCTTCGCCGGGCACAGAGCAGGCAAAGAGCCACAAGCCATTCGCAGGGTTGGCCGGGCTCATGAAGGAAAATGTCGAGGACTGATCCGGTTGAGGATTGGCCTGGAGTAAACAGTTTATTTTGACTTGGGAGAAACAGTCATGGCAGTACAGAAAAATCGTAAAACCCCGTCCAAGCGCGGCATGCGCCGCTCTCACGACTCACTCAGTGCGCCCACGCTTTCAGTGGACTCAACCACCGGGGAGACCCACCTTCGTCATCACATGACCCCGGATGGCTATTACAAAGGCCGGAAAGTGATAGAAACACCTGTTGTGGAATTAGACGAAGAATAGAACAACGCTCGACCGATGAGCATTTCTGAAAAGACGGCCAGGGCCCCGATTGCGCCAAGCGTAACCGGGGCCCGGTTGTTTTTGATCAGTCGGTATAACCGGGTGGGCGCTGGCGCACGCCGGATTTGCCGCGCATAATGATGCCCCAATGTCCGGCGTGATCCGGGCGAAACCGGAAGCCGGCCATTGAGCGCGGCGCCGGAACTTGAGGGTCAATTGGAGACGTCGGTTTGATTTATTCAAGAATAGCCGGAACGGGTAGCCATCTACCGGAGAAGGTTTTAACCAACTTCGACCTCGAAAAAATGATGGATACCAGCGATCAATGGATTCGGGAGCGAACCGGAATCTGTGAACGACGCGTCGTTGAAGATCATCAAACCACTGCAGATCTCGCGGAACCGGCATGCCGGAAGGCCCTGGAAGCAGCCGGCTGTGACCCGTCGGAAATCGACCTGTTTATCATCGGAACGACCACCCCGGACCTGATTTTTCCGAGCACCGCCTGCCTGCTGCAAAAAAAGCTCGGGCTTCCGGATTGCGGCGCCATGGATGTGAATGCAGCATGCTCCGGATTTCTGTATGCGCTCAACGTGGCCGACAAATACATACGCTGTGGCGACGTGAAGAAAGTTCTGGTGTGCGGCGCCGAAACCCTGTCCAAAATCGTTAACTGGAGCAAGCGTGACACTGCGGTATTGTTCGCCGATGGAGCGGGCGCCGTGGTCCTGGAGGCGTCCGAAGAACCGGGCATACTTTCCAGCCACATTCACGCGAACGGTGATTATATCGATTTGCTGACAACCAACGCCGGTGTTTCAGTGGGTTGGGACGCAACGCTGGATAATGACGGCAAACCCGAGATCCAGATGCGCGGCAATGAAGTGTTCAAAGTAGCTGTCCGAACCCTGGGCCGGATTGTCGAAGAAACACTGGGTAGCAACAACCTGGATAAATCCGACCTGGATTGGCTTATTCCCCACCAGGCCAATTTCAGGATCATCAGCGCCATGGCGAAAATGCTGGATATGAGCATGGATAACGTGGTGGTCACTGTCGACCGCCATGGCAACACATCGTCCGCATCAGTACCGCTTGCGCTTGATGAGGCCATACGTGACGGCAGAATCAAACGCGGAGACCTGTTGATGCTCGAGGCGTTCGGAGGCGGTTTCACCTGGGGTTCGGCGCTGATCCGGTACTGATTCCAGGAGGAATCCATGGCGCCGGAAATACCGGTGCGCCACGATCTTGATAATTACGCTTATCCGGTTGAGGACGCAATCCGCAACGGGTCCGGCAGGCAAAAGTGGTAGCCTGTATGAAGGTCGGATACGATTGAAATTTTCCAGGAAAGACTGGAGTTAAGAATGGAATTGAATCTGGAAGGGCAAGTGGCGATCGTGACGGGTGCCAGCCGGGGCATCGGGGCCGCTATCGCCGATACGCTGGCGCAAGCAGGCGCCAGGGTGGCTGGCACCGCGACGACACAGTCAGGCGCCGATAACATCGCCAGGCGATTGAGCGCCATTTCCGCCGGAAATTTGGGCGAAGTTCTGGATGTCAACGATCCGGAAGGTGCGAGCGGCCTCGTTGACAAAGTTACAGCAACCCTCGGAACACCTACCATCCTGGTCAATAATGCGGGTATTACGCGGGATCAGATCCTGATGCGCATGAAGGAAGAGGATTGGGACGCCGTCATGGAAACCAATTTGCGCTCCGTTTTTCGTCTCAGCAAGGCCTGCCTTCGCGGTATGATGAAGGCCAGGAGCGGCCGGATCATCAGTATCGCTTCCGTTGTCGGTTCGATGGGAAACGCAGGTCAAACTAACTATGCAGCCGCCAAGGCTGGCATGATGGGGTTCACCCGGTCGCTGGCCAGGGAGATTGGTTCCCGGAACATCACGGTGAACGTGGTCGCCCCCGGTTTCATCGACACGGACATGACCCGGGCGCTGGATGACAGCCAGAAAGAAGCGCTGCTGAAAGACATTCCGTTACAACGATTAGGAGAACCGCACGATATCGCCGCTTCCGTTTTGTTTCTCGCTTCACCGCAGGGCGGGTACATTACGGGGCAGACCTTGCATGTCAATGGTGGCATGTTCATGATTTAGACTGGCATCGAAGCCGCAGATTAACTAAAATTGCCAAACTGAATCCCCCCCCAAAGAGGAAAGTATCTCAATGAGCAGTATTGAAGATCGCGTCAAAAAGATTGTTATCGAACAACTTGGTGTCAAGGAAGATGAAGTCACTCCCAGTGCGTCATTTGTGGATGATCTTGGCGCAGACTCCCTGGATACCGTCGAACTGGTCATGGCTCTGGAAGAAGAGTTCGAATGTGAAATCCCGGATGAAGAGGCGGAGAAGATTACCAGCGTTCAGCAGGCAATTGACTACGTTCAAGCGCACATCTGAACCTTCGCATTGAATAGGCTGACGAGGCGGCCGGCGTTTTGCCGGCCGCTGTTGGTTTGGAAGCCTGAAAATTGAAGAGGAATCAATGGTGTCAACGCGTCGAGTAGTAGTTACCGGCCTCGGGATAATTTCCCCGGTGGGAAATACCGTGGAGTCGGCATGGACTGCAGTCTGTAATGGTCAAAGTGGTATTGGCCCCATTACCGAGTTCGATGCGTCAGCATTGTCAACCCGCATTGCCGGCGAGATCCGGGATTTTGAAATAACCGATTACATTCCTGAAAAGGATGCGCGCCGCTACGACAAATTCGTGCACTACGGGCTTGCCGCGTCGCAGGATGCCATGGCGCAAGCCGGGCTGACCGGCGACGGCCATGGCGTGGATCCGGAGCGTGTTGGCTTTGCCATCGGAGCCGGCATCGGCGGTATTTCCTCGATAGAAAAAAACATGCTGATCTACCAGGAAAAGGGGCCCAGACGCATTTCCCCTTTCTACATTCCCGGTGCAATCGTCAACATGGTAAGTGGCATCCTGTCGATCAACTTTGGCTTCAAGGGACCGAATATTGCCGTGGTTTCGGCCTGCACCACGTCGACCCACAACATTGGCCTGGCGGCCCGGATGATCAAGTACGGCGATGCCGATGTCATGGTGGCCGGCGGGGCCGAGTATGCCACCACGCCCACGGGCATGGCGGGATTCGTGTCCGCCAAGGCGATGAGCACCCGGAACGATGATCCGGAAGCCGCCAGCAGGCCCTGGGACCAGGAACGCGATGGATTTGTTCTCTGCCAACGGCGCCGGCATCATGGTGGTTGAAGAATTGGAACACGCCCGTACCCGGGGCGCGCATATCTTTGCCGAACTCATAGGTTTCGGCATGAGCGGCGACGCTTATCACATGACGGCGCCTCCAGCAGACGGTGAAGGCGCGGCCAGATGTATGAAAGTCGCCCTGCGCGATGCCGGGATCAATCCGGAACAGGTCGACTACATCAATGCGCATGGCACCTCCACTGTTCTGGGCGATCGTGCTGAATCCGACGCGGTGAAAACCATTTTCGGTGACCACGCCTATCGCCTGGCGGTCAGTTCCACCAAGTCGATGACCGGTCATATGCTGGGGGCTGCCGGGGGAGCGGAGGCGGTATTCTCGGTGCTGGCCATGCGTGACGGTGTGCTGCCGCCAACGATCAACCTGGATAATCCCGGTGAAGGTTGTGACCTGGATTACGTGCCCAACGTGGCCAGGGAACAGGCGGTCGATACGGTGATGTCCAACTCCTTCGGCTTTGGCGGCACCAACGGTACGCTGGTGTTCCGTAAATTCCGGGGCTGAACGAATCAAACGGGACATGTTTCCCGAAGGAAAATAATTGAATGCTTGATTGCCTGGTAGATGGTGAAATCTCGGACCAGGTTTCGGCAGCGGATCGGGGCTTGCGCTACGGAGACGGGTTGTTCGAGATAATTTCCGTTATCGGTGGACAACCGAGATTCTGGCAGGGACACATGGATCGCCTCAGCGCGGGGTGTGAGCAACTGGGATTGCCGGTTACGCCACAGGCAGTGCTTCTGCGGGAACTGAAAACGGTATGCGCCGGCCGGCCAGACTGCACGGTAAGGATCATTATCACGCGTGGCACGGCAGGTCCGGACTACGCGCCTGTGGTTCCGGCTCAAACCAACCGCATCGTCAGTGCCCACACACTGCCGCAGTCCACTGAAAATAACGCACTGTTTGGAATTCGCGCACGATTGTGCAATTTGCGACTCGGTATCCAACCCGCACTCGCCGGTCTCAATCACCTGAACCGCCTGGAGCAGGTGACAGCCCGAGCGGAGTGGGACGATCCCCTGATCCACGAAGGCATTCTGCTGGACAGCGAGGACCACGTCATCAGCGGAATTTCCTCGAACATATTCCTGGTTTACTCCGGACGGCTGTTGACCCCGCGGCTTGATCGCTGCGGTGTTCGGGGCGTGATGCGCGCAGCGGTGCTGAACGCATTCAGGCCGCGTTGCGAACAGAGAAGGCTTTTGCTCGACATGTTGCCGGAAGCACACGAGGTTTTCATCTGTAATTCGGTGCAAGGCATACTTCCGGTCACCCGGATTGACCACTGGGAATATGAGATTGGCCCGGTGACCCGCGAAGTGCAGGATTGGCTCAAACAGCAATGATGTCATGAAATACCTTTTTGGGTTCCTGGTTTTGATCGGTTTACTGCTCGGAATATTTGCATGGCAGGGCTGGGAACGGTACCAGGATTTCCTGGCGTACCCCGTTGTCCATACCGGCCGGCGAACGGATTTTCCTGCTCGAGCAAGGCGCTTCGGGAACGGAGATCGTCGAGCAACTCGGTGAACTGGGCGTCACCCGCCCCGGATGGAAATGGCGCCTGTTGATGAGACTTGAGCCCGGGGTGTATCGCGCCGGTGAGTACCGGCTGGAAGCCGGAATGACGCCCCGGGACGTCCTGGCGAAACTTTCCAGCGGCCAGGTTGTGCAGTACCGGTTCACACTGGTCGAGGGGTGGACATTCAAACAGCTGGTCGAAGCACTGGCCGCCAACCCGGTCCTGGTTCATGAGCTTGATCCGGCGGATCCCGATTCCCTGGATTCTTTTGTGGCATCGCTTGGCATGGAGCATCCCGAGGGCTGGTTTTTACCGGAAACCTATCAATTTACCAGGGGGGATTCAGACCGCGATATCCTGGGCCGGTGCACATGCTGCGATGGAGCACGCACTGGAAGAAGCGTGGAATTCCCGTGAGGACGATTTGCCGATTGATTCTCCCTACGAATTGCTCATACTGGCTTCAATCATCGAAAAAGAAACCTCGCTGGTCGAAGAACGTCCGCTGGTGGCCGGTGTGTTCGCCCGCCGCCTGAAAAAAAACATGAAGCTGCAAACCGACCCCACCGTGATTTACGGACTGGGTGATTCATTCGACGGGGATATCCGGCGGCGTGACCTGCAGACGGATACGGCATACAACACCTACACGCGGCGGGGTTTGCCGCCGACTCCGATCGCCATGCCGGGCCGCGGCTCCCTGATGGCGGCAGCCATGCCGGCGCCCGGTGACGCGCTGTATTTCGTGGCGAATGGCAACGGTGGACATACATTCTCGGCGACGCTGGAAGACCATCAGAAGGCCGTGAAGCAACAGGTAGAGAGGAATTGATGCGGGGCAGATTCATAACCATGGAGGGTGGCGAGGGCGCCGGCAAGTCGACCATGATGGACCGGGTGGCTGACTGGCTCGGGCAGTCCGGCTACCGGGTGGTTAAAACGCGTGAACCCGGCGGTACCGTGCTGGCGGAAAAACTGCGCGACATCCTGCTGGATCGAAATAATCTCTCGATTTCCGGCAAGGCGGAGTTGCTGCTGATGTTTGCGGCCCGCGCCCAGCACCTGGATGAGTTGATCCGGCCTGCCCTGGAGCGTGGTGACTGGGTGCTGTGTGACCGCTTCACCGACGCTACCTGGGCCTACCAGGGCGGTGGGCGGGGTTTGCCCCGTGGAGACATCGAGGTGTTGGAAACACTGGTGCACGGGGATCTGCAACCGGATCTCACGCTGCTGCTCGATCTGCCGGTGGAGCAAGGCCTGAAGCGGGCGTCCAGGCGGAGTGCGGCCGATCGTTTCGAGATGGAGCCCCGCGGGTTTTTTGAGCAGGTCCGCCAGGCATATCTGGACCGGGCCGCGGCGGCGCCGGAACGGTTTGTCGTGATCGATGCGGCGCCGGCGGTCGAAGAAGTCTGGTCCCGGATCCGTTCGGCGTTACAGGAAAGGCTGGGCGCGTGAACTATCCGTGGTTGGAACCGGCGGACGCTGAATTTTCAGAGCGTTTCAAAGATGACCGTTTGCCGCATGCGCTTCTTCTTCACGGCCCACGTGATACCGGCAAGACGGAATTGGCGATTTCATTCATAGCCAGCATCCTGTGCCTGGAAAACCGGCACCCCGCTTGCGGCGCCTGCCGGTCATGCCAGCTTCTGCAGACCGGCGCACATCCCGACCGGCACGTCATCACTTTCGAGGAAAACCCGAAAACCGGTGTGATGCGAAAGGAACTCGTGGTCAGCCAGGTCAGGAAATTGATTTCCTCGCTGAACCTGACCAACACCATCAGCAAGCGCAAAGCAGCCCTGATCCACCCGGTCGAAGCTGCCAACAGGAGTGCGGTCAACGCCTTGTTGAAAACCCTGGAGGAGCCTCCCGGTGAAACCGTGCTGGTGTTGGTTTCGCACGACTCGGGACATCTGCCGGCGACCATCCGCAGCCGCTGCCAGAATCTGCAGGTGCGCCCGGCTGCCTCGCAAGGCGCTATAGAATGGCTTTGCACAGAAGTCGGGGTTAGCACAGCGGAGGCTGAGACGGCACTTCGCGCCGCTGCCGGAAGCCCGCTGAAAGCTTCCAGGATGATCGGTGACGGCAGTATTGAAAATTATCGCCGGGTCATTTCAATCCTGGAGGATCTGCATACTCGCTCTTCAGGTTCGGCAGCGGCTGTGGCAGCCCTGGCCGAAGTCGATCCGGAATTGCTCTGGTCATGGATATCGCTGCATGCCGCGGAAGTATTGAAGAAGGTGATCACCCGGCCGGACATCGCTCTGCGGGTTTCCCGCTTGCAATCGCTCGCCGACCGCAACCGTACCCTGTTGCCCACACCGGTGCGCAAAGACTTCCTTCTGCAGGATTGGCTGATACAATGGGCCAGGATCAGAGCTTAGGAACGAGCCATGGCGCAACAAGGAATACTCTCACTTTCGATCAACGACCGGCAGGCGCTTTACAAGTCGTACATGCCATTTGTCACGGGCGGTGGACTTTTCGTCCCCAGCACCAAGCGATTCAGCCTGGGCGACGAAGTTTTCCTGTTGCTGACCGTCATGGAGTTCGAAGAACGCCTTCCGATTCCGGGCAAAGTCATCTGGATCACGCCCCAGGGAGCAGCTGGTAACCGCAAGGCCGGCATCGGGGTTCAGTTCGCGGATACCCAGGACGGCGCCCATGCCCGCACCGTTATCGAATCCCACCTGGCCACGCAGCTCAAGAGTAACGCAGCAACCCACACGATGTAGTGCATCAAAGCCTTTCCAGGATCCTGAAAAAAGCTTCAATCTCGGGCTCACCCTGGTAAAAGTGCGGCGACAGGCGGATGGCACTGCCCCGTACCACGCAGCTGACGCCTGCCTGGGTCAATTGCCGGTGCAGGGCCGCTGTGGCGACCCGGTCGTGCTTGAAACAGACGATGCCGGATTGCCTGTCCGGCATTTTTGAGCTGCCTGACTGAACCCCCGGCAGTTTTTGCAGCCTTCGGACCAGGTGGTCCGTGTTCGCGAGTACCCTGCGGCCGACGTTGGCCATGCCGTATTCGAGCAACAATCTTGTGGAGGCATGAAAAGCCGCCTGGCCCATGGTATTTGGGCTGCCGGCCTCGAATTTCCTGGCGCTTCGTGACGGCGTCCAGTCTTCCCGCTCGAATTGCCACGGTTGGTCGAACATGTGCCAGCCCTGTTGCAGCAATTGTAACTGCGCACGGGACTCTTCACGGCTGTAAAAAACCGCGATACCCTCCGGCGCCAACAGCCATTTATGCGCGTCAGCCGCCAGGAAATCAATATGACTGGCTTCAACGTCCAGCGGCAGGGCGCCCAGTTGCTGGATCGCGTCGACAAAGAACAGTATCCCGCGTTTGCGGCAGGCTTCTCCCAGCAGGGGAAGGTCCAGCCGGAAACCATCGTCCCACTGCACGGCGCTTACGGTCAGCAATCGGGTATTGCCATCCAGTGCCTCCAGCAGGGCGGTTTCCGCATGCGGAGCATTCCTGATATCGATTTCGCGGATCTCGACACCCCTGGCAGCCTGCGCCAGCCAGGGAAGCCGGTTCGAGGGAAACTCGCCCTGCGGCAGGACGATATTGTCCGTGTCGCGCCAATCCAGGCCGAAGGCAACGGCACAGATGCCCTCAGTGGTGTTTTTCAGCAATGCGATATTGTCCGTCCCGGGCGTGCCGGTCAGGGCGGCCAGTTGCTTTCGCAATTCGTTTTCGCGGGCATACCATTCCCGGTAGGCAAGCGAACCCTCGCGCATGTTTTCTTCGGCGAAACCTTGCACGGCTTCGGCAGTGCAGCGAGGCCACGGCCCCACCGCTGCGTGGTTGAAGTACAAGCCCCTGTCCAGGATGGGAAATTGATCAAGGGGAGGCGCGGGGAGTAGACCGGAATGGGTTGTGTTGGGCATGGGGATATAATGACGCGAGGGACCCCGGCGATCAAATGATGCAAAATACACAACGCGCGATCATCCACGTGGACATGGACGCGTTTTATGCGGCAGTTGAATGCCTTGACGACCCGGCGCTGAAGGGACTGCCCGTGATTGTTGGCGGTCTTGGTCCGCGCGGCGTGGTGGCGACGGCAAGTTACGAGGCACGCACTTACGGGGTTCATTCGGCCTTGCCGATGAGCAGGGCGAAACGTCTGTGCCCACAGGCCCGTTTCATTCGTCCTAGAATAGCCAGGTACCGCGAAAAATCCGCCGAAGTTTTTTCGATATTCCGGGACTTCACGCCGCTGGTTGAAGGGCTATCCCTCGATGAAGCTTTCCTGGATGTGTCCGGCAGCCTGAAGCTGTTCGGCAGCCACCTGGAAATTGGCCGGAAAATCAAAGCCAGGATCCGGGCGGAAACCGGGCTGACAGCGTCCGTGGGGCTGGCGCACAACAAGTTTCTGGCCAAGCTGGCGTCGGATATCTGCAAACCGGATGGTTTGTTTTACGTTGATCCGCAAAAACTTCACGCTTTTCTGGACCCGATGCCGATCAGCCGCCTCTGGGGAATCGGCAGCAAGACCGCCCCCAGGCTGAAGGCATTGGGCATCCTGACGATCGGCCAGCTGAGACGTTCCGATATCTCGATCCTGCAACCCGTTCTCGGTAACCGGTCCGGCCATTTTCTGAGCCTGTGCCGGGGCGAGGATGACCGCGAGGTCACGCCTGACCGGCCGGACAAATCGATCAGTCACGAAGTCACCTTCGACCAGGACATTACCGAGCGGGAATATTTACTCGCCGAGCTGCAGACCCAGTCGGAAAATGTCTCCCGTCGACTGCGCGAACAGGGCCTGATGGCCAGTACGGTGGTGATCAAGATCCGTGATCCGGCTTTCCACACCGTGACGCGAAGCCGCAGCATGCGGGCGTGCTCGAACAGTACCAGGACACTTTACCGGATGGCGCGCGCACTGTTTGAAAGCTGGCGTGAAAACCACAAGACCACGCCGGTCCGCTTGCTGGGAATGGGCGTGTCCGGTCTCGAAAAGATACACTCCCCGGACCATTCGACCGGCGACCTGGCGGACAGCCGGTCAGACCAGGCGCTGGACCGGGTATTCGATGCGATCAACAAGCGCTGGGGCGATGCGAGGATAGTTCACGGGCAAACGCTCAGGACAAAAAAGTAACTATCCGCGGTATTGGCTTGTAGGAGCGGATTAGCACAGGCGATGAAGACAGGACGGTTTTGCCGCAGGCAAAGAAGTCCTGTTGGAATGCCGTCGTGCGTCCGCGAATGTGCCGTAGGAGCGGATTCATCCGCGAATGTGCCGTAGGAGCGGATTCATCCGCGAATGTTGCAGAGCAGCAGATGCTCAAGTACCGGCTTCTTCGGCTCAATGGTCCCTGCGGGACTCCCCTCGCGCAGCAAAAATCCTGACGGGCCGGCCTCACAGCCCATAGCCCAGGCTACCCTCTCGACCGCTTCGCGGTCTCACCTTGTCCTGTGCTGGGCGGCCTCGATCGGGCATCCCGCCCGCCGGTTGCCGTTGAGCATCTGCGGCTCTGGCTCATTCGCGGCCGTGGGCCGCTCCTACTTTTGGTGTTTTTTCAGTTCCTCGTCGCGCAGCTCACGCCGCAGTATCTTGCCGACGTTGGACTTGGGGAGTTCCTCGCGGAACTCGATGTGGCGCGGGCGCTTGTAACCCGTCAACTGTTCCTTGCAGTATTCCCGAAGCTCCGGTTCCGTCAACGAGGGGTCGGACTTGACCACGAACACCTTGACTGCTTCCACAGATTTGTCGTCCGGAACACCGATCACGGCGACTTCGAGCACCTTGGGGTGCGATGCGATGACATCTTCAATTTCGTTCGGAAACACGTTGAACCCGGAAACCAGGATCATGTCCTTCTTACGATCAACGATTTTGAAAAAACCGTCTTCGGTCATCAGCGCAATGTCACCGGTACGCAACCAGCCGTCTTCGGTCATAACTTTTGCTGTTTCTTCAGGCCGTTTCCAGTATCCCTTCATGACCTGCGGGCCCCGGATCACCAACTCACCGACTTCACCTTCCGGAAGCAACTCTCCCTCGTCGTTCATCACAGCGCAGTCGGTGGAAGGGATGGGTAACCCGATGCAGCCGTTAAAGCCCTCAATATCCATCGGGTTGATACACGCGGCCGGAGAGGTTTCTGTCAGGCCGTAAGCTTCGACCAGCGGGGTGCCGGTAACCTTTCGCCATTTCTCGGCCACTGCCCGTTGCACCGCCATGCCGCCGCCGAGGGCTCCTTTCAGCGTGCTGAAATCGAGTTCGGCGAACGCCGGTGTATTGAGCATGCTGTTGAACAGGGTGTTGACACCCGGAATGAAGGTAAACGGAACCTTTTTCAGGGTCTGTATGAAGGCTGTAATGTCGCGCGGATCGGTAATCAGGACGTTGATCCCGCCCATGGCCATGAAGACCAGGCAGTTAGCTGTCAATGCGAAGATGTGGTAAAGCGGCAATGCGGTGATTACGACCTCGGTATCCCGGCCGACCCCGGCGGGAATCATCCAGGCCTTGGATTGCAGCATGTTGGCGACCAGGTTTCCATGGGTCAGCATGGCCCCCTTGGCCACGCCGGTGGTGCCCCCGGTGTATTGCAGAAAGGCAATGTCGTCGAGGTCGTTTGGAACAGCCGTCAGCGGCAACCGTTCGCCTTCCTTCAGGACGTCGGTAAAAGAGGTCGACCCCGGTAGTTTGAAGTCGGGGACCGCCTTCCTGACGTATTTCAGCGTAAAATTGACCAGCAGGCGTTTTGGAAAACCCAGTAAATCACCGATCTGCGTGGTGATGACTTGCTCTACACCGGTTTCAGCCCGGACCTTTTCAAGTACATTGGCGAAATTTTCCACCACGATGATCGCGCGGGCGCCGGAGTCCGTGAGTTGGTGCTTCAGTTCACGCGGCGTGTACATGGGGTTGGTGTTGACGATAATCAGCCCCGCCTTCATCGCGCCGAAAATAGCCACCGGGTATTGAAGAATATTGGGCATCATCAAGGCGATCCGGTCGCCCTTTTTCAGACCCTTGCTTTGCAACCAGGCGGCAAAATTGCGGGTCTGACGATCCAGTTCACGGTAGGTCAGTTCCTGTTCGAAATTCACATAGGCGGTTTGTTCGCCAAAACGCTCTACGCTCTGGTTGAAAATATCCAGGATTGAAGAATATTCGCCCAGGTCGATCTGCGCCGGAACACCTTCTGGGTAACTGTCTAGCCAAGGCTGTTTCACGTTGATTCCTCGTAATTTATTCCCTGTATAGTCTATATCATCGCGTGGCGATGAAAAAAATATGTTGACCGAAGTCAGAAGCATTTCCGCCGATCATTATGTGATAATGAATCGTAAACCAGGCAGAGTGGCTGAGAATGGGTGAGCAGAACGTAGAAAGAGTCAACGACGAGGCAACTCACCAGGAGTTCATGAAATCGCTGCTGACGGAAGTCAATGCGCTGGAGAAAATGCTCGAAATGGGCCTGGTCGAATCCGGTGTCCGCCGGATCGGGGCCGAACAGGAAATGTTCCTGATTGACAAGGCGCACAAGCCAGCACCCCGCGCGATGGAAATCCTGGATGTCATCGATGATCCCCGTTTCACGCACGAACTGGGTCTGTTTAACCTGGAAGCCAACCTGGCGCCGCACAAACTCGGCGGCAATTGCCTGCGCCTGATGGAACGGGAGGCGCAGGAAATTTATAAGCACGCCCGTGCAACGGCAGCCCGGTTTGACTGCGATATAGCGCTGGTGGGGATACTCCCCACGCTGACCCGGGAAAACCTGGGCCTGGAATCGATGGTGCCGACCCCTCGATATCACGCACTGAACGACGCCATACGCGCACTCAGGGGCAGTGAATTCCGGTTTACCATCAACGGTATTGACCAGTTGTCGGTAAAGCACGATAACGTGATGCTGGAAGCCTGTAACACCAGTTTCCAGGTGCATTTCCAGGTCAGCCCGGAAAATTTTGCAAAAAACTACAATATCGCGCAAACCGTGACGGCGCCCTTGCTGGCCGCGGCCGTTAATTCCCCGATTCTGCTGGGCAAACGCCTGTGGCATGAAACGCGTATTGCCGTGTTTGAATACTCCATTGATACGCGGTCGAAAACCCACCAGGAACGGGGTCTCAAGCCACGAGTCCATTTTGGAGACCGCTGGATCGACGAGTCCGTGACCGAGATTTTCAAAGAGGATATCGCGCGCTTCCGCATCGTGTTGACCACCGACACCGAAGAAGATCCGCTCGGCATGATCGAACGCGGAGTTATTCCGTCGCTGAACGCGCTGCGCCTGCATAATGGAACGGTATACCGCTGGAACCGGCCTTGCTATGGCGTGCACAACAACATTCCCCACCTGCGGATTGAAAACCGGGTTATCCCGGCCGGGCCGACTATCATCGACGAGGTGGCCAATGCCGCCTTTTTCTACGGCATGATGATGGGAATGATCGAGCAGGTAAATGACATTCGCGACCACCTGATCTTCGCCGACGTGAAGTCCAATTTCCTGGCGGCGGCTCGCGATGGAATACGCGCCCAGATGAACTGGTTCAATGATACCCATTTGCCGGCCAAGGAACTGATTCTGGAACAACTGTTGCCCATGGCGCGGGAAGGTTTGCAGCAGGCCGGCATCGACCAGGATGACATCGACCGTTACCTCGGGGTGGTGCATGACCGGGTCGCCATGCGGCGTACCGGTTCGCGCTGGGCACTGGAGTCGCTGGAGGAAATGAAAGACCGCGGAACGCTGGACCAGCGCCTCAGGTGCATCGTCAGCAGCATGGTCGAACAGCAATCCTCCGGCAAACAGATTTCCCAGTGGAAGCTGGCCGAATACTGCGCCGAACAGGACTGGCGCGAGAGTTACCGTACCGTGGGCCAGTTCATGACCCAGGATCTCTTTACCGTGCGTACCGACGACATCGTCGACTTTGCCGCCACGCTGATGGATTGGCGGCATATCCGTCACGTGCCGGTGGAAAATGACAATGGCAAACTGGTCGGATTGGTCTCGCACCGTGCATTGCTGCGATTGATGGCCCAGGGGCGCGTCGGTAAAGACGTCAGCGTGACCGTGGAAGAGATCATGAACCGGGAACCCATTACCGTGCATCCGGACACGCCAACCGTCGATGCGATCCGGTTGATGCGTGAAAAGAACCTGTCCTGCCTTCCGGTCACGCGAAATCACAAGCTGGTCGGTATCGTCACCGAACACGACCTGATCATCGTTGCCTCGCGCTTGCTGGAGGCCTACCTGGTAAAGCCGGAGTGAGGCCAGGTCGGGTTTCTTTACTGCTGACCCTGTTACTCCTGGCGGCGCTGGCCGCCTGTGATAAGCCATTGACCGTCGAACAGCGGGTAATTGCGGCCATTCGCGATATGGAAGCAACCATCGAGGCGGGTGAGCGCCGCAGATTCATGGCGCATATCGCCGAAGATTTCACCGGCCAGCGCGAGGCCATGACGCGCGAACAGGTCCGGGCCATGGTCCTGTTTCAATTGAACCGGCACAAGAATCTGCAAGTCCAGCTGTTTCCGATCCGGGTAACGGAGACGGGTGCAGACTCGGCGTCCGCAACTTTCACGGCGCTGGTGACCGGTGGACCGAACTGGATTCCGGAGAACGGGCAATTATTTGAATTCGATACCTCGTGGACACTGGTCGACAGCGAGTGGCTGCTGCATTCCGCCAACTGGAAACCGGCGGTGCTGGAATAAGCGTGAAACCTGGCAGTCTCTGGCCGTCTCAGCTTTTGAGAATGCATCGGGTAGAATGATCCGATGGCTCTTTCCAACTTTCATCCGGCAGTCCGTTCATGGTTCAGCGCGGCCTTCGATTCTGCGACACCGGTACAGACATCGGCCTGGTCGGCCATCAATTCTGATCAGAACGTCCTGATCGCAGCCCCCACCGGCAGCGGGAAAACGCTCGCAGCCTTCCTGTGCGCGATCAATGAACTCGTGGTTCAGAGTCAGCGCCAGCCGCTCGCTGACGGCGTACAGATTCTTTATGTTTCGCCGCTGAAGGCTCTGTCCAATGACATTGAACGCAATCTGCGTCTGCCGCTTGAAGGCATTGACCAATGGCTGGGCATAAACGAGGGCAGGGCGTCGGGTATTCGCGCCATGGTACGAACCGGCGATACGACGCCCGGTGAACGGGAAAAAATGCGCCGATCCCCTCCCCAGATACTGGTTACGACGCCCGAATCACTGTACCTGCTGCTGACTTCGGCTTCGGGACGAAACATGCTCGGCGGTGTCAGCACGGTGATCGTGGATGAAATACACGCAGTGGCCGGGAGCAAGCGGGGCAGTCACCTGGCGCTGTCGCTGGCCAGGCTGGATGCCTTGTGCGACCAGGAAGGCCGGCAACGGGCCCGCCGTATCGGGCTTTCCGCGACGCAAAATCCGATCAGCCTGATTGCAGACTTCCTGACCGGTGGAGGGCCGTGTGAGATCGTGGATACCGGGCATCAACGGGACCGTGACCTGGCCCTGGTGGTGCCGCAATCCCCGCTCTCGCCCGTGATGGCCAACGAAGTCTGGGAAGAAATCTACGATCGCCTGGAAGCGCTGATCGAAGAACACCGCACCACCCTCATATTCGTCAACACGCGCAGGCTGGCGGAACGCCTGGCCAGGCACCTTGCAGAACGGCTGGGGGAGGAGGCTGTGACTGCGCACCACGGCAGTCTTTCGCGCGGCCACCGCCTGGAGGCGGAGCAAGCGCTGAAGGCGGGGCAATTACGCGCCCTGGTCGCTACCGCATCGCTTGAACTCGGAATAGATATCGGTCATGTCGACCTGGTTTGCCAGATCGGCTCACCGGGCAGCATTTCGGCCTTCATTCAACGGGTGGGCCGGGCAGGTCACGCCGTCGGTGAAATTCCCAAGGGCAGGCTGTTTCCCGTCTCACGGGATGACCTGGTGGAGAGCGTGGCCCTGATCCGGGCGGTGCGCGAAGGGGCGCTGGATCGCGTGCTCATTCCGGAGGCGCCACTGGATGTGCTGGCGCAACAATTGGTTGCCGAGGTCAGTGCCCGGGAATGGGAAACCGGGCCGTTGCTCGAGTTGGTCAAAGAGACCTGGCCCTACCGGAATCTTTCCGCGGCCGCATTTCAGGACGTCGTCGAAATGCTGGCAAACGGCTATGCAACCCGGCGGGGGAGGCGGGCGGCATTCCTGCACCACGACGCCATTAACGGCCGGTTGAGGCCCCGCCCGTCCGCCCGGCTGGCGGCGCTGCAAAATGGCGGCGCCATTCCCGACCATTTCGACTACGACGTCGTGATGCTGCCGCAAGGTTACCGGGTGGGTACGCTGAATGAAGACTTTTCCTTTGAAAGCCTTCCCGGCGACATTTTTCAACTGGGAAACACGAGCTACCGGATCATCAAGATCGAGCAGGGCCGCGTACTGGTCGAGGATGCAAAAGGACAGCCCCCTACGATTCCGTTCTGGGTGGGTGACGCACAGGGGCGCAGCGACGAGCTTTCAGCCGCCGTGTCGGGCTTGCGGCAGGAAGTCGACGGGCTCTTGACCCTGGGCGGCGTACAGGCGGCTTACGATAGCCTGGTGGATTCCGGAATCGAGCCGGCGGCGGCTGCCCAGGCGGTGAATTACCTGGATGCTGCGCGCCTGGCGCTGGGCGGAATCCCGACCCGCGACCGGATCGTACTGGAGCGGTTTTTTGACGATACGGGCGACATGCACCTGGTGATCCACGCGCCGTTGGGTTCGCGGATCATGCGGGCCTGGGGCCTGGCGCTGAGAAAGCGGTTCTGCCGGCATTTCAATTTCGAATTGCAGGCGGCGGCGCTGGAAGACAGCCTGATCCTGTCACTGGGGGAAACACACAGTTTCGAAACTTCGGATGTGCCGGGCTATCTGAAATCGGCGAGCGTCCGCCAGGTGCTGGTCCAGGCCTTGCTGGACGCGCCGATGTTCGAGGTGCGCTGGCGCTGGAACGCGACCATCGCACTTGCCGTGCAGCGCATGCGAAACGGGCAGAAGTTACCTCCCCAGTGGCAACGAAATGCGGCGGAAGACCTGGTGGCCGTCGTCTTTCCGGACCAACTGGCCTGCCTGGAAAACATTCGCGGGGAGCGTGAAATCCCGGATCATCCCCTGGTCAACCAGACCATCAGCGATTGCCTGACAGACGCCATGGACATCGACGGCCTTGAAGTCTTGTTGAAACGGATCGAGGCCGGTGAAATCGAACTTCGCTGCCTGGACCTGACGGGGCCGTCACCGCTGTCTGCAGAGATCATCAATGCGCGGCCTTACGCCTTCCTGGACGACGGTGAAGCCGAGAACCGGCGGACCCGCGCGATCAGCCAGAATCCGAATGACCTGGGCGACGCGGCAACGCTGAGCATCATTTCGGTCGATGCCACCGACCAGGTCCGGTCCGAGGCCTGGATCCGGCCGCGCAATCCGGATGAATTGCATGACGGGCTGTTGCAACTGGGTTTCCTGACCCGCCCCGAGTTTTCAACCGGCATATCGAGTAACGGCACATCGGTTCCCGGCGGAGCAGCCGGATCACCCGCAGGCTCCGAAAGCTGGGTGAAGTGGTTCCAATCGCTGGCGGCGGACTTCCGCGCCGTGTGCGTGGAAGAGAACGGCCTGGCCTGGTGGGTGGCGACCGAGCGGCTGGGAGAGTTCCTTGCCGTTCATCCGGCGGCCGTGGCCTGTCCCGACCCGTCACCGGTCTACACGGTTTCCGGACCCGGCCGCGAGCTGGCGCTGGTCGAGTTGCTGCGCTCCAGGCTGTCCGGACTGGGGCCGGTCGCTGCCTCGACACTGGCCGCGGATTTTGCATTACCCCAGGGCGACATCGATGTCGCTCTGCTGACCTTGCAAAACGAGGGCTATGCGATCGTCATGGATAACGGTGGCGCGATCGAAAACCGCGACAAAACCTGGTGTGAACGCAGGCTGTTGGCGCGCATCCACCGATACAGCCGCGAACGGCGCAGAAAAGCCGCCCGACCGGTGTCGCCGGCTGCGTTCATGCGGTTTCTGCTGGCCTGGCACGGCATGGACGACCCGTCGGGAGAGGTAGACCAGGCCCTGGCCCTGCTGGAAGGCTGGTCCGCGCCGGTGGCAGCATGGGAACACGGACTGCTGGCACGGCGGTGCGCAGATTACTCTCCGCAACGTCTGGATGAGCAGTTCCTCAGCGGTCAGGCTACCTGGTTTCGGCCGTTCAGCGCCGGGCAGGGCACCCAGCAACTGCTGGCGGCAACACCGATCGCCATCATACCCAGGCGTCATGCCGCGGCCTGGCGGCCGGAGCCGGGCGCTACGGCCGAAAAACCAGGCGGTCTGGCCGACAGGGTGCTCCAGGTGCTGTATGGGCATGGCGCGATGTTTACAGCCGACCTGGAGCAGAATACCGGCCTGATGCCGATCCAGCTGGAACAGGCGGTGGGTGAATTGGTGGCGCGAGGGCTGGTGACGTCTGACGCATTTTCTCCACTGCGCTGGCTGATCCGGCCCGAGGCGGAAAAACGCCGTAAACAAAAAGCGGCGCGCAGGGGCGCGGGTCAGCCCGGTTTGCTGGGCCGCTGGAGCGTGACCGCCGGACCCGGCTCGGAAACCGAGTCTTCCGGAAACGAAATCCGGTTGGACCAGGCGGCCCTGGCGACCGTTTGCGAGTCTCTGCTCAGACGCTACGGGGTCGTCTTCCGGGCCGTGCTCGACCGCGAGTCGCTGGCGCCCCCATGGCGGCATTTGCTGCGCTACCTGCGCCGGATGGAAGACCGTGGCGAGGTTCATGGCGGGCGGTTCGTCGATGGATTTTCCGGTGAGCAGTTTGCATTGCCGGAAGCTGTTGGACTGTTACGCCGGCACGGCGCCGAGCCGGCCGACGACCGCTACCATGTGATCAACGCCAGTGATCCGTTGAACCTGGGGGGTGTCATCACGCCGGGCGTCAAAACCACCGCCAAAGCGGGAAACCGGATCCTGCTGCGCAATGGTGTTCCGGTCGCCCGCCTGCAGGGCGATGAACTGGAGATCCTGGGCAACCCGGAAGCCATCAGTTCCGCCGAAGCGGAGCGTTACCTGCGCGTGGTTCGGGCTTTTCCCCGGTCCATGGCGCAATGAGCAGATTTCGGCGTATTCTATAAAACGATAGTGATAGGCGAGTGACCGCCCGCTGCGGGCTGGCGCTCGTCGAAGTGAGCATTTGGCAACCCGGCGATGATTTTAACGGTATTTATCCTGGCGAGTGTGATCACCATCGTCCTGCTTGTTTGCATCGGATGGCGCTGGACCGATCACAGGGCGGACGACAGGCTGTGGGCACGCCTGGTCTCCCTCCAGCCATTTGGCGGTTACCTGTCAGAGTTCGCGAATTTCGGTGGGTTTCGTTTGCCAACCCGGATCGAGGCGGGAAATTTCTTTGAAACTGACGAATACTTCCCGTTTTTCAAGGTGAACGTCACCCGCATTCGTCACCCTGCAGCAAATCCTGCGAACCGGCGATGAAGTTCAAGGCGCGTAAAGTGATTATTTTTGTCCTTGCTTTGTTCGTCATGACTGGTGCGATTTATCTCGTTTATCGGCACGACATGACCACCACGGTCCAGCGCCTGGCGTCTGAAAGCCAGGTCATCCAGACGCCATACGGGGCGGTTGAGTTCACCCGTTGGGGCAGTGGCCCGGCCGTCCTGGTCTTACACGGTGCGGGTGGTGGATACGACCAGGGCAGGGCCATTCCTGCGGCCTTTGGTGGCGGGGGCTTTCAATGGATCGTCCCTTCCCGATTCGGCTACCTCCGCTCGCAATTGCCGCCCGATGCATCGACCCCGGCCCAGGCGGATGCCTTTGCCAGTTTGCTGGATTCACTGGGAATTGAACGTGTTGCGATTGTCGCCATGTCCGGCGGGGTGCCACCCGCACTGCAGTTTGCGCTGCGTTACCCGGCCAGGACATCAGCGCTCGTGTTCCTGTCATCGGCACCCTATACACCAATGACGGCGGAGGAGCAGCAGTTGCCGGTTCCCATCTGGATTTACCAGGCGCTTTTCAGTTCCGATTTTCCGTTCTGGATTCTTCAGAAAGTGGCCGGTTCCGGATTGGAAGTCATTTTCGATGTCAGGCCGGAGTTGCGCGATTCGATGACGCCCGAAGAAAAGAGCTTTGTTGCAAGCCTGGTCGATGCGTTCCAGCCGGTGACGATGCGAGTGGATGGTTTGCGCAACGAAGGGGCGGCGATTGATCCACGAACCCACTACCCGCTGCAGGAAATCACGGCGCCAACCCTGGTCATTCACGCTCGGGATGACGGCATCAATCCGTTCGCATTCGGCGAGTACACGGCACAGCACATTCGAGGCGCCCGGTTCATGGCACTGGAAACCGGAGGGCACCTGTTGCTTGGACATCACGCAGAGGTCCGGGCACGGGTGACCGGGTTTTTACAGGAGACAATGCCCGCAACAGATCAATGACAGAGGCCGTGATAAGCCGTCATAAAAGCGGGCATGCCTGCTCCACCTGTACCGAAAGACCGTTACAGCCGGCGGCGCAAACCGCTTCAGGCGGCCGCGAGTTGCCTCAGAACGTAATGCAGGATACCCCCGTGACGGTAGTACTCCGCTTCCTTGGGCGTATCGATGCGTACCCTGGCCTGGAACTGCTTCACATCCCCGTTTTCAGCCTTGGCCGTTACGGTGACATTACCTGAAGAACGATCTGCAGGCCATTCAATACTAAAGGTTTCCTTTCCGGAAAGACCGAGAGAATCAGCGCTTTCACCTGGCATGAAGTTCAGCGGCAACACGCCCATCCCGACCAGGTTCGAGCGGTGAATCCGCTCAAAGCTTTCGGTGATCACGGCTTTCACACCCAGCAGGTTGGTGCCCTTGGCGGCCCAGTCACGCGATGAGCCGGTGCCGTACTCCTTGCCGGCCAGTATGACCAGCGGAGTGCCCTGGGCCTGGTATTTCATCGCGGCGTCGTAAATGCTCATCTGTTCACCGGTAGGCTGAAAAGTGGTCCAACCGCCCTCGGTTCCCGGCGCCAGTTGATTGCGCAGGCGGACATTGGCAAAAGTACCCCGCATCATGACTTCGTGGTTGCCGCGGCGCGAACCGTAGGAGTTGAAGTCAGCTTTCTGCACGCCTTTGCTCTTCAGGTACTCTCCTGCAGGGGAGTCTTCCTTGATGGCGCCGGCCGGGGAAATGTGGTCCGTCGTGATTGAATCGCCCAGTTTCGCAAGGCAACGGGCACCCGTGATCTCGGGGATCGTCGGCAAGCTCCAGCGTCATTCCGCGGAAGTAGGGCGGGTTTTGCACATAGGTGGAGTCATCCTGCCAGTCGAACATCTCTCCTTCCGGTGAGTCGATGCTGTTCCAGCGATCGTCCCCCTTGAACACACTGGAATAACTCTTGCGGAACATTTCCGAAGTCACGTTTTTGGCCACGACATCCTGCACCTCGAAGGTGGTCGGCCAGATGTCCCTGAGATAAACGGGATTTCCATCCCGGTCTTCGCCCAGCGGGTCCCGGGTCAGGTCGACGTCCATCCGCCCGGCCAGCGCGTAAGCGACCACCAGCGGCGGTGAGGCCAGGTAGTTCATTTTCACATGGGCGTGCACGCGCCCTTCGAAGTTGCGGTTGCCGGACAGCACCGAAACGGCCACCAGGTCGTGTTCCCGGATCGCCGCTTCGATCGGCGCGGGAAGCGGGCCGGAGTTACCGATGCAGGTGGTGCAGCCATAGCCGACGACGTTGAACCCGAGCGCTTCCAGGTCGTCCATCAGGCCGGCTTTTTCAAAGTAGTCGCTGACCACGCGCGAGCCTGGTCCAAGCGAAGTCTTCACCCAGGGCTTGACGCGTAATCCCCTGGCGACCGCGTTGCGGGCCAGCAGGCCGGCCCCGAGCATGACGGCGGGATTGGACGTATTGGTGCATGAAGTGATCGCGGCGATCACGATCGCGCCATCACTGAGATCAAAATCTTCGCCGGCGTAATTCACCGGCGCGACCGGGTTGGTGATGCTTTCATCAACTCCGACCGCCGTTCCTCCGCCTTCGTTTTCAAACCGGGCTTCGGCCGCTTTGACCCGGGCGTCGTGATGTTCACCGACGTGCTTCCGGTAATTGTCCGCAGCCTCGCTGAGCAGTACGCGGTCCTGCGGACGTTTCGGACCGGCCAGGCTGGGCATGACGGACGCCATGTCCAGTTCGATAATCTCGCTGTATTCGGCATCGGGCTGGTCCGCGGTATGGAACATGCCCTGTGCTTTCATATAGGCTTCCACCAGGGCCACCTGGTCGTCAGACCGGCCGGACAATCGTCAGGTAGCGCAGGCTTTCGTTGTCCACCGGGAATATGCCGCAGGTGGCGCCGTACTCGGGCGCCATGTTGGCGATCGTGGCGCGGTCTGCCAGTGGCAGGTTCTCCAGGCCACTTCCGAAGAATTCGACGAATTTGCCGACCACGCCGAGCTTGCGCAGCATTTCCACGATGGTCAAAACCAGGTCAGTGGCGGTTGCGCCCTCGGGAAGCTTCCCGGTCAGCTTGAAACCCACCACTTGCGGTATCAGCATGGTGATCGCCTGGCCGAGCATGGCCGCTTCAGCTTCGATACCGCCCACACCCCAGCCCAGGACTCCGATGCCATTGATCATCGTGGTGTGCGAGTCGGTGCCGACAACGGTGTCGGGATAGGCCACGCCATCGGTTCCAAACACAACCCGTGCCAGGTGCTCCAGGTTTACCTGGTGGACGATGCCGGTATTCGGCGGGACCACCCGGAAATTGCTGAATGCCGACTGGCCCCAGCGCAGGAAGCTGTAACGCTCATTATTGCGCTGGAACTCGATCTCGTTGTTGAGATCCAGTGAGTTGGCCTTGCCGAAGCTGTCAACCTGGACCGAGTGATCGATGACCAACTCTGCCGGGGACAGCGGGTTGATCTGGTTGGCCGAGCCACCCAGGGCCGTCATCGCATCGCGCATTGCGGCCAGGTCGACTACCGCCGGCACCCCGGTGAAATCCTGCAGCACAACCCGCGCGGGCGTGAATGCAATCTCCGTGTCGGGTTCGGCTTTCGGATTCCAGTTACAAAGCGCTTCAATATCACTCCGGCTGACGTCCACACCGTTTTCATGCCGCAGCAAATTCTCGAGCAGTATCTTCAGGCTGAAAGGAAGCCGTGAAATGTCGTGTTTCGGGGCGAGCTTTTCCAGGCTGTAGTAGCGGTATTCCTGGCCATTGACTTTCAGGCTGGAGGCGGTTGAGAAGGAATCTCCCATGCTGTTCTCCGTTATTCGACTGGGTGGTTTGGTGGACTGCTGATTATCGCTGAATTCGAGCGGGCTTCACAGGGCGAATTAATAATGTCGTGATACTCCGGTCAACCCATCAACAGGGATTCGGCTTCTTTGATGATTTTTTTACGCCCGAACATCAGTTCAAACCGGCCTCCGCCCATCTGGCTCCACAGGATGGCGGAGCGCAGCCCCGCAAATAACAGGGTTCGCACCCAGGCCACGGTACGTTCGCTCTTCAGGTACTGGGGTTTGCCGCTGACCATGATCCTGGGGGCTATCCGGCTTATCGTACTGGCATACAGGTCGGAAATGTCCTGCGCCTGCAGGTCTTCACGTTCATGTTGCGCGAGGTCTGCGCCGATCGCTGAAATCTCCTTCAGGCGCTCGCCGACTTCATCCTGCACCTTGCCGGCCCGCCGGAACTTTTTCTCGATCTGTAACAATCCCACGGCATAACGGAGCGAGTCGGTGTAATGGTTGTCGCCCTGCAGGATGGCCAACAGGGTTTCGATACCCAGTCTCACCTTGGGTGTTCCGCCGTAGATTTCAGCAGTTGTATCGGCCTCGAGCTTGAACAGGCTTTGCAGGCTCGAACTGGCCGCGTAACCGGACCAGGTGCCGTGATTTGCTGCTTGCCGTACCAGTTCCGTTGCCTGGAATAATCCGGCTAATGCCAGGGTTCGTTCTTTCATGCGGTTACCTTTTCATTTGTGCGCCATTGACGGGTGGCCGGAGGCGTGTCCGCCCAGGAAATCACACCACCGCCCAGGCAATTTTCACCATCGTACAGCACCACCGACTGCCCTGCGGTGGCGGCTCTTTGTTCCTGTTCGAATTCCAGCACCAGTCTGCCCGAGGATATTTCACGCACCGTGCAGGGTTGATCCGATTGCCGGTAGCGGATTTTCGCGGTCAGCCGGGAACCGGCGGCTGGCGGCGTGCCGGAAACCCAGCTGAGCTGCCCGGCTTGCAATGTCCCGGAAAACAGCCAGGGGTGGTCGTGTCCCTGTCCCGCGTAGAGGATGTTGTGCTCCTGGTCCTTGTGCAGCACGTACCAGGGATCGTCGCTGAAACCGCGCAAGCCGCCAATCCCGAGTCCCTGTCTCTGCCCCAGCGTGTAGTACATCAGCCCGGAGTGTTGCGCGATGACACGGCCCTCCACGGTGCGGATTTCACCGGGTGACGGAGGGATGTATTCGGCCAGGAAGTCCTTGAAATTCCGCTCACCGATAAAACAGATCCCGGTGCTGTCTTTTTTATCGTGAACCGGCAGCCGGGCATGTTCAGCCACGGCCCGGACCTCCGGTTTTTGCAGTTCGCCCACCGGGAAAAGCGTACGCGCGAGTTGCTGCTGACCGATGGTATAGAGGAAATAGCTCTGGTCCTTGTTCGGGTCCAGGCCCCGCAGCAGGCGGTAAATGCCGTCCTGCCGGTCACTGCGCACGTAGTGACCGGTTGCAATGAATTCAGCGCCGAGGTCCATGGCGTGTTCCAGGAAAGTCTTGAACTTGATTTCACGGTTACACAAAATGTCCGGGTTCGGGGTCCTGCCCGCGCGGTATTCCGCCAGGAAATCCTCGAATACATGGTCCCAGTACTCCGCCGCAAAATTCCGCTTGTGCAGGCGGATACCGATCGCATCGGCAACGGCTTGCGCATCAGCCGCGTCTTCTTCCGCGGGGCAGGTTCCAAACCGGTCGTCTTCCTCCCAGTTCTTCATGAACATGCCGGCAATGGAATTGCCCGCATCACGAAGCAGGAGCGCGGACACGGAAGAATCCACGCCGCCGGACATGGCGACCATGATCAAACCCTGCTTTTTTGGCTTTTCGCTCATGCCTCACTAAATGGGGACGGTCAGGTGATCTGAAAAGCCCACATCGCCAATCGGAATCCGGGGCACTACCCGAATAAAATCATCTGGGATAGAATTCCGCCATGGGACAGGAACTCGAATCACACAAGGAACAGGGTCTGGCGCTGGAAGAGTCGCGGCCGGAACTCAAACTTCCGCCGATGTACCGCGTTATCCTGCTGAATGACGATTACACGCCCATGGACTTTGTAATCGAAATTCTCAGAACCTTTTTCGGCATGAATTACGACCGGGCGACCCAGGTCATGCTGCACGTACATACCAAGGGTAAAGGTGTGTGTGGTGTGTTTACCTTTGAAATTGCCGAAACAAAGGTCGCTTTGGTCAACGAATGTTCACGACAGAGCGAACATCCGCTCAAGTGCACGATGGAGAAAGCCTGAAATCTTCCGCGGTTAAAAGCGGTCTAATTGTTCACATACTGCAGGGGAAGCAAAACAGTGTTCAGCAAGGAACTTGAACTGTCGATCAGCCAGGCCTACCAGGAAGCGCGGGAGAACCGGCACGAGTTTCTCACCGTCGAACACATGCTGCTCGCGTTGCTCGACAATGCTTCGGCGCTGAGCGTCCTCAGCAGTTGCGGCGCCGATGTCGAGGCGCTGGAAAAAGACCTCCGCAAAGTACTCGAAGACACGGTGCCGGTGCTCGGTGACGACGACAGCCGGGACACACAGCCCACCATCGGGTTCCAGCGGGTGCTGCAGCGTGCGCTGTACCATGTGCAGTCCGCCGGAAAAGAAGAAGTCACGGGCGCAAACGCACTGGTCGCGATCTTCAGCGAAAAAGACTCTTACGCCAATTACCTTCTGAACCGGCATGACGTATCCCGCCTGGACGTCGTCGACTACATTTCTCACGGAATCAGCAAACAGGAAGGCGGCAAAGCCGGTGCCGCCGATGATTCGATGCTGGACGCAGAACAGGGCGACCCGGAAAAGAAAGCCAGCGCCCTGGAGCAGTTCACTTCCAACCTCAACCAGCGCGCCCGGGATGACCAGATTGATCCGCTGATCGGGCGGGAAAACGAAATCCAGAGGACCGTTCAGGTCCTGTGCCGGCGGCGCAAGAACAACCCTTTGCTGGTTGGCGAGGCCGGGGTCGGAAAAACCGCTATGGCGGAGGGGTTGGCGCGTCGTATCGTGCACAGGGAAGTCCCGGAAATCCTGCTGGATTCGACGATTTATGCGCTGGATCTCGGTGCGCTGCTGGCCGGCACGAAATACCGCGGCGATTTCGAGAAACGGCTGAAGGCCGTGATGAAGGAATTGCAGAATATCCCCGGGGCCATCCTCTTCATCGATGAAATTCACACCATCATCGGGGCCGGAGCGGCTTCCGGCGGCGTGATGGACGCCTCCAACCTGATCAAACCGGTGCTGGCTTCCGGTGATTTGCGCTGCATCGGTTCCACCACCTTCCAGGAATTTCGCGGGGTATTCGAAAAAGATCGCGCGTTGGCGCGCCGCTTCCAGAAGATCGACATTTCCGAGCCCAGTGTTCAGGAAACCATAGAAATTCTGCGCGGCCTGAAAAGCCGTTTCGAGGATCACCACCACGTGTCCTATACCGACAAGTCGCTGGTGGCGGCGGTGGAACTTTCCGCACGGCACATCAACGACCGGTTCCTGCCGGACAAGGCCATCGACGTGATCGACGAAGCCGGGGCGCGCCAGCGCCTGTTGCCGGAGGACCAGCGGAAAAGCGTGCTGGACGAAGGGGATATCGAACAAATCATCGCGCACATGGCCAGGATTCCCGCCAAGCAGGTTTCCCTGTCGGACCGGGATGCATTGAAGAACCTGGAACGCGATCTGAAACTGGTCGTGTTCGGCCAGGACGAAGCCATCGGCGCCCTGTCCGCCGCGATCAAGATGTCGCGGGCAGGCCTGGGCGACGCCGAAAAACCGATTGGTTCATTCCTGTTTGCCGGTCCGACCGGCGTCGGCAAGACCGAAGTTACCCGCCAACTGGCCATGACGATGGGGATCGAGTTGATCCGCTTCGACATGTCGGAGTACATGGAAGCCCACTCGGTTTCCCGCCTGGTGGGTGCGCCGCCGGGCTATGTCGGTTTCGACCAGGGCGGTTTGCTGACAGAGGCGGTGACCCGTAATCCACATGCGGTATTGCTGCTGGACGAGATCGAGAAAGCCCACCCGGATGTGTTCAACATCCTGTTGCAGGTGATGGATCACGGAACGCTGACCGACACCAACGGACGCCATGCCGATTTCCGCAACGTCATCCTGGTCATGACGACCAACGCGGGTGCGGCGCAAAGCGCCAGGCGCTCCATCGGTTTTACCGAGCAGGATCACTCCAGCGATGCTTTCGAAGTGATTCGCAAGGCCTTTGCGCCTGAATTCCGCAACCGGCTGGATGCCATCATCAATTTCAAAGCGCTGGACATGCCGATTATCCTGATGGTGGTCGACAAGTTTATCCTCGAACTCGAGGAACAGCTGGCGCTCAAGGGTGTCGATATTTCGGTAAGCGTTCCGGCACGTGAATGGCTGGCGGAAAGGGGATTCGATCCGCAGATGGGGGCACGCCCCATGAAGCGCGTCATCCAGGAGCAGATCAAGCGGCCATTGGCGGATGCTCTGCTGTTCGGAAATCTCACCGGTGGTGGGAAAGTACGGGTTTTTGCTCCCGGTGAACAGGATCCGGAATCCACTGAGAAGACACTGGTTCTCAAAGTGACTGCCAAAAAGAGCAGGAAAGCAAAGGCGATACCGGCACCTGCAGAATGAGGCGCCCGAACGGGGTTACTTGGTGCGGTAGGTTATTCTTCCTTTTGAGAGATCATAGGGCGTCAATTCAACTTTGACCTTGTCGCCCGTGAGTATTCGAATGTAATGCTTACGCATACGGCCGGAAATGTGCGCGGTCACCACGTGACCGTTTTCCAGCTCGACCCTGAACATGGTGTTCGGCAATGTTTCCATAACAATGCCGTCCATTTCTATTACATCTTCTTTGGCCATAAGCCCTCGCCTGTTATCAAAGAGGCGGTATTGTGCCACAAAAAACCTTCAATAGTGTTGACTCTGATCCCGTATCCCTTACAATACCCAGCCACTGCGGGAATAGCTCAGTTGGTAGAGCACAACCTTGCCAAGGTTGGGGTCGCGAGTTCGAGTCTCGTTTCCCGCTCCAGGAAATCAATGACTTAGGTAATTTTAGGCGGCACAGTACGGAAAGCGTACGGAAAACCGCTCCAAAATCCTGAGTGATAGAATAGAAAACCCCCAGGCCATCCGGTCGGGGGTTTTCCTTTTTCAGATTGGAAAAAGCTAGTAATAGAGCCAATTTCCTACAGGCAGGGCAGGGCCTGTTTGGCAGAATGATTCAACGGTGTTTGCCGCTTGCACCGTGGCTTCGGCTTCTGACTGGTCCTGATTTACTCAAAACCCGGAGTCAGCCTCACGCCCCGACCAGTCCCTGACCATCAAACGACTATTTGCAGGACACCGCCTCACTGTCATAGGGAAGCTCGTAGACAATCCATATGGCATCCATGATATCAATGCATTGCTGCAAAAATTCCCGGCTCTGGTCATTGGCAGAGGCTGTCCATTCAACAAGCGTCTCCTCTGAAGATTCCCCATCCCAGGAGACGTCTCTGTATTCGCAGCCCACTTCCTCGCTACCAATAGAATCCCAGGTTCTGGCTTCCCATTCCTGCCAGGGATCATCGGGCGGTTCGCCGATCAGCACCTGGAGGTCCTGATAGGTGTAACTGCTTGGATTTGGGCCATTGATACACCAGGAGGTGTCTGCCTCCGGGACCCTGTCGGCTATGGCCGATACCTGGTCAAATGTAAAACATGGACACTCAACCTGTTTAATACATGGCATCTCTGGGTCGACACCCTTTACCCTTTTATGGTTGTAGTTCCTCAACACTTTGGTCTTGCCGAATGTGTCCTTGTCGTTTGCCTCGCAGTACGCTACGCACAGACCAAAGAGGCCAGGAGTGCCGCCTTTAAGAGTGTCACAGATTCCGCTGTGTGCCGAGTTCATTTTTGGCGGATTCCCCCCGAATAAAGAACCCGCGAACACGAGCAAGAACGCGGCTAAAAACCATTGAACCAGCTTCATCATTCACCTCCGTCAATTTGCCTATTGATTTACAGATATACGCGCGACGGTAACCGCTACGGGATCGGGAGGTTATTCGTTCGTTGTCGGCCAATTGTGTAACTTATAAGAATAATCTGGCGATGATGTAGTGGCGCGCACGGCATATTTCAGTATAGAACAGAGTCTCGGGCTGTCTATTTGATTCAGATAGCTGAATCAATTGAAGCAGATAGTCGAGCCGTTGACCTACAGCCACCGCGCCCCAGGTCGGGTCTTTCTATTTGGGTTTGGAAGTAGGAATTAGGCCTATACTGAATCTAGTGCCCTCAGCCATCCATCATGTATTGAAACTCTCTATCGGTCCTGTACTGTTCGGACTGCTCTCTGGCTGTGCTGCTATGAGTTTTGGAAGTGACTTTCTGACAGAAATCCTTGTGCAAAAAGATAACGAGGTTTTGAAATCAAAAACGAATCATTACAAACCAATAGTCCTAACTTCCAATGAGGATATGATACGAATCAAATACCTCAGCGTAGGCCCGAATGCCGAGCATGAACAAGTCCTGAAGTTGATTACTGACCACTGCAATGGCTCCTACATCGAAACCAGTCGGGAGGCGGTGGAAGGGTGGACTACCGTCGAAGCTGAATGTGCTCAAAACACCGATTCTTTAAAGAGTCGTTTACCTGGAGACACCACCGGCACGAACAGGCACGATAACGACTAACGGCACTGCCCCTGCCATGGCCCCAGCCTTCCGCTGGGGGCTTTTGATATATGGGCCTGTTTAATAGGCCTATACTGAATCCAGTGACCTCACGCATCCGTCAGGTAATAAAACTAACTATCAGTATCATATTGCTGGGACTGCTTTCTGGTTGTTTTGCGGCGCAGGTTGTCCTTGCGCTAGGTTCCTTGCCGGGGTCGGGCAAAAGCGATATCTCGTCTCTATCGGGAGTTGTATGCAGCACCGAAGATAGTATTGGAGTCAAATATCACACGGCAGAGCCGAATGTTCAGCACGACGAAGCCATGCAGGCAATTACAGAGCATTGCGTTGACGGGTGGGTTGAAACCAAGCGGGTCGAGTATGCCGATTCTCGCATTGTTTATGCCTCGTGCTTACATCCAAAAGGTTCTCCGGCTGTTTCACCGCCTTGCGAATATATTGGTGATGACGAACAGGTTGGTTTTAGCGAAGAATACTAAAGGCTGACTGAAAGTCGAGCCGATTTCCTCCAGCCAGGCCGCCCAGGATCGGGCTGGATACTTGAAACGGTTTCCCCTTGCCGTTTAGCCCTGGTTCCGCGAGTTTATTGGATCTTACGAGCGGATTTATCCGCTCCTACTGGGGGACCGAAACAGGCTTGCCGCCCAGCGCATCCAGTCGCAGCACGGCATCGTCCCGGCCGAGGTATTCCCAGCGCTGCAGGGCAACCGGGACATTGCCGTTACGGATCAGGAAGTCGTTGAAATCACGCAGGGAAAACTCCTCACCCCGATCCAGTTTTGCGTCTGCGAGGAATGCCAGGATCTGTGATTTGCCGACCTGGTAAGAAATCGCCTGGCCCGGATTGGATGCAAAGAATACGGCTTCCTCCAGCGCGGTTTCCCGGTCCATGGGTACGGCGCGCGCCAGGTAATCCGCCGCCTCGTCGATGGTGAAGTCACCGATTGCCAGCCGCACGTCAATCTCCACGCGCAAAGCCCTGAGGCGCGCATAGCTGTATATGATTTCCTTCGAGCGCGGACTGAAGTCGAATAAACCCGCCTGCAACAGCATTTCCTCGACGTAAAACCCGATTCCCTCGTTGATGCCGGAATCGATAAAATGCCGCCGGATCGGGTCGGGATTGGCCCAGGAGATGGCCAACTGGAAGTAATGGCCGGGAATGCCTTCGTGAATGATCAGGGGTCGCGGATCCCTGGCGGCTGACAGGCTGAAGTAGGGGAGGTCAGGCGAGGGCTCCCTGATGTAACGGTAGGCGTCTTCATCCAGCCGGGTTGCGGATGTCAGGTCGTCGGTCACACCCATGAAGGCCAGGGGCTCCAGGTAGGCGGGTATCGGGCGATTCCGGTAATGCATGAGCCAGTCCGGAACGGTCATCAAGTCCTGTGTTTCCAGGAACGTCCTGATCTCATTTTCCCGCAGCAGGGATGCCTGCACCTGCTGATCAATCGTTTCAAACAGGGGCAACTGGGGCACGTCACGATTCCGGTTTTCTTCCAGGACTTGCCAGGCAACCGCCCGGTTCCAGGCTTGCTGCCCGAGGGCCAGGATCTCGTCTGGTGTGTAGGGCATCAACGCCACGTTGACCAGGAACCACTGGTAGGCTTTGGGCCCAATGGCAAACGCTGTTTGCATCTTGTCCAGCCGGGACTCCAGCCAGGCGGAATACTTCTCCAGCGCAGAAATTGCGCGGGTGACCGCCTTGTGCAACCGGCCCTGCAGTTTTTCGGGAAACACCTCGTCGAGCGCCGTTTCCATGCGGCGCAGCCGTTCATCAATTTCGGCCAGGGCATCAATGGTGGCCTGGGCGAACGGGCGGATGGGCGAGGTCAAGGTTCTTTTTCGCGTGGCGCGTCGTTTCCGGGATATTTTCGAGACGCAGAATGATGTTATTGGCGCGCGATTCCGTCATGGGGCTGGAAAGGACCAGCAATTCGAAAACGCTGCCCAGGGTCTGGTCCAGGTAAAACAGCGGGTTTTTCCGGGGCAACTTGAGAATTTCCAGTTCCCAGTAGACGCGCTGAATGGCGGCTCTCAGGAGGCGGGCATCCACCCGGTCCGTAATGCTCCAGTCGCTGGTATCCAGATTGTCGACCGCCTGCAGGAAAAGGGTGTATTCCGCGATATCCGACTCGATCGCTGCGGGCGAAACATCGGGCACCCAGCCATCCGGCCGTTCAACCCGGGGTATGTCGTCGCCCTGTACGGGTTGCTGAACGCTGCGCCACTCGAAAAACGCCTGTGCCAGGGCCTGGAGGGATTTATTGGCGGTGGATTCTGGCTGACCCTGCGTCAGAGATTCTTCCGCCGGGATGACCGGGCTGAAGACCAGGCCAGCCAGTGCGAGGAAAACCGCCAGATAAAATATGCCTATGCGCACATCGCCACTCTTGAATGACACCTTGAATACAGGTCATTTTGATTTGAAAGACAAACAAAAGAAAGCCCGGCGAACCGGGCCCTCTGCTATCAGGGAGCAAGACTACTTGATGGTGATCTCGCGAACGAGGTACTCACCGGTGATTTCTCGCATAGCGGGATAATTCTTGGTGATTTCACGCGATTTCGCCACGTTGGCATCACCCCAGGCTTTCATGAATTTGTCGTATTCCTGGCGGTTGGGGTCCAGCTGGTCGCTGTTCGCGTACTTGACCACGAGGAACAGGTTGGCGCTGCCACTTTCCGACAGTTGGCTCTGGTAAATATGGAAGTCTTCAATTTGCCCCAGTTCTTTGGCTATCTTGTTGGAGGCTACCCAGGTGTCCCGGATTCCTTCCAGGTAATCGTCACCCATGTTGGGATCTACTTTGACCATCGTGATATTCCACAGCTGGTCACTGACGTCATAGTCGGTCCATGGTTCAAGCTGAGCCATTGCCGTGGTTGAAACAAAGGAAAACAACAGAGCTGTGAGTAAAAGTCTGAATCGCATGCATTTTCTCCAAATTGATTTTAGATTGATGCCAGAACGGCATTCATACTATAGCAAGATTATGTAATTCTGCTTATGCTTGGTTTGATGGGCAGCAATCCACTACAGGTTTTTCTTTCCAGCCAGGGCTTCGTGATGCTCGACGGCGGCCTGGCAACCGAGATGGAAAAATACGGCGCGGATCTCGATGACGAATTGTGGTCGGCGAAGATGCTGATCGAAGCGCCGGAAATGGTCCGCCGGGTGCACGCTGACTTCCTGCGCGCGGGTGCTGACGTGATCGCAACGGCAACCTACCAGGCCAGTTTCGACGGGTTTGAACGTGCCGGCTACGGGAATTCACAAGCCAAACAGTTAATGCGCCTCAGTGTTGACCTGGCCGTGCTCGCGCGCGAGGCGTTCTGGGCGCAAAACCGGAATCGCCAAAACCGGCTCCGGCCCCTGGTGGCGGCTTCAATTGGTCCCTATGGCGCCAGCCGTCACGACGGATCCGAATACCATGGCAATTATGACCTGACGCGGCAGCAGTTGATGGATTTTCACCGGCCCCGCATGGAGGTGCTGGCGGGTACTGAGATGGATCTCTTTGCTTTTGAGACAATTCCCTCTTTGCTCGAAGCCGAAGCGCTACTGGAGGTTTTACAGGAATTTCCGGATTTTTGCGCATGGCTTAGCTTCAGTTGTAAAAACGGGCAGCAAGTAAGCCATGGCGAGCCATTCGCCGAATGCGCCAGGCTGGTGGAGGGATCTGACCAGGTCGTAGGGGTAGGGCTCAACTGCACCGCACCGGAGTACGTCAGCAGCCTGCTCGGATCCGTGAAGGGTTTGAAAACCCCACTCGTCGTGTATCCGAACAGCGGTGAAACATGGAACCCCGACGGCAACCACTGGACGGGTGATCAATGCCAGGCCATGCCGGTAACGGACTGGTACGACAGGGGCGCCCGCTTGATCGGCGGTTGCTGCAGGACCACCACCGGAGACATATCGCGGATTCGGGAGGAATTGATTCGGCATATTGACCAAAAGGAAAGTCACGAACAGGCGGTTTAAGGCATCGCGGCTCTTTTAGCGTGGCAATGCCCAACAGAGGTTGGTAGAATAGCGCGCTTCAACAGATCCTGTTTACCGGTGGCTAGGTGGCAGAGTGGTTATGCAGCGGCCTGCAAAGCCGTGGACGCCGGTTCGATTCCGACCCTAGCCTCCATTTTTACCGACCCTTTGGGCCGGTAAAAATAAAGGTCAGGGGAAATCACCGGACGATGAGCTATTCGAGAGTCGTTTGAACGCAAGCTTCGGATTCGGTGAAGGAAGGTACCGCCGGCTAGCGGAGAACCGCGAATCCGGGTTCGATTCCGACCCTAGCCTCCATTTTTACCGACCCTTTGGGCCGGTAAAAATAAAGGTCAGGGGAAATCACCGGACGATGAGCTATTCGAGAGTCGTTTGACCGCAAGCTTCGGATTCGGTGAAGGAAGGTACCGCCGGCTAGCGGAGAACCGCGAATCCGGGTTCGATTCCGACCCTAGCCTCCATTTTTACCGACCCTCTGGGCCGGTAAAATAAAGGCCAGGGGAAATCACCGGACGATGAGCTATTCGAGAGTCGTTTGACCGCAAGCTTCGGATTCGGTGAAGGAAGGTACCGCCGGCTAGCGGAGAGCCGCGAATCCGGGTTCGATTCCGGCCCTAGCCTCCATTTTTCCCTTCGTGGCCCGGGTGGCGAAATTGGTAGACGCAAGGGACTTAAAATCCCTCGACCGAAAGGTTGTACCGGTTCGATTCCGGTCCCGGGCACCAATAAAAACAACAAGATATATTAATTATTTAACCTAAATACTTCGTAAAAACAACGTATCTGTTATCAGTCAGAGCCAAATAACAAAACCCCGCCGAAGCGGGGTTTTGTTTTAGCACAACAGGTTTGTCGCCAAACGCTGTCTACAGGATCGTTTATTCCACTGGGTCCACGTCGTGGCGATTCACCCTGGTGATCGACCTATCGCCGTAGTACCAGACTATCTCGCCTTGTTCTTCATCGTAATACCCGGAGTCATAATGAGCATTATTGACGTACAGGGAGGCTCCAAAGAGGGCGCCGCTGGCGACTCCATTCATATTGGAGTTGTAAATTGTTCCAACGAACTCCCCTGTGAGCATTTCCTTATCCAATTCGACTACCTGAACCAGTTCCAAATCGGGGTTCATGATGTACAAAGTACGGTTGTGCAACACAAGGCCATCCAGGAAGCCGGTCAGAGGCGGACTTACTTCGATTTCGGTCACTTCACCGGTGGCAGGATCAACCCGGTATAGCGCTGACAGGAGCGAGTGGCCGATGATCAGGGTCTTCCCATCTGGCGTTGCTACGATGCCATTTCCTCCGCAGCAGAAGTCATTTTCAAAGTCCATCTGGAATTCCGCGGGCAGGGCGATGGTTGTAACACCATCGGCATCGGGTGGCAGTCCGCCATTGCTGGCCAGTGGCAGACGATAGATAAGCGGCTGGAAAGAATCCGTAACATAAACAGCATCATTGGTGATGGTCAGATCATTAACAAGCGATTCAAATACGGGTCCCAATTGGTATTCCGCTTTGACTTCGCCAGTGTCCGCGTTATAGACCAACAGGTTTTCATACACACAACCGGCCACAAACAGATTGTTGGTACGGGAATCGACACGCATCCCGAGTTTTGAACAATCGAGTGGGTTCGGAATTTCATCCGGGTTCAGAACAGCGCCCTGTCCGCTGCGCAGGTCCACCTTGTAGATCGATCCATCAACTGAGCCGTTATAGGCCGTATGTCCCTTACCAATCGCGAAACCTTCAGGTTGGGAATATTCAAGGGCGGGTACTACAGTGGGAAAGGGTTTTTCGCCAGCGCTGACCGACAGGGCTGGCACGGTCAAGGCGAGCAACGCGATCGCAGTGAGTTTGAGTTGCTTGTTCATATTTTCTCCAAGTTGTTTGCGTATTTGGCGTAATATTATCGATGGGCTGTTTTGTGCACGGCCTGTGCAGCAACAGGAGGCAATTGATGAGCTGTCTTATGCACCCCCTGTGCGACGCCTGTATAGAGTGTAGTTGCTTTTTCACTGATTGCCTGATGAAACACTGATATTTGGGTGATGAAGCGCTGATTTGTCCTTGGGGGGCTGGTTTTTTACATGTTGAGTAATACCGACAAGGGTATTCCGGTGTCACATTTATTCGGCCGTTGGCGCTTTGACGCCAACACCGGAGACCTGTTCGATGGGGAGACCACCATCCGCCTGGAGCCCCAGGTGGCCAAGCTCCTGGAATACTTTCTCGCCAACCAGAACAAAGTCATCAGCCGCGATGAACTGATTGCCGCCGCCTGGGAGAATCGTGTCGTCTCGGACGACGCGATCAATCGCTGCGTTTCGATCCTGCGGCAAATTCTTTCGCCGCAGGACATACAGGCCTATATCGAAACCGTCGTGCGCAAGGGGTACATTGCCCACTTTCCACCGGCTCCGCTTCCGGAGCCGCGGGTGCCGCAACCTGCACGCAGGCGCCAGTATCTTTTGCTGGCCATTCTCGCCGGCCTTGCAGCGGTATTCCTGTACTCGACCGTGAACAAATTCGACGATCCACGACGGGAAGTTCGCGGGCCGCAGGGTTCTGGACCGCCCATGGTTGCGGTGTTGCCGTTCACCGCCGAGAGCCGGGACGGAGATGACAACGTGTTTTTTGCCTATGGCATACACAATGATCTCCTGACCCAATTGGCCAAATTGCAATCGATGCGCGTGATCTCGGGCACCTCGGTCAAGGAATACCGGAATACCGAGCACAACATCCGCAGGATAGGCCAGGATCTGGGAGCTGACGTCATCCTGGAAGGCAGCGTACAAATCGTCGCTGACCGGATTCGCATCAACGCGCAGTTAATTGACGCTCGAACCGACGAACACCTGTGGGCCGAGAGCTACGACCGTGAATTGTTGCCGGCGAATATTTTCGATGTGCAGAGCGAGATAGCAGTCGCCATCGCGAAGGGACTTGACACCACGCTGACCGCCGAGGACACCAGGCAACTGGCCCTTATCCCAACCGAGAATATGGCAGCCTACCGGGCTTATCACCGGGCAATGCAGTTGCGGGAGGCTTCCAACACAGCGCTGTCCAGCCCGGAATACATCCAACTCCTGCACGATGCGGTCGAGCTTGACCCGACTTTCACCCGCGCCTGGGCCCAGTTGGTCAACGTGCTTGCATTGCAAAATTTCAAGCGCAGCGATCCGGATCTGACGCTGAAAACGGAGCAGGCTCTGCAGAGCCTCAAGGCTGTTGCGCCAGGGTCGGCCGACTACCTGATGGGCCTTGCAGCCTATGTTTACTACGTATTGCAAGACTTTGACCAGGCCCACGACATCATTTCCCGGGCGCTGACCATGATCCCCGGAGACATTCAGGCCCTGGAATTAAAAACCTGGATTGAACGCCGGCAGGGGGATTTCGATGCCAGCCAGCGAACGAAAAGAAAAATGCAGGAATTGGATCCCCGAAATCCGAATTGGACAGACGTCGTCGTGCACGGGCTGTTCATCATGCATCAATACGACGAAGCCTGGGCCGAGATTGCGACCTCTCCGCTGGACAGTTTTTACATGAACGAAACCGCGAGCTATCTCCTGTTTCGCGACGACCGGGATTACCAGCGCTTGCAGGAATCGATCGCCCGGTTGTGTCAAAGTTACGATGAGCCGGACTGCGGGTGGGAGGCGTACCTGGCCAACCGGAATTACCCGGGCGCCCTGGATGCGTTGACTCCAGCCGGTGAACTATTTGACAGTATGATCCCTTCAGAAAAGGATTGGCGCCGATTCTTCACCTTTTGGTTAGTGCCTGGCGTCGAGCCGCTGTCAGAGGACTTGCTGCGCTGGCAAACGACTCTTGAAAAACAGCTGGCAGAGAGCGGCAATAGCCCCGGGGCCTTGGCGAATCTCGGATTGGCCATGCTTGCGGGATTCCAGGGCAATGTCGATGAATCCGAGCAACTGGTCAATTCCTGGCTCGGGCCGGAACACGTCGACTGGGCGGACCGGAATGAAATGATGCACCAGGCCTGCCGGCTTCTCGGTATGATCGCGGCAACGGAAAGCGCGGTAAAATGCATTCGGGACGGGCTCATTGAGCCGAGCCATGTAACCCCGTTTCTGGAACCTTACCTGCCGTTTTACGACTCCATCCGGGATCAGCCGGAGTTCAGGGAAATGCTGGCTGAAATCGACGGGGAGGGAAGCCAGGCATAGGATACTGGCAGTGCGCGGGTTGCGCTGTGCCGCACGCGAGGCTTATCAATCGCGCTACAGCGTTGTATGCTGGTGGCCTGTAACAGAGAAATCGAAAGCATCTGGCTTGGTCTGATGGCGCCTGGTTTGGTCTTCACTCGACTGATAGCGATGGCTATCAGCCTCGTTCCAGACCTGCGCCAGCCACCACCATCCCGGCGCCATCCATCTTCCGCTTTCTCTGTTACAGGCCAATAGATAGAAACCTGTGAGTGGAAGTTCAACATGATGAAACGTCTTGTATTGATTATCCTGCTCGGCCTGCAGGCAGGCTTGGCCGCTGCCACCTTTGAATTGGCTGATCCTGCCGAGCAGATCCTTGAAGAGCAGCAGGAGCCGGATTATGGAGAAACAGGGACTCCGCTGGGTGAGAATGACTTCTGCCTATTCGAAATTAAAAACGGCGAGTGTTTTTGCATCCACAAGGAAACGAAGGAACGAATCCTGCTGGAAGACGAAAAGTGTGTGGAAATTGTCACCGAGGTAGAAGTCGTCGAACCGGAATAACTCTGCCGTAATCGGCTATTTCGTGCAGGACCAGGTCTCAACAAGGGCTTGACGAATTGACTTGCTGGCTGCTTGATGGATCCGTTCCGGATGGTTTTGCAGCCAGGTATCAACCGCATCAACCACCTGCTCGGATTGCACGGTTCCGGGAAAGCACTTCGACCGGTCCGCAAGTGCATCCAGTGAATCAAAAACTCCAAGTATGTAGCCCGTGCTCAACCCGCAGTCCTTGACCCTGTCGAAGTTCTCGGGACTGGCGTCGAAAGTTTCTGGCAGTGCATTACAACTGTCGAGCAATCGCTTCAGGTAGTCGCTGCCGTAAAACGCCGCATCGGCCTGGGCCGCGGTGAGCAGCAGTGCCGTAATAATGATAAACCGTTTCATGCTTCACCCCGGATGTCGGAGCCGGTTTGCCCCGAATGCATTTTATTCTACTATCGAAAACTGGATAGCGCGGTCAAGTGTACCGTTAATCCATCCGTACACGGGTAAAACACATGCGTTAAAATGTCCGGGCAGCACGTAAACTGATCGGAGAGGTGCCGGAGTCATCCCACCCGAACGCCGCGCAGCGGCTGTGAGCCATATCGAATACAATCAGGTTTGATTTGCGGAGAGGTGCCGGAGTGGTCGAACGGGCTTGACTCGAAATCAAGTGTACGGTTTTCCGTACCGTGGGTTCGAATCCCACCCTCTCCGCCAATTAGAAAACTCCGCTGAAGCGGTGTTTTCTAATTGTTGGAGAGGCGGGGATAAGACCAACCATCGCGTAGCGATGTGGGTTCGACAAATTCGCCAGGAGCGAATTTGGTCGTCGAAGACGCCCGCAGGGCAAAAACCAGGATGGTTTTTGACAATCCCACCCTCTCCGCCAGATCAGTTAGATTATTGCGTGAACTTGCGTTGACTGGATGCGTCAAAGGTTCTGAAACGCGAATGGCGTTTAGACGGACAACCAGGAATTGAACTTGAGGAGAACAGGAATGACCAGCTTTTTTCGCGTTATAACAGGCGCAACAGCACTGGTGTTTTCGCTGACAGCAGCGGCCCAGATCATTTACCCCGCCCAGGGCCAGAGCCCCGAGTTGCAACAAAGAGACCAGGGCGAGTGCCAGGTTTGGGCAACCCAGAATACCGGGTGTTGACCCGGCGGTGCTGGCGCAGACGCCACCCGCGCAAACCTCCTCGACGGGCGGCGGTGAGCGTGCCAAAGGTGCAGCAGTGGGCGCACTTGGTGGCTTGGCGATTGGAGCGATTACCGGTCATGCCGGCAAGGGTGCGGCAATCGGTGCTGTCACCGGAACCATGGTCGGTGGACGGCAGGCGCGCCAGAACCAGGCCGCAGCGCAGCAATATGACCAGTCGCAACGCCAGCAAATGATGGACACCTGGAACCGCGCTGTCGGGGCCTGCATGACCGCACGCGGCTACACCGTCGGATAATGGGAGAACAGACCGTGAAATTACTCAAGAATCTTGTTGTTTTAGTGCTTGGCTGTGTTGCCGTATCTCCTGTCCTCGCTTCCGACTTCGATGGCTCGAAGCCACTGATCTGCGCCACGGTCGAGGCACGTGATTGTGTTTTGACTCGAAGGTGTTATGCCGGAGAGGCCTGGGAAGTCGGAGCGCCGGCGTTTATGCGCATTGATTTTGCCAAGAAAACCATTACCGGAACCGAGCGGACGACCGCCATAGCCGCCATGGAAAAAAGTGAAAATCAGCTGCTGATGCAAGGTGCCGAACTCGGTTTGGGCTGGACCATGGCGGTCAATCAGACCACTGGCTATTTTTCCGGGTCGATGACCAATATGGATGGCACGTTCCTGCTTTTTGGTTCCTGTACAGTGGACTGAAAGCACTGACCTGACTTTTTTCTGCTAAACCCCGCTTCGGCGGGGTTTTTTACAGGATTTTGTAATCCCGGAAGAATTAAAACTTAGGGTATCGCTTCTTGCCGTTGCGGCGGCCCCGAAACCAGAAAACCAAGCCGCTGACTGCAAGAAAGCCGACAACCACGGCCAGCAGATCGTAAACAACGACACCCGCCGGCCCGAATATTCTTCCGCTGTGAAGATCCAGGATCAGCCGCTCCATGTTCAGGCCGGCGCCCCGATAATGCTGAATCACAGATTGCCTGATTGCCCGGGGCTCAGGCGCTGATTCTGACCAGGCCGGGACGGCTGTGCCTTCACTCGCGTCAACCGGTTGCCATTGCAGCAGTTGGGCATCCGCCAACCACGAACCGGTTGCCGTTTTTACAATCACGCTCCCGTTTTTCAGCAAGCCGATCGATTCAACCGGCCCCGCTTCCGGGCGCTCCCACGGGAGTTTCTCGATCACTCCGCCTTGTGGATCGAGCAACAAAAACCCGTCACTGCCGGCGGCGATCAACATTTCCCCGGTGAACGCGGCGCCAACTCCATTCGGGAGTTCTGATACATACTGGCCGTTGAAGTATGCATTGGAACCGGCAAAGCTGATCCAGTTGTCTCCGGCGGCATAGCTGTGAAATCCTTCGGGTTCGGTCAATCCGTACCAGTGGAGCAGGAGCGCTTGGGAGACATGTTGCCGGTCAAGTCCGAGGTCCCGGGCATGGTTGATGGCCATGCCGCTGAACGCCATGAAAAGAATAAAGGCCGCCGCACTGGCGCCGAGCGTGCGATGCAAGCGGCGCCATGCGGAAGCCCGGGATTTCTTATGCCCCATCCTGGCAACCCACGTCGGAATGTAAAAACAGCGCCATGGTTGCCAACCGGGTCAGCGCCCGTACCGACAGGGTAGCGCCGGTGATGCCGTCAATATGTGTATTCAGAGCACTATCCTCATCCAGGGCGCTTCCGTTGAATTGTTCCGTAAAGGCGGGCGTCGCAACTTCGCCACCGCGGTTTTCCCGGTACGTGAGCACGCGCAGGCTCTCGATGTAATTGTTTCCTACCACGATGCCCACGGTGATGGGCAAATCTTTGCCCACTTCTTCGAGTGATCCAGGCGGATCGACCGTCCCGGCACCAGTACCTCACGCGCAGGGCAGGGTAGTCATGCCCCAAAATGTTGCTGAACGGCAGGCTTCCTGTCGCCACTGAGCCAGGTGATATCCGGCTCAGGTGGCGATTCATTGAAGGCGCGGTTGAGAAATTCCGCCTGGGTCTCGTAAACGGTTTCTGCGCAGGCCAGTGACTGGCAAAATGACAAAAATGAGCATTACAGCAAACCGGATTTTGCGGACCTTGACCATGAATCAGAAGCTGTATCCGAGGCCCAGGTCAAAGCCGGTAAAATCACGCCCCTGCTGACTCGGTCAGGTCGTAGCCGCGATCGCGATAGTCAAACTTCAGCACGACATTTTCATTTGGCCACCAGTTCAGGCCCACTTCCCATTGATCGAACTTGTCCTGGGCTCGCGCGGCGTCGACTTTTTCGTAACGGGTGTAGAAACCGACTTCATTGATGCGATAACTGGGTTCCACGTACCAACCCCATTGCTTGTCAGCGTTGGCGGCCTCAACGGCATAGCCGCTGAAATCCCAGCGTGCGTAAAGCGCCCGCAGTCCAAACCCACCATGCTGGTACTCGATGTGACCCTCCACCAGGGTGCCGGAATCCAGGCCGTCATTGCTTTCCTGGGACGGATCAAACTGGTACTGGACGGTGATGCCTGCCTGCAATCCCGCCATTCCGAAGTACCGCAGGCGTCCGGTAACGGCAAAATCGTTGGCCAGCGCCTCGGCCACTTTTTGACGACCGCTGCGTACCCTGAAAGCATCGCTGCCGGATGCAGCCATTCCCAGCCCGGAGGTCAGGTCCAGGTCCCAGGCCCAACCGGACCCAAACAGCCCGTTCAAACCGGCGCCACCTTCCCACCAGGTCGTGGGTATGATGATGTTTTCCACGTCGTTGCGCTCCACGCCGTAGAAAGTATTGGGCTCATGGGTCTGGTTGAGAATCCCGACGGGAACCAGGAACAAACCGCCTTTGGCATGCAGATTGTCACGCAGGTCCCACTCGATATATGCCTGCTCCAATTCCACTTCGCCGGGCGTGTTGCCGCCGGTATCGGCTACAAATGAATGCTCCAGTTCAACCTCTGAATAAAAACGTGTTTTGTCGTTGAATTCATGGCCAAAGAACAGCACGAAACGGTGAAAATCGATCTGTCTTGTAGTCGCGTGATGAATCTTCCGCCGAAATGTTGTTGTAGTGCAGTTCGCCGTAGCCACCGATCGTGGTGCGTTTCGCCTCCACAACATCCGGGGAACCTGATTCGATGACCTCGGCGACCGCCTCGACCTTTGCATCGGTTTCCACGGTCTGTGTTTGTGTTTGAGCCAATTGCAGCTTCAGCTCATCGATTTGCTGCTGCAGTGACTCCAGCTTCAGAAGAAGTTCCGCGTTGATGTCCTGGGCGTATACCGTTGAACTGGCCAATGCACTTGCCAGCGTCATTGCGAACAATAATTCCCTTGATTTTATCGAACGATCTCACCGAAATTGCTCCTTTGAAATATGGCTGAATTTGCTCGGTGAGCGAACATTAATGCAAATGAGAATTATTCTCAACAAAAATTCAAAGTGATCCTCAAACGAGGTGATCTAGATCAGGAAACCCTGACTTACACGATGGAGGAAGGCGATCTGAAGACGCAACGAAACCGCCAGGATTAACGCAGGGAAGGGTAGTGATGTAAACCGTGTTCAGTCGTAGATAAAACCCAGGGCTTCTGAAAGGTTTGCCGCATCGGGATGTTCGTGCGCCATTCCGGGAATCACCATCAGTTTACTGTGCTGCGCACCGGCGTCGAGGTAGTGTTGATAGGCGCTCTTGGTATCGACCAGGTTGAAGTCCCTGGTACCGGTCACGAAAACAAAGCGATTTTGTACCAGGCGGTTAAGCCGTATGTCCAGTTCATCGCTCCAAAAGTCAACACCGCAGATATAAACCGCACCGGTGAACACTTCGGGAAACTGGCTGGCCAGCTTGCTGGCGACCCGGCCGCCGCCTGAAAATCCGGACACCGTGATCCGGTTGCTGGCAATCACATAATCCCGGTCCAGCGCCTTGAGCGCCATGATGGCGTACAGCATTCGGCGATCGACAGGCATCCGGTTACCGGAGTTGTTCGCCCCGATCCAGATCAGGTTGAACTGGTCCATGACCGAGCGCCAGCCGGTTTCAATCTTTCCCCGGTTTCTCGGACTGACATATACAAACACACCTGGCGGTTCGGTTGATTCGTTGTCAGGAAGATATACGCTCCATGTGATTGATTTACCGGGAGATAAAATTTCTTTGTAACGCGATGCCTCGGCCTCGCCCAGAAGTTGATTCAGCGTGAGTTTGAGTTCAAACGGCGTGCCAACAGGCTGGTCGAGAGCAAAAACTCCGACAGGCAAAAACCATGAAAAGAGCAGCAAAAGAAGGGCAGTGGTAGTTTTCATGCGAAACAGGGCATCAGTACCCGGTCATGCTTCCAGCCCTCGGCCGCAGCAGCTTGAAGCGTTCAAAACCCAGGGACTGCAGGTATTCCAGGTCGAAGTCATACATGCCGATGGTATTGCGTTCCTTGAGCTTTTGCGAACACTGGAAAAGGCTCATGTCCCCGGTCTTGTTGGCTTTGGAAATACTCGGGTAACAGATTTTCGCAGGGCAGGTGTAGGCGCAGCCGGCGTTGGCGAACAGGGTGATATTTTTCTTGTTGTCGATGGACTTGAGAAACGCCTCGTCGTCGTTCGAAGCCATCGGCAGAATAACCGTATCGTAGAAGCGAAACGCCTCGTCGACTTTCCGGCCGGTGTTGATGTTTTTGATCACGCTGGCTTCCAGGCGATAGTCCGGAAAATCCGCGCGAACCCAGATGGCAAGCTCGTCATTCGTGATGATCAGGGAGTTTCCAGGGCGATGGTACTTCTCCAGGTAAGGAAGATTTTCTTCGTATTCTTCGCGGGTCACGTAATGGTTGGTCAGCGGAAGACGGACGTTGATGTTCATTTTGTAAAGGGAATTGACGTCATACCTGCTCAGTTCAGTCGTGGCGAACATGCGGCCGCCGTAGAGCGTGCTGTGTTCGGTAAAACCGAAGAAGCTGTCTATCTGTCCGAGCGGGATCTCAGAATAATTATTCTTGATGAACTTCTGAATCGGTACGGCTGCATGTTTGCCGCGGGCTGAAATCGTGTATTGCATGGCCTTGTCGCTAAAGTATGCTTTTTCCCATGGCGCTGAGCAGTAATTCCATTGCGCGCTCGGCGCTGATATTTCGTTCATCGAGAAAAGGATTCAGTTCGGCAATCTCCAGCGAGAGCAGGTTGCCGTTATCGGCGCAGTATTCCATCAGCAGGTGAGCCTCCCTGAAACTGACACCACCGGGCACCAGCGTTCCCGAGCCCGGAATAACGGTAGGATCACAACCGTCCACGTCGAAGCTGATGTGAAAACCTGCGGTGCCGTCATTGACAATTTCGAGCGCACGTCTTGCGATCGCGGCCATTCCATGTTCGTCAATTTCCCGCATCGTGAACGCGTGAATGCCTGATTCCTTGATGTTTCTCCGCTCATGGCTATCAATGTCCCGGATGCCGATAAGGGCGACGTTTTCAGGTTTGACCTTGGGGCTGAACCCCTGGATATTTTTCAGATCCTGATCACCTTTGCCGAGCAGATGAGCCAATGGCATGCCGTGAATGTTTCCGGACGGCGAACTGCCGGGCACATTCATGTCGCCATGCGCGTCGAACCAGAGCAGGCCAACGGATTCACCTTGTTTCCGGTAGTGACTGGCAGTGCCGGCGAATGTACCCATAGCGATGGAGTGATCGCCTCCCAGCACCAGCGGAAAATCACCTTCTTCCAGGATCGTGACCACACGCTCGGCCAGTCTGCTGCAGACTTCCAGTATCTGCGGCTTGAACCGGGCTTCGACATCTTCCGGTGTTCCGGTTTCCATCGCCGGGGCAGGAATGTCTTCCTCGCGCGCCACCGTGTAGCCCATACGGCGCAGGGCGTTACCCAGGCCGGCGATTCTCAGCGCCGAAGGCCCGACGTCCGTGCCGCGGCGGCTGGCGCCCAGGTCGAGCGGGACGCCGATGATACGGACGGTACGGTTGCTGTTTGTGTTCATTCACATTTCCTTGCGAATCCGGTTAGTCGCTATCCAGGCCAATATACTCGAAATTGACAGGTATCCGGGAGGAGTCCTGGCGGTTGATATGTTTTGAGTGGTCATTTTAAAGTATTATTTAACATAATATACATTATACGCAATTGTAATAAAAAGACCTTCAGAATGGAAAACCTCTTCCAGGGCGAAAGGGGTCTGCTCCGGACGGGCCATCACGACCCGGAAATGACTCCACCGCTTTCCTTTGCTCAACCACAGGTAGATCGAGAACCCGAGGACCAGGGGAAAACAGGCCGCGATGACGCCCGGCCACTGCCAGTGAAACAGAAACCAGCCCGAACTCAGGGAGACGACGGCCTGGATGGAAAAAACCAGGAAGTCATTCGTCGGACTGAACCCGGAAACGCTCTTCCCGGCGATAACCCCGCGGTAGCAGGTTTGTCCCGCTCAGGAACAGGAAATTCCAGCCGGCACCAAGCAGCACCAGCGCGAGCCAGTAATTCAGAAAATGCCGTATTCAGCGCCGCGATACCCAGGCAGGCCAGGTAGGTGGCAACGCCTGCCCACATCATGCCGCGGAAGCCGAGTCTGCTGAACAACCAGGGAAAAACCAGGGCGGGTAGAATACATCGCCACGATGTGGGACTGGATAACGAACTTGGTGGCTTCCAGGCTGTGGCCCGAGTGGTTGTGCATGCTGATGGGCGTCGCCGTCATGATAAAGCTCATGATTCCGTAACCGAGTGCTGCGGCGCTGATAGCCAGGATGATGACCGGGGAGCGCAGGATTTCGGACAGAGGGCGGCCGCTGCCGTGGTGTTCGGCCTGTTCGATTTTAATATCCGGGTTGAAGCTGATGATAATTATGCCGGCAGGTAACTCAGGCTCAGCAGCAGGAACGATCCGGCATATTCCGTGTCCAGCAGTCCCCTGCCCCGCACCGCCAGTTCCGGACCGATAAAAGCGGCCAGGATTCCGCCCAGCAGGAGAAACGAAGTTGCCTTGGGTGCGATCTCGGCCGGTACGGCCTCCAGTGCCGCAAACCGGTACTGGTGGCCGGCGGCGCCGGACCAGCCCATCATCAGGGCGGCCAGGCAAAAACCGGTAAAAGTCTCCGAAACCAGGCTCTGCAAGGCGAGTAAAGCTGCAGCTGATCGCGACCAGGCCGTATGCAATGAACACGCGCCTGCGTCCAAAACGATGCAAGAGTTTTCCGGTAGGTAGGGTCGAAGCCGCAACGCCCACGACGATCAGCGCCAGCGGCAGGGTTGCCAAGTCTACCGAAGGTGCGATTTCGGTGCCGATAATCCCGGCCAGGAGCACCATCAGGGAAGTGCCGGCCATCATCAGGGAATAGGCGATCATCAGTCGCCAAACAGTTCCAGGAATATGTTTCATTGTTGTCCCGGTGTCCGGGCGTTCACAAGTTTGTTGTTGGGCAGTCTATCATTTAGTGATGTGCGTGGTTCATTGCCCCTTGCGTTATCGCGCCCCACATCATCACCACGGTCCAGATCGCTAGTACCACCAGCGCGAATCCGATCACCCTCCTGACCATCCGGTCTTCCAGAAAAGAAGACAGGGCGGGCGCGGCCGCAGTCAGGCCCAGCATCGCGGGCATGGTGCCAAGACCAAAAGCGAGCATCGTCGAGGCTCCACCCAACGCGTTGGCGGTTGAAGCCGCTGTCATCAGCACGGTGTAAACCAGGCCGCAGGGAATGAAACCCCAGCACACGCCCAGAAGCACCCTGCCCAATCCATCCTGCCGGTTGCCGGCCTGCATGGCGAAAGGCATGATTTTTTTCCACAGCCCTGCCCCGCCTCTTTCGATGAATTCAACACCGCGGAAATTGAACAGAAACTTCAACCCGATCAGCAGGATCATCAAGGCGGTCAGCAAACGCAACCAGCGGGCTATCGGCATCAGCCCGGATACACCGCTCAGCACAGTGGCGGCAACCAGGCCGAGTACGGCATAGCTGAACAGGCGGGCAATATTGAACTGGAGTGCAGGAACAATCGCCCTGCCCTTCGCCATCGCCCCGAGCCCCGCGGCAATTCCGCCACACATGCCGAAACAATGGCCGCTGCCGAGCAGTCCGGCCAGGAAAGCCGTGCTCAATACGGCAGGGTCCAGCCAACTGGTCATGGGGTTTCCTCCTCTTGTGTCTCTTTCTCTTCCGGTCCCGGTGGCGGCTTCTGGTCGTCATCGAGGACCACGCTCCAGCCATGTGACTCCAGGTCGTCGAATTGACCGGAACGGATGGCCCAGACCAGCGCCCATACCGCGACGCCGAGCAACATCAGCGCCAGCGGGATCAGGACATACAGCATTTTCATCGTGGCGGCTCCTTGTTCGCCGGCTTGCTTCCTACCAGCCGGGATGCATTGGCTACGACCAGCAGCGAACTCAGTGACATGCCCAGTGCAGCCATCCAGGGTTTCAGCATTCCGGAAACCGCCAGAGGCATCACCGAAGCGTTATATACAACGGCCCAGGCGAGGTTCTGACGAACCAGCTGGCGGGTGCGGCGTGCGGTGTGTATTGCCTTGCTGACCAGGCCCAGTGAATCAGAGGTCAGGATCAGGTCGGCAGCACTGTTGGCCAATTCCGCTCCGCCCTTGACGGTCATGGAGACATCGGCGGCGGCAAGCACCGGCGCATCGTTAACGCCATCCCCAACCATCAATACACACTTTCCGGCCTTGCGCATGGATTCGAGCATTTCCAGTTTCATAGCGGGAGTCTGGCGGGCATGCCGGTCTGCAATTCTCAGCCTGGAGGCAATCTGATCAACGGTTTCGCCGCTGTCACCTGACAGCATGGCGATTTCCAGGTGATCCCGCCGAAGTTCTTCCAGCGTGGCTTCTGCATCCAGCCTCAGTGAATCCCTCAAGTCAAAACGCGCCACCCAGCCATTCGAATCAGCCAGCCAGATGCTGTCATCCCGGTCCACCAGGGCTTCAGCAAGCACGAATTCCGCACGCCCGATTTTCCAACGCACACCGTCGATCCAGCCCTCCAATCCACGTGCCGGATGAACTTGAACATTTGTCACCCGAATGGCCGTTTCAGTGCCGGATGCATTCGCAGCATATTGGAACGCCCGTGCAATCGGGTGGGCGGAAGACGACTCCAGCGCGGCGGCAATCCGGACCGCCAGTCGCTCATCGAAAGGCTCTCGATCCGGGTTCAGAACCACAGTCGTGATTTCGGGTGTGCCGCGGGTCAGCGTGCCGGTCTTGTCAAAGACCACGGTATCGATCCGGGTCAGGGCTTCGAGTGCTTCGCCGCGTGTCAGGAGAATGCCATCGTCCAGCAGCCGGTGGCTCGCGGCTGCATAAACCACCGGCAAGGCCAGGGAAAGTGCGCAGGGACAACTGGCGACCAGAACGGAAAGCATGGCTGAAAACGCACGCTCGGGGTCAACCCACTGCCAAGCCATCCAGGTCAGCCCCGCGATCAACAGGACTGCGACAATGAAGGCCGGGACCAGCCAGGCCGGAATGGAATGGCTGGCCGGGCGCCGGGACTGGGCCAGTAGCAAGAGCCGTCCCAGTGAAGAAACCGTGGTTTTATCGCCGCTCGCCGTGACTTCGATTTCAACCGGCTGCGAAAGGTTTATCGTTCCGGCGATGACCGGGTCACCGGGGTGCCGGACGATCGCATGGGACTCACCGGTCAGCAGGGCTTCGTCGACATCGGTGTCTCCTGCCGCCAGCAGGCCATCGGCGGGAAAGCTCTCACCGACACGCACCAGAACCCGGTCGCCATCCACCAGGTCACTCGCGGGTATCGTCTCCCGTCCCGTGGCCGTGATCCGTTCCGCCCACTCGGGCAACAGGCGAGCCAGCGCTGCACCGGCCTGCAGGTTGCGGTGCCGGAGCATCATTTCGATGTGGCGCCCCAGGGACAGGAAAAATATGAACATCACCACCGAATCGAACCAAACTTCGCCGCTGCCGGCGAAAAAGTTATGGCAGCTGGCAATGAACGCCAGGGATATCGCCAGGGCGACCGGCACGTCCATGCCCGGCCGGCCGGCACGGATGCTGCGCCACGCACCTTCAAAAAAAATTCTCCCCGAATACAGCAGCACGGGAAGCGTCACCATCAGGCTGACCCATTCCAGGAAGCTGCGTTGCGCCACCTCGATGCCAAAGGCGTCCCCGGCATACAGGCCGACGGCATACATCATTACCTGCATCATGCCGAGGCCGGCAACACCGAGGCGTTTCATGGAATTCCGCCGTTCTTCCTGCCGGCCCTGCTCTTCCGCGCTGGCCAGTGGCAGGTGGGGCTTGTAGCCCAGTTCCATCAGGGATGCGGCCAGTTGGCTCAGCCGGTTGGCTGCCGGGCTCCAGATGATGCGCGTGTAGCCGGTTGCAGTGTCGACCTGGACAGAATGGACACCCGGGGTATTTTCCATGTGGCTGCGAATCAGCCAGGCGCAGGCAGCGCAGCGGATGCCTTCGGTCTGTAACAACAGGTCGCGGCGGCCTTCGGCAAGTTCGGCACCCCACAAAGACTCGCGGTTGTCGCAACCCTTCCAGGCCTCGAGTTCCTCCCGGAAATTTTCCCCGGCTTTACGCCCAAGATCCTGGCGGAACTGGTAATACCGGCCGAGTCCGGAGCTGAATATCAGCTCGGCAACGGCCTGGCAACCGGAACAGCAAACCGGTCGTCTCCGTCCGTCACGCTGGACATACAGTGAAGTACCTTCCGGAATGGGTTCACCGCAGTGAAAACAGACGTTTTCAGTGATCTCCATCTTCCTGGTCCCGCGAATCCCCCTGTCCGTCTTGCACGGTGTCCGGCGGGAGTTGTGCGCGCAACTCCGATTTGATCTTGTCGTATTCCTGTTCTTCGACGACCAGGTAATCGGGGTTGGCGAGCGCGAGATAAAGCGTGGTCAGACCCATGATCACCGCTGCGGCGGGGATGCCGATGGCTACCCAGGGCCAGGGTTCGCGGTACCAGGGTTTGATCACGGGGTGAGTATTTGGTTTATCGGTCATGGCTGGCTTCCAAAGTTCAATGGCATCAGGGCCTTGGCCTTGATTTGTGTTTTGATCGAAGGATCATCCTGCGCCTGGATTTCTATCAACAGCGCCTGCACACCCTGCCCCTCCGATTTGGGGATCCTGAGCCGCACCGAGACTCCCAGGACTTCTTCGGCCTGCAGAACGAGCGGTTTGGACATGTCAATTTCCACCGCGTCGTTATTCAGGACCGATATGTCGTACTGGTGGGGCTCATCGTCCATATTGGTGATTTTCAGAGTATAGACGTTTTCCACCAGGTCCCCGGGTAATTCACGGTAAAGGGCATTGCGGTCCCGGATCAGGTCTGCCCGCAACGGAACCCGGTGGGTCATGCCCCACAGCGTTCCGGTGAGTATCACCAGCAGCAAGGCGCCGTAGACCATGATCCGGGGCCGGATGACGTGGCCTTGCTTGTGTTTCAACGCGTGCTCGGTCGTATACCGGACCAGTCCCCGGGGATAGTTCATCTTGTCCATGACCTGGTCGCAGACGTCGATACAGGCAGCGCAGGCAATACATTCATACTGCAGGCCGTCCCGGATATCGATGCCGGTCGGGCAGACCTGCACGCACAAGGTGCAATTGATGCAATCGCCAAGCCCCTTCTCGTCCGGCTTGTCGTCTTTCCGGCGGCCTCCACGCGGTTCACCACGATCCGCGTCGTAGGAAATGATCAGGGTGTCCTTGTCGAACATGGCGCTCTGGAAGCGCGCGTAGGGACACATGTATTTGCACACCTGCTCGCGCAGAAATCCGGCGTTTCCGTACGTGGCGAATGCGTAAAAAATCGTCCAGAACGTTTCCCACGGGCCGAGGGAGAGACTCATTATCCCGGAGCCCAACTCCCGGATCGGAGAAAAGAAGCCGACAAAGGTAAACCCGGTCCAGGCTGCAAACAGGACCCACAATGCCTGCTTGGCGGATTTGCGTAAAATTTTCTCCCGGGTCCACGGAGACTTGGCCAGTTTGATCTGTTTCTGCCGGTCGCCCTCGATCCAGCGTTCGATCCACACAAATACTTCGGTCCAGACGGTTTGCGGACAGGCAAACCCGCACCACAAACGGCCAGCCAGGGCGGTGAAAAAAAACAGCGAAAGACCGGCCGTGATCATCAGCAACGCGAGGTAAACAAAATCCTGCGGCCAGAATGTCATTCCGAAAATATAGAATTTACGTGCCGGCAGATCGAAAAGCACGGATTGCTTACCGTTGATATTCAGCCACGGTAACAGGTAAAACAGGCCCAGCAAGGCCCAGACGGCAATCACGCGAAGCCGCGCAAAACGTCCGCTGACCTGGCGCGGGTAAATTTTGGGTTCTTTACGGTAGAGGCTGTCCCCGGCCGCTTGCGTGCCGGGGTTGGTTTGCTTGTTCACTTCCAGTCCCCAAGATCAAGATCCGGGTTGTTTTCCTCTGGTGAATGGATTTCCGGTGGCGCCTGGCGGCCTTTTCCACGGGCATGGCCACTCTTGGGTCCGGTACGGATCATGAACACGGTCAGTCCACTGGCGATCAGGCTGACGACAAACAGGAACAGGAAGCCGAGGCTATAGGCCAGTCGGCTGCCCATTTCCCAGGGTAAAACCCAGGCATCGTTCAGCGCTTCCGGATCCATCACGGCGAAAATGACGAACGTGCCTGCACAGGCCGCCAGAAACGCGACCCAAATCGCTATCCCAACGTCACGTTTCCGTTTGCTCCAGCGGCCGGGCAACTCCTGCTTTCTGCTGTTCACAGGCCTTCGCCCCTTTCATTTACGACCGGTTTCAGGAATCCGACAGGCCGATGACATAAGCGGCAAGCAAGCGGCGGCGGTCTTCATTGAGCAGGTTTTCGTGTGCCGGCATTTTACCGTTGCGCCCGTTCATAAGGGTCTCTTTGATATCCGCTGGGTTCCCGCCATACAGCCAGATATCATCGGTCAGATTCGGGGCGCCAAGTGCCTGGTTTCCGGTGCCGTCCATTCCGTGGCAAGCCATGCAGATCATCTGGAACCGGGCCTGACCAGCGGCTGCCAATTCTGCATCGGCTGTCTGTCCGGAAAGCTGTTGCACGTAGGCCACGACTTCGGTTACGCCATCCTCGCCCAGAACCGCGCCCATCGGCGGCATGGCGCCCATCCGGCCATTGGCGATAGAGACCATGACCGTATCGAAGGAATTGCCGTAAAGCCAGTCATCGTCGGCGAGGTTTGGAAATCCCGGTGCGCCGCGCCCGTCCGAAGCGTGGCACATGGCGCAGTTGTTCGCAAACAAACGGCCGCCGATTTCACGGGCTTCGTTGTCCGCCACCAGGGCCGCACCATCCATATCGCGAAATCGCAGGAAAATCGATTCCTGTGCCGCGGTGGCGCTGGCCATTTCCGCGTCGTACTGGCCAACCTGGGTCCATCCCAGGAAGCCGCTGAAGTTACCCAGGCCGGGGAATATGGCCAGGTATACCAACGCGAAAACAATGGTGATATTGAACAGGTACAGCCACCAGCGCGGCAACGGCGTGTTCAACTCCGAGATGTTTTCGTCCCATACGTGGCCCGTGGATCCGGCCTTGTCGTCCGACCGGTCCGACACGCCCTTGGTCCAGTGCAACAACCACCAGCAGGCCAGGATGGTGCCGACAGAGATGATAATTACCCACCAGTTCCAGAATGAATTCAGCATGGATTACTCCTTGGTCCTTTCTTTTTTGCTGTCGTTTTGTGGCACCTGGCCATCGTCTTCTTCGAGCGGTAGCATACTGGCTTCGTGAAAAGCCTCCTTGCGATTCCTGCTCCAGGCCCAGCCCCAGATGCCCAGGAACGCGAGGATCATCAGGATCAGCACCACCCCTCTGATCAGGTTTGAATCTAAAAAATCGAACATCAACCGATACCCTCTCAGCGACCGCTGCGGGTCAGTCCAAGACCCTGCAGGAAAGCGATCAGCGCTTCCATTTCAGTTTTGCCCTCGACCGCGGCCGCAGCCGCGGCTATTTCCTCGTCGGTGTAGGGGTCGCCCAGTGTTTGCAGCACCGTGAGTTTGCGCTGAACCAACTCCGGATCGACCTTGTTTTCCAGCAGCCAGGGGTAGCCGGGCATATTCGATTCGGGCACGACGTCACGGGGGTTGATCAGGTGAATGACGTGCCAGTCATCGCTGTACCGCCCGCCGACCCTGGCCAGGTCCGGACCGGTCCGTTTCGAGCCCCATTGGAATGGGCGGTCATATACCGATTCTCCCGCCACGGAGAACTTTCCGTAACGTTCGGTCTCACTGCGGAACGGCCGGATCATCTGGGAATGACAGTTGTAGCAACCTTCCCTGACAAAGATGTCACGTCCGGCGAGCCTCAACGGTGAATAGGGCTTGACGCCTTCTGACGGGGTCGTCACCTGGTTGCCGAAGATCAGCGGCAGAATCTCGACCAGGCCGCCGAGGCTGACCGCCACGACGATGAACACCGACATCAGGATGATGTTTTTCTCGAGTCTTTTGTGTCCCTTGCTCATGCGTGCTCTCCCCAAATAGCCGGTTCTGCAGCTTTGAATTCCGGTGCCTTGCCCTGGGTCAGGGTCTTGAAGGTGTTCCAGGCCATGATGAACATTCCGGACAGGAACAGGATGCCGCCCAACAGGCGGATCACATAGTAAGGCTTGGTGGCTGCAATGGTTTCGATGAAGGTGTAGGTCAAGGTTCCATCGTCATTGAATGCGCGCCACATCAGGCCCTGCATGACGCCGGCAATCCACATCGAGGCGATGTACAGAACGATGCCGATCGTCGCAATCCAGAAATGCGCGTCGACGGCTTTCACGCTGTACATGACCTTGTTGCCCATCAGGCGCGGCATCAGGCTGTACAGGGAGCCGATGGTCATCATCGCCACCCAGCCGAGCGCACCTGAATGCACATGGCCAATCGTCCAGTCGGTGTAATGGCTGAGTGCGTTGACCGTCTTGATCGACATCATCGGGCCTTCAAAGGTCGACATGCCGTAGAAACTCAGCGCGACGATCATGAACTTCAGCACCGGATCGGTGCGCAGTTTGTGCCAGTGACCCGAGAGGGTCATGACGCCATTGATCATGCCGCCCCAACTGGGCGCGAGCAGAATCAGTGAAAATACCATTCCCAGCGACTGAACCCAGTCCGGCAGCGCAGTGTAATGCAGGTGATGCGGTCCCGCCCACATGTAGATGGCGATCAGGGCCCAGAAATGCACGATGGACAGGCGATAGGAGTAGACCGGACCTTCGGCCTGCTTCGGCACGAAATAGTACATCATGGCCAGGAACCCGGCAGTCAGGAAAAATCCCACCGCGTTGTGGCCGTACCACCATTGCACCATGGCGTCGACTGACCCGGTGTAAACCTCGTAGGACTTGGTCATGGTCACCGGCAGAGACAGGTTGTTGACAATGTGCAACAACGCAATCGTTATGATGAATGCCGCGTAAAACCAGTTGGCAACATAGATGTGACTGACCCGGCGCTTGATGATCGTCCCGAAAAAAACCACCGCATAGGCCACCCAGACCACGGTGATCAGGATGTCGATCGGCCACTCGAGCTCGGCATATTCCTTACCCTGGGTCCAGCCCATCGGCAATGAAATCGCGGCAGCGAGGATGACGAGTTGCCAGCCCCAGAACACGAACGAAGCGAGTCCGCCGGCGAAAAGCCTGACATGGCAGGTGCGCTGAACCACGTAGAACGAGGTTCCGATCAGCGCCGAACCGCCAAAGGCGAAAATTACCGCATTGGTATGCAGCGGGCGGAGCCTGCCGTACGTCAGCCAGGGAATGTCGAAATTCAGTGCAGGAAGCCACAGCTGGGCGGCGATGATCACGCCCACCAGCATGCCCACGATCCCCCAGACTACGGTCATGACGACAAACTGCCGCACCACTTTATCGTTGTAGGTCATGTTAATTTTCCAGTTGTTCAGTCACAAAAGGTGTTGCGCCAGGCGTCTCTAAAAAAGCACCTTAAAAAAAACCCGGCCCGCAAGGGCCGGGCGTCAAAAATATCAGGATTTGGCAACCCAGGCATTACACCAGCCGTTGCCGTGTTACCAGCTTGTTCTGGAAGATGCTGCAGGGCGCTGTCGCGTCTTCCGCCGCGCCGGCATAAAGCGCGCAGTTGTGGCAGAACTGGTTGGCTCCTGCCTCACCGGCGCGTTTTGGAAACTTGGTGGTATCCACGGTCGCGGCATCCGGTGTATAGCCCATGGCCTGCGCCAATGGCTCCTCGGGGGAGACTTCGTCCGCTGCAAGTAACTGAATCGGTATGGCGGAAAGCGCAAGCGCTCCTCCACCGGCCTTGACGCCGAGTTTCAGGAAATTTCGACGGTTGATCATCTTAACGTTTTTCATCTTTGCCTCCGGGATGGGGAATCATTTACTAACATTTTCTATATCCTTACTGATCGTGCAGCCGGTCAAGTAAATCCAGCAGCCTGGATTGAGGGAACGGTTTGTCGAGAAAATCCGTGGCTCCCTGCCTGATCAAATCAACCGCTACCTGCAATGGCAGATCGTGTCCTGTGAAGATTACCGGTATGCCGCCCGTTGAGCAACGCTCCAGGATTTCCTGCGGTGTGCAATCCGGCAGGCTGGATTCGCTGATAACAGCGACAATGGCCTTGTCCTGGAGAACGCCGACGAGTTTGTCGCAGTCATCCAGGCACAAAACCTGCCAGCCTTCTCCTTCGAGCAGAATGCTCAGTGCGTCCCGCACCGGAACATCCGGTTCAATCAGAACCACCACTGCCTTGTTGTTTTTACTGTCTACCGTACGATCCCCTGGTGTGATTGCGGCCAATTTTTTATAGTAACCAGGCGTTTGCAGAATGCTAACGGCAACGCCATCTCATACCATCAGGGAAATTACTTATATTGAAAATGTCCTGGGTCATCCAGGCTCAATTTATCTCCGATTCCAGTAGGGCAATCATCTTTACCAGGGCCGGAAGCGATTCGGCGGACATTTTATCCATGACGTGGGCGCGGTGAATCTCCACGGTTCTCGGGCTTATCCCCAGCGCCTCGGCGATTCCCTTGTTGGGAAGTCCCTCCGCGAGCAAGCGCAACACATCCCGTTCCCGGGGCGTGCAGCAATCAAGCCGGGACTGGATCTTCTGCAGCTCCATCAAGTGTTTCCGGGAGGTCCGGAACTGTTCGATGGCCGAGCGAACTTTCGCGAGTAACTCGCCTTCCCTGAACGGCTTGGTCAGGAAGTCAAAGGCGCCCTGTTTGATCGCGGAGACCGCCAGCGGGATATCGCCATGTCCGGTTATGAAAATCACCGGGTAAGGCAAATGTTTCCGGCTCAGGTGTTTGAACAGCTCCAGCCCGTCGGTGCCTGGCATCCGGATGTCAAGCAGCATGCAATCGAAAGCCTGGGGTTTTGAGTCGGCCAGGAAAGCATCCGCGGATTCATATACGCAACTGCGCAGACCGCCGGCGTAGAGCAACAGGCGAAGCGATTCCCTGATCGCTTCATCGTCGTCGATAATGCATACGAGGTGGTCTTTTGTCATGGCATTTCTCAGCCTATGAACTCCAGCGGTAAGGACAGCGTGAACCGGCTACCGCCTTTTTTGGGTTGCGTGTGGCGCAAACTGCCGCCATGCGCATGGGCGATGGTTTTGCAGATGGATAAACCCAGGCCGACGCCCTTGGGCTTGGTGGTAAAAAAAGCCTCAAACAAGCGGTTGTGATCGGAAGCCGGAACACCGGGGCCGTTGTCGGTTACCGATACCAACACCTCTGCGGGGTTTTCTTTTATACGGATTTCAATGTGGCCGTCCTGCTGGCCGGCTATCGAGATGGCATCCAGGCTGTTTTTTACCAGGTTGACCATGATTTGCTGAATATGGATTTCATCTACATACAGCGGACGCAATGTTTCCAATGGAAAGAAATGCAATTCTGTGTTTGATCTTTTTATTTCATATTCAAAGAGTAATAGGGTATTTCTAATAATTTGGTTAATATCATGACGCGCTTTACTGACGGTGCCGCTACGAACCAGTTTACGCAAATGCTGCACCACTTCAGCCGCCCTTCGGGACTGCTCACCAATACGTTCACAGATGGAGTGAATGTCGGCTGCCGAAGTTTCCGCCTGCCGGTTGATCATGTTGCACCCGGCGTCGGCATACGCGGCGATGGCGGTCAGGGGCTGATTGATCTCGTGAGCGATGCCGGCGGTGAGTTCACCGAGGATAACCATGCGGTCAGCGTGCAGCAATTGCTCTTCCAGTTGCCGCACCTGCTCACGGGTTGCCTGGAATTCAGTCAGATCCTTGATAATGCCGACGAATTGGCTGCCATTATCCTGCCGGATTTCACCAACCGACAAAAACATCGGAAATTTGCGGCCATCCCGTTTCTGTCCGGACACTTCCCTGCCCGTGCCGATAATGGCTGCTTTCCCGGTGTTCGGAATACCGGTGCAAAAAGCCGTCATGCTGGCTTCGATAGGGTTCGGGCATGAGCAACTTGACATTATGACCGAGTATCTGCGATTCGCTGTAGCCGAACATATCCTGCGCAGCCCTGTTGAATCGTTGAATGGCGCCGTGGTCGTCAATGATGATGATGGCATCGACAGCCGCATCCATCAGCGCGTCAAGCGCAATGGAGGAATTACTGTTTCCGGTTTGGTTCAATACAAAGTGGCCTTTTGAAGGTGAGCCTCCGAAGTGCGCATATTAAGAAACTTCAACAGGCGCCTGTATTCATCGGGCGTGTTTTCCGATGCGCAGACCACGCAATAATAACGCCTGTTACTATCGGGCTCAAACAGCGCCAGGACGCAAAACCAGCGGGACATCCAGTGATTTTCCTTCAACCGGGCCTGCCGATTGCTTGCCTTCAAGTGTTTCGACCTGCGCCGCCCCATCCGGCGCCAGGTGGATCAAACCGGATTGACTTTTCCTGGCACTGAGCACATGGGCGGTCAACGCGGAGCAAACGAGCGCCACCAGGGCGCAAATCTTCCAGCCCGAAGCAGCTGGCGTCAACAGGATGGCCACCGCGCCGAGCGTTGCCACGAATAAATGGGCCATGCGGAGCCATGGGCTAACACCAAACCTCAGGGCCAGGACGTCAGGCCCGGGCACGGCGTATCTGTTCCAGGAGATCCCGGTAAGGCGCGGCTCCCGGGACCGAAGGGTCCTGGAACCAGTTCCAAAGCACGTCGTCTTCGGTCTGCAAAAGGGATTCGAATTCCGGCCAGGATCCCCCGGCCAACGGCAGCGGGTTGGTTTCGACGAAACGTTCCAGCAGGATGTCCAGTTCTTTCATGCCGCGGCGGCAGAGCCACTTCAATTTCCTGACGCGCTCTTCCCCTTCCATGCGCGGCTGAACTCAGATACCTCTGCGGGCCATCAGCATTTTCTTGGTTTCAGCGATGGCTTTCGCCGGATTCAGGCCCTTTGGGACAGGTCTTGGTGCAGTTCATGATCGTGTGGCAGCGATACAGCCGGAACGGGTCTTCCAGGTCGTCCAGCCGCTCCCCGCTGGCCTCGTCGCGTGAGTCCGCAAGCCAGCGGTATGCCTGCAAAAGAATGGCCGGCCCGAGGTAACGGTCTCCGTTCCACCAGTAACTGGGGCAGGATGTCGAGCAGCAGGCGCAGAGGATGCATTCGTACAGGCCGTCCAGTTTTTGACGGTCCTGCTTGGATTGCAGCCGTTCACGGTCAGGCGGGGTTGTGCTTTGGGTACGGATCCACGGACGGATGGTTGCGTATTGTGCGTAGAAATGCGTGAGATCCGGAACGATATCTTTCACTACCGGGAGATGCGGCAGTGGATTGATCTTGACATCGCCCTTGATGGCGGCGATTGGCTTGGTGCAGGCCAGCGTGTTGGTGCCGTCGATGTTCATCGCGCAGGATCCGCAGATGCCTTCACGGCAGGAACGCCGGAAAGTCAGCGTTGGATCGATTTCGTTCTTGATCTTGATGATGGCGTCGAGCACCATCGGGCCGCAATTGTCCAGGTCAACCTCGAAACTGTCGATGCTCGGATTGTTGCCATCGTCAGGGTTCCAGCGGTAAATACGGAACACCCTGATATTTGTTGCACCCGCCGGCGCTTTGAAGGTCCTGCCTTTGCCAATGCGGGAATTCTTGGGAAGTTGGAATTCAGCCATTTCAATAAACCCTCGCCTTGGGTGGCACCACTTCTACATCGTCCGTCAGCGTGTACATGTGAACCGGCCGGTAATCCAGCCTGACTTTTCCATCACTGTCGAGCCAGCACAACGTATGTTTGTGCCATTTCACATCATCCCGGTCGGGAAAATCTTCACGCGCATGCGCGCCCCTGCTTTCCTGGCGGTTCTCGGCCGAGAGCATGGTCGTCACCGCACACCCCAGCAGGTTCCGCAGTTCCAGTGTTTCGACCAGGTCGGAATTCCAGACCAGGGAGCGGTCAGTGACAGCAACGTCACTGAAAGATTGGTAGACATCGCTGATCAGGCGGCAACCCTCCTCCAGGACTTCGCCGGTCCGGAAAACCGCCGCGTTACTCTGCATGACCGATTGCATTTCGTCGCGGATTTGCGCCGTGCTCTTCCCGCCGCTGGCGTTGCGGAGCGCATCGAAATCCGCCAGCAGTTTATCCACCGTGGCCGCAGGCACTTCGGAATGCCGTCCACCGGGTTCAACGACCTCCGCGCAACGATGGGCCACGGCCCTTCCAAAGACAATAATGTCGAGCAGTGAATTCGACCCCAGGCGGTTGGCGCCGTGAACCGAAACACAGGCTGCTTCGCCAATGGCGAACAGGCCAGGCACGACCGTATCAGGATCTCCGTCTTTCAGCGTGACGACTTCACCCATGTAATTTGTAGGAATTCCGCCCATGTTGTAATGAACCGTGGGCAAAACGGGTATCGGTTCCTTGGTGACGTCCACCCCGGCGAAAATTTCCGCGCTTTCGGCAATTCCCGGCAGGCGTTCGTTGATGACGTCTGCTCCAAGGTGCTGCAGGTTCAGGTGGATGTGGTCGCTTTTCGGTCCCACGCCCCTGCCCTCGCGGATCTCGATGGTCATGGACCGGCTCACCACGTCCCGTGATGCCAGGTCCTTGGCATTGGGCGCATAACGTTCCATGAAGCGCTCGCCCCTGGAGTTGGTCAGAAAACCGCCTTCGCCGCGAACCCCTTCGGTGATCAGGCAGCCGGCGCCGTAGATCCCGGTGGGGTGGAATTGAACGAATTCCATGTCCTGCAAAGGCAGGCCCGCGCGCAACACCATGCCATTGCCATCGCCGGTGCAGGTATGCGCCGAAGTCGCGGAAAAATAACTGCGGCCGTAGCCGCCCGTTGCCAAAATGACCGCGTGTGCCCGGAACAGGTGCAGGGTACCGTCAGCCAGGTTCCAGGCGAGCACGCCCTTGCAGGCGCCGGATTCATCCATCAGCAGGTCAATGGCGAAATATTCGATATAAAACGTGGCATCGTGTTTCAGCGACTGCTGGTAGAGCGTGTGCAGGATCGCGTGCCCGGTCCGGTCCGCCGCGGCGCAGGTGCGCTGGGCCGTTCCCTCGCCGTAATGCGTGGTCATGCCGCCGAACGGGCGCTGGTAAATACGACCGTCCTCGGTGCGCGAAAACGGCACGCCGAAGTGTTCGAGTTCAATCACCGCGGGCACGGCTTCCCGGCACATGTATTCGATCGCATCCTGGTCACCGAGCCAGTCAGAGCCCTTGATGGTGTCGTACATATGCCAGCGCCAGTCGTCCTCCCCCATGTTGCCGAGCGCAGCGGACATACCGCCCTGGGCCGCCACGGTGTGACTACGGGTTGGAAAGACCTTGGTGATACAGGCCGTCGACAGTCCGGAAGCCGCAACGCCCATGGTGGCCCGCAGTCCGGCGCCACCGGCGCCAACGACCAGCACGTCGTACCTGTGTTCCTGCAATGTGTAGGATTTGCTCATCGGTCAGGCTCCCAGGACCAGCTTGAGTACGTGGATTATCCCCAGCGCCATTCCGAAAAAGGCGGCTGCACGGATGACAAAATAGAGCACGCCTTCGAGCACCGCGTGGTGGACGTAATCTTCAATAACGACCTGGAGGCCGAGCATGGCATGGTAAAGCATGGTCACGACCAGCAGGATCAGGAAAGCAGCGTTCACCGGTTGCGCAATAAACCGCGCGGTTGTGGTGTGATCCGCGCCGGCCAGGTGGAATATGGCGAAAATCAGCCAGCCGGTCAGTACGATCAGGAAAACCGCCGACGCCCGCTGGGCATACCAGTGATGAACCCCCGATTTGGCGCTGCCATGGCCGCGCGCGGTGGCTAACGGGTTGCGCATGCTCATAGCATCACCCCCAGCAGCACCGCCGTTAAGACAACCGTGCCGATCAGCACCAGCCAGCCCGCCGTGTAGGCGGTCTTGATATCCAGCGCCCTGCCCGTGTCCCAAACCAGGTGGCGGATTCCATTCAGAAGATGGAAGCTCAAACACAGGATGGACGCCGCGACAGCCAGGGTGCCCAGCCAGCCGCCCAGGCAGGTCAGCATCGCCTGGTAGGATTCCGGCCCCCGGGCTGCGGCGATCAGGAACCACAGCAGCAACGGAGTCCCCACGACGCTCAGGAATACGCCGCTGGCGCGGTGGGTAATCGACATCAGGGACGTCATTTGAGGCTTGTAGTACGGCCCGATCATGAACGGGGACATGGGTCTTTGCGGTGCTTTCATGGCTTTTCCGGACAGTCTGGATAACTCTGGAAGCGTACTGACTCGCGCAGACTTATTCAAGGCGTAAAGAGCTTCCTGCACCAATACTTTTGTATACAATGGCTAACCCTGATTCATATCAAAAACATACAGGTTGTCCGTTAACGATGATACCGCTTAATTATCTTTCCGTGGCCCGGTTTCGCGGCTCCGATGCCGGTGATTTCCTCCATCGCCAGCTCAGTGCCGATATTGCCGCGTTGGCGCCGGGCGATGCCAGCTTTGCGTGCTGTTGTACGCCCAAAGGCCAGGTCATTGGCCTGCTCCTGGTGTGCCGTCAGGATGACGACTACCTCGTGGCGGGCGCGGCCGGGTTGCTTACCGGCGGTCCTGGCGCGGCTCAAAATGTTCATTTTGCGCTCCCGGGTTGAGTTTGCTGTTGAGGATGATGTAACAGTGCGGGGTTCTGAAGATTTGTCAGAGCTTAGCGGCGCAGGTGTATTCCAACCGGCAGGGCTGGGCCTTGGCTACTGCTTTTCCACGGGCCCGGGCGATTCCGGACCATCAGGTGAACGGTTCAAAGTGGTGGAAATACGTCGGCACGTAACCTGGCTGGGCGCGGAAACAAGCGAAAAGTTCATCCCGCAAATGCTCGGGTATGATCAGATTGGAGCAGTCAGTTTTTCCAAGGGGTGCTATCCCGGACAGGAAATCGTCGCGCGGGCGCGCTACCTGGGCAAGGTCAAACGCAAACCCGTCATCGTCAGGGTCTTTGAACCGATAGTGGCATCCCCAGGCGGCCAGGTGGAACTGTTGCGGGGAGAAACCTGGGTCCAGGGTGTGGTGATCGATTCAGCCGGTTCGGATGACGGCACGCTGTTGTTCGTCGTTGCGACATTCGAGCCGGAGAGCGAGCCGGTTGAACTGCGCTACCTGGACCGCAGCTATCGCTGTGCAACGATGTAGCAAACCCAGCCCGGGTCCGCATCACCGATGGTCGCCGGCTGATAGATGCCATTGCCCTCGTTGTTTTTCTTGTCGGTGCCTTCCCAGTATACGGTGACATCGCTGAAACCGGCCTCCACCAGTAATTCACGGATTTCAGGCAGCGTCCACAAGCGCCAGTAGTAGCTGAAGGCCTTGTCCATCCGAGAACCGTCAGGAAAACTGAAGTGGATGTGACACGTCATCGTCGCATCGATCGGGTTGAACGAAGCTTGCTCCCAGACATAGGTGAATCCTTCACATTCCCGTTCTTCCTCGATTTCCCGGGGCGCGTCATATCCTCCGTAAGCGTCAAGAAACAAAATCCCGTCATCCACCAGGCCTGCATGGACGCAACGGAAATACTCCAGCAAATCTTCGCGGAGCAGGAACAGGTAATAGCTGAAATTCATCGCCAGGACGATGTCTGCCAGCTCGGCCGGCGAGTCGAGAACGTTTCGCTGCTGCAGGCGGATTCTTGATTGCCGGCTGGGCTCAAGCGATTCCAGGTTGTTGATCCGGCCCCACTCCAGCACCCCGGGGTCGAGGTCCACTCCGATGGCGTAATGCTGCGGGTCACGCCTGATCCACTCGCAAGCGGTATTGGCCGTACCGCAGAAATCTTCCCGCAGCAGTTCGGCCGGCCGCTTTCGCAACGCCGCCCAGGTTTCCTCGATAAAATCGATTTCAGCCTCGGTATCCTGCACGGATTCCTGGTACAGGTGGTGGCGATCGGCCTGGCTGGCCATCCGGTTCCGTTTCAGGACAGGCATGCGTCAGGGCCGGTTGCCGGGAAAGCGCGGGGCATAATGGTTTTCAACATACTGCTCGATCAGACCGAGGAATTCATCCGTTATGCCTTCTCCACGCAGGGTGACGTGTTTCTTGCCGTTGACAAAAACCGGCGCTGAAGGGGCTTCGCCGGTGCCCGGCAGGCTGATGCCGATATCGGCGTGCCGGCTTTCGCCGGGACCGTTCACGATACATCCCATGACTGCCAGGGACAGGTTTTCGACACCTTCATACTGCAGTTTCCATTCAGGCATTCTGCGGCGGACAAATTGCTGCACATCCTGGGCCAGGGACTGGAAATACGTGCTGGTGGTGCGGCCGCACCCGGGGCACGCCGTCACCATGGGCGTGAAGGCCCTCATCCCCATGCTTTGGAGCATTTCCTGCGCGACAATCACTTCGTCGGTACGTGGCTGGCCGGGTTCCGGCGTCAGGGAAACCCGGATGGTATCGCCGATCCCTTCCTGCAGCAACACCGCCATGGCGGCCGTGGAAGAAACGATGCCTTTGCTGCCCATTCCCGCCTCGGTCAGCCCCAGGTGCAGCGGGTAATCGCAGCGCCCGGCCAGGGTCCGGTAGACGCTGATCAGGTCCTGCACGCCGCTGACCTTGCACGAAAGAATAATCCGGTCATGCGCCATCCCCAGCTGTTCAGCCTGTTGTGCGCTGTCCAGGGCAGAGCGGACCAGCGCTTCACGCATGACAACCGCAGCCTCCTGCGGCTGTTTCAGGGCCGCGTTTTCATCCATCAGGCGCGCCAGCAGGCTCGCATCCAGGCTGCCCCAGTTGACGCCAATTCTGACCGGCTTGTCGTGTTCAATGGCCAACTCGATAATCGTTGCAAACTGGTCATCTTTTTTGCGGCCGAAACCGACGTTGCCGGGGTTGATTCGATACTTCGCCAGGATCAGGGCGCACTCCGGAACCTGCCGGAGTAGCTGGTGCCCGTTGTAATGGAAATCTCCGATCAAGGGAACATTGCAGGACATCATGTCCAGGCGGCGTTGTATTTCGGGCACGGCGGCCGCCGCTTCCAGGGTATTGACGGTAATCCGGACCAGTTCCGACCCGGCGCGCGCGAGTTCGGCAACCTGCTGCGCCGTGGCCCTGGCGTCGGCTGTATCGGTGTTGGTCATCGACTGGACAACAATCGGGTGGCAACTCCCGACCTTTACTTTGCGGACACACACCGTCGGAGTCGTGCGGCGCGTTGCCGCCTGGGCATTCTCTGTCATATCAATCCGGGGATGAGGCTGAATTCGAGCCATGGTGGCGGGAATCACTGATTGCCGGCCAGGCTGCCTTGACGTAGGTCCACATCGACCACAGGGTCAGCGCGGCCGCGGTGTACAACAAAAGCTCACCAATCCGGGCAATTGGAATCCAGCCGATATTGTCGTGGTAAAGCAAAAATCCGATGGCCGTCATCTGGAACCCGGTTTTGAGCTTACCGACCCAGCTCACGTTGACCAGCGCACGTTCGCCAATTTCCGACATCCACTCGCGTAATGCGGAAATCGTGATTTCCCGGCCCACGATGATTGCGGCCGATATGGCGAACACCACCTGGTAGGTTTCCTGGCGCTGAACCAACAGCACCAACGCCGTTGAAACCATGATCTTGTCCGCTACCGGGTCGAGGAAAGCCCCAAAGCTCGAGGTCTGGCCGGTTCTGCGGGCAATATACCCGTCGGCGATATCGGTCACGGCGGCCAGTACAAAAGTGATGACACAGGCCAGGTCGGACCAGCTGACCGGCAGGTAAAAAAACAGGACCAATACCGGCACGAGTGCGATACGCAAAAGAGTCAACATGGTTGGAATGGTCAGGTTCATCGTCGGGTATCGTCGGGTTCAGATGGCAAGGCTATTATCGCAGACATCGCCGTTCAGTGCAGTGCCCGGAAAATTTCTTCAGCAAGCATGCGGCTGATTCCGGGCACGCTGGATAACTCTTCAATTCCCGCCTTGTTCACGCCCTGCAGACCACCGAAGTGATTCAGCAATGCACGCCGGCGGCGGGGACCGATACCGGGAATCTTTTCCAATGTCGATTTGGTGGAAGCTTTCTGGCGTTGACCCCGGTGCCCGGTTATGGCGAAACGGTGCGCTTCGTCACGAATCTGTTGCACCAGGTGGGAAGCGGGTGATTCCGGTCCCGGGCGCAGGCTTCGATAAGGTGAAGCCATGATCCACTCTTCGTGCCCTGCCCTGCGCGAACGGCCCTTGGCAATACCCAGCATCGGGATGCCCGAAAGACCAAATTCAGCCAAGGCTTCACCGGCCTGGCTTAATTGCCCTTTGCCGCCGTCTATGATGATCAGTTCCGGGAGCAAGCCTTCTTCGGCCTGGATCCGGCCGTAGCGCCGGGTCAGAACCTGGCGCATTGCCGCATAGTCGTCGCCCGGCGTGATGCCTTTCAGGGTATATCGCCGGTAACGCGACTTGACCGGCCCGTTCTGGTCGTACACGACGCACGATCCCACGGTTTGATTGCCGGACATGTGGGAGATGTCGAAGCACTCAACCGAACCCGGTGATTCACCGAGCTTCAGCAGGCTCTGCAACTCTTCAAACTGGGCGGTCATGTTGGCCTGGCCGGCCAGTCGCATTTTGAGTGCCTGTTTCGAGTTGCGGATTGCCGATTCCAGCATCTTTTTCCGCTCGCCCCGCGGATTTGCCTGGATCGATACCCGGTACCCGGCCTGGCCGGAAAAAACACTGGCCAGCAGGGCTTCGTTCTCCAGGGCGTGGGAAACCACCATATCCGCTGGTGGAAGCCGATCCCGGAAATACTGGCCCAGGAATGCTTCGAGGACTTCAGCGCCGGAATAGCCTTCGGCCTGGCTGGGAAAGTAGCTTCTCTGCCCCAGGTTTCTGCCGCCCCTGACCGACACCATTTGCACGCAACTCTGCCCCTGTTCCTGGACCAGTGCAATGAAGTCGATGTCGGCTTTCTTGCCGGAGACGAACTGCTGGGCCTGCATCTGTTTCAACAGGTTGATCTGGTCCCGGTAGGCAGCGGCGGCTTCGAAATCCAGGCGCCCCGCGGCCTGCTCCATGCGTTTGATCATTCTGATCAGAACATTCTGGTTTTTACCCTGCAGAAAAAGGATCGCATCTTTTACCTGCTCGGCGTAGTTTTCCGGGCTCACCAATCCAACGCAGGGCGCCGTGCAACGGCGAATCTGGTACTGCAGGCAGGGACGGCTTCGATGGGCGAAATAACTGTCTTCACAGTTTCTGATGCGAAACAGTTTTTGAATCAGGTTGATGCTTTCCCGCACCGACGAGGCCGATGGATAGGGCCCGAAATACTCCATGGTCCTATCCCGCGAACCCCTGTGAAAGGCAATCCTGGGCGCATCGTGACCGGTCGTGATGACGATCCATGGGTAGGACTTGTCGTCGCGCAACAGGACGTTATAACGGGGTTTGAGCGCCTTGATCCACTCGTTTTCGAGCAGCAGGGCTTCACCTTCGGTACGGGTCAGGCTGACCTCGATCTGCCTTATCCTGGCGATCATCCGCATGATCCGGTCGATCTTCGGCCGCGCGTCGAAATAGCTGCGTGACGCGTTTGCGCAAATTCCGCGCTTTTCCCACGTACAGTGGTTTGCCCGCATCGTCCCGCATCAGGTAAACGCCAGGACGCGTCGGCAGGCGGGAAGCTATTGCCTTGCCGTCGAATTCCTGGTCTTTCCGCTCGGTCATGCGGAGAGGCCTCAGCCGGTCACGCCGGAAAGCAACTTTCTGACGCGTTCCAGGTCATCGGGCGTGTCTACCCCGGCAGGAATATGTGAACAGGCGCATTCCATGCGGATGAGATTGCCGGCTTCGAGAAACCTCAGTTGCTCCAGCTTTTCCAGGCGTTCCAGCGGGCTGACGGGCATCGCGGTAAAGGCCCTCAACGCGCTGGCGCGGTAAGCATACAGACCGATATGGCGATGCCAGGCTGTTTCCTGCTGCAGCACTGCCTCGACGCTGGCGTTGCGCGGATGGGGAATCACGGACCGGCTGAAATACAGTGCTTTTCCAGAACTGTCCATGACCACCTTGACCACGTTACTGTTCGCCACGTCCGCGGCCGACTCGATGGGCCAGTACAAACTGGCCACGGCGGCGTCAGGAGCGCCTTGTAAAATTCCCGCGACCTGGTCCAGGCAGGCTGCCGGCATCAGCGGTTCATCCCCCTGAAGATTGACCACCAGCGTCTCGTCTGACCAGCCCATGATGCCGATGCACTCGGCAATCCGGTCGCTGCCGCTTTCGTGCGCACCGGAAGTCATGACTGCGTTCGCGCCAAATGACCGCGCAACCGCCTGTATCTCCGCGGAGTCGGTGGCAATGACTATGGATTGTGCCGAGGATTCCAGGGCGCGGCGGTAAACATGTTCGACCAGGGTCCGTCCATTTATGGTCAACAACGGCTTACCCGGCAGCCTTTGCGACGCCATGCGCGAAGGAATCACGATGTGGTATCGGGCCGTCATGCCCGCCTCCCCGTGGCCTGGCGTTGCATCACCCGTTGAACGAGATCCCGCTCCCACTCCGCCGGCAGGATGGCGTCCACCGACAGGTACCAGGCATTTTTAAGGCCGAGGTTTTTGCATTTCACCGCGTCCTTTTCCGTCATCAGGATCGGCAGTGATTTGTCCATTTGGGCAAAGTCGGCAGCATCAAAATTATGGTGGTCGGGAAACACATGTTCGATGACCTTTATCCGGGCGCCGCGCAACAGGTCAAAGTAGCGGCCCGGATTCCCGATGCCGGCCACCGCGTTTGCCTTGCAGCCTGCAAACTGGCCCAGGCGCCAGCTCTGGCCGTCGCTCATGGACCTTAACAGTCCGGCTTCCAGTGACATGTGTGTAACCGGCAGCAGTTCGTCCGGGATCCGGTCCAACTCGCCATTGACGATCACGCTGTCAAAACAGGCGAGCCGGCTGAGGGGTTCCCGCAGCGGTCCTGCCGGAATCAAGTGGCCATTGCCGAAACCCCGGCTGCCGTCCACGACACAAATACCCAGTGTCCTGGGCAAGCGGTAATGTTGCAGGCCGTCATCGGAGATGATCACGTTCACATTCTGTTTGAGTAATGTCCGGGCGGCTTCACAACGGTCGGTCGAAACAATCACCGGAACGCCCGCCCGTTGCGCAATGAGAAGCGGCTCGTCGCCGACAACCGCAGGCAGCGAGGAAGGACTGACCAGGCGCAGGGTTTTGCTCTTGCGGCCGTAACCCCTGCTGATCACCCCGGGTTTCAGACCCGCTTGCCGGAGCAGGTGACAAATCCTGATGACCACCGGGGTTTTTCCGCTGCCGCCGGCAGTGATGTTGCCCACCACGATGATGTATACGGATTTCAGGTCTTCAGGCCGGCGCTGGGAAGAGATCCAGCGGTCCAGAAGGTTTCCGGCCCGGTAGGCCGGTTCCAGCAGGCGCAACCACCAGGGAATGTCCACACCGCCGTACCAGATTCTGTTGAGTTTCAATTCGGTTTCGGACCGCATCAATCGTCCTTGAACTGGTTCCGGTAAAGCCTGGCATAGGTCCGGTTGCTGGCGAGCAATTCCTGGTGGGTGCCGGACTCCACCACTCTTCCCTGGTCCAGTACGATTACCTGGTCTGCGTTTTCGATGGTGGAAAGCCGGTGCGCAATCACCAGCGTGGTGCGGTGTTTGATCACCTCCGCCAGGGCAGCCTGTATCGCACGCTCGGACTCACTGTCCAGCGCAGAGGTCGCTTCGTCCAGAATAAGGATCGGCGCGTCCTTCAGGAGGGCACGCGCGATGGCCAGGCGCTGCCTTTGCCCACCGGACAGGAGCGTGCCGTTTTCGCCAATCAAGGTATCCAGCCCCAGCGGCAGCTGTTCGATAAACCCCATCGCGTGGGCTGCGGCGGCGGCCTTCACGATTTCTTCCTGCGGTTTTCCGGCCAGCCCGCCATAGGCAATGTTGTTGGCCACCGTGTCGTTGAACAAAACCACGTGCTGACTGACCAGTGCGATCTGGCTGCGCAGATTGTCCAGCTTGTAGTCTGAAAGCTCCCGGCCATCCAATGTAATATGGCCTTCGTAGTCCGTGTAAAACCGCGGTAAAAGGCCAGCCAGCGTGGTCTTTCCGCTGCCGGAACTTCCAACCAGAGCCGTGACACTGCCGGCCGGAACATCGAAACTGACATCGTGCAGCACCGGCCTGTCGCCGGAACCATATTGAAAACTGACATGGCTGAACCGGATGGCGCCCTGCACCCTTGCAACCTCCAGGCTTCCGCTGTCTGTTTCCGCATCGGTATCCAGGACCTGGAAAATACTGTCCGCGGCGGCAATGCCTTTCTGAACCTGGGACTGGACGCTGGTCAACCGTTTCAGCGGGGGAATGGAAGCAATCATGGCGGTAAATATGGCCGTGAATGTGCCGGCGGAAATGGTGTTGAGCATCGAGGGTCGGGTCGAGATCAGCATCAACAGCACGAGGGCAAGACCGGCCGCCAACTGGACCAGTGAAGAACTCGCCAGGTGGGTGGCGCGCATGCGCATGTGCAGGCGCATGGTTTTGTCGTTGACGGCCCGGAACCGCTCTTTTCCGCCTCCTGCCCCTGGAAAACCTTGATGACCTGCTGTCCCGTCACGGCCTCTTCGGTGACATGTGAGACATTGCCCATCATGTCCTGTATCCGGTGGCTGATTTTCCGGAACCGGCGGCTGATGACGGTCACCAGCAGGCCGATAACCGGGACCAGGAGCAACATGACCATGGTCAGCCGGGCGTTGGTGGAAAGCATCACCCAAAGCAGGAAAACAACCAGCATGAGGTCACGGATCGCGGTTACGATGGAATTCGTCGCCGCGTTGGCAACCTGCTCACTGTTATAGGCCAGTTTCGAAATCAGCTGACCGGAACTGTAAGTATCGTAAAAGGTTGCCGGCAGGCAAACGTAGCGGTCAAACAGTTCCTGGCGCAGATCCGCAATGACTTTGCGGCCGACAAACTCCATCCCGAAAACCCCGGCGTAGTTGCCCGCCATTCGCACCACGGCGACCACGAAGATCAAACCGGCCAGCAATACGCCGTACTGTGAATCCTTGCCGACGAAAACCTGGTCGATCAGGGGCTGCATTCCCTTGATGAACACCGCCTGCATGCTGGCGTCGATGCTGACGCCGAAAATGCCGAGCAAAAACATCCAGCGGTAACGGATGGTATAGCCCCAGAGCCGTTTGTAGACGACCATCGGTTCACTGGGAGACCCGGTCATTCCGAAAGTCCGTCGGTGCGATCCGTGGCGATGGAAAGATTGCTGAAACCCATCTGGGCTGCGACGTCCATCGTCGTGACCACGAAATGATGGGGGGTTTCGCGGTCAGCCCGCAGAATCAGCGGAACATCCCGCTTTGAACCGGCCGCCTGCTCGATTGCCGCGCGGATGGTGCGCGCCTCGCTGTCGATCAGACGCTGATCGTTCAGAAACATGTGCCCTTCTGCATCGATTACCAGTTCGAGGCTGTCCGGAACATCGGTACTGTCTTCAACCTCACTGGCTTCAGGCAGGTCGACCTTCAGCAAGGCCTGCTTGTCGAACGTCGTGCTGACCATGAAAAAAATCAACAACAGGAAGATCACGTCGATCAGCGAGGTGAGGTCGAGATTCGGGTCTTCCTTTATGTGGTGTTGCAGCTTCAACGGCTAGCCTCCCGGTACCCCGGACCTGAGCTGGGCCACGTTCCCCCGTTCGATGGCTTCGATCAGGTTGATGGCCTGCTCTTCCATTGAAACGACGTAGGATTCGACCTTGCCCTTGAAGTAGCGGTAGAAAAAGAAGCTGGGGATTGCTACCGTCAATCCGGCCGCGGTGGTAATCAGTGCCTGTGAAATACCGCCCGCCAACTGGTTTGCGTTGCCGACACCGTGCGCCAGGATGGCAGAAAACACGTTTATCATGCCGATCACGGTTCCGAGCAGGCCCAGCAAGGGCGAGATACCGGCAATGGTGCCCAGGGTGTTCAGGAACCGTTCCAGCTGATGCACGACATGCCGGCCGGTGTCCTCCACAGCTTCCTTGATCAGGTCACGGGAACGGTGCCGGTTGACCAGCGCGGCGGCAAGAACCCGTCCCAGCGCCGATCCTGACCTGAGCTGTTCAATATGACGACGGTCGAGTTCGTGGCGCACCGCCCACTCCTCGACCTGCTTGCCGACGTCCTGCGGAACCACGTTGCTGCTTCTCAGTGCCCAGGAACGTTCGGCGATGATGGTCAATGCCAGGATAGAACACAATATGATCGGGGCCATCAGCCAGCCACCAGCAAGAATAATATCAAGCACGCTTCATCACTCCGTTGACTTCGAAAAGGTTGAATGCAGGCCTTCAAATGATACATGGGGAGGTATCAAGTCGCTACGGGCAATTCTCCGCGGCCGGCCAGCGCCAGATCCGGTTTCGTTGTCTGCGGGCACTGCTTGCGTGCATTGTCCCCTCCGGATCAAGTACGACTCTGAGCGCGCCGCAGTCTCCCGTTGACCAGAACTTTATGCCCCTGGCTTCGTACCGGCGCCGGATTTCAGGGCGGGGGAAGTCGAAGCGGTTGCCGAGGCTGGCCGTGGCAATCGCAACTTCGGGTTGGAGGCGTTCGATAAAGGCCTGGCTCGATGAAGTCTTGCTGCCGTGGTGCGGCACCAGCAACAGCTTGTGCGGTGAAATACCGGCGCTGACCAGGCGGTTTTCGATGGTCGCGGAAATATCTCCGCTCAGAAGTACCCGCCCGCCGGCGGAGTCCAGGCTGATCACGCAGGAACTGTCGTTACCCAGGTACGGCAGCCCGGGTGACGGGTGAAGCACCACCAGTCCGACCCCCGGCCAGTTCCAGCGGTCCGGCGTGGTGCACGTTTTCAGACCGTCCTGGCGGTCTCCCAGGTTTGCGCGGTAATCAGCGTCCGGATAATGCTCAAGCAGGGAACGGAGTCCGCCGGCGTGATCCAGGTCGGCGTGACTGATGATGACCCGGTCCGGAGCATCCGGGCCCACCCGGGACAGGGCCGGTGCAACGACGCCGGTCACCAGGTTACGGTCCCCGCCGTCACCGGGACCCGAGTCGTAGAGCAGGGAATGGCGCCCGGCGCTGACCACGACGGCAGTGCCCTGCCCGGCATCGAGCACCTCCACTGACAGGACCCCATCCGGCGTCCGTTCCGCCGCGGGCAAAAACAGGGGAATAAGCAGGAACAGGCCGGTCCAGCGAAGTGGCAATCCACGTGGCAACAAACAAAGAAATGCGCCGGCCAATGCCAGCACAGACTGGAACAGCGTCGGGGGCGGTATGGACATTAACCGTCCCTGTGCTTCCGCGCCCGCTTCAAGTACATGGAAAAGCATCGAAGTTGCAAAGCCCGCGAACGACCAGAGCGCCCCGGCGACCCAATCCGAAAAAGGCAGCGTGGCGAGACCTGCGAGGACCGCCGGCACCACCAGGATACTGACCCACGGAATGGCCAGCAGGTTGGCGATGAAGCCAACGGGACTGAACGTTCCGAACCAGGCCGCGCTGGGCGGAATGAGCACCAGGATCACGCCGGCCTGCCCGATCAGCGCGGTTTTCCACCACGGCAACCGCCCGGTTCGAGGCCGGAATACCCAAATCAACGAAGCAACTGCCAGGAAAGAAAACCACAAACCGGCGCCGAGCGGCGCAAAAGGATCGATCAACAGGATAACGGCCAGGCTAAGCGTCCAGGCACGCGCCGGGTGAATCGACCGGTACAGCAACACCGCGGCCAGTGCCGTGAGCAGCATCAGCGTTGAGCGCAGCGTCGGGATTCCGAAACCGGCCAGCGCGGCATAAGCGACTGCGCTGAACAATCCGGCTGAAACCGTGACCAGGAGCGTCGCCCTGCCAACAGCCGCCAGCGGCAACAGCAACATGACGGCCCTGGCCAGCCACATTCCGCCACCCGCTGCCAGGCCGACATGCAGGCCGGAAATCGCGAGCAGGTGGGACGTTCCCGTGGCGTTCAGCAAGGCGCTGTCGGTGGAACTCAGTCCGGACCGGTCGGCCGTGGCCAGGGCCTGTATGACCGCTCTTTGCCGCGGATTATCAACCTGCTTTTCGATGCTTTTTTGTACGTTCTCACGAATCGAGTTGACAGCAAAACGATAGCCGGAAGGGGGCGCGAGGAGTTTGCCGTTTCTGATCGTGCCCAGCCCTCCAATCCCCTGGGCAAAGAGCCAGCGCTCCTTGTCCGGTCCCTGGAAATTCACTCCGCCCCAGGGCGGCTTTACCCTCAGTTCAAGTTCCCAGTGTTCTCCCACCCGGATTTCAGGGGGGTCGCGGTACCAGGAGACCAGCAAAACGGACGGCAAACCTTGCTGACGGTATTCCGGATCGGGCCGGAAACGAAACCGGACAGATTCGCGATCGGCAGATGGAAGCGAGGAAACGTACCCCGTGATGGTAGTGACCTGGTTTGCCAGGGTGGGGGCAAGGCGGTCTTCGAGCCGCGTTTGAAAACTGCCAAGCGCCCAGCAGCATGCCAGCAAGGCGAGAGCAGCCGGGCGAAGCCGGCGGGAAAATAAGGCCAGGAAGGCGAGCACCGCCGCAGCGCTTACGACCGGAACGGCGGGCAGGAACCGGAACCCATGAGCGCCGAGTACGCCGGCAATCACGCTGGCCGGCCAAATCCAGCCTCCGCCAGGCTTGTCCGCTATTCCAGCTCTTGCAGGCACCCCAACCGCAATTCGAGCTGCCGGTCCATACGGGCCGCCAGGCGCGTGTCATGGGTCACCAGCAACAGGCTGGTTTTGAACTCCTGGTTCAGATCCAGCATCAGGCCATAAACGTGGTCTGCGGTCCGCTCGTCCAGGTTGCCGGTGGGCTCGTCTCCCAATACGACCCGCGGATTTCCCACCAGTGCCCGCGCAACCGCTGCGCGCTGGCGTTCACCGCCGGACAGTTCGCCGGGCTTGTGCGTCAAGCGGTCGGTGAGCCCTACCCTGTCGAGCAGGTCCCGGGCTTTGTCCCTGGCGGATTTAACACTCTCGCCCCGGATCAGCAAAGGCATCGCCACATTTTCCAGGGCGGTGAATTCGGACAGCAAATGGTGGAACTGGTAGACGAAGCCCATCGTGCTGTTTCTGACTTTGCTGCGCGCTTTTGCCGTCATGCCCCACAGGGAGGCCCCGTCGACCAGCACTTCACCGGCAACCGGCTGGTCGAGTCCGCCCAGGATATGCAACAAGGTGCTCTTGCCTGCCCCGGACGCCCCTACGATGGCCAGGGACTCTCCGGCCTTGAGCTGCAGGCTGACGTCTTTCAGCACCTGCACCTCCCGCGAGCCCTGGTGAAAGGATTTCCTGACACCCCTGGCCTCGAGCACCAGAACGCCTTGGTCACTCATAGCTCAATGCCTCCGCGGGATGGGTCCTGGCGGCCCGCCACGACGGATAGATGGTCGACAGCAGGGACATGCCCAGTGACATCAGCGCGAACTTGATGACATCGGCGCTTCTCAGGTCGGACGGCAGTTCCGTGATGTAATAAATATCAGAGGGAAAAAGGCTGAAGCCGAACAACTGCTCCAGGAATGGCACCACCAGCCCGATGTTTTTCGCCAGCAGGATTCCGCCAACGACGCCCAGCAGGGTTCCAATGACGCCGATTATGCTGCCCTGGATCACGAAAATCCGCATGACCGTTCCCGGTTGCGCGCCCATGGTTTTCAAAATGGCGATGTCGGCCTGCTTGTCGGTGACGACCATGACCAGCATTGAAATGATATTGAATGCCGCGACCGCGATAATCAGGGAAAGGATGACCCACATGACCGTTTTCTCGGTGCGCACGGCCTGGAACAGGTTGCCCCGCTCCTGGGTCCAGTCCCGCACCGTGTAATAACCCTGCATGCTGTCGGAGATTTCCCTGGCGACGCGCCAGGCGATGTCCATGTCTTTCAGGTGCAGGCGCACACCGCCGATGGTGCCCTCCGGCATGCGCAGCAAGCGGGCGGCGTCTTCGATATTGACCAGGGCGAGCGTCGAGTCATTTTCAAACTCACCGAATTCAAATGCGCCGACCACGGTAAAACGGCGCATCAGCGGGCTTGCACCCACGGGCGTTGCTTTCAGCCTGGGGGCGATGACGGTGACCCGGTCACCCGGACCTACCCGCAGCCTCGACGCCAGCCCGATGCCGAGGATGATGCCGTATTCGCCCGACTTCAGGTCAGTGATCTGCCCGGTCAGCATCTTCCGGTCGACCTCGGAAACACGCGGCTCAAACTCCGGGTCGATCCCGCGAATGAAGGCGCCGGACGATTCGGCGCCCTGCAGCCACACACCTTCCTCGATATAGGGTGCTGCACCATCCACTTCGGGGTGCTGCTCGACCTGGTCGATGACGTTACGCCACTCCATGGCCTCACCATCGGCGGGTTGTATCGTTGCATGAGCGATCGCGCCCAGTATCCGGGTTCGAAGTTCCTTTTCAAACCCGTTCATCACGGAAATCACCGTGATCAGGGTCGTAACGCCCAGCGCAATGCCGAGCATGGACGTCAGCGAAATGAACGAAATGAAGTGATTACGCCTTTTCGCGCGTACGTAACGCAGTCCGATAAAGGCTTCCAGTGGTTTGTACATCGGCCGAATTAGATCACAGCGGGGCGTACTTCACCAGCGGTCGCTGCGAAGATCGGGGTAGGAAAATCATGTTTCAAAGTAGCTTGCGGCCTGATCATCCTTCCAGCCTGTCCAGGACCTTGCGCAACGGATCGGGCAACGGCGCGTCCAGCGTTAATCGCTTACCCGCCGGAGATTCCAGTTCCAGGCGGTGCGCGTGCAGGAATATCCGTCCCAGGCCGCGCTTTTTCCACTTCCTGACCGATTCCTTGCCGGCATAACGCTCGTCACCCGCCAGCGGTAAACCGATGTACTTCGCGTGTGCCCTGATCTGGTGTGTGCGGCCGGTGAACAACTCCACTTCCACGTAACAACAGTCGCTCCAGGCTTGCAAAAGGTGGAAACGCGTCCGCGAAGGCTTACCCTCTTCGCTGACTTCCACCTGGGACTGGGCCCCGCTCTCCACTTTGCGCAAAGGCGCATCGACGTCGACTGTTGCTTCCTTCAACACCCCGTCCATCAGGCACAGGTAACGCTTGTCGACGGTTCCTTCGCGGAACTGGGCGGACAGGTGACTCAATGCCGCGCCGTTCAGCGCCAACACCAGGCACCCGCTGGTTTCACGATCGAGACGGTGAACCAATTCAATGAACTCCGATGGCCTGGTTTGCCGCACGGCGTCGATCAGGCCCCAGGGCAACCCGCTTCCCGCGTGCACGGCCATGCCGGATGGCTTGTTGAATACCAGCATGTCCCGGTCCTCGAAGATCAGCGCTTCCTCGATCTGCCGGCAAACGGCCTCTGACACCTGGAACTCACCGGGCTCCCGGGTGCGCGCCGGCGGAACCCTGACTTCGTCACCCTCTTCCAGCCGGGAAGCCGGCTTGCAACGGCCGCCGTTGATCCGGACCTGCCCCGTCCGGATCATCCGGTATATCGGCCGCCTTGGGCACTCCCTTGAGTCGTGAGGCCAGAAAATTGTCCAGCCGCTGACCGGCACGGTCGCTGTCGACCCGGACAATATGCGCACCGGTGCTTTTGCTGGTATTTGACATTGGCCCCCAACTCATTGATAGAACATATAAACACTGCTATATTACATTGCTCCGGAAATCCGCGCGCTGGTCGATGTTCAACATCATATCGATCAAAACACCAGCCGATGATCAAAACCGCATACATCGTTCAGTTTATCTGCACGAAAGAATACCAGGCGAGGTTTAGATACATCCGAACACAAGAGGATGGTCGCACAGGAACCGGGAATATCGGATTATCGCATCAGTCATGGAGGCTGTTGCCTTGGACCGGCAGGGATATCCTGCCGGCAAAAACAATTTGAAAAGGCAAGCCTGGCGCGCTACCCGCAAGCGGGTCGGGAACACGGATCGCGTAACAGCAAAGCTCATTAGCTTCGCCTGCATTGCGTGTTCAGGCCAGGATGCCTGAGGAAAGAAAATGAAAAGAATGCTGATCAACGCGACTCAGCCAGAAGAGTTGCGTGTGGCCATTGCTGATGGCCAGGTACTTATCGATCTGGATATCGAGGTTCCCTCCCAGGAACAAAAGAAATCAAACGTTTACAAAGGCCGCATCACGCGGGTCGAACCCTCCCTCGAAGCCTGTTTTGTCGATTTTGGTTCTGAACGTCACGGTTTTCTCCCCTTCAAGGAAATTTGTCTCGAGTGTTACCTCCCTGCCGCCCAGAAGATGGAAGGCAAGGTGGTTATTCGTGACGCCGTGAAAGAAGGCCAGGAACTGATCGTACAGGTCGAAAAAGAGGAGCGCGGCAACAAGGGCGCAGCGCTGACGACCTATATATCGCTGGCAGGCCGCTATCTCGTTCTGATGCCCACCAATCCCAAGGCCGGTGGCGTTTCACGCCGCATCAGCGGTGAAGACCGTGACGATCTGCGCGAGCAGTTACAACACGTCATTGCCCCTGATAACGTCGGCATTATCGTAAGGACGGCGGGAGTCGGACGTGAGGCCGAAGAACTCCAGTGGGACCTGGATTACCTGTTGCAACTGTGGAATGCCATCGAGAAAGCCGCCACGGAGAACAAGGCGCCGTTCCTGATATACCAGGAAAGCAACCTGTTTATCCGCGCCCTGCGCGACCACTTGCGCAATGATATCGGCGAGATCCTCATCGATAACGAAAAAGTTTACCAGGATGCGCAGGAATTCGTGCAGCAGGTCATGCCGCATAACGCGCGTAAGCTCAAGTATTACGTCGACGATGTGCCCCTGTTTAATCGTTACCAGATTGAAAGCCAGATCGAATCCGCCTTTGCCCGCACGGTGCACCTGCCTTCAGGCGGTTCCGTAGTCATTGATCACACCGAAGCGCTGCTGTCGATTGATATCAACTCCGCCCGTGCGACCAAGGGTACCGATATCGAAGATACGGCCTACAAAACCAATATCGAAGCCGCCGATGAAATTGCCCGCCAGTTGCGATTGCGCGACCTGGGCGGTCTGATCGTGATCGACTTCATCGACATGATGGATCGCAAGCACCAGCGCAGTGTCGAGGAAAGGCTTCACCATGCGCTGCAGATTGACAAGGCCAGGGTCCAGATGGGGCGAATCTCCCGTTTTGGTTTATTGGAAATGTCACGGCAGCGCCTGCGCCCCTCTCTGGGTGAGTCCAGCCAGGAACCCTGCCCAAGTTGTGAAGGTCACGGCACCATTCGCAGCACCGAATCCCTGGCGCTGTCGATTCTGAGACTGGTTGAAGAAGAAACCATGAAGGAATACACCGGCCAGGTGATCGTCCAGGCCCCGAGTACGGTGGCCAATTTCCTGCTCAACGAGAAGCGCAAGGCACTGAACGAAATCGAACGGCGCCACGGCTTACCGATTATTGTCCTGGCCAACGAATTCATGCACCGGCCCAAGTTCGAGATTCACCGGATCCGCAAGTCGGAAATTACTGACGACCCGAGCTACGCCCGCGTCGAGCAGCCGAAATCAGAACTTGTCGCCAACGCGGAAACCCAGGCCTCTTCGTTAGGCGCGGCGCCGGTCGCCGCCGTATCAGGAGTGATTCCCTCCCGCCCGGCCCCGACCCGCCCGGAACCAAAAGTCAGCGGAAGAAAAACCCAAGCAGGGTTTTTTCGGACAGTTGTTTTCAAAACTGTTTTCGTCTTCACCACCGGACACTCGAGACCGAAAAACGCACGCCTTCCCCGCGGACGGATGGCAAACCTGCCGCAAAAAGCGCGCCTCCGCAAAATGCCCCATCACGCCAACGAAGCGACAGATGGTAAAGGCGGTGAAACACAGAGCCCGGAATCCCAGGAAGCGGGGCAAAAAGAAGAAAACCGCTTCCCAGAAGCAGGCCCAGCCCCAGGCCCAGGGCGAAACCCAATCCACTACTGCTGACGGGAAACCGCAGCGCAAGAAAGCCGGCAGGAAGAGAGGCGGACGGAAGAAAGCCGGAAAGCCGGCAGCCGGCCCGCAAAACCAGGCCCAGTCGGCCCAGGTAGAGCAGGATAAAGCGCCGGTTAAGCAGGATGGCGCCCAGAATGAGACGACGCAGGAAAAGCCGGGCGAAAGCTCAGCGCGTAAACCTCGCCGCCGCCGTTCCCCTTATCAGACCGCGGGGGTGAAATCCCGTGATGGCGCTCCGCCGGAAGCAAAAGACAAGTCTGACCAGGAAGGTTCGAAAACCTCATCCGCTGAAAAGGCACTGGTGGAAAAGAGGCCACAACCACTCGTAGAACAGGCCCAGGCCAGTCCCAAGACTACAGCTGAATCCAGACCTGAAAAGCAGCCGGACGCCGGTTCCCGGCCTGAAACCAGGTCCGAGCCCCAGGCCAGGTCTGAAACCGCGCCTCAGCCAAAGGCCCAGCCTGCAGAGACAAAACCCGCGCCCGCTGCCAGTGAACCAAAACCCGCGGTGGAGAAGAAGCAGGAAAGCCCTGCGCCGGCAAACGTGATCAAGGATCAGCACGGTGTGTACACGCTGAAACCCGCGAACAGCGAAAACCCGGGTAAGGAAAATCCGCCGCCAACCGGCTAAGTGACGACCGGTTAAACGATACCGTAGCGCATGGCCATGCGGGTCATGTCCACGTCGCTACGCGTATTCAACTTGTCAAAAATGCGGTACTTGTAAGTCGCGATCGTTTTCGGGCTCAGGTGCATGGTGTCTGCGATATCCGCAATCTTGCGGCCGTCCGCCAGCATCAGCATCACTTCCATTTCCCGTGCGGAGAGTCCGTCAAATGGTGATGCTTCGCCGCCCGGCAGCATGTTAAGGGCCATTTGCTGGGCTATCCGGGATCCGATATGTCGCTCGCCCCTCGCCACGACCTGGATGGCCTGGACGAGTTCGGTTGCCGGGCACCCTTTGCTCAGGTAACCGGAAGCACCGGCCGACAACAACTGTGCCGGGTAAGGCGCCTCTTCATGAATCGTCAGAATGATGATGCCTAAACCCGGGCTGGCCTGTTTCAGCCGGGTGGTCACCTCGAAACCGGAAAGTCCCGGCAGGCTGACGTCGAGCAAAACGACATCGGGTTTCAGTTCCCGGTTCAACCGGATGGCGGTTTCTCCGTCGGCGGCTTCGCCCGCGATTTGGATTGCAGGATATCCGGCCAGGATTTGGCGGAGCCCTACCCGAACCAGTTCGTGGTCGTCCACGACAAGCAGTCTGATCATATTTCCCCCTTTCGAAAATTTGCCCATTTACCCCTGGAGGTGAATTAATCATAGGCGGCAAAAACAGGTTCGTCGAGGGGGCCGAACGGATCAGGGGGGATTTCCTACATCGATGACGGGTCCGCTAATCTTCCCAGTCCTGGCGCAGCCAGCGTGCCGCCTGGAAGAAAAACAGCGCGGCAAGAATGTAGAAGCCGGTACCGGCGAGTATGGAATAACGCAGCGAATCGTCGCCGAATCGTGCCGCCAGGGAATCGGACAGTGCTCCAATGGCATAGGTGCCTATTCCGATGCCGATCAGGTTATTGATGAACAGGAAGATGGCCGATGCAGTGGCCCGCATGTCCGGCCGCACGACGTGCTGGATGGCCGATATCACCGGGCCCAGCCAGACCAGGCCCAATGCTGTTGGCACCAGTAACACCACGAAACTGACGGTCAGCGTCGGCGAAAGTATGGCCAGCACGTAAAACGGCACGGTGGCGATGAAAGCAAACGCGGGGATCCTGGCGTATTGCGCATGGTTACCGTGGCCAAACCGGTCACCCAGCCAGCCGCCCGCCCAGATTCCGGCCAGCCCGCCCACCAGCAAAACCGCACCGTAGAACAACGAGGCATTCAACAGTGTCAGGCCATAGCTGCGGACAAAGAAAGACGGCAACCAGAAAAACACGCCGTAGCCCATCATCGATGAGCAGGAGGCGCCGAGTGAAAGCAACCAGAAACTGGGTTTACGTGACAGGGTGGCCAGGATTTCTTTCAGGCCCGGCGCAGCGACCGCTGCACGTTCGCGATCGAACCGCCCTCGAGGCGGTTCTTTTATGGTCAGGCGGAAGATCGGGGCAAGGACAATACCTGCCAGCCCGACGATAAAAAAGGCATAGCGCCAGTCGATCAGGCTGGCGATGACGCCGCCGAAAACGATACCGATGGCGCTGCCGATCGGGATGCCGAATGAATACACGCTCAGAGCGCGGGCGCGCTGGTCGGGCGGAAAGTAATCCGAAATCAGGGAATAGGCAGGCGCCACCCCGCCGGCTTCGCCAACGCCGACGCCAAGGCGAGCGGCAAACAACTGCCAGAAATTGGTTGCCAGGCCGCTGGCCGCGGTCATCGCGCTCCAGATGGCCAGCGCCGCGGTCATGATCCAGGTGCGGCTGATGCGGTCGGCCAGCAAGGCCACCGGGATGCCCAAACCGGTATAAAACAAGCGCGAAAGCCAATCCACCCATCAGCCCCAACTGCGTGTCGCTGAGGCCCAGGTCAGCCTTGATGGGGACCGCCAGGATTCCCGACGATCTGGCGGTCGATGAAATTGAAGGTGTAAACCACCACCAGGATGAACAGGACGTATCCACGGTTAGGCGAATACGTCCCTGCCCCTGTTTCGGAGGGGCTGTTCATCCGGTTATGTTGTTGCTCGTGTCCAGGCTAAAACTTCCAATCCACTGACAAGGTATACGTCTTGGGGTCACCGTAGTAGGCGGTCTGGATATTACCCACTGCGCGAAATTCCTGCCCTTCCACCTTGTATTCTTTGTCGCCGGCGTTCTTGATGCCGGCCATCACGGTCCAGCGGCCGCCCTGGCTGACCCAGCTGACAAAACCATCGAGCACCCAGTAGTCCGATTCCCAAAGCGTATCGAGATTATCCACGCTTAACCACATGGAATCGCGATAGCTGGCTGCGGCGTTGAAGTTCAAAGTGGAACCTCCCGCAAGGAAGAAGCTGTACATACCTGCGACGCGAGCAGTCAGCTTGGGAGCGAAGGCAGGTTCATCTTCCACGCCATCAGCGCCGGTGAAGCCTCCGCTACCGTATTTGGAATTCAGGTAACCAATCTGTGAGGAGAGTTGGAAGGCTTCAACCGGTGCCCAGACAAAGTCGACTTCGGCGCCCCAGAGATTCAGGGTTGCCGCATTGAGGACCGGAAAACGCAATTCAAGCCCTTCGCCAACAGAGACACGCGCCTGGAAGTCGTCGTACCTGCTGATGAACATCGCATAGTTGGCCTGGAATTTTCCATCGGCCATGATGGTCTTGGCGCCTATTTCCCCGGTCCACACCGTTTCGGGATCGAACGTGCTTTTGTCGACCGAGCTATTGGCCCGTCCGTTGAAACCACCACTCTTGAATCCATTCGCCAGGCGGCCATACAGCCGCACGTTGTCATTCATGTCGTAATCGAGTGTTACGGTCGGGGTCCAGTCGACCCATTGGTCGGATTCATCAAACGTGTATGCCGGGTCGGCATTGCCCAGCAAATTGCTGAAAGTACTCGTGGTGCGGAAATAGTCCTTCGTTTCATAGGTGTATCGAAGGCCCACGCCCAGGCTCCAGCGGTCGGCGAACTGCCAGTCGACCTGGCCAAAAGCCGCATAGCTCTTTGTGTTGAGGTCATCCGCGACGGTGCGTTTGAAGGATATCGGAATGCCGACATACTGCAGATAATCATCCGCAAAAGCAATTTGGTCGGAAGGTACTTTTTCGTTCAGGTAAAACAGTCCGGCTACCCAGTGGAGGTCATCGCCGTTGTCGCCGAGCAATTGAAATTCCTGGCTGAACTGGCTCTGATCCAGGCCGACGTACACGTCACCCAGTTGATAAACGGAAGCGTCGATATCAATATAAGATGCGGTCTTCAGCTTGCGGTATGCGGTTATCGATCTGAAACTGGTCCGCTCGTCGATATCCCAATTGACCGTCACATTTCCACCATAGTTGTCGGTCTTTTGCCCGCCGAAGTCCCCCATGTCGGTTGATGTCTTGAAATTCCATTTCCCGGTCGGCGCTGGCTGGAGCAATACCGGAGTAAATCCCGTAAAGGTCGCATTATAGTTCAGAGCGACCAATGCGGCCTCTGCGCGACCCAGGGTCAGTGCCACGTCTTCCTTGGTGTAGTCGGCTGAGAAAACTATGTTTACATCGTCATTGACATCCCATTTACCCTTAAGACGGGCAACAATGGTGTCTTCATCGTTATAGTCGCGGCCATCCAGGGGATCGGTCACGTAACCGTCGCGCTGGTCGTACAACACACTTAATCCAAGAGACAGGCTGTCGCTGACCGGGCCGGACATGTAGGCTTTTGCCTGGATTCGATCATAGTTGCCGAACAGCAAGCCCGCCTGGGCTTCAAATTCCTGTCCCGGGGTCCTGGTGATCAGCCGGATCGCTCCACCCGGGGTGTTTTTGCCATACAGCGTGCCTTGTGGACCCCGCAACACTTCTATTCGCTCTATGTCGTACAGTTTAAACAAGCCACCCTGGATTCGCGACATGTACACGTCGTCCAGGTAAAGGCCAACCGCCGGGTCAAAGGTTTGCAGCGCATCCGGCTGACCGACGCCGCGGATGAAAATATTGACACTGGAATTCGATCCGCGCCCCTTGACCAGGTTCAGGTTCGGCACGGCGCCCTGGATGGAGTTGAGGTTGTCAGCCTGCAATTCAGCGAGTTGCGCGCCGGTAAAAGCGGTGATCGACATGGGCACTTCCTGGATGCTCTGTTCACGCCTCTGAGCGGTAACGATCACTTCCTCGAGCAAGCTATCCGTGTACGCAGGGTCCTTTTCGGTGGAGCCCGTTTGCGCAACAGAGATTGCCGGTGTTACCGCCAACGCAACCAGGGTTGCTGTGCCAATCAGTAATTTTCGCTGCCAACCGTGCAATCCGTGTTGGCCTGCATCAGAATTTCTCATGATTCCTTCCTCCAGTGATCCTCTTCGGTGACGTTGTTCATCCTGATGATGCAACGTTTAAAGTGTGTCCCCAACTCCATGGCAAAAACTTGCCATTCGTGCCAAAGCATGCAACATTATGAAACATGAATCAAGTTTCAACTTCAGATAAAAGCCCAAAGACCGCTCGCGGCAGGCGCACCCGCGAAAAGTTACTGCAAGCAGCGGAGACAGAATTCGGCGAAAAGGGCTACCACGAAGCCACTGTCAGCGGGATTACCTACCAGGCGGGTGTCGCCCTGGGAACCTTCTATACCTATTTTGAAAGCAAGGAAGAAATCTTCCAGGCGCTGGTTGTCGTATATGAGCCTGCGGACGCGCCAATGGATTGCCGAGCGGATCGCCGGCGCTCCCGACCGCTTGACCGCCGAGCGAAAAGGACTCGAGGCCTACATCGAATTTGCCCGCCAGCACAGGGGAATCTACCGCATCATCACGGAGGCCGAATTCGTGGCCAACGATGCCTACCGGGAACACTACACGGGCTTTGCACAGGCCTACCAGAACAATCTGCGCAAGGCCGGGGAGCGCGGCGATATCCGCAAAGGAGATTACGAAATCTGGTCATGGGCGATCATGGGGATGGCGGTAACCCTGGGCATCAGGTATGCCGAATGGGATCAAACTACCCCTATTGCCAGCATCGCTGAGTCCGTGGCTGACATGATCGCGAACGGAATCCGGCCCGGGAAGGACTTGAAATGACCTCGATGGGTATCGTTTCGACCGGCACCTGGTTTCCGGACACGACCATGACTGCAGCCGAAATAGCCAGGCAGAGCGGCATGCCCGAGTGGGTGGTACGGGAGAAGCTGGGAATTGAGCAAAAGTTCATCGCGGACCCGAACGTTCATCCAAACCAGATGGCCGTATACGCGGCCCGGAAGGCCATTCAGAAAGCCGGTATCGATCCGATGGACATCGATGTCGTCCTTTGTACCACTGAAGAGTGGCGGGAATATCTCCTGTGGACCACTGGGGTTGACCTGGCGTACGAGATTGGCGCAAAAAATGCCTGGGGCATCGATATTCATGCCCGTTGCGTCACGACGATTGCCGCTTTGAAACTGGCGCGAAGCCTGATGGCGGACGATCCTTCGATCAATACCATTCTGATCGGAGGCGGCTACGGCATTTCCCATTTTATCGACCTGACCGACGTAAACACTTCGTTCCTGTTCAACATCGGCGCCGGGGCCGGTGCGATGATCGTGAAACGCGACTGGCCTGAAAACCGGGTGTTGGGAAATCACCTCATCGTGGATGGATCGATGAGTCGTCACGTGCTCGTGCCGGCCAGTGGATCGGTGCAGCATCCCTCGGACGAAGCGGTCGCCAGCGGTGGATTCAAGTTCAGGCTGGTCGAGCCCGAGGCAATGAAGAGCCGGCTTGCAGAGGTTTCGATAAAAAACTGGCTGACCTGCGTAGATTCGGCATTGGCGAAGTCTGGCAACAAGGTTGACGGGACACCCTATTCGCGGGCCGACATCGACTTTTTCAATATGTCACTGGTAAAACCCTCGGCATACCGGGAAATGCTGAGCCTGCTGGGCCTCACCGAAGAACAAAGCGTGTATTTATCGCGCGTCGGTCACATCGGGGAACAGGACGCGATCATTAACATCGAAGCAGGCATCGAGCAGGGCCGTTTGAAGCCCGGCGACATCATGGCCATTATCGCGGCAGGAATCGGTTACGTTTGGGGGGGCGCCATTGTTCAATGGGGAAAACCCGAATGAAACAGCATTCGCATTTCGTGACGGACTGGCTCGACAAGCGGGCCAAGCTTACTCCGGAGCGAGTCGGCATTGATCGACTACCGGACCGGGGAGGAAACGACATTCCGTGAATGGAATGAGCGTGTGAACCGCACCGCAAACTACCTGAAAAGCCTGGGCGTTTCAAAGGGCGACCGGGTTGCGGTCTACAGTTCAAATATTCCGGAATACCTCGACCTGTTTTGGGCCATGCCAAAAACCGGGGCGATTCTGCAAAACCTGAACTGGCGCCTGACGGTTCACGAACTGGCCGGAATCGTGGACGGTGCAGAACCCGATGTTCTGATCTACAGCCAGGACTGGCAGGCACAGGTCGAAGCGCTCAAGCCTTCCCTGGCGTCGGTCCGGCATGTCGTCGCGATGGGTCAACCGGGTCCCGGCGAACGGGATTTCACCGAACGGAATTCAATGTCCGCGCAATGGACGGACAAGCCCGGGTTGACGCTGGATGATCCCTGGGGCATCTATTACACGGGCGGCACCACCGGATTGCCCAAGGGCGCCGTGATCACGCATGGCAACGTGACCTGGAACAGTGTCAATACCACCATGTCCTGGGGCGTGAACAGCCAGCACAAAGTCGCGCTGCAATTGCCGTTTTTCCACATCGGCGGGCCGAATATTTTCATGGTCCCGCTGGTACATGCCGGCGGGACGACGATCCTGTGCGCCGGGTTCGATCCGGATGAAACATTCGACCTGGTGGAAAAATCAGGCGTGACACACTATATCGGTGTGCCGACCATGTTCCAGATGCTTCAATCGCACCCGAGATGGGAGCAAGCGGACTTCTCCCGGCTGGAACTGGTGATCAGCGGCGGTGCGCCCTGCCCGCTTCCGGTCATGGAAAAATTCTGGCAGCGGGGCGTTGATTTCAAGATGGGCTATGGGCTGACCGAAGCCTCGGGCAACAATTTCTGGTTGCCGCGGGAACTGGTGCGGGAAAAAACCGGATCAGTCGGTTATCCCATCTTTCACATCGACATGAAGGTCATTCGCGAAGACGGCACGGAGTGTGCCGTGGATGAAGGGGGAGAACTCCTGATACGCGGCCCGCACGTGATGGCCGGTTACTGGAGGAATCCCGAAGCAACAGCGGAAACCATACGCGACGGCTGGCTGCACACCGGCGACCTCGCCAAACGTGACGCGGATGGCTGCTATTCCATCCTGGGACGTTCCAAAGAGATGTTTATCAGCGGCGGCGAGAACGTCTACCCGGCCGAAATCGAATCGGTGCTTTGCGCACATCCCCGGGTGACCGACGCGGCCGTGGTGGGCGTGCCACACGAAACCTGGGGGGAAGTGGGTGTTGCATTCGTGGTCGTCGCTGATGGCTTTGACGAAGCGGACGTGCGGGCGTTCCTTGCCGAGCGGCTGGCCAGGTACAAGCTGCCGCGATCGATCATCGTGCTGGACGCCCTGCCACTGACGGCCATCGGAAAAATCGACAAGAAACTCCTTGCTTCGAAAGAGGTTCCGACATGAGCATCCCCACACTTCCGGGCGTTACTGCACAAACGATCACCACCTCGCGCCTGACCACCCGGGTCCTGTTTTCCGGCCCCGAGGACGGCATACCGGTGTTGTTCATCCACGGCAACTTCTCCTCTGCAACCTGGTGGGAAGAAACCATGGTTGCCCTGCCCCCGAAATACCGGGCGATTGCCGCGGACCAGCGCGGACTGGGTGAGTCGGATCACAGCGTGAAGATCAACGCGCAAAATGGCATGGGGGATTTTGTCGGCGACGCCATCGCGTTGATGGACCAACTCGGCTACGACCGGTTTCACCTGGTCGGCGTTTCGCTGGGTGGCGTGGCGGCCTGGTGGATGATGGCGGATGCGCCTTCGCGCCTGTTGTCGGTAACCCTTGCCGGGCCGGGATCGCCCTTCGGGTTTGGTGGAACGAAAGACGCATCCGGCACACCGACCTACGACGACTACGCCGGTTCGGGTGGGGGACTGGCCAACCCGGTGCTGTTCCAGGGTTTGCTGGAGAAAAATCGCACACTGGATTCGCCATTCAGTCCACGCTCGGCGCTTCGCCTGCTGGTTTGGGGGCCGCCTTTCGTACCGGAGCGCGAAGAGGCTTTTCTCGATGCAATGTTCCAGGTAGAACTGGGTGAGCACGGAATTCCGGGCGACAAGGCCGACTCTCCCAACTGGCCTTACGTGGCGCCGGGCAAGTGGGGGCCGCTCAACGCCCTCTCCCCCAAATACATCGGGAACCTGGTCGAGCGCATTCTCGCTGCCGAGCCCAAAGTGGATGTTTTATGGATTTACGGCACCGATGACGTCGCGGTGTCCAACAGCGCCGCTTCCGACCCCGGAACCTGGGGTCCGACAGGACGCCTGCCGGGCTTCCCGGGGCCGGAGGTTTATCCGCCGCAGCCGATGATGGATCAGATCCGGATGACCCTTGAAAATTACGCCGCCCGTGGCGGCAAATACGAGGAGGTTCCGGTTGCCGGCGCCGGACATGTGCCGTTTCTCTCCCACCCGGATGAATTCAACCGCGCGTTCCATGAATTTCTGGAACGGCAGGAGACATAGTATGACGTAAAATTGTATTTGTTTTTGTGATGCTGTTTGCCTCAATTGCCTGGGCCGGTGAACCGCCCAAGTTGAACATCGATCCGGAAAAAATCACGGTCTCCGGAATCTCGGCGGGAGGGCAAATGGCGCACCAGGTGCATCTTGCCTATTCCGACCTGTTCAGCGGAGCGGCGATCATTGCCGGCGGCCCTTACGGTTGTTCCGAAGGCACGCTGTCAATCGCCATGTCACGCTGCATGGGCGGGGTGCCGGACATCGTTCCGGTCACGGAACGCGCCGCGGCGATTCGAATGGCTGCGGACGCCGGAGAACTGGCAAACCCGGAGAATCTTCGGGCTGACCAAATCTGGATATTTCACGGCACTGCCGACACCACCATGGGGGCCGGCCTCAGCGATGCGCTGGCCGCCCTTTACGCCGAATTCATTCCCGCCGACCAGATCCTGTATGTGAATGACATAGAAGCAGGTCACGGTTTTCCTGCCCAAGGCCATGGCAGCGCATGCACGGCCATGCAACCTCCTTTTGTCATCGATTGTAACTACGATGCAGCCGGCCAGTTATTGCAGCAACTTTACCCGGATCTGGTGACCCCGGATTCCGGGCCCGAACCGGAACTGACCGAAGTCAGCTTGCCCGGAGCAGCGGAAGCCGGCCTGAGCGAAACAGCCTACCTGTTCATTCCGCCGGCGTGCGTGGATGGTGAAAAGCCCTGTGCATTGCATCTCGTATTGCACGGCTGTGCCCAGTCAGCGGTCCAGGTGGGAACAGACTTTATCCAGCAAAGCGGCTACCTGCCCTGGGCCCGGGCCAACGACATCGTTCTGGCCTTTCCACAGGTCGTGCCCGGCCCCCTCAACCCCTATGCCTGCTGGGACTGGTGGGGCTACACCGGTGAAAATTATGACACCCGTGACGGCGCGCAGATGACGGTGCTGGCTGACTGGATCAACGGCTTCTCAAACAAGGAATAAACATGAACATTGAACGATCGATTGTAGCCATCACCGGCGCCGGCGGCGGGCTGGGTGCGGCGATGGCAAAACGCCTGGCGCGCCAGGGCGCGCGTGTCGCCCTGATCGATTTTCGCCGGGATACCATTGACAGCCTCAAAGCAGAGTTGTCGCTGCCGGATGACGACTGCCTGGCGGTGCCCTGCGATGTGAGTAATGAAGAACAGGTCGACCAGGCGTTTGCCAGTATCGCCGGGCATTTCGGCGGGCTCGATGTGCTGGTCAACAACGCCGGGATTACCCGTGACGCCCTGATGCTGAAATTCAGGGATGGTGAACTCCAATCGAGGATGTCACTGGAAGCCTGGAACGCGGTGATCAACGTCAACCTGACCGGGGTGTTCCTGTGCGGACGCGCCGCTGCGGAACAGATGGCCAGGGCCGGCAACGGTGGGCTGATCGTCAACATTTCGAGCATTTCACGCCATGGCAACATGGGTCAAAGCAACTACTCGGCGGCCAAGGCCGGCGTGGCGGCGATGACCGTCACCTGGGCAAAGGAATTCGTTCGCTACGGAATTCGCGTCAACACCATCTCGCCCGGTTTTATCGGGACGGAACTGGTCCGGTCGATGAAACCGGAAGCGCTGGCGAAAATGACGGCGATGATTCCGGCGGGCCGGGTTGGTGAGCCGGATGAGATCGCCCACACGGTTCAGTATTTGATGGAAAATGATTTTGTGAACGGAAGGAATATTGATATTGATGGGGGTATGCGGCTTTGAGGGTCAAATAAAAAACCCCGCAGAAAGCGGGGTCTTTTTATTTGGCGGAGAGGGTGGGATTTGAACCCACGAAGGGCTATTAACCCTTGCCGGTTTTCAAGACCGGTGCATTCAACCGCTCTGCCACCTCTCCTAAAATCATAAATTCATCTGCATCGGGTCCTGGCACCCCAATCACCTGCGGCAGTACCCATGGGGTGGGATTACTCCGGGCTTCCTGCCCTCCGCCCCTTCGGGGCCGTCTCCCGCTGGTCGACGTTCAAATTCGCTCCCGGCGAATTTGTTGAACCCACGAAGGGCTATTAACCCTTGCCGGTTTTCAAGACCGGTGCATTCAACCGCTCTGCCACCTCTCCTGCAACCTGTTTCCCGGAAGCGACCTGTGTTTGGCGATCCGAGGCGCGCAAGAATACCTGAAATCGGCCCAATGCTCCAGCCCTGCCAAGCGGCACATGACACGGGACCATTGTTTGTTTAAGGTATCGAACTTGAAGCGGGGAACAATTACCCCAAAATACTGGTCTCAGATACCGAACCTGAGCTTTCCTGGCAGGCTGATAACGATTTAAGCGGAGAGAAATATGCACATGAATACTGCTGTAACCCGGACTTCAGATTCCATTCTGCAGACCAACAAGCTGATCAGGAACACTTATATGCTGCTGTCGATGACACTGGTATTCAGCGGTGTGCTGGCCTACCTCGGCATGGCGTTGAACCTGTCCTATGGCATGGCGCTGGGCGCAAGCCTGGTCGGCATTGCTTTGCTCTGGTTCGCGTTACCGAGGACCCAGCATTCAGCGGCGGGAATCCCGGTGCTGTTCGCGGTGACCGGATTGCTGGGTCTGGGACTGGGCCCGACGCTCAACTATTACCTGAGCGTCAATCCAAACATCATCATGCTTGCGATGGGCGGAACCGGAGTGATTTTCCTGGGCTTGTCCGCATACGCGCTGGCGACACGCAAAGATTTCAGCTTCATGGGCGGATTTATTTTTGTCGGGATGCTGGTCGCGATCGGAGCGATGGTGCTGAACCTGTTTCTCGGAATTCCGGTTCTGGCGCTGGCGATCAGCGGTGCGGTCATCATGATCATGAGCGGCTACATCCTGTTCCAGACCTCTGCGATGATTCATGGCGGTGAAACCAATTACATCTCGGCCACTGCCGGGCTGTTTATTTCGATCCTGAACATTTTCACCAGCCTGCTGCACATTCTTGGCGTTCTTGGCGACGACTAGGGCCACCACGCTTGATTGAAAAATGATAAGCCCCGGTATCCGGGGCTTATTTTTAAGGAACCGCTTATGGATTGGCTGAAAATTGCCTCTGCAGTCGCCCTGGTTGCCATGTTCTTCCTGATTTTGCCTTCAGCCAGGAGAATGGCCAAAAACTCACCCAAAGGCAGCATCAGCGACTGGATGGGGTTTATCCTGCCAATGGCCGTGGTGGTGTTGTTTATTCTGGTGTTGATCTCGCTGGTTTAATCCTTTTTGTAGGAGCGAATTCATTCGCGATTTTTTAAAGCCCTCAATCGCGAATGAATTCGCTCCTACGAAATAACCTCCAGGCCGCCCATATAGGGCTGCAGGACTTCCGGCACCCGGATGGAGCCATCCTGTTGCTGGTAGTTTTCCATCACGGCGATCAGGGTCCTGCCGACGGCCAGGCCTGAGCCGTTCAGGGTGTGCACCAGTTCCGGTTTGCCGGTTTCCGGGTTACGCCAGCGGGCTTTCATCCGGCGGGCCTGGAAATCCGTGCAGACGCTGCAGGAGGAGATCTCCCGGTAGGTGCCCTGCCCCGGCAGCCAGACTTCGATGTCGTGCGTTTTCGCGGCGGCAAAGCCCATGTCCCCGGTGCACAGCACCACGGTGCGGTACGGCAGGCCCAGGCGCTGCAGGATGGATTCCGCGTGACCGGTCAGTTCATCCAGCGCGGCCGTCGATTCTTCCGGCCGGGTGATCTGCACCAATTCCACTTTTTCGAACTGGTGCTGGCGGATCATGCCGCGGGTGTCCTGGCCGTAGGAACCGGCCTCCCGGCGGAAACAGGGCGTTTGCGAAGTGAATTTCAACGGCATGTCGGCGTTGTCGATGATTTCACCGGCAACCAGGTTGGTCATCGGAACCTCGGCCGTCGGCACCAGGTAGCGCGGCGGCTCATCGGTCGTGGCAAACGCGTCTTCGCCGAACTTGGGCAACTGGCCGGTTCCCGTCATGGTTTCCGGGTTGACCAGGTACGGCAGGTACATTTCGGTGTAGCCGTGCTCGGTGGTGTGCACGTCGAGCATGAACTGGGCCAGCGCCCGGTGCAGCCGCGACAGCTTGCCTTTGAGCACGGTGAAACGGGCCCCGGCCAGCTTGGCGGCGGCTTCGGAGTCCATCAGGCCGTTCATGCCACCCAGTTCGACATGATCCCGCGGCTCGAAATCAAATTCCGTCGGTTCGCCCCAGCGCCGGATTTCCACGTTGTCGTGTTCGTCCTTGCCAACCGGAACTTCCGGCAACGCCAGGTTCGGCATGACCATCAACCAGGCCTGTTGCTCGTCGTGAACCCGGGAGAATTCCGATTCCACCTGGCCCAGTTCCTCGCCCAGGTGCTTTATTTCGTCCAGCAGGGGCTGGATGTCTTCGCCGCGCCCCTTGGCCATGCCAACGGCTTTGGCGCTCTGGTTTTTCTGGTTTTGCAGGTCCTGGACACGAATCTGAAGGTCCTTCCGTCGTGTTTCCAGTTCACGCCAGGCGGAAACGTCCAGCGTGTATCCGCGGGGCGTGAGTGCTGCAGCTACCGATTCGGGGTCGGCTCTTAGTAATTGAGGATCAAGCATGAGATTTTTCTTCGGTTCAAACGGGATATTTTACCGTTGAATTTCGCCGATGACATCAGCGGATTCAGGCGGCTCGAAAGAAAACAGGCCGGAATCCAGCTTCGGGTTTCTCTGTATCATCCCGAAAGTAATTTCCGTGCGCAGGCCAAACGCATCTTCCATGACCATCAAAAGCAGCGAGTCATCGTGCATGCCGAGCAGGATTCGTTCGAAATCAGCGTTGCTGTCTTTCGGGCGCAATTCCAGCAATTGCCACTGATCGGACTCGCCTGCCTCACTGACGTCGAACTGGGCGTCCAGCCGGCCCGGGTCGGTCAACAGGGTCAGCGGGGAATCCACGGCGGCCTGGTCCTGGTCTTTTACCGTGACCTGCTCCAGTTCTTCATCGTAAATCCAGATGTTCTTGCCGTCGGCGACGACCAGCTCCGGAAAGTCCCCGCCGTATTCCCAACGGAACAGGCGCGGCCGGCTCAGCCAGACCTCACCGGAACTGCGGTCGGTGGCAACGCCATCGGAGCCGATGACCTGTTGTTCAAACTTCGCGTACAGCGTTTCCAGCCCGTCTGAAAAACGGTCCAGCTGGGCGCGTGCGGTCTGCGCCTGGGCCAGGCCTGAACACACCAGGCTGCAGAACAGCAAAACGGCGACTGACAGAATTCTTTTCATCTTGATGCATTGTTCTCCGGGTTGACGGGTTGAGTCAGTCCCTGGGCGGCGGCGGGGCAAGGACTTCCCGCTGTCCGTTGTGCTCCGGCGGGCTGACAATTCCCGCCGCTTCCATTTCTTCCACCAGGCGTGCAGCCCGGTTGTAGCCGATGCGTAACTGGCGTTGGACGCTGGAAATGGACGCGCGCCGCGACTCGGTGACAAAAGCCACCGCATGGTCGTAGAGTTCGTCCTGCTCCGCATCAACCGATTCCGGCAGCCCGGTGGCGCCGATGGACATGCCATCCGACGTCAACTGCGTTTCGTTTAAGACTTCCTCGATGTAATCCGGTTCCCCGAACTGCTTCAGGTACTTGACGATGGCATGTACCTCGCTGTCACCGACGAAAGCCCCGTGGATGCGTTCCGGCAACGCCGAGCCCGGTGGCAGGTAGAGCATGTCGCCATGCCCGAGCAACTGTTCCGCGCCCATCTGGTCGAGGATCGTGCGCGAATCCACCCTTGATGAAACCTGGAAGCCGATACGGGCCGGGATATTGGCCTTGATCAGGCCGGTGATGACGTCCACCGAAGGCCTTTGCGTGGCCACGATCAGGTGGATGCCGGCCGCCCTCGCCTTTTGCGCGATCCTGGCGATCAGTTCCTCGATTTTCTTGCCGACGATCATCATCAGGTCGGCAAACTCGTCGATGACGACCACGATATACGGAATGCTCTGCAGGTCGGGCCGCTCTTCGGGCACGTCCGGGAATTGCGGCTTCCAGATCGGGTCCTTCAGCGGCTCACCTTTTTCCGCGGCGTCCTTGACCTTCTTGTTGTAACCGGACAGGTTACGCACGCCCAGCGAGGCCATCAGGCGGTAGCGGCGTTCCATTTCCGCCACGCACCAGCGCAAGGCGTTGGCCGCTTCTTTCATGTCGGTCACGACCGGCGCCAGCAGGTGCGGGATACCGTCGTACACCGACAGTTCCAGCATCTTGGGGTCGATCATGATCAGCCGGACCTGTTCCGCCGTGGACTTGTACAACAGGCTCAGGATCATTGCATTGAGCGCAACCGATTTGCCGGAACCGGTGGTGCCGGCGACCAGCACATGCGGCATTTTTGCAATGTCGGCGATCACCGGGTTGCCTCCGATGCTTTTTCCGAGCGCCAGGGTCAGCGGCGAAGTCGAGCGTTCGAATACTTCGGACCGTATGATTTCAGACAGGAAAACCGTGTTCCGGACCGCATTCGGGATTTCCAGCCCGATCGTGGTTTTGCCGGGAATGACTTCAACGATGCGCACCGAGATCACGCTGAGCCCGCGGGCGAGGTCCTTCACCAGGTTGGTGATCTGGGCCGATTTAACGCCCGCAGCGGGCTGCAATTCGAAGCGCGTGATGACCGGGCCGGGGTGTACTTCGACCACGTCCGCCTGGACACCGAAGTCCGCCAGTTTGAGCTCAACCTGCCGTGACAATGCCTCCAGCACCTCGGTGCTGTAACCCACCGTCTGTTCCGGCGGGTCATCCAGGAGTTCCAGTGGCGGCAAAGATCCGGCCGGCAGGTTCTTGAACAGGGGTTGTTGCTTTTCCCGCTTTGAACGGTCGCTGGCCATGCTTTCCGGTATCACGATCTGGGGCTCGATCTTGAGCTGCGGTTTGGTCTTCTGCCGCACCGAGTCTGCTTTCCTGACCTCGCCCCGTTCAGCCTTGGCCCGCCGGCCCGCCAGCCAGTCCCGCATGCCGGCCACGGTGGTGGCGATCCAGGTCAGGGCGGCCAGCGTATACCGGCCGGTCAAGTCCATCACGCGGAACCAGGAAATGCCGGCGAACAGCGTCAGGCCCACCAGGAACATGGACAACAGGAACAGCGTCGTGCCCAGGGCGCCGGTGGTTTGCAACAATGGCGTGGAAATTTGCAGGCCGATCACACCGCCGCCGCCGGCCGGCATCGATCCCGCGGGCGGCAAAGTGTGCATGTGCGCCAGGCCGCTGGCGGACAGAATGAACAGCAGCAACCCGGTCAGCCGGGCCAGCCATTCCATCGGTGTGGCTTTTTCAAGCGGACGGCCGGCCCGGTCATAAACCAGCCAGCCGATAAAAACCAGCAGCAAGGGCAACGTGTAGGCCAGGTAGCCGGTCAGGAACAGGAAAAAATTGGCCAGCCAGGCGCCGAGTATGCGCCCGATGTTGTGTACCTGTGCACTCGCCACGGCATTGAACGGCCCCGGGTCGGTCGGGGTATAACTGGCCAGGCAGGCAACCAGGTAGACTGCCAGCAGAATGGTCAGGATGAAAAAACTTTCACTGAGGCGGTGCGCTACCTGGTTCACGTCCGGCATGGCGCTGATGGATTTCTTTTTTGCTTGCGGCAAGCTGATCTTCCTTGTCAGATTTATTATCAGGCAGTCCCTGATCCATTAGTACGGAGTTTTCAGCGCTGCTCATAATAAATCCAAAGGCTCGCTGGATTCAGCGTCGATTTTCAACGCCATAATTGACCCAGTATATAAGCCATCAAACAGGAGCGATTATACATGAGCGAGGCCAGGCACTGCCGATTCCTGATTATCGGGTCAGGACCTGCCGGTTACACGGCGGCGATCTATGGCGCGCGCGCCAATCTGAAACCGGTAATCATCACGGGCATTGAGCAGGGCGGCCAGCTGATGACCACCACGGAAGTGGAGAATTGGCCGGGTGGAAGCGCTGAACTGCAGGGTCCTGAGCTCATGCAAAACATGCTCGAGCACACGGAGCGGTTTGATGCCGAGATTCTTTTCGATCACATCCATACAGCCGACCTGGGCCAGCGCCCTTTCCGCCTGGAAGGCGACAGCGGAGTTTATACGGCCGATGCGATCGTGATCGCTACCGGCGCCAGCGCCAAGTACCTCGGGCTCCCGTCCGAGGAGGCTTTCAAGGGCAAGGGCGTATCCGCCTGCGCGACCTGTGACGGCTTTTTTTACCGCGGCCGGAAAGTGGCCGTGATCGGCGGCGGCAATACCGCGGTTGAGGAAGCGCTCTACCTTTCGAACATCGCGTCGGAGGTCGTCGTGGTGCACCGCCGCGACGAGTTCAGATCGGAAAAAATCCTGCAGGACCGGCTGTTCGATCGCGAAAAAAACGGCAACGTGACGATCATGTGGGACCACGTACTGGACGAAGTGCTGGGCGACGACAGCGGCGTGACCGGAATGCGCGTGAAGAACGTCAAAACCGGTGAAGCCACCGAAGTGGAGTTGGCGGGCGTTTTCATTGCTGTCGGCCACTCCCCCAACACCGGCATTTTCGAAGGGCAACTGGACATGAAAGGCGGCTACATCAAGATTCGCAGTGGAACCGACGGCTTTGCCACCGCAACCAGCGTGCCGGGGGTGTTTGCCGCGGGCGATGTTGCCGACCACGTATACCGCCAGGCGGTCACTTCCGCCGGCTTCGGCTGCATGGCCGCGCTCGATGCAGAACGCTGGCTGGATGAACAGGAATAGCCGCTGGTAACAGTCCCGCTTCCGCATAAGGCCACAGCCCTGGAGATTTCTCCCCGCATTATCACCGACTTCACGTCGATCGACCCGGTTGAGTGGGAACGCCTGGACCATGCGGATAATCCGTTTGTGTCCCATGCCTTCCTGGCCGGGCTGGAGTCTTCAGGCTCCATCGGCGCCCACACCGGCTGGCAGCCCCATCACCTGGCGCTGTACCAGGACGATGAATTGGTCGCATTCGCCCCGGGTTACCTGAAGACACATTCCCACGGCGAGTTTGTTTTTGACTGGGCCTGGGCCGACGCTTTCCACCGGCATAATCTGCCTTATTACCCCAAGTTGCTCACCGCCGTGCCCTACTCTCCGGTCACCGGGCCCCGGCTGCTGATTCGCCGGGGGCATCCGGATGAGACCGGTCTTCGCCAAAGGCTGATCAAACTGGCCCTTGACGAATGCGGGCAATCCGGTTTTTCCTCCTGGCACTGCAATTTCCTCTCAGCCGGCGACGCCAGCGCCCTGGAAGATTCCGGGCTGCTCAGGCGGTCCGACTGGCAATTCCACTGGCACAATCCCGGTTATGCCTCGTTCGGCGATTTTCTGGACCGCCTGCAATCGCGCAAACGAAAAAATATCCGGCGCGAACGACAAGCGGTTGAGCGGGCCGGCATTCGTTTCGAGTGGAAAACCGGAGCAGACATCGACGCCCGTGACATCCGCTTCATCCATCGTTGTTACCAGGCGACATTCCAGGCATACGGCAACCACCCGGCGCTGAACGAGGCGTTTTTCGCCGGTCTGGCCAAGGGCCTGCAAAAGCGCATGCTGGTTTCTTTTGCCATGTTGGGGGACGAACCGGTCGCCATGAGCCTGTTTTTACAGGGGGGCGGCCGCCTGTACGGCAGGTACTGGGGCTGTGTCCGGGACATCCCGGCACTGCATTTCGAAGCCGCCTACTACCAGGGCATTGAATATTGCATTCAAAACGGCATCGAGGTGTTCGAATCCGGGGCCCAGGGCGAGCACAAGATCAGCCGCGGTTTCATGCCGGTCAGGACGCGTTCCTGCCACTACGTCCGTAACAACGCGTTCCGGGAGGCCATTGCGGAGTTTCTCTCCCGCGAGACCGGCTGGCTCGATGACTACCGTGACGAACTGCTGCAACACAGCCCGTACCGGCGGGATCAATCGTGAACCGCAAGATCAACCTGCACCAACTGGGAGACGACCCCTCGGCGCCCTTCCCGCCCACCTCCGAGGCGCTCGATTCACCCAATGGCCTGCTTGCCTGGGGTGGTGACCTGCGGGCCGAGCGGTTGCTGAACGCGTACCGCGTGGGAATTTTTCCCTGGTACACGGTGGGTCAGCCGATCCTGTGGTGGAGCCCCGCGCCCCGTTGCGTCATTTTTCCGGACCGGGTGCATCTTTCAAAGCGCACCCGCCGGCGCTACAACAGCGGGCTTTACCAGCTGACCGCGGATGTTGCCTTCGGCGACGTCATCAAGGGGTGTGCCGGTCCGAGAAAACATGAAAGCGGGACCTGGATCACCCGGGAAGTCATGACGGCCTATTCTGAACTGCACCGGCTGGGTCATGCCCATTCGCTGGAGGTCTGGAACAGCGATGAACTGGTGGGCGGCATTTACGGAGTGGCGCTGGGCTCGATATTTTTTGGCGAGTCCATGTTCAGCCTGGAACCTGACGCCAGCAAACTGGCCCTGGTGGCGTTGTGCCGGCAATTGCAGGCATCGGGCTACGGGATGCTGGATTGCCAGGTGGCGAATCCGCACCTGTTCAGCATGGGAGCCCAGGAACTCTCCCGGGAAACCTTTGAGCTTAAACTGGCGGAACTGGTTGAGTGACCCGGCCCACTGGGAAGCTGGCGGGACCGGGTTCATTTCGCAGAACGCTGGTAACGCCCGGGCGACGGTTCAGCCACCGAGCAATTCTTTGAACCGGTCCAGGGTCGTTTCGTCCAGGTCGCCCCTCTCCTGCGCCAGTTCCAGCACCGTTCTCGCCAGTACCCGGTAGATTTCGACATCGTCAGGGTGTGATGCCCGGATCGCTTCAATATGCGCGGCGATGGTGCTGGTGTCGCCACGGACAACCGGCCCGGTGATGGATTGTCGCGCACCCGAGCGGAACAGGTCCTCCATCGTGCTCTGCAGCAGCTGGTGGGTCACGGTGCGGGCCGTTTCTTCCGGAAGCCCGGCCTTGCGTTGCCACTTTTGCGCCTTCCAGGCAACCGCCTTGGTGATGTTGCTGATGATGCTGACGGAGGCATGGTAAAGACCGCGGTCGATCGCCTGAACGGGCAGCCAGGTTCCGCCGATCGACACGACCAGGGGCTGCAGTGCGTCCAGCGCGGCGGTCGGAGCCTTCCGCCACGCAGGCGGTACCTGAAAAACCGTCCAGGGACAGCGCCGAGTCGGTCAGCGAACGCACCGGGTGCAGGGCAGCAAGCTCCACCGCGTTCATTTTCAAAGGTTCCAGCACCTCCAGGCCGAAACGGCCGGCCAGGTGAAAAACCAGCGACCCTTCCAGCGGCTGTCCCGCAGGCTCGCCATCGCCCGGGCCACATGCTCGACCTGGTCGTCGTTGGTGCCGATCAGCCAGAACTCCGCGGGCTGCATTTCCTCCAGGCAGCCAACCGGTTTGCCGGCGCCGGTTTTTTCAACAGCCCGCTGCGAACTGGCCTCGCTCCGGTTCATGATGCAACCGATGCGCACGCGAACCCGCCTGCACCCAGAGCCTGGCGAGGCTGCCGGCGGCCCGGCCGCATCCGATGATATTGATACGCTGTGTCAACGCTCAGTCCTGCTCCGGCGGCGTATCATCGATCAGAAAATAGATGTGGGTAACCGCCTCCTCTGGCGGGGTTTTCGCGGGATCGGAAATATACTGTTCCCAGGACACGCGGCCTTCCTTGAGGCCATGGACAGCCATGTAGGCGGCCAGTTTTTCATAGCTGGCCGGCATGCGGTCATAAGGCCCCCGGTGCACCACCCGCACTGCGCGCCCGGCCGGCGACTTGCCGGCGCGCACGCGGCCGCTCAGCGCCACTTCGACGGGCGGCACCGGAATGGCTGCGCTGAACTCGTAGTCTTCAGCGTCCCAGGCCCGGGTAATCGCCATGGGCTGGGATAACATGTCGATCGACTGTTCCGTCATCAGGGCGGTAATTTCCCGGTAGGCCGCGGCCAGGCCGGCGGCGATTCCCCCTGCCGATTCGCGGCTGCCCATTGCGACATACAGGATATCCACCGGTTCGACGTCGACAATCGCCACGTCGATATCGGAAAAATCACCCGGGGGAAGGGATTCTGCAAACGACTTGAGGCGGGCCAGCCCCTGTTCATAGTCGGCGCCAATCCAACCGTCAAAAAACAGGCCGAAATACCTCATCATCAGCCCGCTGAAAAATTCCTGGCCTTCAACGAGGTCCATGTCAAATCCCCAGGTCAGGTTCACGCCCTTCCCGATCGGGTCGAGTTCAAAATAGGAAGACGCTTTGCCCATCTGGTCAAATTCCATCTGCATTCTGACCAGGGACCAGGGGGTGCTCTCAGTGATTTCCTGCCAACCGCTGCCCACCAATCGCGGATCGCCGGTCCAGTTCATGCGGGCTCCCGTCCCGGAGGCCGGGCCGCTGTACCGATAGAGGGTATGCGGGTCGCGCTCCAGCCACGGCGACCATTCGGAATACGTGCTGAATTCGTTCAGCAGGGTGAATACCGTGGGCGCAGGACGGTCGATACCGATGCTGCGCTCCACGTGCACGGTTTTTGGCAGATACAGTCCAACGATGACGAATATAAAACATGTAATAACAATAAGATAGATTATCTTTTTAAACATGACATTATATATTTACAAGGCTGCGCTCAACGTTTATCCGGCAAGTCGAACTCTTCAGGATCACTTTCCGGATACCAATCGGGGACCGAGTCATCGTGTTCCCAGTCGTAGCTTACCAGTGGCGCCCGGTCCCAGTTACGAAATACAAAGGCCAGCACGACACCGATCAAGGCGCCTGTCAGGTGCAATTCCCACGACATTTGCGGCCGGAGGGGCAGCACCCCCCAGATCATCGACCCGTAGAGGAAGCCAACCAGCAGGGAAACGGACACCGATCGCATGTCACGGCGAATGATGCCACCGACGAATACATAAGCCAGGAGGCCGTAAATCAGGCCGCTGGCGCCGATGTGAAGCGTCGGGCGGCCAAACAACCAGGCCAGGCAGCCCGAACCGATCCAGATCATCGGAATGACCCTCAAAGCGCTTTTCGGATAGAGGTAAAGAGTTGCAGTCAGCGCAATGAACATCGGCAGCGTATTGGACAAAATATGTTCGAAACTGCCATGCAGCAATGGTGCGGTGAAAACGCCGATCAGGCCGGATAAAGAACCGGGCCGAAGGCCGAAGAGGCCCAGGTGGAGCTGGAATGCGGCGTCAAATATGAAGATCGTCCACAGAACCCCAACGAAAACCAGCGAAAGCCTGAGCGCCAGCTGGAAATTTCGGCGGGCCTTCGGGGACAGTGTAAAGCGGGGATCGGGCTTGCTCAGCGCCATCGCGTTAACGCATCCCGGGCGGCAGGGCGGATGAGATCGCGCTGCGGGTTTCTTCCAGCAGTTGGTCGACCTCTTTTCCCCGCGGCGTGATGGCCGGGTGAATCACCATCCGGACCGAACCGGGGAAAGGCTTTAACGACCTGGCGGGCATGATGTCACGGGTGCCCACCAAGGTGACCGGCAGAACGGGAATGTCCTGGTCTATCGCCAATCGGAAAGCGCCTTTTTTGAATGGCAGCAGGCGCCCGTCCAGGCTCCGGGTTCCCTCGGGAAAGAACAGGATGCCAACGCCGTTCCCAAGTCGCGCCAGGGCCGCCCTGATGGCCTTGGACGCCTGCTTCGGGTTTCTGCCGGTCGATGAAGATATGGCCGGCTTTTTCGCATCCGAGGCCAATGCCGGGCACCTTGCGCAACTCCTGCTTGATCACCCACTTCAGGTCCAGTTTCAACCAGCCATAAACCACCAGGATGTCGTACTGACTCTGATGGTTGATCGCCACCACGTAGCTTTGCCCCTGGTGGGCATGCTCACTGCCTTCGACCGTAACGTGAACCGGGGTCAGCAGGGCCAGCAGTTTCCCCCAGGTGGCGGCAAACACCCGGCTGGCCCACTCGGGGTTGACCAGGGTCGCGAAAATGATCGTCAGGGCGCTGAACAGCAGGGTCAGGATAATGACCAGCGGAAAAAAAACGAGCCAGGCATAAATCTGGTAAAGCCAAAAAGCCGCTGCTTTCATTATTCGGGTCCGTGAATTTTCATATAGGGTACCAGCGTGCGCGAAAAATAGGCAAAACCGGACATGGCCATTAAAAAAGGGGCGCCCGGACAGGCGCCCCTTGTTGCAACAGGATCAGGTGTTGCCGGGTCTGTGGACCCGGTTCACGCTGCCTTGTCTTCCTTGAGACCTTCGAGCAATGCGCCGCGTGCAGGCGCCTCGATTTCGATCTTCCTGGGCTTCATGGCCTCGGGAATTTCGCGCTCAAGTTCGATGTGCAGCAATCCGTTATCCAGCCGTGCCCCGCTGACCCTGACATGATCAGCCAGGCTGAACCGGCGCTCGAATGAGCGGGTCGCAATGCCGCGGTAAAGAAAGGCGTTTTCTTCGCCCTCTTTTTCCTCGGGTTTTTCGCCGGTGACCACCAGTTTGCCGTTTTCAGACGTGATGCTGAGGTCGGATTCCGAAAAACCGGCCACGGCCATGGTGATGCGATAACGGTCTTCACCGGCTTTCTGGATGTTGTACGGGGGAAAACTGTTCCCCTGCTCCAGGCGGTGAGTGGCGTTGAGTAAATTTGCGAGCCTGTCGTAGCCCACTGATGTACGGAACAAAGGTGAAAAATCAAAAGTAGTCATTACCGTATTCTCCTATGAAGCAATTCGGTTATTCAGTAAAACCTCCGCCTTGCGGCCGGAAGCGCCTGCGGCCCCTGTCGGCGACCGCAATAACAAAATTGGGACCAGGGAAATAATTTCAAGTCATTCGTATTCAATTTTTACAATAAATGCTTCAGACGCCCCTTCCGGGGACGGCAGAGTGACGTCATCATCGACGCAATGGCCCAGCAAGGCCCGCGCAACCGGCGAATCCACCGAAATGTAGCCCTTTTTCGCATCGATCTCGTCTGCCCCGACAATCCGGAAACGGGAGGTTTCCCGGTTGGCGTACTCCAGCGTTACCGTGGCGCCGAAATAGATTTTGTCGAGCCTGGGCGGTTTACGATCAACCACATCCACCACGTCAAGGCGTTTTGACAGGTAACGGATCCGGCGGTCGATCTCGCCCAGCTGCTTTTTGCGGTAAATGTACTCGGCGTTCTCGGAGCGGTCGCCCTCTGCCGCTGCGGCCTGCAAAGCGGGCACGACATCCCGCCGGCGCAGTTGCCAGAGCTGCTTCAGCTCTTCTTTCAACGCGCTCTCGCCTTCCGGCGTTATGTACGGACTGCTGCGGGCTTGCGGCTCACGCCAGCGTGACATGAAGATACTCCGGGTTTAATGAAGCTGAATTGTAGCCCAACTTCCGGCACCCGCAGAAAAACTCCCAATCCGCTATAGTGGGATCGATTTTTAGAGACACCGAAGAGGTTTTTTATGAATGATCGACTGAAGCTCGCAATCGTCATGGGAATGATCACCACTTTTGGCCTGGCAGCATGCCAAAAGACCGAACAGGAAGAGGCTACCCGGGTTGCAGAGGCAGACGCCGTTGTTGTGGCGGAAGAGTCCGTTCCTGCGGTGCTCAGCAGCGGAATCGACACCAGTGATTTCGATTCGTCTGTGCGCCCCCAGGATGACTTTTTTGACTACGTGAATGGAAAGTGGGTTGCCGAAACCGAGTTACCCGCGGATCTTTCCAGTTGGGGCACCGCCTACGCACTGCACGAACAGTCACAGGAAGATATCCGTACTCTGATTGAAGAGGTCAGTGCAGCGGAGAATGTGGAACCCGGCAGTGCGACCCAGAAAATTCGCGATTACTACAATTCCTACATGGATACCGGAAAAGCCACCGAACTGGGCGTTGAAGCGATTCGCACGGAATTGAATGAAATCGCTTCCATTGAATCCTACGACGACCTGTTCAGGGCATTTTCGACACTCGGTGTTTACGGTGTAACTACCCCCATCGCGAGCTATATCGACTCGGACCTTACGGACCCGAACATCAATGTTGTATTCCTGGCTGAATCCGGACTAACGCTTCCTGACCGCGATTATTATCTCCAGGACGACGAGCAGTTTGTGCAGGGTCGTGAACTCTTTCGAGCCTATGTTGCGCGCCTGTTTGAACTGGCCGGTATCGAGGGTGGCGATGACAAGGCAGATGCGATTTTCGCATTGGAGCATGCGCTGGCGGAAGCTCACTGGACCAAAGAAGACAATCGCGATCCGGTCAAGTCGAATAACCCCAGAACACTTGCAGAACTGGCTGAAATGGCGCCCGGGATCAACTGGACGGTGAGTTTCGAGGCTGCCCAGATCCCTGCTCGTGAAGTCTATATTGTCAATCAGCCCAGCTATTTCGAAGCCGCCAGCAACATCATTGCAAATACCGATTTGGCTACCTGGAAGGACTACCTGACCTTCCAGACTCTGAATAACTTTTCATCAGTGCTTGGCGATGAGTTTTTTCCAGGCCTGGTTCGATTTCTACCGCGCCGGTCTGCAGGGTATTGAAGAGCCCAGACCGCAGTGGAAGCGTGCCGTGGCCTCGATCAACGGCAAGATGGGGGAACTGTTGGGTCAACTCTACGTCGACCGTCATTACCAGGAAGAGTCACGGGCCCGCATGGAAACCATGATTGCCAACCTGATAGAGGCGTACCGGCAATCGATCATGGCCCTGGACTGGATGAGCGAAGAGACCCGGCAGCAGGCGCTGGAGAAACTGTCCAAGTTCACGCCAAAGATCGGCTACCCGCAGAAATGGCGGGATTACAGCAGCATGGAAATCGTTGAAGGCGACCTCGTCGGCAACATCAAGAGCTCGCTTGCGTTTGAATACCGTCGAAACCTCGACAAGCTGGATCGACCGGTCGACAAGACGGAATGGTTCCTGACCCCGCAGACCGTCAACGCTTATTACAACCCGCAGTGGAATGAGATTGTCTTCCCGGCCGCCATCCTGCAGCCTCCGTTTTTCAACGTCGAGGCGGATGACGCGGCCAACTACGGGGGTATCGGCTCGGTCATCGGACACGAAATCGGTCACGGTTTCGACGACCAGGGCCGCAAATTCGATGGTGACGGCAATTTGCGTGACTGGTGGACCGAAGAGGACAACGCACGTTTCGAGGTGCTCAAGAACAAGCTGGCCGAGCAGTACAACGGCTACGAAGTGATTGACGGCCTGACCATCAACGGGGAATTCACCTCCGGTGAAAACATCGGCGACCTGGGTGGACTCGGCATCGCCTATAAAGCCTACAAGCTTTCACTGGATGGCAAGGAAGCGCCGGTCATCGACGGCTTTACCGGAGACCAGAGGTTTTTCCTTGGCTATGCACAGGTCTGGCGCGGCAAGACCCGGGACGAAGAAACCAAGCGTCGGTTGACGATCGATCCGCATTCTCCGGCCAAATTCCGCGCCAATGGCGCCGCGGTCAACGTCACCGAGTTTTATGAAGCCTTCGACGTCAAGGAAGGTGATGGCATGTATCTGCCGCCCGAAGAGCGGGTAAAAATCTGGTAATGGCACCGTAGGAGCGGATTTATCCGCGATATATATTTTCGCGGATAAATCCGCTCCTACGTCAATTCATTGCGACGTTTTTTCTCCGTTCACCGTCTAAGCGGGTAATGGCCAAGACACCTTTCGATATCGAACTGGACGACCTGACGCTGGCGCGAGCCCGCCGTGGTGATCTTGACGCCTGCGAAAGCATTTACCGCCTGTTCCAGCAACCGGCCTTCACGGTCGCCTACCGCGTTTGCCACTGCCGTGAAATGGCCCAGGAAATCAGCCAGGAGGCCTTCATCACGGTGTTCGGCAAGCTGAAGCAGTTTCGCGGTGACGCGCCGTTCTGGGGCTGGTTGCGCCGCATCGTCGTCAACCACGCGATCAGCACGATACGAAAAAGGCCAAAAGAGCAGCCGGTCGAGTTCCAGGACCACCACGGACGGTCGGAGTCGGCAACCGACCGGGTTGGCATGTCGATGGACCTGGAAACGGCCCTTGCGGCGCTCGGCGCGGAAGATCGCGCAATCGTCTGGCTGCACGACGTGGAGGGTTACAACCATGCTGAAATCGCCGGCATGTTCGGAAAGACCGAAAGCTTTTCAAAGACCCGCCTGTCGCGGGCCCGCAGCCAGCTCAAGCAACTGCTGGGCGCAGGAACCGGCGCCCGGGCGCTGCCCAGTGCGGTGGCGGGGTGAGAAAACTCATGCATTACTCGAAGGTACATATCATGCAAAAGGAACGGGATCCGCTGAATCTCGGCAGCCTGCCTGCCGTTGCCCCGCCGTCCGACGGCTGGCCGTTTATCAGGGCTGAACTGGAGAAGCGCCAGCGACTGCGCCGGCGTATGCCCTGGTGGGGTGGCGCACTGGCCGTTGCCGCCGCGGTGATGCTGGCGGTGGGGCTGTTCATACCAGCAGCCTGCGCCGGAGGCCGTAGCCCCACCCGACACGCTGGATTCCCTGATCAGCCTGTCCCAGCAGCTCGAGACCCGCGTGCGCGCCTACCGTTCGGAAATCGGCGGCTTGCCCACGGATGCGCTGGTGTACCAGGTGGAACTCGAAGACCTGGTCGCACAGGTCGATGAGCAACTGAGCGTGAACCCGGATTCGACCGAACTGTGGGGTCAGCGGGTCAACCTGATGCTGGACCTTTCCCGGCTTTATCAAAATCAGTTGCGACGGGATTACAGCCGGATGGCGTCATTGTAAGTGCCCGATACAAAATGAAGGAACCGGAAATGAAGAAGCTTTACACGACACTGTTGATTCCCTCTCTGCTGCTGGCAACCGCTACGTTGTTTGCTGGCGAGCCAGCTGACACGAGTTCGGCGGCGGACGCCGCCCGGTCTGAGAGCCAGGTCATGCTCGAGGAAGCGGAAAGAGCCCGCGCGGAAGCTGAAACTGCCCGTCTCGAAGCCGCGAAGGTGGCTGAAATGGCCCGGGAGGTGGCAAAAAGACAGGCGGAGAAAGCGAAAGAATCCGAAGTGCGCGCGCAGCGTGCACAGGCAGCAAGCAAGCATGAGCAGGAAATCCTGAGCGAAGAAGCGACCCGCGAGCGGGAAATTCAGCGTGAAGAAATGGCCCGCGCCCGGGAACAGCTGAGCCGGGCCCACCGGGAACTCAGGGAAGCATCACGGGAAGTGGCCCGGGCCCACCGTGACCTGTCCCGGTCCGGCCGGGAGATCGAAATCGTCCAGGAAATAAACCTGGGAGATCGCGCCGTGATCGGCGTGGTGCTGGGGCGGCAGACGGAACAGGGCGTGGAGATCATCGGGGTTTCCCCGGACGGCCCGGCCGAACGTGCCGGGATTCAGCCCGGCGACGTGCTGGTGTCGATCAGGGGCGAACAACTGGTCGGCGATGACGCAGCCCGCCAGAATGTTTTCCAGAATCATGCGTGACGTGAGCGCCGGCGAAGAACTGGCCGTTGAGGTGGTTCGTGAGGGCAAGACACATGAATTCCGGTCACGGCGGAACAACGTGAACCGCGCGGCTGGCAGTCGGTAATCCGGATTCCGGAAGCCCCCGTTGCTCCAGACGCTCCCGGCACGCCCGGAACACCAGGCGCGCCGGATGCGCCCTACGTGATCACCGAAACCATCGAGATTCCGGACATCGACGAAGAGGGACTGGCCGCGGAGATCGCGCAATTGAGCAGCCGCATCGAAGCCACCAACCACATGTTCGTGATCCACGATGGCGAGAATGTCGAGGAATGGGAAATCGAGGGATTTTCCGAGTTCGGCAGCCACGCGATGGACGAGGCCAACATCTGGTTTGGCCTGCCCCAGGGACACGGCCTGGAACTGGCTTCGATCAATGAAGGCCTGGGCGCGTACTTCAAGACAGACCGCGGCGTGCTGGTGATCAAGGCGCGGGACGACAATGCCTACCAGCTGGAATCCGGCGACGTGATCCTTTCCATCGGTTCAACCGAGGTAAACTCGCCGTCCGACATGGTGCGCGCCTTGCGCGACGTCGAACCCGGCAGTGAAATTGCCATCGAAATCAAGCGCGACCGGAAAAACCGGACGCTGAACGTGATCGTGCCGGAAAATCGTCTCGGTTTTCGTTAATGATGAGGCCGCGCCGTGGCCCCTTTTGACCCACGCGTAGTCTATAATCTCCCGATTCATTCGAAGCGGGAGATTTTTTGGTATGGCCGGCCAGGCTGATTCCCTTAAATCGGTTCTTTTTGCGCTGTTTGCGAACACCGCGATTGCCGTTGCAAAGGGCATCGCCGCATTGCTGACCGGTTCGGGAGCGATGCTGGCGGAGGCCATTCACTCGGTGGCGGATGCCGGCAACCAGTTGCTGCTGATACTGGGCTTGCGGCAGACCCATAAGGCGCCAACGGAAGACCATCCGCTGGGATTCGGCAAAAGCATCTATTTCTGGTCGTTCCTGGTGGCGGTGATCCTGTTCAGCGTGGGCGGCATGTTTTCGCTGTACGAGGGCACGCACAAGTTATTGCATCCGGAACCGCTAACCTACCCCTGGGTCGCGATCGGCGTGCTGATATTTGCCATTGGCGCCGAGAGCGTTTCCCTGTGGGGCTGCCTGCGGGAGGTTAACAAGGAAAGAGAGGGGCGAAGCTTTTTGCAGTGGTTCCGGCAAAGCCGCAGCAGTGCTTTGATCGTGGTGCTCGGCGAGGACGTGGCCGCGCTGCTGGGCCTGGTGTTCGCGCTGGTGGCCATCCTGGGCACGATCGTTACCGGCAACCCGCTGTGGGATGCGCTGGGGACGATTTCGATCGGTGCACTGCTGCTGATCATCGCCGTGTTCGTTGCGGTCAAAGTGAAAGACCTGCTGATCGGTCAAAGTGTAGACCCGACCGTGCTGGCGGAAATGAGGCTGTTTTTGAACAAGCGTCCGGAAATTCGGGAAGTCTACAACCTGCTCACGATGCAGTTCGGACCGGACGCGATGGTCGCCGTTAAGGCCAGGATGGTCCCCACCGGCTCCGAGCGGGACATGGTCGCGGCCATCAACGGGGTGGAGCGCGAGTTCAGTAACCGTTTCCCGATGACCGCCTGGCTGTTTTTTGAACCCGATGTCGAAGACTGATCCACATACCGGCCCCACCGTGGGCATGGTCAGCCTGGGCTGCCCGAAGGCGCTGGTCGATTCCGAGCGCATCCTGACCCAGTTGCGCACCGACGGTTACCAAATCAGCCCTGACTATGAAGGCGCCGATGTCGTGCTGGTCAACACCTGCGGGTTTATCGACAGCGCCCGGGCCGAATCACTGGATGCCATCGGCGAAGCGCTCAGCGCCAACGGCCGGGTCATCGTGACCGGCTGCATGGGCGTGAACGAGGAAGAAATCCGCAAACTGCACCCGCGTGTGCTGGCAGTGACCGGGCCGCAGCAGTACGAGGCCGTGGTCAGTGCGGTGCACCGGCACGCGCCGCCGCCCAGGGAGCACGACCCGTTCACCAGCCTGGTGCCGCCCCAGGGCATCAAGCTGACGCCGCGGCATTACGCCTACCTGAAGATTTCCGAAGGCTGCAACCACAAATGCACCTTCTGCATCATTCCCTCGCTGCGCGGCAAACTGGTCAGCCGCCCGATCGGCGACGTGATGGGCGAGGCGGAACGGCTGGTCGCGGCCGGCGTGCGTGAACTGCTGGTGATTTCCCAGGACACCTCGGCCTACGGTGTGGACCTGAAGTACAAGCTGGATTTCTGGAACGGGCGGCCGCTCAAAACCCGCCTGCAGGAACTGTGCGAAGCGCTGGGCAGCCTCGGGATCTGGATCCGGCTGCATTATGTTTACCCGTACAAACACGTCGACGAAATCATTCCGCTGATGGCCGACGGGCGCATCCTGCCGTACCTGGACGTGCCGTTCCAGCACGGCAGCCCGCGGATCCTGAAGATGATGAAACGCCCGGCGGCCGCTGAAAACACGCTGGAGCGCATCCACCGGTGGCGCGAGATCTGCCCCGAACTGGCGATTCGCAGCACCTTCATCGTCGGCTTCCCGGGCGAAACGGACGAGGATTTCCAGGTTCTGCTGGACTTCCTGGAAGAGGCGCAACTCGACCGCGTGGGATGCTTCACCTATTCCGCCGTGGACGGCGCGCGGGCCAACGAGATCGAGGGCGCGGTTCCGGAAGCCGTCAAGCAGGAACGCTGGGAGGCCTTCATGCAGACCCAGGCGGCGATCAGCAGCGCACGGCTCCAGGCCAAGATCGGCACGATCCAGGAAGTGCTGGTGGATGAAACCAACGAAAACGGGGCCTATGCGCGCAGCAAGGCCGACGCGCCCGAAATCGACGGGATCGTGCACATCCCGGATGGCCAGGAACTGGACCCGGGCATGCTGATCGAAGTGGAAATCGACGGCGCCGACGAGTACGACCTCACCGCCCGCTTCCCGGACTGAATCACAGCGGATGGAACGAACGAGCCAGGTCATTCTGCGCAATGCAGGCCGACTGAACAAGCGGGCGGATATTGCTGGTCAACCCGCCGCGCGACGGGCTTTGCCAGGCATTGCAGCACGACAGGCCACACGGTGCAGGTTTCGACCCAGGATCATGGGGATTTTCGCTGGCATTCCGGGAGCGGAATCCCGGCCGCGTTCGAGGTTGTTCCCGCGCCGCTTGAGGCGTGTCATACCGTCATCCTGATCCTGCCGCGGGAAAAGGACCGCCTGGCCATGATGCTCCATGCGCTTTCGTCGTGGATGCCGCAGGACGCCCGGCTCTGGCTGGTCGGTGAAAACCATTCCGGCATCAAGTCGGCGGGAAAGCACCTGGCCGGTTATTTCGGCAACGTCGCCCGCCTGGATAACGCCCGTCACTGCGGGCTGTATGAAGCCACGGAGCCGGTCAGTGACAAGCCGTTTCAGCTGGCCGATTACGAACAGTGCTGGACGGTCACCTTTGCCGGAAAAACGATCGACGTGGTTTCCCTGCCCGGGGTTTTCGCCCACGGCCGGCTGGACAACGGCAGCCGCTTGTTGCTGAAGTGCCTGGAAAGCCTGGATCCAGCCGGAAAAATCCTGGATTTTGCCTGCGGCAGCGGCGTGATCGCCGCTGCACTGCTTGCTGCCGGCAACCGGGCCGACCTGACGTTGCTGGACGTGTCGGCCCTGGCGATCGAGTCCAGCCGCCTGACACTGGCCCGGAACGGACTGAAAGCCGCGCTGCTGCCGTCTGACGGGCTTGCAGAGGTGGTAGGGAAGTTCGACTGGATCGTCAGCAACCCGCCGTTTCATCGCGGGGTCAGCAACGACCTGGAAATTGCAGCGCAATTTTTCAGCCGGGCGGGAACTTTCCTGGCTGAACGCGGTAGAATAGTCATCGTCTGTAACCGGCATTTACCCTACGCGAGCTGGTTGCAAAAACACTTTGAACAGGTCGAACGCCTCGATGAGAACAACGAGTTCATGATCATCCAGGCCGGCAAACCACGAACCAGGTAATCAGCAGACCCATGGCAACAGAAAAAAACACAACAGTCAGATCCGTTTTCCACCTGATGATCGCGTCAATCGCGCTGGCCCTTGCGGCTTGCTCGACACCGGCGGCAAAATCCACAGCAACCCCGGCGACAAAGCCGCTGAAGTTGTCGTAGAGGCTGAAATTGTCGATGATTTCGAGGGCGACGGAATGGAAATCCCGCTGGACGGCAGCAGCGCGGAGACGTTTGAAGCCAGCCTGCAGATGGTCAAAAGACATACCGACGAAGACAATTACACTCACCCTGCGAAAAGCCATCGACTACCTGCTGGTGTACGACCTCGGCGCCAACGCGACATGGCGAAACTGGCCTCCCGGCTGAACGGCCTGAACGGTTACGAAGTCATCGCCAAGGTCGACTGGAGCAAACCGTCACCGGGTAAAAGCAAAGCAGAAAAAGGCGCTGCTGACGGGACGTCATCGATACGTGACGGGTTGGTCGCTAAAACGCGTTCCGGTGAATCATCACGAACGGCGTCATCAGCAGGATTTTCAGATCGAGCCATAACGACCAGTTCTGGATGTACCAGAGGTCGTGCTCGATGCGCAGCGCCATTTTTTCCTTCGTTTCCGTCCGCCCGCGGTAGCCGTTGACCTGCGCCCAGCCGGTGATGCCGGGTTTTACCTTGTGGCGCAGCATGTATTTGGGGATGCGGGATTTGAACAGGTCGTTGTGTTCCATCGCATGCGGGCGTGGCCCGACCAGGGACATTTCGCCTTTCAGCACGTTAAAAAGCTGGGGCAGTTCATCGAGACTGGTCGTGCGCAGAAAGTGCCCGATCGCAGTCACCCGCTCGTCGTTCTCGGTGGCCTGGGTCACCTGCCCTTTTTCTTCCTGGTGCAGTTTCATGGTGCGAAACTTGAAAATCTCTATGGTTTCCCCGCCCACTCCGTGACGTTTCTGGGTGAAAAAAACCGGGCCCGGGCTGGACAGTTTAACCAGCAGCGCCAGCACAACAAGAATCGGAGAAAGCAGCACGCAGCAGCACAAAAGCGCCCAGCCAGTCGAACAGGTTTTTCAAGCGTCTTTCGGAACCGGTCATGGGCGTTCCGGACAGGCTGATCACCGGCAGACCACCCCACTCGCTGATGCCCTGGTTGAGCAGGCGGTACTGTTCAAGATCGGGAACCACGTTGACGTCAACGACCGATTCGCGCAGCGCATGCAGGCTTTCATCCAGCGTGTGCTTGTCTTCCCACGGCACGGCAATCCAGACCGCATGGACCGGGTTGTCCGCAACATAGGCGGCGAGATCCGAAACCGGATATACCGTCTCTTCAGACCCGCTGCTCGCCAAACCGGGCGGCGATGAACATGTCGGATGACGGGTCATTCAGAATCTGGTTTTCCACGCGATCTGCGGCCTTCCCGGAGCCCGACCAGGACGATCGGGTGTACCTGCCGGTCCCGGTTGCGCTTCCGAATGGCGGCCACGTGAGTGACCAGAACGACCAGCGACCAGTCCGAAGGTGGAAATCAAGGTCCAGGTGCCGAACCAGATACGTGAATAGTAATCCGTGGTTTTCAGCGCGGCCGCAAGGCTGATCAGCATCAGCAGCACCACTGCCCAGCCAGCGACCAGGCGGCGGATCCGGCGCATGACGGCCCACTCGAAATCCTTGCCGAAAAGCGCCGGTAGCGGGCAATACAATCGAGGAAATCGCCAGCGTGAGCAGCAGTGCGACCAGGTAGGACTGCTCCACTGCGGTGTTTCCAAACCGCAGCCAGTAGGCAAACAGGAAACTGACCAGGATTAGAAGTAAGTGCGTTGGCTTGGCGTATCACAGATGAACCCCCGGGGAATCCGTTGCCATTCTATAGGCCTTTTTCCAGCCAGTCAGCCAGGGAACGCCGGAGCGGCCAGGCGAAGGGATAGCCGGCAGCGATCAGCGCCGTGGCCTTCACATCGTTGGCGCGGGTCAGCTTGGCCAGGCGTTCCGGGTGGAATTTCGAACCGGATCCCAACACCCAGCCCAAAGGTTTCATCATCGAGGTTGCCAAGCCTGAGCAACGGTTCGGAAACAGTGAGCGGCTTCTTCTCGAAACGATTCAATTCCTGCAATACCGCGCCATAGGAATTGAAAGTCAGGTTTTCGTCGGAAACGCCATTGACCAGCTGGTGCTGACCTGCTGCCAATGGTTGTTTCCGCAGCCAGTGAATCACCTCCATCAGTTCCTCGATATAGATGCCCGCCTTGGGCTGATCCGGTCTGATCCGGATTTCGCGGCCCAGTCTCGAGCGTTTCTCGAACCAGGCGGGTCACGTTGCCCTGCTCGCCCGGGCCAAAAACCACGCCGGGCCGGATAATGGTCAGCCGCCCGCCGGACCTTTTTGCCCAGTCCACGTGGATATTTTCTGCCTCCAGCTTGGACTGGCCGTAGGGTGTTTTCGGCTGAGGCAGAGAGCTTTCGTCAACGGAATGATCGTGAACGCCGTAGACTGAAATACTGCTGGTGAAGATGATTTCCCTGCAGCCTGTTTCCTTGGCCAGGCGGCAGACGTTTTCGGCTCCTGTGACATTGGTTTCAAAGTACTCTTCGGCCTTGTGGCCGGGTTCCCGGTGGATGGCGGCAAGGTTGACGATGACGTCGAAAGGCCTGCGATTGAGCGGCCAGTTGATCGCAGTTCCCGGACGTCTGCCTGCATTACGTGCAAAGCGGCCATTACCGAGTAACGGTTCCAGCGGTACCTTCCAGGCGATAGTCGTCGGGCGATTTGATATCGAGCAGGGTCACGTGGTGGTCCTGGATTTCGCTGCAGAATGGAATGAGCGAGGTGCTGGCCGATAAAACCGGCACCACCGTAAAGACCCCACTCAAATTTTGCGCCGTCGTCCATCCGGATACCCCACCTGATCGGTCTTACAGTAATCTATCTTCAGATACTTTGTGAAGGCGAAACTGACCGTTGCAGGGGCTTTTCACTCGACATCGCGTGTCGGGTCATCAATAATTGGGCCACACGGGCGATAAAAGTCGGTGAGTCAGGGAATGATGGTGATAACTTGAGGAAAATTGCCATAGCAGGAGCAGGATTTTCCGGGAGCCGTCGTAGCCCGGGAACTGGCGGAAGCCGGGTATGCCGTCGACGTTTTTGACAGCAGGTCGCACGTGGCCGGAAATTGCCACACCGAGCGCGACGCCGAAACGGGCGTGATGGTGCACAAATACGGGCCGCATATCTTCCATACCGATAACGAAAGAGTCTGGGCGTACCTGAACCGCTACACCCGTTTTATGCCCTACACCAACCGGGTAAAAACCACCGCGCAAGGGCCGGGTATTTACGCTACCGATCAACCTGCTGACCATCAACCAGTTTTTTGGCAAAACGTTTTCGCCCAAAGAGGCCAAGGCTTTTATCGAGTCGCAGGCCGATCTGACGATTGAAGATCCGCAGAATTTCGAAGAACAGGCGCTGCGTTTCGTTGGAAAAGACCTGTACGAAACATTTTTCAAGGGCTACACCCTCAAGCAATGGGGCTGCCATCCCAACGCAGTTGCCGGCAAGCATCCTCAAACGCCTGCCGGTTCGATTTAACTACGACGACAACTATTTTTTCCATAAGCACCAGGGCATGCCGGAACACGGGTACACGGCCATCGTGGAGCAGATACTGGATCACGAGCGCATCGGTGTTCATTTGAATTCGACCTTCAGCCGGTCCGAGGCTGAGCGAATACGATCACGTGTTCTACACCGGTGCCATCGATGGCTATTTCGAATATTCAGCCTGGGCCGGCTGGGTTACCGGACGCTGGATTTCAAGGAAATACGCGCGGAAGGCGATTACCAGGGTTGCGCCGTCATGAATTACGGCGACGAAGAAGTCCCTTACACCCGGATCAGCGAGCACAAGTATTTTTCACCCTGGGAAGAGCACGAAAAGACCATTTGCTTCAAGGAATTCAGCCGGGCCTGCGAAGAAGACGATATTCCGTACTACCCGATTCGCCTGGTGGAAGAAAAAGGCATGCTGAAGAGATATGTCGAACTGGCAAAAAAGGAACGGAATATTTCGTTTCTGGGCCGATTGGGCACCTACCGCTACCTGGATATGGATGTGACGATCGCCGAGGCGTTGGCGACTGCAGATGAATTTCTGAAATTGTCCAGGAAGGGTTCAGCCATACCCGACTTTTTTCGTTACCCCGGTTTGATTTGAAAATGAACAGAAAAGTCGTTGCGGTCATCGTCACGTTCAACCGGCTGGAAAAGCTGAAGGAAACCATTGAGCACACACTGGGACGAGCCTTTCTACCGGGTCGTGGTCGTCAATAACTGCTCCACGGACGGAACCGGAGAATGGCTGGACACATCAGGATGATCGACCGTCTCACGTTATTCACAGCCCGGAAAACCTGGGTGGTGCAGGAGGGTTCCACCAGGGGTTTGACTTTGCGGCAAACCAACTTGCCCGAGGCGGACTGGCTGGTTGCATTTGACGACGATGCATATCCCGACGCCCGGCACACTGGAAACGTTTCAAGCAATCTGGAGATTCCGGATGAGGTTGGCAGTGTCGCCGCTGCCGTCTACCTGCCGGATGGGCAAATCAGTGAAATGAACCGGCCGAGTGTCAATCCGTTCTGGCATATCAAGGAACTTGATCTCGACGGCCTTCAGAGGCAGGAGTGGTTTTCACGTCGGTGACGAAGATTACCAGATCGGATTGACACCAGGAAGTTGATGCATCATCCTTTGTGGGATTTTTTCTTCGGCTGTCCCTGATCCGGGAACAACGAATTGGGCTGCCGCGCAGCGAACTGTTCATCTACGCAGACGACATTATCTACGTGCTGGAAATGCGCAAAACCGGAGTCAAACACTGGTTCGTGCCCAAGCTGAAATTTTCCCACGACTGCCAAACGCTGGTCAATCAGAAGGATGTATATCGGCCTCTGTGGAAGGTTTACTACACCTTCAGGAACCGGCTGGAAATGTACCGGATTGCTTCGGGCATTTTTTATCCCTTCGTTCTACTGCTGAAGATTCCAAAGTTTTTCCTGGCGGTGCGATATTACGAGCCCGGTGAGCGTCGGCGCTTTATTCGCGTCGCAGTAACCGCCGTTCGTGACGGTATGATGAAAGAGATACACAAAGTCTTTTCGCGACGTGACTGAACTTAGCGAATGCACAAAGTAAAAGAATTCAGCAATAGAATTTTTTACCCATTTGTACGCTGATCGCCAGAAAAATCGCGTGGCGTTTTTCCTCGTCTTGTATTTGAATCTACTTTTTCATTCAGACTTCAGAACTCCGAATACTTTCTTCAGGTTGAGCCAGAATTGCCGTACTTACAAGGCAGGTTCAACTCGTCTCCAACGAATGAGTTGTCCCAGCAGCGAACGCACTCCTTCAAACGCATCCTCTATGCCATCCACTGGTACGAACTCAGCGGCGCCGAACTCTTTGCGCTCTACAGCATGTCGACGGCCGAGCAGTTGGGACACACGTGCTACTGCCTGTCTACCGTGCCCAGTGAAAATCCGCGAACAGCCTACCTTTGCCCAACACTGTATGGAGACTCTGGTGATTGGTATCGACTATGAGCCAAGAACTTTCAAGACTTCATGTAGCAGACTACATAACTAAACATTCAATAGAAGTCATACACATACACCACAGTGTGCTGATGTACGAAGCTCTCCCAGCAATTCGGCAAGAAATTTCCAACTTGCACATCGTCGATACGACACATATTATCGAATACGCAAATGGTGGTTTCCCCAACTTTCCGCACTATATTCGCGCCTATATTGACAAGCACAACGTCGCGTCAACTGGACTGATGCAAGCGCAACGGCAGATGTATGAAAAAGCATTTGGAGGGAGTTGGATATTGGCAAGTTTCAATTAACTTACACCTCCAGCCTGACCACGGCGCAATTGGTGAGGCGTGGAACAAGCGACACTGGGTCGAAGGTGGTCACATTTTACGGTAGATTGGCTTCACAAAAACAACCTTATATTTTCATCACCGGCTGGAACGCCTTATCCAGAAACAGTCCGTTAATAAACATAGAAGCACACATTTATGGCGACGGAGAAATGCAGGATCAACTCGTGACGAGAATTATCAATTCGAATTCGAAAATCAGATTCACTATTTTGGCCGCTGCGATGACAAAGTAAAGTGTTCCAAGACTCAGATATCCTATTCCTTGTCGAGCATCAACGAAGGACTTAGCTTCACATCATACGAAGCGACCATATACGATCGACTCGTCGTTTCAAGTGACGTTGGAGATCAGGGAGAACTGCTCTGTTTGGAATGTCTGGTTCCACTGACACCAAATTTTATTGAAGATGCCGCTTTGAAACTTCAGATGTTTCTGCGCGACAAGAAAAAGATATTCTGACGCATTGGCCAGAAACAAGGCCAACCTGGAACATATAAGAGCTCAGGAAGTCAGTTGCCAGGAGATTGATCGGCTCTACGCCTCATAAGAATCATGAATATTTTTGCAGTCATCGTTACATTCAACCGGACCGTTCAGCTCGAGAAAAGCATCAGGGCAATTTTTGATGGCGACGATCGTCCCGCGGGGGTGGTTGTCGTTGACAATGCACCTTCTTTTGAGTCCCGTGAAGTCTTAAACAGGCTAATAAGGGAGTACCGGTCAATCCAGGTAGTAGAAGACGGAAAGCAACCTGGGCGGCGCCGGTGGCTTCAATATTGGATTGAAGACCGCTTACGCGTCTGGGGCTTCTTTCTTCTGGATGATGGATGATGATGCTTACTGCAATAAGACATCGTTAAGTGAACTGGTTGCCGCTCATGAGACGCTTTCGGCAAAAGAACGAATTGGATTCCTCTGCTCCCGCATCAATTGGACAGATGGACAGATATGTCACATGAATCAGCCTGACCCGACCTGGGATTGGATGAGGGGGTTCGACAGCGATCTTGCGGTTATTAAAGTCTATGCCTGTTCGTTTGTTTCCTGTTTTTTTTCCAGGGAAACCCTTGAAGAAGTGGGTCTGCCGATCAAGGAATTTTTCATTTGGTTTGATGATGTGGAATTTACTACCCGTATTTCGGAGCTGTATCCCAGTTACGCGGTTTTAAGTAGCGTGTTGACGCACGACACACCCAGGAATCAATCGGCCTACTACGCGGATATTGATGATGAAAATATCTGGAAGTTTCGTTACGGTGCGGCGAATGAAAGTTGGATAAACCTCAAACAAAAAAGCTTTTTTCACTGGGTCCTTTTCTGCGCAAAGAGAAATCGTGACATGCAGAAAGGCGCATGTTTCGATCAAGAACCGGTTAAGTATCAATTGGGCGATCATCAAGGGAGCGTTCAGGAGGATTAGCATCGAGAAACTGGGTAGCGTAAGTTCTTCCTAGAAAGAGCCACGGTCTTTTTGGTTTTGAAGCTAGATCATGAGTCCGCAGCTACCTTATGTTGCATTCGCGCGATTCCTAAAACCCTGAATGGCCAGATAACAATAGCCTTGATTTTTCCGCCAATGAACCAGACCGGTCTATTCGCTTTCAAGGTGTCGCTAAGAAGTAGTAACAGAATGGAAGAATAATAGAATACCATCGGTCACTATTCTTTTCCGGATGGCCTCAAGTAATTTTTTGTAGATGCTCTCTATTTACATCTGAAGGAAAGGCGTCGTGAATAGGCCATCCCCCCCATAAATAAAGCTGGTCATGAAAGAGTTGCGATTTGACTTTGCTGTCCAACAACACCGTTTTATTGATGAATTCGTATACTCTTAGTCCCTCAATCAATTCAAGTCCGCGTTTAGATGTCTGGCTTCTTTGGCTACCAGAGTGCGCGACCCTAAAGGAATTCAATGGTTCAGGAAGAAACACCAAATCGGATCGACTGAGTCAAGACACACCAAAAAAACCAGTCCCCCGCCAGACTCATGTCCTCAGGAACTCTAAAATCTTCGCCGAGCACAGAACGCCTGAAAACGACGGCACTGGCATTTGGAATCGTGTTTTTGAACACCATGTAATTTGCCAGTTCTTTCCGTCCAGAATTTTTGATCTACGACTCCATCTTCGATGGTCTTCAAAACTGAAATACCAGTTTCTTATTGGTCCTGGTTTGAAATCTGACTCTCCTATTTCGACCAGTAATGACTCGAGAATAGACAATTCCAACCCGTGGATCATCATCCAGAACCCTTACAAGTTTCTCCAGAAAGGTGTTCTCAGCGAAATCATCGCTTTCAGCAATCCAGATGTATTCGCCGGAGGTCTCATCTATCCCGCGGTTCCACTGTTTGAATGGGCTGCCACTGTTTGTCTCGTTCTGGATTACTCGAACTCTTGCATCAGCGGAGTACTCCCTTATTACATTAAGGCTACTATCTGTTGATGCATCGTCCAGAATCAGAACATCGAAGTCTTTAAACGTCTGCCCGAGTACACTGTCAAGGCGCTGTTTGAGAAACTTCTGCATGATTGTAGTTGGGGACAATGACGGAAACTTGAGCCATGACAATCCTTTATCCGCTAATCGCTCGTCGTGTCGCTTCCAGGTAGGATCGGCCATACTTCAGGTCGGGTTCCAGATGGCAGCCTTCCGCCCATTCATTCCATGCGTTGATAAACACAATCTGTTCCCCCTCAGGTAACCTTTTACGAGTCTGATCAATCACTGATGAAAGCCATGCCTCATACTTTTCCGGACTCGGAGTCAACCCAAAGGTCAGCCTTACTT
>CAVOYQ010000004.1:0-83309 GCA_963700705.1 uncultured Gammaproteobacteria bacterium | reverse complement strand
TCGAACTGGCTGCTTGCGCTGCAATGGCAAATGATGCAAAAGCCAGTGCGATCACAGATAAAAATACATGCTTGCAAATCTTCACTTACTCTCCCTCCTGGTTGGTTCTGCAAATGCTTCAAACAACAAACCTCAACCGCGTCAATTACGCTTCCGTGCGTATCGGCAGGTCGTCAATGCTTTTTGGTTCAGTTAGTCTAGCGCCGGCCTTCAAGGCCGGGTACTACCCTTTGGGGAAGGTCGGTGATGGTTCGTGGATCAATTCCGCGGCTATCGCGAATCGGGTAAGTTCGGCCACTGATTTCATCCGCAGCTTGCTGGTAATGGCGGTGCGATGAAGCTTTACCGTGCGATCGGTAATACCCAGTGCAGCCGCGATCTGTTTGTTCAACTTGCCCTCAACCAGGTGGAGCAAGACTTCCGTCTCGCGCGGCGTCAGTAAGTTCAAGCTGGCGTGCAAAGCGTTCTTGTGTGCATGTTCTGCGCGCTGACGGGCGTTGCGGTCGAACGCCCGATCAATCGCGTGGAAAAGCAGCTCCTTTGGCCCGGCCTTGGTGAGGAAATCCTCTGCGCCTTGCCGCATTGCCCTCACAGTGTGTGGTATGTCGCCGTCACCGCTGAGAAAAATTACAGGCAAGGCAATGGTTTCGCGTATCAGTGCTTCCTGCAATTCCAGACCGTCCATGCCTGGCATTCGCAGGTCGGCCACCACACAACCCACTGGGTTCACCATCTTGGTGAGAAACTCGTCGGCCGATGCAAACGTGCGGACGGTGTAGCCTTCCGCCTTCAACAGTCGTCCAATTGCTTTGAGGAATGAAGCGTCGTCGTCGACAACATATACCACTGGGGCTGCTTCGTTCATGCCGGGGCTGTCTCCTCTGCAAGCGGCAGAGTAAACCTGAAATTTGCGCCTGTACCGGCGTTATTCTCTGCCCAAATCAGCCCACCGTGCGCCTCGACGATCATGCGCGTAATCGAGAGCCCAATCCCCAGGCCACCTGGCTTGGTTGTGAAAAAGGGCTTGAACACGGAATCAAGCCGTTCGGGCGCAATGCCAGGACCCGAATCAATGACGGCCACCTCTAATTCAATATTGGCGCGGTGCTGTGCGCGCACCGTCACCTTGCGCCTTTCGACTGGCAATTCGCTAACGGAGTCCATGGCGTTCAGCAAGAGATTCAACAGAACCTGTTGTAGCTGCACCGGATCGCCGAACATGACTGCCTGCTCCACGTTGACGTCAAATTCAAGCTGTATTCTGCGGGTCGATGCTTCCGTGCTCAGGAGTAAGGTGACATTATCCAGCAATTCTGTAAACGACAACGCCTGCGGATGAAACTCGCGGTGTTTCAGCATGGCGCGCATTTGCTGGATTATATCGCCAGCACGTTGACTATCCTTGCGGATATCGAACAGAATCTCATTCAACTCACCTACGTCCGGAACGTCCTGCAGGAGAAATAATTCAGCCGCTTCGGAGTTTCGCAATATGGCGCCAAGTGGCTGACTCAGTTCATGCGCCAGTGTCGATGCAAGTTGTCCCAGTACCGATACCCGATCTGCGTGCGCCAGTTGGGCGTGTAAATTATGTAACTCGGCATCCAGGCTGCGTCGCTCGGAAACATTGATAACCAGGCCCCGCATGAGGACCGGATTATCCGTCTCGTCCCGGTCTATCACCCCGTGCAGTGCTATCCAGTGTGACCTGCCGTCGGGCAGGGTGACTTTGAACTCCGCGTTATGGTCCTGCCCTTTCGCCAAAGCATCTTTAATGGAGTTAATTACATGATCACGGTTTTCACGGTCAATCGCGTTCAGGAATCGATCTATTGTCAGACTCTCGGTTGCTGACAATCCGACCAGGGCGCGAGCTTTGTCGTCTGCCCACACTGAGTCGCGGGCAATGTCCCAAGACAACATTCCCAGGCCAACAGTGGCACTGGCCACGTCCATTCGCTGCTCACTTTCATGTAACTGGTTGGCCAGCCGTTCCGAGGACGCCGCGTCAGCACCTAACTCATTGGACATGGCAACCAGGACAATCACATAGCACCAACTGAGCAGATTTGGCGCACTCACCGTTTCGGTCGCAACCAGTGCCGTTAACACCACACCGGTAAAGGGAAACAGCAATAAACTTCCGCCAACCACCAGCGCTCGCCGGCGGTAACCTCGCCGCAACAGCTTGATGGCGGCATCGACGGTGAACCAGATAAAACCCAGCGCTGCAAGATAGACGAACGTATTAAGGAAACTGAGTGAACGCTCAAGTGTCGTAAAACTTGCACCCGCGAATGTCTGGGCGATATGAATACCTGAAACCGTCCCTTGAAAGGTATTGGGTGGTCCGGGCACGAAATCGCCAATAATGCCGATTGACCACAAGCACGGAACACTCAGCGCAAGCCACTTATTTCCGGTTCCGAAATAGTTCCAGGTGAAAGCCAAAAGTGAAATCAGCACGACACCAATCGCGATAGCCCACGCTCGCAGCAGTAATTCGGCGCCGGCGATGGTATCAACCTGGCTCAGCGCAAATTCCAGACCGGAAGCGGCGGCCATTGCAAATGCGCTCAGGGAAAAAAGCAGGCTGGCGGCACGTTGGTGTTGCCGGGCCAAGCCTGCTCGTAATTCGATATAGCCGAGTGTCAGGCACGCGGCGGCTATCATTGGCCAGGAAATGGTGATCCAGTTCACGTCATCAGTATTGATGTGGGTGAGCTGCTTGTCCAGCCTTTGGTGGCCGGCCTCTTCAAGCCCTTTTATGAGGTGCTGCTGGAATGAAGCGCTGAAACAGTTTTCCGAATGGCATCGAGAATCTCATTGCCGCTGTCGGATTTGCGGAGATATCCCAAACACTGGCCTGCCAGCGCTCTTTCACGTTCCCTGGGATCGTCGTATGCGGTAACGAAAAGAACCGGTGTCATGACCCCTGCGGTGGCAAGTTTATCGCGCAGATCGACCCCTGACATTCCAGGCAGTTGAACGTCTAGTATGAGGCAGTCGAGTCCGGGTGGCGTCGCCCCGGCAAGAAACTCCTCCGCAGACCGGAATGTAACCGTTCGCATTCCAGCCGCCCGCAACAACCTGGAGAGAGATCGGCGAATGCTCCCATCATCATCGACGATGCCTACAAAGATATTGTCCAAGGTGCTGTTCATCATGATTGAATAGGTTAGCGGTCTTCTTGTTGTCGCGATACTGTCCTATAGGGAATGTTTTTTGCAAGACTTTCATTGAGGGATCAAAGGGGTCAGAACAGCTTGATCTGGGTACGGATGACAAAAAGCGCAGGTCCGCCTACGCGTTGCTGTTTGAAAAGCCCTTGCCTGAAGAGCCAATGGAGACGATTCGATACGGTGTGAATAAAGGAATTCCAACGGGTAATGACAGGTTCAAAATGTCGATTGAAGGTGCTTTGCCGGTAAAAATCGGGGATGGAACCTTTGCCCCCGTGCTTGACTCTTACCCAGGTAATGCTTTTGTCTTTTTAACCGCCATGACCGAAACCGCAAACACGTGCGCTTAAGCTCAATCATCATATGGGCCATCCAATTGGCCCTGATCATCCATGTTCTGAAAACGGGACGCAGCCGTTATTGGATCTTCGTCCTGATTTTCATGCCACTGATCGGTGGGATCGCATACCTGGTGATCGAAATATTACCCGAATTCTCAAACAGTATCTCCGGTCAGCGCGCTGCAAGAAAGATGAAAATGACCTTTGACCCCGGCGCGGAAGTCAGGCTGCACCAGGCAGCCTGGGAGCAGTCCCCAAACACCGACAACGCCCGTCGCTATGCCGAAGCGCTGCTGGATGCAGGCAAGCCACAAGATGCCGAAGATATTGTCAACCGGGCGCTCAAGGGCATATTTTCCAACGAACCTACATTGTTGCTGACCAGGGCACGCATTGAGTTTGCTCAGAACAGGCCCGGTGAAACCGCAAAGTCACTGGAAACACTTCGCGAGCACAATCCTGATTTTCGCAGTACCGACGGCGACCTGCTGTACGCACGGGCTCTGGAGGCGGACGGCCAGATCGATAAAGCCCTGGCCGAATACGGCGCCGTTGCAAAACATTTCCCTGGCATCGAAGCGCGGTACCGGTTGGCGCTCTGCCTCAAAGCAGCTGGAAAGCAGCAGGATTCAATCCGGGAAATGGAATCCATCATGAAAGATTCCAAGCTGGCTCCCGCCTATTTTCGTAAAAGCCAAAAACCCTGGTTGGACGCCATTAAGCGCGAACTCGCTGCGTCATAACGGAAACACGGGTCGAGGATATCTTTCCCGGTGACGCCGCAACTGCCGGGAGAATTATGGAAAAAAGGGCTGTGAGCCTTTTCTTCTTTTCTTTTTTAAAGTTTGATGATTACTGCTCCACATCGGCCTTCAGGATGAAGTCCAGCAGCGGATAGTTCTGGTCCAGGTAAGCACTACCTCCGGTTTCCAGTGGACCCTGCCTGCCGCCACGCAAACCGCCTCCGGCATCTTCGCCATAAAGGGCATAAAGGTGATCGACCACGTCCATGCCTTCGACAACCTCGCCAAATGGTGCAAAACCATCCGCGTCCAGGCGCGAATTGTCGCCGGTGTTGATGAAAACCTGCGTGGCTCGGGTGTCCGGTCCGGTGGTAGCAAAGGTGACGGCACCACGAATGTTGCTGGCGCGCACCGGGTCGTCGACAATCATGTTGGTTTTCCACAATGTATTCACCGCAGGCGTACCATGCACACCAAATTGGGCGATGAAGCCGCTGACAACGCGATTGATGTGCACCCCATCGTAGTAACCCTGTTTGACCAGATGATAAAAACGATCTGCGCCCAGAGGCGCTTTTTTACGTTCTACTGAGATGCGGAAAACACCTTCCGTGGTTTCAAAACGCGCAATATATTGTTCCGGCGCAGCGTCTTGCCAAAGAGATGAATCCGGTTCGAGCAAGCTGCCGTAGTCGCGATCAGCTGCCGATTTTTCACCAGCGGTCGAAGCCAGGAACCGGGCCAGATAAGGGCCCCAGACAGTCGGATATGAATGGGTGCCGTGACCTCGCGTGAGCGGGCTGATGGCCAGGGTGACTGCCTCGCCATCCGGTACCAGGCCAATATGCGATTCCAGCAAGCCGAGCTCAGGTGGATTGACCTGGTCATCAGCTGAATTGATCGCCAGCAGAGGCGCTTGAATGTCCTGCAAATATGGTGCTGGATTGTAATTACGCGAAGCATCAAACGCGTAGATCAGATCATTCGCATCCATGCGTGAACTGTAACGAGTCACCAGCCCGTCAAGCATGGCCTCAGAGCTTTCCCGGGTGGGTGCCTGCAGTTGATATTGCAGCGGACTCGAAACCATGAAAATCAGCGGATACATCGCTTCTCGCAGTCCCGCCGGTTGTTCGGTGTAAAAGCCCTGGTTGTAATCAGGGTCGTTGGTGACAGCGTCGATAATCATTTTGCGCAACATCCGGTTGCGCCCTGCGATCTCCACCGGCAGACTGGCCAGCGGCATCAGCCCGTCCATGAACTCCGGGTAGGTATAGCCCCAAACCCAGCTCAACATTCCGCCCATGGAAGTGCCGGTTACCAGTCGCACATGATTCACACCCAGATGTTCGATCAACAGCTCGTGCTGGGCTTTCACCATATCGTCGTAGGTGTAACGGGGAAATTTCGTGGCCTCGCCGGCACTGGGACGGCTGGACTGGCCATGCCCTATCGAATCGGGAAGAATGAGGAAGTAGCGGGTGGCATCGAGCAATTCGCCGGGACCGAACAGCACGCCCGCGTAATTGTCACTGAGGAATCCGGCGCCGCTGCCCGTAGTGCCATGCATGATCAGAACGGCGTTGGTGACCTTGCCATCAGCGTCCATCCGCGGTGAACCCAGAGTGCGGTAGTGTTGGGTCAGAGAGCCCACATTGCCATCGTCATATTCAAATCGCTCGATGGTGAAATCACCTTCAACGGGTGTGATGGCCTGATCAGCAGCGACGGCTGAAGAAAATGCGGTTACCGCGAAGCACAACACCAGAGCTGCTGCAGCAAATGTGTTCATGAATATCCTGAATTGATCGTTGAATAAGCCGAGGTCAACTATAACAGTCGTATTCGCTTATTTCGCCGGTTTGTAGGATGTTTTCAGGAAGCCCACTCACGTACTGAGCAGCTTGCTCCGCATCCATGAGTCTATGGGGCCGGATACATTTTCGAGGTTGATTCCTACTTGATTCTGGTCTGATGGAGACGATTCGATACGGTGTGAATAAAGGCCTTCCAACGGGTAACGATAGGTTCAAAAAGTCGATTGAAGGCGCTTTGTCGGTAAAAATCGGGGATGGAAAAGGGGGACGGCCGAGAACAGTGCCAAATAAATGTATCCGGCCCCATCAAGAAGCCGTAAGAAGCCGGGATTGGCGCCAAGATCAGGCTGAAAGCGTGCGCTGCACATGCTCCGGATCGGCTTGAATCATACGCAAATAGTTCGCTGCAGCGGCATCGGGTTTACGTTTGCCCTGCTCCCAACCTTTGATTGTATCGAGACTCAGTTGAAACGATCGCGCGAATACGGCCTGAGACATTCCTACACTGGCACGAATGGTTTTGATATCCGTTGGGCTCAACACGACATAGACTGACTTTGGCGTCGTGGTGCCTTTAGCGACCTTCACCGCCAATTTCAGATTGGCGTTGAGTTCCTTAAACAGCTTGTCATCCATTGTGTGTCTCCTAACCAAATTCGACGATGATTGCATCGACGTATTTTTTTCAATTGCGCCTTTTGCGCAAACCTCCAGTCCCTTGGATGATGCGGCCAGCCTTCGGTCGCCTGGCCAGGAACTCCAGCATATCGCTAAAGCCGACCTTACCCAGCAGCCTGCCGGCCTTGTCTTCAAAAGTACCGATCGGGACCAGCGTCTGCATCAGCTATGACCCAATGAACCAGACTGTAGTTCAATGAACCCCATTATGTCAACCCCTGTTTAGCTTATGTCCGGTCGCCTATCAGCCAAAGACCTTCAAAAGTGATCTGCGGAAACGATCATGATTACTCTAAGTGATTGAAGGGTATGGAGCAATTCACAGGGGTGCTAGCGAGTACATCTGATAAGGAAAGTCGGCTAGAAGCTTTGAAGCTTTGGGGTCAGAATAAATGCCAGAGTAAACTTACGAGCTTGGGAAGGAATTACAGGCGCCAGGAGTGGTCAGCGCTTAATCGGGTTGGTTCCAATTTTTGAAAAATGGTGGGTCGTGAAGGATTCGAACCTTCGACCAATGGATTAAAAGTCCAGTGCTCTACCAACTGAGCTAACGACCCCCAGGAAGAGGCGGAATTGTAGGGGAATTTGCCTTTCGGCTCAAGGATTTTGCCGATATTTCGTCGGGTCAGGCACACCGGCGGACTGGAATCCCTCCCTGCGTATCCGGCAGGAATCGCACAGGCCGCAGGCCCGCCCTTCTCCATCCGCCTGGTAACAGGAGACCGTCATCGCGTAATCCACGCCCAGTTCGATCCCCTTGAGGATGATGTCCGCCTTGGTCAGGATGATCAGCGGGGTGTGGATGGTCATCGCCCTGCCTTCGACGCCGGCTTTGGTCGCCAGGCGGGCCATATGCTGGTAGGCCTCGATGAACTCAGGCCGGCAGTCCGGGTAGCCGGAATAGTCCACCGCGTTGACACCGATAAAAATGTCATCCGCGCCCAGCACTTCGGCATAGGCCAGCGCCAGGGACAGCATGATGGTGTTGCGGGCGGGGACATAGGTGGCCGGAATGCCCGTGCTTTCTGTTTCCGGCACATCGATGTCGTCGGTCAGGGCCGATCCGCCGATGGCGCGTAAATCCAGCGGAAGCACCTTCAACGAAACCCCGGCGGCGTCGGTAACACGTTTTGCGGCATCCAGTTCCGAGCGGTGCCGCTGGCCGTAGTCGACCGACAGGGCGTAGCAATCAAACTCCTGTTCCTGCGCGATGGCCAGCGCGGTCACGGAATCCAATCCACCGGATACAAGCACTACTGCTTTTTGTTGCTGGACCATCGTTATCCCTCGCTCATTTGCCCGGTATGTCGCCCCATAATATTTTATGCAACTGGAGTTGATACCTGACCGGTAGATGGTCTTCCAGGATCCATTCCGCCAGGTCCCTGGCCTCTACCTGCCCCCAGGCCGGGGAAAACAGGACCTCGCAGCAGGAATCCAGTTTGCGCTCTCCTAGCTGCGCCCTCGCCCACTCGTAATCCGCGCGTGAGCAGATCACGAACTTGACCTGGTCATTCGCCGTGAGTTCGTCCAGGTTTGACCAGAGATTTTTATTCGCCTCGCCGGAGTCCGGGGTTTTCAGATCCATCACCCGGCTGACCCGGCGATCCGCCAGGCCGATGTCGACGGCGCCGCTGGTTTCCAGCGAAACCCTGAAGCCCTCATCGCACAGCAGGGTGAGCAGTTCAGCGCAGCGTTTTTGCGCCAGGGGTTCGCCACCGGTGACGCAGACGTACGGGGTTTCATGGCGCCGGACCTCACTCAGGATGTCGTCAAAATGCATCCATTCGCCGCCGTAAAAGGCGTACTCGCTGTCGCAGTAAGTGCAGCGCAAGGGGCAGCCGGTCAGCCGGATAAACACGGTGGGCAGTCCCGCCTGCAGGGCTTCACCCTGGAGGGAATGGAAAATCTCGGTGATTTTCAGCATGCCTTCCCGGGATTCTGTATCTGATTTTTTTCTCTGGCGATCTGACATCAGCCCATTGTAAATGTTGAGGCGCTTTTCGGTTACAACGATTACACATTGTCGGGTCAATTGCCTATGCAGGCATCACCCGAATTCAATTACGATTCCAGTGTCTTTCGAATCATGTGTATTAGTGTGTATAATTGAACAGCCGACAGATCATAAAACGACTTCGGAAGGATGGATTCGTGCTCAAACGCATCAGGGGCAGTCATCACGTGTTCAAACATTCTGACGGCAGACGCGTCACGATTATTCATCCACAGAAAGACTTTCCGGCCGGCACTCTGAAATCCATCTCGAGAAGCGCCGGTTGGGACAGAACTTTGAAGATACCAAAATGAGATACCCGATCATTTTACATACGGATAATCATCAGGATTTTGGCGTCACCGTTCCGGATTTACCTGGCTGTTTTTCTGCTGGAGATTCCATAGAACAGGCCATTGAAAACGCATGTGAAGCCATTTTGGCCCACGCTGAAGATATGGCGGCAGACGGCGAATCCATACCCCAGCCTTCAGAAATCGTTGATATGGCTGATTTCTATCCAAACGAAGGCACTGCATTGCTGGCTTATGTAGACGTTGACCTTGATCGAGTGTTGGGCCAGGCGAAACGAATCAACATTACCTTGAAGCCGGCGATGCTTCGGGTCATCGACAAGCGCGCAAAAGCCTGCGGCATGAATCGTTCAGAATACCTGGCGTACGCCGGAACTCATTTTGAAATGCCAGAGTAACCGTGTTCCCAATGACGAGTTTTAAAGGATTCGCGGCCATGGGCCGCTCCTACAGGGGCTCAGCTGCCACATGGCCTGGATATCGCGGAAGCTGGCGCCGGACAGGTGCGACTGGTTGCCGCACTGGACTGCACCCCATAGCCAAAGCTATGGGGTAAAGGAAGTGCGGTAAGCAGGTGTGCCTGAACCAGCCAGGGCCGCGAGAGCCAGGCCATGTAGCAGCTTAATAATGGCCTTCCATTCTCATAGAACGCAGGCGGTTTTCGGCCAGGCGCGACAACGTGGTGTTGGGGTAGTCTTCCTGGACCTGGGTCAGCGCCGCGCGGGCCTGGTCCCATTGCTTCAGTTCGTAATGGGTGTAGCCGATCTTGAGCAGCGCATCCGGCGATTTGGGGCTTTGCGGGAAGCGGCTGATCAGGGTTTTGAAAGCCGTCAGCGCGATGTCGTAGTTTCGCGTGACGTAGTAAGACTCACCCAGCCAGTACTGCGCATTGTCCGCGTATTCGCTGTTCGGGTACTTTTCGAGAAAAGATTGGAAATCTTCCGCCGCATCGGCGTAACGCAGTTCTTTCAAGGCCTGGAAAGCCTGGTCGTAGGCGGCCTTCTCATCGGCAGCCGAGACCGGCGCCGCCTGGCTTTCAACCACGGGCTGGTCGAGGGTGCTGACCTGCGACTGTGAATCCATCGGGGCGCGCACTTCGGGCACATCTTCGGAAGGTGATACGACCGGACCCGGCTCGGAACTGCCACTGGTTGTGACCTCAGGTTCGCTGTCAGCGACACCCGGTGCGCCTGCGCCGATAGGCTGGTCATTGCGGATGTCGGAGATGCGACGATCGAGATCCAGGTACTGATCGCGTTGCCGCCGCTTGAGGTTTTCCAGTTCCGTGGACTGTTCTTCAAGCCGGCCGCGCAGCATGCGGACTTCGTCCTGCAACTCCTGCACCTGGATAACCAGGTTGGCCATGCCTTCGGAACCTCCCGCCTGCGCCATTACCGTCGGGGCGGAAACGATGGTGGCCAGCGCGATGCTGGCCACCATGGCTTTGTAACGATAACCTTCCACCATCATCACTTCGAGGTGTAGACGATCTCCACGCGGCGATTCAGTGACCAGCACTCGTCGTCGCTCACACGGCAGACCGGGCGTTCTTCACCATAGCTGACAACGGTCAGCTGATCGCTCCTGGCGCCTTGCGCAGCCATCAGCGCTTCAACGGCGTTGCCACGGCGTTCGCCGAGACCCAGGTTGTATTCGCGCGTACCGCGTTCGTCGGCATGGCCTTCGAGTGTGACGCGGGCACTGCCGTGAGCCTTGGCATACGAGGCATGTGCTGCCACGATGGCACGGAACTCAGGCCGTACGGTAGATTTATCAAAATCGAAATACACGACACGCTTGGAAAGCAGGCTTTCCGGGTTATCGAAATTGCGTGCATCGGCGTAATCGTGCGGATCGGGCGCAGCCTGGGTGGCGACAGGTGCCTTCGTTGGCGGTGCTGCTGTCTCCGTTACCGGCTCGGTTTTCGGTGCTGTTTTACAAGCAGCCAAAACCAGTACAATCATTAATGCGAGTGTTAATCGCCAAGCGCTTTTCATTACTTCCTCCAGTTGACGTAGCTTTAGAGCCGCTGTTACGGCTTCTTAAAAAATTGTTTATATTTTACCTTATTACAGGCGACCATGCTGGTTCCCGAACATCCCCGTCACTCAAAATCAGCCTTTGCCTGACGTTTCCATCTGCGGATACTGCAGACAACACACCCTTGCCACCCTCCCTGGTCGCATAAAGGATCATGCTTCCATTCGGAGCGTAGCTAGGTGATTCGTCCAGTTTACCCGGTGTTAACACCGTAAAGCGCTCGGATTCTAGGTCCCAGACTGCTATACGATACTCGTTTCCTCTGCCTTGCGCTACAGCTATTCGTCGACCGTCAGGCGAAACACTGGCACGGGCGTTATAGTCGCCTTCAAGCGTGACTCTTTCAGGGTTTCCGCCCCCTGGGGGGACCCGGTAAATCTGCGGCCGGCCGCCCCGGTCAGAGGTGAAATAGATGTACCTGCCATCGGACGACCAGACCGGCTCGGTGTCGATCGACCAGTGCTGGGTAATCTGCTCGGTACGGCCTGTCGCCATGTCCCGCACATAGATTTCCGGGTTCCCGGAACGCGACAGCGTCAGGGCCATTTTCTTGCCGTCCGGAGAAAAGGACGGCGCGCCGTTGATGCCTTTTCCGCTGGAAATCAGCTCACGCGCCCCGGTCGAAACGTCCTGCATGTAAATTGCGGAATTGCCCTTTTCAAACGACACGTAAGCAAGCTGGCGGCCATCCGGCGACCAGGCCGGCGACAGCAGGGGCTCAGGCGAGCCGACGATGGACTGAGGGCCAAAGCCGTCGGCGTCCGCCACCACAAGCTCATAGCGCTGTTCGCTGCCCAGGCCGGTCGCGGTGATGTAGGCAATCCGGGTGGAGAATGCGCCGGGTACGCCGGTCAGCGCTTCGTAGATTGAATCGGCTACCCGGTGCGCGCCAAAGCGCAGGTCACCCGGGCCTACCGTGGTAATCCGGGACAACAGCATTTCCTGGGTGTGCACATCGAACAACTGGTAGACCAGTTCGAACCCGTTGCCATCCGGCGGCGTGCGGACTTTGCCGATCACGATGTAATCGACTTTCAACAGCCGCCAGGTCCCGAAGCGAATGGCCTCGCTTTCGGTGGGCTTTTCGACCATGTCCTTGGCTTCCATCGGGTCAAACAGCCCCGACCGGTACAGGTCGCCGGAGATGATCTCGTCCACCCGGGAAGTGGGTGTCGGGCCGGCGTTCTGCCAGTCGAAGGGAACGATGGCGATCGGCAAGGCGCTGGCGTTGCCGCTGATGATCTCGATTTCCAGCTGGGCTTCGGCCGTCTGGAAAAACAGGAGTGCGATGAATATGAGAATTAGTTTTTTCATGTCAACAGGCCCTAGTCACCATCATAGATAAAAATGAAATCGATTTCTCTCTGGAAAACGTCCTCAAACCCGCGATAGGGCAGCGCGCCGCCTCTTTCCACCGCAGCCAGGATCGACCTGCGTGTGGCTTCATCACCGTTACATTTACCGGAAATCGCGGCGGAAATCACATCCCCGCCCGGAATTTGCACAATTTTCAAAGTACACCTGAGACCGGGTTGGGCGGTCGGAGGCCGCAGCCAGTTCCGGGTCACCTGGGCCTGTATCGCCGCCTGGTAATTATCACTCTTCGTGGCGGTCTGGCCCGCTTTGAACTCCCGGGCCTCCTCATCCGTCTTGCGCTGCGCCGCCGCCTCGCGCTGCAGCCGCTGTTGCTCGTCCAGGTCCTTTTTCTTCTGGGCTTCGAGCTGCTTCAGGCGCTCCGCATCCAGTTTGCGCTGCTTTTCGGCTTCTTCGCGCTTCTTGGTAATCTCCTCGAGTTCGCGTTTCTGCCTGTTACGCTCCTCTTCCAGCTTGCGCTCGTTTTCCATTCTAAGCTTTTGCAGCTTTTCCTGGGCATCGCGTTTTTTCTGTTCCTCCAGTTCGCGCTTGCGTTTTTCAGCCGCCTCCGTGTCCTGCTTTTTCTTTAACTCCTGCTCGCGCTTTTTCTGCTGTTCCAGTTCTTCAGCACGCTGCTTGCGGCGATCTTCCCGTTCCGCGGCCGCCTTTGCTTCGTCACGCTGTTTCTTGATCTCGCTGGTGTCGACCATCACTGCCTCGATGGTCAGGCCGACCGGCTGCGGCTTTCTGAACGGCTCCCAGCTCATGGTGCCAAGCACCACCAGCACTGCCATCAGCACGTGCACGCCGATCGCAAGCGCGACCGCCCGCAACCGCGCGAATAATTCCTGCGAGAAAGACACGGCCTACTCCGCCGCTCCCTCCGGCCCCAGGCCAAGCTCCATCGGGTCGCTCATCAGGCCCACCTTGGTCACACCGGCCTTTTGCAGCAACACCATGGCGTTGTACACCTGGCCGTAATTGGCGCGCTCATCGCCACCCACCAGCACCTGGATTTCCGGATTCCGGCTGACAATGGCGGAAACCGTGGCAACCAGGGTTTCCGGGTCGATCAGGCCGCTGCTGGTGCCGTCCAGGTCACCCCCCGCGTTCAGGTAGAGGTCCCCGTTCTGCAACACGGTAATGACCAGCGGTTCATCGTTTTCCTGCGTGTCCATCGGCTCGGCATCGGCCTTGGGCAATTCGACCTCCACACCCAGGTTCAGCAAGGGCGCGGTAATCATGAAAATAACCAGCAACACCAACATCACGTCGATATACGGCACGACGTTGATTTCTGCCATCGGGCGGCGGCGTCCCCTGACGGTCTCCATGAACGTCTACTCCTGTTTCAGCAGGTGAGCCTGCCGCTGAAGGATGCTGGAGAACTCCTCTTTGAAGTTGTCGTAGCGGACTTCCAGTCGTTCGACCTGGTTGGAGAAGCGGTTGTACGCAATGACCGCCGGGATGGCCGCAAACAGGCCCATGGCGGTGGCGATCAACGCCTCGGAAATGCCGGGCGCCACCATCGCGATGGTCGCCTGGTTGACGTTCGCCAACTGGTGAAAAGAGGTCATGATGCCCCAAACGGTCCCGAACAGGCCCACGTAGGGGCTGGTGGAACCGACCGTGGCCAGGAAATTCAGGTGGTTTTCCAGTTCCTCGGTTTCACGGGTAAGCGCGATGCGCATGGAGCGTTGCGCGCCTTCCACCATCGCGTTCGCGCCGATCCTGCCCTGTTGTCTCATGCGCAGGAATTCGGAAAAACCCGCGTCGAAGATCCGCTCCATGCCCCGCGTAACCCGGTGCGCCCCGGTAATGCCTTCGTGCAGGGCGGACAGGTCGGTGCCGGACCAGAATCGTTCCTCGAACGTATCCGCGTCCTTTTCCGACTTGGACAGGATTTGCCGTTTCCGGAAAATGATCATCCAGGAAGCCATCGAGGCTACGAAAAGTATCGCCATCACGCCTTTTACCATCAGGCTGGCTTGCCAGATCAATTGCCAAATTTGTAAATCACTCTGCATTTTTCAGTAACTCCGCCCTGATCCATTCCGGCATACGCGCCGGTTTGAGACTGTCCGCGTGGAGCATGACTGCGCTAAGTTCCGCGGTCGCTACCACCACTCCATCCGAAATTCTTGTCATTACCTGCCGGAACCCCTGCTTCACGCCTTTGACCCAAAGCAGTTCCGCACTCACCAGCAATTCGTCGTCCAGGCGCGCTGCCTTCCTGAACTTCACGTTGATTTCCACCACTACCCAGATCAGCCGGTGCTGTTCCCTGAGCTCAGTTTGCGACACACCCCTGGCGCGCAGCATTTCGGTCCGTGCGCGCTCGAAAAAATTCAGGTAGCGCGAATGATAAACCACTCCCCCGGCGTCGGTGTCTTCGAAATAAACCCTCAGTTTCCAGACAAAAGGTTCTGTTTTAAGTTCCGCCGCCTAGTCCGTTCATTTCTCGTTGAAAAGATCGTTACCGGAGCTGCCTGGCTGCTCCAGGCCGAAGTGCCGGTAGGCCTTCGGCGTCGCCATCCGGCCGCGGGCCGTTCGCGTGATGTAGCCCTGTTGAATCAGGTAGGGCTCCAGCACGTCTTCGACGGTGCCGCGCTCCTCCGACAGGGACGCCGCTATGCTTTCCACGCCCACCGGGCCGCCGTCGAAGTTCTCAATGATCATTTTCAGCAGGCGCCGGTCCATGGTGTCGAAACCCTGTTCGTCCACCTGCAGCATTTCCATGGCCAGCGCCGCAATGGGCTGGTTAATGATGCCGTCGCCCTTCACTTCCGCGAAATCCCGCACCCGCCGCAACAGGCGGTTGACGATCCGTGGCGTGCCGCGCGAGCGCCGGGCAATTTCCATCGCCCCTTCATTATCGATGGGAATCTGCAGAATTCGTGCCGACCGTGTGACGATCTGGGACAATTCCGCGGCGCTGTAAAACTCGAGACGCTCGACGATGCCAAAACGGTCGCGCAGCGGTGAAGTCAACAGGCCGGCCCGGGTCGTCGCCCCGATCAGTGTGAAGCGCGGCAGGTCGAGCTTGATGGAACGGGCCGCCGGGCCCTCACCGATCATGATGTCGATCTGGAAATCTTCCAGCGCCGGATACAGCACTTCTTCCACGACCGGCGACAGGCGGTGGATTTCGTCCACGAACAGCACATCACCCGGTTGCAGGTTGGTCAGCAGCGCAACCAGGTCGCCGGCGCGTTCCAGCACCGGGCCTGAAGTCTGGCGCAGGTTCACACCCAGCTCATAGGCGATCACGTGTGCCAGCGTGGTTTTGCCCAGGCCCGGCGGGCCGAAAATCAGGGCGTGGTCCAGCGCCTCTCCGCGGCGCTTGGCAGCCTCCAGGAAAATGCCCAGTTTTTCCCGCATGGCCGGCTGGCCGATGTACTCGTCCATGGTACTGGGCCGCAGGCTGGCTTCCACCGCGAAATCATCCGAGCCGTCTTCGGGGGAGATGATGCGATCTTCCGGCTTCGGTCATCGGCGTTTTCACCGTGGATTGCAGGGCCAGCCGGATGATCTCTTCAACGCTCATGTCCGGTTCCGCCACCGCCCTGACCATGCTGCTGGATTCCTGGGGCTTGTAGCCCAGGCCGCTCAGGGCTGCGATCGCCTCGCTGACGGCGCTGGCCGGCCGGCCGGCCGGCTGCCAGGCCCCGAAGTGACGTTGCCATCGGAATATCCCAGCTTGTCGCGCAATTCGATGATGATCCGCTCCGCGGTTTTTTTGCCGATGCCGGGCAGCCGGGTCAGCGCGGCCGAATCGTCCTTCCGTCACGTAACGCGCCAATTCTTCACTGCTGGCGCCGGAAAGAATGGTCAGCGCCAGCTTGGCCCCGATCCCGCTGATCTTGAGCAACTGGCGAAAAACGGTTCGCTGCGCTTCACTGGAAAAACCGTACAGGGTATGGCTGTCGTCCTTGATCGACAGGTGTGTCAGGATAACGACGGTGTTGCCGGTTTCCGGCAGGTCGTAGAAAACGGAAAGGGGCGCCTCGACTTCGTAGCCGACGCCACCGACGTCGATCACCATCAACGGCGGTAGCTTGCGAATCAGGGTTCCTGCCAGGCGTGCGATCATCTTTTTTGTAAGGCCTGCATCCTGGTTGCGGTCTGCTGTGTGTGCTGGTGACATAATGCCACAGCCAGCGCATCCGCGGCGTCTTCGACCGGCATTTCTTCCAGCCTGAGCAAAACCCGGACCATGTGCTGGACCTGTGACCTTGTCCGCACCGCCACGCCCGACAATCGCCTGCTTGACCGAGCGCGGGCGAATATTCCGCAACCGGGATTCCCATGGAAATCGCCGCACAAATGGCTGCGCCGCGGGCCTGGCCCAGCTTCAGCGCAGAACCTGCATTGTTGCTGACAAACACGGTTTCAATCGCGGCCTCGTCCGGCGCGATATTTTTCGATCAGGTCGCGGATACCGCTGAAAATGATGCCCAGGCGTTCCGGGAACTCGCCCGCTCCCGGCCTTGATCACGCCCTGGTGCAGGGAAATCACCCTGTCACCATTCACTTCGATAATGCCAAAGCCGGTGAAGCGTGAACCCGGATCAATACCCAGGATTTTCATCAATCCTCATACGCCTCATCCGGGATGTCGGCATTGGAATAAACCGCCTGCGCGTCATCCAGGTCTTCCAGTACATCCAGCAAGCGGATTACTTTCTGCCCGGTCTCGACATCCAGTTCCACTTCGATACTGGCCCGCATGGTGACCTCGGCGTTGGCCGGCACCAGGCCGGCTTCTTCCATCGCACTGACCACGTCGCTGTATGCCTCCGGAGAGGTGACCACTTCGATCGATCCGTCTTCCGCCGTCACGATGTCGTCGGCGCCGGCCTCCATCGCCACTTCCAGGACCGCCTCTTCCGGGGTTCCGGGTTCGAAATTGAGCACGCCGATCTTGTTGAACAGGTAAGCCACGGAACCGTCCGTTCCGAGGTTTCCGCCGGCCTTGGAAAACGCGTGCCGCACTTCGGCGACCGTCCGGTTGCGGTTGTCGGTGAGCGTATCGACCATCACCGCAACGCCGTTGGGCGCATAGCCTTCGTAACGGATCTGCTCGTAGGTGACGCCTTCGAGTTCACCGGCGGCCTTTTTGATCGTGCGCTCGATGGTGTCTTTCGGCATGTTCACCGCGTTGGCTTTCTGAACCGCCAGGCGCAGTCGTGGATTGGTGTCCGGGTCGCTGCCGCCTTCGCGTGCCGCCACGGACAATTCCCGGTTGACCCGGGTGAAGATTTTTCCGCGCTTGGCGTCGACCGCCTTCTTGCGATGCTGGATGTTGGCCCATTTACTATGCCCGGCCATAAGAGTATTTCCTGGTAGTTGAGTGTAGTGTCCCGTATTTTGTGGCAATTAAGCGAGACGAGAAGGTATTAGCTGCAAGGCGCGTCTCGCAGGGAATGGCATGCCCTTCACAAGAGACGGAACGCAGCAGATGATGCCTTCTCGTCTCGCCCGCAGGAGCCCCACAAAATATTCAATCCTGTGTTCCAGCCTTTATTAATGGAATAACCATTAATTGCAGGCTGCGCCTTGACTTGAATATTTTGTGGGGCTCTTAATTGCCACATAATACAGGACACTACACTAGTTAAACGGGATATTTTAGCATGCGGCCGGCCAATCAAAGCTACCGGTCTGAAGAAAACAGATCACCTGCCGGGCGACGCTGGAAGAAAACAGCATGCCGGTATGCGTGACCGGCAGCAGCAGGTGATCCTTGAGCCCGGTGGTGCGGGTTTCGGCAACCGCTACCGTGCCGTCCCCGGGCTTCCCCGCCCCGCCCAGCAGCATGCCCAGGCCGATATCCCGGGTTCCCGCGATCATGCCGGTCTCACGGCCGGCAGGCACTTCACCGTAACCATGTTCGAGCGCCGTTCTGACCTGGCCCAGCAGCTTGCCGGCGCCCGGAAGTCTCGTCGAGCGGCGCACCACGCCACTACCCTCCAGCGGACTGCCCATCAGGACCACCCTGCCGGGCGGCAGGTCCGGGTTTTGATGCAACAGGTGCAGGCACACCAGGCCACCCAGGCTGTGAGCGACAAAGTGCAGGTTCCGGGAACGGGATTGCCGGCAAAACTCCAGCAGTTGCCGGGAGTGCATATCCAACTGCCCGGCAGTGGAGCGGTAAGCAAAACGCCGCACGGAAAATCCGGCGGCCTGCAGACTTCCTGTCCAGGCGCGACATGGCCCATGAGCCAAACCACAAGCCGTGAACCAGGATGACCTCGGAACCCAATGCTCAAATACCCCGGGTCGCCCGGATTCTGCGGGTCCGGGTCAGTGTCTCGACGGACACCATGAACAAGGCAAACCAGATGCAACCGAAGGCGACCGCGTGGCCGAAGGTAAACGTTTCGCCATAAACGAATACCGAGAGCAGAAACGTCAACGATGGCGCGATGTACTGGAAAAAGCCCACGGTCGACAGGCGCAGCGCCCGGGCAGGCCACGTTGAACCAGACCAGGGGCAGCACGGTGACCGGCCCGGCCAGTATCAGCAACAGGTCGAGCCTCAGACCGCCACCGGCGAATGATAGCGTGCCATTCTTACCCAGCCAGGCGACGTACAGCAGGGCCGGCAGCGCGAGCAGCAGCGTTTCCCACAGCAGGCCCACCATCGGGCCCACGCCGAGCATCTTGCGCACCAGGCCGTAGGCGCCAAAGGAGAACGCGAGGCTCAGGGAAATCCAGGGCGGCGTACCGAGGAACCAGCCCAGGTAGACGGTGCCCGCCGCGGCGATCACCACACCGATGGTCTGGATCAGCGTCAGGCGCTCCTTCAGGAACAGGAAACCGAGCATGAAATTGACCAGCGGCCCGGTGAAATAGCCCAGGCTGGTGGCGAGTATCTGGTTGTTCATCACGGCCCAGACGAAGATCAGCCAGTTGGTCACCACCAGTATCCCGGAAACCAGCAAAACCAGCACGGTGCGGGGCGGCAGGCGCATGTCCTGCAGAAAAGAGGAGCCCTTGCGCCACCACAGGAATCCCGCCAGCAACGGAATCGACCAGAGGATCCGGTGGGCGATCACCTCCAGGGGCGCCACCGACAGGATCTGCTTGAAGTAAATCGGCGCCAGGCCCCACAGGATGTAGGCCGCCAATGCGGCGGTTACGCCAATGGTTTCAGCGCTGTGTTGCGGTTTTTCCGCGCGCGGCTTCAACGTTCCTTCTTGACATTCCGGATATGCAGTTCGGCTATCCCTTCATCGGCGATCGGCGATGGAGCGCCGGTCAACAGGCATTGCGCAGTGGTGGTCTTGGGGAAAGCAATCACGTCCCGGATCGACTCCTCGCCCGACATCAGGGCCGCGATGCGGTCGAGGCCGAAGGCGATTCCGCCGTGCGGCGGACAGCCGAATTTCAGGGCGTCGAGCAGGAAACCGAATTTCTGCCGGGCTTCCTCTTCGCTGATGCCCAGCAGTTTGAACACCGCCTGCTGCATTTCCGGCTTGTGAATACGGATCGAGCCGCCGCCGATTTCAGCGCCGTTGAGCACCATGTCATAGCCCCTGGACGCGGATTTCGACGGGTTGGCCAGCAAGGCCTCGGGGTCTGCGATAACCGGCGCGGTGAACGGGTGATGCATCGCCATGTAACGCCCGGCTTCTTCATCGTATTCAAACATCGGGAACTCGGTAACCCACAGCGGTCGCCAGCCTTCACCGGCCAGGCCGCGGTCGTGCCCGATTTTCACCAGCAACTGGCCCATGAAGTTACTGACCGTGAGCCACTCACCGGCGCCGAACAACAGGATATCGCCGGATTCCGCGCCGGTGCTGCCGGCGATGCCCTGCCAGGCTTTTTCATCCAGGAACTTGGCGATCGGGGACTGCAGGCCCGCCAGGCCGGCGGCCGCGTCATTGACCTTGATCCAGGCCAGGCCGCGTGCGCCGTAACGGGCTGCGTACCCGGTGTACTCGTCGATCTGCTTGCGTGACAGGTCGGCTCCGCCCGGCACGCGCAATGCGGCCACGCGGGAGCCTTCCTCCGAGGCCGGGCCGGAAAAGACCTTGAACTCGATGTGGGCGACATGCTCGTCGACCGTGGTCAATGCCATCGGGATGCGCAGGTCGGGCTTGTCGGAACCGTAACGGTCCATTGCCTCGTGCCAGGTCAGCCGCGGAAACGGCGACGGCAGTTCGACGCCCAGCGTGTCGCTGAACACTTCGCAAATCATTTTCTCCGCCAGGGCCTGGACGCCGGTTTCCTCGACGAAGGCCATCTCGATGTCGAGCTGGGTGAATTCCGGCTGGCGGTCGGCGCGCAGGTCCTCGTCGCGGAAACACCGCGCGATCTGGTAGTAGCGGTCCATGCCGGACATCATCAGCAACTGCTTGAACAGCTGCGGCGACTGCGGCAACGCAAAATACTGGCCGGCGTGCACGCGGCTCGGCACCAGGTAATCCCTGGCCCCTTCGGGCGTGGCCTTGGTCAGGATCGGGGTTTCAAACTCGGTAAAGCCTTTGCTGTCGAGGCTGTTACGGATCGCCCGGTACATCCGGGCCCGGGTGCGCAGGTTATGCTGCATGCGCGGGCGCCGCAGATCGAGGTAGCGGTACTTCAGGCGGACTTCCTCGCCGTCCTCGTCGGTCATCATCAAGGGCATCGGCGCAGACGCGTTGAGCAGTTCCACGCTGGTCCGCGACCACTTCAATTTTTCCGGTCGCCATGGACTCGTTCCACTGGCTTTCGGGCCGCATGCGGACCTGGCCGCTGATCCGGACGCAAAATTCGTTGCGCAAGGCCTCGGCATCACCGAATGCCGCGCTTTCCGGCTCCACCACCACCTGGACGATGCCAGCATGGTCGCGTAAACCGACGAAAATCAGGCCGCCAAGGTCCCTGCGGCGGTCAACCCAGCCGCAAAGCCGGACGGCCTGGCCGGCCAGTTGTTCATTCACTTCGCCACAAAGATGTGTGCGCATTTCTTATACTCCGGATGGGTGGTAACCAGGGTCCGTCAACGGCCCCCGATGGGCGATTTCAGTCTGCACCGGTTTTGACGGCGGCGGGCTTGGATTCGGTCTTCTTCGTGTCGGCCGGCTTGTCTGCGCTTTGGGTGGCCGGCTTGTCTGCGCTTTGGGTGGCGGCTGGACTCCCGGTTTCGTGGAGGTTCTTTTTGCCGCTCTTTTTGAAATCCGTTTCGTACCAGCCCGCGCCTTTGAGCCGAAACCCGGCGGCCGAGACCAGCCGGCGCAGCTCGGGCTTGCCGCATTTCGGGCATTCCAGCAGAGGTTCATCATTGATGCGCTGCAGTTTTTCGAGGTCGAAACCACAGGATTCGCACTGGTATTCGTAAATTGGCATATTTGTACACCCTGGTAAACCGGACAATTATAAGTGATGGGGGCATAAATGGGGACTCTGCCTTGCGTTTTCCACAACCGGTCGTTCGAGGGGTCTGCTATGATTTAGGGTTTGGTATACACCCATTTTCCGGAGTCCGTTGAATGAAAGCCCATCACGTACTAAGCATGACTGCTTTATTGATTCTCGCCGCCTGCCAACAGGCCGAGCCGCCGGTATCCGCCATTGACGAACCGGCGGTCGCAACGCGCGATTCTGTCGCGCCGCCGGCCGTTGAGCCGCCGTCCCGTTTTGAGATCTATGCCACCGTGCGCCTGACTGCCGACCTCAGCCACCTGTCTGATCGCCAGAAACAGATGATTCCACTGCTGATCGACGCTTCACGGATCATGGACGAGCTTTTCTGGCTGCAGTCTTACGGCGAGAAAGATCCGTTCCTGTCGTCGATAGAAGACCCGGTGGTCCGGCGTTTCGCGGTGATCAACTACGGCCCCTGGGACCGCCTGGCCGCCGATCAGCCGTTCGTCGAGAGTGCCGGGCCAAAACCGCCCGGGGCGCAGTTCTACCCGCCCGATATGAGCAAGGAGGAGTTCGAGGCCTGGGACCAGCCGGGAAAAGACGGCCTCTATTCGCTGGTCAAGAGAAACGAGGCGGGTGAGTTATACCTGGAACCCTACAGCGTTGCCTATGCTGCGCAGTTGCAGGAAGCCGCGAACCTGTTGCGCCTGGCCGCGGAACTGGCCGAAGACCCCGAATTCGCCAATTACCTGCTGATGCGGGCCTCGGCGCTGGAAACCGATAATTTCCAGCCCTCCGACCTGGCCTGGATGGAGATGAAAAACAACCCGATCGAACTGGTCATCGGACCGATCGAAACCTATGAAGACCAGCTTTATGGCTATCGTGCCGCCTACGAGTCCTACGTACTGATCAAGGACCTGGAATGGAGCGAGCGGCTGGCGCGGTTTGCGAAATACCTGCCGGAGTTGCAGACGGGATTGCCGGTGCCGGATGCCTACAAGCAGGAAACGCCCGGCTCGGACTCCGACCTGAACGCCTACGATGTGGTCTATTACGCAGGGCACAGCAACGCCGGGGCCAAGACCATCGCGATCAATCTGCCGAACGACGAGGAAGTGCAGCTTTCGAGGGTACACGGCGACTGCAGCTGAAAAACGCGATGCTGGCGAAATACAACCAGATCCTGGTGCCGATCGCTGACCTGCTGATCAGTGAGGACCAGCGCCAGCACATCACCTTCGATTCTTTCTTTGGCAACACCATGTTTCACGAAGTAGCCCACGGCCTGGGCATCAAGAACACGCTGGATGGCAAGGGCACGGTGCGCCAGGCGATGAAGGAACATGCCTCGGCCCTGGAAGAGGGCAAAGCCGATATCCTGGGCCTTTACATGGTGCAAAAACTGCGGGAAAAAGGTGAAATTCACCGAAGGTGAAGTCATGGACGACTACGTGACCTTCCTGGCCGGCATTTTCCGCTCGGTGCGTTTTGGCGCCGGCGACGCGCACGGAAGAGCGAACATGATCCGTTTCAATTTCTTCGAACAGGCCGGCGCTTTCAGCCGTGATGAGGCGACCGGCACCTACCGCGTCAATCTGCCCGAATTCGAACAGGCCGTACAGGCCCTCGGCAACCGCCTGCTGACTTTGCAGGGTGATGGCGACTACGCCGCCGTTGACGCCTTCGTCGTCGAAATGGGCAACGTCAGCCCGCAACTGCAGGCCGACCTCGACCGCCTCTGCCGCGCAGTCCATCCCGGTGGACATCGTGTTCGAGCAGGGCGCCGGCGTACTGGGCCTGTAAACCGGGAAGATCCCCGATGGGGCGAAGAATCGTCATCAAGATCGGCAGCCAGGTTCTGTGTGACCCGCAAGGCGCGCTGAACCTGGATGTGCTCGGAAACCTGGTGGACCAGGCCGGCAAGCTGGTATCGGACGGCTGGCAGGTGCTGGTCGTTTCGTCCGGCGCCGTGGCCGCCGGCCGCGGCATTCCCGCCGGGCAGCTTCAGCGCATCAGCGACCCGGTTGCCCGCAAACAGGTGATGGCCGCCACCGGCCAGGTACGCCTGATGGAGACGTACCGGGCATTGTTCCAGCGCCACGGTCTGACCGTCGCGCAGGTACTGACCAGCAAAAGCGACTTCCAGACCCGCCGGCACTACCTGAACATGCGCGGCTGCATCGAGGCCCTGCTGACTGCCGGTATTCTTCCCATCGTCAACGAGAACGACGTGGTCGCCATCACCGAGCTGATGTTCACCGACAATGATGAGCTGGCCGGACTGCTGGCGGGCATGGTCAACGCCGACCTGCTGTGCCTGCTGAGCACCGTTCCCGGCGTGTTTGACGGCAACCCCGACGACCCGGAGGCGTCCTGCATCGAAACCTGGGACGAGGACAGGCATCACCTCGAGGACATCGTGCAGCGCGGAACCTCGGCGCTGGGACGGGGCGGCATGCACAGCAAGCTGGCGATCGCACGCAAGACCGCGAAACTCGGCACGGAGGTGGTTATCGCCGACGGCCGCGACCCGGACATCCTGGTCAAAGTGACGACCCGCCGGAAAGCCGGCACCCGTTTTCCCGCGCTGGGTGAGGCCTCACCCGCCAAGCGCTGGCTGGCCAGCGCGGATGGCCATGCCGCCGGCCATGTCATCGTCAACCCCGGCGCTGAAGCCGCGTTGCTGGACCGGAACCGTTTGGCCAGCCTGTTGCCGGTGGGCATCGAGTCGGTCGAGGGACCGTTCAACGAGGGCGACGTGATCCAGATCCGTAACCAGGCCGGCAAGGTCCTGGGTTGCGGCAGGGCCCGCTACGGGCATGAAGAAACAGACCGTCTGAAAGGACAGCGCGGGCAAAAAGCGCTGATCCACTACGACTACCTTTACACGGAACCACGCCAATGACGGACCGGCGGAAGGAACTGCAACAGGGACTCGGGCGCACGCGCGAGGCCGCCCGTGAACTGGCCCGGACGGGCGACGAAACCATCCGGGCGGTTCTGAACAGCCTGGCCGACCGGACCCTGGATGCCGCTGAGCAAATTCTGCAGGCCAACCGCGACGACCTGTCCCGGATGGCGGTTGAAGACCCGAAGTACGACCGCCTGCTGCTGAACCCGGAACGGCTCAAAGCCATCAGCGACGACCTGCGCTTCGTGGCTGACCTGCCCTCCCCGGTCGGCGAGGTGCTGGAACAACGGCGCCTGGACAACGGCCTGGAACTGAGCAAGGTGCGGGTGCCGATGGGCGTGATCGCGGTGATCTTCGAATCACGCCCCAACGTGACGTTCGATGTTTTCGCCCTGTGCCTGAAAACCCGCAACGCCTGCGTGCTGAAAGGCAGCAGCGACGCCGTTGCGACCAACAGCTTCGTGGTGGGCCTGATGCACGACGTGCTGGCCAGCCACGGGCTCAACCCCGAAACGGTTTTCCTGGCGCCGCCGGAGCGCGAGTACTTGCCGCAGATTCTCCAGGCGGTGGGATATATCGACCTGGCGATTCCACGGGGGTCCAGGGGCCTGATCGATTTTGTCCGCGACAACGCCCGCATACCGGTGATCGAAACCGGGGCCGGCATCGTCCACACCTACGTCCATGCCAGCGCCAACCTGCAGCAGGCGAAAGCCATCATTACCAATGCCAAGACCCGGCGCGTCAGTGTCTGCAATGCGCTTGATACACTGGTTCTGGATAGAACCTTGTTGCCTGAACTGCCCGGGCTGATGCAGGCGATGGGCGATGAACACGGTGTCGAAGTGTTTGCGGACGGCGAGTCCTTCGCCGCCCTCGAAGGACGTTACAACGGCGTGCTGAAGCCGGCTCTCGAGGAGCACTTCGGACAGGAATTCCTGTCCCTGCGGATGTCGATCAAGACCGTGTCGGGGCTGGAAGAGGCGCTCGAGCATATTCACCGCTTCAGTTCAAAACATTCCGAAGCCATCGTTGCGCAGGATCCGGACGTCATCGAAGCGTTTCTCAACCGCGTGGATGCCGCGGCCGTATACGCCAATGCATCCACCGCCTTCACCGATGGCGGCCAGTTCGGCATGGGCGCCGAAATCGGCATCAGCACCCAGAAGCTCCACGCCCGCGGCCCGATGGCCCTGCCCGAACTGACCAGTTACAAGTGGGTGGTGCGCGGCGACGGCCAGGTTCGATCCACATAGTGGTAGCAGGCCCTAGCTGATGGCCAAGGTCATGGTCTTCCAACATGTGCCGGCGGAACCGCTTGGCACCCTGGACCCGATGCTCAGGAATCGCGGCCACCGCATCCGTTATGTGAATTTTCACCGCGATCCCGGCGCGCAACCGGACATCAGCCGCTACGATGCGCTGATCGTCCTGGGCGGGCCGCAGATGCCCGACCAGGGAAAAGATTTCCCGCACCTGAACGTCGAGATGCGCTGCATCGAAGAAGCGTTGAAACGGGAAATTCCGGTGCTGGGTATCTGCCTCGGCGCGCAGCTGCTGGCCTATACACTGGGCGGTAGTCCCCGACCCATGAAGGAATGGGAAATTGGCTGGTACGACCTGGAACCCACACCTCTGTCGCCTGCGGATCCGGTGTTCTGCGCGCTGTTCCGGCCTCACCCGGTCTTCCAGTGGCATGGTTACACGTTCGACTTGCCGGAAGGCGCGGTGCACCTGGCCCGCTCAGCCAGCTGCGAAAACCAGGCGTTCCGCTACGGAGACAACGCCTACGGCCTGCAGTGTCACCTGGAACTGGACGAGCGCCTGATCAGCCGCTGGCTGGCCCTGCCGGAGTACCTGTCGGAACTGGAAACCAACTGCCGCCAGGGCGATGCAGCGAGCATACGCCGGCAAACCCACGAATTGATCGGGCAGTCGACCCAGCTCAGCTCTGAAATGTTCGGCCAGTTCCTGCGGCCGCTGGGTGAGCGCCAGAGGAGGCATGTTCTGCCTTCAAGGTGACCGTAGGAGCGATTTCAATCGCGAATGAATTCGCTCCTACATGAACACGAAGACGCCGCCTTCCGCATCCACCCTGATCGTATCTCCCACCGAGTACACTCCGGACAGGATTTTCTGCGCCAGCGGATTCTCGATCTCCTGCTGGATCGCCCGTTTCAGCGGCCGGGCGCCGTAAACCGGGTCGTACCCGGCCTCGCCCAGCAGGCTCAGTGCTTCTTCTGAAAAGTCCAGCTGGTAGCCGTGCGATTCGAGACGTTTGCCCAGGCGGCCAAGCTGGATACCGGCGATCAGCTTGATCTGCTCCCGGTCCAGCGGGTGGAACACGACCATGTCGTCAACCCGGTTGATGAACTCGGGGCGGAAATGCTGCCCGACCACGTCCATCACCGCATTTTTCATGACCTCGTAGCCCTGTCCGGACAATTCCTGGATGCGTTGCGAACCCATGTTGGACGTCATCACGATCACCGCGTTCTTGAAATCCACGGTCCTGCCGTGCCCGTCCGTCAGGCGGCCATCGTCCAGCACCTGCAACAGGATGTTGAAAACGTCCGGGTGGGCTTTTTCGATCTCATCGAGCAGGATCACGGAATACGGCCGGCGCCGGACCGCCTCGGTCAGGTAACCGCCTTCCTCGTAACCGACATACCCCGGCGGTGCGCCAACCAGCCGGGACACCGAGTGTTTCTCCATGAATTCGGACATGTCGATCCGCACCATAGCTTCTTCGGTGTCGAACATGAACTCGGCCAATGCCTTGCACAATTCGGTCTTGCCGACGCCGGTCGGACCCATGAACAGGAACGATCCGATCGGACGGTTCGGGTCCGACAGGCCGGCACGGGAGCGCCGGATGGCGTCCGCCACCGCGGTGACCGCCTCGTCCTGTCCGATCACGCGCGAATGCAGGCCTTCTTCCATGCGCAGCAATTTGTCGCGCTCCCCTTCCAGCATCCGCGAGACAGGAATCCCGGTCCAGCGCGAAACCACCTCGGCGATTTCGTCCTCGGTGACCCGGTTGCGCAGCAACTGGAAATGGCCCTGTTCGCCCTGCTCGGCATCTTTCAGCTGTTTTTCCAGCTCCGGAATCCTGCCGTACTGCAGTTCGGACATGCGCGCGAGGTCCTGGGCCCGCATCGCGGTTTCCAATGCGGCGCGGGTCCGTTCCAGTTCCTCCTTGATGTGGGTAGTGCCCTGCACCGCGGCTTTTTCGGATTTCCAGATTTCGTCCAGGTCGGAAAATTCCCGCTCCATTTCCACGATGTTGGCTTCGAGCTCTTCCAGGCGCTTGATCGACGCCTCGTCGGACTCCTTCTTCAGGGCTTCGCGCTGGATCTTCTGCTGGATCAGGCGCCGCTCCAGCCGGTCCAGCGCCTCGGGCTTGGAGTCGATCTCCATGCGGATGCGCGAGGCCGCCTCGTCCATCAGGTCAATGGCCTTATCGGGCAATTGCCGGTCGCTGATGTAACGGTGCGACAGCGTCGCGGCGGCCACCAGGGCCGGGTCGGTGATGTCCACGCCGTGGTGCACTTCGTAGCGTTCCTGCAGGCCGCGCAGAATCGCGATCGTGTCTTCGACCGAAGGCTCGCCGACAAACACTTTCTGGAAACGGCGCTCAAGCGCCGCGTCTTTTTCCACGTATTTCCGGTACTCATCCAGCGTGGTCGCGCCGATGCAGTGCAGTTCACCGCGCGCCAGCGCCGGCTTGAGCATATTGCCGGCATCCATGGAGCCTTCGGCTTTGCCGGCCCCGACCATGGTGTGGATTTCGTCGATGAACAGGATGATGTTGCCCTCCTGCTTGGCCAGGTCGTTCAGAACGGCCTTCAGCCGTTCCTCGAATTCTCCCCGGAATTTCGCGCCGGCAATCAGCGCGCCCATGTCCAGGCTCAGCACCCGCTTGCCGCGGATACCCTCCGGACATTCGTTGTTGATGATGCGCTGGGCCAGGCCTTCGACGATCGCCGTTTTACCCACCCCGGGTTCGCCGATCAGCACCGGGTTGTTCTTGGTGCGCCGTTGCAGCACCTGGATGCAGCGGCGGATTTCCTCGTCCCGGCCGATCACCGGGTCCAGCTTGCTCTGCTCGGCCCGCTCGGTCAGGTCAATGGTGTATTTCTCCAGCGCCTGCCGGTTCTCCTCGGCATTCGGGTCCACGACCTGTTCTCCGCCGCGCATTTCATCGACGGCTTTTTCAATGGCGTCGCGGCTGGCACCCGCCTGTTTCAGGATGTCCGCCAGCGGGCCTTTCAGTTCGAGCGCCGCCAGCACGAACAACTCGCTGGCGATGTACTGGTCGCCGCGTTTCTGCGCCAGCTTGTCGGTCAGGTTCATTAACTTGATCAGGTCGTTGGAAAGGCTGATTTCGCCCTCCGCCCCGCTCACGCGCGGCAGGCTATCCAGGCGCTCTCCCAGGGCGGAACGAAGCTGGCTCACGCGCACGCCGGAACGGGTCAGCAGGTGCCCGGTGGAACCGCCCTGCTGGTCCAGCAACGCGACCATCACGTGGACCGGTTCGATCAACTGGTTATCGAGCCCCGCAGCCAGGCTCTGGGCATCCGCCAGGGCCAGCTGGAACTTACTCGTCAGTTTGTCCATTCTCATGGCATTTTCCTCAAAATTTTATATACAGAAGTTGAGGGCGGGATGCCGTGGAATCAATCTATGCGAGCGTAGGAGCGAATTTATTCGCGAATCTTTTAAGAACCAATCGCGGATAAATCCGCTCCTACGCAGAATCCGCCGGATGATGTCGTAGTAGGTGGCGTAAAGGCGGTCGAGATCGGCGACCGGGGTGCGTTCGTCGACCTGGTGGATGGTGGAATTGACCAGGCCCAGTTCCAGCACTTCCGAGCCCAGGGGCGCCATGTAGCGGCCGTCCGAAGTGCCGCCGCCGGTGTTCAGGTCCGGGCTCTGGCCCAGGATTTCCCCGACCGCCGCGACCACGGCCTGCCTCAGTTTACCGGCAGGGCTGCGGAACGGCTCGCCCATGACCTGCCACTGCGTTGTGTAATTTTCGATATCGTGCTTGTGCAGCAGCTTTTCGAACCGGGATTGGATTTCTTTGGCCGGTGAGCCCGGCCCGTTCCGGAAATTGGCGAGCAACTCCACGTCGGCCGGCGTGACGTTGCCGGCGCCGGTCCCGGCGCGCAGGTAAGCGACCTGGCAATGGCTGGCCGGAAAATCGTCGTCCCCGGTGTCCCACTTCTGGTCCACCAGTTCCTCCAGGAAGGGCGCAATCCGGTGCACCGGGTTGTCGAGATTTTCGGGAAAAGCCGTATGGCCCTGGATTCCGTTGACTTTGAGCCGGACGTAGATCGAACCGCGCCGGCCTACGCGCACCGTATCGCCCAGGGTTTCCTGGCTCGAGGGTTCACCGACCAGGCAATAGTCCGGCCGCTGACCACGGCGCTTGAGTTCTTCCGCGACCCGGACAATGCCGTCCACCGCTGCGCCTTCTTCGTCAGAGGTCAGCAACAGCCCGAGCTGGCCGTGGTGGTCCGGGTGCTGCCGCGTAAACGTTTCCAGCGCCACGACCATCGCCGCCACGGCGCCTTTCATGTCCGCCACGCCCCGGCCGTACAGTTCCCCGTCTTTCTGGTCCGGGTGAAACGGCAGGAAGGTCCAGAGTTCCTCAGGCCCGGTCGGGACCACGTCGGTGTGGCCGAGGAACCACAGCGAGGGCGAACCCCTGCCGCGCGTGAACAGCACGTTGGTGACGTCGCCGCACAGGAACCACTCGACGTCGAAACCCAGCGGCAACAGCCGCTCGGCGATCAGGCGCTGGCAGCCCGCGTCGTCCGGTGTAATCGACGGCCGCGCGGTCAGCTCGGTCGTCAGCTGGAGGACCTTGGACGTGGCCGCCGTGCCGCCGTTCTTACTCGACATTGCGCAGAATCTCGTTGACGCCGGTGCTGGCGCGGGTCTTTTCATCCACCTGCTTGACGATCACCGCGCAGTAAAGCGAATGGCTGCCATCGGCCGCCGGCAGGGAACCGGGCACGACCACGGAACCCGCCGGAATACGCCCGCGGAAGATTTGACCGGTTGCACGGTCGTAAATCCGGGTGCTCTGGCCGATATAAACGCCCATCGACAACACGCTGCCGCGTTCGACGATGACCCCTTCAACCACCTCGGATCGTGCCCCGATAAAGCAGTCGTCTTCGATGATGGTCGGGTTGGCCTGCAGGGGTTCAAGCACGCCCCCGATGCCGACGCCGCCGGAAAGATGCACGTTGGATCCGATCTGGGCGCAGGAACCGACCGTGGCCCAGGTATCCACCATGGTGCCGCTACCGACAAAGGCGCCGATATTGACGTAACTGGGCATCAGCACCGCATCGTGTCCGATATGCGCGCCACGGCGCACCGTCGCGGGCGGCACCACGCGGGCGCCGGCCTCGGCGATTCCAGGGCCGGCATCCCCGCTCCAGCGTAATGGCAGCTTGTCGTAAAAACGGGTGTAACCGGCTTCGATCACTTCGTTCGGGTGCAGCCGGAAGGACAGCAACACGGCTTTTTTCAGCCACTGGTTGACCTTCCACTCGCCCGGCGCTCCCAGTGGCTCAGCCACCCGAAAGGTGCCGGCTTCGAGGCCGTCGAGGCATTCCTCAACCGCCTGCTTCAGCCCGGCCGGTGCACTTGCCGGTGACAGGCTGCTGCGTTGTTCCCAGGCTTTTTCGATGAGTTCTTTCACTTTGTCAACCTTCTTCAATACTGTGCCGGATAGCCGCGGCCAGCGCCTCCCGGGCATCACTGGTCAGGGGCTTGTTCCGCGTCACTGACCAGGAACGTATCCTCGACCCGCTCCCCGAAGGTCGCAATCCGTGCGTTGTGCACCTGTGCGCCGTTGGAAAAAAGGGCTGCGGCAATCCGCGACAACAAGCCCGGGCGGTCATTACAGCGAATTTGCAGGACCGTTCCTCCCTGGTCCGGGTCCGCGGCAAACTCGATTTTCGGGTTGGATGAAAAATGACGCAGGCGGCGGGGCATCGTACGATTGACCGGAGGCCTGGGCTTGCATTCCCTGGTTGCGGCGTCCAGGCGCTGCACCAGTTCCTCCGCGTCATCCGCGTTCACCACGTCGCCGTGCTGATCCATCAACTGGAACAGGTCGTAGCTGCGGCTGTCGTTGGTGGTCAGGATCCGGGCTGACATGACATCCAGTCCCATTTCATCGAGAATCGAAGTGATCGTGGCGAACAGGCCGCTGTGGTCCGGCACGCAAACCAGCAATTCGGAAACCCCGTGTGGCTGCACCGGCCGCACGAAAATACACCGTTCGCGGTTATCGTGCTTGACCACCGTCTCCGTGGTCCATTCCAGCTGGTCGGGACTCAGGCGCCAGAAGGCATATTCCGGCAGGGTATCCCACAGGTCGTTGATCTGCCCGGTATCGGCGCCACGCCGGATCAGGCGGCTGAGCGCAGCCGCGCGTGTTTCCCGCATTCGCGTATCGCGCTTGATCGGGTTCTCGAGTCCACGCCTCAGGGCTTCCCCGGCCGACAGGTAGAGTTCCCACAACAGCTTGTTTTTCCAGTTGTTCCACAGCTTGGGGCTGGTTGCCGCAATGTCGGCCACGGTCAACAGGTACAGGTGATCGAGGTATCGCGTATTGCCGACCACTTCGGCGAACTCCTGGATATTGACCGGGTCTGACAGGTCTTTTCTCTGCGATGTTTGCGACATCAACAAGTGATGCCGGACCAGCCAGGCGACCATGTCGCTCTCGGCGGGCTCGATGTCCAGCATCGCGCAGAATGCCTCGGCGTCCACCGCCCCGAGTTCGGAGTGGTCACCGCCACGCCCCTTGGCGATGTCGTGAAAAATGGCGGCGAGGTAGAGCAGTTCCGGCTTGGCCATCCGCTTGAAGACCGACCGCGCATGGGGAAAGCGCTCCTTGTACTTGCCGTAGGCAAAACGGCGCAGGTTGCGCACCACGAACAGGGTGTGCTGGTCTACCGTGTAAACATGAAACAGGTCGTACTGCATGCGCCCGACGATATTGCCAAAGACCGGAATGTACGCCGCCAGCAGACCGTAACGGTTCATGCGCCTCAGCTGGGTGTAGACCCCTTCGGGCTGGCGCAACAATTCCAGGAAGCTGGCGTTGACTGCGCTGTCGCAGCGGAATTCTTCATCCACCAGGTACAGGTTCTCACGAATGGCCCGGATCGTTGATGCCGTCACGCCCAGCAGGCTTTCCTCCCTCGCCAGCAGCACAAAAAGCTCCATCAGGGCCACCGGGCGGTCCTGGAAAACGGTCTTTCTGCGCAGCTCGACAAAGCCGTTGCGGACCTGGAAGTCGTCGTTCAGCCCGACCACTTCATCGCGCCCGTTTGACAGCAGCGCCTCCTGGAACAACTGCAACAGGCTCTCGTTGAGGCGCTCCAGGCGCATCACGGTCCGGTAGTAAAGCTGCATGAAATGTTCCACCGCGAGGCTGGTGGCGCTGTCCTTGAATCCGAATCGTTCCGCAATCTGGCGCTGGAAATCGAACAGCAGGCGGTCCTCGGCCCGGCCGGCCAGCAGGTGCAGCGCATAGCGGACCCGCCACAAAAGGTGCTGACCGCCGACCAGGTCACTGTGTTCTGCCTGGGTCAGGTAGCCGTGCTCGACCAGGCCGTGCAGGGTTTCAGCGCCCAGGTGCCTGCGCGCGACCCATGAAATCATCTGGATATCACGCAAACCACCCGGCCCTTCCTTGATATTGGGCTCCAGGTTGTAGGCGGTGTCGTGATAGCGTTCATGGCGCTGTTTCTGCTCTTCATATTTTGCTTCGAAAAAAGTCTTTCCATCCCACATCCGGGCGGAAGAGGTTTCCTCGAGCAACTGGTTCAGCAAGTCCATCGAACCCGCCAACAGGCGCGATTCCATGAAGCTGGTGACCGTCACCACGTCAGCGGCGGCGTCTTCGGCACACTCGGCAACGGTACGGACACTGTGGCCCAGGTAAAAACCGGCGTCCCACAAGAGCTGGACGAAGGCTTCGATCTCGTTTTTCAGGAAAGCCTTGTCCATCGAATTGTCCAGCAGGACCAGCAGGTCAACGTCCGAATTCGGATGCAATTCTCCGCGGCCGTAACCCCCTACTGCCACCATGCTGACCTTGCCGGTAAACGGGACCAGCTTCTTCCAGGCCAACAGCAGCAGTTGCTCGACGACCCAGGCGCGGGAATGGACCAGTTCCACGACGTCCTCGCCACCCCAGAACCGTTCCGCCAGGACCGCGTCCGCCTGCTCCATCGATGAGCGTAGAAACTGGCGCAATTGCACCAGGTTTTTTGCGCCGTCCGGGCCTTCCAGGTCGATCAGCCCGGCGTGTTCGATCGATTCGAGCTTTTCCAGGTCCAGGCAACCACTGGTAGCCGGCAGTGCGGCCAGACGCCCATGCATGGTCAGAGTTCATCCCCGGGCAGGCGGGTCAGCACATCGTAACCCTCTTCGGTTACCGCGATCGTGTGCTCCCATTGGGCGGAAAGGCTGCGGTCGCGGGTCACCACGGTCCAGCCATCCGGCAACAGCTTGGTGTCCCGGCGGCCGAGATTGATCATGGGCTCGATCGTGAACACCATGCCCGGAACCAGGATTTCGCCGGTATCGGGGCGGCCGTAATGCAGGACCTGGGGATCTTCGTGAAACCCCCTGCCGATGCCGTGGCCACAGTACTCGCGAACCACCGAGCAGCCCTGCCCTTCGGCATAACGCTGGATCGCGTGCCCGATATCGCCCAGCCTGATACCCGGCCTGACCATTTCGATACCGGTCACCATCGACTGATAGGCGATATCGCAGATCCGCTGGCCCTTGATGGTGGGCTTGCCGACCTGGAACATCTTGCTGGTATCTCCGTGCCAGCCGTCCTTGATCACGGTGATATCGATGTTGACGATATCGCCGTCCTTCAGCTGTTTTTCACCGGGAATCCCGTGACAGATCACGTGGTTTACCGAGGTGCAGATGGATCGCGGAAAGCCCCGGTAATCCAGCGGCGCGGCGATGGCCTGCTGGTGCACCGTGATGTACTCGTGGCAGATTTCATCAAGTTCAACGGTCTTGACGCCGGGCTGAACATGCGGAGCGATCATGCGCAGCACTTCACCGGCCAATTGACCGGCAATCCGCATTTGCTCTACTTCTTCCTTCGATTTTAAGATAATTCCCATTTTTACCCGTTGCCTTGCCGAATCCCTTTTTGCCCAATTGGCGCGCAATGATCTGAACATTGGAGCCTTCGCCGTCAAAAAGAATCATTGTACATGGCATTTGCAGGGGTTTTAATCGGACCGGCAAACTTTTGCCCTATGACAGGGGGCGTTGCAACTGGGATAATTGCCAATCGGTCCGCAAAGCCCATGCAAAAACCCGCGACCCGTCGGATTCAGCAGGAGATAACCAGGCATGCGCAAGTTTCTCAAGTACATTCTGCCCCTGGGGTTGATCGCGATCTCGATCCTGCTGGTCGTCGTCATGGTCACCATCGCCAAGGGCAAGCGGCCGGACCGCAAGGACAGCGGCAGCCTCGCGGTGCGCGTCGATGCGATACCCGCGGAAATGGTGTCGCTGAATTTTTCCGTTTACTCCCAGGGAACCGTGAAGCCGCGGACCGAAACCACGCTGGTGGCCGAGGTGGCCGGCCAGATCGTCTCGGTATCGTCAAACTTCATTCCCGGCGGCTTCTTCCGCCAGGGCGAGGTTTTGCTGCAAATCGACCCCAGCGATTATGAAACCGCCCTGCTGCGCGCCCAGGCCAGCCTGGCGGCGCGCAAGGCGCAACTGGCCGACCAGACCGCGCGCTCGGAGCAGGCGCGCAAGGACTGGGCCAACCTGGGCCGCCAGGGAGAACCGTCCGACCTGACCCTGCGGATACCGCAACTGGCCGAAGCCAAGGCGGCGGTGCAGGCCGCGGAGGCTGAACTGAAAGAAGCCGAGCGCAAGCTTCAGCGCACCCGGATCAAGGTTCCGTACGACGGCCTGGTGCGCAGCAAGCTGGTTGATGTCGGCCAGTTCGTTTCACCCGGCACGCCGCTGGGCGTCACCTTTGCGATCGACACGGCCGAGATCCGGCTGCCGCTGTCCGGCAACGACCTGAAGTTCCTGGATTTGCCCTCAGCCACCCGGTTGGAAGAATCGCAACGTGTGCCGGTAACACTGTCCGCCGAAGACAGCGGCAGCGACAAACAGTGGAATGCGCAAATCGTCCGGACCGAAGGCGTTGTCGATATCGGCAGCCGCGTGATTTACGCGGTCGCGGAGGTCGTCGACCCGTACGGGGTGCTGGGGCAAAGCAGCAGGCCCGGAATTGAAAATGGGGTCGTTCGTGCGCGCCGAAATACAGGGCCTGCGGGTCAATGACGTGGTGGTTCTGCCGCGCTCGGTGCTGCGCGCCGACAACACCGTGTTGATCGCCAATGACCAACGCCAGCTGGAAATCAGGCCGGTCTCCGTGGTCCGGGCCGAGCCGAAAAACGTCTACATCAGCGAAGGCGTCAATGACGGAGAACTCGTCATCACGACATCCATGGACGCGCCGATCCCCGGCATGGGACTGGTCATCAGCGGCGAAGAGCCACTGGATCCTCCGGACAGCGATGATGCCGAAGACGCAGAGGCCGGGCAATGAACCACGGGCCTTATGAATCAACGATCGCCTGGTTCGCGCGCAACTCGGTAGCCGCGAACCTGCTGATGTTCATCCTGCTGGTCGGGGGGCTGTATACCGTCTTCACGATCAAGAAGGAAATCCAGCCGAAAATCGAGACGAATTTCATCACGATCAGCGTACCGTTCCTGGGCGCGACCCCGCTGGATGTGGAAGAAGGCGTCGTGGTCAAGATCGAAGAGGCGATCCAGGATATCGAAGGCATCAAGGAGATCGTTTCCACCGCCCAGCGGAACAACGGGGTGGTCCAGGTAGAAGTGCTGGCGGAATACGACGTTCTCGACGTGATGGACCAGGTCAAGAACCGGGTCGACGGCATCTCGACCTTTCCGGAAAACACCGAGAAACCCAATATTTCGCGTAATCAATTCCAGCAGCAGGTCGTCATCGTCAGCGTGTACGGCAACGTGGACGAGCGCACGCTGAAGGAATACGCCAAGCAGGTCCGAAATGAAATCGTCACGCTGCCCGGCGTTTCGCGGGCCGAAATCCTGGGTTCGAGACCGTACGAGATCAGCATCGAAGTCAGCGAATTTACCTTGCAGAGCTATGGCATGACCCTGTCGGATGTGGCCCAGGCCGTGCGCCGCGGCTCCCTGGACCTGTCGGCCGGCGCCATCCGCTCGGAGGCCGGCGACATCCTGGTCCGCACCAAGGGCCAGGCTTATGTCGGGCGCGACTTCGAAGACATCGTGATCCGCACCAATGCCGACGGCACCCGGGTGCTGCTGAAGGACATTGCGCATATCCGCGACGCCTTCATCGAAACCGACCGATTCTCCGAATACAACGGCAAACCGGCGATTTCCATCCGGGTATTGTCGGTCGGCGACCAGAGTGAACTGGACATTTCCCGCACGGTCCACGACTTTGTCGAGCGCAAAACCGCCGGGCTTCCCGACGACGTGCAAATTGCCGCCTGGGCGGACGTCAGTTATTACCTGAAAGGCCGGCTGGACATGATGGTCAAGAACATGATCTTCGGCGCGGCCCTGGTGTTCCTGACCCTGGCCCTGTTCCTGCGCCTCAAGCTGGCTTTCTGGGTGATGGTCGGCCTGCCCATCGCCTTCATGGGCACGTTTTTCGTGATGCCGGCCGTGGACGTCACGGTCAACATGCTGAGCCTGTTCGGCTTCATCCTGGTGCTGGGTATCGTGGTCGATGACGCCATCGTGATTGGCGAGAGCGCCTACACCAACATGCGGGCCAAGGGCCACTCGGTCGACAATATTGTCGAGGGCGTGCTCAAGGTGGCGGTTCCCGCGACCTTTGGCGTGCTGACCACGATTGCCGCATTTATTCCGATCCTGCTGGTGACCGGGATTTCCGGACAGTTTTTCGCCGCGATCGGCTGGATCGTGATCCTGTGCCTGTCCTTTTCGCTGGTTGAATCGAAACTGATCCTGCCGGCCCACCTGGCGCACATGAAGATCAGGCACTACGAGAAAGACACGCACAATGTTTTTATCCGCTTCCAGCGGTTTTTCAGCGAAGGGCTGCACCACTTTGTCGATAACCGCTACATCCCGTTACTGGACCAGGCTGTAAAGCGCAGGTACCTGACACTTTCCATTTTTATCTCGCTGCTGATCCTGTCGATCGGACTGCTGGCCGGCGGCATCCTGCGGTTCGTGTTCTTCCCCGATTTCACCTCGGATTTTCTGCAGGTTCAACTGGAAATGAACGAGGGCACGCCGGCTGCCCGAACCCACGACGCCCTGCGCCGCATCCAGGACGGGCTGTGGGAAGTCGATCGCCAGGTCAGCGCGGAACAGGGCGTCGAGTCCGGGGCCGTGGTTTCCAGCGTGATGGCTTTCGGACAGACCGACACATCCGGCCGGATCATCACCGAACTGGTCAAGGAAAATGACGATGTCATCGACGGGCCGGAAGTGCTGCGGCGCTGGCGCGAAGCGGTCGGCGACATTCCCGGCGTCAAGACCCTGGGCTTTGAAGGCGCGACCGGCCCGGGCGGCGGACCCTCGGTTTCGCTGCAGTTGATGGGCAGCAACATCGAACAGGTCGGGCGGGCGGCCAAGGACATGGAAAACCGGATCCGCCAGTACGAGGGCGTTTACGACGTGCGCAATTCCTACGAGCGCGGCACACCCGAGATCAAGCTCAACATCAAGCCGGAAGCCGAGGCCCTGGGATTGACGCTGACCGACCTGGCCCGGCAGGTGCGGGCCGGTTTTTACGGTGAAGAAGTTCAGCGCGTGCAGCGCGGACAGGACGAGGTCAAGGTCATGGTCCGTTTCCCGCGCGACGAACGGGACTCCGTCGGTTACCTCGAAAACATGCGGATCCGGACGCCGGACGGCGGACGCGTGCCGTTCCATGCCGTCGCCGAGGTTGAAATGTCCGAAAGCCCGACCACCATTCGTCGCTTTGACCGCGAGCGCGCGGTGCAACTGTCCGCCGAAGTGGACAAAGCCCATTACGAACCCGGCAAGATCACGGCCGATATCCTGGAAAAAGAACTGCCCCAGGTTTTGGCCCACTACCCGGGTGTCCGTCACCGCCTGAGCGGCGCCACCCAGGCCCAGGCCGAGGTTCAGATGGACCTGGTCAAAGGCGCACTGTTCGCGGTGTTCCTGATCTATGCGCTGATGGCGATTCCGCTGCGCTCCTATTCGCAGCCCCTGATCATCATGTCGGTCATCCCTTTCGGTACGATCGGCGCCCTGCTCGGCCACCTGCTCCTGGGTATCGAGGTCAGCATGATGAGCTTCTTCGGCATCATCGCGCTGGCCGGCGTTGTCGTGAACGACAGCCTGATCCTGGTCGATTTCATCAACCGCGAAACCCGCCTGGGCGTTCCGTTGGTGCAGGCCGTGCGCGATGCGGCCAGCAAGCGGTTCCGCGCGATCCTGCTGACCTCGCTGACCACCTTCTTCGGCCTGATCCCGATCGTGCTGGAGACCAGCCTGCAGGCGCAGATCGTGATCCCGATGGCGGCGTCCCTGGCGTTTGGCATCCTGTTTGCGACGATCATCACGCTGTTCCTGATCCCGGCGCTGTACCTGATCCTGGACGACTTCGGAAAGTGGTGGCGTGAAGCCATGAGCCACATCCTTCCGGGAAGGCCGGCCTCGTCTGATTCACATCACGAGGGCGCGCACCCGGCAGCGAAAGTGGCCGCTGATCGCCTTGAGCCATGAAATCCCGCGAATGAAGGTCAGCGCTCTGCTGGCGGCAGGCCGCGCCTTGTTGGCGGACCAGTCCGCGGGACGGCTGGAAACGGAAATTCTGCTCGGCAAGGTGCTCCAGGCCGATCGTGCCTGGCTGTTCGCCAATCCGGAGTACGAAGTGCCACCCGGCCAGGTGGCCGGCTTCCTTGACCTGGCCAGGCGGCGCAGCAAGGGTGAACCCGTCGCCTACCTGACCGGCCGGAGGGAATTCTGGTCACTGTCGCTGAAAGTGACGGCGGATGTCCTGATACCGCGGCCGGAAACCGAGTTGCTGGTGGAAACGGTGCTGGACTTTGTGCCCCTGGACGCCTGCTGGCGGATCGCCGACCTCGGCACCGGCAGTGGAGCCATTGCGCTGGCGATCGCCAGCGAGCGGCCACTGTGTGAGGTTCACGCCACGGATATCAGCCAGGCGGCCCTGGAAGTTGCGCGGGAAAACGGAGCAAACCATCGCCCCGGACAGGGTCCGCTTTCACCAGGGTTCCTGGCTCGAACCCCTGGCCGGCAGATTCCACGTGATTGTCAGCAACCCGCCCTATATTGCCGCGGGGGACCCGCACCTGGCGCAGGGTGACTGCCGCTTTGAGCCACCGGGTGCGCTGGTCGCGGGAAGCGACGGTCTGGAGGCCATCCGGACGATTGCCCGCGAAGCGGCCGGCTACCTCGAACCGGGTGGATTGCTGGCCTTTGAGCACGGCTTCGACCAGGGGAGCAAAGTCCGGAAACTGCTTCGAGTCGCTCGGGTATGCGGACGTGACAACACGCAAAGACCTGGAGCAGCGCGAACGCGTGACGTCAGGGAAATGGGGTCAGTGACCGGGGAATCGGGAATTTTCGGACCCCGGATACCAAAACAGACCGACATCCTGTCGATCTGCTGGTTTGGAGCCCTGTGTGTTCTGGGACCAAGTATCCTCCCAATGTAAATTTTTGTCAATAGCTAACAAGGCAAATTTACAACATATGTGCAAAAAACACACAAATTCCGTAGGAGCGGATTCATCCGCGAATGTAATATCGAGAAACAGGATTCGCGGATGAATCCGCTCCTACGAAAAACGCTTCACCGCCACCAGCCCTATCCCCAAAACCAGCAGGATCATGACGATCTTACCGTAACGGTTGAGCATCTCGATGCGCTTGACGATCTTGGTGTTGGTCAGCGTGCATTCTTCCCCTTTTCCCGGAAGCACCCACAAGCCCTGGCAATCGATGATGTCCGGCCGGAAGTTATCGCGAACTTCCTCGCTGACGTTGCACAGAATGCCCTCGGGATCGATGTCACGAATTTCCCAGCCATCCGGTTTTCCGGCGTTGACATAGCGGATTCCCGAGTAATTCCCGCTTTCGCATTCGAGGCTGATCCGCACGTCCTCCTCTTCACCGGAAGGACCGATCCATTCCAGGTAGACCATCAGGTCAACCGGGTCCTGGGTGACTTCAACTCGGCACTGCGTCGGGTCGCCAGGCGTAATGTGGTTGAACTGGCAACCTTTCCCACCCGGCCGCGCCTGGCTTTCGCCATTGACGTAATAGGCAGCTGAGTAACCCGCCGGTAACCTGGCCTGCAACTGGCAGTTGAGCTTCCCATCCGGCAGCTTTGCCGGTTTTCCAGTCGAAAGACGCCGTCACTGGAAAGCCTCATCGTTTCTTTCCGGGGCTCTCCCTGGTTGCAGGACAATTCCAGGTCCAGGGCCGGCAAGCGGCTGGCCTGAAACTGGGCATCGACTGAAATGACGGCTTGCGGTGTTGCAGACACCTGTCCGGATGCCGGAGATGGCAGCAAAAACAGCCCGCTCGCCAGCAAGGCGCTGGACAGGGAAAACACTGGTGAAAAAAGTTCATGGGCTTCATGGAGTCTGATATTTTACACGCTAAAAAGAAAAACCCCGCGGTGGTTTCCCGCCGCGGGGTTTGATCTTGCTGTAAAGCTTAAGGGCTTTTAGCCGCTGTCAATTCAGACAAAGCGACGGAAACCTACGAAGCCTACACCCAGCATCAGCAGAGCCATGATGGCCATGCCGTACTGGTTCAGTGTCGGAATGCCTTCGAAGAACACGGTATTGGTGATCGTGCAGGAAGCATCCTGGCCAAGTTCGATATCGACGGACAGTGCAACCATTTTCTACTTCTACAGCGCTGTCAACATCAGGCTCCTTGACCCGAGCATTCTGAACCTTCATAGTCCGGAATACGTTAACGGTCACAGTCGCATCTCCAACGATAGTACTGCGCATAGTACCAGTCGCCATCATCATCGTAACCGCCTACGATTTCTGAGTCGCAATAAATTACGATTTCTGTTGCAAGGTCGACGGCATCACCGCCACCTGCATTGCTGATATCCCATACCTTGGAAACGGCAAATTCAACAGGTGCGGGCGTGTTATAAACGGCGCAGTAACCGACGTTGTCTGCGGTAACATCCGCCCAACTGCATGAGGTCGATGACAAGACATCGCGGGGTTGCCGCACTGAACATCCCCAGGAATGCTTGCCGTCGGGTCACACAGGTAAGCTTGTATCGTAATCGCTAGCAACAGTCTGGGTTAATGTACAGGGGTTAGCGACGCCATCCGGAATGTTGGAAACCACGAATACCTGACCTTCGCCATTTCCCAGCGTGGCAGATGTCGGTGAAATCGAGCCGGTAGTACAGTTCAGGCTGACAACTACCGAGGCTTCGGGGTTATCGTCCGTGAAGAAACTCGCTACTGCGATGTTAGCCGTGTTTGGGGCCGGTGTTATAGGGGGCGCCGTAGGCTGCGCTAAAGCAACCGCCGGCAGTGTCATCATTGCAAGCATTGCAAATAAAGTACGTTTAATAGTCATTCGTATTTCTCCAATTAAAAATTTTTATGGGTATTACACTTACCATCACTCAAAAGCAAGGTGTAGTTCCCCCACACCTTTGAGACGCGATTATCCCTTTATTGTCAGTTTATGTCAATTTTATTTACAAGGGATTTAAAAAAAACCCCGCGGAAGTTGCCTGCCGCGGGGTTCTGTTTAACTTAAGGGGTCAGAGTAAAAACTTACTCCGACCCCGATTCTGCCGAGCCGCTATCGATCAGACAAAGCGACGGAAGCCTACGAAGCCTACACCCAGCATCAACAGTGCCATGATGGCCAGGCCGTACTGGTTCAGCGTCGGAATGCCTTCGAAGAACAAGGTGTTGGTGATCGTGCAGCTGGCGCCTTCGCCAATCCCGATGTCCATGCCGGGGCTGGCCTCGGAACCGCAATCGCTGGTCACTTCCACCGCGCTGTCAACGTCGTCTTCAACCGCAAGCATTCGCTGCCTTTGAACGACGGGTACACCTCGACGGTTACCGTGGCTTCCCCGGCAGTGTAATCGTCATCGCCCAGGTAGAATCTCTTGTATGACCAGTCCTCATTCGACCAGTCATAATTGATGATTTGAGCGTTGCTATCGCAACCGACGATGATCTCGGCAAAAAGGCTGTAGTCGTCGCCTGCCGCACCGGCGTTGGTGATGTCCCACACCTTGGTGACTTCAACTTCAACCGGGGTCGGGACATTGACAGCGATGCAAACAGCTACGTCGCCTTCAATGTTGTCTCCATTGCCTGCCTGGACATTATCAAACTGGCAGTAACCCAGGAAATCCTCCTCATCCACTTCATTTGGATTGCAATACGGATTGGGATCGCCGCCATTAGGAAAAGGAAAAAATCCGTCGCAAAAACCGTAAGAGTCATATCCGGCGACGGGAGTTTCCTTGACCGTGCAGACATTGTCCGGGCCGAGCGGTATCTCACTCACCACGAAGAGGTGATAGGCCTCAGTTCACCCGGTGGTATCGTGACGGTGGCCGGAGAAATACTGCCCGAGGTGCATTGCAGCGTGAACGTGGCCGGCGTTTCATCGTTTCCGTCCTCCCACAATTTCAATACTGCAACAACTGCGGTTCCCGGCGCCGGCGTAATCCCGATGCCTTCTTGGGCAAACCCGGCTACCGGTAAGAACATCAATGCCAGCAGGACGATTAAGCGCGCGCTTCATATTCATTTTTTTCTCCCTGATTCAACCAAATTCACTGGTAGCTTTCTGCCCCCGTCGCAAAACCTTGCTCGGGCTTCCCCACCACGATCCTGATTATGTCGGTATTGTCAATTTATGTCAATTTTGTGTCCGCTTGATCCGGATAAAGAAAAACCCCGCGGCAGTTGCCTGCCGCGGGGTTTGGTTTAACCAGGGTCAGAGTAAAAGTTCACTCTGACCCCTTGTTACTGCCGGTCAGGCAAAGCGCCTGAAGCCGACCATGCCGATACCCAGCATCAGCAGGGCCATGATGGCCAGGCCGTACTGGTTCAGCGTCGGTATGCCTTCGAAGAACACCGTGTTGGTGATCATGCAGGCAGCATCCTGGCCAAGTTCGATATCCACGGACTCGCAACCATTGTCTACCTCTACAGAGCTTTCTACATTAGGCTCCTCGACCCAGCATGTTGAACCATCAAAGACCGGATATACATTAACCGTCACCGTCGCATCGCCAACGATGTACTGCTGATAGTACCAGTCGCCATCATCAGGGTAGCCGCCTACGATTTCTGAGTCGCAATAAATTACAATTTCTGTTGCCAGGTTGACGGCATCACCGCCACCTGCATCGCTGACAGCCCATACCTTGGAAACAGCCAGTTCAACCGGCGCCGGATCGTTGAAGATTCCGCACAGGTTGGAATCTCCTGCCGCCACGTCCAGCCAGCCGCAAGCTGTGGTACCCGGGGTGAAATCGGCAAAACCGTTGCACAGCGTGTCGTCAACCGTACTGGTCGAACCGTTCTGTCCGCAAATATAGGTCGCGTCGTAGCCAGCCACCGGTTCTTCAACCACGGTGCAGGCATTCGCCGCACCCGATGGAATGTCGGTGACGACGAAAATGTGCTCAAACGCTGAGCCCGGCGCGAATTCATCCGGATTCACTACGACCGTTGCCGGTGCGTAGCTGCCCGTGGTGCATTCCAGCGTCAGCGTTACCGGCGTTTCATCGTTGCCGTCGCGTGAAGAACTTCTGCACCGCGATCAGGGCCGTGCCGTCAGCAGGCACCGCCACGACAACGCGCGTCTGTGCTTCGGCCTGTACCGCAGACTCCTCAGGCGTGGTGTTGGTGGAGCAGGCCGGATCGGTGCATTCCACCCTGGCGGTATTGGTGATCGTCCCCAGCGGGAAGTCGTCCGGAATATCCAGTTCCAGGGTGAAGCTGTAGGAATCACCCGCCGCGACCGGTCCGGGCAGCGCACAGGTCACCGTACCCGAGGTTCCGTTGCAGATATCGGGCGGGTTCATCGCCGTGACCGTCAGGCCCGCCGGCAGGGTTTCCGTCACGAACAGATTACTGGCATCGGACGGTCCGCCGTTGCTCACCTCGATGGTATAGGTCTGGGTCCCGCCTTGCGCCACCAGCGGGCTCGGATCCGCCGTCTTCGTGATCGAAATGGCGGATTCGCGGACAACGAGGTTGCTTACCTGTGAATTGTTGTTGCTCAGGTCCGGATCGTCAACAAAGGCAACGCCAACTTTATTGAACAGATTTAAACCGTTATCCGTATCGGAAGGAATGAGGCATGTCAAATCGTAGGTGATGATACTGGCGTTTGGCATGGTTATCGAGCTGTCGGCGATGCTCTGATTGCCAGACGCTGAAAAGCCTGTGGCTCCGCCAGTCTCCCCGGCGGTCCAGGAGCAAGGGCCAAAGAGACCAAGGGGAAGAGAATCCCCGACTTCCACTCCGGTTGCTTCATTCGGACCCAGATTGGTCACGGTGATCGTGTACATCAGGTTGGTTCCGGCTACAACGGTGACGCTGACGGGGTTGCTCACCTTGGTGATGGACAGGTCAGCTGCGGCATCTTCCACGTACATGGCTTTGCCGATATCAGCACCGTTAAGATCGGCATCTATGCATTGATCGCCAACCAGGGCAGCGCCCGCACTTCCCGCAACCGCCACAACGGCCGGGTAAGACGGCGTTTCCAGGCATACCCGGATGGTTCCCTGGGTGAGGTCCGGGAATATCGCCTGTCCATCGGCGTCGGTAGTGACACAGGTGGGGCCAGCGATACACACTGTAAGACCATCACGCGGAATGCAGGTGGCCGGATTGGTGCCGGGATCGCACCAAGGCGGGAATTGCGCATAAGTCGCGGTCGTGTCTTCATACGTCCAGATGCGCAACGTGCCGATCTGGGCAAACGAAGTGCTGGAAAACAGCATGGCGGTTATAAAAAAGATGGCTCCCAGAAAACTGGAACGTTTCGACAAGATACTCATTTGGTCACTCCCTACCGTTGGTTTCAATACGCAAGAATCGGGACATCCATGCTCCTATCCTATTGTATTTACTCGCTTATGCACTCCAAAATGCCGTTCGACCGCTTTATTTACGCCGTCTCTGAACGAACTGTCGATAGGGCTGGTAACTATTCACGTCCTGTCCGTGGATGCGAATCTACCAGCCCTTAACCTCCGATTATTCTTGCTGTGTCAAGTTAAGTCAAGAAAATACCGGCGATTTTTAACCACTTCTGAACAGAATTTTTCAGCCGTCATCAGCATCAATTAAAAGAAAAACCCCGCGGCAGTCGCCTGCCGCGGGGTTGGGTTTAACCAGGGTCAGAGCAAGCGCTCTGACCCCTTGTTACTGCCGGTCAGACAAAGCGCCTGAAGCCGACCATGCCGATACCCAGCATCAGCAGGGCCATCAGGGCCATGCCATACTGGTTCAGCGTCGGGATACCTTCGAAGAACACGGTGTTGGTGATCGTGCATTCAGCACCCTGGCCCACCGAGACCTCAATTGTTGGCTCTTTAAAAGAACCGCAGTCGCTGGTCACTTCCACCGCGCTGGTTACATTACCTTCCTCGGCAAAGCAGTAGCTGCCGGCATAATCCGGGATCACCTTGACGGTCACTGTTGCCTCGCCACCAACGTAGGAACCCTCAGTCAGGTCTACCGTGTAAAACCAGAGGCCTTCCTCCTCAAAGGTGTACGGTGACATTTCAGCGTGACAACCGATCGTGATTTCGGCATCACGGCTGACGTAATCACCACCCGTGTTGCTGACGTCCCACACCTTGGTCACGGCAAATTCAACCGGAGCCGGATCGTTGAAGATTCCGCAAAGGTTGGAATCGCCTGCAGCCACGTCCAGCCAGCCGCAAGCCGTGGTACCCGGGGTGAAATCGGCAAAACCGTTGCACAGCGTGTCGTCAACCGTACTGGTCGAACCGTCCTGTCCGCAAATATAGGTCGCGTCGTAACCGGCCACCGGTTCTTCAACCACGGTGCAGGCATTCGCCGCACCCGTTGGAATGTCGGTGACGACGAAGATGTGCTCAAACGCTGAGCCCGGCGCGAATTCATCCGGATTCACTACGACCGTTGCCGGTGCGTAGCTGCCCGTGGTGCATTCCAGGGTGAGCGTAACCGGCGTTTCATCGTTGCCGTCCCTGAAGAACTTCTGCACCGCGATCAGGGCCGTGCCTTCAGCAGGCACCGCCACGACAACGCGCGTCTGTGCTTCGGCCAGTACCGCAGAATCATCAGGCGTGGTGTTGGTGGAGCAGGCCGGATCGGTGCATTCCACCCTGGAGGTATTGGTGATCGTCCCCAGCGGGAAGTCGTCAGGAATATCCAGTTCGAGGGTGAAGCTGTAGGAATCATTCGCCGCGACCGGTCCGGGCAGCGCACAGGTCACTGTACCCGACGTTCCGTTGCAGATACCGGGCGGGTTCATCGCCGTGACCGTCAGGCCCGCAGGCAGGGTTTCCGTCACGAACAGATTACTGGCATCCGACGGTCCGCCGTTGCTCACCTCGATGGTATAGGTCTGGGTCCCGCCTTGCGCCACCAGCGGGCTCGGATCCGCCGTCTTGGTGATCGAAATGGCGGATTCGCGCACAGCCGTTACTGTATGCTCAGCCATGGGGTTTGGCCTGGCGGGCGCGTCAATCGAAGAGACCGTAACGCGATTTGTCAGAACAGAACCCGCTGGCGTTGCGGGATTAACCGCGAGTACAGCCGTGTATTCCTTGTACTCACCGGCCGCGATGGTGCCCAGCAGACAGGTTGGCACACCGCCGGGGGCTGGGTCATCGTTATCGCATCCCGTGGTGGAAACGGGAAGCACGAAAGCCGGCAGCGTATCGCTGGCGATCACGTTCGATGCATCCGATGGTCCGGCATTACTCACCCTGATCGTGTAAGTCATTTCGGTTCCGGCCACGACTTCGGTCTGCTCGACTGGATCCGGGGTCTTGGTCACGGAGAGAAGCGATTCGCGGACTACGTCGGTAAGCAGTGGATCCGTCGTGTTGTCCGTGTCATCCGGGTCATAGGTGTCTGAAACAACAGTGGCGGTATTGGAAATCTGCGACCCGTGAGCCTGGTCAGGATCCACCGTGACAGTAAACTGGATAAATCTCGATTCGCCGCTCGGAACCGTGTAAAAGTCGCATTGTACCGACCCGGTGAGGCCATGTACTGGGCTACTACAACCAGAGGGAGCTGATACAAAATCTAAGGACAACATCGTCGTGCCCGTTGGCGTGGTGTCGCTGATAACCATATCTACGGCTTCATCCGGGCCATTATTGGTCGCGGTGACGGTATAGACCAGGGTGGTTCCAGCCACCACGGTGGGGGCGTTGGCAATTTTCTGGATCAAGAGGTTTGCCGTGGCGGTTGTTTGAGCAAAAACCGAATTGGCAAACAACAGTGTAGTTACAAACAGGATTGCTCCGAGAAAACCGGATCGTTTCGACAAGATACTCATATGGCACTCCCTACCATTAAGTTTTATTGTAATCGTTTTCCTTTCACGCCTGGGTGCAGACACACAGGCATCAGTCCTTAACGCTGAATTATTTGACCTGAACCAGACTAATGCAAGAAAAATAAACTATTTCTGACTATTTATGTGCGGTATTTTCAGTTGAACCTGAACTTTCCCGGTCCGTTTCCACGCCGGATTCATCCACCAGATTTGCATCGAGTTGCCGGCTGTTGCGAGCGCCCAGTTCGCGCAGCTGTTCCGTCTGCCGCAACAGGTTGCCGGCGCCGGTGGACAACTGGCTGAAAGCCTTGTCGTAACTCTGCTGGGCCTGGCGGAGGCGGTCGCCCACCTGCTGCAGGTTTTCGACGAAGCCGGCGAACTTGTCGTACAGCAAACCGGCCCGGCCGGCGATCTCCTGGGCGTTGGTGTTCTGCTTGTGCACCGACCAGACCGAACCCACGGTGCGCATGGTGGCCAGGAAGTTGGTCGGCGACAGCAGCGCCACCTTGTTGCGCAGCGCAAATCCGGCGAGTTCCGGGTCGGCCTGCAGGGCGGCGATCAGGGCGGCCTCGATGGGCATGAACATCAGCACGAAATCCAGCGAATTGAGTTCCGGGATTTCGGCGTAGCGTTTCTCACCCAGGCCTTTTATATGCTGCCGGATCGACAGGATGTGCTCGCCCAGGGCCGCGGCCTGCCCGGCTTCGTCGCCCTCGCTGGCCTGGTAACGGGTCCAGGCCACCAGCGACACTTTCGAATCGAGCACGATGGACTTGCCTTCGGGCAGGTGCACGACGAGGTCCGGCTGGATGCGCTGGCCGCTTTCGCTGGTGACCGAGTACTGGGTGGAGTACTCCACGCCTTTCTGCAGCCCGGCCAGTTCCAGCAGGCGCTCCAGTTGCTGCTCGCCCCAGTTGCCCTGGGCCTTGACGTTGCCGGTCAACGCGCGGGACAGGTTGGTCGCGTCCTCGTGCAGGCGGTCGTTGAGTTTCTCCAGGTCGCCGATCTTTTCCTTCATGACCTGGTGCTGGGCGGTTTCCTGCCGGTGCGCCTGTTCGACCGTGTTGCGGAACTCGGTCAGTTTCTCGCCCAGCGGTTTGAGCAGGGAATCGAGTTGCCGGGTGTTGAGGTCGGAGAGTTTTTCCGAACGGTCCTCGAAAATCCGCCCGGCCAGGCGCTCGAAGTTCTCGGTCAGGCGGGTTTCAGCCTGTTCCAGTTTTTGCACCTGCTCCATGTAATGCTGTTCCCGGTCGGACAGGCGGGTCGCCAGCACGGCGTTGCGCCGGGACAGCACCAGCGCCACGACGACCAGCGCGAACCCGCCGATGGCCAGCCCCAGCAGCAGGCCCATCTGCGGACTGGCGATGCCCTGTTGAATCAGCCATTCGTTCATTCGCTGCCCTCCTCCCGGCGGCGGCGTTTGACCTGCTGCCACAGCTCTTCCATTTCATCCAGGCTCATGGCCTCCAGCGCCGCGCGGCTGCCGGCCGCGTCTTCCACCGCGCGAAACCGCAATTCGAACTTGGTGTTGGCCCGGCGCAGGGCCTTGGCCGGGTCGATTTTCAGCTGGCGCGCCAGGTTGGTGACCACGAACAGCAGGTCGCCCAGTTCGTCCTCCATCGCCTCCCGGTCGCCGGACCGCATGGCTTCGAGCATTTCCAGGGCTTCCTCGCTGAACTTCTCCATGACCGGTTCCGGCGAGCCCCAGTCGAAACCGACCCGCGCCGCCCGTTTCTGCAGTTTCACCGAACGCTGCAGTTCGGCCATGCCGCGGGGCACGCCGTCGAGCAGGCTGGTGGCGCCACCCGCTTCGCGCTCCTTCGCCTTGGCGTGTTCCCAGGCGTCGGTCTGCGCGGCAGCATCGGCGATCGGTCGCTTTCGCTTCAGCCTCCCCGGCGAACACGTGCGGGTGGCGGCGGATCATCTTGTCGCAAACCGCGTCCACCACGTCACTGAAGTCGAACGCATTGCTGTTCTTCCGCCATGCGGGCGTGAAACACCACCTGGAACAGCAGGTCGCCCAGTTCGTCCTTCAGCTCGTCCATCCGGCCGTGCTGGATCGCGTCGGCCACTTCATAGGCTTCTTCGATGGTGTACGGGGCGATGGTCGAGAAATCCTGTTCACGGTCCCACGGGCAGCCGGAGACCGGGTCCCGCAGTTGCGCCATGATGTCGAGGAGTTGCTGGATTTTGTGTTGTTTTTCGATGGTTATTCTCCGAATTGATGCGTAGGAGCGAATTAGCGCAGGCAATGGAGAAAGGGCGGTTTTGCCAAAGGCAAAGAAGCCCTGACGGAATGCCGTCGCGCGTTCGCGATTTTCAAAATTCAATCGCGAATGAATTCGCTCCTACGCCGCCGGGATGCTGACACTGACCATTGCGCCGCCCAGTTCGCTGTGCGCCGATCGACACTTCCCCGCGGTAGGCCGTGACCAACTCCATCACGATGGCCAGGCCCAGGCCGTGGCCTTCGACCTGCTCATCGCCGCGGGAACCACGCTGCAACAAACGTTCCCATTGCGATTCATCGATTCCGGGGCCGTCGTCCTCGACCCGCATCCACAGGCCCGGGCGGGAAGCACTGGGTCTCAGCTTGCCGCCGGCGACCCTGACTCTGTTTTTCCCGTATTTAAACGCGTTATCCAGCAGGTTGCCCATCAGTTCCAGCAAATCGCGTTGCTCTCCGTAAAACTTCAAATCCGGTTCCAGTTTCACCCCGGCCTCTATCATTTTGTGAGAATAAACTTTTTGCAGCGAATCCAGAATCCGCCGGAGCTGTGGTTCAACCTCAACCGGTTCGGCCAGCGTGCGCCTTGCCGTGCTTCCGGCCCGTTCCAGGCGGGTGGCCACCAGGTGGCTGATTTCATCAACGGCGCTCTGCATCGAAGCCGGCCGACTCGCCCCGGTAATCCGGCAAGCCCGCCTGGATCACCGCGAGCGGCGTTTTCAGGCTGTGCGCCAGCGAATCCAGCGCGTTGCGGATCCGGGTCTGGTTGGATTTCTCGGTTTCCAGCAGGCGGTTGACGTTGCGGACCAGCGGTTCCAGTTCCTTCGGGTAATCGCCCTCCAACCGTTCCGCCTCTCCCGATTCGACGCGGGCCACGTCACCGGCAACCCGGCTCAGCGGACGGAAGCCGAAGAAGAAAATCACCACCTGGGCGAGCACCAGTATTGCGCCCGCGGCGACCAGGGCACGCCACAAGCCCAGGCGGAACGCACTGGTCTCCTGCTTTATTTCGCTTTGATCCACCAGCACCGACACCGTGAACGGCTCGATCCGGCCATCGGCCAGTTGCCAGCCAATACCGTACTGCAGGGTAAATTCACCGCCGGCCTGTGCGGGTTCCAGGAAGGACATCCGGCCCGGCGCGGCCAGCGGCAGATCCGGCCACGACCGGCCCAGGGAAGACTGCGAAACCCAATGATCCTTGCTGCCGCTTACCCGGACATAGACACCGGAAGCCGGCCGGGTCAGGCGGGGATCGCCGAGATCCCCTTCAACCGCCATTTTGCCGTCATCACTGACTTCCATGGCCGCCAGCACCAGGTAAACGTAGGACTCCATGCGCGCCTGCAGGGAAGAAACGGCGCCACGGTAGTTGGCGGCATTCAGCGCGACAACCGACCAGGCCCAGCGCAATGACCAGCACCAGCGTGGCGGCAAAAAGCAGGCGGTTACGGAGCGAGAATGCTTGCAAGCCGGTAGCCCCTGCCGCGAAGTGTCTCGATCGGGTTGAGCGTGCCGTCGGGGTCCAGTTTCCGGCGCAGGCGGCCGATAAACACCTCGATCACGTTGCTGTCGCGGTCGGCGTCCTCCTCGTAGATGTGTTCGGACAGGTCGGTCTTGGTGACCACCTCGTCCGGGTGCATCACCAGGTAGTTGAGCACCTTGTACTCGTAGGTGGTCAGTTCTATTTCCGCGCCGTCCCGGAACACCCGCTGCCCGGTCAGGTCGATCCTGAAGGGGCCGAAGTCGACCTGCGGCTGGGCGTGGCCGCCGGCGCGGCGCATCAGCGCGTTGACCCTGGCCATCAATTCCTCGACATGAAACGGCTTGGTCAGGTAGTCATCCGCCCCCGCTTCCAGCCCGGCCACCTTGTCCTGCCATTCCGAGCGGGCGGTCAGCACCAGGATCGGGAAATCACGTCCGCGTTCGCGCAATTTCCGGATCACTTCGAGCCCGGGCAATTTCGGCAAACCCAGGTCGATGATCGCCAGGTCAACGGGGAATTCCTCGCCGAGGTACAGCCCTTCGATCCCGTCCGAAGACAGGTCGACGGCATAACCGGCGGCGCGCAGATGCGAACCGAGCGTTTCCTGCAGCCGCGGGTCGTCTTCTACCAGTAATACTCGCATGGCGCTATCTCCGCAGTGCTCAGTTGTCCCGCACCGGAATCCGCACGGTTTTGACCACGCCGTCCTGGGTCAGCAGCTTGATCACGTGGACCCGCTGCTTGCCCTCCTGCACCGTGCGGGCGGACAACACCTTGGCGTTGTATTGGCGGGCTGCCTGGGCGGCCGCCTCATCCAGGGACTGGGCCCACGCGCCCGCCGGCACGGCCAGGGCCAGTGACGAGAGGGCAAATGCTGCGAACCGTCTATCATTATGTTATCTTGTCGTACCGTTTATTTCATTGTGCTCATTCTAGTGCATTCCCATGAACCGCGACTGAACCGGGCGCAACCGCGATGCCGCGCTGCATGTAATCCAGCGCCTCCAGCAGCAGACGGTCGTTGCCCGCATCGAGGTGGGCGTTCTCGCTGATGAAACGCCGCCAGCGCCGGGCGCCCGGCAGGCCCTGGAACAAGCCCAGCACGTGGCGGCTGATGTTTTTCACCGGAACCCCCTGGTCTTTTTGCCTGCCGATATATTGTGTCATGACCGCGACCGCGTCCTCCCGGCTTTCCACCCCGCCGGCGCCGAACAGTTCACGCTGCAAGTTCGGCCAGCAACCACGGCGTGTGGTAAGCGGCCCGGCCGAGCATCACGCCATCCAGCTTGTCGAGCGCTTCCCTGACCCCGTCTGCGCTGGTGATACCGCCATTGAGCACGATCGTCAAACCCGGTTGCTCCGACTTCAGGCGGTAGACCCAGTCGTGGTGCAGTTCCGGAACATCACGGTTTTCTTTCGGGCTGAGGCCCGACAGCCATGCTTTGCGGGCATGCACGATAAAGGTGTCACAACCGGACTGCGCCAGTTGCCCCACGAAATCACTGAAATACTCGTAACTGTAGCAATCATCGACGCCCAGCCGGGTCTTGACCGTGACCGGGATGTCGACAGCGTCCCGCATCGCCGAGACACAGTCGCTGACCAGCGCGGGCTCCAGCATCAGGCAGGCGCCGAAGCGTCCGCGCTGGACCCGGTCGGAAGGACAACCGACGTTCAGGTTGACTTCATCGTAGCCCCACTTTTGCGCAATCCGGGCCGATTCGGCCAGTTCCGCCGGATCACTGCCGCCCAGTTGCAACGCCAGCGGGTGCTCTTCGCGGTTGAATCCGATCAGCCTTTCCAGGTCGCCGTGCAGGATTGCACCGGTCGTGACCATTTCCGTGTACAGTAGCGCCGACGGGGCCAGCAGGCGGTGGAAAATAGCGGCAATGACGGTCCGTCCAGTCCATCATCGGCGCGACGTTCAAACGCCGGTCCAGGAATTGTGAATCACTGCTCATGCCTGCTATTCTGAATCCAAAACAGCAAACCATCAAAACAAGTTGCCGAATAAGGGCAAACCGAACCGGAAAACCAGACTTGAGGGAGTCTCCAAAGGATGCTTAAGAATCCTCTGATTGATATTGAACAGAGCATGTTTCGCCGCAAATGCCGTGTCTCATGCGCCGCCGGCCTGGCCGCCCTGCTGATCGCCGCAAGCGCAGCGGCACAGGCCCCGCAGGGTGTGTCGGCGCTTGGCCGTCTTGAACCCGGAAATGGAATCATAAAAGTGACGGCGCCATCCACGCCCCAGGCTTTGCTGGGGGGGCTGTTGATCGAGTTGCACGTGGAAGAAGGCGATGACGTCAGGAAAGGCGACTTGCTGGCGGTGACCGACACCGCGGCGGTGATGGCAGCGCTGGCCCGGGAGGCCGAAACGGGCGTGGTGTATGCCGAACGGGAAGTCGAAGCCGCCCGCAGCAATGCCGTGGAAGCCTGTGTCCGCGCCGATGTCGCCGCCCAGGAAGCCGAACGCAGGGCCCGTCTCCAGGCACAGGGCGTCGCGGGCGAAGAGGAAGCGGACAACGCAAGGGGCGAAGCCGAGGCCAGGAAGGCGTCCTGCGCCAGCGCGACAACTGCCGTGCGGTTGTCTGAAACCGGGGTTGAAGTAGCCCGCGCCAAGCTGGCCCGGGTCGAAGCAGAGCGGCAAAGATCGATGGTTTATGCACCGGTCGACGGGCGCGTGATCGACATCATCGTGCGGCCGGGAGAACTGATTGGCGAAGCCGGCATCCTGGAACTGGCCCAGGTCAGCCAGATGAAGGCCGTCGCCGAGGTCTATGAAACCGACATCCGCCGGGTCAAAACCGGCCAGCGCGCCACCATCAGCAGCGCGGCCCTGGCAAGTGAATTGACCGGCACGGTCGAGCGCATCCATCAAAAAGTCCAGAAGCAGGACCAGATCGGCACCGATCCGGCCGCCCGCAAGGACGCGCGGATCGTTGAAGTGACCATCGCGCTGGATGATTCCGCTGCGGCCGCCAGCCTCAGCAACCTGCAGGTAGACGTGGTGATTCACCCCTGATGCTGCTGGGCTGGCTGCAACTCAAACACAAGCCCCTGCGGCTGATCGTCGCCCTGTCCGGAATTTCCTTCGCGGTGCTGCTGATCATGATGCAACTCGGGTTCCGCTCGGCGCTGTTTGAAAGCGCAGTGCGATTTCACGAGCGCTTCGATTACGACATTGCCCTGTTCAGCCCGGACAGCGTCTTTATCGTTCGGCCACAGCCGTTCTCGATTCGCCGCCTCTACCAGGCGCTGGGCTACGACGCGGTGGAGGACATCACGCCGGTCTATATTTTCCCGTCCGTCTGGAAAAACCCCTGGGACAACATGCGTCGCAGCATCAACACCATCGGGTTTCATCCGGACTCCCCGCTGCTGAAAATCGAAGGCTTCGACCAGGCAAAAAAACTGCTGACCCAACAGGACGTGGTGCTGTTCGACAGCGCCTCCCGGCCGGAATTCGGGCCGGTGGAAGAAACATTGCTGGCCGGCGAACCCGTGGTTACCGAGATCAACGACCGGGAGATCGAAGTGGTTGGCCTGTTTCAAATGGGCACCTCGTTCGGGATCGACGGAACCGTGATCACCAGCGACGATAACTGGCTGCGCCTGTTTCCCGGCCGTTCGCGGAATGAAATCCAGCTGGGCCTGATCCGCCTGAAACCCGGCAGCGACGCAAACCGGGTGCGCGATGCACTGGCGGAATACCTGCCCGGCGATGTGCTGGTGATGACCAAACAACAGTTCGTGCAACGCGAAAAAGACTACTGGAATTCCGCGACACCGATCGGCTACATTTTCGCCTTCGGAGCGATCATGGGGTTCGTGGTCGGCGCCATTATCGTGTACCAGATCCTGTTCGCCGACGTGTCGGAGCACCTCAACGAATACGCGACGCTGCGGGCCATCGGCTACCGCAACCGTTTTGTTTCCGGCATCGTGCTGCAGCAGGCGGTGATCCTGGCGGTGCTCGGTTACCTGCCCGGACTGGCCGTGGTCTGGTGGCTGTACGGAAAGGCCGCGGCAGCCACCAACCTGCCGCTCTACATCACGCAGGAACGGGCGCTGACGGTTTTCCTGATGACCCTGGGCATGTGCGCCATTTCCGCGATGATGGCGGTGCGCAAAGTGCGGCGACTCGACCCGGCGGACGTGTTCTGATGGACCGGTCGCCGCCAATCAAGGTAACCGGGCTCAACCATTCCTACGGCAAGGGCGGGTTGAAGAAGCAAATCCTGTTCGATGTGTCGGTTGAAATCCACAAGGGCGAAATTGTCATTGTCACCGGCCCCTCCGGTTCCGGAAAGACCACGATGCTCACGCTGGTGGGCGCCTTGCGTTCCGCGCAGGAAGGCAGCGTGGAGATCCTGGGCCACGAACTGCTCAACGCACGGCCGGCGACGCTGGAAAAAGTCCGCCGGCAGATCGGTTTCATTTTCCAGCAGCACAATCTCCTGGCCGCCTTGTCCGCGCTGCAGAACGTTGAACTCGGCATCCGGGGCAGTGGCAAATTCCCGCGCTCCGAGCACCGCGAACGAGCAATGCATATGCTCAATGCGGTCGGCCTGGGCGAACGCATTCACCACAAGCCGGACCAGTTGTCCGGCGGGCAGCGCCAGCGGGTCGCCATCGCCCGCGCCCTGGTATCGGAACCGGCTATGCTGCTGGCGGACGAACCGACCGCTTCGCTGGACAAGGAATCCGGCCGGGAAGTGGTGGAGCGGATGAAAGTGCTGGCCAAGGAGCACGGCACGACCATTCTGCTGGTCACCCACGATAACCGCATCCTGGATATCGCGGACCGTATCGTGCACCTGGAGGACGGCTGCCTGACGACCTTTACCGACTCGGTCATCGCCAACAACCGTCACATGATGCAGATGCTTGCCAACAACCGCCAGAAACAGCCGCTGGACGAACTGGTCGACGAACTGGACGAAACCCGGTTCAGGGATTTGTTGGCAGACATCACGGAAGAGTCGGAACGGTTCCTCGAAGTCACCGCGCTGGCCAACAACATCGCGTTCAGGAGCATGCTGGAACGCGGCCTGTTCGCGTTCACCCGGAAGCTGGCTTCGCTTCTGAATGCAGAACGCGCATCCCTGTTCCTGCGCGAGGGTGATGAACTGGTGTTGAGAGTTGCTGACAACCTGCAGGAAATGGGTGAAATCCGTTTCCCCGTCGGCACCGGAATCGCCGGCGCCGTGGCCCAGGGCGGTGAGACCATCCGCATCGATGACGCCTACGAGGACCCCCGCTTCAACCGGGACGTGGACCGGCAGACCGGGTACCGGACCCGTTCGATCCTGTGCCTGCCGGTCAAGAACCAGCAGGGCGAGGTGTTTGCCGTGGCCCAGTTGCTCAACCGCAAGGACGGCCAGCCTTTCGACCATAACGATGAACAGCGCTTCGCCGACTTCATGCAGTCCATCGGAGTCATTTTTGAAACACAGCTGGGCCTCGCCGGCGACCGGAGGTTCTCCGGTTGAAAGTCATGGACATTCTTTCGGAAGGCCTGACCAGGCGGGTGCTGCAGACGCTGGCCGGCTATTTCAAAACCGACTTCGCTGCCGGTGACCCGGTGCTGAAAGAACTGGATGTCACCCAGCTTGCCGGGGGTGACTGGCTGATGCGCCAGGGCGACCCCGGAGACGCGCTCTACTTCCTGGTCCGGGGGCGCTTGCAGGCGCTGGGCGCGGGGTGAAAACGGCGACGACAGGGGCCGTTTTCTCAATGAAATCGTTCCCGGAGACAGCGTGGGTGAACTCAGCCTGCTGACCGGCGCGCCGCGCGCGGTCGGGATCCAGGCCATCCGGGACAGCCTGCTGATCCGGCTGGACCGGGAGGCTTTCGAGCGCCTGGCCCACGACCACCCGGCCCTGATCATGCGCTTGGCCGCCAACGTGGCCACCCTTCTTCAAAGCAGCAATTCCGGCAACAAAGTCATCCAGCAGGAACCTCAACGCGATCACCATCCTGCCGCTGGACAGTTCGCCTCGGCTGGAAAATTTCTGCCGGGAACTCCTGCTTGAACTGGAAAACGAGGGTTCAACACTCAGCCTGGCGGCGGATGAACTGGGCAGAAAAGGCGCACCGGTGGAATCGCTCCAGCCCGGGCAAGCGGTTCCCGAATCACTGAAAAACTGGCTGCAGGACCAGGAAAACGAACACCGTTTCCTGGTGTATCACTGCCTCCCGGGCAACTCGGACTGGTCCCATTTTGCGCTGCGGCACTCCGACATGGTGCTGCTGGTGGGCGATGCCTCGCACGACCCGGCGCCACGCCCGTGGGAGGTCGAACTGCTGGAAACCTCGGGCGCAACCATCGCGCAGGCGCATGCTGGTGCTGTTGCAGCCACCACCTGACAAGCCGATCCAGGGCACGGCGCGCTGGCTGGCCAACCGGCGCATCGATTTTCATGTCCACGTCCGAAGGGATCAGCCGGATGACCTGAGCCGGGTGACCCGGATCATCTCCGGCAATGCGCTCGGGCTGGTTCTGGCCGGCGGCGCCGCGCGCGGTTTCGCACACCTGGGCGTGCATCGGGCCATGCTGGAACTGGGCCTGCCAATTGACTGGATCGGCGGCACCAGCATCGGCGCGATCATGGCGGCCGCCATCGCGGCCCCGGTTTCGGCTGAGGAGACGTTCAAGCTGTGCAGGAAATCCTTTGTCGACGGCAAGCCGTTCAGCGATTTCACGATCCCGATGATGTCCCTGATCCGCGGACGCCGGATGGACGCCATGCTGCGCCAGCACCTGGATTACCGGATCGAAGACCTGCCGATTCCGTTCTATTGCGTGTCATGCAACCTCGATAACGGTTCCACCAACCTGCACGAAAGCGGCGACCTGCCCGCTGCGCTGCGCGCCAGCGCCGCGCTGCCCGGCATCATTCCCCCGGCCGTGGTCAACCAGCGACTGACCATCGACGGCGCGGTGGTCAACAACCTGCCGGTGGACGTGATGCGGCAGAAACCCGTCAGCCGGATCATCGCGGTCGACCTTGGATCGGCTGAGCCGATGATGGTCGACTATGCCATCCGTACCCTCCCCCTGGGCCATTTTTCGCGGCCGCTACCTGCCTTTCGCCCGCAAACACCGTGTGCCCAGCCTGTCCAACATCATGCTCAAGGCCACTTTGCTGGGAACGCTGGAACGGGTTCGCGAACAGGGCAAACGGGCCGACATCCTGCTGACCCCCCCGGTCAGGCGATTCGGTATGACCGAGGTCAAATCGTTCGAGAAAATCGTCCAGGCCGGCTACGACCACGCCAAAACCGAACTGGGCGCCTGGCTGGAGCGCATTGAAAACGAAAAAACCAATAGTCAGGAATTTAGCCGTTGAATTCTAACCAAGGCCTTTGCACAGACCTTTTTGTTTTATCGTTAAACATCCTGTTGAACGCTCTTCCGCGCCGAACCGCCGGCCGAGAGTGAGGGGCCTGTTTTCAGGACCCTTTGAAACAGGACGTTTCAAGAGGAGGCCCCAGGGAAGAGTTTATGCCGTGTCCTGAAAACAGGCCCCTCGCTTCGGATCGGCGCACTCGAACACAGATTAGGCTCGAGTCCGGTGCTTGATCAGATAACTCGCAATGATGGAAATCACCGCCATGGTCCAGACCACGACGGCGCCGGTCGGCAAATCCAGCAGGGCGGAAAGCGTGATACCCGCGATAAAAGACAATCCGCCTACGCTGTAACCGGCCATCAGCCTGGCCTTTCCGTGCAGGCGCCGGGTGGCCAGCGCCGGCAGTATCAGGCTGGCGAACACCAGGTAAACGCCGACGATCTGGACCGCGGCGGTGATGGCGAAAGCAAAGGTCACGTAAAAACCCGCCCGGCCGATTTTCTCGCTGCTGGTAAACCACACCGACAGCAGGATCGTGTACAGGATCGCGATCGGAATGAGCATCTGCCAGGTGGTCCACAGGATCTGCCCGACCAGGATATCCTTCAGGTATTCGCCGCCGTGCGGGTTTTCAGCCAGCAACAGGATGCTGCCGGTGGCCGCCAGCACGAACAGGTTGCCGATCAATGCTTCCTGGATTTCAGGCCAGTGCTTTTCGGTCCAGTTGAGTCCGGCTGCGGCCAGCAGCGCAGCCCCGACCGCCGCGATCTGGACCGCGTAGACGTTCTCTTCCCAACCCAGTGCGCCCGCTGCGATCACGCCCAGCGCAGCCACCTGGGCAACCGCCAGGTCGATAAAAATGATGCCCCGCTTCAGCACCACCTGGCCAAGCGGAACATGGGTGCTGAGCACCAGCAGCCCGGCGACGATGGCCGGGCCGATAATGAGCCAGTCCAGCAGGTGCCAATTCATTTCCCGGCTCCTTTTTGGACCGCCAGCAGGCGGTCGAGCACGTCGTCGAACAGCCCGAACAGGTCGTCGGCGCCGTCACTGCCACCCACGGTCAACGGCAGCATCACGGCCGGAATTCCCGTCTGCTGCTGCAGCCATTCCGATGCCTTGGCGCTCTGGAACGGCGAGCGGATGATTACGTCAGCGCCGCTTCCATCCGTGCCCAGTTGCGCCAGCAGCTTTGAAAGGTGCGCCGTGGTCGGGGGAATACCCGGCACCGGTTCCAGCGTCGCTACTTCCTGCAGTTGCAGCCAATCTTCGAGATAAACCCACGATTTGTGGTGGGTGACTACCCGTTCACCCGCCAGTGGGGCCGCACGCTCCTCCCAAACGGTGATGGCTGCATTCCAGCGCAGCAGGAAGTCCTCCGTTCCTGCCGCGTATGCGGCTGCATTGTCCGGATCGAGCACGGCCATGCGCTCACCCAACGCCACGGCAACCAGGGCGATGTTGTGGGGGTTCATCTGGATGTGCGGATTACCCTGCGGGTGCATATCTCCCTGGGAGCGATCGACGCTGGACGGTATGTCCAGGCGCGGAACGACACTGCCGGCTTCCAGGAAACCCTCCTGGCCCGGCAGCACGGCCGGATTATTCGCCTTGCTGAGCAGCATCGGCAACCAGCCGATTTCCAGCTGCGCCCCGCTGCAAACCACCAGGTCCGCCTTGCGCACCTTGGAAATCAGGCTGGGCCGGGCCTCGACATAATGCGGGTCCTGCATGGCATTGGTGGCGCTGGTGGCATTGACCAGGCTGCCGCCGATCTCCTCGCTCAGCGCGGACCATTCCGGTTCACAGGCAAATATGTTCAATTGCGCCTGCGCGGTGAACGGCAGGCCCAGGATCAGTAACGGGAAAACACGTACCAGGAACTTGTTCATGGTCCGAAACTCCTTCAGAAACTGTGGGCGCCGTGGGCGCCGATGCTGAAAATATACTGCAGGCCGAACTGGTTGTCGGTCTGCTCGCTGGCCTGGTCGTGGTTGTACTGGAACCTCAGGCGGCTGAATTCGCTGTTGGACCAGTCCACCATCAGGCTGTAGCGGCTGGGGTCACTGCCGGCGGGGTAAAGCGGAGTACCCGCCCAGGCGACGCCCGGAAAATCCCCGGACAAGCCGGTCATAACGCGCTCCGATCCGCCAGCGCGGAAACGGCTGGTAAACCAACTGTGCGTACCAGCCGCTCTGCTTTTCATTCCAGGGGCCGTTCAGGCCGTCCGGCAGGCTGTAGTCACCGTCCTCGTTGCGCCAAAGGTATTCCGCCTGGAACTTGAGGTTTTCCTGCCGGGAATTGCCGTTCGGCGCCCATTTCCAGACAAAATCGGCGATGTAGATATCGGTATTGCCATTGAACAGCAACGGATTGTCTTCGTCGCCCGACGCCCGGCCTTCGGCATCGGCATCCAGCCAGGACAAGCCGACCAGCCAACTGTTGCTGAAGCCGATGTCGCCGCCGGTTTTCACGCTGAGCGTGGTGCTGCCGACCATGGAATTGGGCTTGCCCTTCGGCCGGGTAGCTGCCCCCCCTGAACACTTCTGCGCCCAGCTCCAGGTAGAAATCAGTAGGGGCCATCCAGCGGAATTGCAGTCCGTCATCAATGTACTGGCCGCCCAGGAAGGCCTGGTAAGGCAGTGGCTGGTCGGCAAAATCCCAGGAATGGAAATGGCGGTCGTTCATGTAGCCGATTTCCGACATGATCCGGCCCATCCGGATCGCCAGGCCGGCAGGCAGGGTCATGGTTTCAACCCAGGCTTCTTCAAGTTCGACCGATACATCCCCGTCCTCGACTGCCACGGGCAGGGTCAACTTGGCCGTGAACTTGTCATCCACGTTGGCCGACATCGAGATTTCTGTCTCAGCCAGGGACAGGCCCTCTGGAGCCAGGCCGGACTCACCGGCTGTGGGAAAACCTGGAATATAATAATCACCGGGATCGTTGCTGTAAGACCAGGCCTGGCCCTGGAAAATCACCCCGATGGCCGGGTTGAATGAATTGTCGCGCGCCACGGAAACCGTCTGTGGCGATGTAAAAGCCGGGGCGGAGTAGTTTTCAGCGGGGGCCGGTGCGGCCTGCACAGCCAGGCGCGCAGGGGCTTCCGAATCTTTCTTTTCCGCGGCATCGAGCCGGGCTTCCAGGTCCGCGATCCGGGATTCGTATTCGCTGCGCATCAGGCGAATCTCCGCTCGCAAGGCGCCGAGTTCGTCGCTTTCGTCCGGCTGCGCAAACACCTGCGAACTGAACAATAACAGGCATGCCAGGGGCAGGTGCCGTAGTGGAATAATCATTTGCCGTCTCCGTAAAATTCAAACATCCACCCGGAATGCGAGGACGTTCCGGGCCGTAAAAAGGGTTCGAAATTATACTGAAAGGAGAGGTGGCGCCCGCGGGTGGTAAGCTCTTGAAAACCGGGCCGGGACAGCATACTGTATGGCGGGTAATTGCAGGACACTGTATCCGGGGTCAACCGGAAAGCCCTGGTCGGAAGAAGGGATGGCTGAAAACAACTGGGCCTGGCTGACACACAGTTCGCACTGTTCCAGGTTTGGCGAGAAATGGGCAGTGACGTGGCTGATCAAAGCCACGTGACTGGCCATCAGCATCAGGGCCAGGAGCGTGATTCTGAAACGTGCGATCTTGCGCATAAGGCAATTCTAGATCATTTCATAGTATGTGTGCCTGAATTAGAATAAAAACCTGATCGCGGATGAATCCGCTCCTACGGGTGGCGCTGGATCACGTAGGAGCGATTTCAATCGCGAATTTTTATCGGATACTCTCGTACATCGCTCACCGATCAACGGCTATAATATGGTGTTTTGGGCTGGCGGAAGGTTGACCGGAGAAGAATGATGACCGAACGCGAAATCATGGAATATGACGTTATCATCGTCGGGGCCGGGCCGGCCGGCCTGTCCTGCGCCATTCGCCTGAAACAGCAGAAGCCCGAATTGATGGTCGCCGTGATCGAAAAGAGCTCGGAAATCGGCGCGCATATACTCTCGGGCGCCGTGATCGAGCCCGAACCGCTGGACGAGTTGCTGCCGGGCTGGCGCGATAACCCTCCGCCGATCTGCATACCGGTCGAAAGGGATGAAATCTGGCTGCTCAGTCAAAAAGGCAGGCGTCGGCTTCCGACCCCCCCGCAACAGAAAAACCACGGGAATTACATTGTTTCACTGGGCGCCATGTGCGCCTGGATGGCCAACCGGGCCGAGGCGCTGGAAGTTGACATTTTCCCCGGTTACGCCGCATCTGAAATTCATTTCACCGAAAACGGGGCGGTTGGCGGCGTGGTGATTGGCGACATGGGCGTTGGCCGCGACGGCCAGCCCAAAGATACCTACATGCAGGGCATCGAGATCCATGCTCCCGTCACGGTTTTCTGCGAGGGCGTGCGCGGCCATCTGAGCAAGCGCCTGATCAAAAAATTCGAGCTGGACAAGGACTCAGATCCCCAGACCTATGGAATCGGCATGAAAGAACTGTGGCGCGTCCAGCCCGGAAAGTCCAAGCCCGGACTGGTTCAGCACACGGCAGGCTGGCCGCTGGATTCGAAGACCTATGGCGGCAGCTTTATCTATCACCTGGACAAGGACCGCATCGCGATCGGTTTTGTCTGCGGGCTGGACTACCAGGACCCGGAATTCGTGCCCTTCGAAGCCTTCCAGCAGATGAAGAATCACCCGATGATCCACGAAATGCTCGAAGGTGGCGAAATTCTTTCCTCCGGTGCGCGCGCCATTGCCGAGGGTGGCTACCAGTCATTGCCAAAAACCGAAATGCCCGGTGCGCTGATCATAGGCGACTCCGCCGGTACGCTGAACGTGCCGAAAATCAAGGGCACCCACCAGGCCATGCGCTGCGGCATCCTGGCCGCAGACCACCTGGCCGCAACATCGGTCGCGGAGGGTTTTGACCGGAAGCTGCGCGAATCTCAGGTGGTCAAGGAACTGTATAAAGTCCGCAACATCCGGCCGGCTTTCTACAAGGGGTTCTGGCGCGGTTTCCTGCGCGCGGCGATCGAAACCGTGACCGCCGGCAAACTGCCCATCACCCTTTCGATCCACGCGGATGACAGTTCGCTGAAAAAACTGGATGGCTACACGCCGCCCGACCGGCACTGGATCAGTCGTGATTTGCCGCCCCGCGACCGGCTGGCTTCGGTGTACTTTGCAGCTACCGAACACGATGAAGATCAGCCCGTGCACCTGCAAATTCTCGAACCGGATATCTGCAGCACCCGCTGCGTGGAAGAGTACAATAATCCCTGCACACGGTTCTGCCCGGCCCAGGTGTACGAAATGGTCGGAGAAGGCGCTGCAATACAACTGCAGATCAATTCCGCCAACTGCGTGCACTGCAAGACCTGCGACATCAAGGACCCGTACCAGATCATCAACTGGGTCACGCCCGAAGGCGGCAGCGGCCCCAATTACCAGAACATGTAACTCTCGAGGAGACAGGAAAACCAATGAAAATACTGGTTGGCATAAAACGTGTGGTCGACTACAACGTCCGTGTCCGCGTACTTCCCGACGGCAGCGGCGTCGATACCGACGGCGTCAAAATGAGTGTAAACCCCTTCGACGAAATTGCGCTGGAAGAAGCCCTGCGCATCAAGGAGGCCGGCAATGCCGAAGAAGTGATCGTGGTTTCGGCCGGCGGCGACGAGTGCCAGCAGCAACTGCGCACCGGGTTGGCGATGGGCGCGGACCGGGCCATCCAGATCAAGACTTCCGGACCACTGCAGCCATTGAGCGTTGCACGGGCCTTTCTCAAGATTATCGAACGCGAACAACCCGGTCTGGTGATCCTCGGCAAGCAGGCGATCGACGATGACAACAGCCAGACCGCCCAGATGCTTGCGGCCCTGTGGGACCGCCCCCAGGCCACCTTCGCATCAAAAATGGTGCTGAACGGGAACTCTGCAACGGTAACGCGCGAAGTCGACGCCGGCCTGGAAACGATCGAAGTCGACTTGCCGGCTGTCGTCTCGGTTGACCTGCGAATGAACGAGCCCCGCTTCGTCAAGCTGCCCGACATCATGAAAGCCAAGCGCAAGCCGCTGGATGTCATCTCCCTCGATGAACTGGGTGTGGCCGTCGAAGGCAACCTGAATGTCCATCATTTCGCACCACCACCACAACGCCAGAAGGGCATCATGGTTGAAGACGCCGCCCAACTGGTCCAGGAATTGAAGAACAGGGGGTTGATATGAGCAGGATCCTGATCATTGCCGAACACGACGGCGAAACACTGAACACCAGCACGGCCAAGGTTGTCAGCTGCGCACAGGCGATTGGCGGCGAGATCGACATCGCCGTATTTGGCGACGGTATCGACGCCGTTGCTGCACAGGCCGCAAAGCTGGATTCCGTCAGCAAGGTCATAGCCGTGAACGCGGCGCACCTGGCGGCGCCGCTGGCAGCCAACTGGGCGGTTGAAGCGCTTGCCCTGGCCGCGGACTATAGCCACGTGCTGGGCCCCTCGACCACGCTCGGGCGAGACCTGATGCCGCGCATCGCGGCGCTCGCCGGGGTCAACCAGGTCAGCGACGTGATGGAAGTACATGGTCCGGGCTCGTTCAAGCGCCCGATTTACGCCGGAAACGCGATCGTGGACGTGGAAACCGCCGCGGGCGCGAAAGTGATCGCGACCGCCAGGGTCGCCAGTTGGAAAGCCGCCGGTGACTCGGGCAACGCAACGATCGAGCAACGCGCAGCCGGCAGCAGCGCCTGCGCAGCACACGCGCTATATCGGACTGTCGGCCGGCGGCGGCGAACGCCCCGACCTGCAGAGCGCTTCGAGGGTCGTTTCCGGGGGGCGCGCCCTGGGCAGCAAAGAAAATTTCGGACTGATCTATTCGCTGGCGGACAAACTTGGTGCAGGCGTCGGCGCCTCGCGCGCTGCAGTGGACGCCGGTTACTGCCCCAACGATATGCAGGTAGGCCAAACCGGCAAAATCATTGCCCCCGACCTTTACCTTGCGTTCGGAATTTCAGGCGCCATCCAGCACGTCACAGGCATCAAGGATGCCGGCACGATCGTGGCAGTGAACAAGGACACCGAAGCGCCCATTTTTGAAATTGCCGACATCGGCCTGGCCGGCGATCTGTTCAGCGTGATCCCGGAACTGGAAAAACTGCTGGGCTAATGAATGACTGAGCCGCTTTGGTCGCCCGGGCCGGTACGCCGCCAGACGGCTAACATTCGCAGGTTTATCGACCTGGCGCGAAACGAGCTGGATCCCGGTATTTACACCTACCGGGACCTGCACCGTTTTTCAATCGACAACCCGGGCGAGTTCTGGCGCGCCGTATGGGATTTTTGCGGGGTGATCGGAACACCCGGCAAGACCGTCCTTGAAAACCCGCAGCGGATGCCAGGTGCGCGCTGGTTTCCCGATGCCCGGCTGAACTTCGCCGAAAACCTTTTGCGGCATCACGGCGACCAACCCGCCATTGTTTTCCGGTCTGAAACCGGTGGATCCGCCGAGTACAGTTTCAACGAATTGTATTCGGCGGTGGCGAAAACGGCAGCGGCGTTGCGCGCGGCGGGGGTTGAACAGGGTGACCGGGTTGCCGGTTACATGCCCAACCTTCCCGAGACCGTGATCGCCATGCTGGCCACGACCAGCATCGGTGCGATCTGGTCGTCCTGCTCCCCGGATTTCGGCATTGACGGCGTGGTCGACCGCCTGGGTCAGATTCAGCCCAGGGTGCTGTTCTGCGCAGCCGCTTACACCTACAACGGCAAAACCCACGACTGCCTGGAAAAAGTCCGTGGCATCGTCCAGCAGATCGCCTCGATCGAGCGGGTCGTGGTGGCGCCATACGTCAACCCGGAGGCGAAGATAGACCGGGTTCCGGGAGCCGTCTGGTTCGGCGATTTCACCGACAACACCGCCACTGAAATTGCGTTTGAACAGCTTCCGTTCGATCACCCGGTTTACATCCTGTACTCGTCAGGTACAACCGGTGTCCCCAAGTGCATCACCCACGGCGCCGGCGGAACGCTGATCCAGCACCTCAAGGAACTGGTTCTCCACGTCAACCTGAGGCGTTCGGACCGCATCTGCTACTTCACCACCTGCGGCTGGATGATGTGGAACTGGGTGGTCAGCAGCCTGGCGGTCGGTTCAACCATGGTGCTCTACGAGGGTTCTCCTTTTTACCCAGAACCGCAGGCGATGTTCGACCTGATCGATGAAACCGGAATCACGGTGTTTGGAACCGGCGCCAAGACCATTGCATCCTGGGAGAAAGCCGGCTTGCAGCCACGCGCCTCTCACCAGCTCAATACACTGGTGACCCTGCTTTCAACCGGTTCGCCGCTCGCGCCTGAGAGTTTCAGTTACGTGTACCGGGAAATAAAGCAGAACCTCTGTCTTTCCTCGATTGCCGGCGGCACCGATATCGTTTCCTGTTTCATGGCCGGCTGCCCGATCCTTCCCGTCTGGCCCGGTGAACTGCAGTGCGCCGCCCTGGGCATGGCGGTGGAAATACTCCGCGACGACGGCAGTACGGCTGACATCGGTGAAACCGGTGAACTGTGCTGCACCCGGCCCTTTCCGGCGATGCCGGTGTGTTTCTGGGGCGACGAGGATGGCAGCCGCTACCATGCGGCCTATTTCGAAAAGTTTCCCGGAATCTGGGCGCACGGTGATTTTGTTGCACTGACCGAACACGGCGGTTACGTGATCCAGGGCCGGTCCGACGCGACGCTCAATCCCGGCGGGGTCCGTATCGGAACCTCCGAAATTTACCGCCAGGTTGAAAGTCTCGATCAAGTGCTGGAAAGCCTCTGCATCGGCCAGGAATGGGAAGGCGATGAACGGGTGGTATTGTTCGTCAAGCTTCGCGAAGGCATCGAACTCGACGAGGCGTTGCAGGACCTTATCCGGACAACGATTCGCAAGAACACGACGCCGCGTCACATGCCGGCGAAAATTATCCGGGTGGCGGACATTCCCCGCACCATCAGCGGCAAAATCGTCGAACTGGCTGTACGCAACGTCGTGCATGGCCGGCAGGTGCGCAACGTCGATGCCCTGGCCAATCCCGAGGCGCTGGACCTGTTCCGCGACCTGCCTGAATTGCGGGACTGAACCGCCGTTTCCATGAAGACACTACCTACTCTGCAGGCCTCCTACGAGGAGGAACCGGTCAAACACTGGCTGAACCGCGGCGAAGACGTACTCGCGGTCTTCGAATTCGGCCGCTCTCCGCTTGAATCGACCGATCCCCGGCACGTGCCGGTTGCGCTGAAACAGCTGGACAGCCCGGGCATGGTGGAAGTCTGGCGATGCGCAGGCCCGATCAAAACCGGTAACTGGGACCGTTTGCGCTTCGCCCAGGGCGAACAACTGACCATGGGACATATCGCACTGGACCTCCGCGAAACCGGCGCGATGCGCGAGTCCAGCCGGCTGGCCTACGATATCCTGCAGACCTACCTGCTGCAGTCGCCGCACCAGTGGCCGCTGAAAATCTGGAATTATATTCCCGGCATCAACCAGGGAACCGGGGATGAAGAACTTTACCGGCAATTTTGCCTGGGGCGCGCAGATGCGGTGTTGATCGACCCGGGCGACCGGCCGCCCCTGCCGGCGGCCACCGCGATCGGATCGCCGGGTGACGAACCGGCCCTGCAGGTCTATTTCCTGGCCGCGGCCCTGCCCGGCCTGGATGTTGAAAATCCACGCCAGGTCAGCGCCTGGCGCTATCCCCGGCAATACGGGCCGCGCAGCCCGTTGTTTTCCCGCGGCACGATCCTGCGCCTGAACGGTTCGCAGCAATTCCTGATTTCCGGGACCGCCAGCGTGGTAGGGCACCAGACGCACCATGAAAACCAGGTCGCCAACCAGCTGAGTGAATCACTGAGGAACGTGCGCAGCCTGCTGGAAGAAGGTCACCGCCTGACCGGTGATTCCCACGCGCAACTCGATAACCAGGGATTGCTGAAGGTGTACATCCGCAACCGTGAGGACTTCGACCTGGTCCGGCAGACCCTGGAGGCCGAAGCTCCGGGGGAAATTCCGCGCATTTACCTGGAAGGCGACATTTGCAGGGAAAACCTGCTCACCGAAATTGACGGCATCGTCAGCCTTCAGCGCACAGAATCGTAGGAGCGAATTTATTCGCGATTATCTCTTGGCGAAAAGAACAATCGCGAATAAATTCGCTCCTACGACAACGCCTCTTCCAGATCGCCAATCAGGTCGTCGACATCTTCCACGCCCACCGACAGGCGAACCAGCGTATCGCTGATCCCGAGCCGCGCCCGGATATCCTGCGGAACCGAGGCGTGCGTCATGATGGCCGGATGGTTGATCAGGCTCTCGACGCCGCCCAGGCTTTCCGCCAGCGCGAACAGCTTGCAGCGCTCCAGCACACGGCGTGATTTTTCCAGCCCGCCGCGGATGTCGATACTGATGATGCCGCCGCCCTGCCCGCTCATCTGGCGCATCGCCAACTGGTGCTGGGGGTGGTTTTCCAGCCCCGGATAAATCACCCGCTCGATCGCTGGATGTTCCGACAACCACCGTGCAATCTTCAGAGCGTTGTCACAGTGGGCTTTCATTCGCAGCGCCAGGGTCTTGAGCCCCCGCAAGACCAGGAAACTGTCGAAAGGCCCCTGGATCGCCCCGGCCGAATTGAGCAGGAACCAGAGCCTTTCAGCCAATTCCGGATCGTCACGAACGACCGCGACCCCGCCCACCATGTCGGAATGGCCGTTCAGGAACTTGGTGGCGGAATGCATCACGATGTCGGCGCCAAGCTCCAGTGGCCTTTGCAGCATCGGACTGGCAAAGGTGTTGTCCACCACCAGCAATGCGCCGTGTTCATGGGCGATTTCAGCGGCCGCCGCGATGTCCACGATTTTCAACATCGGGTTGGTCGGCGTCTCGACCCAGACCAGGCGCGTATCCGGCCGCATGGCTGAGCGCAAACTGTCCGTGTCCTCCAGGCGGGCGAAGGAAAACTGCAGTTTCGCCGACCGCTCCCTGACCCGGTGAAACAGCCGGAACGTACCGCCGTACAGGTCGTCACCGGCCACCACGTGATCGCCGGAATCCAGCAGTTCAAGCAGGGTGGCGGTTGCCGCCATGCCGGAAGAGAAGGCGAAACCACGGATACCGCTTTCCAGGTCCGCAATGCATTTTTCATAGGCATCGCGCGTCGGGTTGTGACTGCGCGAGTACTCCCAGCCCTGGTGCTCGCCCGGGCTTCGCTGAACATAGGTGGAAGTCGCGAATATCGGGGTCATGATCGCACCGGTTGACGGATCCGGTTGCTGGCCTGCATGAATGGCCCGTGTCGCCAGCTGGTGGTTTTTTTCTTTCTGTTGGCTCATTAACGGTCCGCCTTTCTTCGCAGGTAATTCAACAGGTCCACGCGGGTAATCAGGCCAAGAAACTGCGGTCCATCCTTGACGATCGCGACGAAGTCACGATTGAAAATCGGCATCAGGTCTTCGACCGGGGCGTGTACATCGATCTCGGTCAGGTCGGTTTCCATCGCGTCACGGACGATGTCGTCGAAACGTTGCGCATCCCCGGCGACGGCGAGCAGCAGGTCGGATTCGTCGAGAATGCCCACCAGCGTTCCGTTTTCGATCACCGGCAACTGCGATACGTCGTACAGTTTCATCCGCTTGTAAGCGTTGGCCAGCGGCTCGTCCGGCCCGATCGTTACCGTGTCGTGAGACTGGTAAGGCCGTGCGATCAGGTCCCTCAGGTCGCCATGGTTTTCCACGTCCATGAAACCCTGGTCGCGCATCCAGAAGTCGTTGTACATCTTCGACAGGTAGCGATTTCCCGTGTCGCAGGCGAAGGTCAGCACCCGCCTGGCTTCAGTCTGTTCCCGGCAATATTTCAGCGCCGCAGCCAGCAATGTTCCGGTGGACGAACCCGCGAGAATGCCCTCACGGGTCAACAACTCCCGCCCGGCCAGGAAGCTTTCCCTGTCGCTGATGCAGTACGCCTTGCTGACGCGGGTAAAATCGCTGATCGTCGGCAGAAAATCCTCACCGATGCCCTCGACCATCCAGCTGCCGCTTTTTGTGGCCAGGGTTCCCTGGTTGATGTACTCGGCCAGGATGGAACCCTCGGGGTCAGCCAGCACCAGTTCGAGTGCAGGCGCGGTGCGGGCAAAGTATTTCGACAGTCCGGTCACGGTGCCGCTGGACCCGACCCCGAGAACAATCGCGTCCAGGTCGCCGTCCATCTGCTCCCATATTTCCGGACCGGTTACCTCTTCGTGCGCCTGCGGGTTCGAGGGGTTGCTGAACTGGTTGATGAAAAAAGCATCATCGTGTTCGGATGCGATCCGTTTCGCCAGGTCCTGGTAGTATTCCGGGTGGCCCTTGGCGACATCCGACCGGGTCAGAACGACCTCGGCTCCCATGGCCTTGAGGTTGGAAATTTTTTCCCGGCTCATCTTGTCGGGTATCACCAGGATCAGGCGATAGCCTTTTTGCGCCGCGACCAGCGCCAGGCCAAGGCCGGTATTACCCGCTGTACCTTCCACCAGCGTCGAACCGGGGCTGATCCTGCCGGCGGCTTCCGCATCCTCGATCATTTTCAGACCGATCCGGTCCTTGATCGAGCCCCCGGGATTCTGGCTCTCGAGCTTGATGAACAGCTCGCAGGGTCCGGTATCCAGGTGGTTGATCCGCACGACTGGCGTCTGACCAATCAATTCCAGGACATTGTTATATACAGGCATCACTACGTCTCGACATTCGTGTTCAGGGAGTCTTCGGTTCCGGGCTCCTTAAAAAGAAACGGCCGGGTTTTCGCGCCCGGCCGTTTTTCGATTTTTCGGCTCCGGTCAGGACCGGGCTTCATTCATGATACGGGCCAGTTGGTCTTTGGCCCGGAGTTTTTCCTTTTTCAGCTTGATCAGGGCGAGGTCTTCCATCGGAGCAGTGCCGATCTCGGCAGCGGTTACTTTTTTGTCCAATTCCTGATGACGATTATAGATACGAAGAAAATCTTCGTTTTCTTTCATCAGTTTTTCCATTTCTTCCTGGTGGTGTTCGAACATAGGAATCCTCCGGTTTAACGTAACGAAACAGTCGACGAGGCGCTCCGGCAAGTTGCCGGCCATCGCGCTTCATCGAAAATATGAATGAATGTGATCTAAAAGTGTGGAACGGGGTTCAGCAGGTGACATGCGACAGACGCCAGCCTTGTGAGCCATTATCCGCGAACTCCGATTTTGCTGATAAGAACCATGTTTCTGCGTTAAATCTAGCGCAAATACCTGCTGACAGCAAGGGGCAACGACAACGGTTTATTGATCCAGCAGAATGACATCCACGCGGCGGTTCTGGCGCCGCCCTTCCTCGGTATCATTGCTGGCGATGGGAAAATCTTCACCCATCCCGACCACGGTAAAACGGCTGCGGTCGACACCGAGCGAGACCAGGGCCTCGAACACGGAATTCGCGCGCCGTTCAGAAATTTGCAGGTTGGTTTCGGCGTCACCGGTCGAATCGGTGTGCCCTTCGATGCGTATGTTCTTGTCAGGCTCGCTTTGCAAGCAGGTCGACCACTTCCACCAGGCTGGCCATTGCTTCATCGAGCAATTGTGTCTGTCCGCTTTCAAACAGCACGTCGCCAAGGGTCACCACGACACCACTTTCCGTTTGCCGCAGCTGGAGATTTTCAAGCTGCCTGCGCAGGGTATCCGCCTGCTCCATGGCCAGGTCGGCCTCGCGCCGCGCCAGCTGGGCTTCAGTCACGCTCGATGCGGCCAGTGCCTTGGCTTGCTGCGCCTCTTTTTGAGCTTGCTCTGCGTCACGAGCCGAGGCGGCTTCGCGCTGCTGTGCTTCCAGGGCTTCCTGGCGCGCCCGCTCGGCATCCTCGGCCGTCGCCTGGGAAATCATCCGCGCCTGCTCGGCTTCAGCCCGGGCCCGCTCGGCCTCGGCCTTGCTGGCCTTGATCAGCATCTCGTTGCGTTCTTCACCGAGCGTTTGATATTCCGCTTCCAGTTGCGCGTTCTGCGCTATGGCGCGGGCAACCTGGATTCTGCGATCGGCCATGTAAACCAGGTGAATCCGCTGAGTGTCGTCGCCGGTAGCAGTCTCCGCCTGCCGCAAGCTGCGCTCCGCCTCGGCGAGGGCCAGGGGGGCGTAGCCGGCCAGTTCCTTGTTGGCCTGCAGATCGTCCAGTTGGGCGCGTACCTGTTGCAACGCGAGATCCTGTTTTGGTGCGGTGCCACATGCGCCCAGCATTATTCCCATGAGCAGGAGAAGCAAACCCGCCGTGAAACCGTTACGCCTGGTGCTCATCAGAAATCCTCCCCGTAGGTGGACTCGAATTCCTCACGGAGAATTTCATTTTCACGAGTCAGATCTGCGACCCTGGCCCGCATCACGGCAGCCCGCGATTTTGCAATGGCCAGTTCGGAGTTTATTTCGGACTGTTCGATCAGGTAAAAAGATTTGTCGTACTGCCTGACTTCCATGCCTTTCCGGGCCTCTGCCAGTTTTTCCCGCGCAAACCGGAGTTCGACCGGTGAGTGCTCTTCCGCACCTGCCGCAACGGCCTCGTTTATGGCCTGTTCGGCATCCACGAACGCATCCGGGGCGGGCTTGGGTGTGGCACAGGCCACCAGGAGCAGGGTTAAAAAGACTATGGCTGGTTTTCGCATGGCTTTGCAGATTTCAAAGATTCAGCCGGTGATTATGACGCATGCGGGTATCCGATGTTAAGCCCCTTTTTAGTCTTACGGGCCTCTGCCCGATGAAAAAGCGCTCCATGGATCCTGGGCAGGGACTGATTAAGCAGAGGCGTCCGCCTGGTTTTCCGGCGCTGCATCCCCGAATGCAGGCAAGGTCCGGCATTGCCCGGCTATCCGCCGGATTGCCGGATAGGGCGACAGGTCAATGGAAAACCGTTCCGCGTTGTAAACCTGCGGCACCAGGAAGCAATCTGCCAGGGTTGGAACGTCTCCATGGCAATAAAGGCCACTGCCGGAAGCGCACAACCAGGACTCAACCGCGGAAAAACCGCGGGCAATCCAGTGGGCATACCAGTCACTTGTGGCCGCTTCGTCCAGGCGCATGCCTTCCCTCAGGTAATTCATGACTGCCAGGTTGTTCAGCGGCTGGATTTCACTGGCTATGGATTGCGCTATGCTTCTGACGCGCGCCCGGCCGGCCGGGTCTGCCGGCAGCAGTGGATGTCCGGAGAAAACTTCTTCCAGGTATTCGCATATGGCCATTGACTGAACGATGGTGTTTCCCCGATGGACCAATGCAGGGACGAGTCCCAACGGATTGATCGCACGGTAACCGGCTGAGTTCTGCTCACCCCCTTCCCGGACCAGGTGGACGAATTCCTGCCGGTACACGATTTTCTTGAGGTTCAGCGCAATCCTGACGCGGTACGCCGATGAACTCCTCCAGTAACTGTACAGAAGAACCCCTTCCTCCGGTTCATGCGCCATAGGGTTCGATCACCTGTTCAATGGCCCCGAATATCGATGATCCCCGGGCATCCAGTACTTCGATGCGGATCGAATCGCCAAACTTCATGAAGGGGGTCTGCGGCTTGCCGCCGGCGATGATTTCGAGCATCCGGATCTCGGCGAGACAGGAAGCCCCCTTGCCCTCATCCTTGTTCGCCACGGTTCCCGAGCCTACGATGGTGCCGGCGGTCAGCGGCCGTGTTTTTGCCGCATGCGCCACCAACTGGGCAAAGGTGAATTGCATGTCGACGCCTGCTTCCGGCTCACCGAACCGCTCGCCGTTCAGCCACGACAGCAACGGCAGGTGCAGTACCGAGTCCTGCCAGGCCTCACCCAGTTCATCGGGGGTCACCAGTACGGGCGACAACGCGGATCTCGGCTTGGACTGGAGAAAACCGAAACCCTTGGCAAGTTCCCCCGGGATCAGGTTGCGCAGGCTGACATCGTTGATCAGTCCAAGCAACTGGATGTGCTCGGCCGCCTGCTCCACGCTGACCGCCATCGGCACGTCACTGGTCACAACCACTACTTCGGCCTCGAAATCGATACCGTAATCCTCGCTGACGACGGAAACCGGATCCCTCGGGCCCAGGAACCCGGCTGATGTGGCCTGGTACATCAACGGGTCTTCGTAAAACGAGGCAGGAACCTCTGCTCCGCGTGCGCGCCGGACACGTTCGACGTGCGGCAGATAGGCGCTGCCATCAACGAACTCGTATGCCCGCGGCAGGGGCGATGCCAGCGTGGTGAAATCGAGTGGTTCCGATGCCTCGCAATAGCCAAGGTTCAAGGCTTCGGAAACGGCATTGAGACGTGGCGCCGCGTTGGGCCAGTCGTCCAGCGCGCGTTGCAGCGTGTCCGCGATGTCGGGCACCGTGACAAATTGAGTCAGGGCCCGGTTTACAACGATCAGCGTGCCGTCACGGCCGCCTCTTTTCAGTGATGCCAGTTTCAATGTTCAGCTCCCGTTGGTAATCCGTTTCATCCGGCGGCATTCCAGGAATCCGCATACCCTTCCCACTCGATGGCCAGCGCGCGTTCGTCAATTTCGAGCGAATCGCGGGTATCGATCATGACGGCCACCTCGTCCGTGCCCCGTGATTTCTGTTCAAAGGCGTTTTTCAGCGCCTTGGGATGAGGCCCGTGGGTGAACCCGACCGGGTGGTGGGTCATCATGCCCGGGTGGATATTGTCCCGGCTGAAGAACTCACCCTGGTGGTAGAAAATCACCTCGTCAAAGTCGTCGTTATTGTGGAAAAACGGCACTTTCAAGGCCCCGGGGTCGGTTTCAAACGGTCTCGGTGCGAATGTGCAGACGACGAAACGATTGGCGACAAAGGTCGTGTGCGCCGACGGCGGCAAGTGATAGCGGTCGCTCAATACCGGGCGAATATCGCGCCAGTTAACCCGCACCGGAGCCAGGTCGCCCTTCCAGCCCATCGCGTCCAGGGGGTTGAAAGGATAAACGATCCTGCTGATTTTGCCCCGCGCCTTGACCAGGATTTCCCACTCGGTTTCATCCTGCTGCGCGAGGAACCGCTCATCGATCACCGGCGTGTCGAGCACCGCCGGGTCAAAAATGGCGTGCGGGCCCAGCATGCCCTTGTCGGGCAACGAGTAGCTGCCCCCGGTCGCCTCGATCATCAGTAACTGCATGGGTTCCCTCGATTCCAGCCGCCACATCGTGCTGCGGGGTATCACGATATAGTCGCCTTCCCGGACGTCCAGGTGACCATAATCGCAAAACAGGTGGCCCGAGCCCTGGTGGACAAACAGCAATTCGTCGCCATCGGCATTGCGCGCCAGTTGGTCCATGGAATCCTGCATGCCCCAGGAACGTATCTTCACATGTGCATTTTGCAACAGGCCATAGGCTTCCCAGGGACTGGAACCGAAGTCCCCCAGCCGGTTCGTGTCGAATGCACGGGGCCGCAAATCCCCCTCGAAGCGAATCCAGCCGGTCGGAGGGTGCCGGTGATACATGTGGGTCGCCGGTCCAAAAAAGCCCTCCCGGCCCAATTCGCGCTCATAGCTGCCGGCCGGCAAGTCACAATGCGCCTGCCTCGAGGCCTCGCCTTCAATCCGGGGAAAGGAAATCCATTTTCGCGACATAGTCATATCTTCCGCTTCAACCGCAGTCGATCATTATAAGACGAAAACCAAACCACCACCGAAGGCAGCCCGGTTTCGAAACGCCAAGGCTCACGGCACTGTAAGCGAAGCAGACATTGCGGAGCGGTTTTCACAAATGCGAAAGCTCACTGCACAGCGAGCGAAGGTGGCGCAGCAGGACGGTTTTCGGCACAGCCGAAAGAAGAACTGACCGTGCCGGCTTTGCGGTGTGCTACACGAATACCAGAGCAGTACTTAAAAAGAAGCCGGGAGTAGCAGCTCTCCCGGCTTCCAAACATCCCGATAAGAAGGGAGTTCGGGATGTCTCGCTTCGGGTCCGCCGGCACAGGGAATGTGAGTAGCGAACCCTTAGGAGCCAAAATCACTTCGCTATAAAGAGTGGCGAGTCGCGAAGTGCCTGCAAAAACAGCCAGGGAGGGCTGGCTCCTTGATCGAACTGGTTAAAATCAACCCGTGCCGCCGCCTTCGATAAGAAGGTGGCGGGATTCCGGATATTTCGATTGGTTGAACTGCAGCACTAGCTGCGCTTGAACTTGATGACTGGTCTTGAACATTGCAGTAACCTCCTTGTTACTTCTGGTTAAAGAGGCCCGCCATCCTGGCGGGCCGAAATCATATTGCCTGATTAGGTTGGTTAGTCGCAGTCGCACAGATGAGTCTGAAATGCAGTCCGGTTCAATGTCAGCGCAAGCATGTCCACAGCCTGGTCAGTCATCAACTAAATTGCTCGGGGTAATTGACATTCTCCAGCGGCATTGAATTGCTACCAGTAAACACACGTGCACTGGAAGCAGAGCATTGAAAATGCAACGGTTGCCATCATTGATCACTTGTGCAGACTCCCATGAGCCAGGAAATCGCATTCTGGATATCTACCAAAGTATGTCAATTGAGCATGTGGCATGCAATTCTGCTACACCCCAACAAGGGCAAACAACTTCTTCCGGCCTTCCGGTTCCAAACCCGGCATCCCCGGACCACCAGGACCAGCCTTTTCTTCAAAATTGGCGAGAATTTGCGCCCTGGCATTTTCATTTGCGTTCCAGTAAGCGTTGCAAAGCCCGTAAAGCCCCTTGTAGGCCGGATCTTTTTTGATCAATTCACAGGCTTCGATTTTTCCAGCCAGCAATTGGCCGGAAAACAGAGAAAACGTGAGAGCCAACAGGCCCAGTGAGATGACCTTACGCATTTCGTACTACTCCCTTAGTATGTTAATGAAAATTCCCTTTCACCCCTATACATGCAGAATTCGTACCAACTAACAGTTAATGATTTATTTCTTTATTTTTCATAGCACTTAGATTAACGCTCTCGAAATCAAGTTGCTCGATGTCGCTCAGAATCCTGACAAATTGCTGTCATAAATGACTCAAAACGCGGTGTCGAGTCCCACTGCTGCCGGGCATGGGAATGTTGCTACGGCGCCGGTTTCTGATACATTTCCCCGGCTGTTTTGACCGTTTTCCGGTCAGAGCTGAACAGAGATGCGTCATACGGCCGCTGAAGGCATGGACTACGCATCAAATACGCACACTCACCGCAACGGTTCAGAGGGGTGCCCTTGGATGACAAGAGGGTCTCTGTAACGGGTGGGTGGAGGATCAACCCCGGAATACCGCAGCCTGGAACCTTGAAGGCCGCTGCAGGTTTCCCTGTTATTTGAAGGACATACATAATGGCTAACGTCACCATGCGCCAGATGCTTGAAGCCGGCGTGCACTTCGGTCACCAGACCCGCTACTGGAATCCCAAGATGGCTCCCTATATTTTCGGAGCACGCGGCAAGATTCACATCATCAATCTTGAAAAATCGCTTCCGATGCTGATCGAAGCCACGAATTTCGTGAGCAAAATTGCCTCGAAACGCGGCTCCATCATGTTTGTCGGCACCAAGCGCGCCGCCAGCGCCGCCATCGCCGAAGAGGCGCAGCGCTGCGGGATGCCTTTTGTTTCTCATCGCTGGCTGGGCGGCATGTTGACCAACTATCGCACCATCCGAGATTCGGTAAAACGGCTGAAGCACCTGGAAGGCATCCAGGAAGACGGCACGATCCAGCGCCTGGTGAAGAAAGAAATCCTGCAACTGACCCGTGAGCGCGACAAGCTGGAACGCAGCCTGGGCGGTATCAAGGATATGAAGCACCTGCCGGACGCGATGTTCGTGGTGGACGTCAGCCATGAGGACATCGCGGTCAAGGAAGCACGGATCCTGGGCATCCCGGTTATTGCCATCGTCGACACCAACTGCTCCCCGGATAATATTGATTACGTGATCCCGGGTAACGATGACGCCATTCGCTCCATTCGCCTTTACGCGGAATTGATCGCTGATGCGGTATTGGAAGGCCGCGCCTCTGCGCCGCAAATGGAAAGTGATGATGAGTTTGTCGAACTGGATGAAGAAGGCAATCCGATCAAGCGCAAAGCCGCCAAGGCCAAACCGGAAGACAAGAAAGCCGGACGCACCAAGGTAGCCAAGAAAGTCGTTACCCGGAAAGCACCACCCAAGGCGCCGGTTGAAGCTGCTGAAGAAGCTGTCGCTGAAGAAGCCGTCGCTGAAGAAGCTGACGCTGAAGAAGCTGCTGAGCTGAAGAAGCTGTCGTTGAGGCTGCCGAAGAAGCCGTCGTTGAGGCTGCCGAAGAAGCTGTCGTTGAGGCTGCCGAAGAAGCTGTCGTTGAAGAGCTGCCGAAGAAGCTGTCGTTGAGGCCGCCGAAGAAGCTGTCGTTGAGGCCGCCGAAGAAGCCGTGGTTAAGGCCGAAGCCAAGCCTGCAGTGAAAAAGAAAGTCGCCAAGAAAAAGACCGCGAAAAAGAAGGTCGCCAAGAAAGCAGCTGCCAAGAAGGCTGAAGACTGAGCAAACACCAGTACCAGGGCCTGAGAATACTATTTGAATTTGATAAAGAGGAATATGTCATGGCGGTAACAGCTGCAATGGTAAAAGAACTGCGCGAACGGACCGGCGCAGGAATGATGGAATGCAAGAAGGCGCTGGTGGAAACCAGTGGCGACATGGAAGCTGCAATCGAAACCCTGCGGATTTCCGGTCTCGCACAGGCTGACAAGAAAGCCAGCCGCGTGGCGGCTGAAGGCAAGATCGCCCTGGCGATTTCCGGAAACGGCAAGCAGGCGGTGATGGTTGAAATCAACTGCGAAACGGATTTCGTGGCCAAGGATGAGAGCTTCAATACTTTCGCATCCGCTGTTGCGGAAAATGTGCTCAATGAAGCGCCGGCCGATGTCGATGCGCTGATGCTCACCCGTATTGGCGGGGACAGTGTTGAAGAAGCGCGCCAGGCGCTGATCAGCAAGATCGGCGAAAACATCCAGGTTCGCCGCTTTGTGCGGGCGTCCACCGATGGAACGCTGGGCGCTTATGTTCACGGCGGAAAAATCGGTGTCCTGGTCGACCTCTCGGGTGGTGACGAAGAACTTGCCCGCGATCTGGCCATGCACATCGCCGCACTGAATCCTGAGTTTGTCTCGGCTGACGACGTGCCGGGCGATGTCGTTGCCCACGAGAAGGAAATCCTGATTGCACAGGCACAGGGCAGTGGCAAACCCGCGGAAATCATCGGGAAAATGGTTGAAGGGCGCTTGCGCAAACACCTTTCAGGTATCACACTTCTCGGGCAGCCTTTTGTAAAGGACGGCGATATCACGGTGGAACAACTGCTCAAACAGGGTGGCGCCCATGTCAACGGTTTCGACCGGATCGCAGTCGGCGAAGGCATCGAGAAAAAGCAGGAAAACTTTGCGGATGAAGTAATGCAGCAGGTATCCGGTGGCTGAAGAAGCCTTCCAAAGAATCCTCCTGAAACTCAGCGGCGAAGCGCTGCTGGGTAAAGAAGATTATGGCATCGATCCGGAGATCATCCACCGGATCGCTGTCGAGATCAAAGAAGTCACCCGGTTGGGAATCCAGGTAGCCGTCGTCATCGGCGGCGGCAATATTTTCCGCGGCGCGGGTTTGGCCCAGTCCGGAATCGATCGCATTACCGGTGACCACATGGGTATGCTCGCCACCGTGATGAATTCGCTGGCATTGCAGGATGCCCTGGAAAGCATCAACGCGGATGCGCGCGTGATGTCCGCGATTTCGGTCCACGACGTTTGCGAAGACTACATCCGCCGCCGTGCTGTCCGGCACCTGGAAAAAGGCCGCGTTGTGATCTGCGCGGGCGGTACGGGAAATCCTTTTTTCACCACGGACACCGCTGCCGCGCTGCGCGCGATCGAAATCGGTGCGGACATCGTCCTGAAGGCAACCAAGGTCGATGGCGTGTATTCCGCCGATCCCGTGAAAGACCCGGCCGCAGTTCGATTCGACCAACTGGGATACGACCAGGTCATTGAGAGCAAACTGGGCGTCATGGACGCGAACGCCATTGTTCTCTGCCGGGGCCAGGGCATGCCCATTCGCGTATTCAACGTTTTTGGCGAAGGCAACCTGGTCCGGATCATGAAGGGTGAGTCCATCGGCACACTGGTTTCCTGAATCGTTTCACTTAACCATTCCCCTGACAGGAGAATTTCATGCTCTCTGAAATTAAAAATGACACCCGGACCCGCATGAATAAAAGCCTCGAAGCCCTGCGCCACGAACTGGCAAAAATCAGGACGGGCCGGGCACACCCGAGCTTGCTTGAGCACGTTCACGTGGAGTACTACGGCAACGAAGTCCCGATTGGCCAGGCTGCCAGCGTTACGGTAGAAGACGCGCGCACGCTGGCGGTTACGCCATGGGACAAGTCGATGGTGAAGCTGATCGAAAAAGCCATCCTGACCTCGGACCTGGGGCTGAATCCCACTACTGCAGGCCAGGTTATCCGGATCCCCCTGCCCCCGCTGACCGAAGAGCGGCGCCGGGAGTTGGGCAAGGTCGTGCATAGCGAAGGTGAGAACGCCAAGATTGCCATCAGGAACATCCGGCGTGACGCGAACCACAGCATCAAGGAATTGCTGAAAGAGAAGGAAATCTCTGAGGACGACGAGCGCAGGGCCGAACAGGACGTCCAGAGCGTGACCGACCTGGCGGTCAGCAAAGTCGATGAGATCGTGGCCGAAAAGGAAAAGGAACTGCTTGAGTTCTGACCGGACCTTCGGGCCAGTTTGACACCCATCCCAACAAGGGGAATCGAGGCATGACCAGCACAGCGGAGATTCCGGCTCACGTCGCCATCGTGATGGACGGCAATGGCCGCTGGGCAAAGCAGCGCAACCGGCCGAGATCATTCGGCCACAAGGCCGGGCTGAAAGCGCTGAGAAAAATCGTCAGGCATGCCGGCAAGACCGGCATCAGGGAATTGACCGTTTTTGCTTTTTCCAGCGAAAACTGGAACCGGCCAAAAAAAGAAGTCGACCGCCTGATGGACCTTTTCATGCGGGCACTGGACCGCGAAACCCGGGAGCTTCACGAAAACGGTGTACGCATCCGCTTTATCGGCGATCCGGCCGCCTTCACACCCGAAATGCAACAAAAAATCAACGCCGCGGAGTCGCAGACTGCCGGAAACCACCGCATGATACTTAACGTGGCGACCAATTATGGCGGCCGCTGGGACATCGTCAACGCGGCGCGCAAGACTGCGCAAGCCTACGCGGCAGGCCGGATCAGGCTGGACGCAGATCGATGAAGGATATTTCGCCGGCCAGGTCATGCTCGGCGATACCAGCGACCCCGATCTTTTCATCCGGTCGGGGGGTGAAATGCGGATCAGCAACTTCCTGTTGTGGCAATGTGCTTATACCGAATTCTATTTCACGCCTGTGCTGTGGCCGGACTTCAGCCCTGATGTGCTTGATGAAGCCCTTGCCACGTACCGGTCCAGGGAGAGGCGCTTTGGTCTGACCGGTGAACAGGTTCGGGGCCAGCGGGTTTCGGGGACATGAATTTTGCTTAAGACCCGGATCATCACGGCGCTGATTATTTTTCCGGCAACCCTTGCCGCTGTTTTCCTGTCCCCTGCGTGGTTGTTCAGAATCATCATTGCGCTGGTATTGCTGACCGGCAGCTGGGAGTTTCTGTGGCGGCGAACCCGACCACGACCGCCTGCTGGTCTTTGCAGTTAATCCAGGTGGCGCTAATCGGTTTAATGATGATTTTCTGGTCCATCGTGAAAGCACAGCCCATGTTGATGCTCGGAGCCGGCTGCCTGTGCTGGCTGCTGATGTTCAGCCGGTTGTTCACCTACCGGGATG
>CAVOYQ010000003.1:0-35255 GCA_963700705.1 uncultured Gammaproteobacteria bacterium | reverse complement strand
GTCTGGTCGTTAAACGGATTGAAGCCCAGGAAATTCACCGTGCCTGCACCCGTCTCCACGGCCAGTTTTGAAATGTCGATCAACTGGGGTAAAGCAAGCTTTGACAGCACCGTGTTGAAGCGGAAGGGGATACCTGCATTTTGCAGGTTGTTCAAGGCCTTCATCTGCCAGACATGCCCGCCAGGGCGACCCACGATGCGGTCATAGACATCGCCCAATCCTTGCACGCTGATCAGAAAATCCCTGATTCCCGCGTCCTTGTAGCGCACTGCATTGTCAAACTTGGAAAGCGCAATTGCATTGGTAATCAGCGTCGGAGAAAGCCCAATCTCAGCACAATATGCAACCAGGTCGTAAATGGGCGGATAGAGCGTAGGTTCTCCACCCTGGATGTCAATCGAGTTATTGCCGTAGTAATCAACCAATGTCTTGCAAATCGATTTCGCCTTGTCCAGGCCCATAAAGCCATGTTCCGGATGCGAGTCGTCAGTGATGCGGTCAAGAAAGTAGCAAAAATGGCAGCGCAGATTGCAAGTCTGGCCCAGCCACAGGATGCCCCTGCGATTGATTTTTCGTGCGTGGGTCGGCAAATACACCGGCTGGTTTTGAACTGGCTCTGCGCGGGCCAGTTCAAGCGCATGATCGAAGGTTGTGCTCATGGTGTCGATTTTTTTACCTGAAAAAACATTGTCTGTGTATTTCACATCGCATACCTTAATTGAAATCCCGTTCATTGGCATGAATGAATGAAAAAAAAAGTTGCTGTCGTAGGCGCTGGACTGTCCGGCCTTGCGACCGTCAAAGAATTACTGGAGGCCGGTCACCAGCCTGTTTGCTACGAGCGAGCTGAAAGCCTTGGTGGCGTGTTTCGATTCGGTGAGACGGATGGCGTGATCTGGGAAACCTGCCGCCTGACTTCATCCGGCCTGCTTACAGCGTTTTCTGACTTTCCTGTCACGCGAGAGCGCGCAGATCATATGCCCGCCAGCGAATACATTCGCTACCTGGAAGACTACTGCAAAACATTTGGTGTGCTTGAGCACGTTTCTTTTGGACAAGCCGTTAAGCAGATCACACGAAATGAAAACGGCAGGTGGCAAGTTGTGAGCCGCGGTGTGCAAGGTGATACGGTCGAGGAGTTCGATGCAGTTGCCGTCTGTTCGGGCCTGCATCAGCATCCGTACATGCCGATCATCCCGGGCCTCGATGAATTCACCGGGGAAGTGCTGCATGCGGCCCAGTACCGCCGCTCCAGCCAGGTCGCCGGCAAGAAAGTTCTGATTATCGGGGCCGGAGAATCCGGTGCTGATATTGCAGCAGAAGTTTCAAGGCACGCTGCTGAAGCCGTTTTGTCACTTCGTCGTGGGGTCGCGGTGGTATCGAGGCGGGCATTTGGGCAGCCCAGAGATTACCTGACCTCCCGCCTGATGAACAATGCCGCCCATTGGGTCTTCCAAACCCGCAACCCTGCCGATGATCACAAGCGAAACGTTTATCGCATGCTGGGCCTGCCGATTGTGATCATCGACAAACTGCTGCAGATTCTCTACCGCCAGGTTTGGGAAAATCTGCCTATGTTTCTGAGCATGGATCCGGCGGAAATTAAAGCAAACCTGCAAACACGCAAACTGACCCTGCAACTGTTGGCTGAATCTGGCGGAACCGTCAACGAACAATTTGGCACCAAGACCGATGACTTTGTTCGCGCACTTGCCAAGGGAAAACTCAGGAGAGTCGGGGCAGCTCTGAAATTCGACCACCAGCGGGTCCACTTTTCAGGTAACCTGGAATTCAAGCCGGATGTGGTCCTGTTCTGTACCGGTTTTGAAACGCGGGTGCCTTTTCTTGGAGACGATCTGGCCTCGAAAGAACGCTATCTGAATACATTCATTCCGTCGATTGGAAAGTCCCTGGCGTTCATTGGCTTCGTAAGACCCGCTTTTGGAGCGATTCCGCCATTGGCCGAACTGCAGGCCCGTTGGTTCAGCCAACTCATCGATGCCGAAGTTCACCTGCCAGCAGAGCAACAGATGCTGGATTCAATCAAACACTGGAACAAGCGCCGACATCATGTATTCAGTGCAAAAGACGATCGGTTGAGCCACCTTGTCGACCATACAGAGTATTGTGACCTGATCGCCGAGCAGTTTGGTTGCAAGCCATCATCCCGGGATCTCAGGCACGAAAGCAGAAAGTTTCGCAGGCGGTTTCAGGCCGGCCCCTTCGTGGCCGCCCAATACCGATTGGTCGGGCCCGGCGCCAAGCCGGAAGTGGCGCGAAAAGTGATTGAGAAATTGCCACTACCACACCCCTGGCCTGACCGCGTGAATCTGTATCTCCGGTGGCGATTGTGCCAGGTGCTTGAACGAGTGCTGGGGCCTGAATACGCGCCCAAGCTAAAGAATTGACCGGCTTTGGTGGAGTCCAGGCTTGATGGCTAAACGTGTCGCCATGACATCTCAAAGAGGCTGGCCTTTGCTAGTTGAGACCCTCTTTTTCATCCGTCGCTGCACACCTGCCGTTGTATTTGATCGGGTGCACGACCGACTGAAGCGAACAGGGGTCAAGCTGATTGCACTGTTCAGCAAACTACCATTTGCTCGATCGCTGCTTTCCCGGCACTTTTTGACTTCATACACCTATTTGTTGGATTTCGAACAAAACCGGCCGCTGGGATTTGCACACATGGAGTCTGAAGACACTCCAGCAGCCGAGTTATTTCAGGCCTCGAGATTCCCCGGGGTTTATCGGGAAACCTCGAATTTGATCGCCGGTGACCTGTATGGATTGGACGGGTATCCGGCGGTGCAGCCCCGAAAACTGGCAGAAGGCGGTCTCGTTCTGTCTGACCGCCCGGAGCCGTCCTTTATCTATGTGCCACCAGGCCGGTTTCACTGCACTTTGTACGAGGGCTATTTAAACATCAAAAGCGGAGGTGTGTGCACCCGTGACGGGGTCATGGTGATTGACCACGCTCCGGTTAACCGGAGGCGTTCAAGCCTCAAATCAATGCAGCTATTTGGTGGTCGAAGGCCGAACCATGCTCAACGCCAGGCAGGTTTGTGCATGTCGCTGGCGGGTAGCTGGTCGGCAAGTAACTATTTTCACTGGCTGATAGATGGCGTGGCCGGTGTGGGCAGGATGGCTGAAATTGCTGGAGAAAGACCAGTTACCGTGCTGGTTTCCCAAGATGTTCCTCCGCAGTGGATGAGCGCCCTTGAATTATGCCTGCCGGAAGGATTTACCGTCTGCCACGCAAAGGGTTGGGTGCAAATGGAGCAATTCCTGTTTCTGTCTCCTGACCGGCTGAACAGTTTCGCCTGGCTGACGCGCCAGGAAATCGATTATTGCCGAACGGCCATACTCAATCGTTTCGGGCTTGACCCGAATACTTTGGGAACCCGTCGAATTTACATATCCCGGGATCGGACATTGAAACGGCGCCTGGTGAACGAGGCAGAAATCGATAACGTTCTTGCTGAATTCGCTTTCGAAAAGATCAGGCTGGAAGAATTGAGTTTTGAACAACAAGTGAAGATCTTTAAAGGAGCAGGATTCATAGCAGGAGTGCACGGTGCCGGATTTGCCAACTTGTTGTTCTCAGGGCCTGCCCGGGTAATGGAGTTCTTTCCTGCAGGCATGTTCAAGCCCCTGTATTTTGGCCTTGCGGCCTCCCTGGGGCAGACCTACCATTTTGTGTATGGCGGCAAGCCATCACCTCTCATGGATTTCTATCTGGACCCGGGAAAACTCGAGGATTCAATCAATAAAATGCTTCAGCAATAGCGTGGCCTGCGTTGTTTTTGGCCCGCCCGCACACAACTTCACTATTTCGCCTGTAGATCGTAAACAAGAATCCCGGAATTATTTGGCGTATCCATGACGCCCCAGTGAATAACCTGATTTTTGTGCTTCAAGCCGTAATTTGTCACGACCAACATCGCCTTGTCTGGTGAAAGTTTCACCCCATGAGGCAATGTCAATTCTTCAGTCACGGTATGGGTCGGTGTTTTGAGGTCCGGGTCTTCAAGCAGGTCATGGAAATAAATTGCCCCATTGATGGTATCGCTCATAACTACGGTATCGCCTGTGAAGGATATGTTCTCAAGACGGCAGAATGAGTCTCGCTCCATAGTCCTTATCGGCAACTTCGAGAATTTACCCATTTCATTCATACTGAAAACCACAATACCATTCCTGAACTCAGGCGATGTGCGTTGTCTGCCATTTTTTTTCTTCCGCAAATTTGAGCCGACATGCCGAGCAAATTCGGACACACTGATTCGCGCCCATTCTTTCCGCGCTGCCCTCAGGCGACGCACAAGTTCAGACCATCCTGTCATCGGCTTTTGCGTGACATAAGTGAAGTAAATACTTGATCCATCACCAGTGAACGCCACACCCTTTGGTTCCCCAAAGGTTTCAAAGGGCAGTCTCAGAATGTCCAGAGTTGCTGTAATCAACCCTGCATCGTCATCAAACCGGTAAGCGACAATCGCACCGTTGATATCTGCATTTTCACTATAGGTTGCAACCAGAATTCCATTATGTATGGCCAGGCTGTGCGCTTCTCGCAATGAGTCATAAGGTGTTTCAAAAACGCTGACTGGCTGGTCAGATGAATCACCCAGACGGTAGACACTGAATGAGCTCGGCCGCGTCAATCTGTGAGTATTGCTGATAACAATATGGTTATCCGTAATCAAAATGCCGTGGGGGCCATCAAGCCTGGAGCCAGGATTCTGATAGGTACGCAAGACAGCGCGAGTGGAAGAATCGAATACCACGACTTTTTGTGAAACAAGATGGGTAACAGCAAACATCGACCCATCCGGACTAAAAGCTACTTCAGGGATCAGGTTTATCTGCTGGTCATCGGAAATTCTGGTGCTCAGGCTGTACATGGATTTTGCTACCAAAAAAGAGTCAGAGTACTATCTTCCTGAGGTTTCCCGAAAAGCATTCCGTGTTTCGGTCTTTTCCCAGGGATATTAATGTTACTGAAGTGTACCCGGAAGCAATACTGAAGCACACTATTGGCCCCGCTCGTAGCAGGCAATTTTACGACCAGGCGTTTCCTTCCCTCTGCCGCGCTCGCCTCCATTTTAACCAGGCCAAATAGACGGACCAGAGAGGTGCAAACCTCAGCGAACTGAACACCCTGTAAATTCCAAACCCAAAATCACCGCGCGACATTGCAATCCGCGCAAACAAAAGATTTCGATACGCCAGGATATGGCGGCGATTCGCCCTGGCAGAAGGAACACTACTGAATGCCTGTTCGAGGATGATCTGCTCCTCGCGGTACCAGTCTCTGAGACGTGTCACCAGCCCGCCTGGAATTTGACGTTTTACCAGGGCAGAACCACCAGGCGGCAAGATTGAACCTCCTGATATCAGGAGTCGGGCACACCAGTCCCAGTCGTGAGTCACCTGGAGGTCTTTGTCCAGCAGACCCACTGCTTCGAACGCAGTTCGCCGTACAACCAGTACCGACATGGAATGCACAAAACTCTCCGTCAACAGGTACACCAGTGATGAATCGTATTCAAAAAGCGGTTCCAGGTCCGGCCTGTATATCTTACCCTCCTCGTCGAACTCGATGTGTGCAGCACAGCTGGCCTGATCCTGTGGATGAGCAGCCAGCCTTTCGGACTGCTTTTCCAGGTATCCAGGTTGCCATTCATCGTCATCATCGAGGAAAGCAATCAGTTCACCACGAGCCATCCTGATGGCCTGGTTTCGGGCAGCGCCGGCGCCGTGCCCGGTATCATTCCGGATGACAATGGTCCGAGGAAGGCAAGAAGCGTCAGTCGAAACCCCTTCATTGGCAAGAAAATCCGCCGTACCGTCAATGCTCCCGTCATCGACGATTATCAACTCGAAATCTCTGAGGGACTGTTGCTGCACTGATGACAGGGCCCTGCGCAATTTTTCCAGGCGATTTCGGGTAGGCAGAATGACGCTGAACAATGGCTGGTTCATGATCTGGACTCTGTTAACCTCTTCAACCTGCCTTTTAGAAACCCGACCAGGTTAGCGACTTCCCAGACCAACACCAGCAAAGCAAATCCTGCCGCGCTTATTCAGATTTTTTTCCGACATCTCCGACCAGAGCAACTTTGGAATCCTGAAGTGATAGGCGAATGTCAGGTTCCAGTTCTCGTCCGCATCGTTATGAAACCTTGCCGCGCCTTCACCATATGCCACGTACTTCCGCCAGAAGCGTTTGAAGTCCATGCGCGGGGCATGTGCCAGGATTGCGTCAGGATTGGTTGTCAACTCGTACCCTGAGTGTTTCCATCTTCGACAAAGCTCGCGATCCTCAGACGTCAGGTAACTGCTGTCAAACCCCCCAATAGCTCTGAGCGCTCTGGTCGGAAACCCCATGTTGTTACTTGAAAAAAAGAATACCGGGTAATGGCGGTTTTGCCGGTCGCGTTCAACGAGGTCCAGAATCAGCTGAAAAGTTTCAGCGTACACGCAGTCAGGTAAGCCGTTAACCGTACGACCCCCTGCTGCAACAGGTGGATCCAGTGACACGGAAGAGGTCATTTGCTCCACCCAGCCTGGTTCAGGAATACAGTCGTCATCAAGGAACAAAACGATCGGGGCCCGCACTTCCGCCAGCGCAATATTCCTGGCTGCAGCCGGCCCGCTGTGATCGGCATGGATCACTTTCAGGTTTAACCGGGATGCAAAAGTCGACACGTCAGGAAACAACGCCCTGTCACCACCGTCCGAGACTACAATAACTTCTGCGTCACCGGGAAAATCCACGCTCAGTCCCTGTAAGCATTTTTTCAGCTGTTGCGGCCGGTTAAACGTCGGAACGACCACCGAGATTCGCATGAACTCCTTGGTGATATCCATCTTTCCTTTCTCCGCCTTGCAGGCTTCAATGTAGCTCAGAAGGATAGATCAATCGCCTTCCAGGCGATAGCTCACACATTTGAATCGTATCGGGGAAGCCTTTCAGAGATATGCTGCCATCGGGTATCCGGCTCCGATGGGGGTATATATGAGGTATATTTAGTATAAATAATAATAAAAACATACAGATAGAGTGATAAAGTGATCCGCCGCCTGATCAGGGTTGCATCGTCAATGCTTTTCAATCCCGGCGCCACGGCTATCCAATCGTCATGCCCGAAGTAGAACGGTCTGGATCCGGTCGCCACGATCAGGTAGTCATACGCAACCTCACCCCCTCGCAGAACAACCCGGTGGCCATCCGTATCCACATCCATCACTTCATCCATCAATACGGAAACATTCGCCTGCCGGTTCAAAATGGAACGGACCGGCCAGGAAATGTCCGAAGGAGGCAGTCCTGCAGTTGCCACCTGGTAGAGCAAAGGCTGAAACAAGTGATAGTTATGCCTGTCCACCAGGGTGATATGTGCTTTCATCCGGGCCATGGATTGGGCTGCAAACAGCCCTCCAAACCCGGCGCCCAGGATAACAATGCGTGGATGAAATGAGCGAAGGTCCATTGCCGGCTATTCTACCCTTGCTCGCAGTCATCCGGATCCATCGGTTCAGGGCGATTAAGGCTCAGGATGCCCGGAGTCATCCTGGTGCCGGCACCATTTATCCCTTCCGGTCGTGCCATGGCTGCAGTGAAAAAGCCAGCTCTTTCAGGCGCAGGCTTCTGTCAATATGAAATTGCTCCGGAGTCGGGGAGCAAGCCGGATCCTTGATCACATACCGCGGCACCGCGCCGTAAAATGAAGCCCATTTGTTATAGGTGCTCCTGGGACCGGCCAGCAGATCGCAGGCGGCGAGCGCATAGAGGTCCTGAAGTTCATGGCCGTTCCCGTAATGCACATCCAGTCCGGAAAAGGCTCCAGGCGGGACCGGCGCATCAGAACAGACCAGGAACGAGACGGGCTTATCCGGGAAATTCCTGCGGATCTGTTCCATCACCCCCCGATATTGTGCATGGGTGAAAAAGTGGCGGCCACCCTTGAAAGAAACATAGTCGCCCTGCCGGACGTGGATGCCCACGAGAAATTTCCCGTCCCGCCGGGCCGGCTCGATCAATGCCCTGGCGCGAATCCAGATGGTGTTTCCAGGGGGTGAAGTAAGACCGGATCAGGTCACCATGTTTTTCACAGTCGACCTGGCTGCGAAAAAACCAGTCCTGCACAAACACCGTCCTGTGTTGGTGTAGATACGAGAGAAATTCCGGGCTGTCCAGGTCCAGCCATTCCTCACGCCTGAGACGGATCAGGCCGACATCGTTGCCGCGGCGCTGGAGGGCGTGGAGCGTATTGGCGGTCAGCAGCGTCACGCGGTATAAAAGGCTTCGGCCGACGAACCCCCCTGAAGGAAAAGGCCCGGCCTCGGGAAACCGGCAGAATAGATCTTTGGACGTGGAAGGAAAGTAACCCGCATACCGTTCAAAAGCCGGGTTCACCACCCTGAATCCATGTTCTGCCGCAGCGCCGATAAAGTGGGCAAAAAGCAGCAGGCGGTTGGCCAGCCTTCCCACTTTTTTTGCGATCACTATCATGCCGGATGACGGTCCAATCCTGGTTTTTTGATTCCGTTGTCTGCGGGAAAGGAAGCGTACTCCGGCCGACTGCCCGTGCGGGCCAGCCACAAGTCCTTTCAGCCACCCCAGCACGCGCCCGACGCCAGCAATGATACTCACCACGCAATATAGCGTCATGATGGCGAGGATGTCTTTACTTCGGTTGCTTACCGCGTTTGTGCTATTGAGCCGCTCACGGTGCAGGTGAAGTGCCGGGCGGAATGAGCGGCGGCGGGCAATGACAACACCGATGATGGGCACGAAGACCAAAATACCCGCCAGGTCGATCTTGTCCCGATCCCTGGCGTGCCGGACGCCGCTCCAATAGTTGGTTCTAAAAATTTTCCTCAGGAAACCGCGAGCGCTGTCCATCGTAGGATGGTGCACCACGGCAAGCGGGGAATACCTGAGCCGTGCGTCGCGCCTGACCATGCGACTTACGAAATCGTAATCCCCGCCGGAGGGCAATGACTGGTCAAACCCGTCGAGTTCATCGAAGGCTTCTCTCCGGACCAGCAGATTTGCTGTGACTCCCCGGGACAGGCGGACGTTTTGCCGCTGGTCGAGGAACAGGTCAATGGTCAGCAGTGACCAGATCGTGGGTTTGGCCGGCGCCTGGAACCTCACTTCACCGGCAACCACATCGGCGTCTTCGAGCGCAGACAGCCCTTCTTCAAGCCATGTGGGTGCCGGAAGGCAGTCGGCGTCACAAAAAGCCAGGATATTTCCCCGGCTGGCTGCAACAGCCATGTTACGGGCGGCATAGGAAGTCCGGGGCGCGCCGCTGACGACACGAACCCGTTTATCGGCCGCCACCCGGGGCACGCAATCCGGGCGGGATCCGTCATCTCCAATGATCACTTCAAACCGGTTCTGTGGAAGTGTCTGTGCAGCCAGGCAGTCGAGTACCTTCCGGATTCCGTCGGGATCATCGCGCACCGGAATAATCACGGACACCAGCGGATCAACGTTTGTCATTGGTGGTAAGACTTTTGATGCAATATTTCAAACTACCTGGGCTCCAGACCACGTCAAGATTCTATATGCGTAATCATACCATCGGGGTTGGGTTCGCTATCTGAAAGGCGGCCAATTGGCGGGCATTTCGGTATTTGAGCGTGCGGCTTCAGCTGCGACAATTTGCCACATCCCAACCCAGTCCCGATCCAGTACACTCGCGGTGGTTCAAGCTTACCGAATCGTCTGTGAAAAAATTAATTATTACATCGGCTTGCAGCCTGTCGATGACATTGTTAACGACGCTGACGGCCGCGGAAGAGGTTGAGTGGATTGAGCAACCGGGTGGCGACGACAGCCGTTTGGAAATTGTCATGGTCACCGGTGTTCGTATCAGTGACGCCATTGAGTTGGAGACCAGCCAGGTGATGCAGCCGGGGGCTGATAACAGCGATCTTCTTCGGATGTTCCCGGGCGCCAACAGGAACGCTAATGGCCCGCTGACCCGGATCAGCCAGTACCGGGGTTTGTTTGGCGCGCAAAACAAAGTAACTATTGACGGTATCGGTTATACCGCGGACTGCCCCAACTGGATGGACACGCCGCTGTCCTCGATACCGCAATCGCTGACAGAGTCAGTCACGCTGTATCGCGGCCTCGGCACGGTCGAGGCAGTTCCTGAAGGTCTTGGCGGCGGCATCGGGATTTCCGCTCGGCGCGGTGACTTTTCAGATTTCGACGAGTGGTCCACATACGGCGAGGCTGACGCCAGTTACGGAACCAATGCGGCAAGTCTCAGCGGCGCTGTCTTCACCGGAATCCACAGCCGGCGCAACCGGCTTGATTTCGCCGCAAGCATCGACCGTGCGGATGACTACGCCTTTGACGGGGGAGTCGTTGCCGCTACGGCCTACGAGCGTGAGCAGTACCGCTTCGGCTACGGTCACGACTTCGGGAACGCCGAACTGGCTATCAGCGCAATTGCCAACCGGACCAAGCCGAGCGGCACGCCCGCCTTACCGATGGATATACGCTACGTAGACTCGGATCAGTATGCTTTCGACCTGGATATGGACGCCGGCTCCGGCCAGCTGAACCTGGTGGCCAGCACGTTATCGGTCGAGCACATGATGGACAACTTCACGCTGCGTCCGCCGCCGCTGAACCCGATGGGTAAGCCGAATTACCGCCAGTCGGATCCTCGCGGAGCAACGCACACCGTGGCGCTGACCTGGGTGGTTGAACAACCGGGCAGGCGGGTCGTGCTCGGCTCGGACGCCGAGTGGGTATCGCACACGGCGCGCATCACTGATCCCTTCAGTGAGCCTTTTTATATCGATAATTTCATCCGTGCGCAGCGCGACCGCGCGGGGATTTTCGGAACGCTGGCTTACGCTGCCGGGTCGTGGGACCTTGAAGCCGGTTTGCGCTACAACCGGGTGGCGATGGATGCCGGCGAGGTAAGCGGCAGCCTGGGCATCATGCCCGGCAGCCCGATGTATATTCAGCAAATCCGGCTGGATGAGCTGGCTGCCGACTTCAACGGCTCGAACCGAAGCGTGACTGACAACCAGTGGGTCGGCATCTTCAAGGCCAGTCGTGACCTGGGATCCAATGTGCGACTGAATCTCGGGTTGGGCCGCAAAATGCGCTCCCCCAGCTACCAGGAGCGTTATCTGTGGCTGCCACTGGAGTCCACCGCCGGACTGGCCGACGGCCGCACCTATATTGGCGATATCGGCCTGAAACCCGAGAAGAGCGTCGAATACACGGCGGGCATCGATTGGACGCCGGCTGCTTTTCAGCTGACCCCGGAACTGTTCTATCGCAAGGTTGACGGTTTCATCCAGGGTGTCCCATCGACCAATGAAACGGCCAATCGCTTTGCCATGATGATGAGCGGCCAACCGCCGTTGCAGTACGCAAATATCGACGCTGAACTATATGGCGCGGACCTGGCTTTCGAGTGGGCCATGGCGGACGCCTGGACGTTGCGTGGCAACCTCAGCTATGTTCGCGGCAAGCGCACAGACCGCAGCGATAACCTCTACCGGATCGCACCGCTGTCATCCTTTGTCGAGCTCCTGTATTCGGCAGAGCGCTGGTACATTTCCTTACAGAACATGGCTGCCGCGCGCCAGGACCATGTGGCTGCGTATAACGACGAGCAGGTCACACCCGGATGGGGAATCGTGAACCTGCACGCCGGGCCTCAACCTCACTGACCTATCAGCGTCGCCGCTGGCATTGAGAACCTGGCCGACAAGGCTTACCAGGATCACCTCGGGGGTTATAATAGGGTGCGTGAAAGCGATATTCCTGTTGGCATGCAGTTGTACGCCGCCGGCCGGAACTTCTACCTGAAACTCGACTTCAATTGGTGAGCTATGCAGGCCAGGCAGCCGGCCGGCCCTTCGCGGCAGAACCTGTTCCGGGTCTGGTCCATCCGCAGCATCCTGGTGGTTGCGCTGCTCGCGGCCCTGGCCTGGATGCGCTACTACAATCTTCCACAGGTGCCGTGGCGGCCGCTACTGGGCGTGTCTGCTGGCAATGGCGTTTCTCAACCTGGTATTACTGGCCCGCCTGGGGCAGCCCCGGCCGGTCGGTGAGGGTGAGTTTTTCGCCAATTTACTGCTGGACATTGGTTTTGTCACCGCTGTTCTCTACCTCACCGGCGGCTCAACCAACCCGCTGGTCAGCTACTACCTGATCCCGTTGATCATCAGCGCAGCGGTATTGCAACCGCGCCACACCTGGGCGATTGCGACCCTGACGCTGGCCTGCTACACGGCCCTGTTCTACTTCTATCATCCTTTGGACCTGTTCGGCATGCGAGTTCAGAATCCAGGGCATGGCGGCTCACATGCCACGACGATGGGTGCTCATTTCCTGGGCATGTGGATCAACTTTGCCTTCAGTGCGTTGCTGATCTGCTGGTTTGTCGTGCGCATGGCGGGAACCGTTCGCAGCCAGCAGCAAGCGATCAACCGGATTCGCGAGGAAGGCCTGCGCAACGAACAGATCATCGGCGTTGCCAGCATCGCTGCGGGGACCGTTCACGAACTGCGGACGCCGCTGGCCACCATGACTCTGCTGACTGAAGAACTGGCAGCCGATCACCCCGGCCTGGCGTCCCAGACGGACGTGCTGCAGCAACAGTTGGAACGCTGTGACCAGATACTTGGACAACTCCTCTCGACTACGGCCGACAGCAGCCGGCGCTCGCGTGAAACCCTGGCTGGCTTGCTGGCGGTAATCCGGGAAGACTGGAGCCTGGCGCGGCCGGAGGTCCCGCTGGAAATTGTCCTGGAGCCGCGTGCCTCGGACCTCGAAATCGATGTAGATCCCAGCTTCAACCATGCCGTTCTGAACTTTCTGAACAACGCGGCCGACGCCAGCCCCGGGGAAATCCGGCTGGAAGTGGTGCAGGACGGTGACTGCGCGCTGTTCCGCGTGGAGGACCGCGGCCCGGGTATCCCGCCCGAGCTCGCCGATTCTCTCGGCAAGCGCTACGTCAGCCGCAAGGAGGGCGGGCTCGGCCTCGGTGTACTGCTGAGCAGCGCCTCGATCGAGCGGTTGGGAGGCGACGTTACGCTGCACGACCGGCCGGGTGGCGGCACCCGGCTTGAAATCCGGCTTCCGCTGGCGCCGGTTGCCGGGTAACCGCGATGCTTCCCCCTTCAGAAAATCCGGGTCCGGCAATCCCATGGAAGCAAGGGACAGGCGGTCACCGGAAGTTGGCCGTTTGCTGATCGTCGATGATGACGAAGTCTTCCTGCAGGTATTGGGCCGGTCCCTGCAACGCCGGGGTTTCGAGGTGTTCAGCGCCATCTCAGCCTGCGCAGCGCTGGAGATGGCGAAAATACACAAGCCGGATTACGCCCTGGTTGATCTCAAACTGGGTCAGGATTCCGGGTTGGACGTGATCGATGCCCTGCTGCAAGTTGCGCCCGATGTCGTTATCGTCGTGCTGACCGGTTACGCCAGCATCGCCACCGCCGTCGCGGCCGTCAAACGGGGCGCGGCCAACTACCTTGCCAAGCCGGTGAAGGCCGACGATATCCTGCGCGCACTGGCTGGCCACGATCAGCTTTTGGAAGCCCGGCGATTACAGCCCGATGTCCGTGGAACGTCTTGAATGGGAGCACATCCAGAAAGTGTTGAACGAGCACGACGGCAACATCTCGGCCACCGCCCGCAGTCTGGGCATGTACCGGCGGACGCTGCAGCGTAAGCTGGCCAAGAAACCGGTCAGCGAGTGAGCGCCAGTTTCCGATGTTCGTCGATAAATTGGTGGGCGATACAGGGCTTGAACCTGTGACCTCTGCAATGTGACTGCAGCGCTCTCCCAACTGAGCTAATCGCCCGTGCAAATCCTTGCGGTGAAACCGCGAAGGGGCCATAAAGGTACTTATTTCGTCTCCGTTCGTCAACTGGCACGATGATTGGATATTATTCTCCGGATGAAACGTCTTCCTCTTTTTTTACTGGCGCTGATGATTGTGCTGTTTTTTATCACGCTGGACCGGCCGGAAAGCTGGGCCGGCTGGCTGAACGCGTTCTCTGAAGCCGGCATGGTCGGCGCCATGGCCGACTGGTTCGCGGTGGTGGCCCTGTTCCGCCATCCGCTGGGAATACCCATCCCGCACACGGCGATTATTCCGAAACGCAAGAACGAGATTGGCGAAAACCTCGCCCAGTTCGTGGCCGAACACTTTTTGCACCCGGACGTGGTGCGGGTGAAGCTCGAGTCGGCGAACCTGGCCGGCCGGACCGCAAAGTGGCTGAAATCGCCAACCGGGCATGCCCGCATGCTCGACCTTGGGATGCGCATGGCGCGTTGGTCGCTGGGTGTACTGCACCAGGAGCAGGTTCGTCACTTCATGGTTCGGCTCGGCAGCCGCCAGTTGGCGCAGGCTGACCTGGCCCCGTTGCTGGGGCGAACCCTGGACTGGCTGGTGCAGGACGGCCGTCACCAGGAAGTCCTGACGCAATCGCTGCGCTTCGCGCTGGTGATGCTGAACGACAACCGTGAACTGATCAGGGGTAACGTGCAACGGGAGAGCCCGTGGTGGATGCCGGGATTCATCGATGACCGGATCGTGGTTCAGATGCTGGACCGTATCGAGACTTTATTGCTGGAAATGTCCCTGGATCCGGATCATGCCATGCGTGACGATTTCAATCGCTGGCTCGTGCAATGGGCGCAGGACTTGAAGCATTCACCGGAATACCGGCAATGGGGCGACCGGCTGAGGGAAGGGGTGCTGGAAAATCGTCAGCTGCAGGACTACCTGGGCGAGTTATGGAGCGACCTGGTGGGCGGGTTGGAGGTCGATCTTGAAAACCCGCAGTCCGAAGTCCTCATTCGCCTGGATGGCCTGGTATCCGGGCTTTCGGAGGAGCTCGAAAACGACGTGGAAATGCAGGCTTGGGTGAACGCCTGGCTGGTAGATTCGGCCGTGGCTGTTGTCGAGGTTAACCGGCATTCCATCGCCAGCCTGATCAGCGACACGGTCCGCAGTTGGGATGCGACTGAAACCAGCGAAAGGATCGAGCGGGCGATCGGCCGGGATCTACAGTTTATCCGGGTCAACGGAACCCTGGTTGGGGGGTTGGTGGGGCTGGCCATTCACGCGGTGAAAGTTTTGTAGGAGCGATTTTAATCGCGAATGAATTTTCAGAAAATCGCGATTGAAATCGCTCCTACAAGGGTTCGAAGCAGTTTTCGCGGAGGTTTTTGCGCACGCGTTCCGGGTCCCACACCTTACCGTTCATCGCGATGTAGACCCCCGGGGGCAGGCTTTGAACGGCGCCGACCGCGCAACCGATATTGAATATGGCGTCGGAATCACGGAAGCGGGCAGGGTTCAGGGCACCCGTCAGTACAATGGTCTTCCCGGGAATATCGCCCAGCACCCTGGCCGTCTCGACCATCGTATCGGTGCCGTGCGTGATCAGGATATGGGCGTCATCGGCGGCGGCAACGGTAGCGTGGATCAACTGCCGCTCCTTGTCGCCAATGTGCAGGCTGTCCTTGCGCATCAGGGCGGTCACTTCGATATCGAAGGCGACGTGCATCGCATGCAGGATCTGGCTGATCTGCGGTTCGCCGATCTGATAGTCGCTTTTGTCATCGAAATAGATCTTATCGATGGTGCCGCCTGTTGTGATGATGAGCAGTTTTGAGATCATTCGCGTAGTATATCTTGTCAGGACTCAATTAGAGCAGCACGATGATTGATCAGTGGTTCCCCAAAGCGATTTATTCCGTTTTTCCAGGCCTGTCAGGCAGGGCGTGCAGACGTGTCCGGTTCTGTTTGCTGGCCGCGATCATTCTCCTGTCCGGCTTTGGCGTTCAGGCACAGGAGACGCAGCCGGTCAGCGAACCGGAACAGCAGGCAGCGGAGCTTGGCGAACCGTTACCTGAGCCGGAGGCTGAAAGCCCAAAACCCGTTTTGCTGGCCGTCGAGGATCTGCCGCAGGTAACACACCTGGCGGCGGCCCTGGCTGACCGGCCCTCCCGGATTCAAACACTGCTGACGATGATCGCCGTTGAGCGCCTGTTGGAGCCCGCGGCGACCCGGGGAGTATCCGATGCCGATGTGTTGCAAGCCGACTTTCGGGCTGACCGGGCCTGGCTTGACCGCCTGGCCGGTCGATACACGGAGCTTCCGGTTCGCGGATCACAACTTGATCCCGCGGCCTGGTTCTTATTGCGCGAACTGTCACAGCACATGGAGACCCCCGGGCTGTCTGTTTCCCCGCTGGGCCCCCAGGACGGCAGCCTGTGGCAGCAGTTGTTTGACCGCAGCAATGAACGGTTGGCTGCGGCCATACTTCCGGAGGTGTTGCATCGGATCGAAACACAGGCTCCCATGTTGTGGCTGAGTCTGGTTGCAACGGCCACGGCCAACGAAACCCTGCTTGCGGCCATTTCGGGTCTTAACGCCGACTGGTTTGCCCCCTGGACCCTGGTTGAGCAACCGCTCCTGGCACCGGCGGCGGAGCAACCGGAAGGCGCTGCCGTGATCGAAGATGTCCTGGAACAGCTGCGAATTATTACTGCGTCCACGATGTTGCCGGGCCCACCGGATGAGTTTCGATTGAAGCACTTGAGGTTTGAACTGTTTTCGGTTTTCCCGTCCCTGGACTTTGACCAAACCCGCAACGCCGCATACATCCTGGAACTGGCCGGAGCAGTGGAAGGACTGAGGGAGGAACGCTACCTCGCATTTACCGAGTCGTTGCTCTGGATTGTCTCCGACATGCTGTTGAACGAACCGGTCGTCGTTCAGGCTGCTGAAACGCCGGATCAAACGGAACCGGATGAAACCGGCCCGGAAGCAGCCGGTTCGGAAGCGGCCGGTTCGGAAGAAACAGAAGCCGCGGACGTTGCCGTTGAGGAGGTTATCGCCCCCCGACTACCTGTTGCCGGGCTCATGGCCGAACTATTACCCGGGCTGTCAAAGGCGTATGCCGGTGAGTTTTCCGCGGTTGACCCCAGGATTAACGCGAACCTGGCCACGGTCTTTGACGCGGTTCAGTACCTCCAGGGCGATTCCCGCGACCCGGACAGGCTGCTTGCGCTCAGACAGAACGTAGGTGACGCCATTACCCAACTGGTGCTGATGATCCCGGATTTAAGCTATTACTATGACCAGCCGGTGCGTCGGCAAATTGCTGAAGAAATCAATATTTGCACCAACCTCGCGGCCAATTCGGACCACCCCCGGACCATTGTTTACAATCGCGAACAATTCGATGGCTGCATCAAGAGCCTGGTCGAAATGTCCAAAGTCCTGGTGAACAAGGAAGAGCTTTCAGGCGATTCAGACGGGCCGTTTGGTTCTGAACAATTGCGCAGAGAATTGATGATGCCGCCCTGGCAACGGATCAATTTCTCCCTGGGTTACCTGCAAGACCAATTCCCGACGGGCTGCCGACTACCGGAACAGCCACTGCCGAATCCTCTTGAGTGGGCGAGCCTGGCGAACGTGGTTACCTGGCTGGCGAGGCAGGCGCCGGTCTACTTCCAGACGCCGGAAAACGAGGCGCGGGTGCTGGGTTTGCGCCAGCAGGGGCTGGATTTGCTGGAAGACATCGCCCAACAGGTCGATTGCATCAGTGGCCAGGGGACAGGGATCAATGACCCGGTGCGCATAAGTCTGGTCAGTTACCGCCAGGCGCTCGATGACCTGGCGGCCGGATTACGCGAAGCCGAGCTCGAGTTTCGTGCGGAATATATGCGGCCGGGTGCTGATGTCGTTTTGCATGGAGATGCATTTCAGCACACGGCTTACCGGACGGAAGGGTTGAGCATCGGGCCTTGCGACCCTGACCGGGTGTGTGAAATGGCAGGTCAATTGGAGGCGACCAGGGCATTGATCGGCCTGTTTCCGGATCCCTACCTGATCGCCGACCAGATCGGCATGGGCAAAATTGAGATTTGTTATCAAAATGTGCAGTGGGTCAATCGCCGCGACGTTCCCGTGCGTCCGGATGATCCGCACGTAGCCAACTTCTTCGGACACCTGAGTTTTGACCTGGTAGGCCGATTCCGGGAAAACGGGGCGGTAACCGAAGTGTTCGGTTCCAATTTTGTCAGTCCGGATGAATATCATTACCTGTTCGGGGAGGCCACGGACGAAGTACGGGACGACAGTTGCCCAACGGAATGGGTCGGTTCACGAATCATGACTTCGCTCAACTCCAAGGGGGCTTTCCATATCGTGCCGGACCGCCTGACTTACCTGGCCGGCGCCCGCAAAAAACCTTCGGAAATCATTGAGGTGAACTGGAGCAAAGGATCGGAGTGGCGTGACTGGTTCGTGACGGGGCTGGGTGTGACGCCCCACGAATACCCGCCTGATCAGTCCATTTCCGAGCGGGTCAACCAGCATCTGCGGAGTCTTTACCAGTCCGAACAGTCCATGATTTATGCTGCATTGCTCAGGCCCCAGTCACGCGGCGGCAGCGGCGACGCAGTCGAATCGCTGATCGACCTGCAAGTGGAACTGACTGCCCGCAAAGCCCTGGTTCGTTCCTACATGAATCTTTTCTACCCGGACTCGATGATTGATTCGGATGAACTACGAGCCAGCCTGGAGGGTTACGATTCACTGCTCGACTCGGCGGTTTTGAGACGTTTCCGCGAGTCGAACGTGGCGGTTTCTTCAATCAATATCGCAGGCCTTGCACGAGTGGACCGGTTCCTGTCCGACTGGAACCGCCAGCCTGAATCGTTGCGAAGATCGGGCTCGATTGCCAGCGGAGTCGCCCATGCAGTGATCCGCCTCAATACCCTTTACCTCGAATTCTTCGTGCTCCCTTCGCGAAAAACGGAGCCGCGTCAGGAAGCGTTGAACCCGGCTATTTCGACCGACTGAAAGCGAGAACGCTGGCGGTAAAAATAACCACGAGAGCCGTTTGAAGCAGGGCGGGTGCCCGTTGCGCCGGATTGCTCCAGGCTTCCATGACTCCGATGACCAGGTAAAGCATGACCAGGTAGCCGGCCCAGGTCATCGAGCGCAAGGAACCGGCCAGCAGGCCTTTTAACGGCAACAGCAACGGAACGGCGGCTACCAGCGCCAGCAGCCAGTTGCCGGACCCCATTGGACGGGGCAACAGCGCGTGCCATATCGGCTGGAGCAACAGCAAGGCCAGGTAAGACCCGGTTAGTGCGGACCGGCTGATCAGAGAATGTCCAGCACGGCTTCGGGAGGACGTCCAATCGCAGCCTTGCCGTTGGCAAGCACGATGGGCCGCTCGATCAGTCGCGGATGGGCAGCCATGGCTGCGATCAGCGCTTTTTCACTCAGTGACTCGTCGGACAGGCCCAACTCGCGGATATTCCGCCTCGCCTGTCCGCATCAGTTGCCTGGCCGTCAGCCCCAGTTTGCCGAGGATGGAACGCAATTCACCGGCGTCCGGCGGGTTTTCGAGGTATAGCGTGATTTCTGGCTCAAATCCACGTTCCTGCAGCAAGGCCAGCGTCGCCCGGGACTTGGAACAGCGGGGATTGTGGAAAATTCTGATGGTCATACTCACTCCCTTGGTTAGAATGGGGCACTTACTCGATGCATGCATTCTATGCAGAGATCAGCGCCGGGAAAAGATAATGAACAAGGAAAACCAATTTGCACTGAACCTGCCTCGACATGTCAGGCGGGTCAGACGCCTGGCAAGCCACGTGTGGAAACACTTTCAGGAAGATCGTTGCCTGGAGGAGGCGGCCTCGCTGAGCTATACCAGCCTGCTGGCCATGGTTCCGCTGTTGGCGGTTGTTTTTGGCATTATCGCGGCATTTCCGGTATTCAGCCAGTGGTCAGCCAACCTCAAGGCTTTCATATTCGATAATTTCATGCCGGCAACGGGTGAGCAAATTGTCCCTTACATTGACACGTTCCTGGAGAGTATCAGCAGCCTGACCCTGCCCGGCACCATCCTGCTGGTCGTCACGGCGCTGATGCTGATGATCCGGATTGAAGTCGCCTTAAACCGGATCTGGCGCGTTGACCGGAGCCGCACACTGGTCAACCGGATCGTCATGTACTGGGCCGTACTGTCACTCGGTCCCATACTGATTGGCGCCGCGATTGCGCTGAGCGTGCAGAAAATCCTGGGTGTCGTGGGGGTCCAGGAAACGATTTCGCCCGCTGTTCACCGGACCGGAATCTTTCTGCTCTCCTGGCTGGCCATCTCGCTGTTTTTCATCTTTGTGCCCAATCGCCGGGTTAAAATCAAGCATGCCCTGGCCGGCGCGTTTCTGAGCACCGTCCTGTTCGAATTGGCCAAGACAGGATTTATCGCTTACGTCAGCCATGCCAACTACAAGGTGATTTACGGCGCCCTGGCCACCGTGCCGATTTTCCTGATTTGGATTTATATCGTTTGGAATGTCATCCTGTTCGGCGCTTCGCTGGCGGCTTCACTGACGACTTTCTCAGATTACCGGAAGTATGAGACGGATTGGCCGAAACGTTGGGAGTTTCAGCTCACTTTCCGGCTGATCGGGCACTTGTGGAATGCACAGCGAAACGGAAAAGCACTGTCCAACGGCGATCTGCTCGATCTCGAGCAACGGGCCAGCGAGTTGCAGATCGTCACGCTGATGTCACGCATGGCTGACCAGCACATCGTGAATACCGACGAGAACGGGAGCTGGATTCTTACGCGCGATCTCGAAGACCTTTCGCTCGGGGATCTTTACAGCCAGGGGGATTTCTATCTTCCCCTGGAGGAAATTGGCACAACTCCCGCGGGAAACCGGTTGGGACCAGGCATTTGTGGCCAGCCTGGCGCACATTCGCAAGCATGGCCAGGTGGAGTGGGAACGATCCTTACGGAGCATGTATCTCCGGACCGATGATGTGGGGAAATCGAAGTGAAACGAGTCATGAACTGGTGGATCCCTGTGCTGATGCTGTTGGCATCGAGCGCCTGGGGCGATTATGAAACGGAAGAGCCGGTCGATTTCGGGCTGCAGGCTCTGGGCGGCGGAGAAGTCAAGCTGAGTGATTACCGCGGAGAATGGGTGGTCCTGAATTACTGGGCCACCTGGTGCGCGCCGTGTCGAAAGGAAATTCCCGAGCTTTCGAATTTGCACGATGAGCGTGCCGACATAACCGTGCTTGGCCTGCAATATGAAGAACTGGAAGACAGCGACTTATACGAATTTCTCGCAGATTTCCAGATCTCATATCCGATTCTGAAGGTCGATGTTTTCGCACCCCCCGAGCCGTTTGGCGCCCCGAAGGCGTTACCAACGACGATCATCCTGGACAAGCAGGGGCGGGCGGTGAAGTCCTTTGTCGGCCCGGTAACGCGTGAAGCCATAGAGCAGTTCATAGACCAGTAGGAGCGGATTCATCCGCGAAGGGCTTCTAGGAGATCATCCGCGATTACTTCTCAACATCGATTTCCGTACCGGTCGCAAACGATTTCCGGTGAATTTCACATGGCCCGTTTTCCCGCAACGAGTCGCAGGTGCTCGGCAGTTGGATAACCCTTGTGCCGGTCGAACCCGTAGCAGGGAAAGTGCTGATGCCAGGTATTCATCAGGCGGTCACGAAATACCTTCGCCAGGATGGAAGCGGCCGAGATAGCCGGTTCCAGCCTGTCACCCTGGACGATGGTTCGCACTTCGCAATCGACCCTCGGAGCGTGGTTCCCATCGACCAGCGCCAGCGACGGAAACGGTGTCAGGCCTTCCAGGGCCCTGCGCATTCCCAGCAAGGTCGCCTGCAGTATGTTGATCTCATCGATTTCATCGACGCCTACTTCCACGATGGACCAGGCAAGGGCTCTTTCCTGGATTTGAAGAAACAGCATCTCACGTTTCCTGGCGCTGAGTTTCTTGGAATCATCCAGGCCGGCGATGACCCGGAGCGGGTCAAGAATGACTGCGGCGACGACTACCGGGCCAGCGAGGGGGCCGCGGCCGGCCTCGTCTACCCCGGCGGCTAATCCGCTCACGGGTCCAGCAATCCTTCGATTGCCCGGGCAGCATTCAGGCTGGCATCGCAACGCAGTTGCTCGTGAATCTCGCTGAAACGCTTCCGTAGCGCGGCTCGTGCCTTTCCATCATCCAGCCAGCGGCCGATTTCTTCAGCCAGTTTTTCGCGGGTTGCGTCCTGCTGGATCAGTTCAGGAACCAGCATTTCGCCAGCGAGAATATTGGGCAGGGCAAACATTCGCGTCTGGATCATTCGCAGGATTCTGGCCAGGTGATAGGTTGCGACCGAGATCCGGTAAGCCACTACCATTGGGCGGTTTACCAGCATGGTTTCAAGGGTTGCGGTACCCGAAGCGCACATCACGGCGTCGGCCGCGGCAATGACGGTCCGGGGCGCGTTTTCAACCAGCGTTATTCCGGAAAAATCAAGCCGGTCCATGGATTGCTGGAAGACATCACGCACGGTGCCGTTGGCCATCGCGGCAACAAATTGCAGACCCGGGCGCTTCGATGAAAGGATTCGGGCAGCCTCGATCATGGGCTGAGCCAGGCGCGATACTTCGCCGGTCCGGCTGCCGGGCAGCAGCGCGACGGTTTCCGCGTCCCGGACCAGTCCCAGCGCATCGCGAGCCGCGCCAGGATCAGAATCCGCCGATATCTGGTCGGCCATCGGGTGGCCGACATAGGTGGCCGGTACCTGGTGATTTTTGAAAAAACCGGGTTCGAACGGGAACAGGCAAAGGACCAGGTCAGCCGCGCGCCTGATTTTCCTGACCCGCCTCGAACGCCATGCCCAGACCGTCGGGCTGACGTATTGCACGGTGCATATACCCGCTTGCCTGAGCTGGATTTCCAGGCGGAGATTGAAATCGGGCGCATCGATGCCGATGAAGATATCCGGTGACAGTGCCAGCAGGCGCTGCAATAGTTCCCGCCGCAGGCGCACGAGCCTGGGTAAATGCGACAGCACTTCAAACAAGCCGAATAACGCGAGTTCCCCGGAATCCCACCAGGCATCCATACCGGCAGCTTTCATCTTCGCCCCGCCAATGCCGGCGAATTTGATATCCGGGTACTGTTGCCTGAGGCGGTCCATCAGGGCGGCTCCGAGTTGATCACCCGAAGCTTCGCCCGCTACCAGGGCCACGGTTGGATGCCTGGACTGGATCAGCGTATGAAACTCTTCTCTGTGGTCGCCAGGAAATCAACCCAGGGCCTGATCTCTTCGTGTTCTTCCGCCATCAGGGAGAGTTGTTGCCTGGCCTCTTCCAGCGGGATACCCGAGCGGTAAAGCAACTTGTAGGCCCGGCGGACTTGCCGGATCTGATCTGATGTATATCCCCTGCGCTTGAGCCCCTCACTATTGATGCCCTTGGCCTTGGCTTTCTCGCCTGAAACGGTCACATAAGGCGGGATGCTCTGGTTTACATGGCTGGCGAAGGAAGTGAAGCTGTGTTCGCCGACGCTGCAAAACTGGTGGATCAGCGAATATCCGGAAAGAATGGCCCAGTCCCCGACCGTGACATGACCAGCCAGGGAGGCGTTGTTCGCCATGATGATGTTGTCACCCAGGCGGCAGTCGTGGGCGATATGGACGCACGCCATGATCCAGTTATTGTCGCCGATGATGGTTTTGCCGCCACCCTGGGCGGTGCCGCGGCTGAACGTGCACAGTTCACGGATGGTGTTGTTTTCGCCAATGATCAGTTCGGTGTCTTCGCCGTTGTACTTTTTGTCCTGGGGTTCCTCGCCCATGGAGGCAAACTGGAAAATCCGCGTATTCCTGCCGATGGTCGTGCGGCCGGTAAGAACGACATGCGGGCCGATCCAGCAACCGGGACCGATGGTAACGTCCGGCCCGACGATACTGAATGCGCCGATTTCTACGTCATCGGCAATTTTGGCCCGGGGGTCAACCAGGGCTTTTTCATGAATCCCACTCACCCCTGCTTTCCTGCACAAAGCAATTCGCAACTGGCGACCTGCCGGTCGCCAACGAAGGCCTGGCATTCATAACGGCCCATTCTGCGCATGATGCGCTTCTGAATGACATCCAGGATCAGCTGATCTCCTGGCACCACGACCTGCGTGAATCGTGCGTTGTCGACTTTGACCAGCACGTACAATTCGCCTTTCTTGCCGTCGACTTCGGCGGCAAGGTGGGCCAGCATACCGGCGGCCTGGGCCATGGCTTCGATCATCAACACACCCGGCATGATCGGGTTGCCGGGAAAATGGCCCTCGAAAAAATGCTCGTTGATCGTGACATTCTTGACACCGATCAGCCGCTTTTCGGGTTCCAGTTCCATCGAAAGAACCCGGTCAATCAACAGGAACGGGTACCGGTGCGGCAGGTATTTCTGGATCTCGACAGCCTCGACCGGGCCGGGCAATATATTATTTTTCATCTTGGTTCATTTTTCCCAATTGCAATTCAAGGGTGCGGACCTTACGCGCCAGTTCATCGAGTTTTCGCAGCCGGGCCAGGTTGCGGTTCCAATCCTGGATGGGCGTGGACGGCAGGTGCCCGGACCAGGATTTACCCGGTTCACGGATGGAATGGAATACCTGGCTGCGGCCGTTGATGGTCGTGCGGTCGGCAATTTCCAGGTGGCCGGAAATACCGGCTCCGCCCCCGATCAGGCAGTATTTCCCGATCGTGGTACTGCCGGCGATGCCGGTGGTTCCGGCAATGGCGGTATGGGCGCCGATCCGGACGTTGTGTCCAACCTGGCACAGGTTATCGATGTGGACGTCTTCCTCGAGCACAGTGTCACCCACCGCGCCCCTGTCGATACAGGTGTTGGCGCCGATTTCACAATCGTCGCCGATGATCACGGACCCCAGTTGCGGCACTTTTTCCCAGTGATCCGAATCGAAAGCGATGCCGAACCCGTCAGCGCCGATAACGGCGCCGGGGTGAACCAGCACCCGTTTCCCCAATCGCACGCCGTGTCCAAGGGTCACGTTGGCGCACAGACGACAGCCCCGGTCCAGGTGGCAATCGGCTTCGAGCACCGTCCCCGGCCCAAGTGTGCAGCCGTCGCCGATGTCACAGCTGTCCCCAACGACAACGTGAGCGCCAATGCTGACGTCATTTCCGACTTTTGCGGAGCTGGCGACTATTGCCGTGGGGTGGATCCCGGTTTTCGCTGCCGGATGCCGATCGAACAGGCTGGCGATCCGGGCGTAAGCAACGTACGGGTCGTGCGCCACCAGGCAATTGGTCGGGCAGGCACCGGAATCTTCCGTTTTAAGAATGACCGCGCCGGCTTTGGTCGATGACAATTGCTTGCGGTAAGAGGGGTTTGCGAGAAACGTTACCTGGCTTGGGCCCGCCGAGGCAAGGGTGCCGACGCCATCAACCAGGAGATTGCCATCGCCGAGCAGATGCAAGCCAAATTGGCCACTCAGTTCCGCCAGGCTGTGTTTGCAGGTTGATGCTGGCATTCGATGACCTGGAAATTCAGCGGGTTCCGAGTTCCAGTTGGTCAGCCGCGTATTCGACTTCTAACTGTTCCAGGATCAGGCTGGTGATATCCAGGTCAGGGTTGGCGTAAATCACCGGGCTGGAAATAATCAGGTCGAAGCCGTTACGGCGGGCGATTTCCTGCACCGCGATATTGATCTGGTCTTCGAGCTGCTGCACTTCCTCTGTCCTGCGAAAAGAAAGTTCGTCCCTGAGGTCTTCCTTGCGGCGGGTGATATTGCGGCGTAATTCGCGCAGATCCCTTTCTATCTGGGTCCGGTTATCCGGGTTCATGTCGGCTTGCTGGAGGCGCATTTCCAGCGCATCGGCCCGCATTTCGTCCATTTCAATCGCGTCATTTCGCGCCCGGAATTCCACGTCCAGCTTGGCCCGCCCGGCCAGCACCTGTGGTGCGTTGTCCAGCACTTCCTTCATATCGACGTATCCAATGCGCAATTGCTGTGCCTCGACCGATGCCGCCAGGGCAAAGCCGAGTAAAAGGACACAGATTATCCGGGCGTAATACCACATACTCCGTATTGTACACACAACAGGGAGATTTAAGAATACAAAAAGGCCCCGGGCTGACTCTCAGGCAAGTACCTGTTTTTGTCTGCTAGAACGTTGTTCCGAAAGAAAATTGCAGGTCTTCAGTGCGGTCACCCGGCCGGTCATTGAACGGAAAGGCGTAGGAAATCACGATGGGCCCAACCGGGGCTTCCCAGGTCACCGAGATGCCATAGGAGCCTCTCAATTTGGCGGCATCAAAATCCTTCAAAGTTGCGTAAACGTAGCCGGTGTCAACAAACAACGCAATTCGGGTTCCGCTCTGGCTGCCCACGAAGGGTGTCGGGAATGCGAGTTCCATGCCTCCGCCGACTTTGAAGTCGCCACCCACGGCCCGGCAATATCCGTCTTTGGGCCCGAGTGTGTTGTCGTCATAGCCACGCAGGTCGCGGACGCCGCCACTGTAGAAGTGCTCGTAAAACGGCATGTTGGTATCCAGTTTCATCAGGTCGGTCGGGTCGCAGTCGCCAGTGACAGGCTGCGTCGATCACGGATAGGCGGCTTTGGCCTGGGATTTCTTGTCATAGTTGTCATAGGCATTGCCGTAACCCAGGTTACCCCTGATCGCGAACACCAGCCCGCCCCAGACCGGCCAGTACTTGGCCCCGCGGTAGATAAACTTGTAATACTCCCGGGTACTGCCGGGCAGGGCGATCTGCAAAGACAGCGACTGGGCCGAACCCCGCGATGGATTCAGGAAGTGGTTCCTGCTGTCGCGGGTCCAGCTGACTGTCCAGTCCCATACGCTGTATGCCCTCTCGTTAGCCTCGAGGATTTCGTCGCCGTTGAAATCCAGCGAGTGTGACAGGGGATCAAAAGCCGTGGGCCGGTAGCCGAAGTCGTAGCAGAAACCGGTTTCCGGGTCGCGATCAAAACATTCCAGGGTTCCGATATTGAGCTGGGAATTCCGGTATCCGAAGCCCGACCGCAGGTAGTCCACCTCGGTGACGGGAATGCCGAAATTCATGCCGACTCCCCACTCGCTGCTGGTATAAGTGGAAATGTTGGCTTGCCGGTAGTTGTAATCCTGGTAGCGTGCGTAAAAACCGCGGCTCACGCCGTCATCATTCCAGTAGGGATTGTCGTAACTCAGGTTCACACTCTTGATGATGCTGCTGTTCGATATGCCGAGGCCCAGGCGCTTTCCGCTGCCGATGAAGTTGTCCTGCTGGACGCTGAGCGATGCAATCAGGCCCTGCACCTGCGAGTATCCCAGGCCGACGGTGAAGCTGCCCGCGGGCCTTTCCTTGACGCTGACCAGAATGTCCACCTGGTCGTCGGTTCCGGCCACCGGCGGAGTCTCGATCTCCACCTGCTCGAAATACGTCAGGCGCTGCAGCCGGACCTTTGACCGGTCGATAGCCGACTGGGAAAACCAGGCGCCTTCCATCTGGCGCATTTCACGCCGCAGCACTTCGTCCTTCGTCTTGGTGTTGCCGGTAAACTGGATTCTCCGGATATAAACCCGTTTTCCGGGATCCACGTAAAAGTTGATCGATACCAGGCGGCCGTCACGGTCTACGTCGGTAATCGGGTTGACGTTGGCAAACGCATAACCGATATTGGAGAGCACCGAGTTGATGTTTTCCACGCTTTGTTCGACTTTTTTCCGGGAGAATATTTCACCCGGTTGGATCACGATAAGCCTGCGGATGGTGCCTTCGTCGATCACCAGGTCACCGGTGATTGAAACTTCCTCCACGCCATAGACATCACCTTCCGCCACGTTGGCAGTGATGTAGATGTCCTGCTTGTCCGGGCTGATGGAAACCTGGGTCGATTCCACGCTGAAGTCCACGTATCCGCGGTCCAGGTAGTAGGACCGGAGTTTTTCAATGTCGCCGGAAAGTTTTTCGCGGGAATACTGGCCGTCTTTTGACCAGAATTTCCATTTCGGGACGATATCGGCTTCGAAATCCTTGCGGATATCCTTGTCGGTAAAGGTTTCGTTGCCCACGATGTTGATGTGCTTGATTTTCGCCACATCGCCCTCGTCGATAACGATCGCGATGCGCACGCGGTTGCGCTCAAGTTCGGTAACCCGGGTGTCCACGCTCACCGCGTAGCGCCCCTGGCTGTAGTACTGTTTGACCAGTTCCTGCTTCAGGCGGTCGAGCACCAGGCGATCGAATACCTCGCCTTCCGACAGGCCTATGTCGAAGAGCACGCGCCGCAGTTCTTCCTCCTTGATCGCCTTGTTACCCGACAGGGTGACGGTCGCGATGGCGGGGCGCTCCTTGACTTTGATCACCAGGATATTTCCTTCGCGCTCCAGGGCGATGTCCTGGAAAAAACCGGTACGGTAAAGCTCGCGGATTGCGGCACGCGAAGTGGCCGAGTTGAGTTCATCGCCCGGGTTTAACGGCAGGTAGTTATAGACAGTGCCTTCGGAAATTCGCTGCAGTCCTTCCACGCGAATATCCGAGATCATGAATGAGTCTGCAGCCTGTGCGATACCGGCCCACATCAGGCAACTCAAAATCAGAGTTAAAATTCTTATCATTGATTTAGAAAGCCTACCCGACCAGCCGTAAAATATCGTTAACGAAAGCAAGGCTCATCAGGCCTGCAAGAGCGATTAGCCCAAAATATTGGCCCGCTACCTGAGTTTGCTCAGATACCGGGCTGCCTTTTGCCAATTCTATCAGGTAATAGAGCAGATGGCCCCCATCGAGTACGGGAATCGGCAACAGGTTGAGAATGCCCAGGCTCAGGCTGATTGCCCCCAGGAAGAACAGGAAATTTGACAGGCCCAGGGATGCCGACCGGTTGGCAAATTGCGCGATGCTGATCGGGCCGGAAAGATTTTTTACGGAAGCTTTACCGGTCACCATCCGGCCCAGCAGGCCAAGCGTCGATCCGGTCAGGCGCCAGGTTTCTTTCACCGCAGCCCCGAAGCCCTCTACCGGGCCGAGTTTCAGCAGGATGGCGGCGCGTTCCAGTGTCGCTCGTTGCTGGTCGCTGATCGCTGCATTGGTGATGCCAAGCAGGAGGCGGCTCGAGAAGGCCCCGGTTTTTTCCTTGCGCGGCAGGACTTCAATTTCCACCAGTACACCATCCCGGTCGATCGTGACGGGCAGGGGTTCACCGTCAACGCCGTGGGTCTGAACGAGCTGCCCGATCATCGGCCAGCTGCTCACCGGTTCGCCGCCAATGCTCACAATGCGGTCTCCGGGGAATATCCCGGCCTCGGAAGCGGCGCTGTCCTCGCTCACTTCACCGACGACGGGGGGCACGTCCAGCCGCCAGGGTTCGATGCCGATGGCGTCCAGGGTGTCTTCTTCGCTGAAATCAGCGCGAAGAGCAGCCAGGTTGAGCACATGGTCGGAACGAATGCCATTGGCGTCCTCGACAGTGATCCGGGGTGAATTACGGTCCAGGGCCTGTGCGACCAATTCAAGGATGGCGTGCGACCAGGTGCGGGTATCGAGACCATCCACGGCGACGATCGCGTCGCCCGGTTCGATTCCGGCTTCGGCGGCAATCCCGTTGACCGAACCGATGATGGGCCTGCGATTCCGGTATTCCAACCATGAACATCAGCCAGAAAGCGAGCACCGCAAATACGAGGTTGAATACCGGCCCGGCCGCCACGATAGCGATCCGCGTCCACACGGGCTTGCGGTTGAAAGCCTGGCCCAGTTCATTTTGCGGGACTTCACCTTCCCGCTCATCCAGCATCTTCACGTAGCCGCCGAGCGGAATGGCTGCAATGACGTACTCGGTCTGGTCCGCGGCACGACGGGACCAGAGGGCCTTGCCAAACCCGACCGAGAACCGCAGCACGCGGACGCCCAGTTTCCTGGCAACCCAGAAATGGCCGAATTCATGAAACGTGACCAGCAAGCCCAGTGCGACCAGCAACCACCAGATTGAACCAAAGATTTCACCCATAGAATTTAGTCACCCACTCTTGCGCTGCCTGCCGGGCCTGATTGTCATGACCCAGAACGTCGTCCAGATTTTTGACGGCCGTGACGCTGATACGTTCCATCACGTCACTGACCAGCTCGGGAATCTGACTGAAGCCTATTTTACCGGTAAGGAAGGCGTCAACGGCTACTTCGTTGGACGCGTTCAGTGTAACCGGGGCGCTTGCCCCTGCACGCATTGCCTGGAAAGCCAGTTCCAGGCAGGGAAAACGGGCCAGGTCCGGCTTTTCAAAACTCAGGTCATTCATTTGCGCCAGGTTCAGCCGTTCCACCCCGGCCTCGATTCGCCGGGGCCAGGCCAGCGAGTACGCGATGGGTGTGCGCATGTCGGGGGTGCCCAACTGGGCCAGGACCGACCCGTCCCGGTAAGCCACCATCGAATGAATGATGCTCTGTGGATGAACCAGCACTTCGATCTGTTCCGGCCGCGCATTGAACAGCCATCGTGCCTCGATCACTTCCAGGCCTTTGTTCATCAGCGTGGCCGAGTCTACTGAAATCTTCCGTCCCATGCTCCAGTTGGGGTGTTTGCAGGCCTGGGCCGGGGTCACGCCGGCGAATTGATCTGCCGGCAGCGTGCGGAAAGGACCGCCTGAAGCCGTCAGGATGATTTTTTCCACGCCGGCTGCATCCAGCCCATCGTCGAATCCGTCCGGCAAAGCCTGGAATATCGCGTTGTGTTCGGAATCGACCGGCAGGATCCGGGCGCGGTTCCTTCGCGCTTCGGCGATAAAAACTTCACCCGCGATGACCAGGGATTCCTTGTTCGCCAGCAGGATTTTCTTGCCGCGGCGAGCCGCTTCGAAGGTTGAATTCAGTCCTGCGGCGCCGACGATCGCTGCCATCACGATGTCCGTGTCATCCATTCCGGCGGCTTCTTTCAGGCCGGTCTCACCGGACATGACAGCTGCGCCTGCTCCGTGGCGTTTCAGGGCGGCAACCAGGTCCGGCTCGAGGGAGGAATCGGCAATCACTGCAAGGCGTGCATCGAACCGGGCGCATTGTTCGGCCAGCTTTTCAACATTCCGGTTGGCGGTCAGGGCAACCACCCGGAAATCGTTCCGGTTGCGGTCGATTACATCCAGCGTATTCAGGCCGATCGAGCCGGTTGAGCCGAGAACGGAAACGTTGGCCCGGTTCATGGCAGCAGTACCAGCCAGGCCAGGGCAAAGAACGGGGCGCCTGCAAGCAGGCTGTCGTAACGGTCAAGAACTCCGCCGTGGCCGGGAAACAGGGTGCCGGTGTCTTTTAACCCGACGGTTCGCTTGTGGATGCTGATGAACAGGTCACCGCCGACTGAAGTCACGGTCGTCAGCGCAGACAGGATCAGCAGCGCGGAAGCCGGAATCTGCAATTTGGCGATGTATCCGGACCACAGGAATGCAGCGGCGATGGCAAGAAGCACCCCGCCATAAACGCCTGCCCAGGTTTTTTTCGGGCTGATAGCGGGAGCGAGTTTTCTCCCTCCGAACTGCCTGCCGCTGAAATAAGCTCCGACATCGGACGCCCAGATGATCAGCAAAAGCAGGAAAACCACGAACGGCCCCCCGGATTGATCCTGCAGCCAGCACAACGAATACCAGCAAAATGTCGTGGCACCCAGCGCGGAAAGAAAGCTGGCCTGGCTGAACGAACGGCCGGGTAAAGCACCATCCCGGTAGGTGAACAACCGGCTGAACATCAGCAGCCAGCACAGGCAGCCGACTCCGAGAATCAACATGGGCTGTGCTTTCACGATGGACCAGAAAATCATCATCAAGGCGATCAGCACCACCTGGATTACCTGCAAAGACCAGCCGGCGGTCGTGGTCAGGTTGGCCAGCCGGCGAAACTCCCAACTGCCGGTCAGCAACACCAGTGCAATGATGATTCTGAACAACCACGCAGGGGACAGGAAAACAGCGGCAAGGGTTGCCGGAAAAATAATCAGCGCCGTGATGATCCGGGTCTTAAGCAAAATTCATGTCCCCGAAACCCGCTGGCCCCGCACCTGTTCACTGGTCAGACCGATAGCGCCTCTCCCTGGACCGGTACGTGGCAAGGGCTTCATCAAGCACATCAGGGCTGAAGTCCGGCCACAGCACAGGCGTGAAATAGAATTCCGTATAAGCACATTGCCACAACAGGAAGTTGCTGATCCGCATTTCACCCCCCGACCGGATGAAAAGATCGGGGTCGCTGGTGTCGCCGAGCATGACCTGGCCGGCGAAATATCCTTCATCGATCTGGTCCAGCCTGATCCGGCCTGCCGCATAGGCTTGCGCAGTCTTGCGCGCCGCGTTGACGATGTCCCACCGGCCGCCATAATTGGTCGCCACGTTAAGTATCATGCGGTGGTTTCCGGCAGTCTGCGATTCTGCGGCGTTGATTTTTTGTTGCATTTCGGGTGTGAAGGCGGCCGAATCACCGATAAAGCGGATGCGTACGCCGTTTTCGTGAAGCTCCCGGGTTTCGCGGTCCAGTGCCCGCATGAAAAGTTCCATCAGGCGGTCGACTTCTTTTTTTGGCCGGTTCCAGTTTTCGCTGGAAAAAGCAAAAACGGTCAATTCCCTGATGCCGGTCTTGCCGGCGTGCCTGACGATTTTTCTCAGCGCTTTCAGCCCGGCTTTGTGGCCGAACGATCTCGGCCGGTTGCGTTGCTTTGCCCAGCGGCCATTGCCGTCCATCACGATGGCGACGTGAGCCGGAATCTCCGCTGTGCTGGTCATGCCTCGATTCCCCTTGTTGGGATGGATGTCAAACTGGCCCGAAGGTCCGGTCAGAACTCAAGCAGTTCCTTTTCCTTTTCGGCCACGATCTCATCGACTTTGCTGACCGCCAGGTCGGTCACGCTCTGAACATCCTGCTCGGCCCTGCGCTCGTCATCTTCAGAGATTTCCTTCTCTTTCAGCAATTCCTTGATGCCGTGGTTCGCGTCACGCCGGATGTTCCGGATGGCAATCTTGGCGTTCTCACCTTCGCTGTGCACGACCTTGCCCAACTCCCGGCGCCGCTCTTCGGTCAGCGGGGGCAGGGGGATCCGGATGACCTGGCCCGCGGTAGTGGGATTGAGTCCCAGGTCCGAAGTCAGGATGGCTTTTTCTATCAGCTTCACCATCGACTTGTCCCATGGTGAAACCGCCAGCGTGCGCGCGTCTTCTACCGTAACGCTGGCTGCCTGGCCAATCGGGACTTCATTGCCGTAATAATCCACGTGAACGTGCTCAAGCAAGCTCGGGTGTGCCCGGCCCGTCCTGATTTTTGCCAGTTCATGGCGCAGGGCTTCGAGGCTTTTATTCATGCGGGTCCGGGTGTCATTTTTAATTTCAGAGAGCATGAAATTCTCCTGTCAGGGGAATGGTTAAGTGAAACGATTCAGGAAACCAGTGTGCCGATGGACTCACCCTTCATGATCCGGACCAGGTTGCCTTCGCCAAAAACGTTGAACACGCGAATGGGCATGCCCTGGCCCCGGCAGAGAACAATGGCGTTCGCGTCCATGACGCCCAGTTTGCTCTCAATGACCTGGTCATATCCCAGTTGGTCGAATCGAACTGCGGCCGGGTCTTTCACCGGATCGGCGGAATAGACGCCATCGACCTTGGTTGCCTTCAGGACGATGTCCGCTCCGATTTCGATCGCGCGCAGCGCGGCAGCGGTGTCCGTGGTGAAAAAAGGATTTCCCGTACCGCCCGCGCAGATCACAACGCGGCCTTTTTCCAGGTGCCGTACTGCACGGCGGCGGATGTAGTCTTCGCAAACGTCGTGGACCGAAATAGCGGACATCACGCGCGCATCCGCGTTGATGCTTTCCAGGGCATCCTGCAATGCCAGCGAATTCATCACGGTGGCGAGCATACCCATGTGGTCACCGGTAATGCGATCGATTCCGGACTGGGCCAAACCCGCGCCGCGGAAAATATTGCCGCCGCCGATGACGACGGCTACCTGGATTCCCAACCGGGTGACATCTTTGATCTCGACAGCGATCCGGTGGATGATCTCCGGATCGATGCCATAATCTTCTTTACCCAGCAGCGCTTCGCCGCTGAGTTTCAGGAGGATTCTTTGGAAGGCTTCTTCAGCCACCGGATACCTGCTGCATTACTTCATCCGCAAAGTTTTCCTGCTTTTTCTCGATGCCTTCGCCGACTGCGATCCGGTCGAAACCGTTGACACGGGCGCCACCCTGTTTGAGCAGTTGTTCCACCGTGATATCGCCGTCCTTTACAAAAGGCTGCCCGAGAAGTGTGATACCTGAAAGGTGTTTGCGCAAGCGCCCTTCAACCATTTTCTCGATGATTTCCGCGGGTTTGCCACTGCCCTGTGCCTGTGCAATCAGGATTTCCTTCTCGTGGGCAACGACATCGCCCGGCACGTCGTCAGCCGAGACAAACTCGGGATTCAGTGCGGCGATGTGCATGGCCAGATCGCGGGCAAGTTCTTCGTCACCGCCCGAGAGGTCGACCAGGACACCGATTTTTCCGCCGTGAACATAAGCGCCCAGCGTTCCATCGGTGGACGCCCGCACAAAGCGGCGAACCTGGATGTTTTCGCCGATCTTGCTGATCAGCGCCTGGCGCGCTTCTTCAACACTGTCCCCGCCGATACGGGTGAGCATCAGCGCATCGACATCGGCCGGTGCTTCATTGAGCACATTTTCCGCAACAGCGGATGCGAAAGTATTGAAGCTCTCATCCTTGGCCACGAAATCCGTTTCGCAGTTGATTTCGACCATCACCGCCTGCTTGCCGTTTCCGGAGATCGCCAGGGCGATCTTGCCTTCAGCCGCCACGCGGCTGGCTTTCTTGTCAGCCTGTGCGAGACCGGAAATCCGCAGGGTTTCGATTGCAGCCTCCATGTCGCCACTGGTTTCCACCAGCGCCTTCTTGCATTCCATCATTCCTGCGCCGGTCCGTTCGCGCAGTTCTTTTACCATTGCAGCTGTTACCGCCATGACATATTCCTCTTTACAAATTCAAATAATTTTCTCAGGTCCGGGTACTGGTGTCTGCTCAGTCATCAGCCTTCTTGGCAGCTGCTTTCTTGGCGACCTTCTTTTTCGCGGTCTTTTTCTTGGCGACTTTCTTTTTCACTGCAGCTTTGGCTTCGGCCTCACCCGGATTCTTCGGTAGCCTCAACGACAGCCTCTTCAGCAGCGTCAACGACAACTTCTTCAGCAGCGTCACGACAACTTCTTCAGCAGCGTCAAGACAACTTCTTCAGCAGCGTCAACGACAGCTTCGTCAGCAGCCTCAACGACAGCTTCGTCGGCAGCTTCAACGACAGCCTCGTCAGCAGCTTCAACGACAGCCTCGTCAGCGGCTTCAACCGGCGCCTTGGGGTGGTGCTTTC
>CAVOYQ010000002.1:0-121898 GCA_963700705.1 uncultured Gammaproteobacteria bacterium | reverse complement strand
GAATGAACTTGACGTACGGTTCGTCGGCCGTGCCGGTCGGGTCCTGGTACAGGCCCTGGTAGTCGTCTCTCCGGAAGGGTTGCGGGTGTGCGCGGGCCCAGGCAGATATTTCATCCTGATCGACCCACACCCTGCCGTCCTCGAGCCAACTGCTGAACCTGGGCAGGGCCTCGCGATTGTTGTATTCACTGACACCGGTATCCAGGCGGTAGTCCCAGCCATGCAGGCCGCACATCAGGTTATCCCCGTCGACGTAGCCGTCGGCCATCAGCCCCCCGCGGTGGGCGCAGCGCCCATAGAGCACGCTGACCTGGTCATCGAAGCGCGTAATCACCAGGTCAACGTCTGCAACCAGGGCATGGACAGGCGCCCGGTCGGCAAGTTGTTCGAAATCATAAATTGCAATTTTGTCACTGGTTTTTCCCTCGATGATGCGCCTGGTCCCGAAAAGACTGAACTATTTCTGGGAATCCCGCTACATCGTTTTTGTATCGTATCCTGAAAGGAACAGGACTATCCGGATAATCTCCGCCCGCGGAATGACGCCGCGTGAGCGTAAAGCCTAAGAAGAATGAAAAGGACCTGCTTCGAAAGGAATATCCCAGCGACTTGATCAAGTCAGGGGTTCGAGGGAAGCATGGTGCGAACCACCGCAGCATTCAGAAAAAAGCATTCCGATCTCCTATACTCAGAAAAATTTTCGCGCACACCTCGCGCGGTACGCATGGGGTCAGCTGTGATGAAACCGACAGGAACTGGACGTATCTTGCTGTGGAGCGGAGGGAGCCTCTGGATTGGCCGTTCCGGGGAACCCACCGACATCCATTCTCATCATGCAGTGCAGATCACGTTGTCACTTCCGGGGGCGAAGTGCGCGTTCTGCTGCCCGACGGAGACTGGAAGTCCTATGGCGGGGTCGTCGTCGCGGCACGTAAAACCTCATGCGTTCGAGGCACGCGACGAGTTTGTCGGGTTAATCTTTGTTGAACCCGAATCACGCGAGGGACAGGCGCTGCACAAACGCTGTCTGCGCGGCGGCATTTTTCCGATCGAAAACGGAACGCTCGACCCCGAAATTGAAGCCCTCGCCCGTTCCTACAAGAGCGCCGCCCCTGACCCTGACCTGGTTGCCCTGGCCCGCTGCGTCATACCCGCCTGGCGGCCACCGACGCTGCGTTGGAAACGACGCTGGACCGGCGGATCAAGCGCGCCCTGGACTTAATGCGCGAGCGTATCGGTGAAACGATTTTGCTGGCCGATATCGCTGATGCCATATTCCTTTCGCCCGACCGGTTTCGCCATCTTTTCGTCCAGGAAACCGGGATGCGCTTTCGGCCCTACGTGCTGTGGCTGCGCGTCGAGCTCGCGCTTGCCGCTTTCGCGGCCAACAAGAGCCTGACCGAGGCCTCGCATGCGGGCGGATTCGCGGATTCTGCACATTTTTCGCGTACCTTCAGGCGGATGTTCGGAATCTCGCCTTCCCAGTTCATCCGCGATTAGCCGTTTCATTCAAGTCACGACCGGGCGGAATCCCTAGACTGGCGCTGCAGTAACCCAACTCAACCTGAAAGGAAACACATCATGAACACAAGCAATGAAAGTCTCTGCCGCTGCAACCCCTGCCCGGGCGCCGATTGTACCTGTGGCTGCCAGGAACCCGCCGAGAAGAGCGTCTGCGCCTGCGGCACACAGTGTCAGTGCGGTGAAACCTGCGCTTGCGCAAAAAATTAGAAGGGAGGATCAGTGATCGTTTCCGCCATACCTGCGTCGACAGATTTACCGGCCCCTGTTGGCTGCGACGTTGATGGCGCGAACCGATCGCGATTTTGATATGGGATACATGATTGGACTGGTGCTTTCGTTGTTCGCGATAGGAATGGCAATCCTGACCGGTATGGGCCGTGAACGGAGTTTTTATCCCACGCTTTTGATGGTTTTTGCTTCCTATTATGTGCTGTTTGCCGCGATGGGTGCTTCCGGGCAAACAGTGGTTCTGGAGTCCCTGGCTGCCAGTGTTTTTGTTCTGATCGCAGCGGTTGGATACAGAACCAGTCTCTGGATCGTGGTCGTCGCCCTGGCGGGACACGGGGTTTTTGATTTCTTCCATCATGTGTTGATGGAAAACCCGGGAGTTCCGCTCTGGTGGCCGGGTTTTTGCCTGGCATTCGACGTTGTCACCAGCGGATTTCTTGCGCTGTTGCTGACCAGGCATCTCCTCAATCCGCTTCGCGCGCAGAGGCCGGGGCCTGCTGCAGACCGCAGCGCATTGAAGGAAAAGGCCGTTATCGAAGCGTATGACCTGGAAGTTTCATTGGCTCGCGCGGACGTGCAGTGCCGTGACTACGACGCCGGCTTTCTTCATCTCGAGCGGGCGCACATCCTGGCCCAGCGCATGACCGGCAGGCACACCCATGTACACTGGATGATGCTGGTTGCGGGCCTGCAGCGGCGCGACTATCGCGAAGCGGCCGGCCAGCTTCCGCGAATAATCGCTTCGTTGCTTTTCTCGGCTGTGTGGGTCCCGTTAGGCAACACCGGAAGGGCCCGCGTCAACGCGTTGAAGCCCATGCCTGTTCCCCAGGATATCAGCCGCTTGTTGTTCTAGTCAAAACATGTTGGCGGATCCCAATGTTTTGGACTTGGCCGGGTGGAAAATGTGGCAACTGGATCCGACTTTTTTAATGACCCATTTCATTGCTAAGATGTCCAACTCACCCTGCACCATCTGCACACGGAGGCTTCTTTCATGTCAATTTATCGACAAATTGCTGTTTTTACCCTGGTGTCCATGGCCGTGATCACTTCCGGCCACGCCACGGATCAGAACGAAGGGATGCACGCCGGGCCGGTGATGAACTATCACCGGATTGACGAGCGGCTGGTTACCGGCGGCCACTTTATCGACGACGATGCAATGGCCGGGTTGAAAGCAGAAGGCGTCACGGTGGTGATCGATCTGCGTGACAAACCGCCGCCGGGTGAACAGCAGAAGCTGGCGCAACTGGGCATCGAGTGGATCAACGTTCCGATCGAATGGGACAACCCGGAAACAGCGGACTTCGAGCGTTTCAGCGAGGTTATGCAGGCACACCAGGGCGACCATGTACTGGTGCAATGCGCCGCCAACTACCGGGCGTCCGCGATGACTTACCTGTACCGCGTCGTGGTGGAGCAGGTGGACGAAAACCAGGCCCAAAGCGACCTTTACGCCGTCTGGACGCCCGGCGAAGAGAACCAGCAATGGAGCGATTACATAGAGGGGATCAAGGCCGCGAAGTAACAGGGCGCCGGGTCCTCACCGAACCGGGCTAGCCCCAGCCGATATCGTCCAGGTGGTCGTCGTCGATGCCGAAGTAGTGGGCGATCTCGTGGACCAGGGTGGTGGCGATCTCTTCGCGCAGTTCCTCCGGCGATAACCCCATCTCCAGGTGCGGCAGGCGGTAGATGTAGATGATGTCCGGCTGGTCGATGATGTCGTCCAGGCTGCGTTCCGTCAGCGGTATGCCGATGTACAGGCCCAGCAGATCCTCCTCGCCGGGTTCGCATTCCTCGCCGGGTTCGTCGGTGACGCGGATTTCGATCTGCTCCAGCCCCCGGTGCACCCAGTCCGGCAGATTGTCCATCACTTCCTGGACGACGGCTTCGAATTCGGCATGTTTCATTCGCCGGGGTGCTCCAGGAGTTCGCTGTTCATGGGGCGACGATAGGACAAACGGCGCCCAATGTCATCTCCAGGTCACATTTGCCTGCTGCTTTTCAGGCTCGCTTTGTCATTCACACCATCCACAATTCATGGAGGAATTATCCATGAAAAAAATGCGCAGCGTTTTACTGACCGGCGGCCTGTCGGTCGCCAACCTCGCGATTGCGGCTTTACAACGCTAACCCTCCTGACCCGGAAAATCGCTATACTTCGCCATCAGGAGGGTTTTAATGGCATCGCTGTGGACTGAGCTGAAACGTCGTAACGTGATTCGCGTGACGGTACTGTACGCGATTTCGGGCTGGGTGCTGCTGCAGATTGCGGATATCCTTTTCGGCCTGCTGGATGTGCCGGGCTGGGGTTTGCGCCTGGTCCTGGGCCTGCTGTTGCTGGGGCTGCCGCTGGTGATGATCTTCTCATGGGTGTTCGAGATGACCCCCGAAGGCATCAAGCGCGAAAGCCAGGTCGACCGCGCCCAGTCAGTCACCTCCAATACCGGCCGCAAAATTGACCGGCTGATCATTTTTGGCCTGGTTGCAATCGTTGTCGTGCTGCTTGCTGACCGTATCCTGTTCATGTCTGATTCCGGCGACCGGGTCCCGTTGGCTGAGCAGACCCCGGCGGCGGCCTCCGGGACCAACGCCGTTGATAGCCCTGCTGCCGGCCCGGGTGGCGACCGACAGCAAAAATCCATTGCCGTTCTGCCGTTCGTCAACATGTCAGGTGATGATGAAAACGAATACTTCTCCGACGGCCTGACCGAAGAACTGCTTAACCTGCTGGCCAAGGTGGACGATCTGCGGGTGTCCTCGCGCACCTCTTCGTTCGCCTTCAAGGGCAAGGACACCAGCCTGCCGTCGGTGGCGCGTGAGCTGAAGGTGGCGAACATCCTGGAGGGCAGCGTGCGCAAGTCGGGCACCACGGTCAGGATCACGGCCCAGTTGATTGACGTGGAGACGGACTCGCACCTGTGGTCCGAGACCTACAATCGAAAACTGGACGATATTTTCGCCATCCAGGACGAGATTGCGCGGGCCGTGGTGGATGCGCTCAAGGTGCAGTTGCTCGAGCACGGCGAACCGGCACCCCAGGCGCCGCGCGAAACCAGTACGGATGCTTACCTTACGTATCTGCGGGCGCGTCACACCTACGAACTGGGCCGGGACAGCAGGGACAAGGACATGATCGTGCGTGCGATCGAACAGTACCAGTCGGTGCTCGAGACCGACCCCAATTACGCGCTGGCCTATGCGGGCCTGGCCGATGCCTATGGTCTCCAGTCCATCAGCGGCGAGCTGAGCACGCGTGAGGGTTACGAGCGTTCCCGCGAAATGGCGGAGAAGGCGCTCGCGATCAACCCGGACCTGGTCGAAGCCTTGCTGGCCCTGGCCGACATCCAACTCGAATACGATTGGGACATGGAAGCGGCCGAGCGCTCCTACCGCCGGGCGCTGGAAATTCGTCCCAGCGACGCCGAGGGTTTACGCACGTATGCGTATTTCCTGGCCAGCGACGGGCGCATGGACGAGGCCATCAGCTACTACAAAAAGGCGCTCGAGGTGGATCCCATGCAACTGCGGGCCTATTACGGCCTGGCGATGACTTACCTTTTTGACGGGAAATTCGACGAGTTGCCGGAACTGACCGGGAAACTGGCGACTCACCGTGATGAACGGTTCATGGAACGATGGAACCGGAACATGAACCTGATGACGCTCCGCTACAAGGGCCAGTGGGCCGAACTGATCGAGGTGCTTCCGGAACAGCCGGAGTCGCTCGGGGACCTGCAGGACGCCGCCCTCGCCTATTACCACACGGGAGACGGGCAGCGCGCCAACGAGTACCTGGAACAGATGATCAAAATCGTCAATGACGAGAAGGAAGAGTTCTCTACCGTTGCCTCGGTGATGGCTCAAATGGGCCAGACTGACCTGGCGCTGGAATATCTTGAAAAGGCGGTAGAGGCCCGCGAAGTCAACCTTGCCTTCATCCGCAATGATCCCGACCTCGAGCCACTGTTCGCAGATCCCAGGTTCCTGGATCTGCTTCAGCGTGCCGGAATCAAGCCGCCGGCGTCGGACTGAAGCAGGGGAATTCAGCCTCATCTCCAGGTGCGGCAGGCGGTAGATGTAGATGATTTCGTCCAGGCCGCATTCCGTCAGCAAAAAGGGGTGCCCACATCAGCGGTTTCTGCGATTTGATCTATACTCAATCAACAGCACTTGTGCCCAGGGGGAAAGCATGAATCGTCACACCGCGTCCGTTGCCAGATACCTCGTTGCCGTCGTTGCCGTCTGCATTGGCCTGCTGGCCCTGCCGGCCGCCGCCGCCCCGCCGAAAAGCACCCTGACCATCGTGGTACAGGGCTCCGGCACGGTCAGTCTGAACCCGCCGGGTGGCACCTACGCGCGTAATACGGCGGTGCAACTGGAGGCCGTGCCGGCCGCGAACTGGGCCTTCGACCACTGGGAGGGCGGCGCCATCCATGGCAGCACCGCCAACCCCGAAACCTACCTGGTCACCCGTAGACATCACCCTGACGGCCGTGTTCACCACCGCCGGCGGCAGCCTCGACGGCATCCGCCGGGGCGACGCGGTGATCCGCGTGGTCGATGGCGGCGGCGATCCGGTCGCCGGCGTCGACGTGCAGATCGACATGACGCAGATCGACTTCGGCTTCGGCACGGCCATCGCCGCCGGCGCGCTCGACAACCCCGGCTACGCCAACTGGATCCGCAACAACTACAACTGGGCCGTGGCCGAGAATGCCTCCAAGTGGCCGTCCAACGAACCCGTGCAGGGAGCCGTCAGCTACGCCAACGCCGACAGGATCTGGGATTTCGCGCAGGCCAACGACATCCGCATGCGCGGCCACTGCGTGTTCTGGGCCGTGCCCGATTTCGTGCAGCAATGGGTCAAGGACCTCGACGACACCGGTCTGCAAGGCCGCCATCGACGCGCGCATCGCCGACACGGTGGGGCACTTCGACGGCAAGTACGAGCACTGGGACGTCAACAACGAGATGCTGCACGGCTCGTTTTTCGAGGACCGGCTGGGCGCCGGCATCCGCCCCTACATGTTCAACGAGGTCAAGGCGGCCGATCCGCGAGGTGCTGACCTTCATCAACGACTACAACATCATCGCCGGCGGCTATGACCTCGACGCCTACGTGCAGCAGATCAGCGACCTGCAGGACGCCGGCGCGCACATCGACGGCATCGGCGTGCAGGGGCATTTCTCCGACGGCAATAACAGCATGGCGCAGATCAGCCAGCGGCTCGACACCCTGGCCGAATTCGGCTTGCCGATCTGGGTGACCGAGTACGACTACGCCAATGCCGACGAAAACCTCCGCGCGGATTTCCTGGAGGACTTCTACCGCACCGCGTTCGCGCACCCGGCGGTTGAAGGCATCCTGATGTGGGGCTTCTGGGCCAATGCCCACTGGCGCGGCGCCGACGCGGCGCTGCTGGACGCCGACTTCAGCGTCAACGCGGCCGGTCAGCGTTACCAGGCGCTGCGCGCCGAGTGGTGGACCAACGACGCGGGGGTCAGCGACGGCTCCGGCGCGGTGGACTTCACCGGCTACTACGGCGACTATGCCGTGACCCTGTCCGACGGGTCCGGCCCGCCGGAGATTTATTACCTGAGCTTTGAGCGTGGCGGCCCTGCCGAATTCGTGCTGACACGGGGCGGCGGCACGCCGGCCGACGTGGTGCCGCCTTCCCCGAACCCGGCCGGTTTCGCCGTCGCGCCGCACGGCGTCAGCCGCGACGTGATCGCGATGGAGGCCAACCCGGCCACCGACCTCAGCGGCGTCGAGTACTACTTCGCCAACCTCGACGACTCCACGCACGACAGCGGCTGGCAGGACAGCCCGGCGTACTACGACTCCGGCCTCGATGCCGAAACGACCCATACCTACCAGGTCACCGCGCGTGACAAGTCGCTGGGTCAGAACGCAACCGCCCCATCCGACAGCGCGTCCGGCACGACGCTGGCCGACGACGGCAACCTGGTGAGCAACGAAGGCTTCGAATACGGCAGTGTCGAGGGCTGGAACACCTCCGGCGCCGCCATCGGCGCGCAGTCCGATACCGTGCATTCCGGCGGTTTCGCCGCCCGGGTCGCCAACCGCACCGCCGACTGGGACGGCATCGGCCAGGATCTGACCACCCGCGCCGTCAACGGCGCCAGCTGGACCTGTTCGGGCTGGATACGCCTCGAAGGCGCCGACAGCGCCGATGTGGGCATGACCCTGCTGGTGCGCGACCAGTCGGGCGACCACTATTCCGGCATCAACTGGAACACCGCAAACAATTCCGGCTGGACCCAGCTCGGCGGCTCGGTGCCCGTCAGCTGGACCGGCAGCCTGGAGCTGGTGCGGCTGTACTTCGAGGGCCCCGGACCCGGTATCGACTACCTGCTGGACGACGTCGCCTGCTACACCCACCGGCGGCGGTGATGCCACGATGCATGTGGCCGATCTGGCCATGAGCCTGGTCCGCCGCGGACCCAACTACGCCGGCCGCGTGACGGTCCGCATCGTGGACGAATTCAATGCGCCGGTAGTCGGCGCCGCCGTCAACGGCACGTGGTCCGGTGCGGTCAGCGGGACGGTCGGCGGCAACACCGACGGCGCCGGCGAGATCACCTTCACTTCACCGCAGAACAAGACCGGCGGCACCTTCACCTTCACCGTGAATAACGTGGAGGGGGCGGGCTACCTCTATGTGCCGGGGGACAATGTCGAGGTCCAGGACAGCATCACGCCCTAGCCGGGCATGACGAACGGGAACAGGCAATCCCGGGTCAGACAAGAGACCCCGGATGCGACCCGAAAGACTTTCAGGGCGCTTTCAACTCCAGCGCCATCTGCCCGGCCTCTCTGATCTGTTCCTGGCTCAGGTACTGGGCGGCCTGTTCCTTCCACAGCGCAATGTCCTTGACGATCATGTGATTTCTTGGCCGCTTCGATTTCGGCTTTGCGCGCATAGGCATAGGCCAGCTGCGGATCTTTCGGGTAAATCAATCCTTCCAGTAAGGCCTGGGATTTGGCCACGTATGCCTCGGGGTGCCCCTCTTCCAATGCACGGGCGAGTCCGAGCCTTGCGGTGGTTTTGAAATCCTCGACCAGGCCGGGATATTTCATGGCCAGGGGCGGGTTATTGGTGTTGGGATCGGGGCGCATCAGGAAGCCCATGGCCTTCTGGTAGAACTGCACCTCGGCAATCCCGTGACCCAGGCGGACGGCTTCGGACATCCAGGTCACCGCTTCCATGCGGGCGTCCATATCGGCGGGTATGGGCTGGCATAAGTCCATGTAATCGATGATTTCATCGAGGCGGCCTTCGAGGTCTGCCAGGTACGCGTCGCTGGCCGAGTCGGCGCGCCTGGCTATCTTTTCGATCTGGTGATCGAAATGCTGGGCCCGGCTGAGCACCACCGAGCAATTGCCAAAATACATATACAGCCGGTAGGCCATATCCGCATCGACTTCGGGGTCGCCCGGCTGCCTGAAGTCGGGCGGGTTGGCCCTGATCTCGGCCCACAGTTCGGCCTTGTAATCGTCCATGACAACGTCGTGCGCAATGGTCACGCGGGTTGCCGCCAGCTTCCGCTGGCCCGAAGCGTCAACGGCTCCGCGCGGTTGCGCGCTCAGCAGCGGTTTGTGGGGCTCGGGTGGACTGGCCTCGGAGCCGCCGGGTTCCGGTGACTGGGGTTCGCCCGCTGACGGTGGCGAATCCTGCCGCGCTAGATCTTCATCAACGACCGGCGCAGGACGCCACAGGACGTATGCCGCCAGCCCGAAGACGAGCGCGGCGACGATCATACCCGCAATCGGTTTCGATTTTCTTGTCCACACCATGCGCTTTCTGACCGCCGGAAAGGCGCAAAGTTTACGCGTATTTGACGCCTATCGCCAAAGCCATGTGCAACGTACTAAGATTAGCCACCGCCTCAGCCTGGTAAAAATATGACAGCCAAACGCTTCCTGACCGTGCTCGCCGTCCTGGCCATTGCCGCCGTCGTAGTGACCGGCGGCTGGTTCGGCTGGGTTTATGTCGCGAGCGAGCGCTACCTGGCTGACGTGGTTTCTGAACCGGCCTTTGCTACCCCGGTCAGCACGGATCCCGCGGTGATCGAGCGGGGTGAACATATTGCGCGCACGCGGGGCTGTTTCGGTTGCCACGGGCAACAACTCGAGGGGCGCTCCTGGGCGGAAGAATGGCCGGAAGTCGGTGTCGCGGTTGCGCCGAACCTGGCGAAATTCGCCCGGGCGCATGAACCGGCCGTGCTCGAAGCGGCGATCCGCCAGGGCATAAGCCACCAGGGCAAGGCGCTGTGGTCGATGCCGTCCTACAATTTTGTCCACCTGTCCGACGCCGATGTCGCCGCCGTGATTTCGTTCCTGCGTTCCGCGCCGGTGGTTGAAGCTGACCTTCCTGAATCCAGCCTCTCGTGGGGCGTGCGCATCGAGATGTCCCGCGGAACGGCGCAGCACATGGCGGACTGGGCCGACGCGGTGCCGCCCCTGGTGTTCGGGCCGGGCGACGATCCGCAGCTTGCTCCGGGGTGAATACATCGCCAAGACCACCTGCAACGAATGCCACGGCTACGACCTGCGGGGCTGGCCGGACTTGAATGGCACACCCGACCTCGCGATCCTCGGCGGCTACTCGGACGGGCAGTTCCGCACGCTGATGCAGCGCGGCGTGGGCATCGGCGGGCGCACCGACCTGGGCCTGATGACGGTGGTGGCGGAGGGTCGCTTCGCGTATTTGACGGAAGACGAACTGGCGGACTTGCTGGCCTACCTGCGCACGCTTCCGGGTTCCCCGGTCGATCGCGAGGCGGCCTGGCGGAAACTGCGCTGAAAAGCAGCGCCATGATGCCGTAAGATACCCCGAAGCACAGCGCACCGCAGGTCAGTAAACGCCATGAAGAACTTTCGCGTTACACGGAAAAAGAGGCCGGGCGCATTGTAATAAAAAATGTGCCCGGCCTCTTTATCGTTTCCATCTGCCTGCAATAACTTTGAAAACTTTATTCCTTGATAATAGCCCAGGTTGCATCACCATCAGGATTCGCGGAATGCTGAACATTGACAAACATGACATGCGGGTTTTTGCCGAAGTAAATACCGGTACCTTCCGCACCCGGGTCGGTTAAGGAACCGAACAGCCAGACATCATCAGCCATGCCGTCGTGGTCACGATCCTTGTCGGCAATCCAGATATCCGAGGGTGAGTTGTCTTCAATGATGACCAGTTTCCCATCAGGTGTTTTTGCCAGGTTGTCGACACTGTCCCAGCCGGACTGGTGGCCTGCGTCGCCGGGCATGCCGATCTCAACCGGTACATTGATTCCCGGCATGATGAAGTTGCTGACTTCCATGGTGTTCAGGTCTATAGCCAGCACACGACCCTCAAAGATTTCCGCTCCTCCTGCATCACGCGGTCCTTCTGTCACGGCAACGTACAGCGTGTCTCCAATCAGCTCCATGTCTTCCGGGCGCTGGTAGCTGGCGCCGCCAAAATCAGTACCCGATACGGGTGCGGTCGCCGCATCGATGGGGCCGACCCATGAACCCTGGCCCGTATTGTATGGACCACCGCTCACGGCCAGTGCGTACAGATCTCCGCTCGACAGGTCACCATAGACATCCGGAACGAACTTGTAGATGCCGCCGCCATAGCCGGCCGACAGTCCACGGAACTCATCCACAACGTAGACGGCGCCATCCGGGCCGATTTCAATACCTTCGTGCGCCATGCGGCCCACTGCGGGACGATCGATGACTTCCGCGGCCTTCATCGGGTTCTGATTGTCCAGGACAATTTCCAGCAAACGCCCGCCTGCCACTTCTTCAGCGAACAGGATAGTTCCCCACGGGGTCCAGACGATACCGTCCAGGGCGTCCCATGACTCATCCTGGGCCAGGATTTCTGTTTCGCCGGTGTGCAGATCGACAACGGAAACTGCGCCACCTTCGGCCTCACCTCGCACCTCGTGCGTACGGTACAGGTAACGGCCGGCTTTCCTGCCAGTTTCGTTGACGGTGTTCATATCGTGCCAATCGTCGCGACCGCCATCGTAAATATTCAGATCGGTTTCATTGGAAACCACAACCTGCATAAAACCTTCAGGCAGTTTCCATGGCGCCATATCATCCCAATCAGCACTGTTTGCGGATTCATCGATGGGCTCAAAACCAAAAGGCCCGGTGTCGCTGCCACCCGCGGCCAGGACATTGAATGAAAGTGCACCGAAGAGCACGGCGGAAATTGAGGTTCGTAATAAATTCTGTTTCACGGAAATACACTCCTGTTGGTGAAAAATGGGTTCCGAATTCGACGGAGTGCTCATTCTCGTGACTGGATATTTCACGGTCATGAAGAATTCATGACCCTTTTGTTGCGATTCCTTCCGACCGTCGGGAGGATGCGTCGACGGGTTCTTTCAGAAAAAGAGAAAAAGGGGTCAGCGCCCTTTTTCGCCGGAATATCGTAAGATACCCCGAAGCAAACGCCGAGTTGGGGAACCCGATATCAATTTACGCACACCATTAGTCCACCCTGGTCCGCCAGTCATGCAGGCTTGTTCTTGAGCCGCACACCTGCCGTACACGCCAGCCTGCTTCGTTCGCTGACCCTGGTGCCGGCGGCCGCCATTATCCTGGCGAACATCATCGGCACCGGCGTTTTCGTCAAGGCGCGGGTGATGACCTGCAATGTGGGCAGCCCGGAAATGGTCCTGCTGGTATGGTTCCTGGCGGGCCTTTTGACCCTGTGCGGCGCGCTGGTTTACGCCGAACTCGGTGCGATGCTGCCCCGCTCCGGTGGCGAATTTCATTTCATCGGTGCGGCCTACGGGCGGCGCATCGCCTTTCTGTACGGCTGGACGAAAACCATCGCCCTGGGCGCATCCGCGGCCGCACTGGCCATTGTCTTCGTGATGTTTCTGAACGACCTGCTGGGCGGAACCCTGCCCCCGCTCGCGGTTCAACTGCTGCCCCTGGTAGTGATTGTCGTGGCAACGGCATTGAACCTTCAGAGCGCGAAGTCCAACGGACGAACCGCCACCATCCTGACCGCCGTGAAGATCACGCTGGTCATTTTCGTGGGCCTGGGCGCCTTTATCCTGGCCGATGGCAACTGGGGCCACTTCTCGATGGGCTCGGCGGCGGGCACCTGCGAAGGCGTTCCCGCCAGCACCCGGCTGGGCGTGAGCGGGTTCGGCGCCGCCATGCTGGGCGCCCTCTGGGGTTATAACGGCTGGGCTGTTATTGCTTCAATGGGCGGCGAGATCAGGGACCCGGGGCGCACCATTCCACGCGCACTGATCGGCGGAACGCTGACAGTCATTGTGCTGTACCTGTTTGTCAACGCGGCTTATTTCTATGTCCTTACACCTGCCGAGGTGGCGAGTGTTGCCGAATCTTCGTCAGTCGCCGGGGAAGCCGCCTCGCGGTTCCTTGGCCCGGCCGCAGCCGCCATCATGTCTACGGGCCTGATGATTTCCGCTTATGGAACCTTGCATACCACGCTGCTGACGGGCCCCCGCGATCCGTATGCACTCGCCCGGGCCGGCCTGCTTCCCGCCGCCCTGGCACGTGTTTCCCGGAAGGGTGTTCCCGCGGTGGCCATCCTGTCCGTCAGCGCCTGGTCGATTGTGCTGAGTGTTTCGGGCACCTTCAACATCCTGACCGACATGTACATTTTTATCCTGTGGATTTTCTTTGGCCTGAATGGCGGCGCCGTGCTGGTTCTACGACGTACCATGCCCGATGCCGAACGGCCCTACAAGGTATGGGGCTATCCCTTTGTGCCCATCCTGTTCCTGCTGGTCACGGTGTTCCTGCTGGTCAACACGCTGATGGCGATGCCCTCACGGGCCCTGGCCGGGATCGGCCTGATTATCCTGGGCCTGCCGGTCTACGAGTATTTCCGCCGGCGGGCGGGGGACGTGGTGCCGCCGTTCTGGAAGTGAACCGGAACAACGGGAGCAGCCGCGACCGCTATTTTGCGGCGCCGGGTATCAGCCCGGCCAGCCAATGCATGATGTTGAGCAGGAACTGTGGGTTCTGTTCCGCGCCGGGCATGTTCATCCCCATCGGGCGTCGTTCCGCACCGGAGACCTGGGCCGAGAACATGGCCGCTTCTCCAAACACCGCCACGCGGCCTTTGCCGTGTTCCAGCACGGCGCCCTGCAACAGTCCATCGCCGGGAATTCGCGGGGTTTGAGTGCTGAACGCCCAGGCTTCCACGGGCAGCAGCACAACTGATCCCGACTTTAATTTGAGCAGGGGCACACCCGGCCGGGTTAACCAGAACGCCTGGCCGGTGAACGTTCTGACGTAGTCGATGCGCTCTGCATCCGTTGTGCCCTCTGTTATCGGATGATCACCGAGGGTCCCATCGGCGCGTTCAAACAGGTACTCATCCTCAGAGCAGGTCACGTCGGTGGCAAAACTGTTGGTCATCTGGATGCCGAACGCACGTCCCAAATCCTCGGCCGCACCCGGCCACGGCATGTGATCGGCGATCAGGAACAGCGAGCCGCCGGCAGATACCCATTGTTCAACCGCTGCAATTTCCGTGTCAGCGAAGGCAGAACTCACGGGCAGCTTCCAGTCGAGTCTCCGAATCGGCATTTTCAGCCGCCAGCGCATTCGCGATGACCAGGATATCCGCTTCAGCAAGGGCTTCGGCCGTGAACGTCTCCCTCAGAGGGGCGACGACAAATCCGTCCTTTCGAAGTACCTCAGCGAACGTGGCATAACGGCCTTCCACGGTATGAAAGTTGTAGTGCGCCTCGTCCAGGTACACCACCGGTCCGCTGCCCTCTGCCATAAGCTGGTTTCGACACACTTGGGCTGAAGAGTGTGTCGGAAACCTGTGGGCCGCTGGCTCTTGGCGCCAGGCGGGGATCACAAACGGCGGCATTGGCGTCGGCGACGATGCCAAGACAGGCAAAACAGCATGCGATAAGGGTACGAAATAAAATGTCGCTCACGAGTAACTCCTCAAAAAATGACGGCATGAATTGCCCCTGGCTGACAACCAAGCATGTGCAGTAGCTGCGACTTTCGGCCTGTCGAAAAAGGGCTTGGACCGTTCAATTGACGTTGTTTGCCGGCCCCCTTTCCCTTGATTAAGTTATATTCAGTGATAATGCCTAATCGCAGCAAAAATAAATACCCTGGTGAATTCATGAAAAATTTCCTGTCTGCATTGTTGTCCCTGCTCTTTTGTGCCCCGCTTCAGGCCGCTGGAGCCCCTCACCGCGGACACGCTGTTCGATCCGGAACGACTGATCCAGGTCGAGGTTACGATGGCCCCGGAGGACTGGCTGGCGCTGCGCATCAGCCACCGGCTGACCGGGGAGAATTTCGCCCAGATCGTTGAGAAGCCCTACGATTACTACCCGGCCTCGGTCAAAATCGACGGCCAGGACATCGGCGTGGTCGGCATCCGCAAGAAGGGTTTTTTTGGCTCGGCCATTTCCACCCGGCCGTCGCTGAAACTGAAGATCGATTACCAGGAGTCCGGCCGGAAGTACGCCGGCCAGGACCGGCTGACCTTCAACAACAACAACCAGGATCCCACCCGGGCGCAGAGCTTCCTGGTCTACCGATTCATGAACGACGCCGGCGTCAATTCGCCGCGCAGCAACCTGGCCCGGATCGTCGTCAACGGCGAGGACCTGGGCATCTACACCCACGTGGAATCGGTGCGCAAGCCGTTCGTCAAGCGGGCGTTTGGCACCTCGAAAGGCGATCTGTGGGAAGGCTTCGCGGGGGATTTCACCGAGAGCGAGTACGGCCGCATCGTGCACAAGTGGGGCAAGGATGACGACGGGGAAACGCTACAACAACTCTATGACCTGCTGCAAAGCCCCGGCCCGGTGCCTCTGGAGTCGGTCGAGCAACTGCTCGACCTCGATGCCTTCATCCGGCTGTGGGCGAGCGAGGTGCTGATCGGGCACTGGGACGGCTACGCTACTAACCGGAACAATTTCTATATCTTCCGGCCGAAAAAAGCCGGGCTGTTCTACTTCACGCCCTGGGGCCCCGATTCGGCGTTCTGGGACCCGGGTCCGTTCATCCACGTACCGGTGCCCAAGTCGTTCAAGGCCCGCGGCTACCTGTGCGAGCGGCTGTGGGAACTGCCCGAGGTGCGCGAGCGTTACCGCGCGGAGATGCAGCGGCTGCTGAACGAGGTGTGGGACGAGAAGAAATTGCTCAGCGAGTTGCAGCAGGTGCGTACCCTGACCAGGCCCTACAGCACGGTGCCCGAAGCGGCCGTGGAGAAGGCCAGCGCGTCGATCACCCGGTTCATCGAAACCCGCCGCGGCGAGATCCAGGCCGAACTCGATGTCGCGGCCACCGACTGGCCTGACCTCGGCGCCAAGTTCAAACCCGGCGCCGGCAGCATGATGGAAGTCCGGGGCACGTTCCGTTCCGTGTTCACGGTGCCGGATGAAGCACCCGTTGCCGCAGAAGACACGGACTCGCCCCTGTTTGCTTCCATCCCGGCCAGTTTGATCGGGACCGGGGAGGCCAGCATCGAATTCACCATCGATGGCGAAACCCACCAGCCGTTCACCCACTATGGCGTGCGCACCACCCCGGGCAACCCGGACTTCATCCGCAAGGGTTACCCGGTCATCGAATTGCTCGCCAGTTCGGACTCGGAGCAACCGCCGTGGCGGCTGCTGTTGATCCTGGACCCCTACCAGGTGGCCGAGGGCAAAAACCAGCTGGAAATCGACCACTTCACGGTCTGGGCCCAGCTGACCCAGGGCGAGCCCGGCTCGGAAGACGCCCAGACCACGGCATTCGGCATCAGCGGGTCGCTGGACCTGGACGAATTCTCGCTGCAGCCCGGCGCGCCGGTTTCCGGCCGGTTCACGCTGAACATGGCGGCATTCAAAGAGAAGAAGTGAAAAAAGGCCAACCCAGCGCCACCGCCGAAATGGTCTGCTCGTGGCGGGCGCTTGAATACACCCTGCCGCCGGATCAGCGCATGCTGGATGATCCGTACGCCCGCGGTTTCCTCGGGGTCATGCGGGGCGGGCTGGTCGACGGCGCCGCGGCGCTGCCTGTCGTCGCGCGGCGTCTGCTCCTGCGCCGGCTCGACCAGGCGTTGCAGGGGGTGCTCACCTTTGTACTCGCACGGCATCGCGCGATCGACGACCTGATTCTTGCGACCCCCTCAGACCAGGTGGTGTTGCTGGGCGCCGGCTACGATACGCGCCCGGCGCGATTGTGTCGCCCGCCTGCGCGAATCGGTCGTGTTCGAGGTCGATCACCCCGACACCGCCAGCCGCAAAGCCGGACTGGCGGACAAGGTCTACGCCGGTGTTGAGCTTGCCCCAACCGTGCCGGTTACCGTCGATTTTGCCCGTGAGTCGATCGGGGAGCGCCTGGTTGACGCGGGACTGGATCCTGCGGCAAGCACGATCTGGGTCTGGGAAGGGGTCAGCATGTACCTGCCCGAGCAGGCCGTGCGCGATACGCTGGAATTGATCGCACGCCTGTCCGGGCCGGGTTCGCGTGCGGTGTGCGACCTGCTGTCCGACCCCCGCCGCGCCGGGTTGCTGGCCAGCGCGCAGCGCCAGGTGCTGGACGCGACCATGGCCTGGATCTACTCCGAGCCGTTCCTGTGGCACTGCCCCCAGGATCAGATCAACGGTTTTTTCGCTTCCTGCGGGTTGACCGTGCTGGAAGACCTGGGGCTGGACGAACTGGTCAGCCGCTACGGCAAGCGCGAGCCCGGCTGGCTGGAAGCCGGGCCTTCGCCGCGGCTGGTGGTTGCGGACGGGGTCGGTCAAGTCGACTGACTGACTCTGACCCCATTCCTTTTTCGTCTTATACTTCGGCCATGGATTCACACCCGCTAACCCGCTGGCTAACCTTCGGCGCCAACCTGGCGGTGCTGCTGGGCATCGTGCTGTTGATTGCCGAACTCAACCAGAACCGCGACCTGATGCGGGCGCAAACCCGGCACGAGCTGGCCATGGGCATCGTCGACCTGTTGCAGACGCCAGCTGAAAACCCGCAACTGGCGGACGTGCTGTTCCGTGCAGGCGCCGGAGAGCCGCTGACTCCGACCGAGTTTTTTCAGTTCGAGTTACGCACCAACGCGCTGTTCCGTTACTGGGAGGATGTGCACTACCAGTACCGGGAAGGCCTGTACGATGAAAGCGAATTTGTGCGGCAGCGGGCGGCGTGGGGCGCCTACATGGAAAACTTGCAGCGTTCGCGCGTTTACTGGTGCCATGTACGTTCACTGTATTCCCCCGACTACGCGGCGGAAATGGATGCCCTGTTGTCCGAACCCTGTCAATCCGGAGCCTTTCCGATGAGCGTGAACAAGTTGCAAGAATTCGCTGACGGCTACACCGCGGCCTGGAACAGCGGGCAGCCGGAAAACGTCGCGGCCTTTTTTGCGCCGGACGGGACCTTGTCCGTCAACGGCGCAGCCAGCGTGGGACGCGCAGCGATCACCGCGGTCGCCGCGGGGTTCATGACGGCCTTCCCGGACCTGGAATTGCTGAACGACAAGTTGGAAATCCTGCCCGCCGCCGTGCGTTACCACTGGACCTTTATCGGAACCAACACCGGTCCCGGCGGCACGGGCCAGGCAGTCCGCTTCAGCGGCTTCGAGGAGTGGACGTTCGATGAGAACGGCCTGGTCGCGATTTCCCTCGGGCAATTTGACGCAGACGAGTACCGGCACCAGCTGGAACACGGGGTCGAGCGTTCACCTGAATAAGCCCAGCGTCACGAAAAAACCCTCAGCCAAGGCCGAGGGTTTTTTTTGAACTTGCCCGAGCTTCCCGGGCCTGGGGGTTTGGTACGATCAAAGTGAACCGCAAGGCCTTACAGGAACCGGACTTTTCCTGTGCTGACGTCGTACATCGCTCCGACCAGCTTGACCTTGCCTTCACTTTCCAGCGTGGAGATGACGGTGCTTTTGGCACGGATGTCATTGATCGTCTTCACCACGTTTGCTTCCGAAATATCATTCACCAACGGCGCATCGCAAACATTTTCATTCGGATGCTGCAGTTTCACCAACTCGACGGCCGGCTGAATCTCGTCCAGCAACAGCGTCAGGTTGCCGAGCTTGGCGTTCTGGCAGGCGCCGTCAACGGCACCGCAAGAGGTGTGACCCATGACAACGATGGCCTTGACACCCTTCAGCGCAGCTGCAAACTCGAAACTGCCGACCATGTTGACATCCTCCACGTTACCGGCGACGCGTCCTACGAACACATCTCCGATACCCTGGTCAAAAACGATCTCTGTCGGAATGCGCGAATCCAGGCAGGAGAGAATCGCTGCATAAGGATGTTGGCCGCCACTGGTCTGCTCAATTTGCCTGGCGAAATCCTGATTGATCATGTTGCCCGTGACAAAACGTTCGTTGCCCGCTTTCAGCGCTGCAATCGCTTCGTCAGGCGTAGTGATCTTGCCTTCTTCTGCTTCGTAGGCCATGCCCACGCTTGAAATCAATAAACCGGCCAATACAGCCGTTCGGGTCCATTTCAACATTTGAGTATCCTGTTGGTTGCGTTAAAACAAACGTCTTTATACGGGGATGGAATGTTCGATACAACTCGATAATAAAGAGTGTTCAGTTCGATTTTCTCGAACCTTAGGACAATCGCCACGTGGCCGTCCCATTATTCATACGATCGGAATCTCTGATGGCCGGTTCACGCCTTCCCCGGGCGGACCCGGTGCACAGAAAAGATTCGATAAAATCTGATAATAAGCACTTAAAGATCGATCATAACGCATGATTACATCGGTTATGTTAGGCCTCCCATGAATACAGGAGCACCTTGACATGACGAATCAAACAACGGTCAGGCCCCAGACCTCGTCTGCAATTCTGACTCACGGCGGCGAATATACCCGCGCCTCGGACAATGCCGTTTTGCGCAACACCTACCGGCTGCTCGGGCTGACCCTGCTGTTCAGCGGCGTGACCGCCCTGGGCAGTGCGGCGCTCGGCCTGCCGCACCCCGGCCTGATGCTGACCCTGGCGGGATATTTTGGCCTGCTGTTTCTGACGGCGCGACTGCGCAACAGCTACTGGGGGCTGGTTTCGGTATTCGCACTCACGGGCTTCATGGGCTACACGCTGGGCCCGGTGATCAACGCTTACCTGGCGCTGGCCAACGGCCCGGCCCTGGTGGCCACGGCCATGGGCATCACGGGCGTGGCCTTTTTCGGGCTTTCGGCCTATGCGCGGATGACGCAGTCCGTGAACATGCTGAAATTCGGCACCTTTCTTTTCGTCGGCATCCTGACCGCATTCGCGCTCGGCCTGGTTTCCATCTTCTTCACCATGCCGGCCCTGGGCCTGGCGGTTTCGGGACTGTTTGTGCTGTTGATGTGCGGCCTGATCGTGTACGAGACGCAGAACATCATCAACGGTGGTGAGACCAACTACATCATGGCCACGGTGACCCTGTTCGTTGCCGTCTTCAACCTGTTTTCCAGCCTGTTGCACCTGCTGGGATTTTTCAGCGGCGAGGAGGGCTGAACACGCCGTGCAGATACGTTTGAATTCCGGTGACGCCCGCACTCCGGGTAAAGACTCTGCGGGCTCCCGGACGCGGCCGGATGACCTGGCGGCGTCACCGATTGACTGATCAAAACCCAAGGAGATAGAAATGAACCGCAAGTACCTGTCACTGTCTTTAACCGCTTTGTTCGCCACCTCGATACTCGGCGCGGCGTCGGCCAACTCGCTGCCGCGCACGGAAGTTCGTGACCCTGTCCGGGGTGTATCGTTCAACAGCATCGAAGTCAGCCAGCAAGCGATCAATTCGCTCGAAGTGATCGAAGGAACCTTCGGCGATACCGATTCCCTGGTGGTCGGCATGAGCGCCCTGAGCTTTGATGAAAGTGAAGGAGTCGACGAATACATTCTCTGGCTGCGTCACGAGGGCCGCACCTGGCTCCGGTTCGATATCGACCAGCCCGTGTCGTTCGAGGTAGACGGCCAGAAACTGGCGCTGGAGCAGATGAGGGCTTCTCAGCCTTTCGTGGGAAGCTCCAGCAGGATGTTTGAGAAAGTCGAGTTCCGGGTCAACCAGGCTGCTTATGAGCAACTGGTGCAAGGTGACGAGATCAGCATTACGCTGCGTTCGGACAGCGGCATTGTCGAAAAAACCCTGACGAAGGAAGAGATTGACCGTATTCGCCTGTTCCGGACAGCGCCATGCACGGGCCGGATACCCGATTCCTGTCCCGATTCTGTTTGAGGTAGCAAGGGGTTGGCGCATGATCAGCCGGGCGAAGCTCGGCGTGAAGATTTCCTGCGAATCTTCAACCGGCTGTGATTGCGCATTTGCCGCTGCAAGGCGAATCGAATTCCAGCGATCTTGTTCGAAATAACCGATGTATGATCGGCTAATGCGACACCTCAATTACAGCCACTTGCTTTATTTCAACACGGTAGCCCGCGAAGGCAGTATCGCGAAGGCATCGGAGAACCTGCACCTCACGCCACAAACCATCAGCAGTCAAATCAAGCTGCTGGAGGAAGCGGTCGGCGCGCCTTTGTTCGATCGCATCGGGCGCGGACTGGTGCTGACCGAAACCGGGCAGACGGTTTACCAGTTCACGGAAGAAATCTTTTCCCTCGGCAACGAACTGGCGCAATGGGTGAACCGGCAGTCCTCGGGCCTGGCCGGTTCGCTCAACGTCGGCATCGTCAATTCCATTCCCAAGCTGGTCGCCTACAGTGTCCTGCAGGTCGGGCTCGAAGCCGAGCCCCCGGTAAAAATGGTGTGCCGGGAGAACAGCCTGCCCAACCTGCTCGCGGAACTTGCCGTGCATCGACTGGACCTCGTGTTGTCGGACCGGCGAATTCCCCTGGGCCTGAATGTGAAGGCCTTCAACCACCTGCTCGGCGAAAGCCCGATCTCCTTTTACGGCACCGAGCTGCTGGCTTCACAGTATGAACAGGATTTTCCCGGTTCCCTGCATGGCGCGCCGGTGCTGCTGCCGATGCACGGCAGCGCCCTGCGCAGCAGCCTGGACAGCTGGTTTGACCAGATCCGGATCGTGCCCAACGTCATCGCGGAATTTGATGACAGCGCCTTGCTCAAGGCGTTTGGCGAGAGCGGCGCCGGTCTTTTCCCGGCGCCCCAGGTGATTGGTCAACAGCTCAGGCACACCTACCATGTGCGCCGCATCGGCGATGCCGGACCGGTAACGGAAACTTACTACGCCATCTCTCCGGAACGGGTGCTGAAACAGGGCACCGTGCGCCGGATCACGGATGCCGCCATGGAGCGGCTGTCGCGACTGAACTGAACAGGGCATGCCGGTCCCGGTCGTAAACCGGGACAAAACCGATCATTCGATGATATCGAATAATCAAGCAGAAAAGATCGACTGGACCGAACTATTGTCGCGCCCGAGAATGGCTGAGACACGCACACCAGGAGATCAACATGAGCACGATGATGACGACTGTAATCAACGCCCAGGGCTTCACCGTCACCCCGGCGATCCGGGCGCACCTGACGCGCCGCTTCACGCTGGCGCTGGATCGCTTCCAGAATCGCATCATCCACCTGGAAGTGTTCATGAAGGATCTGAACGGCACCGGCAAAGGCGGAGAAGACCAGTCGGTGCTGGTCAGCGTCAGTCTGCGCGGCCAGCCCAAGGTCATCACGGAAACGGTATCCGACGACCTCTATCATTCCATCAGCATGGCGGCGAGGCGGACGCGGCGGGCCGTGCTCCGGTCCCTGGACCGCCATGACCGGATCAACCGCCGGGCGGTCGAACAGCTCTGCCTTCCGCCGTCAATGACCGCCGAAATTGCCTGAGGACTCAAGGGTGAGATCAGTGACCCGCCGGACCGGGCCTGCAAAGCCAGGTGCGGTTCTCGGTCTTGGCGGCGTTTGAAAAACCCGCCGGCTGATGCCGGGTGCGCGATTGGAATATTTGCTACTATTCGATGATCCTGTCTCCGAACCGTTTAGGACCTGGAACAACTGCCGTGTTCAATTATCTGAAAGCCAGCGCACTTCTGATATGCCTGATGATGACAGCGACGCCGCTGCAGGCCGCACGCATCCTGGTGATCGGCGACAGCTGGGGGGTGGCGGCCGGACCGGCCCTGCAGCAGGTTCTGATCGACAACGGCAGCACCGGATACGGTCGCCAGTATCGCGGTGGGCGGCAGAGACGGCCGCGAACATCAATACGCCCGCGTGGTTGCAGCAAATCACCACGGCGCTGCAGCAGAACCCGGATGCCGATTTTGTCCACCTGAGCCTGGGCGGCAATGATTTCCTCGGCCACTGGAGCGTTTTCACTTCCCAGGAAGCATGAGGATCAGCTGATTGCGGGCATCCTGGAAGATATCACGGCCATCGTCGACCATATCCTTCAGCAACGGCCCGATATCCGGATTTACTGGTCGAGCTATGACTTTCCCCGTCCGCTGATTCATCGGTGATCCCATCGACGTCAATTCTGCTTCCATGCGTTTTTCCGAAAAGGCGCAGGCCCTGGCGGACAGTAAAGGCGCAGCACTGAGCTACGGTGATTTCAATGGCCTGACCCAGGTTGAGTACGGCTTTGACGGCGTCCAGACTTCGCCTTTCGATCCGGGCTTCCCGATTCCCCCCGGCGATCCGTCCCTGCCCGATCCCCAGTATCCCGGCCCGGCGTTCGCCTATGCCGATGCCATCCACCTGACGCCTGAAGCCTTCCTGCTGCTGGCCGAAAACCAGTATGAAGCAGTTCTACCAGGCGGCTATGAGTTTCCAGATCAACGCCGGGATGAACGACGCCTGGTACAACCCCGCCACCAATGGGCAGGGCATGTTGATCGCGGTTTTCCCGGTGATCAAGCAGATGTTCCTGGCCTGGTTTACCTATCGACACGGAACGCCCGCCCGGAGACGTCACTGCACTCCTGGGAGAACCCGGGCATCGCTGGCTGACGGCGCAAGGCCCTTACAACGGGGATACCGCCAACCTCACCATTTTCGTGACCCGGGGCGGCGTGTTCGACGCTGCGGAACCGGCGGCTTCAACCGACCCGGCCGGTGACGGCACCCTGACCATCGAGTTTGCCGATTGCACCGAGGGGCTGGTGAAATATGAAATCACCTCGCTGGGCATCTCGGGCGAAATCCCGATCCAGCGGATTACGCCCGACAACGTGGCGCTGTGTGAGACGCTGGCCAGTCCCTGAAGATCATCGGGAATAAGGGACTGCCTCGATCCGCCGGCATCGGGCCATCATTGAGCCATGTAACGGGAGGCGCGGTATGCGCGGATTGAAAGGCAAGAACGTCGTGGTGACCGGCGGCGCCAGCGGCATCGGCCAGGCCACGGCGGCCCGTTTCCTGGAAGAGGGCTGCGCGGTCTGCGTGCTGGACAGCAGCGCCGAGGCGCGTTCCCGGGTCCGCGAGGAACTGCCCGGACTGGCCGGGATCATCGACGCCGACGTGTCCGACCTGGACCAGGTCCGGGCCGCGTTCAACGAGGCTATCGGCCTGATGGGATCGGTCGATATCGTCATCAACAATGCCGGCATCAGCATCCGCCACGACTTTCTCGACATCACGCCCGGAGGAGTGGGACCGGGTGCTGGACGTCAACCTCAAGGGTGTCTTTCAACGTGGCGCAAACCGCCGCGCGGCACATGGTGGAAAAGGGCAGCGGCGTGATCCTCAACACCGCCTCGACGGCCGGATCGACCGGCTACCCCCACTACGCCGATTACAGCGCCAGCAAGGGCGGCGTGATCGGCCTGACGCTGGCCATGGCGCTGGAACTGGCCCCGGTGGTCCGCGTCAACGCGATTTCTCCCGGCTACGTGCTCACGCCGATGCAGCGCGCCGAGTACAGCGACGAGATGCTGGACGCGGTCAACCGCAAGATTCCGCTGGGGCGGCACGCGAAGCCCGAAGAGATCGCCGCGCTGTTTGCGTTCCTGGCCTCCGACGACGCCGCCTTCGCCACCGGCCAGGTGTATGTCATGGATGGCGCGGAAACCACCGGCGGCCTGTGCAGCCAATGGACCCACGAGTAAACGGATGCGAGGGAACACATGAGACTGGAAGGAAAAGTGGCTTTGATCACCGGCGGCACCTCGGGAATCGGCAGCGCCACGGCGATTCGCTTTGTCCAAGAAGGCGCCTCGGTCGCCATTACCGGGCGCAATCCCGAGCGGGGCGCGGAGGTGGTCGAGGCGATGCGGGGCGCATCGGCGGCGATGCCCTTTTTATCCGCTCCGATGTGCGGCTTGCCGCCGACTGCCGCGATGCCGTGGAGCAGACGCTGGAGCGTTTCGGCAAGATCGACATCCTGTTCAATAACGCCGGGGTATTTCATCCCAAAACCCTCCCCGAATGCACCGAGGAGGAGTGGGACGAGACCATCGACTCGAGCCTCAAGGGCGCCTTCCTGATGTCCAAGTACACCCTGCCCTCGATGATCGAGCAAGGCAGCGGTTCCATCATCCACACCAGTTCCGGCTGGGGGATTCTCGGCGGCAGCGGCGCGGCATCCTACTGCGCCGCCAAGGGCGGGCTGATCGTGATGGCCAAGGCCATGGCGATCGATCACGGCCCGCAGGGCATCCGCGTGAACTGCGTGTGCCCGGGGACGTGCTGACCCCGATGCTGCACGACGACGCGGCCAAGCGCGGCATGAGCTGGGATGATTACGCCGCCGGCGCCGCGCAGCGGCCGCTCGGCCGGATCGGTACGGTGGATGAAATCGCCGACGCCGTGCTGTTCCTGGCATCGGACGAATCTTCGTTTCGTCACCGGCGAGTCCCTGGTGGTGGACGGCGGCGGCGTCGCGGGCTGAATAATTGGGTCAGAATAATGGGCGAGTAAAGTGCCAGAGTAAACTACTCTGGCACTTTACTCTGACCCCTAGCCTATAGCCTGCGGAACTGATTCACACCCGAGGTATGGGGCTGCCGTCCTTGCGGGTAAATGTGCCGACACCGTCAACGTCCTCGACCATCATATCGACATCCGAGTAGTACACGGTCTCGCGCGCAGCGCGGGTTCCCACCACCAGGAACCTGGCCTCGACATTGCTCCGGTTGAGGAAATGGTGGCCATTTTCCACGCCGGCCGGAAACGCGGCGCATTCGCCCGGGCGCATCACGGTTTCACCGTCATCCGTGACCATGACTACCTCACCTTCAGTCACCATGACAAACTCGTCCTCGTGCATGTGCCAGTGCCGCATCGAGGACACGCCACCGGGCTCGAGGATGGTAATGTTCACGCCGAACTGGGTCAGCCCGCCGGCGTCGCCCAGTTGCAGGTAGGAGCGTTTGTTCATCATGCTGGCATAGGGTTCGGGATAGCCGGAGCCGGTCTTTCGGGTAATTCTGGTTAGGTCGATCTTTGCCATAAGGCACCTCCGTGAATCCGGTTTTACTCAGTGACGATGGATTTCCCGCATGTGCCGGGAATTCGCCCTCTTTGGCTCCAGCAGCTTCTCGGGATGGCCCCCGGTGCGGTACATGAAAATAGCCAGCAGCAGCAGGAACACGATCAAGCCCATCACGGCATAGTTCTGGCTCCAGTTGGTCACCCCGGAAACGGCGCCGTAGAACAACGATCCCGTCGTGGCGCCCATGTTGCAAACGGACATGTAAATAGCGAACTGCGTGGCCGACTCGCCAGTGGTGCAGATGCTCATTGCCAATGCCAGCACGCAGACCATGATGATGGGCAGCAACAGGATCCACAGCGAAATCATGACCAGTACATAGGTGTCGTTGGTCCACATTTCCTGCGTGAACGCCAGCGTGAACGCGTGCACGCCAGTCAGCAGGATCGTCAGGCCCATCACGGACTTTGCGCCGCGGCGGTCGATAATGGGTCCGAGAAACAGCGCAACCACGGCGCCGGCGAAGCCCATCACGGCGTTCAATTCCGACCACTCGGGCGTCGAAAACCCGAATACCTGCACCGCCGCAATCGGCATCAGTGCGCGCCCGTAACCGCTGAACATTCCGGCCATGAACATGATCAACATCATCACCAGGCTGGGCCGGCTCCACAGCACGTGATTGAGGTCCGAGAACACCTGGCGGAACGACGGTGGCGGCTCATTCTCAGACGAGGCCTCGCCCGCGGTCCAGGGAAGCAGACGCTCGCCGGGTCGCTCGCGCACCAGCAGCAGAAAGACGAAGATCGCGGCGGCTGTGACCGCGCAGACCAGCGCGGTTACCACGGTGCCGGTTGTCACCAGCAGCGTGCCGGTGATCGCGGAAGTCGCGGCCCAACCAATGGCCTTGCCGAAACTCATGGAAGAGTTCAGACGCCCTTCCTCTTCAAGCGGTACAAGGTCGATCGACATACCATCGACGGCCACGTCCTGGGCGGCCGTGAAGGCATTGATGACGAATCCGACCGCCATAAGCAGACCGACCTGGCTCGCGGGATCTTCGATCAGGCCAAGACCCAGCAGGCTGATCACCATTCCTATCTGCATGACCAGCACCCAGGGTCTGCGCTTACCCATGGGCAAAAACTCGTAGTGGTCCATCAGCGGCCCGACCAGCAACTTGAAGGCCCAGGGCAGCATGATCACCCCCAGGAAGCCGGCGATTTCAGCGGGCGCGACGCCCTCCGCGGCCAACCAGGCCGGCAGGGCGATGTGCAGCAATCCCTTGGGAATGCCCTGCGCGAAATACGCCAGCGCGCCGGTGCTATAGCGCATACGCGATGAGGTGGACAGGAACCAGGCCGGATTGAGCATTGTTTTTTCCTTATTCTCTTATTCGAATTGTGCCTATATGTACCACAAAAAATTCGAGCCGGTGGCGTTACGCTTACCTCAAACTTCTTTCCGGTTCAGTTTTAATTCAGCCATGCGGCACTCATCTGAATTCGAAATAGGGGTCGGATCCCTTTTCTCTCTTTCTCTTTGGAGAATCACCGTGTTTCCTTCACCGGATCCCATCCGTCGAGCACAAAAGCCGGATTGCTGTAATTTTCGATCAGTTCGGCATCCTGTTGCAGCTGCAATACCGGGACAATGGCGTGGCGTTGCGACAGGTCCAGCGGGGTCCCGTCCAGGGTAGCGGTTCATCCCGAGAAATCTGTTCGCAGCGGCAAAGCTAAAATTTTTCATATCATGCTCTCCGACTTAGCCGGGAAGGGCCGGCGAAAATATTGCCATGATTCGCCCGACCTACTTTATTTCACTGCGAGTGTAGCGTCCTTTGGGATTTTTCCCGGGCTGATCAGCCCGGCTCCGGATTGAAATCCGGAAGTCGCGTTACAATTCAGTCATGCAACACGTGGGTAACTTGATTCTGCGAATCGTGTTCTCGGCACTGGGCGGGGTGCCGCTGATACTTTTGTCGTTAATGCTGTGGCGAATATGGACCGATCCTCTGAGCATCGACGACGGCGGTTGGGTCCGAATTGCAGCCAACATGGTACTGATCGAGTTCCTGCTTCTGCATTCAGGCGCTTTCATGGCAGCCGGGCCGGTACTGTTTGAGAAATTCCGTTATCGCCTCGCGTGGTTTGCCGGTTTTTTCAGCATCTACACTGCCGCGATCATCGGGATCGCCTCCTGGAGCAAAGGCCACTACGTGTTCTGGATGTTGCTTGGCGTGCTGATCAGCAGGCTTATGGTCCTGGTCGTGCTGCCGGACAGGAAAGGTACCATCATGATGTTGCAACGTTCTGCGGTGGGTATGGTGACGTTGATCGTGACGGCCGCGATCATGCTGCTGCCATTACCGCAACTGGGTCTGACGGAAGAAATTCGTTCGGCCAATTTTGGTCCGGCAACTGACATGCTTTCAGAATATCCGCAACGCACAATTGCCTGGGGAATGGCCTATTTTTGTCTGATGGGGCTGGTCGAGTTCTTTGTCGGATGGAAATTGCCCGACTGGAGTGATGAAGAGGCAGACCGCGCCTGGGAAGTATTGAAACGGAAGTAGCCATACCCTGCGCTGATCGCCAGGAGAACCTCCTCTTTGCCATTCCTGAAAACAGAACGGCGGCGTAAATTACGCCGCCGTCCGTGTTTCCAACAGCCCGTTTATGGGGCTTTTGAGCACTCATTACTGCCTTGATCAGAGCCGATCGAAGCGGTCGAGGTTCATTACCTTGGTCCAGGCATCGACAAAGTCGAGCACGAACTTCTCCTGTGCGCCGGTTTCCGCATAGACTTCCGCGACAGCGCGCAACTCGGCCTGTGAACCGAACACCAGGTCGACCGGGGTGGCGGTCCACTTGAGCTCACCGGTGGAACGGTTGTGACCCTCGTAAACCCCCTCGACCGAGGCAGACCGGGTCCATGCGGTCGACATGTCGAGCAGGTTCACGAAGAAGTCATTGCTCAGCGTGCCCGGCTGGTCCGTGAACACGCCTACCGCAGATTGCCCGGTGTTGGCGTCCAGTGCCCGCATGCCGCCAATCAGGACGGTCATTTCAGGAACCGTCAGGGTCAGCAGGCTGGCCCGGTCAACCAGCATTTCCGCAGGTGAACGGTAATTGCCCTGACCGAAGTAGTTGCGGAACCCGTCTGCACTCGGTTCGAGCACGGCAAAAGACGCCACGTCGGTTTGTTCCTGCGTTGCATCGGTGCGGCCCGGGATGAACGGAACCTGCACTTCCACGCCGGCATTCATCGCAGCTTTCTCAACCGCCGCGTCTCCGCCCAGCACGATCAGGTCGGCCAGCGATACCCGCTTTCCACCCTTCTGCGCGCTGTTGAAGTCGCTCTGGATGCTCTCCAGGCTCTGCAGCACCTTCGCCAGTTCGGCCGGATTGTTGACCGCCCAATCCTTCTGCGGTGCGAGGCGAACGCGTGCGCCGTTAGCGCCACCGCGCATGTCGGAGCCGCGGAAGGTGGAAGCCGAAGCCCAGGCAGTCCGGACCAGTTCCGGTACGGTCAGCCCGGATTCGAGAATCGCTGACTTCAGCTGCGCGATGTCGTTCGCGTCGATCAATTCATAGTCGACGGCGGGGATCGGATCCTGCCAGCTCAATACCTCTTCAGGAACCTCGTTGCCGAGGTAGCGCGCACGCGGACCCATGTCGCGGTGGGTCAGCTTGAACCAGGCCTTGGCGAAAGCGAGTTCGAATTCCGCCGGGTTTTCCAGGAAGCGCTGTGAAATCTCCCGATAGCTGGGATCGAACTTCAGTGAAAGGTCGGTCGTGAACATGATCGGGGCATGCCGCTTGGTCGGATCAAAAGCATCCGGAACCATGTTTGCAGCAGCCTGATCCTTGGGAATCCACTGGATCGCGCCGGCCGGGCTCTTGGTCTGCACCCAGTCAAAGGCAAACAGGTTGCCCAGGTACTGCATGCTCCAGGCGGTCGGGGTGGCGGACCATGCGCCTTCCAGTCCGCTGGTGATCGTGTCGCCGGCTTTACCGGTGCCACACTTGTTTTTCCAGCCGAAGCCCTGCTCTTCAACGCCTGCGGCCGCGGGCGCAACACCCACGCAATCGGCCGGAGGGGCCGCGCCGTGGGCTTTACCGAAGGTGTGTCCGCCGGCGATCAGCGCGACGGTCTCTTCATCGTTCATCGCCATGCGGCCGAACGTTTCGCGAATATCCTTCGCCGCCAGCAGCGGATCCGGGTTGCCGTTGGGGCCTTCCGGGTTCACGTAGATCAGGCCCATCTGAACCGCAGCAAGGGGCTTTTCCAGATTGCGGTCGCCCGTGTAGCGGTCATCCGCCATAAACTCGTTTTCGGGCCCCCAGTACACCAGGTCGGCCTCCCAGTCGTCCTCACGCCCGCCGGCAAAACCAAAGGTCTTGAAACCCATCGATTCCAGCGACACGTTGCCGGTCAGGACCATCAGGTCGGCCCATGAAATGCTGCGGCCGTATTTCTGTTTGACCGGCCAGAGCAGGCGCCGCGCCTTGTCCAGGTTGGCGTTGTCCGGCCAGCTGTTGAGCGGCTCGAAGCGCTGTTGGCCGCCACCGGCGCCGCCGCGGCCATCAGCCACGCGGTACGTGCCGGCGCTGTGCCAGGCCATCCGGATGAAAAACGGCCCGTAGTTGCCGTAATCGGCCGGCCACCAGTCCTGCGAAGTGGTCAGCACGGTCGCGATGTCGGCTTTCACGGCATCGAGGTCGAGGGCTTCGAACGCCTCGGCATAGTTGAAGTCTTCGCCCATGGGATCGGAAGCATCGCTCTGCTGGCGCAGCGGGGTCAGGTTCAGACTATCCGGCCACCAGAACTGGTTGGTTTTCAGCTCACCCTGTGCAAAAGCGGGGCTTGCTGTCATGATCAGTGACACTGATACTGCCAGTGTGGCAAGTATAGGTAAGGTTTGTTTAGGCATGGAATTACTCCGTTCGATTGATAGACAGTGCTTGTCATTTACCATTAGATCCTATAGTCGTTATTTATACCAATCGAACGTTTTCATACAATTGATAGGCAATAGCTATTGCAAGTTTTGATCGAGAATCTGCCAGGATAGACGACTGAACCATGCCCAAACCCGACACATCCCAGGACTACCTCAGCCACTATTTCGATATAACCGCGCTACCAATGGCTGTTCGCGTTGTCGATCGGGGTCTTCCTGGCGCTGTTCCTGCTGGTGTTCCAGCCGTTCGGGGTGAACAACTTCGACCCCACCTTCCACATCAGCCTGGAGTTTGCGCTGGCGGTCGGCGCGTTCGGGGTGCTGGTCACGGCCACGGTGGCCGCCAATGAATTCCTGCTGCGACCGCTGGTGCTGAAGCGGCTGACCCGCCGGCGGCTGATCGCGTGGCTGGCCTGGACCTTTCTGCTGGTGGCCACCGGCGTGTTCCTGTTCTACAACTGGCTCGGCGACTGGCACGATTTCCACTGGTCGAGCTACCTGGGTTTCATCCGGGACGTCAGCCTGCTGATCAGCCTGCCGGTGGCCGGTTTCCTGTTTTACATCCGCCACGAGTGGCTGAAATCGGAATACGTTCAGCTGCAGGCCATCCACCTGGCCGGGCCGGCGCCCCGGCTGGTGCATTTTTCTTCCGACAACGGCAAGGACCAGGTGTCGGTGGCGCTGGACGACCTGCTGTACCTGGAATCACAGGACAACTACGTGGCCGTCACCTGGGTGGAGGGCGGCGCCCGGCGCGCCAGCCTGATCCGCTCCAGCCTGAAGCGCCTGGAAGAGATCCTGGATGAACCGCTGTTGCTGCGCTGCCACCGCTCGTTCATCGTCAACCTGGCGCGGGTGCGCGGGTGCCGGGGTAACCGTCACGGACTGCAACTGACACTGGAAGGGGCGGATCGCACGGTGCCGGTATCGCGCGCCTGGACCGCCACCATCCTGGAGAAACTGGGCACGGAGCCGGCTGCGGACTGATCCGGCCGGGACAATCGTCCCTCAATATCAAAATTCGTCCCAAAGTCTTTACAGACGCTGGTTTACAGGGTTTCGCCTGTCTAGCATGAGATCACACCCACTGCTGGAAGGAGAGTCCAAAATGCAAACAACCCAATCCCTCAATAGTCCCGTGGCCGATCAATGGATCCGCTACGGCGCCTGGTGCGGCCTGATTTTCTCGGTCGTGTTCATGGGCACGGCATTGCTGCCCCTGCCGGACCGGCTCTCGACCGTGCTCGCGCTGATCATGCCGCTGTTCCTGCTGGTGGGTCACGTCGGCCTCTATCACTTTCTGTCGCGGCACCGGCAGGCCTTCACGACCCAGCTGGCCGCGATCCTCGGCATCTGCGCGCCGGTGTTGGTCAGCGCCATGCTGACCGTGCAAATGTCGCTGGTCTCTTACATGGAGCGTTTCTATCACCCGCTGGACGAGGCGATGAAAGCCAGCCAGATCAATATCTGGCGTGCGGTGGATTCGGTGCAGCTGGGCCTGGACGTGGCCTGGGACATGTTCATCCTGCCCACCATCATCCTGTTCTCGCTGAGCCTGATGAAGCACCCGGCGTTCGGGCGGGTATTCGGCGGCATCGGCCTGTTCTTCGGCATCGGCGGCCTGGTCCTGAACATCTGGACCTTCCCCACCCCGCCGATCAACGTCGGCCTGCCCGACGTCGGCCCGTTCGCGGTGACCTGGTACGGCATCCTGTTCATCCTGATGATCCGGGCACAACGCAAGGTGCTTGTTCCGGCGACGGCATAAGTCCGCACCATTCGAGCGCGGCCGGCAACGGGGTCAGGGTTTTTACTCTGACCCCAAATGTTATTCCGGCAGCGGTCTGAACTCCGTTTCGCCCGGCACGGCATCGAACCGCCCCTGCTGCCAGTCAAGCTTTGCCTGCGCTATGGCGTCTTTTGAACTGCTGACAAAGTTCCACCAGATGTGCCGCTTGCCCAGCACTGCTCCGCCGATCACCATCGCATGACTCTCGTGCACGGCGTTCAACGTCATCGGATGGCCTGGGGCTGCCACCGCCATTGCGCACCCGGTCAGAACCCGCTGCCCGATGGAAGAACACGGCGCACCGAGAAGCCACCGAGGTCTTTGGCTTTGGGTTCAATGACGAGTTCTATCGACCCTTCACTGCCGGTACAAACAGGTTCATTGGCGGTTTGATAGCTCATATGTTTTGATCCAGGTGTCCACCTGTTGTTCCAGCACCGGCAGCGGCATCGCGCCGCGGCCGATGACCACGTCGTGGAACGCGCGGATGTCGAATCGGTCACCCAGTGTCTCGCGGGCGCGTTCGCGCAGTTCCAGGATTTTCATCATGCCCAGCTTGTAGCCCAGGGCCTGGCCGGGGTTGACGAAAAAGCGCTCCACCTCGGTGACGATGTCGCCTTCTGAAAGCGGCGTGTTTTCCGGAAGTAGTCAATCGCCTGCTGCCGGGTCCAGTGCATGGCGTGGATGCCGGTGTCGGTGACCAGGCGCACCGAGCGCCAGATTTCATCCTGCAGCCGGCCAAAATCGCGCATCGGGTCCCGGTAAAAACCCATTTCCTTCGCCAGTTGCTCGGCGTACAGGGCCCAGCCTTCGGTGTAGGCGCCATAACCCCCGTTTTTGCGAAATTCAGGTATGTCCTGCAATTCCATCGCGTTGGCGATCTGGAAATGATGGCCGGGAACGGACTCGTGATAGGTGATGGCGGTGAACACGTATTTCTGGAAATTTTCCATGTCCTTCATGTTGGCGTAGTAGATGCCGGGGCGGCTGCCATCCTCGGAAGGCTGGTCGTAAAACGCAATGGAAGTCGAGTTCTCACGCCAGGGTTCGACCCGCCGCACTTCCAGGCCCGCTTTCGGCAGGATATTGAAATACCGGGGGGCGACGGCCATGATTTCCGCCACCTGGGCGCGCGCCTCGGCCAGGAACTCCTCGCGCCCGGCATCGGAGTTTTCATAGAAATTATTCGGATCGGTGCGCACGAAATCGAAGAATTCCCGCAGGCTGCCGTCGAAGCCGACCTGGTTCATGATGTCGCGCATTTCCGCGTGAATCCGCGCCACGTCTTCCAGCCCGGCCTGGTGGATTTCCTCCGCGGTCAGATCCAGCGTGGTGTGGTGGCGGATGCGGTTGCGGTAGTACGCGTCGCCATCGGGCAGTGACCAGACGCCCAGGCTTTCCTGCATCTGGGTTTGCTGATACAGAAGTTCAGCCATCAATATGTCCGCGCCATCCCTGAACGGCCCACGCAGGGCCGCGACGGCTGCGCCATCGAGTTGCGCGTAAGCCTCCTCACCCAGCTTCAAAGCATCGAGCTTGCTGCGGAAGTTGGTGATCAGTGGATTTTCCCGCCCGTCATCGGTGACCGGTGCGCCGCTGGTCATGTTGCCCACATCCTCGATCATGTCGGCATAGGCGAACGCCGGGGTAGCAACGCCGAAGTCGGAGCGGTCCCGGAGCTGCAGTGCAAGTTCTTCGAACACTTGCTGCATCCCGGCGATCCGCTTGACGTAGTCCTCGGCATCCTTTTCGGTTTCAATCGTGTGTTGGTTCTGCAGGAAAGCAAACAGGCCGGCAACCTGGCCGTTGAACTGGTCGATCACATAGTCATGCCGGCGCCAGGCGGCGTCTTCCAGTTCCTGCCCGATGTTGAAAACGAACAGGTCGTAGCTGAGCTTGCCGTTGTCATCCAGGCTGGCGTAATCGAAATGGTCGCGCAGGTACTGAAGGTCGCTCCGGGCCAGTTCGAGCTGGGCGTCCGGCAAAAGCATCCGAGTAATCGTTCCACTTGCCCTGCTGGTCCGTTTTTCTGCCCAGTGAGGTTTCCCACTCCGGCCGGGCCGCCACGTTGCGTTCGTACACCTCGTCCATGAAGGCGTGCATTTTCCGGGTTTCGCTGCGCTCGATCGCCTGCACAGGCGCGGATTGCTCCGATGCAGGCTGGTCCACTGCAGGGGCTTTGCTTCCGTCACAGGAAATCAGAAAGCCCGCACAGCTCAACCCAGGCCAAGGTGGACAAGACCAGCGAGGATGCTCTTCATTGGAAACTCACTCTAGTCGGCGCGAGTGGGGAATCTAACATATACAAATCAAAAGTTTTTACCCGGCCCGGAAAATTGCTGGCGAAAGGCAGCTTTTAACCGTACATATGCTGCAGGTAGTGGATGATGTCGATCGACTCGGGCATCCAGCGCACGTTGCCGTCAGGCGACTGAATCCACAGCACCGGCACGGTGGCGCGGCCACGGGCCTGGACCAGTTCATTTCGCCGTTCCCGGCTCATCATCACGTCGCGCACTTCGACATCCAGGCCCAGGCGTTCGATGGCGTCGGTGACCCGCCAGCAGAACGGGCAACCGGGCGAAGTGTACAGGGCCAGCTTGTCCGCGGTCGCGGTCTCGCTCGGCGCATAGTGTTCAATGAACTGGGCTGCAAAATAATCGGCCAGGTCGGTTTCGGGTGCGCGCGCGGTATGCTCGAAGTCGGCGTTCATCAGGCAGTAGATCAGGTGACTCCGCGAGAACTCCGTGTCCAGCGCCTGCTCCAGCGGTTTCTGCAGGCAATTCGCGTACCAGGCGGGCCATTCAGGGTCTTCGCCATTGGCCGCCGGAAAAGCGGCCTCGTGCGCCCGGGCGCAGTCCCGGAACAGTTGGCCGAGTTGATCCTGAAGTTGTTGGTTGGTCATCGGTGTGCCGCTCCTGTTATTCCCCGATCGCCTTCCGGTACCGCTCGATGCTCTCCTGCGGCCAGAAATCACTTCTCCGATAATACTCCGGGACGGCCGGCGCACCGCCTTCCAGGTTCACCCAGGGTTGTTTCGTCGAGGTGAAGATGTGGATATCCGGCGGAAATGCATCAGGGTTATCCAGCGTGCCGATGCGGATGAAATGAATGGCCCCACCGGCGCCAGCGTAATTGCTCCACAAAGCGATTTTACAGCGGGGGCAACGGGAAATGCGTTGGCCTTTGCCGCTGTTGGAAGGGGTGTCGATCATTTCTACCTCGCCTTGCAGCAGGCTGACTTCCTGCGACTTCCACCAGGCCGTTCAGCGCAAATGCAGTGCCGGTCTCACGCTGGCACCAGCGGCAGTGGCAGCAATGCACGAACATCGGTGCCTTGCGCATGCGGTAGCGCACCTGGCCGCAGGTGCAGCCGCCGTGGAAACTCTCTTTTTCAGGCATATCTTTTTGCTCCCCGGTTTGTATCGCTAACGCTGCGGCATTCCGAGCGCACTAATTCGCTGCTACGGGGTGTTCTCGTAGAGCAAGACGAACAGCTCGGAGTAGATTTTCCACGCGCCGTCAACTTTTCTCCAGGCCGCCGTATATTGCCCGCCCTTTTCCAGGGCGCCATTTGGGGTCGTCATGGTGCCAACCCAGGTGCCGTTTTCAATCGCAAGTGGATTGGAACTACTGATGGTCACTTCGGCGGGAGTCCGGACGTACACGACGTCAGGGAAATCAGCAAAGTGATGAGCCCAGCTTTTGGCGGCTGTATCGCGGCCGTTTTCTATCACGCCGGAACTGATCGTTATGACATATTCCTGGTCCAGGAACGAAACGATGCCGTCCACGTCATGTTGCACAATAGCCTGGTTAGAACTTTCGCGAGCCAATCGAATAGTTTTTGTATCAACACCCTCAAGGGCCGGTGAGCCGCAGGGCCTGTAGTCAAAACGGATCACGGATTCTTCGCCGTTATCAACGGGTCCACCGACTTCCGCATGCAGCGTTTCCCCTTCCTTCCGGTACTCGATGCGTTGCGGGAAATCGTGGTCCGGGTTTTCAAAACGGGCCCGGTTTTCTCCGCCGGCGGTCCGCCGGAAGCTCGTGGGCGGTTGTCCACCGGGTTGCGCGATAAAACGTTGAATACCGTCGAGATCGACGATGCGCAGGTATTCAAACCCGGTCGTGCGTTCAGGGTTCAGCGTGCGACCCAGGCCGGGCATGACATTGCCGTGGGGCGGCAACCAGAGTTCTTCCACTGTTTCTTCGCCCATATCGACACACCAGTGGCCGGCCATCCAGTTGGGCAATCCATTCAAGGTTTCGGCTTCGACACTCCCACACATCTGCGTGACAAGCAGGAAGCAGCTGCCGGAATGCAGCAGGAGCGATTTTAATCGCGAAGGGGATTGTTGCTGGCAAACGGTTTTCATGTATTGGTTCGCGAATGAATTCGCTCCTACGGGTTGTTCCATTCCGGGCGTTGCAGCATGGCTCGTACTTCTTCGCGCAGCGCGGCGTAGCGCTCGGTTTCTTCGGTCAATCTGGCAGCCACGCGCGGGTCTTCGTAGACCGGTCCGAACACCGCGTAGTGCAGCTTCCGGTGGCGATCCAGGTTCAGCGCCAGCGGTTCGTTAAGTTCGTATTCGAGGTAGTGGTCGATCGCCTGCTCCACCTCGCCGTTCATCAGGTAATCCCAGGTGTAGTTCTCGTCGGCAGGATCCCGTTTCCACGGAAAACCCACCGCATCCATGCCGCCGGTGAATTCACGCCATGCTGCCTGGCGGTTTTCAAACGATTCGAAGCCGGACATCGCGCCGATTGAAGCCCATTGCATGATCAGTCCCTGGATGTCCGGGGCAATTTTCTCATAGTCGGTGATTTCCGGGCGCACGCTGACCAGGAAATCATAAGCCTCCCGCGCCCTGTCAGTCTTCAGCATGGTGTCCATGTATGTATACATGGTCTCACCGAAAGCGCCCTGGCGGTCTTCGACCTGGTCGGCGATTATCGCGGAGGCCAGCGCGATGACCTGCTGCGTGTCCTCCAGCGCAACTGCGCGCTCAACCTCGATACTGCGGGTAAGGCCCGAGGCGGGCGCCAGCGCCCGGACGCGGGCCAGCCAGTAATCGCCTTCCTCCGGCAGCCTGAGCCAATAGAGGTTGCGGGCGATGTTTGCGGCCACCTCGTGGTCCTGGTCGTCAACCAGGCTGGCCCGGCGCAACCAGTCAAGCGCGGCAGGGAAGTTGTCGGCTTTGAACTCGAGGTCCGCCATGGTGCCGTAGCCGTTGGGATTTTCGGGGGCGAGTTCCAGGCTGCGCTGCAAAGACGCGCGAGCCTCGTCCAGGCGATGATCCTGGGTGTAAACCCGGCCCAGCCAGCGGTGCAATTCCGATTCCAGCGGGTCGATCATCAGGCCGGCCTGAAGCACTTCGATCGCCTGCTCCGAGTTGCCGAAATAATTGTGCAGGGTTGCCGCCACGTTGATCCGAATCATGGACTCGTTGGGCAACACCTGCAGCAGGTCCTGCAGTTCATTCACCTTGGCCCGCATGGATTCCGCACTCTCCGAGGGATCAAAAATCTGCAGATTCAGCGACAACTCCAGAGCGCGGGCCAGCGGATTATCCGGCTGTTGTTGCCGCACCTGGCGGATCAGCGGCTCGGCGGCTGCGCGAACCTCGTCCTTATTGATCAGGCCAGTGGAGAACTTGAACAGATAGTTACGGATCAGCGCCAGCCGGGCTTCGGTAAAGCCGGGGTCGCGCGCCAGCGCCTGTTTGAAATGGTTTTCTGCGGCGCCCAGGCCGCCATAGGAGTACATCGCCTGCTGCTCGAGGCCTTTCAGGTAGCTGTCATAGGCCGTCAGGTCGCTGGTATTGACGCCATGCAAGTTGGAACGGGACGTACCGAGCAGGGAACTTCCCAGGGCATTTGCCACGTCCGTCGCAATTTCGTCCTGGATCGCGAAGATGTCCTCCAGCGGCCGGGTGTAATTCTGTGACCAGACGTGAAACCCGTCATTGGCCCGGATCAGCTGCGCCGTGATGCGCACGCGGTCGTTGGCCTTCTGCACGCTGCCTTCCAGCACGTTGGCAACACCCAGCGCTGAAGCGATTTCTCCGATGCTGACGCTTTGCCCCTTGAAAGCGAACGAGGACGTGCGCGCCGCCACCCGCAGGCCGGGCAGTTGCGACAGCATGTGTAACAACGTTTCGGTCAGCCCGTCGGAGAAATACTCGTTGTCCTGGTCGCCGCTCATGTTGACGAAGGGCAATACGGCCACCGAAGGACCCAGTTCAGGCGCCGGGGCGATGTCTTTTGCCGGATCAGCCACCTGCACGGCATCGGGGGCTGCATCCCGGACGTCGGTCAAGTCCTGCAGCACCAGCTTGTCGAGCAGCAGGTAGACCACGGCAACGGTCAATACACCGATGATGACGCGGTCCAGCTTGCGGCCGGTTTGCGCGGTGATCGACTGGCTGCGGTCTATGTCCTTTTCCCGCTTCAGGCCCTCGGGCGTCAACTCGAATACCCAGGCGATGATCAGTGCGGCAGGCAGGCCGGCAGCCGCCACGACCGACAGCGCCTGGATGATCCAGTTCGGCGCGCCGACCAGGTCGAGGCCGAAGTCGGCGCCCTGCAGCAGCACCCAGGCGAACAGCACGTAAGCCACGCCGATCCGGAACACGTTGCGGCGCTTCAGTTCGGCGAAAAAACGTCATGGCTGGATCGTCTGCGGGCTGCATGGGCCTTATTCTGCCATGGTGGAGCGAGCCATGCTCGCGATTGTCGTGCGCCAGAGCGGACCATCGCGGTCATGGGTCGCTCCTACGGGTTGTTAACGGTTAATATAGAATATCCCTAGCACACAACGGAGCAACACCAGCATGAATCCCGTTTTTCGCGCATCATGCCTTGCCCTCGTGGCTTCCGCCATGCTTTCGGCCTGTGGTGAAAAAGAACCGCCGGCGCCGGAGATCAGCTCGCGACCGGTAAAAACCTTTCTTGTGGCCGGGACAGCCGGTGGTGGTGAGCGCAGCTTTCCCGGGCCGTATCGAGTCGACCAACCGGGCCGATCTCTCTTTCCGGGTTGCGGGCACTGTGGAGGACATCCTGGTCAAGGAGGGCGACCTGGTCGAGCCGGGCCAACTGCTGGCGAAGCTCGACCCGACCGACTACCGGACCGTGGTGAAAGACCGCCAGGCCACGTTCGACAACGTGAACGAAATTTCCAGCGCGGCAAAGAACTGGTCGGACGACGGTTTCATTTCGCGAACCGAGTACGACCGCCTGGAGGCCAATTTCAAGACCAGCGAGGCAGCCCTGGCAACGGCCAAACAGGACCTCGCCTACACCGAACTCAAGGCGCCATTCGGCGGCCGCGTGGCCAAGCGTTATGCTGAAAAATTCGAGGAAATCGGTATCAAGCAGACCATGTTTACGTTGCAGGATGTGGACAACCTGCAAGTCAAGATCGACCTGCCTGAATCACTGCTGCGCAGCATCAGGCCCGGTTCCAGGGAATCGGACGCCAGCGCTGAAAGCAGGGACATCACCGCTTTTGCCACGTTTGAAGGCAAGCCCGACCAGCCCTTTGCTCTGACCCTGCGGGAAATATCCACCCGCGCCGATCCCAAGACCCAGACCTTCGAGGTGACCTTCGACATGGCGGCGCCAGAGAACTTCATCGTGCTGCCCGGGCATGACCGCCACCGTGAGCATTGATTTTTCCAAGCGTCTGCAAGGCGCCGATACCACGCAGTGGGTCCCGCTCAACGCGGTGGTTGCGGACAGCGCCCTGGGCGCCAGGGTCTGGATTCTCGATCCGGCAACGATGACGGTCAGCAGCACCGGCGTGGAAGTCGGGCGCATGCAGGGTGACCAGGTTGAAATCACTTCCGGCCTGTCCGGCGGCGAGGAAATTGTCAGCGTCGGCGCGTCGTACCTGGCGGAAGGCATGCAGGTGACCCGGATGAAGCCGTCCGAGCAGGCGGTTCCCCGCGCGGACGACCCCAGCTGATGTTGCGGACGGGAAGCGAGACACGGAGCCGCAGGCGACCAGCCGACCCCGGTTGGGTAAGCCGAGCGCAGGCGATGATGCAAGTGCGGTTTCGCCGCAGGCGAAGAAGCGCTTGGGGAATGCCGTTGCGCGTGAAACGAGCGGCACCAGAGGGGTCGGCCAATTTTGCTATGCCGTCGAGTGAAGCCGCCTTCCGGCGAAGCCGGGAGCAGGGAAGCGAGACACATCTATGAATATCGGAGAATACTCGGTTCGCAACAAGGTGGTTTCCTGGCTGCTGGTCCTGATCCTGGTGGGCGGCGGCATCTGGGGCTTCATGCACATGGGCAAGCTGGAAGATCCGGCTTTCACCATCAAGCTTGCCAAGGTCATCACGTTCTACCCCGGCGCCACGGCGCTCGAGGTCCAGGATGAGGTGACCTATCACCTGGAAGACGCTATCCAGCGCCTGGAACAGGTCAAGAACATCAAGATGAGCGTGTCGCGTCCCGGCATGTCGGACATCCTGATCGAATTCAAGGACAAGTACCGCGCCGAGGATTTCCCCGACATTTTCGACGAACTGCGGCGCCGGATCAGCGACGCGGAAAAGAACCTGCCCCCCGGGGCCGCGAAGCCGATGGTCATCGATGATTTCGGCGACGTGTATGGCGTGTACCTGGCGCTGACCGGCGAAGGCTACAGCTGGCGCGAGCTGTGGGATACCGCGGATCGCCTCAAGCGCGAACTGGTTTTGGTGCCGGGCGTGCGAAAGATCGTCATCGACGGCGCCCAGCGGGAGGTCGTGTACGTTGACCTGTCCCGGGCCCGACTCGGTGAACTGGGGATTTCACCCGCGGAAATCAGTGCGGTACTCAAATCCCAGAACGTGGTCGCGGATGCCGGCCGGGTGCTGGTAGGCGACAACTACCTGCGCATTGATCCGACCGGCGAGTTCGACTCGGTCGCTGAAATCGGCGACCTGTTGCTGGCGTCCAGCGACAAGCAACTGGTCTACCTGCGCGATATCGCGACCATCACCCGGGCGTACGAAGAAGTCCCCGGCAAGATGTATTTCATCGATGGCAAGCCAGGGCTGACGATAGGAATTTCCATGCTCGGCGGCGAAAACGTGGTGGCGGTCGGGCAGCGGATGTCGACGCGCCTGGACGAACTGGCTACGGTCATACCGGTGGGCATGGAACTGGTGCCGATTTACGACCAGCCGGCCGAGGTGGATAAGTCGGTAAGCGGATTTATCGTCAGCGTCGGTCAGGCCGTGGCGATCGTGATCCTTGTGCTGCTGGCTTTCATGGGTTTGCGGGTTGGCCTGGTGATTGGTTCCATTTTGCTGATCACGGTTGCGGGCACGCTGTTCGTCATGAAGATTTACGGCATCGAACTGCAGCGCATTTCACTGGGCGCACTGGTCATCGCGCTCGGCATGCTGGTGGACAACGGCATCGTGGTCGCCGAAGGCATGCTGGTGCGCATGCAGGCCGGCATGAAGGCACTGGAGGCGGCCAGCGAGGCGGTGGGCAAGACGATCTGGGCCCTGCTCGGCGGCACCGTGATCGGCATCCTGGCATTCTCTGCGATCGGCTTGTCGCCGGATTCCACCGGCGAATTTGCCGGCTCACTGTTCTACGTAGTGCTGATTTCCCTTCTGCTGTCCTGGGTCACCGCGATCAGCACCACGCCACTGCTGTGCGCGCTGGTGCTGAAACCGGGCAGCGGCAGCAGTGAAGGCGCCTATGACGGCAAAGTATTCCAGGTTTACCGCGGAATGGTGGCGCAAGCGCTGAAGTTCCGCTGGGTGACCGTTGGCGTAGTGCTCGCACTGTTCGTGGCCGCGGTGATCGGCTTCGGCTCGGTCAAGAATTCGTTTTTCCCGGACTCCAACACGCCGCTGTTTTTCATCGACGTCTGGGAACCGGAAGGCACCGACATCCGTAAAACCCGCGACGATACGCTGCAGATCAGCGAATACCTGCGCGGCCTCGAAGGCGTTGAACGGACCAACGCGGTGATTGGCGGCCCGCACCAGCGCTTCACGCTGGTCTACGATTCGAAGGAAGGGACGCCGGCCTACGCCCAGATCATCGTGCAGACCGACAGCCGGGAACGGATCGAATCCGTCTGGAAAGCGGTTGACGAGTACATGAAGACCGAGATGCCGTGGACCGACCCGATCATCAAGCCGATGCGCATCGGCCCGGGCCGCGACGGCAAGATCGAGGCCCGCTTCAGCGGCCCCGACGCCGAGGTGCTGCGCGAGCTGGCCGAGCAGGCCAAGGCCATCATGCGCACTGACCCCGAGACCAAGGAAATCCGGGACGACTGGCGCGAACCGGTCAAGGTCGTGCAGCCGGTGTTCAACGAACAGGTCGGCCGACAGCTGGGCATTACGCGGGAAGACCTCGCCGCCGCGATGCAGTTCGCCTTCCAGGGCAACCAGGTCGGAATTTACCGCGACGGTATCCGCCAGCTGCCGATCTTTACACGGGCGCCGGCCGACGAACGTGGCGACATTTCCAACATCCGGGACATCCGGGTCTGGAGCCCGGTGCTCGGACGATCCGTACCCGTCTCCCAGGTTGTATCCGGTTTTGAAACCACCTGGGAAAACGCCGTCGTACGCAGCCGCGACCGGCAACAGACCATCATCGCCCAGACCAACCCGACCGGTGAACTGGCGACCCCGTTGTTCGAACGGCTGCGGCCGCAGATCGAAGCGATCGAATTGCCGCCGGGCTACAGTCTCAGCTGGGGTGGCGAATACGAGGATTCACAAAAAGCGCAGGCCGGGCTCAGCAATTCGCTGCCGGTCAGCTTCCTGCTGATGATACTGACCAGCATCCTGCTGTTCGGCAAGCTGCGCCAGCCGCTGATCATCTGGCTGACCGTGCCGCTGGCGATCATCGGCATCACGGCCGGCTTGCTGGGAGCCAATGGCGCCTTCGATTTCATGTCGATCCTCGGCGCGCTGTCGCTGGTTGGCCTGCTGATCAAGAACGCCATCGTGCTGATCGAGGAAATCGATCAGCACATCGACGGCGGCAAGGACCGCCATGAAGCGATCCTGGACGCCGCCGTCAGCCGCATGCGGCCCGTGGTGCTGGCCGCTGCGACGACGATACTCGGCCTGATCCCGCTGCTGGCCGACGTGTTCTTCGTCAACATGTCGATCACGATCATGGCCGGACTCGGCTTCGCCACGATCCTGACGCTGATCATCGTGCCGACGCTTTATGCGATTCTGTTCCGAATCCGGTAGGAGCGGGTTCATCCGCGATTTTGACTGAACGCAGGAGCGCTTTTATTCGCAGAAAATGATGTTTCGTGAGCAAAACGCTCGCGAAGCAATTTTCTCCTGCATCAAACCGGGGATTTCAATGTCTACGGTTTTTCCGGTTCCGGTTCCGGAGCCCGGAATCCGAAAAGCGGCTGCACGCCGCTCCGGGTGATGCGGTGAAAGGATCGAGCCCGTCAAGTGAAATTGCGGTCACGCAGAACTCAAATGTTACCGGATACCAGGAATTGATCGTTTGACTCGAATCGAAGGTAACACTGCCATCTGCGGCAGTGGGGCCAATCGTCGTCTGCGGCCCGGTAAAGCTGCCTGAGAACTGGCCGGTGACGATGGCGCCCTGGACCAGGCTGCCGGTGTCATCTTCAACCGTGACAATGGCCCGTCCGCGCTGCTGGCCGCTGCCTGCCTTTACACTGGAGACCGTAATGGAACCCAGCGCCAGCGCGGTTGCCATGGGTGCCGGAGGCGTTGTGGCGCTGTCCGGGTGCGAATACGGCGAATCGCCAGAGGGGTTGGAAGCGCGGACCCGGTAGAAATAGGTGGTGTTGGCCAGGACGCTGGTGTCCGAGTAGCTGGTAATGTCCGCTTCAGCCGTATCTATAAAAATAAAACTGTTTCCTCCATCGTCCGAACGTTCGATGTTGAACAGCGTTTCGTTGTCGGAATGGTCGCTCCAGCTCAGATCGATCCGATTGCTGGAAACCGCCGTGGCCGCCAGATCGCCCGGCGCAGCAGGCGTGCTGTCCCCGACGGAACCGGGTTCGATGTAATCGTCATAGCCGAATCCCGCGGGAAAACCCGGGGCGGGGGCGCCACCGAGTATGTCCAGCCAACCCATGGCGCCCTGGTCCTCATGCGCAAGAATATGGCAATGCATGATCGTGCGGCCCGCAAAGGGTGTTGACGTCTCGGGGCTCAGGTCGAACTTGACGGTGCAGTCGCCGGAAACCACATCGTAGTACTCGCCATCCTCGTACTCGCCGCAGTCTCCCTGCACCTGCAGGTGGTAGATATGCAAATGAAAGGGATGGTTGGCGGCGCCTTCCAGGTTGAACTGTTGCACGGCGTTAGCGTCCAGCGTGAACGTGGGAACATGGGGATCGTAAGCGAGGCCATTGATCGAGCGCGCGCCCATGTTGATGTTCCTGGGGTTCAGCGCATCCAGGCTCCTCAGGTCACGCAGGTATCCGGGGCGTTTCGAGTACCAGGAAAATTCACCGTCGTACGGGCTTGCACGAGGGTTGGTCGGTAAGCCATCGTCGATGAGGACATCGGCCACGATCTGGCCGCCCACGGTGATATCCGCATTCCCTTTGCAGCGCACCGCCAGATCGGCGCGCGACGCGCCGGTCAGTGCTGATGGAGTTGGTGCCAAGCAGCTTGGGCACCTCGGTACGCCAGACGCCGTCACGGGCCATCAGGGCCACTTCGCAATTTGATCCGACCGCAACAGTCCTGGCGGTGGCGTCCCGGTCGGCAATCAGCACGCGCCAGTGTTGCCAGGTGTCCCGGGGCATGCACAAATTGCCATTGACCTTGCCATTAACCGTCCAGGTCGGCGCCAGCGAGCCGCTGATCAGGGTATCGCCACCGGTGCCGGCGACGTCGGGATCCAGGTAAGCCACGACCAGCTGACGCTCTTCCATTTCGGCCACGCTGGCGGGAATATCGTCTGCGGAATCGTCGATGACGATCATGCCGAAGGCTCCGCCGGAAACCTGCAGGTAGGTTGAGCCGTGGTGATGCGCGTGGTACCAGAAGGTCCCGCCCATGTGGTCTGCCGGGATGTCGTAAACGAAGTCGCCGCCGGCCTGCCTTCGAAGCCCGGGTCACGTCATCGCCCGGGCTCATACCGGAGAAGTGCAACCCGTGTGTGTGCAGGTTGCTGACGTTCGGGTCCTTGAACACATTGTGCTGGGCGGACTTGGGCTCGTACGGCAGCCGGTTGCGGAACTTCAGCACGTATTTCTCGCCGGGTATCATAACCAGGGTAGGCCCGGGGATGTTGTTGACCCGCGATTCACCTCTTTCCGGGCTAACTCCCTGGCGGTAGATACGTGTGTGAATGTTCTGTCCGCCTATGGTCAGATCTGCCTCGGCGATTTCCATCGTCCCGACGTAATGGGGTTCATCGCCATCGACGCGGGTCCAGACAAATTGTTCCGGCTCCGTGATGACATTAGCGCCTGTACATTCCTGGCCGGACGCGAGCGCGGGAAATAAAAGAAGGATTAGAATGCCTGAACTGATCAGAACCTTCATCGATGCGTTTTCCAAGCCCCAAAACAACCACGGCTGTTGTTGGCGTAAGTTTCAGACTTACACTGTATTCAATGCTTTTGGTCGCAGTGTAGCAATCAGTGGGAGCCAGTCATTCCGGCATCGGCTCCCTGGCCCAGAACGCTTTCACCTCGTCGTCCAGGCCGGTCATGTCCCAGCGAATCAAAGACAGCGGCAGCCGGCCGGCTGCCATCAGTCCATCGTGGAATGCCTTCAGGCTGAACTCATCGCCCAGCTGCCGCTTGCGATCGGCCAGCAACCTCTGCATTTGCAGGGCGCCGATGGTGTAGCCGATCCCGTACCCCGGCGGGTAGCGCAGGTAGATTTCAGCGTCCGCCCGGGCCACGCTGCGGTCCAGGAAGGGCACCCGGGGCAGCCAGTAATCGATCACCTGTTCAACACTCATTTGCCGGGTTTGCAGCCAGACGTCCGCCGGAACCCGGGCAGCGCGGAAGATGCCGAAAATCTGGATCAGTTCCCGCACCCGTGGCTGGTCCTCGAACAGCCCTGCCTGCAGCATGGCTTCCTCCAGGTAGGTCGCCCAGCCTTCAACCCGCGCGCCGCTGTCGATCCTGCTGCGGATCGGGTGGTTGCTGCGTGATGCAATGATCGCGTCGAACCGGTGGCCGGGGATGACCGCGTGCAGGTGATCCGGTGAAGGATCCCGGAACTGGATTTCTTCCCAGAAATTGCGCCCGCCGGGGCGGACGATCCAGGGGGCGTTGGTGTCCAGCACACCGATATCGTCCGGCACGGTGATGATTTCCTGTTCCTTGAGGAACGCGCGAATCTGTTTATCGGTGTCTGCAATGCGCTGCCGGTAGTCCCCGGCGCTGCTTGCCGGCTCCAGTTCAGGAAGCGCCCGGTTGCGGTGTCTTTCCAGCGCATAATCGGCCCACAACCGGTCCAGTTCGCGCCGGCCCAGCAGGACCAGCTCACTCGATGTCCAGGGCATCAGCTTGACATATTTCAGGTACCAGTCAAAAGCTGTCTCGCCGACACCGGCCGAAGCGGTCCATCCCGGGCGCCGGGATTTCAGCCAGGCATCGAACGCCTGCACCGCTTCCCGCGCAGCCAGGATGTCGCCTGTCAAATCCGGCTGGGCCTGCGCCCGCTCCAGCAGGTCGTCGTACCAGCCCAGCACCCCGGCCGGTGGCACGGCCCGGTAAGGATGACCATGACCAACGCCGTCGGCATGGCCCAGGTTATAGATGGCAAGATCAGCGTAATCGGCCGCCACGTCATCGAGGTTTTTTTGCGCTTCATCGACCAGCGCAGGAATCGCCCGTAGTTGCGCCTGGAATTCGTCGCGCGCTTCCCCTTCCACCGGCAGTCCGGTGAACGTGACCTCGAGCATGCGTTCGACGTAGAACCCCGGGTCACGAGCCCAGGGCCGGAAGATGCGTAGCCTGAACTCATACTGGTCGAGCCGGGACCGCACGGCCAGGTAATCGACTTGCCGGGCGCGGTCCCACGAGACCACGTTCATATCCGTAACGCGCGCCTGGAACTGCCGCATCTGTTCGAGCTGACCGGCGATTATCGGGGCGCTGAAATCCTGTTGTGACTGCGCGGCCTCGCGGAAAGCCAGGAATTCTTCGAACAAGCCCACCAGGTCCTGGTAGGTTCCGCTGCCTGCGGGAACGGCGTCGGCTGACGACTGCGCCAGCACCGGACCGGAAAAGCACAGGAGAGACAAAAGCACGAATTCAGGTAGAAAATTTCGGCGTTGCAGTTTAGACATGGTTTTGGGTTCCTGGTGAATTACGGGATAGCCCGTTCGCGATTGAAATCGCTCCTACGAGTAATGCACGGCCAGCCAGATTGTATCGCTCTCCGGATCCGTCCACGCCACCCGGTGCCTGACCCGCGCCGGGATCTCCAGCCAGTCCCCCGCTTCCATGCTCACTGCCCGCCCGTCCTCGAACTCCAGTTTACCGGCGCCTTTGAGCACCAGCACAAACTCATTGCGGTCCTGGTCATACCACTCTCCGGCGGGGCTTGTATGTCCCCGGGAGACAATGCGTTCGATATGGATGTTATCGTTACCGACCAGTGTTTCAAAGAACTCCTCTGGCAGGTGGTCCGGGAGGTTTTCCAACAGGTTTTTCATGCATCGATTATCGCGGATTTATTGTAGAACGGCACTTTTTTGAGCAAACTGTCACCCCATCGACTACCTGGGCCAACATCAGCTGTTGTTGTGGATACTGACGGTTTTCACCGACCTCGGTTTCGCGGTGCTGTGCTATCGCCTGTTCGGCCGCACCGGTCTTTATGGCGTGGTGATTTTCAGCCTGCTGCTGGCCAATATCATGGGGCCCAAGCTGACCGTGATTGCCGGCCTGCAGACCAGCATGGGCGTGATCCTGTATTCCAGCATTTTTTTCGCCACCGACCTGATGAGCGAGAAATACGGCCAGGCCGAAGCCCGGAAAGCCGTTATGCTGGGTTTTTTCATCAGTATCACGCTGGTCGTGATGACGCAGTTCAGCATGCAGTTCCTGCCTTCGACCAAGCCGGAAACTTCGGCTTTTGCGCAATCCGTGCACGCGGCGACCGTGACATTGTTCGATTACACGCCGCGATTCGTATTCGGCTCGCTGCTGGCCTACCTGCTCAGCCAGACCTTCGACGTCTGGGTGTTCCACCGCATCCGGGAGGCTACCAACGGGAAACACCTGTGGTTGCGCAACACCGGCTCGACCCTGCTCTCGCAAGCCATCGATACGCTGATTTACGGCCTGGTGGTATGGTGGGGCCTGGTCGACCTGGTCACCGCGCTGTCGCTGGCAGGGGCCAAATACGTATTCAAATTCGCCATCGCCGTGATCGACACGCCGTTTATTTACCTGGCCTGTCGCTGGAAGCCAAAATCATGAACAGAAGCGGACCATATTCATGAAGATTTCCTGGGCAGAGTTGCGCCGGCGCAAGGTAGTGCGCGTTGTCATTGCCTACGCGATTGGCGCCTGGGTGCTGATGCAGGTCGGCGATACGGTATTTGGCCTGCTGGATGTTCCTGCGTGGGCGGGTAAAGCCCTGGTCATCACGCTGGTCCTGGGTTTTCCGCTGGCCCTGGTGCTTTCCTGGATGTTCGATATCACGCCCGGCGGTATTGTTTCCACAGATACGGAAGATGCCACACGGGGCAGGCGTTTCGAGTTTTCCGAGCTGGGTGTCATCGATATTGCACAGCTCGACCTGGGGCGACCGCAACTGAATCCGTTTATCGGCCGTGTTGACGAACGACAGATACTCGCCGGCAAACTCGACCAGGCAGCCGGTGGCGCCGGCAGCATCGTTCTGATCAGCGGCGAGCCCGGTGTCGGCAAGACACGTCTCTGCGAAGAAGCCCTGGAAATGGGTCTGCAACGCGGCATGCTGCCGCTGGTGGGTCATGCCTACGAAGAACACGGTGCACCGTTCATCACCAGCACCGAAATACTGGAAGACGTCGCCCGCGCCTTACCACCAGAGATACTGAAGAGTGCGCTCGGCGATACCGCACCGGAGATCGCACGCCTGATGCCGGACTTGCGCCGGCTGTTCCCGGATATACCCGGGGCGCTGGAACTGCCGCCCGAGCAACAGCAGCGGTACCTGTTTAATGCCGTGCTCGAATTTACCCAAAGGCTCGGGAAGGCCTGTCCACTGGTGATACTGCTGGATGATCTGCATTGGGCGGATGAATCGAGCATCCTTTTGTTCGAGCATCTTGCGGCACAGGTGCCGCGCATGCCGGTGCTGTTCATTGTCACCTACCGGGACGTGGCCGCCGATATGGGCGAGCCGTTCAAAAGAGCCCTCGCGCAGCTGTCCCGGCAGGATTTTGTCACCCGCATTCCGCTGCGCCAGATGAGCCGCGACGATGTCGCTGCATTGCTGGGCAGTTTGGGCGGCGCAGGCGTGCCCGGGGAACTGGTCGATATCATCCACCGGGAAACCGAGGGCAACGCGTTTTTTCGTCAAGTCGGTTTATCAGCATCTCGCGGAGGAAGGACGCCTGTTCGATGCCGGCGGCAACTGGCGGACTGACCTGGATACCGAACAACTCGCTGTGCCCGAGGGGGTGCGCCTGGTGATCGAAAGGCGCTTGCAGCGCATGAGTGAAACGACCGTGAAAACGTTGACCCTGGCGGCCGTGGCCGGCCTGCGTTTCGACCTCGGTGTACTGGAAAAGGCCTGCTGGCGAATCCGCCGGACGAGGTACTGGATGCACTGGAAGAAGCTGAAACCGCCGGCCTGGTGTTCGCGACCAGCAGCCAGCGGGATACCCGCTATGAATTCGCCCATGCCCTGGTGCGCCAGGCTTTGCTTGATGCGCTCTCTGCGGCCAGGCTGCAGCGGACTCACCTGCAGATTGCGACAGCAATGGAACGGCAATACGGTGACGGCGGCAAGAACGCGGCTGCGATCGCGCAGCATCTCTATCACTCAGGCGCCGCCGCCGATGCCGGTAAGACCCTGCATTTTCTCGAATTGGCCGGCCGGCAGGCATTGGCAACCGCCGCCGCGGATGAGGCGGTTGACGCCTTCTCACGGGCACTGGAACTGGACTCCACCCCGAGACAGCGGGCGTTTTTGCTGAACCAGAGGGGGGTGGCCTTTCGCACGCTGGGCCGATGGGAAGATGCGGCGAGGGACTGGAATGAAGCCTTGCCCATCTTTGAACAACTGGGTGAAGGCCAGCTTGTTGCACGGATCTGCTGGGACATCGCCTACAAACATGCATGGGCCAATGAAATGGCGGAAGGAGAGTCAATGGCCCGCCGCGGACTCAAGGCCGTCGGTGAAGAACCGAGTGTGGCGCGCTGCCAATTGCTCGGGGCATTCGGCATGTGCGCCGGTGAACGCAAGGTCTACCGGGTGTGGGAAAGCCACCTGGAAGAAGCCATTGCCATGGCGGAGGAACTCGGCGAAGAGCGACTGCTTGGCGTCGACATACTGACGGGTAAGCAGTACATGGGAGAACACTGGCTGAAAGCCGGTTTGCATGCCGAAACCGCTGATCGTGCCATCTCGATCGTCCGCCGCGTCGGTTCTCCATTCGAATTATCCACCACTCTTGGTGCATCGTTCCTGGGCTATCTGTGCAACGGCCGGTTTGATGATGCAGAATCCAACTACCCCGAAGCACTGTCGCTGGCCAGGAAACACGGTGACTTCGGGACTGAAGGTCATGCCAGGATCGTGCATGGCATGGTGCAATGCTACAGGGGCAATATCCCGGACGGCAGGGATGTTCTTGCGGAGCGGGCCGCCTGGTGCCGTTCGGTCGACTTCGCGTGGAAGACGCCCATATTGCAAATGCTTGGAATGGCTCACTTCTGGGAAGGGGACTGGGACAGCGCCCGGCAGATCTCCGATGAGATTAACGAAACGCCGATTGCCGGCACCATGGAAGGTATCGAGGCAGCGTTCAGGCTGCTTCTGTATGCCTACGCGGGTAACCTCGAAGTACACAAGCTGATCAATGAACTGCAACCGCGGGTATGCATCGCCGGGCAAGAAAACCAGATCGGCTCCTGGCTTGCAGGCATCGCATTACTGGAGGCCACGGCGGTGCTCGGCCTGCGCGAGCAATGCGCGGCTCTTTACCCCTGCGCCGTGCAACTGGGTGGGGCGGGCACCCGGGTGGTGTTGAACTTCGGATTGGCCGAAAAACACGCCGGCATCGCCGCGGCCGCAGCCGGTAACTGGGCGCAGGCAGAGCAACACTTCGAAACAGCAAAGGGCCAGGCCGAAGAAATGGGTAACGTACTCGATTTGGCCGAATTGCTGCGCTGGCGTGCGCAAATGCTGCTCTGGCGCGATGACGCGGCGACGGCGGCGAGCAGTCGGCGGAACTGCTTGCGCGAAGCCCGCGAAGCTTATGCCGCGATGGGCATGGTCCGGCATGCTGGTATAGCCGAAGTCATGATGGATCAAACTGACGACCTGGATACTGCGACAACTCAAAACATGCGATTTCACGATATATAAATGATTATTACATGTATAATTGCGTGACCTATCACGTATATGTTATGCTTCCCGCATGAAAACTCAAATCACCAAAGAACAATCCCTTTCTCTGGCGTTCGCGGCCAGCTGGAACCGCATCGAAAAGCGCCTGGACAGCAGCCTGGGGGCCATTCGCGGCATCAGCTTCGCCGAATACCGCCTGTTGCGGGCTTTGTCAGATGCGCCCAATTCCTGGGCCAGCCGGGTGGACCTGGCCCACGCGGTCGGACTGACGCCTTCCGGTGTGACCCGGGCCCTGCGCCCGATGGAAAAGCTGGGCTACGTGACCACGGCCAAGAGCAAGCGCGACGCGCGGCTGGCGCTGGCTTCCCTGACCCCGCCCGGCCAGGACCTGGTCAATGACGCCTCGGGCGTGGTCGATGACATGATGAAAACCATTCTCGAGCGCTCGCGCAAGAACCCCGGGCAGGTGGATGAGATGATCAGGTTGCTTGACGACTTCGGGCGCTGATCCACAGGGTTCATTGCCGGATTGCCGGGCAGGTCCGGCCGGGTTTACAACTGAGTCGCATTTAGGCGACTATCCCCGCTATACCAAGTTACAATGTCGCTCAAATCCAGGCAGCGAATAACTGACGGACCATGGGACTTTTTACTGAACTCAAGCGCAGAAACGTTTTCCGGGTAGGGATTGCCTACATCGTGGGCGCCTGGCTGCTGGTCCAGGCCGCCGACCTGGTGCTCGATGTTATCGGGGCCCCGGATATTGTTTTGCGTTCGATCGTCGTGGTGCTGGCGCTCGGCCTGCTGCCGGTGGTCATTTTCGCCTGGGTGTTCGAGATGACCCCCGAGGGGGTCAAGCCGCAATCGGAGGTTGATCGCAGCCAATCCATCACCAGCCAAACCGGAAAAAAACTGAACCTGGTGACCATCGCACTGGTGATCGCTGCCGTGGGTTTTGTTGCCGTTGAGCGGTACTTGCCGGGCAGAGCAGCGCCCGCGACGGATGACGTTTCCGGGCAACGTCCAGGTAGAACAGGGCGCCGAATCGAATGAGGGCGTTGGCGCGGCACCCACCATTGTCCCGGTCAACAAGAAGTCCATCGCGGTGCTGCCCTTCGCCAATCGCTCGAACCAGCAGGACGACCTGTTTTTCACCGACGGCATCCACGACGACCTGCTCACCCAACTGGCCAAGATTCACGACCTGAACGTCATTTCCCGCACTTCGGTGATGGAGTATCGCGACACGCAGAAAAACCTGAAAGAAATCGGCGCCGAGCTGAACGTCGGCACCATCCTGGAAGGCGGCATCCAGAAAGTCGGGAACCGTGTGCGCATCAATGCCCAGCTGATCGAGGCGGCCACCGACAAGCACCTGTGGGCGGAAACGTTCGACCGTGAACTGACAGCGGAAAACATTTTCGACATCCAGTCGGAAATCGCCCGCAAGATCGTCCAGGCCGTCGCCGGCGAATTGACGCCCGAGGAAGAACAGCTGCTGGCCGAAATTCCGACCCGTAACCTGGCTGCCTACGAAGCCTACTTGCGCGCCCGGGAGGTTTTCTACGGAGCCAACTATTCCCGATCACAGGAATTCGCGGCACAACCCTGGCTGGAGAAGGCCATCGCGCTGGATCCCGACTACACCGAAGCCTACGCCCTGCTCGCCAGTCTGTATGGCCAGATTTACTGGCGGGGTGTCGACAACTCGGATGCCTTCCTGGAAAAATACCGCGCCACCATCGATCTTGCGCTCGAGCTGAACCCCAATTCTCCTTCGGCTCTGCGGGCGCTCGCCAATTACCACTACCGCGTGGAAAACGACTACCGTTTATCGCTGACACTGCTGGAACAGGCGCTTACCAAGGCTCCCGGTGATGTCGATCTGCATGCGGACCGGGCACTCAGCCTGCGCAGGCTCGGCCGTTGGGAGGAATCGATCGAGGGCTTCCAACAAGCGCTGGAAGTCGATCCGGGCAACCGTTTTTACCAGAGCCTGATGATCGAAACCATGGTTTCCGTGAAAGACTGGCAAGGTGTGCTCGAACTCACCGTGCCGCTGGAAGACGCGGATCCGGATGATCTGGACATCCAGATTAACCGGGCGCTCGCACAATTGAACCTGACCGGTGACCTGCAGCCGCTGCAGCGGGTTTTTGAAAAAATGAACCCCACGGATTCAACCAGCTACCTGGGAAACAGCGCGCGTGTTCATTGGCTGCAACGGGACGTGGATTCCACGATCGAGGTGTTGAACAACCCGATTTACAACGATCCGGACGTGGGTGAAGTTTTCAAGACTGGCCGTGACTATCAGCTGGCCAATGCTTACCGCGTGAAGGGCGAATCTGAAAAAGCCCAAATGTATTTCGAGCGAGTCATCGGCAAACGGGACAAGGTGGCGGGTTCAGCCGCACAAGTAAAATTCTACGGGGGTATGAACATCGCGCTGTCCATGGCGTGGCTCGGGCGCTTCGATGAAGCGATCGCGCTGATAGAAAGACTGGCGAAAGACCATCCCCCGGTAAAAGACGCGTTGCTGGGCAGCGGAATCCTGGCCCCGCGGGCCATGATCAGGGGCTTGGCCGGTGACCAGGAAGGCGCCATTGCTGACCTCGAAATGGCCCTGGAAAGCAGCAACGCTTCTCCACTCACCGTGTGGGATCTGTACTATGACCCCGACTGGGATTTCATGCGCGATAACCCCCGTTTTGTTGAACTGGCCACGCCGCCCAACGTGATTCGCACGACCAGCCCCTGAGAACCGGAACTTAGGCAGTCAACGGCTCTGCCAACCCGTAACAGCCATCAACGGGTGCCGATACGCTAAATGGTATCCCAGCGAAAGCGCTCGGCCTCGAAGGCATCCACCGCCAGGGCTTTGAGCAATTCGTCGTCATTGTTGTCAATGCGCCGCAGGTTCCGCTTGATGCGGACCCGGGCATCACGTGTGAAAACCTGCAGAATTTCGATTTCCCGGGATGCTTTTTCAACCCCCATGGTTTCAATCGATGACTGCACCCGGCTGAGCGTACAGGCCATCACGAACAGGTCGATCATGATGTCCGCCAGCCGCTTGGTGGCAAACTGCTTACCGACGATATTCTTGCCATGTTTGCGCAATATCCGATCCGTCGCCTGGGCCAGGTTGCGCGTCTGTTTTTCGAACATCGCCGCCTGCGGCCTGATGGATTCATCCAGGTTCGCCAGTTTTCCGGCCTCCCCCCGGCCGGTTCTCAGACCGGCATGTTTGCGCGCATAGTCCGACAACACACCGAACCCCTTGATGGGATCATTCAGCACACCCTTCATGGAGCTGGCCAGTTCCTGCAGCTGACTCCCAACGTCATTCATCGCGGTCAGCGCGATGAACAGGCGCAGAATCTCGTTGGTCCCCTCGAAAATCCGGTTGATCCGGGAATCCCGGACCACCCGCTCATAGGGATATTCGCGCATGTAGCCGTTACCCCCGGCAATCTGCAGCGCCTCGTCGGCGCTGCGCGACAGGCATTCGGTGGCATAGACCTTGGAGATCGCCGCTTCGACGGCATATTCCTCGAAACCGCCATCGATCAAGCCGCCGACCATCGTGACCACGGCTTCGGAGGTATAGCAATCGACGACCATCCGGCCGACTTTTTCCTTGATCAGGCCGTAGCTGGAAATGGGCTGCCCGAAGGTTTTACGTTCGTTGGCCTGCCGGGTCGCCAGTTCGATCAGCCGCTTCATGCCGCCGACCGATCCACCGCCCAGACCGGTGCGCCCGCTGTTCAGGATCTGCATGGCCACCTTGAAGCCCTTGCCCACCTCGCCCAGCACATTGTTGGCGGGTACCTGCACATTATCGAACAACACCGTGGTGGTGGAACTGGCACGCAGGCCCATCTTGTCTTCGTGCGGCCCGATGCTGACGCCCGCCATGTCCCGGGTCACGATGAATGCCGTCATCTTGCCATGGCCCTCTTCGGGATCGGTGCGGGCAAAGACCGTGAAAAATCCGGCGAATCCACCGTTGGTGATCCACAGCTTGCTGCCATTGAGCAGCCAGCCGTCGTCGTTTCTCACCGCGGTCGTCTTGATGGCCGCTGCGTCGGAACCGGCGCCCGGTCTCGGTCAGGCAGAACGCCGCGATCAATTCGCCGCTGGCGAGCCTGGGCATGTAGCGGTTTTTTTGCTCTTCGGTGCCCAGCAACAGCAAACCGCGCATACCGATGGAACTGTGGGCGCCGATCGTGACCGCGACCGAGGCGTCGTAACGGCCCACTTCCTGCAAGGTGCGGGAATAGGCCATGTTGCCCAGCCCCAAACCGCCGTGGGCTTCCGGGATGATCAGGCCAAACAGGCCGAATTCCTTGAGTTCATCGATGAAATCCGGCGGCATCTCGCCGTCGACATCCCACTGGCGGAAATCTTCCGCACGCGGACCCAGCAGGTCCTCCAGCGCTCCGGCAATCTCATGCAGCGTCTCTTTCTGATCCGCGGACAACGTGGGGAAAGGAAACAGGACGTCCTGTTCGATGTGTCCCATGCACAGGGAGCGCATGAAACTGGTGGTGGTTTTATCGGCCATGACCCACTCCTGGTGGCAGAACCTCAATCTTAGCAGCATATCCCGGAACGCAGAGCGCTGATGCAGGAATCCCGCCCGGGTAGCTGGCAGGATCAAATCGGCTGGAAGAATCCGGCAAGTGGCCTGTAACAGCTAAAGCGGAAGAGGGATCGCGAAGGAATGGTGGTGGCTGGCGCCGGTCTGGAGCGAGGTTGATAGCCATAGCTATCAGCCGAGTGAAGACCAAGCCAGGCGCCAGCAGGCCGAGTGAGATGCTTTCGATTTGGCTGTTACAGGCCACTACTCCCGGTAGGCGCTTTCCACCATCTCCGGGGTCAGGACGCCGAAAACCTTGTCACCTCCGGCAGCAGTGAGCCTTTTTACCACCAGCGCCTCTACCGAGTGCTGCTCGAGCAGATCCGCCGCCTCCTGCAGATTGGCCTGCAGGCTGATCGCCGCGACCTGCCAGCGGCTCGCCGGAATGGACAACAGGTCAATGGTTTCATCCATGTCTGCGGACTCATGCGCTTCCAGGAACCTGGCCAGGTGGGCCGCGGGCATCAGCACCTGTTGGTCGCTTTCGGTGTCGACCAGGAGATACCTGGGTCCGGTTTTCAGCAGCTTCCCCGCCTGGTCGAACGTCACCACGTGCCCGACCTGCTCCAGGCTGCGCTCCATTGCGCTGGCCACGCCGATACGTCGCTGTGCCTGCGCCAGCGGATCGGTGTCCACCCGGAAGCCGCCGGCACGCAGCGTCGTGACGAAGATCGACTCCTTGCCGAACAACTCGCTGGCGGTCAGGCCGGAAATCACCACCACCAGCATACCCGGCAGGATGATTTTCGGGTTGTCGGTCAGTTCCAGCATCGCGATCAACGCGGCCAGCGGCGCCTGCAGGCTGCCCGCCATCATCGCGCCCATTCCGAGCAAGGCGAACAATCCGGCCTGGTTTGCCGGCATCAGCGGCAGGTAGTCCGCCAGCCCGGCGAACAGCGCTCCGAGCATCGCGCCGATAAACAGCACGGGCCCGATGCTGCCACCGGGTACGCCCAGGCCGATGCAGACCGAGGTCGCCAGCACCTTGCCAAATAAAAGCATGATCAACAACGACAGCGTAAAACCGCCGTGCAGCGCCGCATCCACCGAGTCATAACCGATACCCATGAGCTGTGGCAGGAGAAAGCCGATCCCACCCATCAATACGCCCGCCAGCAGCAGGCGTCCTTCGAAAGGGAGCCGGGCAGCGCGTGCAGCCACCGACTGCGTCGACTGGATGAAGAGCGCAGAGACCACACCCGCGGTAATGCCCAGCAACACCACCGGCACCAGGTCCCAGAGCGAGCCGATGTGGACGCTGGGCAGCGTGAAAACCGGCTGGTCGCCAAAAACCACATTGCACACGGCCGTCGCGCTGACCGCGGACAGGATGACCGGGATAAAACTGCTGACGCTGTATTCCATCATGACGACTTCGAGGGCGAATATCACCCCGGCCAGCGGCGTGTTGAACGAGGCTGCGATGGCCGCTGCCGTTCCGCAGCCAACCAGTGTCCGGATCACGTTATGCGGTAAGGCCAGGCGCTTGGCCAGCAGGCTGCCGGAAGCCGCGCCCAGGAACACGCTCGGCCCCTCGCGCCCGACCGAGTGACCGCCGGCAATCGCCAGCACGGCCCCAAAGAACTGCAATAGAAAGGCACGCGAGCTGATCCGCCCCTGGTGGCGATCCATCCGTTCCAGCACGTGGGCTACCCCCAGCACGTGGATACCGCGCGAAAACCAGCGGAACATCCCCACCAGCAGCAACGCCGCCAGCAGGGGCAACAGGAAACGCGCCTGCAGGCCCAACGCCTCGAAGTTCTCAGGGCCCTTGCCGGGCAGGATGAACTCCTCGGCTCCTTCGATGGCGAGGCGGAACAGCACGATGACGCCGCCGGCCAGCACACCGGTCAGCAAACCCAGCAAGGAAAGCGACATCAGCGCATTCGGGCGCGCCAGGCGAATGCGCGCCTCGTCCAGGTGATTGGCGCCCCAGGCGCCTATTGAAGCCAGCTTGGTTGATGACATGTACTGATGATACCAATAAACTGGCTCGGTCCGGCTTGCTGCAGCCAAGCTGCAATGCGCTGCGTTTATGTAGGATAATGGATCTTCACCTCCTGAATTTACCGGCATCAGCCAAGGATGAGCACATGCTGAAAATGAAATTGGTTCTGGCGGCTTCGGTCGCGCTACTGGTCATATTGACCGGCTGCACCACGCTGGACCCCTACACCCGCGAAGAGAAAACCAGCAACGCGACCAAGGGCGCGGCCATCGGCGCGGCCGCCGGCGTTGCGGTCGGCCTGATCAGCGGCAGTAATTCCAAGGAACGGAAAAAACGCGCTTTGATCATGGGCGGGGCAGGCGCGTTGACCGGGGCGGGCGTGGGTTACTACATGGACCAGCAGGAAATGAAGCTGCGCCAGCAACTGGAAGGCACCGGCGTCAGCGTGACGCGGATGGGAGACAACATCACGCTCAATATGCCGGGCAACATCACGTTTGCGGTCGACAGTTCCGATATCAGCGCCAATTTCTACGAGATACTCGACTCCGTTGCGTTGGTGCTTAACGAGTTCAACAAGACCCTGGTGGAAGTGGCCGGCCACACCGACAGCACGGGGGCTACGCAATACAACCAGGAACTGTCCGAGCGACGGGCGAACAGCGTGGCGGCCTACCTGCGCTCACGCAAAGTCCAGGGCGACCGGCTGATGGTGGTCGGAGCCGGTGAATCCTACCCGGTTGCCTCGAATGACACACCATCGGGGCGCCAGCTGAACCGCCGGGTGGAAATCACCATCGTGCCGTTGACGGATGATTAACGGCCCAGATCACGCAGTACGGGCAACAGCAATTCAAACCGCTGTTGCTCAGGTTCTAGTGCGGCCCGGTCAAGCCGGGTAAATGGACGGGCGAGAATGGTTTTCTTGAACGCCAGGACCTGAACCTCAAGTTCGAGCTGGTCCTCTGACCACAGGTTGCCTGGCAGGCTTTCGAACTGTGCTGCCTGCAACGCTGCAATCAGTGCCTGAAACTGCTCCTGCTGCAACGGCTCCCAGTTCTGTTGCCCGACGGCACGGCCTGGTGAGTAGGTTTGGCGTGACACCTTGCCGCCGCGAAGGCGCAGGACCGAGCCCGGCTGAACATAGCTCCGGGTCGGCAGATCGACAAAACGCAAACGCAAAGATTGCGGCGCCAGTTGCCCGCCGGCCAGTTTATCCAGGCCATCCTGCAAACTGACCGGGGCCACCCCTTTTTCGGCGAATGGTTCCACCTGGTCAAGCAGCGCCGCGGCCAGGCCGGTCATCTGTGCCGACTGCTCGCCGCCGCTGCGTTGCTCGGAGCTCTTCTGCCAGGCTTCTATTTCCAGCCCGATGCGGCAGGTAATGCGTGCGCCGCCTTTGCCGGGGCTCTTCTGCCCGCCGTAAATCGCTGCGAATTCCGGAAAGCCTTGTTCCAGCAGTGTGTTCAGAAGAGCGGTCCGGGCGGATACGGGCACCGTGACCTGGCTGCGTCCGTTCCAGATGGTGACGCCCCCGGGGAACAGGTTGAACGACCGGCTGCCTTTCTGATCATTGCAATTGACCTGCAGGTGGAACGGGTCTGCGGGTTTTTTCACCGCTTGCCTGAGGGCCGCCAAAAGTTCTTCCGGCGTGGCCGCTTGCTGATCGGATTCGTCAATTTCCTCAGCTGCGACCGAACCGCAGAGCAGCAAGAACACGCAGATAATGAACAGTCGTCGAAAGCACATCACGGCAGTCTGGCAGGACCCGTTATTTCGCCAATTCGTAAAGGTATTGCACGTACGACAGCACGGCGCCGTCCCAGCCCCGCACTTCGGGGATCTCGGATTCGATCACGAAGTACTCGTCGGGCGCGTGCGCGCCGCTGCCGTGGCCAAGGCCATAATGGCCCGAAGCAAGGTTCAGCGGCGGGCCGGTGAAAATATAGCCCGGATAGGAACCGGCGTTACGTGGCCACATCACGGGATCGATTTCCGCCTGTTCCAGTACGGCGATCTGTGCCTGGATCAGCGGGGCACTGGCCGGCGTACTGGTCGGGCTGTAACCGCCGCTGTAAATGACCTCGATGTCACCGTATCCATGGTTCACCAGGTGTTTGCGTAAAGCGGAGAGCGCGGCTTCGGCTGTCATGTCCGGCACCAGCCGTAAATCCAGTTTCGCTTCCGCGCGGTGTGGCAGGACGGTTTTTCCGCCCGGCCCGGTATAGCCGCCGACCAGGCCTTCGATGTTGACGGTCGGCTGGGACACCAGGCGCTCCATCGCTTCGACGAAGGACAGGTCATCGATCCACTGTTGGGTGCTCAGCTGTTCTTTCATTTTCTCTTCATTGCGGCGGCTGGCGCCTTCGGCAATCATCGCTTTGTGCTCTGCGCTCAGCGGCAAGGGTTTCGGGTAGTCATCAATCGTAATGGTGTTGCCATCCTCGGAAACCAGGGTGTTCAGGGCATGCACCAGGTGCCAGGTCGGGCTGTCGATCATGGCTTTCAGCGAAGAATGTACATCCTTACCCGGGCCGAGCCCCCACTTCTCGCCGCTGGCGATCAATTGCACTTCGATAACCCCTTTCGCGCCCAGGCTGACCGTCACCAGGCCGTCACGGTCCTGCGAAGCCGAGGGCATGAACACGCCGACCGTGCCGGCCAATGCCGACTGGACCTCGGGCCGGTTGACGATTTGCCCGATGTGCGGCGAGCCGATTTCTTCCTCGCCTTCAGCGACCAGCACCAGGTTGACCGGCATGACCCTGCCGGCTGCGCGGATCGCGTGCAGTGCGGCCAGGAAGGCCGCTTCAGGGCCTTTCTGGTTGACCGCGCCGCGGCCCATGATGACCTTGCCCAGGCCCGGCTTGTCGATGAGCGCTGCCTCCAGTGGCGGCGAAGACCATTCCGCCGGATCGAAGTGTTTCACGTCATACATGAAATACACGCCGACGGTCTTTTCCGCCCCGGCGTCGAGCGTCGCGAAAACGCCCGGCTTGCCGTCCGTTTCGATGATTTCCGCCTGTTGGAATCCCGCCTCCTGCAACAGCTGGACCATGTGATCCGGGCCTTCCGGATAGCCCATATCCATCGCAGCGATCGACGGCAGGCGGATCCATTCCTGCAGGCGCTGCACGCCTTCATCGTGCTGCGCGGAGATCTCGGCCTTGATATCGGTAAAGTCGGGTTCTGCAGCCTGGAGGGCAGGAACTGTCAGCAATGTCATTGCGCTGAAGAGGGAAATGGAAAGCCACTTTTGTCGTTTCATCAGGTTCTCATTGTGTTATGTCAAACCATTGATTGTACCCGCAACGAAGAGTGCGGGGCCAGACGCTGCGGAACGTTGCGCAGTATAACGCTACACGCCCGGCACCGGGGTTACCGCCCGTGGTATCTTTACGGCGAACTTCCGCTGTTGAGAACTGAATCATGACCGCGAAAAACAACGCCACGCACCACCGCTGGAATGACCTGCCACGGGAGCAATTGAAAAGCGACATCGGCCGGCGCCTGATCACCGGCACCAACATGATGATCGCGCAGATCTATTTCAAAAAGGGCGGAGAGGTGCCGATGCACAGCCACCACAACGAGCAGATCACCTACGTGCTGGAAGGCGCGCTGAAGTTCCTGCTGGGTCGCGACCAGGACGAGGAAGTTATCGTGCGCGCCGGCGAAGTGCTGACCATCCCGCCCCACCTGCCGCACAGCGCCGTTGCGCTGGAAGATACGCTGGACGTGGACATATTCAATCCGCCGCGTGAAGATTGGCTGGATGGTTCCGACGCCTACCTGCGCGGCGGGTCAAAATCATGAGGGTTTGAAAAATGGATCTCGGGATTAGTGGAAAAAATGCCATTGTTTGCGCATCCAGCAAGGGCCTGGGCAAAGCCACCGCACTGGCCCTGGCCAGCGAGGGCGTCAACGTCTGGATCTGCGGCCGCCACCAGGATACGCTGGACCTTGCGGCTGCTGAAATTGCCGCTGTAAAGGGTGGTGCGGTGCAAGCGCTGGTCGCCGACGTGACCACCGACGATGGCCGCGAGGCTTTGCTGGCTGCATGCCCGGCCCCCGATATCGTGATCAACAACGCCGGCGGACCACCACCGGGCGATTTTCGCGACTGGCGCCAGGAAGACTGGTTCAGGGCGGTCAACGCCAATATGTACAGCGCCATCGACATGATCCGGCGCTGCCTGGACGGTATGGTGGAGCGTGGCTTCGGCCGCATCGTCAACATCACCAGCGTGGCGGTCAAGGTTCCGGTGCCGGCGCTGGGCCTGTCCAACGGCGCTCGAGCCGGCCTGACCGGCTTCGTTTCCGGTATCGCCCGCGAACCCGCCCAGCATAACGTCACGATCAACAACCTGCTGCCCGGCTATATCGCCACCGACCGCTTGTGGGGCGTCATGGAAGCGAGCGCCAAAGCCGCCGGCCAGGACCGCGTTTCGTTCGAGCAAACCTTCTTCAGCAAGGTGGGCGCCAGGCGCCCGGGTGATCCGGCTGAATTCGCTGCGACCTGCGCTTTTTTATGCAGCCAGAAGGCGGCCTACATCACCGCCCAGAACATCCTGGTGGATGGCGGTTTGTATCCGGGCACGCTTTGAAAGGCGCTGATCCGGGTAGCACGGCGAAGTACATTCAGTTTTTCATGAACGCGATTGACTGAATCTCCAGCGCAAACGGCCCGGGTTTCCTGTCCGCCAGCATAAATCCGATCTGCCGGATGGCCGCGGGACTGACCGGGCCGGCTTCCGGGACTTGCCGGCCGCGAAATACCGGTATGAACCGGTCGAAAGACAAATCCACCGTCTGCCATTCCCCGTCAGTGGAAAATTCAGCCCGCCAGGCGATTCCATCAAAGCGATCATCCTGGCGCAGGCGGAACTGGTAAGTACGGCCATCCCCGCGCACCCGCAGCTGCACGCCGGTTGCTTTTGCGAGGTCCTCCCCGAGCGGCCGGCGCACCGAGGCGAATCCGCCATTGTTTTCCAGCGATAGCGTTCCCTCGAATCTGAGGACATCCCCGGACTGCTCCATTCGCCCGGAAGATATCCCGCCCATCACGCCATCATTGATCGACTGCCAGGGCGCCACACTCATATCCAGGATTACCGCCATCATGATCATTCCTTTCATTGATGGTACTTTATGCAAAAAGTGAACGAGACACAGCTGTTTTATCGAGTGCGGGAGCCAGGTGGGCCATGACAACGATGAATGACGGACAGGAAGACAGCATTTCAACCGAAAGACTGTTGCTGCGCCCCTTTTCAAAAAGCGACCGGGAAGCCGTGCTGGACCTCTATTCCGACAGCAAGACCATGCGCTACTGGTCGAAGGAGCCGATCGCGAGCCTGGAAGAGGCGGATTCACTGATCGAGCAGGAAATGGAATGGCCCTCGAAGGAAAAATGCTTTAACTGGGCTATTGCCCTGCCGGACTCGAATCTGCTGATTGGCAAGATCTGCCTGTTTCACCTGAGTGAGCGGAACCGGCGCGCTGAAATTGGCTACCTTCTGAACCGGAAGCTCTGGGGCAAGGGCTACATGTCCGAGGCGCTGGCCTGGGTGCTTGCCTATGGGTTCGGTGAGCTGGAGTTGCACCGCATAGAAGCCGATACCGACCCGCAAAACCTGGCCAGCCTGGCACTGCTGGAAAAATTCGGGTTCGTCCGGGAAGGTTTTTTCAAGGATCGCTGGTACGTCCACGGCAAGTGGCACGACAGCGTGATGCTGGGACTTCTTGAAAGCACCTTCAGCAAGAACAGTGCCCGCCTAATCAATCCCATACTAAAACCGGCTCTTTTTTGACCTGACAGGGGTCAACAAACCGGCTTGAAGCAGGACATCCGAAGTGACCTGAATCATGGCTATTGGGCGTGCGTCGGGCGCAATCTGGAGTTAGTCCTTAAGCAGCAGGTTTCCTGCGCTATCAAAGGGTTTGGAAACCTGGCCGCGTCTCTGATGGGGAGTGGCTTTGAACAAACAGCAAGCGGCCGGCCCGGGCCCGCATTTCACCCTTGAACGCACCGGACTTCTCGACTACCTGTGGAATGCACAGAATACGCATGGCTGCATCAGGTCCGAAGATGTAGCGGCCTGCGCCGCGCGCTGGGTATCTCGGTCCATCGAAGTCGAGGGCGTCGTTTCTTTCTACCATTTCTTCTCCCGCCAACCCCGTGGAAAATTCACCATTTACCTGGACAACAGCATTGTCTCGGAGTGCAAAGGGTTCGATCGGGTCAGAGAGGCATTCGAAATGGCCACCGGCGCCATGCTCAATGGCGTCGACCCGAGCGGCCAGTTTGGTCTGTTCGAGACGGCCTGTATCGGCCTCAGCGACCTGGCACCGGCCGCGCTGATCAATTTCCACCCGTTCACCAACCTCAACAGCCTCAAGGTCAGGGATATCGTGGCCCGCCTGAAACAGGGCGCATCACCAGCCGAAGTCTGCGATTCCGTACCCGATCACATCCGGTTTGTGCCTGGCGAAGACAAGGCGATACTGCTGCGTGACTATGACCCGGGCAAGGCGCTGATGCGGTTACGGACGTATTCGCCGGAGTCGGTTATCGGTGAAATCACCCGCGCCGGCTTGCGCGGAATGGGCGGCGCGTACTTTCCGACCGGGCTGAAATGGGAATCCTGCCGGAAAGAAGCCTCAAACCCGAAGTACATCGTATGCAATGCCGATGAGGGTGAGCCCGGCACCTTCAAAGACCGCTTATTGATGAACTCGATGCCCGGACTGTTGCTGGAAGGCATGGCCATTGCCGGCTACGCAGTTGGCGCCAGTGAGGGGATTATTTACCTGCGGGCCGAATACGCCTGGCTCAAGGAAAAGCTGGAGCACACGATCAGGCACTTCAGGAAGATGCATCTGCTGGGCAGGGACATCTCCGGAATCAGCGGATTCGATTTCGACATCCGCATCCAGCTTGGCGCCGGAGCGTACGTTTGTGGCGAGGAGACGGCGCTGTTGAATTCGCTTGAAGGCAAGCGCGGGGAGCCGCGCAACAAGCGATTCTTCCCGACCCAAAGAGGCTTTTTGCAGAAACCCACCGTGGTCAACAACGTGGAAACGCTTTGCGTCGCGGCGCGCATCATCCAATTTGGCGCAGATCGCTACCTGCTATCCGGAACACCCGCCTCCCCGGGCACCAAGTTGCTGAGTGTCTCGGGAGATTGCCGCCTGCCGGGCATCTACGAAATCGAATGGGGAACCAGCGTTCGGGAGATCCTGGACCGATGCGAGGCGGACCGGCCGTATTTCATCCAGGTCAGCGGGCCGTCGGGTGAATGCATCTCGATGGAAGAGGCCGATCGCAGGATTGCGCTGGATGACCTGAAGTGTGGCGGGTCTTTCATGATCTTCAGCCGTTCACGGGACATCCTGGAAATCCTGCGCAACTTCACCGGTTTCTTCAAACACGAATCCTGCGGGCTTTGCACGCCATGCCGCGCGGGTAATTTCATCATTGAAAAGAAACTGGAATTGTTGGCGGCAAAACTGGCCCGCCGCAACGACATCGAGGAAGCCCGGGCCTGGGGAGAAATCCAGAGACTCACCTGCCGATGCGGCCTCGGCAGGGCGGCGCCGAATGCCCTGCTGACCGCGGAGGCACAAGTTTCCCGCGTACTTCGAAAGCATCACAACCCAAAGCCCGGATCGCCTGAGCAAGGGTTTCAACCTGGCGGAAGCGGTCCGTGAATACGACAGGTTCAGCAGTTAACAGGGATCGAGTGCATTTCCCATGAGCAATGCAAAAAAGAAGTCAAACAGGCAGGCCGCTAAACCGGCCGAAAAGATCACCATCACCATCGATGGGCGGCAAATCGAAACGGAACCCGGCCGCAACCTGGTGCAGGTAGCGAACGAAAACGGCATTTTCATTCCCAGCCTGTGTTATTTCGAGAACATCGAGCCACCCCTGGGCACTTGCCGGGTCTGTACCTGCAAGATCAATGGTGTTCCCGGCCCGGCCTGCACGGAAAAGGTCCGGGATGGAATGGTCGTGGAAGCGACTACCGATCAACTGGTCGATGCCCGCAAGGCGATCGTCGAAATGATGTTCTCCGAAGGCAATCACTTCTGTCCTGGCTGCGAGAAGAGCGGCAATTGCGATCTGCAACACATGGCGTATGAGTTGGGGCTTCGGCATACCCGCTTTCCCCACGTATTCAAGGATCGCCTGATCGACTTCCATCCCAAGCGGATGATCCTGGAGCACAATCGTTGCATCAAGTGCCTGCGCTGCGTGAAAGAAGTCTTCACGGATGACGGAATGGCGGTGTTCTCGTTCCTTAGCCGCGGAAATGAGACCGCGGTAGGAATCGACTACGACGAGGAAGCACGACTGAGTGACCGGCAGGCCATTGACGCGATGAACCTGTGTCCGACCGGTGCCATCATTGTGCGCGGCGCCCTCCATGTGCGGCCCTTCGGCAACCGGCGTTTTGACCTGCAATCGATGCAAAAAAAAGAGCCAAAAGAAGAGCTGAAGATAACCCTGCCCGCGGAAAAGAAAACCATCGCGACGATTTCGCTTGCGGGGTGCTTCGGCTGCCACATGTCGTTGCTGGATATCGATCTGAAGCTGATCGACCTGCTTGAAATCGTGGAGCTGAACAAGTCTCCGCTGAACGACATCAAGAAATTCACCAGGCAGTGCGATATCGGCCTGGTCGAAGGCGGCTGCTGCAATGCTGAAAACGTCGAGACGCTCAGGGAATTCCGGCAAAAATGCGACGTGCTGGTCGCTCTCGGTGAATGTGCGCTATGGGGCGGCGTGCCTTCCATGCGCAACACCATTCCGCTGAGCGAGTGCCTTGAGGAAGCTTACCTCAACAGCACCACATCGATGCCGGACGAAAGCGTGGTGCCGTACCACGAAGACCTGCCAAAAATTCTCGACAAGGTCTATGCCTGCAACGAAATCGTGGAAATCGACTACTACATCCCCGGCTGCCCGCCGGACGCCAACCATATCTGGAAATCCGTCCTCAGCCTGATCGCGGGTGAAAAGCTGCAGGTGCAGTATTCCGAATTCAAGTACGACTGAGCACAGGCCATGAACGCAACTTCGAGAAAGATCACGATCGATCCGGTCACCCGGGTGGAAGGACACGGACGCGTCACCCTACAGCTCGACGAAAACGGCAGGGTCGGCCAGGCGCGTTTCCACGTGGTCGAGTTCCGGGGCTTTGAGCGGTTTATTCAGGGCCATCCGTATTGGGAAGCGCCCCTGCTGGTGCAGCGTTTGTGCGGTATTTGCCCGGTCAGCCATCACCTGGCCGCAGCCAAGGCGGTCGACCAGATTTACGGTGTGGACCCGGAAGACCTGCATCCAACGGCCACCAAGATCCGCCGCCTGCTGCATTTCGCCCAGGTGTTTCAGTCCCACTCCCTGCATTTCTTTTACCTGGCTTCTCCCGACCTGCTGTTTGGCCTGGATGCGCCGGTGGAAAAACGTTATGTCGGCGCCGTGGCCATGGAGTACCCGGAGCTGGCTCGTAAGGGGATCCAGATGCGGCAGTTTGGCCAGGAACTGATCAAGGCGCTGGCCGGTAAAAAAATCCACGGCATAACCGCGGTGCCGGGCGGTGTGCACAAAACCTTTCAACCGGCGGAACGGGACTATTTCCTGGCAGACAACGAAACGCCATCGATCGATACCATGATCAAGTGGTCCCAGGAAATCGTTGCCTTGATCAAGGACTATCACGACAAGAATTTCGGCTGGCTGGATTCCTTCGCCAGCTACCCTTCCGGGCACCTGGGGCTGGTCGGAGTTGACGGTGCGCTGGAGTTCTATGACGGGCGCATGCGGGCCATCGACAGCCACGGTGAAATCACCCTGAACGACGTGCGCAGTGACAGCTATCTCAAGCACTTCGGCGAAGGCGTCGAGAAATGGTCCTACATGAAATTCCCGTATCTGCGGCACCTGGGCCGGAACAACGGCTGGAACCGGGTCGGCCCCCTGGCCCGGCTCAACGTTTGTGACTACATTTCAACACCGCTGGCCAACGAGGAGCTGCGGGAGTTCAAAGCCTATACCAACGGCCGGCCCAACAATCACACGATGCACTCGCACTGGGCGCGGCTGATTGAAATCCTGCACTGCGCGGAGCAGATCAAGCTCCTGCTCAATGACCCGGAGATCCTGGATCAGGTCCAGCGGCCCCCGGTGAACCGCAGGCCGGAAGGCATCGGCATTATCGAAGCGCCCCGCGGCACGCTGATCCACCATTACCAGGCGGACGAGAAGGGCAGCATCACCAAGTGCAACCTGATCGTCTCCACCACCCATAACAACGAACCGATGAACCGGGCGGTGCAGTGGGTGGCGCAGAATGTGCTGGACCAGCAGAAGCAGATTACCGAGGGCATGCTGAACCAGGTTGAAGTGGCCATCCGCGCCTACGACCCGTGCCTGAGTTGCGCGACCCACGCGATGGGGCAGATGCCGCTGATGCTGACGGTGCTGGATGCTGACGGCAAAGTTATTGCCGAGCACGTGAAGAATTCGGCGTGAACAGCCGTCTGCCGGCGTTCCAGCGGCCCGGATTCGGGCCTGACACCCTCCTGTTCGGCATCGGCAACAGCGGGCGCGAAGACGACGGTCTCGGCTGGGCTTTCCTGGACCGGGTGGAGCGGGAAGCGGATTTCCCCGGGCGGCTGGAATACCGTTACCAGTTGCAGGTTGAGGACGCAGAACTGGTCAGCCGGGTGGAGCACGTCATCTTCGTCGATTCATACGCGGGAACGCTGAACGGAGGATTCCAGTTTGTCCCCTGCAATGCAGAGGCCGGTTTTGAATTCACCAGCCACGAATTGTCTCCCGGCGCCGTACTTTACTTGTGCAGTGACCTCTACGGTCACGCGCCCCGCGCGGATCTGCTGACGATCCAGGGGGCGTGCTGGGACTTGCGGATTGCATTGTCAGCTAACGCCGAGAAAAACCTGGCCAACGCGATCCGATTTTTCAAGGAACAATTACTGACAGGGTGAGCCACGAAAAATTCACTGCCAGTAACCGTAAATGCGGGCGGGATACCCTCCACAAACGGGTATCCCGCTACACATCGGTTCAGCACCTACCCTGCGGCTTTTCCTACTTCAGCTCAACGTCAACTTTCACGTTTGCGCCCTGGGTGATCGTGTTGAACACTGGTGAAAAGCTGGTGAGTTTCTTCAGCATAGCGAGGTCTTCGGGCTTCGCCTTCACGCGGAATTTGACCCGGATATCGGTGTAGCCTTTGGGCACATCAGGGGCAAGACCCAGGAAACCGCGCAGGTCGATATCGCCTTCGAGTTCCGATTCCAGCTCTTCGATCCGGATACCCCGCACCGCGGCGTGGGCCACCATGCTGGTTGTCAGGCAGGAAGCCAGCGCGTGCAACAGGTGCTCAACAGGGTTGGCGCCCTGGTCGTGGCCGGCCAGTATGGCCGGTTCGTCCGCGTCCATAATGAATGTCTGCTTGTGCGGGATCTCCTGCTTTGCACCAAAAAACCCTTTCACGGTGCTTCGATTGTGATTCCCGGAAAGCCAGGTGTTGCTCGCGCGAAACCGGCTGACGCCCAATTCCGGATCTTCCTTGATGGCAGTGACCGTACCCATCAGGGTTTCCAGATCCACACCATTGATCATGCTGCTGCTGGCTACTGTCTCTTTTTGCATCGTTTGGTTCATGATTGTTCCTCCAGAGTTCAAGTGATTACGCCGTGACGCCTTTCGCCCGGCTTGAGACATAGAATAGACAGAGAGGAAGAAGTTCGTAAGATGCATATTTGTCATAAACAGGCTTTTTGTGCCATTATTTAATCCATGAATGCACCAAGTAGCTTTGAATATCCAATTGACGTGCTGATTGTGGCTGTGCCGGAAACAGCTGGCTCTGCGCTTTACGGCATGCTTGACGTGTTATCCGCCACGGGTAGCATTTGGCAGTCACTGGTTCGCTCGAACGATCAACAGCAGTTTTTCAGGGTGCGGATCGTGTCACCGGACGGACTATTGTTTACCTGCGGTAATTCGATCCCGGTTAACCCCGATTTTTCGGTCTGCGATGCTCCGGAAGCCCCCATCGTCATTCTGCCGGAGCTGTGGCTGGGCCCGGATGAAGTGCTTGAAGGACGCTACCCGGAACTGATCGAATGGATCAGGCTACGCTACCGTTCCGGGGCAGCCGTGTACTCGGCGTGTTCAGGCGCCCTGCTGTTGGCTGAGACCGGCCTGCTGGACGGCTGCCCCGCCACTTCCCACTGGGGTTACCAGGATCTGTTCCGGCGTCGCTACCCGGAAATCCGGTTCGATCCCGCGCCCAACCTGGTATATGCCGACCCGAAAGGGCGCATTGTCACCGCCGGTGGAACCACTTCCTGGCATGACCTTGCCCTGCACATCATCGCCCGTTACGTGAGCCCTGGCGAAGCGTTACGCATCGCCAAAGTCTACCTGCTGAAATGGCATGACGAGGGTGAACTGCCATTCACAGCACTGGTCAGGCCGCTCCCGCACGGCGATTCCCTGGTTCGCCGGTGCGAGGATTGGCTGCAGGATCATTTCCATGAAACCGACGCGCTCAGCCGGGTGGTCGAACACTCCGGTATACCGGAGCGCACGCTCAAGCGGCGGTTCAAATCCGCCACCGGCACCACCCTTATCGACTGCGTGCAAAACCTTCGCATCGAGGAGGGCAAGCGCCTGCTGGAAACCAGTCCGTTACCGGTCGAAGAGGTCAGTGCGGAAGTCGGCTATTCCGACCCGTCATTTTTCCGGCGTCTGTTCAAGCGCCTGGTGGGATTGACACCCGGCGCTTACCGGCGGATGTTCAGCCCGGTCGACGCGATGCTGGCGCCGCCCTGAAAATGGGGCACAATAAGCGGGTCTTTGTCCCGCCGCTCAGATAGGAAATGATGACCATGTTGGAACAGGAACACGTTAAAGACCTCGTGCTCGACCTCGAGCAGCGTATCGACAAAATTCAGAACCTGGGTGACGAAGAACTCGGCACATTCAACCGGCTGGACTGGCTGATCCTGGTGGTTTTTGCCGATCGTCCTTCCCGCCATAGCGATGATCGCCGCACGATGAGCGGCACGTCCATCCCCGGCAAGTCCGCCGGCCACGAGCCGTTCGATGGTGACCTTCTCAGCATCTACGGGCGCGAACCGACGTTGCCCAATGAGCGCGAATACAAAACCTGGAGCGCTCACGGCACCTGTTTCGCCTATTCGATCGCGACCTGGTGTTTTCTCACCGGCGGATATGCCGCCGAACTGGTTGGCGCCGTTCAGGGCATGGTCTGCCTGATCGCCGGCAACCTGATCGGCGTGTTCCTGGTCAGCGCTTCCCTGTCCGCGGGTTGTCACCGATACGGCCTGGAGCAGATCGATTTCTGCAAGCCGGCTTTCGGTCAAAATGGCGCAAAAATCGTGCTGATTCTTTACCTGATGAACATGATTGGCTGGTCCGGATTGATCCTGATCATGTTCGGAAACGGCATCGTCAACATCGTCGAAGCACTCGGCTATAGCCCGCCCGACTGGCTGGTCGGCGCGGGTGTTGCGCTGGGCGTCTGGCTGACTTACATCATCACCACCCGCGGCGTGCACCTGTTGAGCCTGTTCAATTCCGTCATCACGCCGGCGCTGATCGTGGTGACCGTGTTTATGGCTTACATGCTGTTCAGCGCGCACAGCTGGGCGGAAATTGTCGCTGCGAAGCCGCTGGATCCCTTGCCCGTACCCTGGATGAATTACGCCGCAGCAGTTGAACTGGGCATTGCTTCCGGCATTTCCTGGTGGGGCGGCATCGGTTTTCTCGCGCGCAACACCCGTACACGGCGCAACGCGATATACCCGGAAGTCCTTCACTTCGGTCTGATCCAGGGCATGGTGTGCTCCATTGCGCTGGTGTCCGGGCTGGTAATCGGGTCCGACGATCCCACCAAGTGGATGGTGCCACTGGGCGGGGTTTTCATGGGCGTCATCGCCCTGGTGTTTGTCGCACTGGCCAATATCACCTCGACTTCGGTTTCATTGTTCGCCAGCGGGCTGGCGCTGCGGCACATACCGGGCCTGCACAAGACCGGCTGGAAACTGATCATCACGCTGACCTGCGTTCCGCTGACGTTTTTCGTGGTCTGGCCCCGTGAACTTTACGATATGGGCAGCGCTTTCCTGGACTTTAACGGCACCATGCACGCGCCGGTGGCGGGTATCCTGCTGGTGGATTACTTTTTCCTGAAGAAACAGCGATTGCACCTGCGCTCGATTTTCGAAGCAGCGCCCAGCGGCCTGTACTACTACAACAAGGGCTTCAATTTCCTGGCGCTCGGAGGTATCGTGCTGGGCCAATTGACCTATTTCCTGATTTACAATCCGTTCACCGATGAAGCGAGCGCCCTGTTCCGCTACCTGCCGGCTTCGATCGGCGCATTTGTTCTGCCGGCGCTGGTTTACTGGACCGGTATGAAGTTCTGGTTACAAAAGCGCGTCGACAACCGGATCTCTGCAGGACAGGTTTTGCCGGATAAGTTGGTGCAGTCGAATATATAGTGATTCGCGGATGAATCCGCTCCGGGCACCGTAGGAGCGATTTTAATCGCGAATAAGCGCCTACAAAATCGCGATTGAAATCGCTCCTACAGGTTCAGGGGTTGAGAAATTCCGCGCGCGTGTGGATGTTCTGTTTGAAACACCCTCCCAGCGCGGTGGTGCTGGTCTGTGAGTTGCTGTCCATGACGCCACGGGACTTCACACAATAATGGGTGGCATCAATGCTGACGGCCACGTCTTCAGTACCCAGCAACGCCTGCAATGAAACCAGTATCTGCCGGGTCAGGCGTTCCTGGACCTGCGGGCGCTGGGCAAAGAAGCGGACGATGCGGTTGATCTTGGAAAGCCCGATGATTTTGTCTTTGGGGATGTACGCAACCTTGGCCATGCCGTCGATCGTGACGAAATGGTGCTCGCAGGTGCTGGTCAGATCGATCTCGCGGATCTTGACCATCTCGTTGGCGCCCATCTTGTTGTCGATCAGTGCAATTTTCGGAAAGTGGCGGTAATCGAGCCCCGAAAATATTTCATTCACGTACATCTTGGCAATCCGGTGCGGGGTTTCGGCCAGGCTGTCATCGGACAGATCCAGTCCAAGCGTCTCGACGACCTCGGCCATCAGCTTCTTGATTCGCGCATATTTCTGTTCCGGGCTCAGGCCGGTTTCGATCATCGGCGTTTCCAGGCCAAGGCTGATCAGCGTGTCACGGACCAGGATGGCTTCGGGGCTCAGTTCGGCGTCTTCAGGGTAGACCCTGGTAAGGTATACGGGGTTCGGGCTCATGATACTTTCTCCAAATGTCTCTTTTGCCTGGGTTGTTCACAGTGGTGTTCGAGGGTCAGCGATACGGAGTCGGCAAATCTCAAGGCGTGTGGTTTGTCGATGGTGACCCGGGCATGGAACACCTGCGGACTCTCACAGCAGATCTCCAGGACGTCAGCCACCAGCTTCTCCAGCAGCAGAAAACGCCCTTCCTCAACATGACGGATCACCTTCTTGGCGATGGTCTTGTAGTTCAGGGCCTCTTCGACGTGATCTTCGAGCACGTAACCGCTGATGCGGTAATTGATTTCAATATTGATAACCACATCCTGCTGCTTTTCGGTTTCCTCGGGATTGAACCCGATAAACGTTCGCAGCCGCAGGTTGCGGATGTTGATGATGGCCATTTTCGGCGCGGCGGGTTTTGCCAACGCTGACGTGTTTAATTTCATTTATTTGTCCAAAATAACGTTTATGTATAATTTACGACTTGATAATAGCATATATACCTGTACAATATCTATACATTATTTCACACAAACATCATTCTGGAGAAAACCACATGAAGTTTCTGATTGCTCTGCTGGCCTGTTCGTTCAGCTTTTCTGCGATGGCCTGTGACAGCGCCCTGCTGGATCATGATTTCCGACGTCTCGCCGCCAAGGAAGAAGTAAACCTGTGCGATGCCTACAGCGGCCAGGTGATACTCGTCGTGAACACCGCGTCCAAGTGCGGCAACACGCCGCAGTATGACGGGCTGGAAGACCTGTACAGCCAATACGGAGACCAGGGGCTGGTCGTGCTCGGGTTTCCGTCCAATGATTTCATGGGCCAGGAGCCCGGGACCGAGGAACAGATCGAGGAATTTTGCCGCCTCACTTATGGCGTGAAATTTCCGATGTTCGAGAAAACCACGGTCAAAGGATCCGACGCCAATCCGTTTTTCGTCGAACTGGCCGAAACCTCAGGGACCTACCCGACGTGGAACTTTCACAAGTACCTGATTGGCCGGGACGGCAAACTGATCGCCGAGTACAGCCCGCGCACCAAGCCGGATGACGCCGGCCTGGTCGAGCGACATCCAGCTCGCACTGGACGTCCAGCCGTAATCCGGACATGTCAGGAAACGGCGTCCGGATGGTTATCGGGGCCAACCGGGGAATCGGATTGGCCCTGACAGCGGTGCAACTGCAGGATCCCCGGGTGACCCGGGTGATCGCGACACACCGGCCGGACGCTGATCTGCTGCAGCTGGCGCAGCTTATCCAGACACCATGGAGAAAAGCTGAGTCTCCACGAGCTGGACGTTGCGGACGGCCAGAGCCTCGCGGAATTTGCCGAATTCCTCAAACAGCAGGAAGGCGGCATCGATTCCACGATTCACGTCGGCGGGAATCCTGCATGAACAAAAGGTCGAGCCCGAAAAGTCATTTACGCAATGCCGACCGGAGTCACTGGCCCGGCTGTTTCAAATCAACAGCATCGGGCCGCTGATGGTCGCCGGCGCCCTGATTTCGGCACAGTCCCGCCAGCGCCATTTCAAATTCGCCGCGTTGTCAGCCATGGTCGGCAGCATCGGCGATAATCGCCTGGGTGGGTGGTATGGATACCGGGCTTCAAAAGCCGCACTGAACCAGTTCATCAAAACACTGGCGAACGAGTGCCGCATCAAGTATCCGAATGCCGCGATCGTGGCGATCCACCCGGGAACCACCGACACGGATCTTTCCCGCCCGTTTCAACGCAGCGTCAAGCCGGGAAAGCTGTATACGCCGGAACAAACCGCTTCACGGATATTGACCGTGATCGAGGCAATACGGCCTGAGCAAAGCGGACAGTTTTTCAATTGGGACGGCAGCCCGATCCCGTGGTGAACGGGTAATTTCACCAGGGAAACGGCGGGGCTGAGCGCGCCTTACCGGGATGCTGGAGCAGCACGGCTGCTCCGGCCCTCACCCTTCAGCACTGGCCCACACCCTCCTCCGTTTCCGTGATGGGTTTGCCATCACAATCACCTGAATTTTTCAGACTGATGCAGTCAGAAATGCTGTCGCAAATACAACCGATCTTCTTGTGGGTTTTCGAGTCATACTCGCAACCATAGCGATCTGGCCCCTTGGGGATGGTCAGGGACTTTGCCGAAGCCGTCTTGGCCGTCGTGGTCTGCTTGGCGGTCAGGTTCTTGCGCTGAGGTGACGCCGGTTTTCCCGCGCCGTCCGACGAACAGGTTCCCCCGCTGCCGTTATCCTGGATCTCTCCTGTGCACTTGCCGGAATCGTCCAGGGCCAGGCAGTCCTCGATTCCATCGCACTTGCAGTAGGAAGGGCTGCCCTTAACGCACTTGTAGCCGGCCGGGGGAGTGGCGATGCTCAACTTGGTGGTCGCTGGAGTCTGTGCGGGCTGGCTTTGCTGAGCAAGCGTGTTACCGGACCACACTGTGGCCGCGAATAGGGTGCAGAACATGATCAGTTTTGTGAAATGCATGAGTCTCTCCTTCGTAGCGCCTTCGTCGAAGGCAATGGACCGCAATCGGATAAAGAACTAATGCTAACGTTAAAGAAGTGCCGGACTGATTTCCGGTCTCACTAAAAGTATAGACGAGAGTGAACAAAATTGAGGATCACGCAATTTAATTCGTATCAGTATCATATTACAGGCCCAACCGCCGGACCTGTTTTTGCTCAACAGAGGATGATTCGCACAATACCGGCGGGTGAACCCGGCCGCACCAAATCCGGGGTCAGTGCGTGGGCATCGCCGCCCTGACGACCCAGGCCAGGAACGAGACAGCCAACAAACCTCCTGCCCACAGCAGCAGGAACCACCCGAGTCTTTTCCACAAGGGCTGTTCCCGGGGCCGGTCGTTCAATGGTATCCCTCACCGGCCCGGACTTTCCCGCGAAACAGCCAGTAAACGTAAGCCGTGTAGCCGAGGATCACCGGTAACAACACGACTGCGCCCACCAGCATAAACGCCAGGCTGCCATCGGCGTTGGCTGCCGCGGTGTAGCTGATACCCGGCGGTATCAGGTAAGGGTAGAGGCTGGAGGTGAGCCCGACGAAAGAGGCCACGAAGAGGCACAGGACCAGCAGAAACGGCAGGAGCTCTTTACGTGCCCGAACCGCGGTGAAAAATGCCCCGGCGATGACCGCGGTTACCACCGGAATGATCCAGATGAACACATAAGAGCCAAGTGCAAACCAGCGTTCACGGACCATGGCGTTTTCCAGGACCGTGCCGAAGCTGACCAGGCCGATCAACGCCACGACGGCCACCCCGAGTGGAATCTGTAATCGACGCATGCGTTCCTGCAGCGCGCCTTCCGTCTTGATCACCAGCCAGCAGGCTCCGAGAAGCGCATAACCCGCCACCAGCGAGATCCCTGCCAGCAGCGTGAACGGCGTCAGCCAGTCGAACCAGCCACCCGCGTAAGCGCCATTCTGAACCTGCACGCCCTGCACAAATGCGCCGACCATGACACCCTGGAAAAACGCCGCCAGGCTCGAACCGCCAATGAAAGCCAGGTCCCACAGCGGCCGCCAGCGCTCGGTGCGGAAGCGGAATTCAAAAGCGACTCCGCGCAATACCAGCGCGAGCAGCATGGCGATGACCGGCGCATAGAAGGCGGTCAGCAAAATCGAATAGGCCAGAGGAAAAGCCGCGAACAAGCCACCCCCGCCCAGCACCAGCCAGGTTTCGTTACCGTCCCAGACCGGCGCGACGGTATTCATCATGGTGTCACGCTCCTCCCGGTTGCGGCCCAGCGGGAACAGGATTCCGACACCGAGATCGAAACCGTCGAGCACCACGTAGGCCAGCAGGGCAATGCAGATCAGCGCGGCCCAAATCGTCGGAAGGTCAGGCATCATGCGTCCTCCTTTGCTGTGGCCGGAACGGCATGGAGTGATCCCGCGCTGCGCAGGGGTCCCTTTCTGATCGATGCCAGTTCAGTGTCCTGGGGCTTGCGCGCCATCAGTCGAAGGATGTAGAAAGTACCCGCCGCGAATACCGTCAGGTACACCACGACGAAGGCCAGCAGCGAACCCGCCACGCCGGGCGCACCGATCGGTGAGGCGACATCAGCCGTTCTCAGCAATCCATAAACCACGTAAGGCTGCCGCCCGACCTCGGTAACGAACCAGCCTGCGAGCACGGCCACAAAACCCAGCGGCCCCATCAATACCGCCCACCGGAGGTACCAGCTGCGTTCAAACAACCGTTTTCTGAAATACTGCAGGGCTCCGGTCAGGCCATAAAGGATCATCAGCATGCCAATGCCGACCATGATCCGGAAGGCCCAAAACACCACCGGCACATTGGGCCAGTCCTCACGAGGAAAGGCATCGAGCCCGATAACCTCGCCGTCCAGATCGTGTTTCAGGATCAGGCTGCCGAGTCCGGGAATCCCCACGGCGTAGCGTGTTTCGGCTGAGTCCATGTCCGGCAGGCCGAACAGGATCAACGGCGCGCGCTTTTGGGTTTCGAAATGCCCTTCCATGGCGGCGACCTTGGCCGGCTGGTGCTCCTGCGTGTTCAGACCGTGCGCGTCACCCACCAGCAACTGGGTTGGCGCTACCAGCGCCGCCATCAGCACCGCCATGCCCAGCATGACCCGCGCGGGTTTGTTCGATCTGTCCTTGAGCAGATGCCAGCCGCCTACGGCCCCGACCACGAAGGCCGTGGTGAGATAAGCCGCCAGCACCATGTGCATGAAACGGTAGGGAAACGAGGGATTGAAGATCACACCCAGCCAGGTTTCGGGCAGGTATCGGCCGTTTTCCAGCACCCAGGCCGCGGGCGTTTGCATCCAGCTGTTCGCGGCCAGGATCCAGAAAGCCGAAAACAGGGTGCCGACAGCGACCAGCAGCGTCGCTGCAAAGTGCAGGCGGGGTCCGACTTTTTTGAGGCCGAACAACATCACGCCGAGGAAGCCGGCCTCCAGGAAAAAGGCCGTCAGCACTTCGTAGGCCAGCAGCGGTCCCAGGATCGGCGCCGTTTTCTCTGCGAACGGCCCCCAGTTGGTGCCGAACTGGTAGCTCATCACGATGCCGGACACCACCCCCATCGCGAAAGCCACTGCGAAGATCGACAACCAGTACTTGTAGGTCTGCAGGAACACTTCACGCCGGGTGACAAGCCACAGCCCCTCCAGCACCGCAAGATAACTGGCAAGACCAATCGTAAAGGCCGGAAAAAGAATGTGAAAACTGACCGTGAAAGCAAATTGGATGCGGGCCAACAGGATCGGGTCGGGCAAATCCACAAATGACTCCTTTCAGGTATACACCTGGGTGTCGTTCAACAAGGCCGCCATCGGGCAAACGGACCCTGTCGAACTCTGGATCCCATATTAAGTATTCCTCATCTACAGGTACAATTCATTTAAGAGATTGATGTCATTGACGAGGCTATGAACGTGGAAAATGGTGGGGCACAGCTGTTTTTGCTGGTTGGGGATTTCTTCGCCCCGAATTTGCTATGCTTGCACAATGAAAACCGATATCCCGCAAGAAAACATCAACCGTGAGCGGCGTAAGCTGCTGGCGATGGCAGGAACCGGAGCTATGGCTGTAACCTTTGGCGGAATGATCGAGGCCCAGACATCAAAAACCCTGCGCTGGGGAATCGTCGGAACCGGTGGCATTGCGCACAGCATGGCGCCGCGTATCCAGCAGGCGGACAACGCCGAACTGGTCGCGGTTTCCAGTCGCAAGATGGCGACGGCGCGGGAGTTTGCAGACTCGTTCGGGATGCAACACGCCTTTGATTCCTGGGCGGACATGCTGGCTTTCGACGAGGTGGATGCCATCTACATCGCCACGCCCACCAGCGTGAAGGAAGAGATCAGCCTCGCCGCGGCCAGGGCGGGCAAACACGTGCTCTGCGAAAAGCCGTTCGCCGACCTGCCTTCTGTTCAACGCATCACGTCCGCCTGCCGGGAAAACGGCGTCGGTTTCATGGACGGCACCCATTTCCCGCATCATCCGCGCACCGCCTATATCAAGGCCATGATGAGCGAAATGGTGGGCCAGCCAGTGGTCGGTCGCATCGGCCTTCCAGTTCCTGTTGACCGATACCGGCAATATCCGCATGAACCCGGACCTGGAGCCCTACGGGGCGATCGGCGATACGGGCTGGTACAACATGCGGGCGGCGGTGGAGTACCTGCCGGCCGATGTTGAAATCACCTCGGTTGAAGCATTCATGCGCCGCAGCCCGGAGACCGGCGCCGCGGTCAGCGGCAGCGGGGTGATCGTGTTCAGTAGCGGCGCAACGACTACCTGGAACTGCGGCTTTGATTCCGGCGCGGGAATCCAGGACCTGCGAATTTCCGGCCCGGCCGGCGTGATCAAGATTGACGATTTCCTGTCCCAGCGCTCGACCGACCAGGCGGGCGTTTATGAATACCTCAAGGGCTGGGGTAATTCGGAAACCGGCGAGGTCCCTTCGGAAAAGCCGGGTTCAGCGCTGATGTTTGAAGACTTCGCCGCTATGGTGGGTAATCCCGGAATGTTCGAAGCCAGCGTCCGCGCCAGCGAACGCACCCAGATGTTGCTGGATGCGGTGTGGAGTAGCGCACTGGAGAACGAGTAGTTCAAAGAGTAGTGGGGTCAGACTGAAGTGCCGGATTCTACTCTGGCTCTTCACTCTGACCCCATCGATCTTCTGCCACAGAAACAGCAGGTCAATCGTCGGCAGTGAGATTCAGTTCTCCACCGGCAGGAAGCTGTAGTTTTTCTCATACTCCAGCATCTGCGCCACGAAATCATCCTGGTACTCGATGACCACGTCGACGATCTCGCCATTTTCTTCCACCGGGACGTACCGCGGATGGATAAAACCGGCATACGCAGCGATGTTGAGCGGCGCGACGCGGTCCAGAACTTCCTGGTGCGTCGCCTGGTCGACCTTGACACCGTAGGTTTCGACCAGCGCGCTGGCGGCCTCGTAGTCGCCTTCCGACTTGATGCGCTGAATCTCCTGCAACAGCTGGCCATATAATTCACGCAGGGCATCGTAATCATTGATGACGTAGTAGGTCTTTCCGTTTTCCACGATCTTTTCAATCACGTTACCGGGCTGGCCTTTCTCGAAAACCCAGGCCGCGATCAGTTGCCGGTTGCGCATATGCGCTTCTTCGATATCGTCACCCAGTTTGATGCGGCGTAACTGCATTTGCAGGCCGTTGCGAACTTCGCGGTCATACAGGGTTTTACCCACGTCCAGATTCGGCACCAGGCCCAGTTCAACCAGCTGGGGATCCATGATGAAATAGAGGGCGACCAGGTCCGCACGGGCCTCTTCCAGCGTGGATGAATAGGTTTTCAACGTTTCTTTCGGTGTACCCACGCCCGGGTTGATCTGGCCGGAGGCATGGCCAATCACTTCGTGCAGGTCCACTTCCAGCAGGGCGGCCAGTTCACCATATTCCCTGGCCCGCGCTTTCTCTTCCTCGGTATAGGTAAATTCATCACTCAGGCCACTGGCCTCTGAGGCCAGTTGATAGGCCGTCATGATGTTACCCAGCGTGACCGACTTGGAACCGTATTCCTTCCGGATCCAGTTGGCGTTGGGCAGGTTGACCCCGATCGGGGTGGAGGGCGACGAAGCGCCGCCTTCCATAACCACGGTGATCACCTTGGCCGAAATACCCACGACGTTCTCTTTCTTGTGTTCATCCAGGATCGGCGAATGGTCTTCGAACCATTGCGCCTGGCCGGCAATTGCTGCAATCCGCTTGGTGGCTTCCATATCCCGGATCGAAACCACGGACTCCCAGGAACCGCGATAGGCCAGGGGGTCGTCGTACACTTCGGTGAAACCGTTGACCGCATCCACCCGTGACTCAGTATCCGCTACCCAGGCGATGTTGTAGTCGTCGTAGACCTTGAGGTCACCGCTTTGATAATAAGTGATCAGTTTTTCGAGCCAGGCTTTTTGCTGGTCGTTTTCAGCAACCGTCACTGCCTGGTTGAGCCAGTAAACGATCTGCTCGATGGCCGGGCCGTACATGCCACCGACCTTCCAGGTCCGCTCAAGCAGTTCACCATCGCTTTTTCACCAACTGCGAGTTAAGCCCCCAGGAAACCGGCCGGTCCGGATCTTCATCCAGCTTGCTGGCGTAGAAATCGGTAGCTTCGGCAGCTGTTACATCGCGGTAAAAATTGACCGCAGAGGCGGAAAGCTGGTCGATGTCGGCATCCAGCACCACTTTCTTGGCTGCCGTGGCGGGATCAAAAATCGGTGCCTGTAACTGACCGATCAACTCATCAGCCGTCTGGCCCGGTGCAAGAGGCAGCAACGACTGGTCACTCGCGGCGACCATTTCGGCCAGCGCCTGCGGCGTAAAATCCGGCAGCATTTTATCCGCGGAATAATGATGATGGATGCCGTTGGCAAACCAGACCCGCTTGGCGTAATCCAGCAGGGCGGCGAATTGGGCGCTGTTGCGGTCTCCCTCGTAGGAGGCGACGACCGCGGACATCAATTTTCTAATGCGCAGGTTGTACCGGTAATTCTGGTCGTAATAGATGTCGCGCCCGGCCAGGGCCGCTTGTGACAGGTAATAAGCGAGCTTCTTCTGCTGCAGGGGAAGCTCGTCAAACCCGGGCACTTCATAGCGCAGGATCTGAACATCGGCAAAGCGGTCTACCTGCGGGTTGGCTTCCTGTTGAGCCACGGCATCGGACTGCTCTTCCATCACCGCCGTGGGGGCCGGGTTTTGAGCGTCTGAACTGGTAGCCGGCGTCTGGTCCTTACCACAGGCCGTGAGCAATAAAACCGCAAGCGCGGCAATGAGTATCTTGAACATGATTCCTTCCTTCAGTGTTTAAGTTTTAACGTTTGTCTCTCAGTCCATCCGGTCCAGCAATGCCTGGAAGCGCGGATGCCCGCGCAGCGGCACGAGATCTGAATCATGCTCGAGCCATGCACGGTGGCCATAGCCTTGCGAGATGGACCGGTCGAGCAGGGTTATAGCTTCATCCAGCTCACCCAGTTGGGCATACATGCAGGCCACGTTGTAGATGATCGCAGGTTCATTCGTATCCGCCTCCAGTGCACGGCGGGCCCACTCCCTGGCGCGATCCGGCTGGCCCAGTTCTACCAGGGCATAAGCGCCAAATGCCAGGGCGCGACCATCATCGGGGTGCAGATCGACATGCTTTTCGGCAGTCTCGAGGGTTCGCCGGGTGGCTTCCAGACGCTCTTGTTGGCGGCCCAGTTCGGCGTAAGCCATGCTCAGAAAAGAGGGCGCCTGGTAATCCTCCGGGTTCACCCTGCAGGCATCAGTGAACAAGCGTGCCGCCTTTTCGAACTTTCCCTGGGACAGACAGTCCCGGCCATAAAAATAGTACGGCTCGTACAGCGAAGGATTCAGCAGGATAGCGTTTTCGAAGGCACGCTCAGCTTCCTCGTGTTTGCCGCTGATGGCCAGCGCAGTGCCGCGCGCGGCGTTGGCCTCGGCGGAGTCCGGGTCCAGCGTGATGGCCTTGATGCTGGCTTCGCTCGCCTTGAGGATGTTTTCTTCGGAAGAGTCAGCCCACTGGTACAACAGCGAATAGGCATCCGCCATGCCGGCATAAGCCAGTGCGAAATTCGGGTCCTGCTCGATCGCCTTTTTGAACATGCGAATCGCGTTGTGAAACTGCCTGCGGGTGAATTCATAAAAGTACTGGCGTCCACGCAGGTAATAATCGTAGGCCTTCGCGTCCGAGGTGGCCACGTATTGCAGCGCGCGGCGGTCGCGCGGGGTCAGTGTGACCTCCAGTGCGGCGACGATGCTGCGGGCGATGTCATCCTGGATGGCGAACACGTCCCGCATTTCGCGGTCGTACGTTTCCGACCACAAGTGGGAATCCGTCCCGACCTCGATTAACTGTGCGGTGATCCGAACGCGGTCCCCGGCCCGGCGCACGCTGCCTTCGAGCAGGGTGCTGACACCGAGTTTCCGCGCCACGTCTGGAATATTGACTTTTTCGCCCTTGAAAACAAAGGACGAGGTGCGGGACGCCACCCGCAATTGCGGGAGTTTCACCAGCAGGTTGAGGATTTCCTCCGCAATGCCATCCGAGAAATATTCGTTTTCCGGGTCCCCGGACATGTTGACGAAGGGCAGCACCGCGATCGACCGGCGATCATCGGCAACAGCAGCGACCACGGGCGCTTCCGGAGTTGCAGGCGCCAAAACGGGCGCTGGTGTTGCTGCTGGCTCCGGGTTTGGCGCAGCCGTAGCGGGCGGGACCGCCTGGGCCGCCGGTTGGACCGGCGTTACGTCACTGGGCAATGTGCGCTCGATGCCTTGCGGGCCAATATCGAAAGCCCAGGCCAGCCCGACTGCGATGATGAATCCCAGGGCCACCAGCAGGATGACCATCGTCGTGGTCCAGTCCGGCAGGTTCAGGCCGGGCAGCACGGTGGCCGAAACCTCGATCACGATCCATCCCGCGATGGCATAAAGCACCACGACGCGAATAACGCGCCGTCGCTGCAATTCTGCAAAGAATTTTTGGATGACGACCCCTCCAGAGTGTCCAGTGGCCATGAATTTACCAGAATTGGCGTATAACCGCGTAAAAAAGTCCTGCTTTCTGGATTGCCCTTCGTTGATCAATGACATGGGCGCTGCCCGGGTGAGCAGGATATGCTGGTGGCCGACGAAACACGCGATTAACCTGATATTTCCGAGGACCATTCGCATGCCACAAGAACCTTTTCATCGCACGCAACACATCGGCTGGCTGCGTGCCGCCGTGCTTGGTGCCAATGACGGGATTGTCTCTACCGCCAGCCTGCTGGTGGGCGTTGCCGCGGCGGAGGCAGGCCGTTCCGGGGTCCTGATCGCCGGGGTCGCCGGCCTGGTCGCGGGCGCCATGTCGATGGCGGCTGGCGAATATGTCTCGGTCAGCTCCCAGGCCGATACCGAAAAGGCCGACCTCTCGCGCGAAAAAGTGGAACTGGAGCAGGATCATGAAAAAGAAGTCATTGAACTCAAACATATTTATCAAAGACGTGGCCTGGACGCAGCACTGGCCGGGCAGGTAGCCGTCCAGTTAATGGAACACGATGCACTGGGTGCACATGCCCGCGATGAACTGGGCATCTCGGATGTCCTGTCCGCCAGGCCGCTGCAGGCGGCCCTGGCATCCGCGGGAACCTTCTCGGCTGGAGCGTTACTGCCTTTGCTGGCGGTACTCCTGGTGTCTGAAACCATGATCGCCACTGCTGTTTCCGTGGTCTCGCTTTTTGCACTGGCCGGACTGGGCGTACTATCCGCGCGTATCGGCGGCGCGCCGGTCTGGACCGCCACCGGACGCGTGGTGTTCTGGGGCGCCCTGGCCATGGCGATAACGGCAGCCATTGGCCATTGGTTCGGCGCGATCGTGCTGTAACCGCACCAGGTTGCGACACTCCATCAGGTCGGGTAGCCTTGAATTAAGGAACCTCTGATCACACTGCGCGGGCGCGACGGCTTCACGGCCATAGCGACGGCTATGGCGACGCGCCACGGCATTCCGGCAGGTCTTCTTTGCCTTCGGCAAAACCGCCCTGCCTCCATTGCCTGCGCTCGGCCCGCTGCGCACAATCTGCGGCTTTTTCGGCAGAAACGCGCTCCGTGTATAATTAATCAGCGGTTCCTTAAGGAAAATACCTGCAACGGAATCTGCTTCACCCATAGAGGATAAATTCAGATGAAGATGAAATTTGTTTCATTCGTGAGTGCACTGATTCTGGCCATTACACTGGCGGCGTGCGGTAAAGACGATTCGGCCAAATCGGCCTCGGAACAGGCCAAGGAATCCATGGAAAAAGCGGCCAAAGCCACTTCCGAGATGGCTGAGTCCGCCGGTAAGGCGGTTTCCGAGGCGGCCGATGATGCTGGAGACATAGCGGCAGACGCTTATGACTCAACGGCCGAGGCAGCGGAAGACGCCTACGACGCGACCGCTGAAGCAGCCAAGGACGCCTATGATGCAACTGCTGAAGCGGCCGAAGACGCTTATGACGAAACTGCCGATGCGGCGAAGGACGCTTATCAAAAATCCGAAGCTGCGGCCAAAGACCAGTACGCCAGGGCTTCCGCGGAAGCCCAGAAAGCAATGGATGCAGCCAAGTTAAATGCGGATGCCGCGGCTGAAGACGCCGAAAAGGCCGCTGAAGCCGCCAAGGCCGAGGCGGAAGCGGCATTAAAGGACAAGTCCAACGGCTAGGAACGTCGCGGGCATGGCCCGCTCCCACAGTCGATAATCGCGGGCATGGCCAGCTCTGACTGTTGGAGCGGGCCATGCCCGCGATTACATGGACAAGAAATTCCTAGTGGTTTTGGCCGCAAACCGCCGCCTCGAAGCAGAGGTTTTCACCACCGGCCGGAATGGAACCACTCCTGTCGAAGATCCCGGACAGACGGAGATTGGCGATATCCACGCCGGATGTCGTCACGGTCACCAGCGTGACGTGATCAATCGCCATGTCCTTGTCCGGGTCCTGCACGCCGCCGGTCGTGGCCAGGCGGATGTAGTCACGTCCATGGCGTTGTTCATACTGATAGGAATGCACGTGACCGTAGAAAACGGTATACGGCCGGCCCTCGAGGGCTTTCTCGACGGTTGAAAAATTTTCCTCGTCGGGACGTTCCCAGGCCGGCTTGTGCATCAGAACAAACGTCCAGCGCACCTGCGGATTCTGCCCGATCACATCGCGGAAATAGGCTGCCTGCTCGGCGCCGACCCGGCCGCTTTTACGCTCGGTCAGTTTTCCATACGCTGTTTCCGGCAAAACATCCCAGCCTTCCTTGTCGATACGGCGGATGGCCTCGTCACGAATGTCTGATATTTCCTGCTGGAATTCGGGCGTGTTGTCCTCGGTGTCCAGCACCAGGAACAGCGTGTTCTTGTAGATGAAATGGTAATAACGCCGGCCATAACGGGCTTCAAACACCTGCCACATGTCCGGGTTGGTCAGGTCGTGATTGCCGCCGGTATAGAAAACCGGGGCGCGGGCGCGGCCGGCACGCTCGTCGAATGAGCCCCACTCTTTCGCCAGCCGATCGTTGTCGGTGGTGCCGCCTTCGATCAGGTCACCCACGTTGACGATGAACTCCGGGCGCAGCAGGTTAAGCTGCGCGATGGCGACATTGAAAATGCCTTCGCGCTCACCACCGGTCAGGTCGGAGAACAGGGCGAAGGTATATTTACCCGGTTCATCATCGAACGAATGTTGCGTCCATGGCAGCGCATCGCCGGTGATTTCATGCTGGAAGATTGGCGCGGTTGGGCCGGCAGGCTGACCGGCCGCGCAGGCGCCAAGCAATACCAGGGCAAGCAGGCAGGCTGCCAGCCGGATCACCGCCACCTTCAGGATTCCGCAATCTTCAGGCGCCAGGTCTCCGGTCCGGATTTGTGCACTGAATTGCCGTTCACATCCACCGCGACTGTCACCGGCATGTCCTTAACGCCGAATTCGTAGATCGCTTCCATGCCCAGCTCAGGGAAGCCGAGCACTTTGGATGACTTGATCGCCTGGGCCACCAGGTAAGCCGCGCCGCCCACGGCCATCAGGTACACCGCCTTGTTGTCACGGATCGCTTCAATCGCCGCCGGGCCGCGCTCGGCCTTGCCGATCATGCCCATCAGGCCGGTCTGCTCGAGCATGGTCCGGGTGAACTTGTCCATCCGGGTGGCGGTAGTCGGACCGGCAGGGCCGACGACTTCGTCCCGCACCGGGTCGACCGGGCCGACGTAATAGATAAACCGGCCGGTCAGGTCCACCGGCAGCTTTTCGCCTGCCGCGAGCATATCGGTCATTTTCTTGTGCGCCGCGTCACGGCCGGTCAGCATTTTGCCGTTGAGCAACAGCGTGTCGCCGGGTTTCCAGGTTGCTATTTCCTCGCGGGTCACGGTGTCGAGGTTTACCTGCCTGACGTTACCACCCGTCTCGCGGGCCACTTCCGGCCAGTCGGCCAGGCTGGGTGGCTCGAGCCGCGCCGGGCCGCTGCCATCGAGGGTGAAATGTATGTGACGGGTCGCGGCGCAGTTCGGAATGATGGCGACCGCCTTGTTGGCCGCGTGGGTCGGGAAATCCTTCACCTTGACGTCCAGCACCGTGGTCAGGCCGCCCAGCCCCTGGGCGCCTATCCCCAGGCGATTGATCTTGTCGAACAGTTCCAGGCGCAATGTTTCGGCGCGGTTTTCGGCGCCTTTTTCCTGCAGTTCGTGGATATCGATCGGGTCGAGCAGAGCTTCCTTGGCCAGGATCATGGCTTTCTCGGCCGTTCCGCCAATGCCGATGCCAAGCATGCCGGGCGGACACCAGCCGGCGCCCATCAGCGGCACCATGTTCAGGACCCATTCAACCAACGAATCCGACGGGTTGAGCATGGCGAACTTGGTCTTCGCTTCAGAGCCGCCGCCCTTGGCCGCCACGTGAACCTCCAGCGTGTCGCCGGGCACGATCTCGTAATGGATCACGCAGGGCGTGTTGTCGCCGGTGTTCTTCCGTGCGCCGTCCGGGTCTTCCAGGATCGAGGCCCGCAGCTTGTTGTCCGGGTTCATGTAAGCGCGGCGCACCCCTTCGTTGACCATGTCGGTGACACTCATGTCGCTGGCCCAGCGCACATCCATGCCGACTTTCAGAAAGACCGTGACGATCCCGGTGTCCTGGCAAATCGGCCGCTTGCCCTCGGCGCACATGTGTGAGTTGATCAGGATCTGGGCCATCGCGTCTTTTGCTGCGGGGTTGGCCTCCCTCTCGTAGGCCTGGTTCATGGCCTGGATAAAGTCCACCGGGTGGTAGTAAGAGATGTACTGGAGTGCGTCTGCCACGCTCTCGATCAGGTCGTTCTGACGGATCACGGTCGTCATGGTGAATGGTCCCTTTGTCAATGCCGGTTGCCGGGCTTTCAGAGAACAATTTTACACGATCTGCAACACGGGCCCGATGCGGTAGATCAATCCCCCTCGCGCTGGCGTCACCAGTCCTTGAGCGGGAAGCTGATCCCCGATGGCGGTGGCCAGGAATGGCCGGTTTCTCCGACCATCCGGGCAAAGTTCGGCGTGGCTTCCAGTTCCCACGGGCCGCCGCAGTTACACCACCAGCCGATCACAGCAAGCGCCATCGGCCCAAACGGTCTTCCGTCGATTTCGGTGGCCAGCCGGTTGGCCTCGACCCGGTCGCCCCGCCAGGCGTTGGCCATCAGGCCGAAGTACCTGCTCCGGTCGAATTTTTCCATCGCCTGCAGGTACCACTCATCTGCAGCTGCCTTGTCTCCACGCAAGGCGGCATTCAACACCCGGGCCAGCAGCGCATTTGACTCCGACTGGAACCGGGTGTCGATTTCGATATCCGCCTGGTCGAACCGGCCCACTGCGCCCAGGGACATGACAAGGCCGAGGTAAACCCAGTCGTGCTGAACGACTTCCATGGCCTGGGTGGCGGTCTCCAGCGCCTGCCCGGCCTGGCCAGCCCACAACAGCGCCCTGATTTCCGACCACCAGGCTGACGCGGCGAGGGGATCGCACTGGCGCAGTTCGGTCTCACGGGGAATCAGCGCTTCGCTGTATCCAAGGTTGATGGCCAAAGGATCAACCCATGTAAACGCATCGCAACCCGAGGCGGCCAGGAAGCGCTCGATGCGCGTCGGCACGCCGCGCCAGTTGCCGGTGATGAAAGCCAGGTCGATTTCCAGGTTGTTCCGCTCAATGGGCGAACGCGCGTGGTCGATCGCCGCCTGGTAGTCCGCTACGGCCAACGCCTGGAATTGAGAAATTTCCTCCGGGGTCGCCGCCGCCTCGAGCTCCGTAGCGTCATTCATCAGCAGATGAACATAAACGTCCGAATGCATCGCCAGTGCCGGCGGGTAACCCGGTACTCTTGCGGTGACTTGCTCAAGGTAGCGGTTGGCTTCCCGCAAGCCCTCGATCTGGTGGTCCGTTCCGTGGGCTTTTTCATACAGGGATGCGCCCTTCTGAAAGGCAATAAACGCTTCAACATCGCGCAAGCCGGCTTTGCGCATCAATTCGCGCTTTTGCTCGTCCATCACCACGTCCATCGCCAACGCGATTTTCTCGGCGATGTCTTCCTGCACGGCGATGGTGTCATCGGAGGTGCTGTCGTAGTTCTCTGACCACAGGTGGAACCCGTCTTTGGCCCGGATCAGCTGCGCCGTCACCCTCAGCCGGTCGCCGGAACGCCGCACCGAGCCTTCCACGATGTGGCGCACGCCGAGCTTCTCAGCGATCTCCTGCACCGGAACCTCCTGCCCCTTGAAGGAAAACGCCGAGGTGCGGGCGGTGACCAGCAGTTCCGGCAACTGCGCCAGCGAGTTGAGTATTTCCTCGGTCAGGCCGTCTGCGAAAAACTCGTCGTCCTGGCCCTTGCTCATCGCGATGAACGGCAGCACCGCGATCGACCGTGCGGCCAGCGACGCGACCGACGGCACGGAAAGTGCGGGATTGGGTGAAACGTGCGGGGTGGTCTGCCGGACAACAGCCGGTGTCGATTCTCCCTGCTCCGGACCGGACGTAAGCCAAAACTTGTCGGCCAGCAGGAAAATTACCGCCAGGGCCAGCGTAACGATGATGACCCGGTCCAGCTTTTGCCCCGTTTGGGGCGTGATGGAGCGCGTCCGGTCGATCTGTGATTCCCGCTTGATGCCTTCGGGCGTCATTTCGAACACCCAGGCGAAAATCAACGCAATCGGCAGGCCAACAGCGGCCGCCAGCACGAAGACCTGCAGAATCCAGTCCGGCGCCGTTATCACTTCGAGCACGAAATCGACGATTTGCAGCAGCACCCAGGCTGCCAGCACGTAGGCAAGGCCTACACGAATGACGTTACGGCGTTTGAGTTCCTGGAAAACAGTCATTGTGGCAGCAGCGGCGCTCCGGCATCCGTTCGGGTGCGCCTATTCTGCCACATAATTGAGTTTCGCTTCCCTGCTCCCGCCTTCGGCAGCGCAGGCAATGAAGGAGGAGCGACTTCGCCGCAGGCGAAAAAGTGCCTCCGTAATGCCGTCGCGCGTAGGCGGCTGCGCGCGTTATTGGGTGTCGGTGGCGGGCTCCGCGGGTTTTCCGTGCATCTCGGCCTGGTGCCTGGCAAACTCTTCTTCGTTAATGCAGCCGTCGCCGTTCAGGTCGAGTTCGATGAAGGTCGGCATCTTCATGTCCTTGCCGTGGTGCATGCCCTGGCCTTTTCCATGCTGTTCCATCATGGCCTGGTGGTGCGCCTGGTGAGCGGCCGTCAGTTCGGCTTCGCTCAGCTTGCCGTCGCCATCGGTATCGATGTCCTGGAAAGACGGCGCTGTCGCCGCGCCTTTCATGGGCCTGCCGGCTTCCGCCATGGCCGCCATGCGGGCGGCGCGGAAATCGGTGAATTCCTGTTCGCTGACAAATCCGTCCTGGTCGACGTCAATCTCGACAAAAGCGGGTGGGCCGTGCGGCTTGTCTGAATCGGCCTTTGCTGCAACCGGCAGCAGGACTAGGGCGATTATCATGGAGGCGATCAGGATGACCTTGAAAGCGGCCTGGTCTGGACTTTTCATAAGGATTCTCACGTAGTTAGCCTTGGAAGCTTGAAGGGATTAAGCCGGTCGTTCACTGACCTGTGACAATAATCCGCCACTGCCGGTTCACTTGCGCGCCCCGAGCCGCTCTTTTTTCCAGCTGACGGTATCGTAGATATGGGTTCCCTGGGTGGTCGCTGTCAGCAAGTACTTGCCGTCCGGGCTGAACTCCATGTCACAGACATAAAGATCCGCCGTCCATTTTTCGACCACCTTGTTACTGCCGCGGTCGATCACGGCCATTACGTTGTGCGAAGGACCCTTGGTGGTACTGACAATGGTTTGGCCATCCGGCGAGACGGCTACCGAGCGCAGGCAGGCCTCGGACCGGAAGATCATCGCTCCCGGCAGGAATACCAGCGGAGCGCTGACCAGGGGGTCAAACGCCATCAGTGGCGCGCCCAGGGCGGCGCCGGCCGCCAGGCCGAGGACGGAAACAGCCACCAGGGTGCCGACACCGATTCCCTGCATGACCATGCTGGGATCCTGGACCTCTCCGGCCTGCTCCAGCGTCAGAAATTCCCAAAGTTTTACATCGTCGCCGGCAGTCAGTAAAACGCGTTCCCCGGGCACCAGGGCCATCTTGTGCACTTCCCGGGCGCCGTCCAGGTCTCCCACTTTCTCCAGGCGCTCCGCGTCCCAGATGGCGACGTTCGACTGGTCAGCGGGCGCAGTAGTCCTGTCGTAGGTCTTCTGGGTCGAGTTTTCGTTGATCTGGCCCGAGGCCGGGTTCGTTCCTGCGCCATTGTCCGAAGCGCCTGCCGGAACTGCCGGCTCCATTGAGGCCGATGCAAAGTAGCGGCCGTCTTCACCAAACTGCAGGTCCCACACATAACCTTCAAGGCTCGCTACGGGCACCAGCGGTCCTGCATCGTCGCCGTTCAGCGTGGTCAGCAAGACCTGGCCGTCGCCGGTGCCGATGACCAGGCGATTGGTGGCCGGGGAGAACTCGATAGTAGATGCAAACTCCTCACCGGAAGGCGGATCAATAAGGGACAGGCGTCTGCCGCTGCGGACATTCCAGATGGAAACCAGGCCGCCCATGCCGGTACTGGCAATGCGGGCATTGTCCAGGAACACCAGCGTGTCTCCGATGCCGTGCCGGAAAAGTTTCGGGTCCGCTCCCTCGCTATCCGGCGGCAGTTGACGCAAGGTATTTACGAGTGCCCGCGAGTCGACTTCAAGCACCTGGATTTCGGTGGCGTCGCCAAACGCCAACAGTGAATGATCGGGTGAAAACGCAACTGATGTCACGGTTTTTTCGTATTCCGGCGGATGTGTTGTCACGCAACCGGCAAGGATAGCCAGCGTTGGCAGGGCGAATACCAGGAGGCATGTGTATTTCACGTGCCTGATCATGACACATTAACTGCCGGCCGGGAACGACAGGGTTGGTGGTAGGGCCTTCACGGCCCTGCTATTCTCATGCCCATGCCATCCCCTGACACCATTGTCCTCGGCGCCGGCGCCGCCGGCCTGATGTGCGCCATCACGGCTGCACAGCGCGGCCGGAAAGTCCTGGTGCTGGAGCGATCCAACAAGGTGGGGAAAAAAATCCTGATGTCGGGGGGCGGGCGCTGCAATTTCACCAACCTGCACGTGAGCCCGGAGCGCTACCTTTCCGCCAACCCGCAATTCTGCATAAGTGCACTGAGGCGCTACACCCAGTGGGATTTCATCGAGATGGTGGAGCGGCATAAGATCGGGTATTTCGAGAAAGAGACGGTTAACGGGCTGAGCGGGCAGTTGTTCTGCAAAGACTCTTCGAAACAGATCGTCTCGATGCTGCTGGCTGAATGTGAACAACACGGGGTTGAGATCCGGACCGGCTGCGAGACCTCGGAAGTGACTCACAACGCAAGTTTTCAGCTGGAAACCAACCAGGGGAAATGGTCGGCCGGTTCACTGGTCGTGGCTTGTGGGGGGCTGTCCATTCCCAGCCTCGGAGGCTCGGGATTCGGCTACCTGCTGGCGGAACAATTCGGCCTGCGCCTGCTGCCCACCTCGGCAGGCCTGGTGCCGTTTACGTTCTCGGATTCCCGCAAAGAGCTGTTCGCCCGCTTGTCGGGGATTTCCTGCGAAGTGGTGATTTCAAACGATCGCGCCTCGTTTCGCGAGGACTTGCTGTTCACGCACCGCGGCCTGAGCGGGCCGGCCGTGCTGCAGATTTCGAGCTATTGGAGGCCGGGTGAAAGCGTAGCCATCGACTTGTTGCCGGACCAGGACGTCGTGGCGCTGTTGACCGGCTGGAAGCGCTCGAATCCGCGTTCCTTGCTGCGCACCCTGCTTTCCACCCTGTTGCCGGGCAAGCTGGTGCATGAGCTGGAACTTGCTGCTCTGGCCGGAAAACCGTGAAAAGCCCCTGGCCGACTGGCCGGACCGGCAACTGGAGCATGTCGCAGGCCAACTCCAGGGCTGGGAACTCAAACCCGCCGCCACTGAAGGCTACCGTACCGCGGAGGTCACGCTGGGCGGGGTGGACACCCGTGACCTGTCGTCGAAAACCCTGGAATCGGGTACGTCCGGGCTGTTTTTTATCGGTGAAGTGGTGGATGTAACCGGCCACCTGGGTGGCTTCAATTTCCAGTGGGCCTGGTCGTCCGGTTTCGCGGCGGGAATGGCATTGTAGGAGCGAATTAGCATAGGCGATGGAAACAGGGCGGTTTTGCCGCAGGCAAAGAAGCCCTGTTGGAATGCCGTGATGCGTTCGCGATTGAAATCGCTCCTACCGGTAGCCGGTTCCTAAAGCTCAAATCTGCTCAGGTAAAAAAGTGTGGGGGCTGGCCAACTACCGGTAAACCGGCTCGCACGGTAACCAGCCCCCACGGGCACAACTACTTAGTTCAGGGTGGTAGCCCTGATGCGGGCGTCTTCACCGTCCAGCGGAACCACGATCAACTGGGTGACCTCCGCCTTTTTGTTGACGATGCAATCCATCCGGGCAACAACCTCCTGGCCATCGGGACTCATCGCGTCCAGGTGAAACACCTCGCGGCGGCCCAAACTACGCGTCCCGCTTTTACTCTCAGGGCTCAGGTTATAAACAACCGGGCTACCCTGGCTTTTTGCCAGGTCATTGACCATGGCCTCGGCGCAGGCTTCCAACCCGGCCTGGGATGAAGTGGCGTGCGCGTAAAACGGGATCGCCGAAAGGGCGAGTACAATTCCAACTTTCTTTAAACCGGTGCTTTTCATCATGACTCTCCTGTTTGATGAATGGTTGAGAACACGGCTATCAGGTTATGCAGGCGCCGCTTTCCATACAAACGGGGTTTTTTTGCTGATGACATAGTATTTTTCACTCGTCCGACTGGAATTCCTCGACGATCCAGTCGATCAACCGGGCGACATCCTCGCGCTCCTGTTCCTCGGCGCGATGTGCGACGTAGAATTTTTCTCCGGTAATCACTTCATCGCCAAGCGCACGCACCAGGGCTCCCGATTTGAACTTGTTTTGACTCAGGGGCCACGACACCAGCGCAACGCCATGTCCCTCGACCGCGGCCTGGACGACGGCCGACATGGAGTCAAACCGGTAGACTTTGCCGGGCTTCGGGGGGCGGATTTTCAGTGCCTTTGCCCAGTTTTCCCAGGACTGGGGGCGGTGCTCGTGCACGATCAGGGTTCGCCCATCCAGATCGGCAAAAGACTCGAATCCGAATTTTTTCTTCAGCTCCGGGGAACAGGCCGTCATGATGCGGCGGGAAAACAGCGGGATCGATTCCAGGCCGGGCCAGTCACCCGAGCCCAGCAGGATCGAAAGATCCGCGTCCGGGGGATGCACCTTCATCCGGCTGGGTTGCGTGGTGACGCGGATATCGCAATCCGGCATCAGCGACTTGAACTCACTGAGTTTCGGTAAAAGCAATTCGCTGGCAAAAAAAGGCGGCACGCACAAGCGGATCACTTTGCGCCCGTATTCCGCCCACATTTGGTGCGTTTCCGATTCCAGCCGCGCAAACATTTCGTCCAGGAATTCAAAATACTTTTTTGCCCGGATCGGTGAATTCAAGCGCCCGGGTCTTACGCAGAAACAGCTCTATGCCGAGATATTCCTCCAGGTTTTTGACCTGGTGGCTGACCGCCGAAGCGGTCAGGAACAGCTCGTCTGCAGCATCTTTGAAGCTCAGATGCCGGCCCGCAATCTGGAAAGCCCGCAGGGACTTCAGCGGGGGCAGGCTTTTCCTGGTTTTCATGGTCACCTCGCAACAGGTGCGTTAAACAAATATAGATGCAATTTGCGTGCCGGGGATGGTAGGAGCGAACTCAGTCGCGATGGGTCAAACATTTTCGCCGAACGCGACAGCTGGCAGCTCATCGAGTGCTACTTCGCCTGCGGCGATGGCCGCACTCTTTCGTAGCCTGCGCTAATTCGCTCCTACAGGTAACCCGCGCGCCTGGAGGGAGAATAGCCGCGCATAATGACCATCCAGTTGCATCAGGTCTTCATGGCTGCCGCGTTCGATGATGCGCCCGTTCTCGATCACGACGATCTGGCTGGCCATCCGCACGGTCGAAAAGCGGTGTGAAATCAGGATCGCGATGCGATTTTGGGTGAGTTTGCGGAAATGCTCGAAGATGGTCGCTTCCGCCGCGGCGTCCATCGCGGCCGTGGGTTCATCGAGCACCAGGATGTCCGCCTCACTGCGCATGAAGGCGCGGGAGAGTGCGATTTTCTGCCACTGGCCGCCGGAAAGTTCCTGGCCACCCTTGAACCACTTGCCCAACTGGGTCTCGTAACCCTGCGGCAGGCCGGCGATGAGGCCATCCGCCATGCCCTTGGCCGCGGCTTCGCTCCAGCGATCCTGCTCGGCGAAATAGCGGACATCCCCGACGCCGATGTTTTCCCCCACCAGGAACTGGTAACGGGCGAAATCCTGGAAAATCACGCCGATTCTCTGGCGCAGCGCCTCCTCCTGCCAGTATTTCAGGTCCATGCCGTCGAGCAGGATCCGCCCTTCATCGGGGCTATACAAGCGGGTCAGCAACTTGATCAGGGTGGTCTTGCCCGAGCCGTTTTCACCGACCAGCGCCAGTGACTCTCCGGGACGAATGTGCAGGTCGATTTCCCGCAGGGCCGGCTCGCTGGCCCCGGGGTACGTAAACGATACGCCCTGGAAGCGGATACCGTCCTCGGGCTCCGGCCCGCGAGTAACCTGCTCGGCAGCGGCAACTTCGCTCATCCTGGCCGGGGTTTCCAGGTACTCATACAAGGTAGACAGGTAGAGATTGTCTTCATACATGCCGCCAATCGCGCTGAGAATCGCCGACACCGCAGATTGTCCTTGCCGGAACAACATCAGGTACATCGTCATCTGGCCCAGCGTAATCCTGCTCATCACCGCAGTCGCGGCAATCCAGGCATAGGCTCCGTAAAGTGCGGCTGTGCCAACCAGACCCAGCAGAAAACCCCAGCCGTCCCGGCGAATCGCCAGTGAGCGATCCTTCGCATACAAACGATGATAAATGTCACGATACCGCTGCAGCAATAATGGGCCTAATCCGAACAGCTTGACCTCTTTCACATTGTCTTCGCGCGCGAGTACGGTTTCCAGGTAAATCTGTTTGCGCGTATCCGGAGAGCGCCAACGGAAAAGCGTGAAAGCCTCACCGGAGAAACGCGTTTCGGCGATGAAGCTCGGCAGGCCGGCAATCACCAGAACGACAACTGCCCAGGGCGAAAACTGCACCAGCAGGACGCCGTAGCTGACCAGCGACACCAGGTTCTGAGCCAATCCGAACGTGCGGTTGACCAGCGACAGCGGCCGGCTGGACGCTTCGCGCCGTGCCCGGGTGAGCTTGTCGTAAAACTCGGAGTCTTCGAACTGGGCAAGTTCCAGCGTGATGGCTTTTTCCAGGATCATCACGTTCACGCGCTGGCCGAGTTGCGCCCGCAGAAGCGACTGGCACAACGATATACCGCGTTGCGCGCCGGCCATTACTGCCACGATCAGCGCTTCGAGCGCGACCAGCCTGAATACCGGCATCAGCTGCGCCGCTCCGCTTTGCTTGTAGACCGCGGTCGCGTGAACGACCGCGTCAATGATCAGCGCGCCGACCCAGGCCATCCCGGCCGGTAAAACGCCGGCCAGCAACGTCAGTAATCCCAGAACGACAGTCAATAGCCGGCTGGTAGTCCATACCAGGCCCAATGCCCTGCGGCTGTAGCGGAACACGCCAAGGAAGCTGCGGCGCTGGCTGTCCGGGGTCGGGCCTTCTGCGGATTTGTCGCGGGGCTCGGACATCAGCGATGCCTAAGTCACCCCGCCGGGCACCGGCGCGACCCGCGATTCCAGGTAAATGTGTCCGCGCTTTCCCAATTCAGCTTTCGCTGCCCGCCAGCCGGGATAAAGCCGGTCCTGCAAATGATAGAAAGCCCGGCTGTGGTTGTGTTCCTTCAAATGGCAAATCTCGTGCGCCACCACGTAATCGATGCACTCCGGCGGCGCCTTGACCAGGTGCGGATTCAACGTAATCACACCCTTAGCGGAACAGGTTCCCCAGGTTCGTTTCATCAGGCGTAAACGCATGGCCGGCGATTTTCCAACAGTCCACGGGGCCGCCTGGCAGAATATCTCGAGCCGTTCGGAAAAGTGCTGTGCGGCGGTCTTCCGGTACCAGTCAGTCAAACGGGCGCAAATTTCTTCCGGATCGCAGACGCGAGAGCGTACCTTTATAACTCCATCGGCGAGTTCGACGCTGGCGCGTTTGCGGGCCGTTTCCCGGATGTCGAGCGGATAACTTTTCCCCATCAGAAGGTGCTGTTCACCGCTGGCATACCGGAAAACCGGGATATCCTGGCGCCGCGCCTGCTCCGCCACCACGAACCGGGCCACGTAATCGGCCCATTCCTGCATCGTGGATTGGATGAGCCGCTTGCTCATCCGCCGTGGCGCAACGACCTGCAGCGCGCCGTGTTCAGCCAGTTCGAGGTGAATACAGCGCGTTACCTTCGGCCGGTGAACGACCTCGTATTCGATGACCCGGTCCTTGTGGCTTATCTGGTAGTGTCTCAACTCGTTGCCTGGAAAATTCAAACCCGCAGTATAAGGAATCTCTGATCATTTATGCACGGAGAATGGTGTTTGAATCTCACTGGCTTGCCGGTCCGTATGGCAGAATAGGCACTGTGAATGACAATCCCCAGCAAGGATCCCCTTTGAACCCCGGCAAGGAATCCGTGGTCACGCTTGGCTGGCGCGAGTGGGTTGGCCTGCCCGGGCTAGGAATCAGGCAAATCAAGGCCAAGGTCGATACCGGCGCACGCACCTCGGCGCTGCATGCCTTTGAAATCGAGGAGTTCGATGAAAATGGCAAAAAGCGGGTCCGGTTCAAAATTCATCCCGTTCAACGCGATGACGACACGGTGATTGAATGCGTAGCGGACGTCGTTGATCAGCGGATGGTCAGCGATTCAGGCGGGCACCGGGAAAAACGCTGGGTGATCCATACCGACGTGATGATCGGCAAAAACACCTGGCCCGCGGAAATAACCCTGACCGCCCGGGATGACATGCTATTCCGGATGTTGCTGGGCCGTACCGCCATGAAAAACAAGGCCCGGGTCGATCCTGCCCGTTCCTACCTGGTCGGGAAGAAGCGGGTTGCAAAAGGCAAAAATAAAAAGAAGGAGAACCGCAGTGGCCGCTAACAAGCCGATCACGATTGGCAACGTTCAAGTGAAACCGGGCCAGCGCATCAGTGTGAACCTGCCGATCGCCAACCTGTACACGGCAACGTCTCTGCACATGCCGGTCAAGGTGCTTTGCGGCCGCCGGGCGGGCCCGGTTCTGTTTGTTTCAGCCGCCATCCACGGTGATGAACTGAACGGGGTCGAAATCATCCGCAGGCTGCTCAAGCGCCAGGCGTTGAAGTCGATACGCGGTACCCTGATCGCGATACCGATCGTGAACGTGCACGGTTTTATTGATCAATCCCGCTACCTGCCCGACCGGCGTGATCTGAACCGCTCGTTTCCCGGCAGCCCCAAGGGCTCGATTGCGGCGCGTCTGGCCAATACCTTCCTGAAAGAAATTGTGCTCAAATCCGAGATCGGGATTGACCTGCACACCGGGGCCATCGACCGTGCCAACCTGCCCCAGATCCGTGCGAACCTCGACGATCCGCGCGTTCCGGACCTCGCGAAGGCGTTCGGCGCGCCGGTGGTGGTCAACGCCGCGCTGAGGGACGGATCGCTTCGCGCCTGTGCGGCCGGACACGATATTCCGGTGATGATTTACGAGGCCGGTGAAGCGTTGCGTTTTGACGAGCTCAGCATCCGTGCCGGCATTCGTGGTATTTTACAGGTCATGCGCAAGCTCGGCATGTTGCCCCCTGCGGAGCGGACCACGCAGAGTCACACGGTGATCGCGCGTTCCACCAGTTGGGTCAGGGCATCCACCAGCGGAATTGTCACGGGCGCAGTCGCATTGGGAACGCGGGTCAAGGAAAACGACCGGCTGGCCCTGATCAGCGACCCCCTGGGCGATCTCGAAGAAGCCGTCACCGCACCTTTCGATGGAATCGTCATCGGCTCGAGCCGCTTGCCCCTCGCCCACGAAGGGGACGCCCTGTTCCACCTCGCGGATTTCCGCAGCGTGGGCCGGGCGGAAGGCGCAGTGGAAGAGTTTGCCGCCATTCATGATCCTGCTCTGCGGCGCACCGTGGAGTCCAACCTTTTGGAGACCTGATTTGAAAATAGTTGTTTTATCCACTAATCCCAAGCTTTACTCGACGCGGCGGCTGATCGAAGCCGGCAAGGAACGCGGCCACGAGATGTCCGTGCTGAACCACCGGCGCTGCTACATGAATATCACGAGCATGCGCCCCAGCATTCATTACAAGGGCGTGTCGGTAGAAGACGTTGATGCCATCATTCCCCGCATTGGCGCTTCCGTGTCTTTTTACGGCGCCGCGGTCGTGCGCCAGTTCGAAATGATGGGCGTGTATTCCGTCAATGAATCAGTCGCCATCACCCGGTCACGCGACAAACTGCGCTCACTGCAACTGCTTTCCCGCAAAGGCATAGGCCTGCCGGTCACCGGCTTTGCCAACTCCCCCGACGACACCCAGGACCTGCTGAACTTTGTCGGTGGCGCACCGGTCGTGATCAAGCTGCTGGAAGGCACCCAGGGCGTCGGCGTGGTGCTCGGCGAAACGCGGCAGGCGGCCGAGAGCGTGATCGAGGCTTTTCGCGGACTCGGCGCGAACTTCATGGTGCAGGAGTTCATCAAGGAAGCCGGCGGCTCGGACATCCGCTGCTTCGTAGTTGGTGACAAGGTCGTGGCCTCGATGAAACGGTCCGGCAAAGAAGGCGAATTCCGTTCCAACCTGCACCGGGGCGGCTCGGCCAACCTGGTCCGGATCACACCGGAAGAACGTTCAACCGCCGTGCGTTCCGCCAAGATCATGGGCCTTAACGTGGCCGGTGTCGACCTGTTGCGCTCCAACCACGGCCCGGTCGTGATGGAGGTCAATTCGAGTCCCGGGCTGGAAGGTATTGAAAAGGCCACCGGCAAAGACGTCGCTGAAATAGTCATCCAGTTCATCGAGAAAAACGCCAAGCACGGCCGCACGGCCTCCCGAGGTAAGGGCTGACCCTATACCGCTGATTATCAGCCGGAATTTCCGGGGTTTTTACCGGAAAATTTTTTGGTCTGTGATACTTCCGTTAGATTTTCGGTCTACTTTTCCGTACAGGAATCGGGACGGAAAATCATGGGTGCGCGAAAAATACTGGTTATCGAGGATGAAAAGGACATCGCAGATTTGCTGGGATTGCACTTGCGGGACCTTGATTTTGAAGTGACGGTAGCCGGCGACGGCCATGAAGGAATGCGCCAGGCCTTCGCGCGGAACTGGGACCTGGTCATTCTCGACCTGCGCCTGCCGGGCCCGGACGGCCTGAGCATCTGCCGGGCCCTGCGGCGTGAGTCGCGTTACGTTCCGATCCTGATGCTGACTTCCAAGTCTTCAGAGCTCGACCGGGTTCTTGGTCTCGAACTGGGTGCGGATGATTACGTCACCAAGCCGTTCAGCGTGTCGGAGCTGATGGCCCGGGTGAAAGCGCTATTCCGCCGGATCGAATCGATGGAGAAACGTTTTCCGGGCGGCGCCGAACAGCTGGATATCGGACCGCTGAAGATCGACACGACCGGCCGGCAGGTGCTGGTCAACGGCGAGCCCATGCCGCTGACCGCACGGGAGTTTGACCTGCTGCTGCATTTTGCGCGCCACCCCGGTCACGTGTTCAGCCGCGCCCAGTTGCTCGACAGCGTCTGGGGCTACGGCCACGACGGCTACGAGCACACGGTCAACTCGCACATCAACCGCCTGCGCTCCAAGATCGAACCCGACCCGGCCCACCCGGAAATGATCGTCACGGTGTGGGGGGTTGGCTACAAGCTGGATACCCGCCCGCAGGTTCACGCAGCGTGAGAACGCTTTTCGCCAGGCTGAGCGTCGCACTGCTGCTGGTGGTCGGCCTGATCGGAGGCAGCTTTTTCCTGGTGGAACAGGTCACCACGCGGCTTTATTACGAGGAAATCACCCAGCGCCTGAACGCTTCGATCGCGATGTACGTCACCGGCGAAATGCAGTTGATCGAAGACGGCGCCGTAAACGATGAGGCCCTGACGCTGCTGGCGCAGCGCGCAATGATCATCAACCCCACGGTGGAAGTTTACCTGCTGGACAAGGAAGGAAAGATCCTGGCCCATGCCCTGCCGCCGGATTCGATCCAGACCGATCACGTGGCGCTGGGACCGATCCGCGAATTGATCGCGGGAGACACGGAAATGCCCTTGCGCGGAACCGATCCGCGCAACACGGACCGGCAGAAGATTTTTTCCGCTCACCCGGTCATGTATCACGACGTTCTGCAGGGCTATCTTTACGCCATCCTCGGCGGCCAGAAATACGATGCGCTGGCCGACAGCGTGCGCGGCAGCTACGTGCAAAAACTCAGTCTCGGCGCATTGATTGCCATCGTGCTGGCCGCCTTCCTGGTGGGTCTGCTGGTGTTCGGTCTGCTGACCCGGCGGCTGACCCGGCTGACCACTGACGTGCAAAGGTTCACCGACTCCGGCTTTGACCCGGAATTGATCGAAGTGCTGGATGCCGGTGGTTCGCAACAGGCTCCGGCTGGATGAAATCGGGCAACTCCGCGCGGCTTTTTCTGGCATGGCCAACAAGATCCGCGAGCAGTTCGAAGGCCTCAAGGAAACCGACCGCCTGCGCCGCGAACTGGTCAGCAATGTCTCCCACGACCTGCGCACGCCGCTGGCCTCCATGCACGGCTATGTCGACACACTGCTGCTGAAAAACGCCACACTGAGCGAGGAAGAGCGGCGCCGCTACCTGGAAATCACCCGCAAGCATTCACTGCGCCTGCGCCAGCTGATCGGTGACCTGTTCGAATTGTCCAAGCTCGATGCGGCCAGTATCCACCCATCCCTGGAATGGTTCCCGCTGGCGGAACTGCTGCAGGATGTCACGCAGGAATTCGAACTCGAAGCGGAGAAGAAGGGAATACGTATCGAGGTGATTGCCCGGCCCGAAGCATCCATGGTGCATGCCGACATCGGACTGATCCAGCGCGTGCTGGAAAACCTGCTGCGCAACGCGATCCGCTACACGCCGAAAGGCGGCACGATTACCATCAGCCTGGACAAAAAGCCCGGTTGTATTGCGGTTGCCGTGGCCGACACCGGTTGCGGGATTGCCGCGCACGAACTTGACCACATTTTCGACCGCTTTTACCGCTCGGAACAGGGCGAGGAAGAACGCTCTTCTTGCGCCGGCCTCGGCCTGGCCATCGTCAAGCGCATCCTCGACCTGCACGGCAGCCGCATCACGGTCAGCAGCACGCTCAACCAGGGCACCCGTTTCGAGTTTGAAATCCCGGCGCGGGCGGCCTGATCAATGAATCATCAGATCCCCCCTGGTCACGATGGATGGGCCGGCCTGGCGCTACCGGACCCCATTCTGTTGCTTGATCATTTCATGCAGAGCCGCTCCCAGCGCCTGGTGATCTTCTGATGAATTCTTGCGCAGTACGTTGGAAATCACGACGACGATGTAGTGCAACTTCTCGCCACCGACTTCCTGCTCGACGATGGCCACGGAGTTCATGGAGTTGATCACGTTACCGTGGAAGACGGAGCACTGGAAGCCTTCCTCTTCCTTGCACTTGAACAGGGCGCCTGATTTGAAGTAGACCGCAGCTTCTTGCAGCGCGGGCGCCGAAGCATAGCGGATGCGGCGCTCGGTTACGTACATCAGGCGTTTGATTTGCACGCTGCTCCATTCGTCGACCAGCCGGCCCTCTTCCATTAGCAACATGAGTTGCATCAACGTACGTGCGTTGGCATAGCTGTTGCCGCCGCCGTTGACATTTTTCTTGCCCTGAGCGGTAAAGAAACTGCCCTGGCGGATCTGGTCCAGCGGCAGGCCGTTGCGGGTGACCGGTTCCCAGAAGGTCTGCTGGAACAAGCGGGTGAGTTCGCGCGGGTTCGTTTGCGCGAAGAATGCATCGATTTCCTCCTCGGATACGGGGTAGGCCTGGCCGAAATGCCGCAACAACATTGCGTCCCGCATCACCATCGCCGCCGCCGAATTTGAACTCACCGACAGCATCCAGTCGAGGTACTCCCACAGCGAACCCTGGTCGCCTTCCCGGATGATGCGCCGGGTCAGCATGCGGGTTTTCACGTCGAAAAACCGCGCCGTGTGATGGTCGCTGTAGGCAAAATCGTCTGCAGTGATCACGGTGTCGCGCAATACCTGCTTGCGCCGCTCCAGGTCTTCCGGCCAGGTGTCGGCCAATGCCTGGAACAGACCCAGCGCAACGAGAATTTTGCCCACGCTGCCCACGTTCTGGCGGTAGTCGCCCCGGTGTTCCGCGTAGCGGGGATGATCCGGGTCGGTCAGGTCAAGCACCGCGACGCCATAGGCATTGCCGTTTTGTCCCAGCAAATCGCTGATCCGTGCGGTGAATTCCGGATCCGGGGGCGGCAACTGCAAGTCCGGGTATTCGAGTAGCCTGGGGTTTACCTGTTCGGTGCTCAACAGCGCGCCTGGCGGCTGGAATCCACCCACTGCCCTGCCCTCGTTGGCCAGGCGGGCGCCTTCCACCCGGCGGATGCCGGTTTCCTCAAAACCGTCCAGTGGATACCCCAAAATGATCAGCGGCATCAGCACCAGGGCAAGCAGCAAGCCGGGTTTGAAAAAACCAACGGCAATCGTCTTCATTGCGGTACTCCGTTCAGGTACGCCGTGACGCATGACAGGACCCTGACACCTTAATTGACAAAGAAGGAAATCAAGGCATCTAAACGAGGCAATTTGCGCAGCACGGGGGGCGTTCTGGTTGTAAACTACAGGGCGTTTGCGGCTGTAAACGGATTGGGTCAATGGTTTGCGCTTACCGGGAACTGAAGTGACATGAACGCAAGCCCCATTGACCCGGAGGCTGCCCGGCCCGGTATTCTTGACCGGTTACTGGGTCTTTTTTCCGAGGTTCACCCCGGCGAAGGCCGGCGTGCGCTGTTGATGCTGCTGAACGTCTTCCTGATACTCGTCTCCTACTACATCATCAAGACCGTTCGCGAGCCGCTGATCCTTAACGCCGAAGTTCCCGGCTTTCTGCGGGCTTTGGGCATCACGAGCCCAGCCGAAGTCAAGACGTTTGCAGCCGCCGGCCAGGCCCTGGTCCTGATGGCTTTCGTTCCTGCCTACAGCTGGTTCGCCTCGCACGTTTCGGGGATGAAGCTGATTGTCGGCGTCACACTTTTTTTTGTCGCGAACATCCTCGCCTTTGCCGTTGCCGTGCAGGCGGAACTGCCTTTCGTTGGCGTGTTCTTCTACATCTGGGTGGGATTTTTCAGCCTGTCGATCATTGCCCAGTTCTGGTCTTACGGAAATGACATTTACAGCCAGGACGCAGGAAACCGCCTGTTTCCGATCATCGGTATCGGCGCAATCATCGGCAGCCCGGTCGGTGCCTGGGTCGCCAGGCGCCTGTTCCATGCGCACGTCAGCCCCGACCTGATGCTGTACCTGGCGGCCGCGCTGCTATCGCTGACGCTCGTGTTGTACGGGGTCGTCCATCGAAACATCACCCGGCCCGGAGGTGGCGCAGCGGCGTCGCCCGCGGTCCCGGTTTCATTGGGCTTCAGTAATGCGTTCCGCCTGGTTTTCACCAGCCGCTACATTCTTCTCATCGCGTTGCTGCTGATTGTCCTGAACGTGGTCAACACCATTGGCGAGTACATCCTGAGTGACCTGGTCGTGAAGTACGCGTCAGAACGGGCTGCCACAGACAGTGCTTTTGACAAGGGCGCTTATATAGGCGCTTTTTACGGCAGTTATTTCTTTTGGGTAAACGTGGGCGCCCTTCTGTTGCAGGCCTTCGTGGCCTCCCACCTGGTCAAGCGATTTGGCCTCGCCGGTGTGCTTTTTGCCCTTCCTGTTATCGCCCTTGGAGCCTATGGTTTTATCGCAATGGGCGCGACGCTGGTGGTCGTGCGGTGGGCCAAGACGGCAGAGAACTCCACCGACTACTCCCTGATGAATACCGCGAAACAGCTGATGTGGCTGCCGACGACCAGGGAGCAGAAATACAAGGCCAAGCAGGCCGCCGACAGCTTTTTCGTGCGGCTGGGTGATGTTTTTGCAGCATTGGTGGTGTTTGCCGGCACAGGTTGGCTGGCCCTGGGCGCCCGTGGGTTTGCGCTGATTAACCTGGGCTTCATCGTCGTCTGGCTGGTGCTGGCATGGTTGCTGGTAAAACTTAACCGGCAACTGACTACTTAAGCGCTGACAGGAAAGTTTCGCTCCAGGCCCGGATCCCTGGTGCAATATGGGGGCTGGAAACACTCGAAATCAGCCGCGCGGCGGCCTGCTGTAAATTCGGCTGCCGGTGCGGAAAAGGGCTCTGACCCCTTTTCTGTTAACCGCTTTTTCTTTATTGCGTGATCTGGTTGAGCACCTTGGTTTTCGCCGCCTCGTAATCACTTTCGCTGATCAGGCCCTGGTCGTAAAGCGACTTCAGGTCCTCGAGCTGCTGCTGCGGTGTCTTCTGGGAGCCGTGGCAGTCGCGGCCGATGCCGCGGCCTGTTGGGCTGCGGCGGCGGACGCTGCGGCAGATTGTTGCGCAGAGGCGGCAGCCGCCGCGTTCGCGGATGCCGCCGCATTGGCATTTGCATTATCTATCGCTACGGCATCTGCCGTTGCAACGGTGCCTGCTACCACGGCGGTCCTGACTGCGGCCCGCCGCCAAACGCCCAGAATCGCAAAGGCGGACTCGGTGCAAATCACGGTAACCAGCAATCCCAGCACGATCTTGGCCAGGAGGCTCTTGCCGAATATTCATCATGACTCATTTCATTTCTCCTGTGACCGTGGGTTTCACTGCGTGGTTTTGGTGTAGACGAGTTCCATCATCCTGAACATCTCGGTGCCCAGGCCGAGACCCCATAATTCGATCACGTGATTACCTTCCGGATCGATGGTCAGACGCAATTCCACGAAGTGGGTCTGGCGGTAAGCACATTCAGCGTTGCTGCCCGCAACGTTGCTGACTTGCCCGATTCGTCAAAACCACCGGTATACAGCATCATGCCGGTGCTGCCCGTATCCATCCACGCACCTGGTAGTTTTTGGATACATTGTCGTAGCCGGTGTAGCCGATACCGCTGAAGGGTTCACCGGCAATATTACCCACCAGCATGGACTGGACATAACGCCCGTCCAGAACCCATGCGCTGACCGTCGATGCCGTGGACTCAACCGGCTCACTACCGGGGGAAATCCAGGTTTTAATCTTGACATCAAAAGTCCCGACCAGGGGGTTCAGTTTTTCCTGTCCCGCGCCAGGCGTCATGGCGGCTTCGAGGGCTTTTTGCGTGGCCGCGTCGTTCCCGCCGATCGTTGACCCGCCTGCAGGTTCAATACAGGATTCGCCAGGCACAGTACCGCGGCCAGCAAACCCAACGTGCATTTCAGTAACTTCATTTACCTTCTCCAATTTCAGTCAAACAGGCCGGGTTCCGGAAAATTTCAACCCTGGCGAATTACTTCCAGTATTTACCACTTCAAGCATATCCAGTCCAGAATGCTCGTGAGGATGTTGCAGATCACGTTTACACGAACCTAGAAGTGACAGAAGCCGTGTCGGAAACTGACAACCTGGTGTCGTGAAAAATCAATTCGGTTTTTCAGCGAAGGCTTAGAATGATTCGCATCTCGTCTGTTTACAAGCCACAAGTAGGCCTATAATCACGCTTTTCCGGAGGGCACAAAATGGACAAGCAAAGAATCCACAATTTAAAGCTGGCAACGACTTCGCTGGTAACCGCCGCTGCTCTATTCTGCGCGGCTCCCCTCATGGCCGAAGACTCGACCTCAGGTTCTGATTGGAAGTACAGCGCATCGATTTACATGTGGGGGCCGTCCATGAACATCGACACCCCGCCCGGCCAGGAGGTGGAAATCCCCTTCTACCAGATCCTGAACGATCTGAAAATGACGTTCATGGCTGATGTTAGCGCCAGCAATGACCAGTGGTCGTTCATGACTGATGTCATTTATATGAAGTTGAAACAAGATAACGTCAACGATCCGCAGCGCCCAATAGGTGCGCTACTAGAAGGTTCCAGCAGTGTCCAGATGAAATCCTGGATCGTCTCACCCACGGTGGGTTACGCCATTTATAACCAGGACGATACCCGGGTCGAAGTTTTCGGTGGTCTGCGTTACCTGTGGATCGATCTCGGCGTGCAGATCAACGCCAGGGGCAACCCGATATTTGATGAATCCGTTTCACAAGGCTTCTGGGACGGTATCTTTGGTTTCCGCACCAAAATTGGCATCAATGACAAGTGGTTCGTTCCCGCATCAGTCGACGTGGGCGGCGGTCAAAGCAAGAACACCTGGCAGTTCCTCACCGGTGTGGGTTACGACTGGGGCAAATTCAATACGTCTCTGACCTACCGCTACCTTTCGTGGAAGTTTGATGATGTTCCCGCCATGGAAAAGCTGATCGTCAAGGGGCCGCTGATCAATTTCAATATCAAGTTCTGATTTAATTGCAGAGATCGGAACCGGAAAAGTAACCAGGGGATCAGGTCAATCTGACCCCTTTTAATCTTCCAGTCTGATCCGCATCGTGCCAATTTCCTTGTAGATAATCGCCAGCGGCTTCTTGCCCGAAAACGTGATGATCTTGCTGCCTTCTCCGTACAGCAGGTGGGAAGTCACAAACACGTGCACTTCGGTGCTGCTGTCGAGGATTTTTCCCATCGCGTCCAGCGCCTGTCGCTGGTACTGCTTGGCAATCGGAATATCCAGGGCACCGATTTCGACGCTCTCGTGGTGGAAGGTCAAGGTCGGCACGTGCTCGTGCAACAGGACTTCCCGATAGAGCGAACGTATCAGCGGTTTCGGCAGAACCAGGCCAACCTGGTTTTCAGCGGTCAGCCAGTTGATCCCGGTGTCGTCCCGGTAGACGCTCTCGTGCTCTCCAAACGCCTGGCACCAGCCCCTGAAATAGGCGGCGTGCCGTTTGAGTTCGCGTTCGAGCATGGTTGGAAAAGCCTGGTAAGTGAATAATATTGAATGTATCCCTTTTGTGACATAGCTTCCAAGCGTTCAGGTCAATTGTTGCAGGAGGTGGCCGTGATTTGGCAATCTCCGTGCACCGCCCACAAAATAAAGCACCCCCCTGGATGTAAAGGGGGGTGCGATTTTCCCGCCGTTCAATCGTGCCGACAGAAAGCCAAGGTGAAGGAGGGAGGTCTTACGGGCTTCCTGTCGCTGCGGCCGATTCCCGGAAGAGCGCGGTTTTCAGATCTGCCGGGCTGGCGACACGCGGGCTATGGGCACCGACGATCTTCGTATATTGAAGATCCAGCTTGTCCAGCGCCGCCGCAAAAGCAACGGTTGCCGGTACGGCCGGAGGTATAACGCCGTTGAGCGGCTGGGGAAAATGGTCTGCCTCGAAAATGATTCCCTGGTCAGGCAGGTAGGCGATCAGGATGTTCTCGGCATGCGGCGTCGGTCCGATATTGTAGAGCACGACGCTCCTGCTGCCGTCCGTCAGCGTCATGCTGTCCTCGACGAATTCGAGCTTCGCATCATCGCTCCCGGCCGCTTTGCGAACCACGGTTTCATTCTCCTTGAAGGTGATGATGGTCGCACCTTCTGCCGCATAGGCGGCCGCGCCCGGAACGTGGTCGCTGTGGTGGTGGGTCAACACGCCGTATCTGATGGGTTTATCAGCAATCACCTTGCGCATTTCCGCGATGCTTGCCGGAACCGTCTGGGTACCTCCAATCGCTACCACGTGGTCATCCATTTCCACGAACAGGGCATACGTGCCGTTTCCACCGATCAGGAACACGCCTTCGTCAATTTCCTGCGTGCTGAGCGGATCAGGCGCAATGGCGGCGACTTTTTCCAGGCTCTCGGGCACATTGAGGTACGCATCAAGCGGCCCGTTCACAACGGTTGACTGGATGTTGATCACCAGGTTTTCTTCACCGTTGACGAACAACTTGAACTGCCGGTTGAACGGAATGCCATCGACCATGGCGTAGTCCAGGAATTCGTATTCGATCTGACCGAAGGGTGGCAGTACCCGTTCCATGCGGGTCAGCATGTGGCTTTCCCGGTCGAAGTACAGGCCCAGCGCAGGACCGGTTTCCATCACCAGGGTGATCACGTCGTGCGGGCGCCCGTCGATCCCGGCTTCACCCAACCAGTTTGACGTGTTGCGCCGGGCTTGCAGCTGTTTCATCAAAAGGGCGGGGGTCACCCGGATAAATGGTCCGGACTGGGTATTGAAATCCGGCTCGACCAGCGGCCCCGCGGTGCCGGAGCGGTAATCCAGCTGCCAGCTGTTTTCACCATTGATGATCACGCCCTGGTCAAACACAAAACCACCGCCTTCACCCGTATTCCGGGTCACGAAGATATCGTCCTGCGTGCCGATGGCATTGAGATTCGCCGCAGCCGACTGGTCATAGGGAGGACCCGGCTTGCGGCTCTGGCCGGTCGCATAATTGATGATTTCCGCCGTTTGCACCAGGGTATCAAGGTTGGTGATGGTGTCGTTGCCCCCATAAGCTTCGATGGCTGCGTCGATGATTGCGCCCGCCTTGTTGACGGACTGCAGGGGCAACGATTCGGCAAACAGATGGCCACTGATAAGCAGGCTGACGGTGGTAATGGTAACAAGCATTCCTGGCTTCACGTTAAACTCCGGTCGGGTCGAGGTATCTTTGAGTGTGTACCGGTCAGTAAGCCCTGTCTTGTACGAAACGACAGCAAGACACGCAGCCGCGACGAAACGCGTGGTGTCCAAGTGGGAGCTGGCCTTGCCGGCGATTACTGGAGCGGCCCCTGGCCGCGATCCGTAAGAGCGATTTGAATCGCGACCAAGGATTTCGCGGATGAATCCGCTCCTGCGATGCATCCAATCGGGTGGTTACCGGCATCTCAGGGTTACGAATGACTATTTTATCACATTGAGGAGAGCCGCCATGAATGAAGAAATGATCCCCATCACGTTGTTTGTCATGCTCGGCATTGCCGTTCTGGGGTATTTCTACTGGAACTACCAGAACCGCGTGACCATCATGAAAACCGTCGAAAAGGCGATGGACCAGGGCAAGGAGCTGACACCCGAGCTGCTCGTGCAGCTGGGTGCGGCCGGTAATCCCAGGATTCGCGATATGCGCCGGGGCGTGGTTTTCCTGTCACTGGGAATCGCCGGATTACTCTGCAGCATGTTTTTTGTTGACGCTGACGTCGTCAATGGCATCCGAGCAGGTTCCGTGTTCCCGCTGATGCTGGGGCTTGGCTTCCTGATAGTATGGAAGCTGAACAAGGATTAGAGCTGAACCGATGATCTCCGACCTGGAGCTGGTGGCCCGCGTCGCCAGCTCCAATGACCAGGCAGCGTTCCAGCTATTGGTGGAACGGCACCAGTCCGCGATCCGCGGCTTTCTGCGGCGCCTGCTGTCCGGTGATCACGGCACCGCGGATGACCTGGCCCAGGACACCTTTCTGCTGGCCTACCGGAAAATGGCCAGCCTGAAATCCGGCGGAAGCTTTGTCGCCTGGCTGCACAGCATTGCGTACCGGCAATTCCTGCAGTTCACCCGCAAACACGCGCGCCAGCAGGTGGTGGCCGAGCCGCCGGAGCAAAGCCATGACCCGCGCGATGCGAACGACGCTGAAATCCTGGTGCAGCGGCTGATGGGGTTTGTCAGCCCGGAGGAACGCGCTTGCATGACCCTGGCCTATTCCTCCGGAATGAGCCACCCGGAAATCAGTGAAGTCACCCATCTGCCGATGGGCACGGTTAAATCCCACATTCAACGAGGCAAACAGAAGTTGCAACGATGGCTGGAAGACCATGATCATTACATTCCCAAAGACAATGGCGGGCCCGGCAAGCGGGCCGGAACAGGAGGCGCAACGTGCCTGATTCATTCGACCGGAAACTGGAGCAGTTGCTGGAGTACACCGACGCACCGCAAGCCGAGGGGTTCACGATGGACGTGATGCGTGGCGTCCGGCGCGAGCAGCGCACCCGGAAAATCATCCTGTGGGCGTTCGGCCTGGTCGGCGCGCTGTTCGGCCTGTCCGGGGCATTGATGCTGACCGGCCCGGTCAGCGAACTGTTTACCTTCAGCCTGGCCATGCCGGCGATGCAAACCATGCAGGCAACGCTGTTTATCGTGGGCGCGGCGGCTTTTTACCTGTGGTTCATGAACGACGATTTCAGTTTGGGGGGATAGGAAGGTCGGTATTATTCGCGATTAAAATCGCTCCTACGGTGTTTGGTTTGCGGGTTATCATGAGGTTTCGATTCAACCGGCCGGGACCCAACCATGAAAGCTTTCCTGTTCAGTGCTCTGATCATCGTGCTTTTCGGATCCACTGCCGGCGCCTAGGCGCAAGCGCCTTTTGTTGACCCGGCGGACGACGCCAGACAACCTGGGTTCGCCGTATGAAATCCTGTTCTGGACACCCGAACAACAGGTTTCCGGGTACCGCAACATCAACCGGATATTCCCGACCCGGACGATCAAAGCCGGCGGCACGGTGCTGGAATTGCCGGAAGCTCCCGCTGACCTCGGCCAGGTACAGATACAGACCGAAAACAGCTCGATGACGCTGGACGAGTACTTCGTGCAGCAAAACGTGGCAGGGCTGCTGGTTCTCAAGGACGGCAAAATCGCTTTTGAACGTTATGGCCTCGGCAACACGCGCGACTCCCGCTGGATCTCGTTTTCGGTGACCAAGTCGGTGGTTTCCATGCTGGTAGGCGCCGCCATCAAGGACGGTTACATCGAGAGCGTTGATGAAAAGGTCAGCGATTACCTGCCCCGGCTCAAGGGTTCACCCTACGATGATTCAACCCTCCGCAATATCCTGCAGATGGCTTCCGGCGTCGCTTGGAATGAAGACTATGCGGACCCGGCGTCCGACATAAACAAAGCCAGCTGGCAGACAGTCGCCCTGTACGACTACCTGGCGCAAAAGCCGCGGGATTCGGCGCCGGGCGAAATCTTCAACTACAACACCGCCGAGACCAACCTGGTCGGCACCCTGTTGCGCTCCGCCATCGGCAACAACCTGTCAACTTACCTGGAATACAAAATCTGGCAGCCCTTCGGGATGGAAGCAGACGCCTGGTGGACGCTGACCGAACCCGGCGGCGGCGAATTCGGCGGCTGTTGCATCAACGCGACGCTGCGTGACTATGGCCGGCTGGGCCTGTTCGCCCTGAATGAGGGGCATTTGGCGGATGGAACAGCCGTGCTGCCGGACGGCTGGATGGCGCAATCAACGACGCCTTCAGCCGCCTACCCCGGGTACGGATACCTGTGGTGGCTGGGAACTGGCGGCGCCTACCGGGCCATCGGAATATTCGGCCAGGGCATTTGCGTCCACCCGGAACAGAACGTGGTAGTCGCGATACACAGCGCGCGAGCCACCGCCGACAAAGACGAGGATTGGGCGCTGCAGGCGGCCATGTGCAACGCGGTAGCTGAAACCCTGGGTGAATAATTTCCGGCTATAATTCAGCGCACCATGCGTCACAAATTGCTTATCGCCTTATTCCTGCTGGGAACACTGCTTGTTGTCACCGCGGGCCTTGGCTGGTACCTGTTACAGGACGAAGCATTCCTGAAAGCGCGGCTGAGTTCGCTTTCCCTCAAACACACCGGGAGAAAACTGGCTATCAACGGCCCGTTGACCCTCGACCTCGGCAAGGTAACCACGCTCGAAGCCGGCAACATCGAATTTGCGAACGCTGATTGGGCGGATCAGGCGAACATGGCGACCATCGGGCACCTGAAAATCTCTTTCCAGGTTTCGAGCCTGTTCGAAGACAAACCGGTTTTCCCGTTCCTGTCCTTGCAGGATTGCGTGGTCTCATTGCTGAAGGACGAGGAAGGCAAGGCCAACTGGGACATCATTCAAAAAAAGCCGTCCGGTCAGGGTCCGGCGCCCGGGCAGCCTGAACGAAAAGGCCTTCCCGTATTTCTGAGTGACCTGGAAATCAATAGCTGTGAACTTGTGTTCACCCGCGCGGATCTTGAACGCCCCCTGGACATCAAGGTCGCCGGGCTTTCCGCACGCCACCAGGGTGAAAACCGCTGGGAAGGCAAGGGCTCCGGCAGTATTAATGACGAAGCGCTTTCTTTTGACGGCTGGCTCGACCCGTTCAACGCGCTGTTTTTCGGCGGGCCGCTCACCCATGAACTGAAAGTCGCACTGGGCCCAAACACCTTGCAGAGCTCGGGATCGGTACAGGACGCGAAAACCTGGTCAGGCGCCGATGTGACGGCCGAATTCAAGGGTCCCGAAATAGCCGACTTTCTGAACGAATTCGAATTGCCGCTGTTCAGCGAAGGCGCATTTGATTTCAAGGTGGCGCTCAACACGGAAGGTAAAATGACCCGGGTAGACCTGGATGGCGATCTTGGCAGTGTCGACATCACCGCCAGGGGCGAACTGGACCGTTTGATCAAGCCGACTGATGGCAACATCCAGTTCTCGGTGAACGGGCCCAACCTGGGCGCGCTGGCGGAGGTGTTCGGTTTGGATGGACTGGTGGGAGAGCGGTTCAGCCACGAACTCCATGCGAACTTTGAAAAAGACCGCGTTCACGTCGAAAAGGCAAGCCTGCAGACCGACCGTGACCACCTGGAAATGGGCGGTCATGTCAGTACCCTGGAGGGATTTGCCGGAACAGAACTCGATATTCATTTTCAAAGCGATGAAGCCGGCCGCTGGACCACCGTCTTTGGCCAGCCGCAGCAGGAATTGGGGCCGATTGACCTCGACGGCGCTCTGAGCAGCGATTCAACCGGCCTGATTTCAATCAAGGCAAAGGCCACGCAAGCCTCGACAACCCTTGAAGCGGAGGGTTCGCTCGGTCACCTGCCGGATGCCTTTCAGCCTGACCTGGATATCACATTCGCCTCTCCGGACCCCAGCCGCCTGGCCGCCGTTGCCGGCTGGAACCGGGTGCCGGCCACGCCGCTACAGATTAAAGGCCGGTTCGGGTGGAAGGACAAACTGCTTCAGCTGGGCAAAGTGCGCGTCAACCTTAACGACGATCAGGCAGACATCGATGGACAGGTAAACCTGTTGGATCGTTTTCAGGGCAGTGATATCAACCTTCAGCTGGATATCAAAAATGCCGGCGCATTGGGCCGCCTGTTCGGCCAGACCGGGTTTCCGGACGAGCCATTCAAATTGGCTGCCATGATTAAACCCGATGGCGAGGGCCTGGCGTTCCAGGTAAGCGACAGCAACTCGGGCAAGGTTAACCTGGAACTCAGCGGCCGGATTCCTGATCTGCAACAACCGCTGAAGATGGACGGCGATATTGATATCAACCTGCCCCGGCTCAGCGCCGTTTCCTTCCTGGTTCCGGGTACCGTACTCCCTGATGCGCCGTTTACCGCCAGGGGGAAACTCGCCAGCAGTAAAAACAGTGTTCAGCTGAATAATATCTTCATCAGCCTCGCTGATGACCACGCTACCATCAACGGCACTCTGAACCTCGGCGACCGTTATGCCGGCAGCGACCTGCGTGCTCAGCTTGACGTCAGGAACGCCGGAGCACTGGGCCGAATGTTTGGCCACGAGGGGTTCCCGGACCAGCCTGTGAAGCTGGCGGCGGAGGTCACGCCGCAGGGCAAAGGCCTGGCGTTCACCGTCACGGACGGGAATCTCGGTGATATGCAGATGGAGCTCGAGGGACAGATCGCGGATATGGCCCAGCCGATGGGGCTGGACGCCCGGTTCGATATCAGCTTGGCCCATCTGAACAGCTTCTCTTTCCTGTTCAAGGACAGGGATTTGCCGGACCTGCCATTCTCCGCCAGCGGAAGCCTGCACAATGAAAAAACGCAAACACGCCTGGACAAAGTGCAGCTGGCCATTGGAAAAATGACGGCAAGTGTTGATGGCAGTCTGTCGCCGGATAAGCGTTTCGATCTTTCCATCAAGGCGGCGGGGCCGGACGCCTCCTCGCTGGACAACCTGGTGAGGACATCGCTTCCAGCCGAGTCGTTCTCAATCGCGACCGGGCTGAGCGGCAGCCCTGCAGATTTTGAACTGACAGACCTGGAAGTGTTCCTTGGCAGAAGCAAGGTTAACGGCAATCTGTCCATCAATCTTGGCGACGTCAAAACTTTCAAGGGCAAGTTGGACTCCCCGTACCTCGATTTCAGCCATTGGTATCCTGGCGACCCGGAAGAACAAAAATCAAAACCGACGGCCAGGAAACCGATGATGTTTGATGACACCCCGGTGATGCACCTGACTACCCAAAACCTGGATATCGATCTGGATTTGAAAATAGACGAACTCTACCTGGTAAACACAACCCTGGAGGATGTCGAGCTTGGATTTCAATTATCAAAGCAGTTCATGCAATTTAAACCCTTCACCCTCAAGGGCGAACGGGGCGGCCGTTTTGAAGGCGAGTTCAGCCTGGATGGAAGAGGCGCCACGCCCAGAATGCGCCTTACGCTGGGCGGCAAGGACATCCGCCTGGGGCTTGCAGCGACGCCCGGACAGGACCTCGCCACCTACCCGCCTCTGGATCTTGAAATGGCCATGGATGGCGCAGGTAACACCCGGCACGAAATGGCCGCTTCACTGAATGGGAAACTCCGCGCCTATGCCGGCGCCGGGCAGTACGCAAGCGCTAGCATGGACCGGCTTTATACCGGTTTCTTGACCGAGTTAATTTACCTGCTCAATCCTTTCCACAAAACCAGCGCATATACGCATCTTGATTGTGCCGTTATCGGGGCGGACGCGAGGGCCGGAATCGTCAAAGTGTATCCGGTAATTTACCACACCGAACAGCTAACCACCCTCAGCGAAGGCGCGTTGGACCTGAATACCGAAAAAATCGATTTTGCGTTTCACACCAAACCACGAAAGGGTTTGGGTTTGAGTGCAGGGACACTGATCAACCCCTTTATCAAGCTGGGCGGTACATTGGAAGCGCCGGCGGTAACGCTGGATCCGGCCGGCACGATTACCAGCGGCGGCCTGGCGGTCGCAACCCTCGGGATTTCCGTGCTGGCCAAGTCCATGTCCGATCGCTTCCTGAGCAGCCCGGATCCCTGCGGTGATGCGCGCAAGGAAATTGCAAAACTGGACAGCGCCGCAAACTGAAGCTGCTCGATTCAGGTATACTGCGCGCCACGATTTTCCGCAGCACAAATGAGGCTTGACCCGATGTTCCGATTTACCCAGACACTCGCCATCGCCGCGGTTCTTTGTCTGTTTTGTCACAGAATGTTTACGCGCAGGCACCGAAAACCGACCCGGTAAGCTTCAACTTCGACGGCGGCATTGCCTTTCAGTCAGGCACTGACCTGTCCGATGTCGAGGGCAGCTTTTCAGTCAATCGCTGGTTTGCCAGCATGGGTGTCACTTATGCGTGGAACCGGCGCAACTCGATCGGCCTGTCAGTCGGTGGCGGCACTTCCACCTATGACTTCGACGAGCCTGACAACGATTGGCGGCGGCGCGCCGTGGGAAGAAATCGACGAGACCCGCATCTCGCTGATCGGGCGTTTCGGCATCGGTGAAACCGGCACACTTTTCCTGATCCCATCGGCCCGCTACAACGGCGAAAAAGACGCCAACACCGGTGAGGGCCGCACCTACGGAATGTTTGCCGCCGCTGCGTGGCGTCTCAACGAAAGACTGACCATCGGCCCCGGCATCGGTGTGTTTTCCAAGCTTGAAGACAGCACCCGGATTTTTCCCATACTGGTCATCGACTGGAAAATCAGCGAGCGCTGGTACCTGTCGACCAGCCGCGGCCTGGCTGCTTCCCAGGGTCCCGGTCTGACACTGGGCTACCTGGCCGCTGAAACCTGGTCCTTCGGCCTGACCTCGCGCTATGAAAACATCGAGTTCCGTTTGAATGAAAACGGCACAACGCCTGGCGGCATCGGAAAAAACCAGTCGATTCCCGTGGTTGTTGCGGCCGCCTGGGAGCCCAATAAGACAGTCAAACTGGCCCTTTTTGCAGGCCTTGAGTTTGCCGGAACACTGAAGATCAAGAACGCGTCGGACGAACTGTTGAGTGAAAGCGACTACGACCCGGCGCCGATTTTCGGCGCGACTTTCGAACTGAAGTTCTAAATCTGTAGAAGCCGGCCTTGCTGTGGAAATCCTGGATCCTTTCGGGGTAAAGGAGGGCCAGGGTTACACCGAAAATTCCAGCTCAGGCGAGTCAGATCTGATCCGGGTCCTCAGGTTCGAAGGTTTCGTCGCGGGTGACGATGTCATAGATCTCGGCAGCGCATCCCGTGAGGGGCTGCCGTTCCTCACCCATGATGTCCGTCATATCCGCGAGATAGGCCATCGTGACTTCCATTTCCTTCAACGATGGTTTCAGTCCCATGATTTCCAGGACCCTGTGATCGTCGACCGGACCGAACATTCGCCGGATGTCAGCGTGTGTGATGGGTTTGCTGTCCATTAGAAACTTACCTCCGTAAAAGTAAGGGTCGTCGGGTGATTTCCGCGCAGATCTCCATTTAGTTTACCGGCCGAACCGGCTTCCTCACCGTGACACTTGACACTCATTATAGATTTGACAGCCCGGATATTTTTGAGTTCTGTGATAGCCGAACACATGGGGAGAATACCCTTGAGTGGCTATCGGGGTTTAAAAAAGGTAAATTTATAGAACATCGATCGGGTTCATACCGAAGGAGAACCTACCATGATGGATGCAGAGCAAGGTTATGGTCTGACCGAACGCAATATCGATCAGACGCTCGTACTCGCGATCATGAAATCCGCTGGAAATCCAAGGATTTCGGTCCGCCTCTGGAACGGCCACGAATTCCCCGTGACCGATGAACGCCCGGTCGCTTGCCTGGAGTTTCTCAGTCGCCGCGCTGTGCTGAAATTACTGACCACACCTTCGATTGGATTCGGAGAATGCTACAGCCAGGGGCTGATCGAGGTACACGGCGATTTCCTTGCGTTCACGAATGAAGTCACCCGTGCGATCACGTGCAAGGAATCGCGCGAATATTACCTGCCCAGGTTGAAGTCCACGCTGCAAGCTCTGCGCCGCAACTCGACAAGCCGTTCAAAATACAACGCGCACCACCATTACGATCTTGGCAACGACTTCTACCGCATGTGGCTGGATGAGCGGATGGTGTACACGTGCGCCTATTACGACACACCCGGCGCCACCCTGGCGGAGGCCCAGCTCGCCAAACTGGACCATGTATGCCGCAAGCTCGACCTGAAGCCCGGGCAAACCGTGGTCGAAGCAGGCTGCGGCTGGGGCGCGCTGGCAATGCACATGGCTGAGCACTATGGCGTCGAGGTCAACGCCTACAATATTTCCCGGGCACAAGTTGACTGGGCGCGCGAAAAAGCGGCCGCCAGGGGCCTGGACAAGCGCCTGGAATTTATCCTGGGGGACTACCGGAGCATCGGGAAGCGCTATGACCGGTTCGTTTCGGTGGGCATGCTTGAGCACGTGGGGTGTGCCAACTACCGCGACCTGGGTGAACTGATCAAGCGCTGCCTGAAGCCTGAAGGGCTCGCGCTGATCCACACGATTGGCCGCAGCCATCCGAACACGATGGACGCATGGATTCGCAAGTACATATTTCCAGGTGGTCACGTTCCAAGCCTGAGCGAGATGATGGCCGTGTTCGAACCGAACCGGTTCTCTGTGCTCGACGTCGAGAACCTGCGACCACACTATGCACGCACCTGCGCTGACTGGCTGGCGAATTTCGAATCAGTCGCCGACAAGGTCAGTGAAATGTACAGCGAGGAATTCACCCGCATGTGGCGCCTGTACCTGGCCGGGTCCTCGGCCGGGTTCCAATCGGGAACGCTGCAGCTCTACCAGGTGGTCTTTGCACACGGCAATAACAACAAGGTGCCATGGACCCGCGAATACCAGTATCCCGGGAGCAGTGGGCGCGACTGAATGCAGATCGCCGACGCTATCGTCGTAGGAGGCGGGCCGGCAGGTTCCACCTGTGCATGGAAGCTGAAGGAGGCCGGTCTCGACGTCGTGGTGTTGGACCGTGCCAGTTTCCCACGCACCAAGCTGTGCGCCGGCTGGGTCACACCAAAGGCACTGATGGATCTGGAACTGAACCCGGGTGACTATCCACACAGCTTCATGACCTTCGATGCACTGCTGCTGCACTGGAAGTTTTTCACCGTCAAACTCACTTCACCACAACACTCGATCCGGCGCTATGAATTTGACGACTTCCTGCTGCGCCGTTCCGGCGCGACCGTGCGCACACACAAAGTCCGCGAGATTCACCGCGACAACGGGGACTTTGTCGTCGACGGCGAGTACCGCGGCAAATTTCTGATTGGGGCGGGCGGTGCCTCGTGCCCGGTCTACCGGACATTCTTCCGCGAGCGTTGTCCACACCGCAGATCACTGCAGGCTGCCACCTTGGAACAGGAGTTCGCTTATGACTGGCGGGATCCCGCCTGCCACCTGTGGTTTTTCAATGACGGCCTGCCCGGGTATGCGTGGTACGTACCCAAGGCGAACGGACACATCAACATCGGCCTGGGCGGAATGGCAGCGCAACTCAAACAACGGGGCGGCAACCTGCACGATTACTGGCACAAGTTCACGCTGCGTTTGAAAAAACGCGGGCTCGTCGTCTGCGATGACTTACGACCGTCGGGATACAGCTATTTTCTGCGTGGCGGTGTCGAATCCGCCTGCGACAGAAATGCTTACCTGGTCGGCGATGCGGTCGGTCTGGCCACCCGGGACATGTGCGAGGGCATCGGTCCCGCCATCGAAAGCGGGCTGCTCGCGGCGCGGTCGATCGTGACCGGCTCGGAATACTCGCTTGCGGGCATCCCATCACTGAGCGGTCAAAGCTTCATCAGCCGGCATCTCGCACGCAAATTCGCCGGCTGAGGCGCACGGTATCGATCGGTGCAGTGGCCGACGGAATTCGGATAGGGGCGGAGTGGAACCGGGTTTTCGCTCAGTCAGCCCAGCCCAATTGCGCCTTGATCTTCTTTTTCAACTTTTCCAGTGGCATCCCGACCAGGTCAAGGTTCACTTCATGCGTGATTTGCTGCCTCAACCGCTTGCTCATCAGCGGTCGCAGGCGACCCAGTGTTTTGGGGTCGGCGAAGACCACGAGTTTTTCAAATACATTCCTGTTCGACGCCAGTTCCAGTTTCTCTGCCAGTTTCCTGGAAAACTCCTGTTCTGCCAGGTCATGCGGGTCAGATTTTTGTTCTTTGGAATGGCCGGCCGGACCTTGCGCATTGAAGGAGCGGCCACTGCCGTCCGATACCAGGTCACTGCTGCGTTTGTGCAATGCGTCCGAAACCAGTGTCTGCACCTCGCGAAATTCAGCAGGCGTTTTTTGTAACTCAAAAATACGCGCGCTACCACTATCTGCTACGAGCACCCAATAAGTAAGCTTCATTAACTTACCTCCAA
>CAVOYQ010000001.1:0-259554 GCA_963700705.1 uncultured Gammaproteobacteria bacterium | reverse complement strand
GAGAGGTAGACAATGCCCAGTTCCCCGGCATTCAGCGCCTTCAACTGATCCGGCGTGACATGGATTTTCCGGATACGGCCCCTGAACATGAAGTTGCGGGCCAGTTCGGCGTCGTCGCGGTTCAGGCGATTCGCCTTGACGATTTCCCGGATCGAGTTGTTCAGCAGTTTGCGCTGGCGGTCTTCTTCCAGCTTTTTACGGCGCGCCTGGTCAGCCTGCCGTTTTTCTTCCTGTTTCCTGAGCGCAAAGGCCTTTTCGAGTGAAAGCTCACCCGTGCTTTCCGTTTTCCGGGGAGCCGGCGCCGACCTGGGTTTGTTTGCTGCCGACCGGGGCTTTGTTGGCGCGGCTCTTACTTTCTGCTGCCTGACCGGTTTTTCCGTGGCCAGGCCCAGGGCCTTTAACTGGTCTTGTAATGAATTGCCCATTCCTGTTTACCCGTCGTCCCAGTGTTCGACCATCCAGTCCCGGGTTGCTCGAATCCCCTGCTCCAGGGATATCCGGGCTTTCCATCCCAGCGCTTGAATCCGGCTCACATCCAGCAGCTTGCGCGGCGTGCCGTCCGGCATCGCCGGGTCAAATTCAATGCTTCCTTCGAAGCCGCAGATTGAAGCGATCAGACCGGCCAGTTCAGCAATACTGATATCGGACCCGCAACCCACGTTGATGTGTGAGCAATGGTCTGATAACGCGGACCAGTACTGTTTCTCGTCCAATCCTGCCAGGAAGCAAGCCGCTTCGGCCAGGTCATCGACGTGAAGAAATTCCCGTCTCGGCGCGCCGCTGCCCCATACGGTCACTTTCTCATCGCCGTCAACCGCGGCCTGGTGGAATTTTCTCAGCAACGCCGGCAGGACGTGGCTGGTTTCAAGATCGAAGTTGTCATGCGGGCCGTACAGGTTGGTCGGCATGGCGCTTCTGAAGTCGCTTCCGAACTGGCGCCGGTATGCTTCGCACATCTTGATGCCGGCAATTTTGGCTACGGCGTAGGCTTCGTTGGTTTTCTCCAGCACGCCGGTCATCAGGGCGTCTTCCGCCATCGGCTGTGGGGCCAGCCTTGGGTAAATGCAGGAACTTCCCAGGAACAACAGGCGGGTAACCCCGGCCCGGTGAGCCGAATGGATGACATTGGTCTGAATCTGAAGATTTTCGCGGATGAAATCCGCCGGAAAGTCCTTGTTGGCCTTGATGCCGCCGACCCGGGCGGCAGCCAGGTAAACCGTGTCGATCTGCTCGTCGGCAAAAAACGCTTCAACCTGGTCCTGCCGGGCCAGGTCCAGCTCGTTGCGGCTGCGGGTAACGATGTCCGTTTCACCGGCGTGCGCGCAGGCAGCGCACGATGGCCGACCCCACCATTCCGCGATGGCCTGCGACAAAGACCCTGCCCTGTTCTTTCAAACCTGCCACGTATTCACCGATCGTTTTGTCAGAGTTGTGAACGGTCCCGGTCGATCAGGGATTCTTCCCGGGCAAGACGCAAATCGTTGGCGACCATCTCGTTCACCAGTTCGGTGAACGACGTCTTTGGAGTCCATCCGAGTTTTTCGCGGGCCAGACTGGCGTCACCCAGCAGCGTTTCCACCTCGGCCGGCCTGTAGTAGCGGGGATCCACCTGCACCACGACATCGCCGGCACGGAACGCCAGTTCCTTCCTTTCGGACCAGGTCACAACCGCCCGCTCGTCCGGTCCGCTGCCCGACCACTCCAACTGCAGGCCCATGCTTTCGGCTGCCGTGTTGACAAAATCCCGCACCGAGTACTGCTTACCCGTGGCGATCACGAAATCAACGGGTTCATCGTGCTGCAGCATCAGCCACTGTGCCTCGATGTAATCGCGGGCATGGCCCCAGTCGCGCCGGGCGTCCAGGTTCCCCAGGTAAACGCACTCATCGAGCCCCCAGCCAATCCGCGCCAGTCCACGGGTGATTTTGCGGGTGACAAAGGTTTCGCCGCGCAGCGGTGATTCGTGGTTGAACAATATCCCGTTGCAGGCAAACATGCCGTAGGACTCGCGGTAATTGACGGTGATCCAGTAGGCGTAGAGCTTGGCGACGCCGTACGGCGAGCGCGGATAGAACGGTGTTCGTTCCGACTGCGGGGTTTCCAGTACCTTGCCGAACAGTTCGGAGGTCGAGGCCTGGTAAAACCGGCATTTTTCCTCGAGCCCGAGATTGCGCATGGCCTCGAGGATTCTGAGCGTGCCCACGGCATCCGATTCCGCCGTGTACTCCGGTTCCTCGAAAGACACCGCCACGTGGCTCTGGGCCGCCAGGTTATAGATTTCGTCCGGCTGCGTCCGCTGGATGGTTCGCTGCAGGCTCGAGCTGTCCGTCATGTCTCCGTAGTGCAGCGTCAGCCTGGCGTTTTCGACGTGCGGGTCGGTGTAAAGATGATCGATACGGGCCGTGTTGATCAGCGAAGCCCGGCGCTTGATGCCATGGACCTCGTAGCCCTTGCGCAGCAGAAATTCCGCCAGGTAGGCGCCGTCCTGTCCGGTGATGCCGGTAATCAGTGCAGTTTTACTCACAGGGGGTGTTCTCAATTGGCCAGGCTGTGCTGCCGGAGTCTATTTTTTGTCCAGCAAGGCAGAGTGAGCGCTGTGTAGCTTGATCTACATGAGTGAATGATAACGCTGCTGCGCGAAAAATAGGCCCGGCCCTTCGGGTTGCGCCTGAAAAAGCGCCATGCTGTGTTGTTCGTCGTTCATTTGGAGTAACCAAACCTCTCTCCTCACGCCTTGCCTGGCGCTATTTCAGGTGCAACAGCGCAGCCTGGCCAATTGAGAACACCCCCTAGGGCCTTCCGATGGAATAGTAAGTCACTCCCCGGCGACGCACCACTTCGGGCGACCAGATATTCCTGCCGTCCACGATCACCGCCTGTTTCATATCCCGCTTCAGGCGATCAAAATCAGGCGCCCAGTACAGTCTCCATTCGGTGATCAGTACCAGGGCATCTGCATCCCGGGCCGCCTCATAAGGGTCGTCGACCACGGTAAAACCCGGTTGGTTGCTGAAAAGCTTTTGTGCTTCACCACCGGCTTCCGGGTCGTGCGCGCGAACCTTGCCGCCACCGGCCAGGATCGCATTGACCAGGTTCAGGCTGGGGGCTTCGCGCATGTCATCGGTGTTGGGTTTAAAAGACAGGCCCCACAAGGCCACCGTCAGCCCGTTGACGTCACCGTTAAAGTGCCCGCTGAGCAGTTCAAACGGCCGGTGCTTCTGGCGGTTATTGACCGACTCCACCGCCCTGAGCAATTCCGTTTCGTAACCGTGGGCCCGGGCAGTCTGCACCAGCGCCCGCACGTCCTTCGGAAAACAGGACCCGCCGTAGCCGGCCCCCGGGTAGATGAAGGAATAACCGATCCGTGGATCCGAACCGATGCCGTTACGCACGTGCTCGATATCCGCACCGACGTTGGCCGCGACATTGGAGAGTTCATTCATCAGGCTGATCTTGGTGGCCAGCATGGCGTTCGCGGCGTATTTGGTCAGTTCCGAGGAACGGACATCCATGAACAGCAGCTTTTGATGATTGCGATTGAAGGGAGCGTACAGTTCGCGCAGCAGGGCTGCAGCCTGGTCATTGTCCACACCGGCTACTATCCGGTCCGGTCTCATGAAATCGGAGATCGCGGCGCCCTCTTTCAGAAACTCCGGGTTGGACGCCACGGAAAACGCCACATCGGCCTCTCTTTCCTTCAATTTACCGGAAATCGTGTCGCGAACCCGTTCACAGGTCCCCACCGGCACCGTGGATTTGACCACGACGAGCAGCGGCTTGTCCAGGTGTTCACCGACCGCGGAAGCCACCGCGAGAACATGCCTGAGGTCCGCCGAACCGTCTTCGTCCGGCGGCGTGCCAACCGCGATAAACAGCACTTCCGCGTGATCTACCGCACGGCTGATGCTGGTCGTAAATTCCAGCCGGCCATCGCCTGCATTGGTCACCAGCATCTGTTCGAGGCCCGGTTCAAAAATCGGCACGATGCCGTTATTCAGACCGCTCGATCCGGGCCTCGTCGATGTCCATGCAAACCACATGGTGGCCGACTTCGGACAGGCCAGCACCGCTGACCAGTCCGACATATCCGCTTCCTACGATCGAAACCCGCACCGGAACTTACTCGATACCCAGCAGTTCCACTTCGAAGATCAGCGTGGCGTTGGGGCCGATCGGGCCGCCGCCGTTCGGGCCGTAGGCCAGGTTCGGCGGAATGAAGAACTTGAACTTGCTGCCCACGGGCATCAATTGAACACCCTCGGTCCAGCCGGGAATGACCTGGTTGAGCTGGAAGGTGGTCGGCTCGTTGCGCGAATAAGAGCTGTCGAATTCCTCGCCGTTGAGCAGGGTGCCGCGATAGTGCACGGTTACCGTGTCCGTGGCCGCTGGCTTGGCGCCGTCGCCCATGACAACGACCTGGTACTGCAGGCCGGAATCGGTCACCTGGACCCCTTCCTTGCCGAGGTTTTCAAGCATGAACTTGTCCCCTTCAGCCGCGTTGATGGCCGCCAGGGAGGCCCGTTCCTTTTCCGCTTCGGCGCGCCGCTTGGCGATAAATTCTTCTCGAATGGCCGCAGCCTCTTCAGGCGTCAGGGCCAGCGGCTCACCGTTGTAGGTCGCCCGCATGGCCTCAATCAGGGTGTCGAGGTCGAGTTCGCCGGCCTGCTGTTTCAGAGACGACCCGATATCCATGCCGATGATGTAACCCAGTTTCTGCGCGTCAGTTTCAAGTTCCGCGGAAAATGCATTACCGCTAAGAAGGACGGCTGCAAGCAACACGCCCTTGGCATACGTAGATTTCATTTACTCAGTACTCCTGTGTGGAAAAGCGAACAGCAGCTTCTTCGCAGAAGCCGCTGTATATAAAAAGTGAGTGGCGAATTGTCCCCCAATCTCACCGCCTTCGCAATGTTGGCGTCCCTTCGATTTCAGGTAGCTCAGATAGTTCACTCGGTAGGTGTTTCGCTCTATGCTTAGAGCCTGGCCAAAGGAAACCCGACATCGTGACAGGAGTACTGATAACCCTGATCGCCTATCAACTGCTGATGCTGGGCATCGGCTGGTGGGCCAGCAAACGCAACAGCGACAGCGAAGACTACTACCTGGGCGGCCGCAAACTCGGCCCGCTGGTGGCGGCCCTGAGCGCTTCCGCGAGTTCGTCTTCGGCCTGGAGCCTGCTGGGCGTCAGCGGCGCCGCGTTTGCCTGGGGCCTGCCGGCGATCTGGCTGATTCCTTCAACGATCGCGGGATTCCTGATCAACTGGTACCTGATCGCCCCGAGACTTCATGCAAGGAGCCGTGAATCCGGGGCGCTGACGCTGACCGAGTTCATTGCCGGCCCTCCCGGGGACCCGGCCCGGCGCACGATCATGCGTATGGGCGCGGCCGTTATCCTGTTTTCTTTCACTTTCTACATTGCCGCCCAGTTCCAGGCTGCCGGCACCACTTTTGCCAGTGTTCTGGATATCCAACAAAGCACGGCGATCATTGTTGGCGCGGTGGTCGTGCTGGCCTATGTGTGGCTGGGCGGATTCTGGGCCGCCAGTGTCACGGACACGGTGCAGGGGCTTTTGATGGCGCTGAGCGCGATTCTCCTGCCGCTGCTGGCCCTGCTGGCGGTCGGCGGGCCGGGTGAATTGCTCCAAAGCCTCGCCGTGGAGAACGTCAGCGGCGTACAGCACTGGACCGACCAGTCTTCGTGGCCGGCCGGCATCGGGTTCGTTTGCGGTTTGTTTGGCATCGGCCTGGGCTATCCCGGCCAACCGCACGTCGTCAATCGCTTCATGGCGATCAGGAGCGAACAGGCCATCGTCCAGGGCCGCCGTATTGCCGTCCTGTGGGCCTGCATCATCTACATCGGCATGGTGCTGCTGGGCTGGTGCGGGCGCGTCCTGGTGGAAAACCTGGGCGACGGGGAACAGCTGCTTTTCGTGCTGGCGACGCTCCTGCTGCCTGCGGTTCTTGCCGGCGTCATGGTATCCGCCATTCTTTCCGCGATCATGTCCACTGCCGACAGCCAGTTGCTGGTGGCCGCTTCGAGCGTCAGTCATGACCTGAAAGAAGAGCACGGCGACGGCGCCAGCGGCCTGGCCCGCGCCCGCTGGGTCGTGCTGGTGATCGGAGTGCTCGCGATCCTGCTGGCCATCGTTTTCCCCGACCGGATATTCAGCCGCGTGCTGTTTGCCTGGCAAGCCCTGGCGGCAGCGTTCGGCCCCCTGCTCGTGGTCACCCTCTGGCGCGGCCCGGTAAGGCCCACGTGGCGGATCGCCACGCTCGCCGTGGGTTTTCTGCTCACGGTCGGACTCAGCTGGACGGTGGAATCACCGGGAGACTGGGTTGAACGGCTGGTTCCCCTGGCCCTGGCCACCTTGATGGCATGGCTTGGCAGCAGGGCCCGCACATGAGTCCAAGGTACCTGATTCACTCACCTCTTCAAAGGAATGGCCTGCATCGGGTTCGCAGACACGTGGTATTAAGTGTTTGCTTTTTACAATTATGGTGTTATACTTCACTACAACACCAGTTAAAGAAACCGGAATCAGATACAGGAAAAGACCATGTTGTCACTTTACAGGCACCGAAAATTTCGTATCTCCAACCGTCTTGGCCATCTTCGCAGCCATGCTCCTGGCCGTGACGTCATTGGCCGGGATTGGCGGTTCAGCCCGCCCTGCGGATCAGGAATCCGTCCTTCACGCGGCATCCATGGTTGCCGGCGATACGCCAGCCGTTGTTGCAGTCCGGCAATGCTCCGAAGGCCACGGCGAACAAGGGCTTCAAAATGAGCCTGTTTCTTTTCCGTAACAGATGACGCGGTAGCCACCTGCAGAGAATCCAGAAAACATGTCCACACATTGGAACGACAGCCAGCCAATTTACTGGCAACTGAAGGAACGGACGGTCGCGATGATCCTCGATGGAACGCTGGCCGAAGGCGAACCCCTGCCCTCCGTTCGAACGGTCGCCTCCGATTTTCAGTTGAACCCGATTACCGTGTCCAAGTCCTACCAGGCCCTGGTCGATGAAGGACTGGTGGAAAAACGCCGCGGCCTGGGCATGTTTGTGCGGGAAGGCGCCCGCAAAAGCCTGATCGCATCGGAGCGCGCCAAATTCCTGAACGACGAATGGCCGGCCATGCTCAGCCGGATAGAACAACTCGGACTGAGCGTGGAAGACCTGCTGACAACCGCCATGAAAAAAGAGGGCGACAACTGATGACCCCCATTATCTCCGCTCGTGGACTGACCAAACGCTATGGCCGCACGATTGCTGTCGATCACATCGACCTGGAAATCCCGCCCGGCAGGATCGTCGGCCTGATCGGCCCGAACGGCGCCGGTAAAACGTCCGTGCTCAAGGCCATCCTGGGGCTCGCCACTTTCGACGGAGAGCTTTCGGTCATGGGGAAAGACCCGGCCCGGGCACGCGCCGCACTGATGGAAGACGTTTGCTTCATCGCCGACGTGGCCGTTCTGCCGCGCTGGATCAAAGTCTGGCAACTGATCGAGGTGACCGAGAGGATCCACAAGGGATTTTCACGCGAGACCTGCATGGAATACCTGGCGCAGACCAAGGTCACGCTGGACCACAAGGTGAAACAGTTGTCCAAGGGCATGGTGGCGCAATTGCACCTGGCCCTGGTGATGGCCATCGACGCCCGTCTCCTGGTGCTCGATGAACCCACGCTGGGTCTGGACATCCTGTACCGCAAGCAATTTTATTCCAGCTTGCTCAATGATTATTTTGACGAAGAACGCACCATCCTGATCACGACCCACCAGGTGGAAGAAGTCGAACATATCCTGACCGACCTGGTTTTCATCCAGGATGGAAAGATCGCACTGGACACCTCGATGGAAGAAGTCGAGCGGCGTTACACCGAACTGATGGTCCGGCCGGAAAATGCCGGCCGCGCCAGGGAATTCAAACCTTTGTACGAACGCGAACTATTTGGACGACACATTTTTCTTTACGACAACGTCGACAGGAACCAACTTTCCGAGTTGGGAGAGATCCACACCCCCAGCGTTGCCGACCTGTTTGTTGCCACCATGAAGGGAGGCAAATCATGAACCGCCTTTTCGCCCTTGTACGTCGCGAATACTGGGAAAACAAAGGTGCATTCCGCACCACCCCGATCGTCATCGGCTGCATTTACATCGCCTTTCTGTTGATGTCGATCTTCACGACCGCGCATTTTGACAACGAAATGTACACGTTCCGGGAGGCTATCCGCTTACTGGCCAGCCAGGCCCCTGAATTCAGGGCCACTCACGGTAACGAACTCATCCTGGGCAGTTCGGTATTTTTTTCCCTGGTGCTGGCTTTCGTCGTGTTTTTCTACCTGCTCGGCGCCCTGTACGATGACCGCAAGGATCGCAGCATCCTGTTCTGGAAATCACTGCCAGCCAGCGACACGCTGACCATTGGATCGAAGCTGTTTTCCGCGATGATTCTTGCCCCGCTGATTTTCTGGGCCATTTTCATCCTGACCCAGATCGTGATGGCGGTGATTGCCTCCCTGATGGTCATTTCGGTCGGCGAAAATCCCTGGACGCTGTTCCTGTCCGTGGTGAACCCGCTGAAAGCCTGGGGCATTCTGCTGGTCAGCTACCTGGCGACTTCGATATGGTTTTTACCCCTGTATGCCTGGCTGTTACTGGTTTCGTCCTTTGCACCGCGCATCCCGCTGCTTTTCGCCGTCTTGCCCCCGGTGGTGTTTGCGATCCTGCAAATCTGGATCGCCTTCCTCAAGACCTTTACATTCAACGACAGCCTGTTCGGCCTGATTGGCGAGTGGGTGGCAAACAGCCCGGCAATCATGTCGGCCGGAGCCGATGGAGGTAAAGGTGTACTTTCGCTCGGCATACCCCTGACGAGCGATTTTGACCACAGCGTTTCGCTGGCGAATATCCTGGACCGGCTTTTCTCCACCCAGATGCTGGCCGGACTGGTCGTTTCCGCCGTGTTTTTGGCGCTGGCGCTCTGGTTGCGTCATCGCGCGACCGATAGTTAGGGAACTGTGGGAGCCGGCCTTGCCGGCGATTTGGCCACGGAGAGCTCACGGTAATCGCCGGCATGGCCGGCTCCCACAGGCCGGCTCACACACCCGGCTTACTTGGTGCCTTTATCGTCTTTGCCGATAATTCCGCCGCGGGTCAATCTGAGCGGGTCGAGCAGGCGGTCGAGTTCCCGGGCGGAGAGCCCGGTGTTTTCCAGGGCCACCTGCTTGATCGGCCTGCCCTCCTTGTAAGCCTGTTTGGCCGTTGCGGCCCCCGACTCGTAGCCGATTATCGGGTTCAGGGCAGTCACCAGAATGGGGTTGCGCTCCAGCGCTGACTGGATGTTGTCGGTCCGCACCGTGAAACCCGCGATGGCCTTGTCGGCGAGCAAATTTCCGGCGGATGCCAGTATATCCAGGCTTTGCAACAGGTTCAGCGCAACCACGGGTAACATCACGTTCAGCTGGAACAGGCCGGACTGGCCGGCCACGGTGATCGTCGTATCGTTGCCAATCACCTGTGCGCAGACCATGCAAACCGCCTCCGGAATGACCGGATTGACCTTACCCGGCATGATCGAGGAACCGGGTTGCAGCACCGGCAATTCGATCTCTCCGAAACCCGCCAGCGGACCCGAATTCATCAACCTGAGGTCATTGGAAATTTTCATCAGGCTGCAGGCCAGGGTCTTCAGTTGCCCGGAAAGCTCAACCGAGGTGTCCTGCGAGCTGATTCCTTCGAAATAATTTTCCGACGGCCTGAATTTGACACCGGTCAGTCGCTCCAGAGCCGCGGCCACCCTGGGCCCGAATTCCGGATGCGCATTGATCCCGGTTCCGACGGCGGAACCGCCCAGCGGAAGTTTGCGCATGTGTTTCAAAGCGCTCTTGATACGTTTGATGTTGGTGCGGACCTGCTTTGACCAGCAAGCCAGTTCCTGGCCGAACGTCACGGGCATGGCGTCCATCAGGTGGGTCCGCCCGGTTTTGACAACCCGTTCCAGTTCCTCTGATTTGATATCCAGTGTCTCGGCCAGATGCAGCAGCGAAGGAATCAGTTTTCCAATCGCCACGACCGCTGCGCTGACCTGGATGGCAGCCGGGATGACATCGTTGGAACTCTGGCCCATGTTCACGTCATCGTTGGCGTGAACGGCCATGTGGCATTCTTCGCTGGCCAGACGCGCAATGACCTCGTTTGCGTTCATATTGGACGAGGTGCCGGAGCCGGTTTGAAAAACGTCCACCGGAAACTGGGCATCCAGCTGACCTGCGGCCACTGCCCGGGCAGCGTTGATGATGGCGGCAGCCTTGTCCTCTCTCGAGTAAACCCAGTTCCAGGTTCACCATCGCCGCGGCGGCCTTGATCAATCCCAGAGCCCTGATGAACTCGCGTGGCATCGTCATTCCGCTGATCGGGAAGTTCTGCACCGCCCGCTGGGTTTGCGCACCCCAGAGTGCGTCCTCGGGCACCTGGAGTTCACCCAAGCTGTCCTGCTCTGTTCTGTACCCGTCGGTCATTGCCTGCTCCGGTAATTATTGAGACGGTGAGTCGCAACGGATTATATCGGACTGCGTGTTGGAGTGAGTGACAAAGAATGAGAGAATGCGGTCTACCCCGTCACGCTTTTATTGAACTCATGAACCTTTCAAGCCTGACCGCCCTTTCGTCCATTGACGGCCGGTATGCCGGAAAAACCGCCGCACTTCGCCCGGTTTGCAGCGAATTCGGATTGATCCATCGTCGCATCATCGTGGAAGTTCGCTGGTTCCAGTCACTGGCCGGCCATGCAGGACTGGAGGAAATACCGGCCCTGTCGGAGCAAGCCAATATCTTTCTCGACCGCCTGGTCGCGGAATTCAGCGAAACCGAAGCCCTGCGGGTAAAAAAGATCGAAGCCGTCACCAACCATGACGTCAAGGCAGTGGAGTATTACCTGAAAGAGCGTTTCTCGGAAATGCCGGAATTGGCTGCTCATTCTGAATTCCTGCATTTCGCCTGTACATCGGAAGACATCAACAACCTTTCCTACGCGCTGATGATGAAAGATGCTCATGCGCAAGTGCTGTCCAGGTTCTTCAGCGAAATCGACGGCACATTGCTGGATTTGTCCGCACGTTATGCCGGGCAGGCCATGCTGTCCCGAACCCACGGGCAGACCGCCTCACCCACCACGCTGGGAAAGGAAATGGCCAATACACTGCATCGGCTGCGGCGCCAGACGACCGCGGATGGCCGGGCAGGAATACCTGGGGAAAATCAACGGTGCGGTCGGCAATTTCAATGCCCATATCAGCGCCTACCCCGATGTTGACTGGCCTGCTCTTGCCAGGACTTTCGTCGAGTCACTGGGCTTGAGCTGGAACCCCTACACCACCCAGATCGAACCCCATGACTGGATGGCCGAATCCTTCCATACGATGATCCGTTACCAGACCATTCTGATCGATCTTTGCCGCGATATCTGGGCCTACATCTCGATCGGCTATTTCAGCCAGAAGACCATTGAGGGCGAAGTCGGATCCTCCACGATGCCACACAAAGTCAATCCCATCGATTTTGAAAATGCCGAGGGCAACTTCGGAGTCGCGAATGCCCTGCTGGATCACCTCGCGCAAAAGTTGCCGGTATCACGATGGCAGAGAGACCTGACGGATTCCACGGTGCTGCGGTGCATTGGCACGGCCTACGGCCATTCTGTCGTGGCAATGGCCTCCCTGCTCAAGGGTCTGTCCAAGCTGGAAGTCAACGAGAGACGCCTGAACGAAGACCTCGACGCCAGCTGGGAAGTTCTCGCGGAACCCATCCAGACCGTGATGCGCCGCCACGGCATCGAGAATCCCTACGAGCAACTCAAGGCGCTTACCCGCGGCAAGAACATCACTGCGAACGATCTGAAAGCCTTCATCAGCGGCCTGGATATACCGGATGCGGCCCGCAGGGACCTGCTCGCCCTGACCCCTGCCCGCTACACCGGCAACGCCGAACGGATGGCCAATAACCTGGACGATTACCAGTAGCCGGCTTTTTTCGGAGCCGGCCTTTGTGGGAGCCGGCCTTGCCGGCGATAAGCCTGACCATATGAGAGTAGAAAAAACCCCTGAAATGATCTTCGAAAACAGCGGGGTTTCCCCGGAACAGTTCCTTGCCGACTACTGGCAAAAAAAGCCCTTGCTGATCAGGCAGGCCCTGCCCGGCTTTACCCCGGAACTCGACTCCGATGACATCGCCGGCCTCGCCTGTGATGAACTGGCGGAGTCACGCCTGATCACCGGCAGCTTTCCAAAACACGACTGGCGGATTCGTTACGGCCCGTTCCGGCGCAAAGGACTTCAAACAACTTCCCGAGACCGACTGGACGCTTTTGGTGCAGGACGTCGAGAAACACTACCCGCCGCTGCAAAACCTGATGAGCCGGTTCAGCTTCCTGCCCCGTTGGCGGATTGACGACCTGATGATCAGCGTTGCCGGTCCCGGAGGCTCGGTTGGGCCACACGTCGACCAGTACGATGTATTTCTGCTGCAGGCGGAAGGCAAGCGGCGCTGGGAAATCGCCGAATCCTACGACGCCGCGCTGTTGCCGGATTGCGAACTCAAAGTACTGCAGGACTTTTGCGCCGAACAGGAGTGGCTGCTGGAACCCGGCGACATGCTTTACCTGCCACCCGGAATTGCGCACCACGGCGTGGCGCTCGACGCAGGCATGACCTGGTCGATTGGCATGAGGGCGCCGAGCAGAGCGGACGTATTCCTGGCGCTGGGTGAATGGCTGGCGGAGAAAGACGACGAAGGCGGCCGTTACCAGGATCCCGGGCTCACCGGCCCACGGTATCCCGGCGAAATCGATTCGGCGGCCATGTCGCGCCTCGAGGATTTCTTGCGGAGCGCCTTTCCGGCAGGAGCAGGACCTCCACTCGTTCCTGGGAACATTCATCTCCCGCTACCGACTGGCCCATCAGCCCGCGCCATCCTCCAGGGCGCTTCAACCGGCTGCGCTGGCAAAAGCGCTCGGCCGGGGAAAAATACTTCGCCACAACCCCTGGACACGTATTTTCTGGTGCGCGCACGGGGAAGCCGCGCACGTTTTCGCCGCGGGCGAACAATTTTCGTGCAGCGTCGAACTGGCCCGGACCCTGTGTGATCCGGATCAGCCTCGCCCGCACGGATTTATCCTTCGATGCGGCCGAATTGGCTCTTTTGTGCGAACTTCTGAATCGGGGACATCTTTACCTCGAACCGCTATAATGGGCGTTTGCGCCGACCATGGGAATACAGTGAAAGGCAGCCTGGAAGATCTTTACAAGTCGACACACCTGTCCGGCAGTAACGCGTCCTGGATCGAGGCGTATTACGAGGATTGGCTGGAGGACAAGAACAGCGTACCTGCGCAATGGGCCGAGGTATTTTCAGCCCTGCCCGGCGCCGGGGGATCTGAAACCGGCCGTCTCGGCGTGCAGGAGAAATTCAGGTACCTGGGCCGTTTGAACCAGGCCGCCGCCGACAACACGGAATTTTCGGATTACAAGGAAGCCAGTGTCGTCAAGCTGATCACGGCTTTCCGGATCCGCGGGCACGAAGCCGCGCACCTCGACCCACTGGGCCAGCCCCACCATGCTCCGGTGCCAGACCTGGATCCTGCTTTTCATGGCCTCGACGCTTCCGATTTTGACCGTGAGTTTGATACCGCGAGCCTGTTTGCCCCCCACCGGATGCGTTTGCGCGACATCATCGAGCTGTGCAAGCGGGTTTACTGCGGCAGCATCGGCGTCGAATCGGTTCACATCACCGACACGTTCAAGCGCCGCTGGTTGCAGGAACGCCTGGAAACAGGACAAGGCGCTTATGACGTCGACGATGTCGAACGGCTGCGCATTCTGGATATGCTGACCGCCGCCGAAGGCCTGGAAAAATACCTGCACACCCGCTACGTCGGGCAAAAGCGGTTCTCCCTCGAGGGTGGCGACTGCCTGATCCCCCTGCTGCATGAAACCATGCTGCACGCCGGTTCCAAGGGCGTGCAGGAAGTTGTGATGGGAATGGCCCACCGCGGACGACTCAACGTGCTGGTCAATATCCTCGGCAAGTCGCCGGCCATGCTGTTCGCAGAATTCGAAGGCAACCTCAAGGAACAGAACCCGTTGCGATCCGGCGATGTCAAATATCACCTGGGTTTCGCCTCGGATATCCAGACCCCGGGCGGCCCGCTGCACATGGCGATGGCGTTCAATCCCTCCCACCTGGAAATTGTCGATCCGGTCGTACTCGGCTCGGCGCGCGCCCGCCAGGTTCGCCGGAAAGACCTCAACCACGACAAGGTCATGCCGATCCTGATCCACGGTGACGCTTCATTTTCCGGCCAGGGCGTGGTCATGGAATTATTCCAGATGTCGGAAACACGTGGCTTCGCAGTGGGCGGAACCCTGCACATCGTGGTCAACAACCAGATCGGATTCACCACCAGCAACCGGCTGGACACGCGCTCGACCCATTACTGCACCACGATTGCAAAAATGGTCCATGCGCCGATTTTTCACGTCAACGGCGACGATCCCGAGGCGGTCCACCACGTGATGAAGATCGCCTGCGATTTCCGCACCCGTTTCAAACGGGACGTCGTCATCGACCTGGTCTGTTATCGCCGCCACGGGCACAACGAGGCGGACGAACCGGCGGTGACCCAGCCGATGATGTACAAGAAAATCCGCAGCATGAAAACCACCCGGCAGAAATATGCGGACGACTTGCTGGAGCGGGGGCTGATCGACGGTCATGTCGCCCAGCAGTTGATGGACGAATACCGTGAACACCTGGACCGGGGCGACCAGGTCGCCGATGTGGCGACAGAACCGCGCACCAACGAGTACGCGGCCAACTGGCACAGCTTCGATCAGGCGGGCGAGCCTCGTAATGTCGACACCTCGGTGCCGCTGAGCAGAATCAGGGACCTGTCCACGCAACTGACCACCCTTCCCGCCGGTTTCAAACTGCATAACCGGGTGGAAAAAATCATGCAGGACCGGACCAGCATGGCAGCGGGTGAATTACCGCTCGACTGGGGCTTTGCCGAAACCATGGCTTACGCAACGCTGATTGAAGAAGGACACAAGCTTCGGCTGGTCGGTCAGGATTCCGGGCGCGGAACGTTCTTCCATCGCCACGCCGTGCTCCACAACCAGGTTGACGGCACTACGCTTTTGCCGCTGGCGCAGATCAACCCGGATATCGAGGTTGCAGTGATCGACTCCTTGCTGTCCGAGGAAGCCGTGCTGGGCTTTGAATACGGTTACGCCACCGCGGCGCCGGAGACACTGGTTATCTGGGAAGCCCAGTTTGGCGATTTCGCCAACGGCGCCCAGGTCGTGATCGATCAGTTCATCACCTCGGGTGAAGCCAAGTGGGGCCGGCTCTGCGGATTGACCCTGCTGTTGCCCCACGGTTACGAAGGGCAAGGACCCGAACACTCGAGCGCGAGACTGGAACGCTTCATGCAGTTGTGCGCCAATAGCAATATCCAGGTCTGCGTACCATCGACCCCGGCCCAGATGTTTCACTTGTTGCGCCGGCAGGTATTGCAACCCAAGCGCAAGCCCCTGATCGTCATGACCCCGAAGAGCCTTTTGCGCAGCAAGGCAGCCACTTCCCACCTGGAAGTGCTGTCCGGGGGCAAGTTCCAACTGGTGATCGGCGACCGCGGGCCCGGCAATGCCGAAGAAATCAAACGGGTCGTATTCTGTTCCGGAAAGGTCTACTACGAACTTGCTGAAAAACGCGATGCTGAAAATATCCGGGAAGTGGCCGTGATGCGCGTTGAGCAGTTATACCCGTTTCCCGAAGCCGACATGCGGAGGTTCGTGGAAGAATTTCCAAACGCGACGGAGGTCGTCTGGTGCCAGGAAGAGCCTCAGAACCAGGGCGCCTGGTACCAGATCAGGCACCACCTGCAAGCGTGCATCACGGAGCAGCATGAATTGAAATACGTAGGCCGCCCACACTCCGCCTCTCCGGCAGTGGGTTATTTCACGCGGCACCTCGAAGAACAGCAAGCGCTGGTCAACGAGGCCATTTTGCCATCCCAAGAATGAACTGAACTGGAATCCTTACATGACCATCCAAGTGAAAGTACCTGTACTGCCGGAGTCCGTCGAGGATGCAACCATTGCCAGCTGGCACAAGCAGCCGGGAGAAACCATCCGCCGCGATGAAAACCTGGTCGACCTGGAAACCGACAAGGTCGTGCTGGAAGTTCCGGCGCCTGTCGACGGGACATTGATGGAAATTCTCGCGGCCGAAGGCGACACGGTGAACAGCGACCAGGTGATCGCCATCATCAAGGAAGGCGCGGTTGAAGCCCCCTCCGCTGAAAAGGAAACTCCTGCGGCTCCGGATAAAGCGGCCCGGATAAACCAGCCGCGGATAAACCGGCCCCGGAAACTCCGGCCACAGCAGGTGCAAAGCCGGCGGACTCACCCAGGCTGAGCCCTGCAGCCCGGCGGGTCGCCGAAGAAGAAAAGGTCAACCCGGCCAGCCTCGAAGGCACCGGCAGGGGCGGACGAATCACCAAGGGTGATGTGCTCAATTTCATCAAGGGTGGCGGCTCGCGACAGGAAGAGCGCGTCAAGATGACCCGTTTACGCAGCCGTATCGCCGAGCGAATGAAAGAAGCCCAGAACACGGCGGCCATCCTGACGTCATTCAACGAAGTGGACCTCAAGGCCGTGATGGATCTGCGGCGGAAATACCAGGATCTTTTTACCCGGCAACACGGCATCAAGCTTGGCCTCATGTCGTTTTTCGTGAAAGCCTGCAGCGAAGCGCTGCGCAAACACCCGGTAGTCAATGCCTCGCTGGACGGCGGCGACATCGTTTATCACAATTTCCAGGACATCGGGATTGCCGTTTCCACCGACAGGGGCCTGATGGTCCCGGTACTTCGCAATGCGGAAAACATGAGCCTGGCCGAAATTGAGCTGGCCATTGCCCACTATGCGCAGAAGGCCAGGGACGGTTCGATCAGCCTGGAGGACCTGCAGGGCGGCACGTTCTCCATCACCAACGGTGGCGTATTCGGCTCGCTGGTATCTACCCCGCTGCTGAACCCGCCGCAAAGCGCGATCCTGGGAATGCACACGATCAAGGAGCGCCCTGTTGTCGTCGACGGGGAGATCGTTGCGCGGCCAATGATGTACCTGGCCATCAGCTATGACCACCGGCTCATCGACGGCAAGGACGCGGTCCAGTTCCTGGTCGCGGTGAAAGAAACACTCGAAGACCCGGCCAGGCTTTTACTTGGACTTTAAGGAAGGACACCATGGCAGAAAAATTTGATGTAATCGTCATCGGCGGCGGTCCCGGAGGCTACGTATCGGCCATTCGGGCAGCGCAACTGGGCCTGAAAACCGCCTGCATCGACATGTATTCGGACCGTGACGGCAAAGCCTCCCCCGGTGGCACCTGCCTGAATGTTGGCTGCATTCCTTCCAAGGCCTTGCTGGATTCAAGCAAGCACTTTCACCATTTGCAGCACGAGTTCGGGGAACACGGCATCAATGTGAAGGAGCGCCGTGATCGATGTGCCGACCATGATCGCGCGCAAAGAAGGCGTGGTGAAGAAACTGACCGGCGGCGTCAGCCAGTTGCTGAAAGCGAACAAAGTCACGTTCTATCACGGCAAAGGCCAATTGAACGCGGCAAGACAGGTTGAAGTCACGCCTGCAGCAGGCGGCGAAAAGATCAGCCTCGAAGCGGATAATGTCATCCTTGCATCCGGTTCCGTACCCATCCAGATTCCCCATGTGAAAATGGACGGTGAATTTATCGTCGATAACGTCGGTGCGCTGGATTTCAAAGAGGTGCCCGGGAGCCTGGGCGTGATCGGAGCCGGCGTGATCGGGCTGGAGCTGGGTTCGGTCTGGAGCCGGCTGGGCTCGAAGGTCACCTTGCTGGAAGCCCTGCCCGACTTCCTGGCCTGGCAGACAAGGACATCAGCAAACTGGCTGCGCGGGAATTCAAAAAACAGGGGCTGGACGTGCAATTGGGTACCCTGGTGAAGGGCGCTGCCGTCAGCAAAGGCAAAGTCAAAGTCACGGTCGAGGATGCCAAGGGCGAGAGTGAACACACGTTCGACCGGCTCCTGGTCAGTGTCGGCCGCAAGCCGTTCACGGATGGATTGCTGGGCGAGGATTCCGGCGTCCGCCTGACCGATCGCGGCCAGATCGAAGTAGATGACCAATCCAGAACGAGCGCACCGGGCGTCTGGGCTATCGGCGATTGTGTCCGCGGTCCCATGCTGGCCCACAAGGCGTCGGAAGAAGGCGTGGCTGTTGCGGAAATGATTGCCGGGAAACCGGCACACATCCACTTCGACACGGTGCCATGGGTTGTATACACCGACCCGGAAATCGCCTGGGTCGGCAAGACCGAGCAGGAACTGGAAGCTGCTGGCGTTGCTTTTCGTGCGGGGTCGTTCCCGTTCGCGGCCAACGGCAGAGCGCTCGCCGGCGGGCATCCCACCGGCATGGTCAAGATGCTGGCTGATGCGGAAACAGACGAAATACTGGGTGTGCATATTTTTGGCGCCAACGCGTCGGAACTGATCGCTGAATGCGTGGTTGCAATGGAGTTCCAGGGTTCCAGCGAAGACCTGGCCCGGATCGTCCATGCACACCCGACGCTATCCGAAGCAATCCATGAAGCCGCTCTGCACCTGGACGGCAGGGCCATACACCGCGGAAATTGACGGAGAACAGGAATGGGCAACATACCGGAGACTTTCAGAGCATTTCGCATCCACGACGACGAACAGGGCTATCGGTCGGGCATTGAAGATGTCGCGCTGGAAGACCTCAGTGAAGGTGAAGTCACCATCCAGGTCGCCTGGTCGGGTATCAATTTCAAGGACGCCCTGGCCGCGACGGGCAAGGGGAAGATTCTCAGGCGTCACCCGCTGACAGGCGGCATTGATGTCGCCGGCGTGGTGGTTGAATCAAGCTGCGACCAGGTCGAGGTGGGTGACCGGGTGCTGGCCAACGGCAGCGGCCTGTCCGAAGTCCGCGACGGCGGCTATTCTGAATACCTGCGCCTGACCAGCGACATCGTCGTACCCTTGCCCGAGACCCTCAGCATGCGTGAAGCCATGGGGCTTGGCACGGCCGGATTCACGGCAGCCATGAGCCTTTACCGGATGGAGGCATGCGGGCAGCGGCCGGACATGGGACCGATCGTGGTGACCGGGGCCAGTGGCGGTGTAGGAACCGTTGCGATCAACCTGTTAACCGCCGCGGGATACGAAGCGCATGCCATCACCGGCAAAACGGAAGAGTTCGACTGGCTGGAGCACCTGGGCGCCCGTCAGTGTATTTCCCGGCACGACCTGCATTGGGGTCAAAAGCCGCTGGAAAAAGCCAGCTGGGCCGGTTGCATCGACAGCGTCGGTGGCGACATGCTCGCGGGGATCAGCCGGGTCATTGACCTTTGGGGTAATATCGCCTGTTGCGGCATGGCCGGAGGGCAAGGCCTGAACACCACCGTGTTCCCGATGATCCTGAGGGGCGTCAGCCTGCTTGGCATCAGCTCGGCCAACTGCTCGATCGAAATGCGCCGTATGCTCTGGAACCGCCTTGGCCACGAGTGGAAACCACCCCTGCTGAATGAAATCATCAAGCAGGAGGTGACGCTGGAAACCATGAATGCCGTGTTCGATGAAATGATGGAAGGCCGGTCACTTGGGCGGACCGTGGTCAAAATTGCAGATTTGGAAGATTGATCTTTCCAAATATCATTGATTTACGGCATACTACTGCCTGGGCAGATGAAACGTTCGCGGGAAGCGGGAGCTACCATGTCTAAAGTACTCATCGTCGATGACTCACCGACGCAGCTTTACCAACTGCGCCAGATCGTTGAACGCGGTGGCCACCAGATCGTTACCGCCGCATCCGGTGAGCAAGCCATAGAACTCGCAGGCTGTGAATGCCCTGAAGTCATCCTGATGGATATCGTTATGCCGGGTATGAGTGGCTACCAGGCTAAAAGGCATCTCGGCCGGGAAGAACGCACCCGGCACATTCCGGTCATTTTCGTGTCCAGTATGGACGGCGAGGCCGATCGCGCCTGGGGTTTGCGCCAGGGCGCCCGCGAATACGTCACCAAGCCGGTGAATCCAAATATTCTTTTAACCGCGATATCCGAGGCCATGGCCGCCTGATTGACCGGCACTTCCAGCCTCCCTCCTTGTAATTGTGCCGGCCTGTTCCCATGTTGATCAATCATGCATGGAAGGAGCACTAATATGACGATTAAAACCGGTGACCGGCTGCCTGAAGCCACTTTGACAAGGATGGGCGAACAAGGCCCGGCCCCTGTAACAACCGCTGAAATTTTTGCCGGCAAGAAAGTGATCCTGGTTTCCGTCCCGGGCGCGTTCACGCCCACCTGTTCGGTCAGGCACTTGCCCGGTTACGTCGATCTCGCGGATAAACTGTTCGCCAAGGGTGTCGACACCATCGCGTTTGTCGCGGTGAACGACGTCTTCGTCATGAGCGCCTGGGGCAAAAGCGCCGGTGCGGGAAATATCCTGATGCTGGCGGACGGCAACGGCGACTTCGCGAAGGCCCTGGGTCTGGAACTCGACGCAAGCGCCTTCGGCATGGGCATGCGTTCTCAGCGCTTTGCCCTGGTTGCACAGGATGGCGTGGTGACGAAGTTGTTTGTCGAAAGCCCCGGCGAATTCCGGGTCAGCAGCGCCGAGCACGTACTCGCCAGCCTGTGAAAGGATGATTTCGATCAGTTGATTATTCGCCACGACGGCGAATAATCACTTCAGGCAAGACATCAGGAACAGCCATGCAGGACTATCCCCATCATTACATTGTCAAGGCCGATGCGCCGGCAGAAGGCGTCATCAGCGTCAGCAGCAACGGACTGAAGACACTCCCCTCCCTGGCCCCCGCCGAGTTTGGCGGACCCGGCAACCTGTGGTCGCCGGAGACCTTCCTGGTCGCCGCCGTGGCGGACTGTTTCATCCTGACGTTCCGTGCGGTCGCGCGCGGTTCGCACTTTGATTGGAATTCGGTCCAGTGCAAAGTGGACGGCGTGTTGGACCGTGTGGACGGCGTCACGCGCTTTACCGAATTTCACGTCCGGGTCATCCTGCATGTGCCACCCGGCACGGACGCGCACAAGGCCGAACGGTTGATTGAAAAATCCGACCATGTTTGCCTGGTGACCAATTCGCTCACGGCCGGGACCCATTTGAGCTCGGAGATCATCGTAGATCCCTGAACAGGACTTGCCGGGGAGCCTTTGGATAATGAAGAAAACACTTCTGATATTGGGCGTTGCGGGATTGATACCGGGCGTGTGCGCCGGATACGATGAATCGGCTGAACTGGACTGGGCCATCGAAGCCACCAAGGAATATGCCGGAGCGCTGAAATCCGAATTGATGGCGGCGATGCACACAGGCGGCGCCATCGAAGCCATCGAGGTTTGCAACACCAAGGCACTGGTCATCGGCCAGGAGGTCTCACAGGCCAATAACGTTAACCTGTCAAGGGTCAGTACCCGGAACCGGAATCCGGGCAATGCGCCCAACGAATGGCAAACAGCCGTTTTGGAAACTTTTGAAGCCCGGAAACTGGCAGGAGAGGATCCTGGCACACTCACCTGGCACGAAGTAAGGCAAACGGAAAACGGTCCTGAATTCCGTTTCATGAAAGCTATTCCCACCGCCGGACTGTGCCTGCAGTGTCACGGCACTGATATCGCACCGCCGGTCGCGGAAAAACTGGCGGAACTCTATCCCGCTGACCTTGCCACCGGCTTCAAGGAAGGTGATCTGCGCGGCGCTTTCGTCGTTACTCGATTGCTGGAATCGGATTAAAGCGTATCGCGGACATCGCGGATAAATCCGCTCCTGCATCACAAAGATTCGCTGTCTTCGGCGTTCCCATCTTCACTTTCTTCGACCTCGGCTTCCGGTTCGATCCGTGCAAGCCCGACCAGTTTCTCTTCCTGGCGCAAACGGATCAGTGTGACGCCCTGGGTATTTCTGCCGAGCGTGGATATTTCACCGGCATTGGTTCGCACCAGTGACCCGCCATCGGAAATCAGCATGATGTCGTCCTCTCCGCTCACCTGGATCGCCGAGATCAGTGCGCCATTTCGTTCGGATGTTGCAATACCGATCACACCCTGCCCACCACGGCCCTGGCGCGGATAGTCATTCACCGCGGTCCGTTTGCCAAAACCATTCTCGGTGACCGTGAGTACGTCACCTTCCCCGACCACCAGCATGGAAACGACCTGCTGGCCCTTGGGAACACGGATTCCGATGACCCCGCGGGCAACACGCCCCATCGAGCGGACATCGCTCTCGGCGAAACGGATACATTTGCCGGTACTGGCGAACAACATGATGTCCTGTTGCCCGTCCGTCAGGCTGACGTTCACCAGTTCATCGCCATCAGGCAGGTCAATTGCCCAGATTCCATTGGCGCGGGGCCTGGAAAATTCGGATAGAGGCGTCTTTTTCACGATACCGTTGCGGGTTGCGAAAAATACGAACAGATCGTCGGGATATTCGCGCACCGGTAAAACGGCATTGACCCGCTCATCCTTTTCCAGCGGCAACAGGTTGACGATGGGTTTGCCCCGGCTGACATGGCTCGCCTGGGGCAGTTCGTAAACCTTCAGCCAGTGAATCTTGCCGCGGCTGGTGAAGCACAGCAGCATGTCGTGCGTATTGGCGACAAACAGCCGTTCGATAAAATCTTCGTCCTTGATTTTCGTGGCTGACTTGCCGGTGCCACCGCGGCGCTGGGACTGGTAGCGGTCGAGCGGTTGCGACTTGGCGTAACCGCCGTGTGACAACGTGACCACGACGTTTTCCTCGGTGATCAGGTCTTCCAGGCTCAGATCCAGCCTGTGCTCCAGGATCTCCGTGCGCCGAACGTCACCGAACTGTTCCAGGATGGCTGCGAGTTCTTCCCGAATCACCTCCATCAGGCGGGCGGGTTCCTCAAGGATCAATAACAATTTCAGGATACCGGTCAGTATTTCTTCGTATTCTTTGGTCAGTTTTTCCTGCTCGAGCCCGGTCAGGCGGTGCAGGCGCATGTTCAGGATTTCCTGCGCCTGCACGGGAGACAACTGGTAACCTTCCTCCTGCAAGCCATACTGCGCTTCGAGGTCTTCGGGACGGGACGTTTCACCGCCACCCTGCCCCAGCATCGCTTTGACCAGGCCGGGTTCCCAAATGCGGGCCAACAGCCGCTCTCTCGCTTCGGCCGGCGTTGAGGACGCCTTGATCAGTTCGATAACCGCGTCGAGATTCGCCAGGGCTACCGTCAGTCCTTCCAGCACGTGGGCCCGGTCCCTGGCCTTGCGCAGATCGTACAGGGTGCGGCGGGTCACGACTTCGCGACGGTGTCCGATAAACGCGCTGAGGATTTCGCGCAGGTTCAGCAGTCGGGGCTGGCCCTCCACCAGGGCAACCATGTTGATGCCGAAAACGCTTTGCATCGAGGTGTGTTTGAAAAGATTATTCAGTATCACTTCCGGGACATCGCCGCGACGCAGTTCGATCACCACGCGCATGCCGTCCTTGTCGGATTCATCGCGCAGTTCCGTTATGCCCTCGAGCTTCTTCTCCTTGACCAGTTCCGCGATTTTTTCCAGCAAGCGGGCCTTGTTTACCTGGTACGGCAATTCGGTAACGATGATGGCCTGCTTGCCGGATGATTCATTGGTCTCGATGTGCGACCGGGCGCGCATGTAAATCCGGCCACGCCCCGTGTGGTATGCCTCGTGGATACCCTGGGCGCCGTTGATCACCCCGGCGGTCGGAAAGTCCGGCCCCGGCAGATGCACCATCAGGTCGGCGACCGAAAGATCCGGATTGTCGATCAGGGCAATGGTGGCGTTGATGACTTCGTTGAGGTTGTGCGGCGGTATATTGGTCGCCATGCCCACGGCAATACCGGCAGAACCATTGACCAGGAGATTGGGCACGCGGGTCGGCATGACCCGGGGTTCCAGCTCGGTTTCATCGTAGTTCGGGGTGAAATCGACGGTTTCCTTGTCCAGGTCCGAAAGCAATTCATGTGCAAGCCTGGACATGCGTACTTCGGTGTAGCGCATCGCGGCCGGTGCGTCGCCGTCGACAGAGCCGAAGTTACCCTGGCCGTCCACCAGCATATAACGCATGGCGAAAGGCTGGGCCATGCGCACGATGGTGTCGTAAACGGCCGTATCGCCGTGTGGATGGTACTTACCGATGACATCACCCACGACCCTGGCGGATTTTTTATAGGCTTTGTTCCAGTCGTTTCCCAGCACGCTCATGGCAAACAGAACACGGCGGTGCACAGGCTTGAGCCCGTCCCTGACATCGGGAAGTGCGCGCCCGACGATCACGCTCATCGCGTAGTCCAGGTAGGACTTGCGCATTTCGTCTTCGAGGTTTACCTGTAGCACTTCTTTGGCGAGTTCGGCCATACTAGAATTATTCTCCGAAAAATCTTCTATGTAATTGTTTTATTGTTATTTTAATTTGTGTTTTCTCCGCACAAGGAAGAGGCTGATAAACGTCCGTACGAAGCTGGAAATTATACCATAAAACGGCGGATCAACGGCCCGGGAAAACCTGGAAATTCAGCCCGCCGCTTAAAGTGCTGGCCCAGTCTTTGCCGCACCAGTATCATTTCCTTTTTAACCCCTACCGGAAGAGAGACACCACTATCATGCGCAGACAACACGGAATACTGGCCCTGCTGGCCTCGGTCACCCTCGCCGCCTTGATCACCTTTTCCCAGGGCCTCGCCGCCCAGGGCAATCCACAGGCCGTCATGCATACCAGCATGGGTGACATCCAGCTGGAACTCTACGCGGAACAGGCGCCCATAACCGTCGAGAATTTCATCAATTATGCCAAAAGCGGATTCTATGACGGCACGATTTTTCACCGGGTGATCGGCAATTTCATGATCCAGGGCGGCGGATTTACTCCGGACATGCAGAAGAAGCCCACTGGCGAACCCATCCGTAATGAGGCCTCCAACGGTCTCTCGAATGAGCGTGGGACCATTTCCATGGCCCGCACCAACGATCCGCACTCCGCAACCGCGCAATTTTTCATCAACGTCGGGAACAATACGAACCTCGATTTCACCAGCGAAGACAACTCCCGCACCTGGGGATATGCCGTCTTTGGCCGGGTCATTTCCGGGATGGACGTGGTCGATCAAATCCGCGCCGTCTCGACGGAAACCGTTGGGCCGTATGCGGATGTCCCGGTGGAGCCTGTAACCATCGACAGCATCGAAATTATCGACGGTTGATGCAAACGACGCTCTTCATCTCCGATCTCCATCTCGAAGACAGGGCGCCGGAAAGGACCGGGTGGCTGCTGGCCTTTTTGTCCGGTCCGGCCAGCAAGGCTGAAGCGGTCTACATCCTGGGCGACCTGTTCGAGTTCTGGATCGGAGATGATGCGCTATCAAAGACAGCCCGGCGGGTGGCCGAGGCCACGGCCGCCCTTCACAAGCAGGGTGTGCCCTGCCATTTCATGCACGGCAACCGGGACTTCCTCATTGGTGAGCAATATGCATCAGGCGCGAAATTGCAGTTGCTGCCCGAAACCCGTGTGATTGACCTCTACGGCACGCCGACACTGCTGCTTCACGGCGACACCTTGTGCACCGATGACGTGGACTACCAGGCTTTCAGACGTCAGACACGTGATCCCCACTGGCAGTCTGCAGTCCTGGGGTTACCGGTTCCCGAGCGGCTCAAACTGGCGCAGGAAGCTCGCGCCGCCAGCGTCAGCCACACCGGTTCAGCGTCCATGGAAATCATGGACGTTAACCCTGGCGCCGTTTCAGACGCGTTCCGGGCGCACAAGGTATTGAGGATGATTCACGGCCACACCCACCGCCCTGCCCACCACACGGTTGATCTGGACGGGGTCAGCGCGGAACGGATTGTGCTGGCGGATTGGTACGACCAGGGCAGTTACCTGGAAGTAACCCCGGACGGGGCCGTATCGCGTGAGATTGCGTCTAGTGGCCTGTAACAGCCAATTCGGGAGTTAAATCCCGAGCAACTGTTCCAACCCGACCGTGACGCCCGGATCCAGTGATTTCATCGAGCGCAGGGCCAGGATGATTCCCGGGGCGAAACACGAGTAATTGGTCGTGTCGTGGCGCAGCGTCAGGTACTGCCCGAGCGTGCCGAATACGACTTCCTGGTGTGCCTGGGAACCGTGGGTTCTCAATGAATGAACCGGGATGCCTTCAACATCCGCACCCAGGGCCCCTTCCACCAGTTCGACACCCCGGGCATGACCTTTGTGCTGACGCGCGGCGGCCATCCGGGCGGCCGTATGTAACGCGGTGCCGGAAGGTGCGTCGGGTTTATCGTGGCGGTGCATTTCGATGATCTCCGCAGATTCGAAATGCGGGGCGGCCAGTTCAGCGAATCGCATCATCAAAACTGCGCCGATGGCAAAATTGGGGACCACCAGGCAACGGGACTCGAGGCCCGACCACTGAGTACGCAGCGCTTTGATACGGGCCGTGGTGTAACCGGAAGTTCCAATCAATACGTCGGCGCCACTGTCACGCCACACCGGCACATTTTCGTCAGCAGCGTCCGGGTTGGTTAATTCAATAACTACATCGCATTCCGAAAGAGACGCCGGGTCTCCACTGGCAGCATGTCCGAGGATGTCCTGCCCCTCTCTCCCCGGGGCATATAATCCCCCGATGGTGAGGTCACTCGCCTCGTCGACAGCATTGATCGTAAGGCGGCCCATGGTGCCGTTGGCGCCGGAAACTCCTACTGTAATCATAAAAACACTCCACGGGTTGCGAGTTTCTTCTTCAATTGCATGCCCTTCCCCATCACCGGCCAAATCGCTAAATTGACCAGGGTGCCTCAAGCATCAAGACCAGCGGTCAAAGCTTCCATTTCCGCGGGGGAAAAGCCGGCTTCGAACCTGGCCTCCAGGTTGAACGGCCCCCTCAGCGATCCGCCGTAGTTTTTCTTGAGCAAATCCAGGAAGGTTTCGAGCGGATCCTTCCCTTCCTGCCCGCAACAGTAGCGGAACCAGTGGGTGCCGATGGCGACGTGGCGGACTTCCTCGGCCAGGATGACCTCCAGGGCTTCGATGGTTTCCCGGTCGCCGACGGCAGACAGCCTGTCGATCATCCCCGGCGTCACGTCCAGACCGCGGGCTTCCAGCACGCGCGGCACCAGCGCCATTCGAACCAGGCAGCTGTCCGCGGTTTTCTCGGCCATCTCCCACAGCCCGTTGTGGGCCGGGAAGGCGCCGTACCGGCTGCCCAGCTGACCCAGCCTGACTTCCAGCAGTTTGAAATGATTGGCTTCGTCAAACGCGACGGACACCCAGTCCCGGTAAAACTGCCCGGGCATGCCTCTGAACCGGTAAGCCGCATCCAGCGCGAGGTTGATCGCGTTGAATTCGATGTGCGCGATCGCATGAACCAGCGCTGCCCTGCCTGCTTCGCTCCCCAGGCGCCGCCGGGGCACCTGGGAAGCATCGACGAGTTCCGGGCGCAGGGGACGCCCGGGTGGACCGATCGGTTCGACCGGGCCATCGGAGTCCCACTGAGAGCGCAGGATTGCTCAACCGCTTCTGCCAGTGCGAAAACGGCATTGCATTTTTGCCCGGGGTCGGACAGCGAAAGGCACTGCTTCGCGGTCTCGAAAAACCCCGCCTTCACTGTCTGCTCTCGAACGGCTTAGGTCAAGCCGGTCAAAGGCGCGCGATCAGGGCGTCCGCAAATCCGGAGGTCGATACTTCGGTGGCGTTTTCCATCTGGCGCGCGAAATCGTAGGTCACGATGCCGGCTTCGATGGTTTTCGCGAACGCCTGGTTGATCAGCGCCGATACTTCACGCCAGCCGATGTAGTCGAACATCATGCAGCCGGAAAACATCAGCGAACTGGGGTTGACCTTGTCCAGGTTGGCGTACTTGGGCGCGGTGCCGTGGGTTGCCTCGAACACCCCGATAAAGTCCGCCATATTGGCGCCCGGTGCGATCCCCATGCCGCCGACTTCAGCCGCCAGCGCATCCGAAAGATAATCGCCGTTGAGGTTCATCGTGGCCAGCACGCCGAACTCGGCCGGGCGCAACTGCATCAACTGGAACATGATGTCGGCAATACGGTCCTTGATGACGATTTTGCCTTCCGGCTGTTTGCCGTCGTACTTCTCCCAGAGTTCGTCTTCAGTGATGGTGACATCACCGAACTCTTCGCGCGCCACCTCGTAACCCCAGTTGCGGAACGCGCCTTCGGTGAACTTCATGATATTGCCCTTGTGCACCAGGGTCACACTGTCCCGGCCGCTGTCGATCGCGTGCTGGATGGCTTTGCGCACCAGGCGCTTGGAACCGAACGGTGAAATCGGCTTGATTCCGAGCCCGGCGTCTTCGAAGAATTCCGCGCCCATTTCCTCGCGCAGGAATTTGGCGAGTTTTTTATTCTCAGGCGTCCCGGACTGGTATTCGATTCCGCAATACACGTCCTCGGTATTTTCGCGAAAAATGATGGCGTCCACTTCCTCGGGCCGCTTCATCGGCGAAGGAACACCTTTGAAATACTGCACAGGGCGCACACAGGCGTACAGGTCGAGTTCCTGGCGCAGGGATACGTTGAGTGAACGGAATCCACCACCCACCGGCGTGGTCAACGGCCCCTTGATGGCGACGATCAATTCCTTGATCGCGTCCAGCGTTTCAGCTGGAAAATAGTCACCGTCGTAAATCCCGGCGGCTTTCTCTCCGAGGTACAACTCGGCCCAGTGCACTTTTCGTTTGCCGCCGTAGGCTTTTTCGACCGCCGCGTTCCAGACCCGCATCGAGGCCTTGGTGATGTCCGGTCCGATTCCGTCTCCTTCGACGAAACCCAGAATTGGGTTGTCGGATACAACCAGCTTATTGTCCTTTACCGTGATTTTCTGGCCGGATTCAGGGATTTTTACGTGACGGTAGCTCATAGTTTGGTTCCTTGGCTGTTTTTGGTTTCGAACAGTCGGACATTATACAATGTGTCTCGCTTTCCTGCTCTATTGCAACGCTTAACACGAACTTAATCCTCTCTTGACATAATATCGAAATGGAATCAGTTTCAGTCACCAGGAGCATGCAACTCGGCTGGCGCGACGCCACCTGGCTGGCGATTGCGCTGATACTGCACGGCTCGCTGTTGCTGATTTCATTCAAGCCGTCTCCTTCTGAACCGGTTTCCCCACGGGTCCTGGCCCTGTCCCTGGTGAAACCAGTCGCTGACCGCACCGCACCAGTGCAAACCCGGATCCCGGCACAGCCGCCCGAAAGCGCGATCCCCGAACCCGTCGGGCAACGTCCTGTGGAACCCGCGGCGGCCGTGGAACTTCAGCGCGAACCGGCAGCGGAGGAACCGGCAACCCCGCCGGACCGGATCACCACCGCGCGCCTGCTGAATTCCGCAAGCCGGATCAAGTGGGCAATTCCATCGATCACGGAACATCGGAAACTCGGCGTTCACCAGCCACAGGAAGTACCCGAAAACTGGCGCCCGGCCATCAGCCTGGAAGACAACCTGTTCAATGGAATGACCGCTCCTGAAAAGGTCGAAATCGTCGACCAGTGGGTAAGCGCGGATGGCAGTCAAAACGTGGTTATCGACACACCCGGCGGTGAAACGCTGTGTGGCCGCAGGCAGGCATGGGATCCGCTGAACCCGATGATTGAACCGTTGATGATGTTCAGGACTTGCGGCGGTGGCGGCAAGCGAACCTTTAAAATGCCGGACCGTTTCATCAAGCATCTGGTAGACTGACAGGATAAATTTACAGGCGCGAAATGATGTCTTTCAACCCGATTCTTTTACCCCTGCTCGTAATGGTTTTTCTCACGTTCCTGGTCTGGGCTTACCTTTTCGCCTTGCGCATCCCTGAAATCAAGCTGAAAAAAATTGATCCGGATGCCCTGCGTGACCGTGCCGAGGCGCACGCGCTCCTGACCACCTCTGCAGCGGCATCAAACAACCTGAAAAACCTGTTCGAAATGCCGATACTTTTTTACGTCGCGGTCATGCTGGCAATTCTTCTGCTGATCCAGGATGCACTCCTGGTCCGGCTGGCCTGGGGGTTCGTGATCATGCGGGTGATACACAGCGCGGTTCATTGCAGTTACAACCGCGTGATGCACCGCTTCATCGCGTATTTCATCAGTTGCCTGTTTCTCCTGCTCCTTTGGTTAAGGCTGGCATCGTATCTTTTGATGAATTGAGGACAACGTCGTGACTACACGAGATACCGTTAAAGGAGGCTGCCTTTGCGGCGCCGTTCACTTTGAATGCAAACTCCCCAGCAAATGGTGTGCGCATTGCCACTGCGGCATGTGCCGCAAGGCACACGGCGCCGGCTATGTCACCTGGGTCGGCTTCGAGAGCGCCGATTTTATCCTGCTGTCGGGCGACCATCACCTGACCTGGTATTTATCCTCGACTGGCGCCCGGCGGGGATTCTGTAAGACGTGCGGCAGTTCCATGTTGTTTGAATCCCAAAGATGGCCCCACGAGACTCACGTGGCCCTTGGCTGCATCGACGATCCAATAGACCGGAAACCCCAGGCGAATTCCTTTTTCGACGCACACGTCGACTGGATGCCGATCGATGACGCTTTGAAAATGATCACCGGCTAGTCGCCTGTAGCGGCCGCCAGGGCCTGGTCAACACCAGTCGATCGGGGCCTCGCCGTGCTCCATTAACCACTTGTTGGCGCTGGAAAAGTGCCGGCACCCGAAAAATCCACGGTGTGCGGAAAGCGGAGAGGGGTGCGGCGCGGTCAGGACCAGGTGTCTTTCGCGATCAATCACCACACCTTTTTTGATCGCGTAACTCCCCCATAACAAGAAAACGAGGCCTTCACGGCCGTCGTTCAACTCACCCACTACCCGGTCGGTAAACCGCTCCCAGCCTTTTCCCTGGTGTGCGGCCGGTTGGCCCTTTTCCACCGTGAGTACCGCGTTCAGCAGCAAAACCCCCTGCTCCGCCCATGGTTGAAGATTGCCGCCGGCTGGCGGTACGGCGCCGAGGTCAGAAGCCAGTTCTTTATAGATATTCACCAATGACGGCGGAATGGCGACGCCCTGCTGGACGGAAAAACACAGGCCGTGCGCCTGGCCCGGGCCGTGGTAAGGATCCTGTCCGAGAATGACCACTTTGACCGCTTCGAATGGCGTTGAATTCAGGGCATTGAAAATAAGGTCGCCTGGTGGGTAGATAACAGCACCCAGTCGCTTTCGCTCCAGCAGAAACTGCCTCAGGGCGGCCATGTAGGGTTGCCCGAACTCTTCAGACAGCCTGCTTTTCCAGGATGGATCGAGCCTGATTTCCCTTTGATTGCCCATTCCTACGCGCCCCATGGCTTGAATCTGCTAAGTTAAGCCCAAGTTAGCAGATCGTGTGCCGGCGTAAAACCCGGATCGGTTCCAGGGCCGGTTAACAGGCCCAAATCCAGAATGCAGGTTGGAAATGACCATAAAAACAGATGCAGTAATCATCGGCGCCGGCCCGTGCGGCCTGTTCCAGGTGTTCGAACTCGGCTTGCTGGACATCCATTGCCACGTCGTTGATTCCTTGAAACAGGTTGGCGGTCAGTGCAGTGAACTGTATCCCGACAAGCCGATATACGATATTCCGGCGCTGCCCGTGTGTGGCGCGCAGGAACTCGCTGACCGATTGATGGAACAGATCAAGCCATTCCATGCGCAATTTCATCTGGGGCAAACCGTCACTCACCTGGCACAAACACCTGAAGGCCGTTTCAGCCTGGAAACTTCGGCCGGGACCCGGTTTGACGCAGCAGCGGTAATCCTAGCTGCCGGACTTGGCGCATTCCAACCCCGCCGCCTGAGGGTGCGTGGCGCCGAGGAGTGGGAAAACAGGAACATTCACTACCGCATCAGGGAGTCGGAAAAACTCGACGGCAAGAACATCATCATTCTCGGTGGCGGAGACTCGGCGCTCGACTGGACACTTGAACTCCACGGCAAGGTGAAAAAAATCACCCTGATCCACCGTCGGGAGGAATACCGGGCTCTTCCGGCATCCGTGAATCGCATGAAATCACTGGTAAACGGTGAATCCCTGGCTGAATTCCACGGCCATGTCCGCTCTGTATTTGAGCAGGACGGTGGTTTTGGCGGACTGGAAATCGCGGCACATGATGGCGTTGACCACCGTATCGAAGCCGACGAAGTTTTCGTGTTCTGGGGACTATCCCCCAACCTCGGCCCCATCGCTGACTGGGGGCTCGACCTGGATAAAAGGCAGGTCCACGTGGATACGGAAAAATTCCAGACCAATGTGCCGGGTATCTTCGCGGTGGGTGATATCAACACCTACCCGGGTAAAAAGAAACTGATCCTGAGCGGTTTTCATGAAGCCGCGCTGGCGGCATTCGCGGTCCAGCACCATATCCACCCGGAGCAAAAAATCAGGCTGCAATACACAACGACCAGTCCCCTGATGCATAAAAGGTTGGGAGTTGAGGATTAGTGTGAACAGGCCCTGTTTACTTGAAGTCTGCTGAATCTGTCCTATGATCAGTGTGTGACCCACGCACAGTCCCCCCCAATTTTCTGTGTCAAGGGCTCCGGCCCAAGTGGGTCACACTTGATTTCCTGTTTTAAAAAAAGTGAGGCCGGTCTATTTTGACCGGCCTTTTTTATTCAGGTGTCGGGAGCACCGCCCAGTCACTGACGTCCAGTGCATCCCGGTAACCGTGCCAGGTTGCATATCCCAGCCAGGGAATGATCAGGATAAACCCGAACATGGCCGTGGCGAAGCCAACCGCGGTAAAAAAGACAATGAGCAGTCCCCAGATCAGCATCGTCCTGCGGTTTCGAAGCACGGCATTGATGCTGGAAACCACCGCCGTGATCACGTCCGCGTCCCGATTGGCGATAAACGGCAGAGAGAATACGCTGGCCGCGAAACAGATCGCCACAAAAATCGAGCCAATCGCGGAGCCCACACCCAGGTAGAGCACCAGGTTTTCGAGTTTTACCGTTCCGTCACTGGGAAAAAAGATATGCACCATGGTCCCCGCCCGCGCCCAAAGCAGAAGGATAATCAACAAGACGAGGGCAAAAACCAGCGAGTTGGTGAACGGCTTGCGCGCCGCCTTGAGGGTCCAGGCAAGAGTCGGCTTGTTGCCCAGGCACAATTGCCGGCTGACGGAATACATCCCGAACGCGAACAGGGGAGCGACGAAAATAAACCCGGAAAGCAGGCTGATCAACAACACCCAGCCGCCCACTTTCCACGCAACCACGGTAACGATGGTGGAGAGGAACCAGCAAAAGCCACCCCAGGCCAGGCTTATTCCCGGCGCAGACCGGAAATCCTGCCAGCCGGATTTGAGCCACCGCAGCGGGGCGTGAGTGTCCAGTACCCGGCAAGGCGCGACAAAAGGTCTGAGGTCTGCATCGGTCATTGCCCGCTATAGTGACCCGATTCAGGAAAAAAATTCAACCATCTTCGATGTACAGGCTCTCGACGTAAAAGATCTCACACGAACCATTCCCGGTGTCGTCGCGGCGCAGAGAGGTTCGCCAGAAGAACCCTGAATTGGTGTCGACATCAACCAGGAAGCCTTTGAACTGAACGACACTGCCTTTTCTCACCTCATCGAGCTTATCCGCCACCCACGGGTTGGCGGGGATCATGTGCATGTTGCTGCTGCTGGTGATGATTTGCCGGTCAGTGACCGGCGCAGGAAGTTCATACCGGGTGAAATACCAGCGCGCGCCCTGGGATATCGAAATGCGGTCCAGGACCGCCTGGTCCGACATCACGCCCCAGCCGAGGGCGAAATCAACCGGGGAAAGGTCGGCTTCGTTCCCCCAGCGGTAGTATTCGATCGAAAGCACCCTGGCGCGCAGATCAAATTCCGCGCGCAAGGTCAGACGGTAGCCCGCCACCTGGATGAACCCGGGTTCCTTGATGTCCGCTTGCCGGGGAAGTTCCGCTACGAGAATTCCCGGTTCATGCGTGATTTCGCGGTACCGCCAGTCCCGCCAGGCCAGTACGACCAGCAAAATCAGGATGATGGAAAGTGCTTTCTTCATAATTGATAAGAGTCTCGCCCGGCAGGATATAATAACGCCCCTTCAAATGCCGCATTGAACCGATGATCAGCATTAACCAGGTAAGCTTGCGCCGCGGGAGCAAACTGCTGTTCGAAAACGCGACGTTTCAGGCCCATTCCGGCGACCGGATCGGCCTGGTCGGCGCCAATGGCAGCGGTAAATCTTCGCTCTTTGCGATGCTGCTGGGAACACTGGAACCCGACGGGGGCAGTCTCGAAATGAACGCCGCGGACCGCATCTCGCACGTGGCGCAGGAAAGCCCCTCCGGAACACGCTCCGCACTGGATTTCGTTATTGACGGTGACCAGGCCCTGCGGCAGGTCCAGGCGGCTATTGCAGAAAGTGAACGCGATAGCCATGGCAAAGAACTTCATACCCTCTATCAGCGCCTGGAAGAACTGGACGGGTTTACCGCCGAAGCGCGTGCGGCACGCTTGCTTCATGGTCTCGGATTCGAGGACAGCAGCCACCTTTCTCCGGTCCAGGAATTTTCCGGAGGATGGAGAATGCGTCTGAACCTGGCGCAGGCGCTGATGTGTCCTTCCGATATCCTGTTGCTCGATGAACCCACCAACCATCTGGATTTGCCCGCCATCCTGTGGCTCGAGCGCTGGCTGACCCGTTACGAGGGGATCTTGATGGTCGCATCACACGACCGGGATTTTCTTGACGCCGTCTGTAACCATATCGCGAATATAGATCACCAGGAAATACGTCTTTTTACCGGCAACTACACGCAATTTGAGCAGTACCGCAGCGAGCAACTGGCTCAGCAGCAAGCCATGTTCAAACGGCAGCAGCGGGAAGTCAGCCACATCCAGTCGTATGTGGATCGATTCCGCTACAAAGCCTCGAAGGCGAAACAGGCCCAGAGCCGGCTGAAAATGCTGGAGCGGATGACGCTGATCGCGCCGGCCCACGTGGATTCGCCATTCCGATTTCATTTCATGGAGCCCCACAAGCAGCCCCACCACCTGGTGAAACTGGAACAGGCCGCAGCCGGATATTCGGAACCCGTGCTGACGGATATCGACCTGCTGATTTCGGCCGGTGACCGGATCGGTTTGCTCGGTGTGAATGGCGCCGGTAAATCAACCCTGGTGAAAGCCCTGTGCGACGGCAGCACCTTGCTTGCCGGAGAAAGAACCCTGAGCAGGGACACCCGGATCGGCTACTTCGCTCAACATCAGCTCGACCTGCTGAACCCGTCGGAAAGCCCCTTCGACCACCTCAAGGCGGTGGCTCCCGGACTCCGGGAATCCGAGCTGCGTAACTTCCTGGGCCGTTTTGGCTTCAACGGCGAGCGTATCTTCGAACCGGTCGCACCCTTCTCCGGTGGTGAAAAAGCCCGCCTGGTCCTGGCCCTGATGATCCGGCAACAACCCAACCTGCTGCTGCTGGATGAACCGACCAACCACCTGGACCTGGAAATGCGCCAGGCGCTCAGCCGCGCCCTGGTCGATTACAGCGGCGCCCTGGTGGTCATCTCCCATGACCGGCACTTGCTGCGCAGCGTATGCGATGAACTGCTTATCGTTCACCATGGAACAGTCGACCGCTTCGAACTCAGCCTGGAAGAATATCCGGCATGGCTGCGGGAACAGGAAGCAGTGAGCGGGCCGGCGGCTGGTGCCGATAACAGCCAGGGGGACGAGTCCGGGCAGATCAACCGGAAACTACAGCGGCAACTGGATGCCGAACAGCGCCGCATAATGAAACCCCTGACCGACCGCGTTCGCAAAGCCGAGACCGGACTCGAGTCACGGAAGTCTGAACTACAGGTGCTTGAAGCCAGGCTGGCCGACACCTCGCTATACACCGACCCGTCACGGAAAGACGAATTGACACAGCTGATCCGCACGCAAGCCGAACTGAAATCAGCCATCGAAAGCCTTGAATGGGAGTGGTTCGAGGCCAGCGAAGCACTCGATGCCGCCACGTAAGAGCGGGCCATGCCCGTGAATCACGGAATCGCGGCCGTGGGCCGCTCTTACAGGGGTTTGCGGAAGCGCAGCGTCATCCGGTCACTTTCCCCGATCTTCAGGTATTTTTCGCGGCAGGCTTCAATGCCGTCTTCACTGTCAATTTCCTCGCACAGACTCAGACCGGGCGGCAAACTCCATACCCCTCCCTCGTAATTCTTGCTGTCCCGGGGGTTGGCGTTGACCTCGGAACGGCCTTCGAGGTAAAGCCCGGCATTCCTGGCCAGGTCGATCATGGCGCTTTCGGAAACATAACCCATTTCTGAACTCACCAATGGATCAGCCCCTTCTTCCGCCCGGTGTTGCACGACGCCGAGGATTCCACCCGGTTTCAGGACACGTGCGAACTCGGCGAATACCAGCTGCGCGATGCCGTCACTTATCCAACCGTGGGTATTCCTGAAGGTAAGGATCAGGTCAATCGAACCTGCTTCACCCAGCGAAGCGGACTCGGGCGGTGAAAACGGGACGATGGCGACCTGGTCATAAATCTCCGGCGCCGATGAAAACTTGGTGAGCAGGTCCCCCTGTAGCCTGTAGCGGTACTCCGGCTGGTCCGGCACATCAACATCGTACGTCGCCACGATGAACTGCCCGTTGAGGCGGATCACGGGCGCCAGAATTTCTGTGTACCAGCCCCCGCCGGGCCAGATTTCCATTACGGTCATGCCGTCTTCCAGGCCCAGGAATGTCAGGGTGCCCACCGGGTGCCGGTAAGCGTTCCGGGCAATGTTTTCAGCAGACCGGTGATCTCCGAACATGGCCCGTTCGATACGTGCATCGAGCGGTAAACTGTCCGCCCAGGCGGGAAACGAAACCAACAACCAGATAACAGTCAACGCGATAATTCTCATATACCTTCTCCCATTGTTCACCTAAGGAACCTCTGTTCGTCATCCGGGAACCGGCGTTTTGAATCCCTTCCTGAAAGCCATTCCAAAGCAGATCCCGGAAATGACAGCGATGATGATCATGACCTGTTCCGGCCGGTAAATTCCCTGGACAGCGGCGAATAACCCAACCAGCATGCCGGCCTTCACCCTTCCCGGTGCAAGGGTTTTTTGCTTGGCATCACCCTTTGATTGTACGGATTGGAGGAGCACCGTGTTCAATGCAAAAATCAGCAGAAACAACAGGGCAAGCCAGGCAAACAGGGAGCCGGGGGCAGCGATCCGGCCAAATCCGGTTTCATGATCGACCATGTATACGATCGTGCCGCCGATGCAGACCAGGCCAAAAATCCATTGTTGCCTCAACGGTTCCCGGAGGCTGCCATCCATGATGAACGCCGCTGCGGCAACAACCCCGTAATACGGACTATCGGTTGCATACATCACCAAAATGGCGAAAAGCATGAGCAGGAAAGAGTCTGACCTCCGGGCGACCAGCCCGCTGCTCCGGTTGACCATTCGCACCAGGCCCAGCGTTGTGAAAACGATCAATATTCCCGGCGAATCGACGGTGAACGCGGCGAAGATGCCGGCCGCCATGCTCAGAAAAGCCACCACCGGGTCGTCCGGGTCCAGTTCCCGGGCAAGAGCCCAGGAGCCATAGGCAATCAGAAAATAGGAAACCGCCTGCTGAAGGACCGGCACGACCGCAAGCCCATCCATGGAAGCGGTAACCGCTCCCAGCAGGGCCGCGCCCAGGGTCAGAATCAGTACGGCCTTGTGTGCAGGCTGCCCCAGCTGCAATGGGCGCCCAATCGATGTGTACCTGTATATTCTGTGGTAAGGCAATTCCCCTCCGGAAGAGGCCGAAGCCCCTGTCGCCCTGGCATGATGAAGCGCCAGGACATCATACCAACCCGACCGTCACCAAAAAAGCTTCACGGGCCGGAAACGACTCAGACTTTCGAATCCCCGGCGGCAGGCCGGTCAGCCAAGGCCGCGTGTTGCATCTGTTCAATCAAACGGGAGACGCGCTGTGGTGACGAGGTTTTGCTGGCAAACAGGGCATAGAACGCAGGGACGATAAACAGCGTCAGAAAAGCCGAAATAGAGACGCCGAAAACAATAACGATGCCGATCGGCTGCCTGGACTCCCAACCGGCGCCATTGCCGATCAATAGTGGCAAAGCGCCGAATGTGGTTGCCGCACTGGTCATCAGGATCGGCCGGAACCGAATGGTTGCCGCGTCGAGAACCGCCTCCCTGATCTGTTCTCCGCGGTCACGCAACTGGTTTGCGAACTCAACGATCAAAACTCCGTTTTTCGCCGACAGGCCAATCAGCAGGATCGACCCGATCTGGCTGAACACGTTGACCGACGAGCCGTAAACATGGAGCCCGATCAGCGCTCCGGTCATCGCCAGTGGGACCGTCACCAGGATGATCAAGGGGTTGATGAAGCTCTCGAATTGCGCGGCCAACACCAGGAAAACCACCAGCAGAGCCATCGCAAACGTCAGGTACAGGGAACTGCCGGAATCCTTGAACTCCTTGCTTTGGCCGTCCCAGCTGATCCGCGCAGACTTCGGCAGGGTTTCCCTTGCCACCCGGTCCAGGGCCGCGATTCCGGCACCCAGGCTGACGCCGTCCGCCAAACCCGCCTGGATGCTGATGGATCGCATGCGGTCGTGCCGGTTCAATTCCGCCGGCCCGGCGGATTCGGTGATTTTGACCAGGTTGCTCAACGGAATCAGATCGCCGGTCAGCGCGGAACGCACGTACAGGTTGGTCAGGTCGTCCGGACTGGAACGATCATCTTCCTTGCCCATCAGGATCACATTGTACTCGCGCCCACGGTCGATATAGGTCGTTACCTTACGGGAACCCAACATGGTTTCCAGTGTCCGCCCAACCGCGGACAGCGATACACCCAGGGCCGCCGACCGGTCGCGGTCCACCGAAATATTCATCTGTGGTTTTCTTTCCTGGTAGTTACTGTCCGCGTTAACCAGTTCAGGTATGTCTTCAATCGCCAGCAACAGGGAATCGCGCCAATCGCGCAACTGTTCGTAGTCCGGTCCGCCCAGCACCATCTCAACCGGCCGGCTTTCCGCCTGCAGACCCAGGCTGGCGGGTTGGAAAATAAACGAACGAACCCCTACCAGGCTGTCCAGGCGCGCCCATAGCCGATTGCCAATGTCCTTGTCGCTTTCATCGCGGATATCCCAGTTTTCGAGCAACACAATCGAGCGGGCCGAGTTCACTTCCGATCCGCCCCAACTGCCCGGCAGCCGGGTAAGAAAGCGGCGAACCGATTTTGAGTCGCCGATTTCTTCCAGCAGGATCGTTTCCATCTCCCGCGCATAGCGGTCCATGTATTCCAGGCTGGCCCCCTCCGGTGCGCGCAACATGATGGAGAACGCGCCACGGTCCTCCGCCGGCGCATATTCCGTGGGCAGGGTCCACATCAACCATCCCGACAACGCGGTCAGCAGCACCGCCGCGGCAACGGCAACCCAGGGTGCGTCAACCACTTTTTCGAGCAGTTTGCGGTAGGCGGTGGCAAAGCGCCTGAACGCGTTGTCCACCACGCGGGTCAGACCCGAGCCAAGACTCTTGCGATGCAACATTTTTGAACACAGCATCGGCGTCAGAGTCAATGCAACCAGGCTTGAAAACAGCACAGCAGCCGCCAGGGTGATTCCAAATTCCCGGAACAACCGGCCAATGTCCCCCTGAATGAAGGACAGCGGGACGAACACGGCGACCAGCACCAGCGTCGTTGCAATGACCGCGAAACCAATCTCGTGTGAGCCTTCCAGCGCGGCCAGCAAGGGTCGCTGGCCGTCCTCGATTCGCCGGTAAATGTTCTCGAGCACCACGATCGCATCGTCCACGACCAGGCCAATCGCCAACACCAGCCCCAGCAAAGTCAGGATATTGATGGTGTACCCGAGCGCCGCCATCACGGTGAACGTCGCTATAACCGAAACCGGGACCACCACGGCGGGTATCACGGTGACCCGGAAGGACCCCAGGAACAGGTAGATCACGACCAGTACCAGGCCAATGGCAATGAAAAGCGCGCGATACACTTCCCGCATGGATGCCTCGATGAATTCCGCGCGGTCGTAATTGATTTCCAGCACCATTCCTTCGGGCAGTTCCGAATTCAGGGCAGCCATTTCTTTCTGGATTTCCTGCGAGACCGCAACGCTATTGGCCTTGGACAACTGTTCGATCGCGAGTGATACCGCATCGACACCATTGGCGCGGGCAATGCTGCGCTCATTTTCTGCGCCAATCCGGACCTCTGCAACCTCTCCCAGCTTGACCTGTTGTCCGTCCGGTCCGCGTCCGACGACCAGTTTCCTGAAGTCATCCTCCGCCACGAAGCCGGTTGCCGTTCGCAGGGTAAACTCCCGTGAAACGGATTCCAAACGGCCGGCCGGCAACTCCACGTTTTCCGATCGCAGCGCATTTTCGACATCCGCGACGGTCAGGCTGCGGGCGGCCAGCGCTTCACGCGACAACCAGATACGCATGGCGTAACGCCGGGCGCCGGAAATCTGCACGCGCGCCACGCCGGGAACCGTCGAAAACCGGTCGATCAGGTAGCGGTCAGCGAAGTCGGTCAAATCAAGGCCCGAGTGCCGGTCAGAGGTGAGATTGAGGTACATTACCGCCTGGCGCGAGGCATCGACCTTGGCGATTTCCGGCGGGTCGGCTTCGACCGGCAACTGGTCAACAACGCGGGAAACGCGGTCGCGGATGTCGTTTGCCGCGGAGTCTATGTCCCGTGCCAGGTTGAATTCGACGCGAATGTCCGAGCGCTCATCCCTGCTCGTCGAAGTGAGTTTTTCTATGCCTTCGATGCCCGAAATCACATCCTCGACGACCTGGGTGACCTTTGTTTCCACCACCTCGGCGGACGCACCCCGGTAAGTCGTTTCAATCGACACCACCGGCAAGTCGATGTCCGGGTACTGGCGAACCGGAAGTCGTCCGAGCGAGGCAAGGCCGAGAATGATCAGAAGGGCGGAAATGACGGTTGCGAATACCGGCCGGCGGACGGACTGGTCGGAAATGATCATTGCTGTTCGACGACCGTCACCGGCATGCCGGGACGGGCCTGCTGGGTGCCCTCGGTGATCACTGTTTCACCCGGGGCGAGGCCCTCCAGTATTTCGACCTGGCCCGGACGGCGCCGGCCCGTAAAGACTTCACGACGCTCCACGAGGTTTCCATCACCCACGACAAAAACGAACTGTTTGCTGCGCTCAGGAATCAGCGATTCTTCCGGAATGACCAGCGCAACGACGTCTTCCTTGAGCAGCGAAACCGTCAGGAACATACCCGGGCGTAGCCTGCCCAGTTCATTGGGAAGCAAGGCCCTGACCGTGATCGTGCGGCTGACCGGATCGACCCGGGTATCTATGGATATGACCTGGCCGGTGAACAGGACATCGGGCCAGGCGACACTGTGCGCCGTCACCGTCAATCCCCGTTCCAACCGGGACATGAAGATCTCCGGCACATTGAAATCCAGCTTGATTTGCGAGGTGTCATCCAGCGTGGTGATCACCGTCGACGGCCCGACAATACTGCCCACGCTGACGCGGCGCAGACCAATCTGGCCTGCGAACGGCGCACGGATCACGGTGTGGGCCAGCCTGGACTCCGCCGCATTAACCGCGGCGAGATCCGCATCCCGGCGCGCCTCCAGTTGCTCCAACTGGGAAGCCGAGACGACTTTTGTCCTGAACAGCTCGGAAGATCTCCGGTACTGGCTTTCCGAATCGATCAGCGCAGCCTTTTTTGCCGCAACGTCCGCCAGCGGTTCGGAATTTTCCAGTCTGAGCAGCACGTCGCCTTTCTGCACCTGCTGCCCTTCTTCGAATTCGATCGAGGTAATCGCAGCGGTAATTTCCGGGCGGATATCCACTGCTTCGTTCGCCCGCGTATTTCCCAACGCCTCCGCCGACAACGGAAACGGGAGCATCACCGCCTCGCTGACGAAAACACGGGCAACGCCGGATTGTGGCTGCGCCAAGACCGGCCCGGCCAGCAGCAGTGCGGCAAACCAGATGACGGGAGGGATACCTTTGAACATACCGGTAATGATACCTGTAATGCAAAAGGGCCGACAGCGTCGGCCCTCGAATTGATATTGCATCAATACTCAATAACGCCAGGCGTACTCGATCCCCCAGGTTCTCGGGTCGTTCACGATTCCGGTCAGATTACTGAAATCGATGGTGTAGATATTTTCTGTCCGGTCAGCAATGTTGCGGCCAAAAACGGAGACGTCATGATGTCCGGCGCCAAACCGGTAACCAACCCGCAGGCCGATTTCGGACAGCGACTGGCCGCGGTATTCGGAAGCCTCGTAAAGTACGAAGTTGATCTTGCTGCGGTACGCCCAGTCACCCTTGACATAGATCTGGCCGGCATCGAGGTTCTTCAACCATTCGAAGATCAGGCTCGACGTGATCTTCGGCGACTGCGGCAAGGGATTTCCGTCGATCAGATAGGAACCCTCCACGGGACCTGCAGGATTGGTGACGGTGCAGGGTGCACCGCATCCGGCGACCGCCAGCGTGTCATCCTTGATCTTGGTGTCGGTGTACCCCAGGCTGTAATAGACCATGAAATCCGGCGTGACCCGGGCCTGCACGTCCAGCTCGAAGCCGCTTCCCTTGACCTTGTTCGCATTGATCACCTGGTTGAAGTTGGCCTGCCCGCCGACGGCGGTCAGTTGCGCGTCGTCCACGGTATAGGTAAACACATTGAAATCGATATTGGCCCGACCGCCGGCCACGGTTGCCTTGATGCCACCCTCGTAGGAAATGCTGGTTTCCGAATCAGCGACCGAAACCGTATCACCGAACAGCAACCGACCCTGGATGGCTGGTGCGCGGAAACCCGTGGCAACCCGGGCATACCAGTTAACGTCATCATTCTGGGTGAACCGGGCCGTCAGGTCCCAGGTGACTCTCGAATCAGACGGGTCGGCGTAAATCGGGCCGATGGGCGGCACGCCGTGAAACGATAACGGGGAAAGCGTGCGTTCTGCGGAGTAGTCCTTTTTATCATGTGAATATCGGATTCCCGCACCCAGTTGAAAGCGATCGGACACATCCCAGGTTCCGGAACCAAAAAATGCGTAGGCCTTGTTCTTCTGCGTCTGGTACACCAGGCCATTCACATCGCCACCAAAAATTGTCGAATAATTAATCGTATCGATGGTGAAATCTTCGTCGAAATAGAAGAAACCGGCGAGCCAGTTAAAGGCCCCGTCATTGTTCGATGCCAGGTGTATTTCCTGGGTCCATTGCGAATGGTCCGGCATGCCGTCTTCGGTTTCGGCATCGAACGGGATGTAGCCCGGGCCGCAGGTACCGATGACAACGCAGGCGCCATAGCCCCCGTCGATATCGCCACGGCTATTGGCGTCCAGGGATTTCATAACCGGTGATCGAACTTAGGGTCAGGTTGCCGATATCCCACTCGAACCGGGCAAAGCCGCCGAACTGGTCGAGGTCCTGGTAGTTCTGCCCGTCGAACCAGACGGTCTTGCGGCGATAATTTTCCGGGTCCAGCCGGTTGGTGCCCTGCTGGATGATGTTGGCCCGGAACAGGATCGCGCTGCCGTCCACGCCGCGGCCATGCAGGTTGAACAGGGCGCGGAATTTGCCGCCGTTGTCGTAGGCCAGCTGAAACCGCGCCGCCCATTCGTTGAAACCGGCGTAGGCGTCGTCCTCACCGGTGTAACCATTGTTCACGTAATCATCCTGGTGCATGTACAGTACCGAAAGGCGGGTGGACCAGCCGTTGCCAAATCCGGTACCGATCGCACCTTCTACCCGGGCCTGGCTGAACGAGCCGTAGGATGCCCGGAAATAACCGTCCGGAACACCGACCGGCTTGACCGAATCGACCTTGACGACGCCTGCCGGTGTATTGCGGCCGAACAGCGTGCCCTGGGGTCCGCGCAGAACTTCGATCCGCTCCACGTCAAAAACCGGAAATCCCTTCAGAAGCGGGTTTTCCTGGACGATTTCGTCCACCACGTAGGAAACCGGCTGGGAGGAATTCAGATCGAAATCCGTGTTGCCGTATCCGCGGATATAAAAGCGCGGAAATACGCGGCCATAGGAAGATTCAATCGTCAGATTCGCGACACGGCCGCTGAGAAAACGGATATCCGGCACGCCGGCGGAAATCTGCTCGATCTCCGCAGGGGTAAGCGCGGTAATGGAAATCGGCACATCCTGTATATTTTCAGCACGGCGGGTTGCCGTGACGATCACCTCTTCCAACAGCCCGGAATCCGGATCAGCAGAAGTGTTCTGGGCCAGCGCCAGCGAGGTGAAACCCGCTCCCGGAAAAACGAGCACGGAGAGAACAAGCAACCGCACCCGGAGGTCTGCAATGGTGTGACTTTTCTTCATGTGATACCGCCGTTGACTTTTGGTTTTCGGAAAGCCCTGACTGGGCTGGCGTACGAACAAGTTGCCTGATTGTTGTTTTATTTTAATTTTCCGGTTTTATATCACACTTATCGCATCTTGGGCTATCCTGCACCGATGGATTTTTACTCCGGTTTCTCATTGTTTCGACACAGCCTCAGCGGCCACCGGGGCTGGCGACAAGCATGGAGAAATCCACAACCCGGGCGCAGCTATGATGTGGTCATCATAGGCGCTGGCGGGCAAGGCCTGGCCACGGCTTATTACCTGGCGACCCGGTACGGGGCGGGCAACATCGCGGTGCTGGAAAAAGGCCACCTGGGGGGAGGCAATTCGGGACGTAACACCCAGGTGTGCCGTTCCAATTATTTTTACCCGGAAAGCGCCGCGTTTTATGAGCACTCCCTGAAGCTTTATGAATCCCTGTCCACCGACCTGAATTTCAACATCATGTTCAGCCAGCGCGGCAACCTCGAGTTGAGTCACAGTGTCGAGGAACTCGAGATGAACCGGCGCTGGGCGAACGCGATGACCCTCAACGGGATCGATTCCGAATTACTCAGCAAGGAGGATATCCGCAGGCTGGAGCCCATACTGGATCTCGACTGCCGCTTTCCGGTCGTCGGGGGGTTTATCCAGCGACGCGCGGGTATTTCAAGGCACGACGCCGTGGTCTGGGCATACGCGAGAGCCGCATCCGCCGCCGGCGTGGACATCATCCAGGGCTGCGAAGTCACCGGATTCCAAATGTCCCCCGAGCGGATTGAAGCCGTCATCACCAACCACGGGGCCATTCATGCGGAACGGTTTGCGCTCTGTGTCGCCGGTCACAGCAGCGTTCTGGCAGCCAAAGCCGGGCTGAAACTGCCGATTGAGAGCATCGCCCTGCAGGCCATGGTCACGGAACCGGTGAAACCGGTCCTGAACACGGTCGTCGGTTCGCTTGCCGTCCATGCCTACATCAGCCAGTCAGACCGCGGCGAGATCGTCATCGGCGGCGGCGCCGAGCCGTTTCACTCGTACGCGCAACGAGGTGGCCTTGGCGCCCTCCGCGACAATGCCGCGGCCGTTGTCGAGCTTATCCCGAGTTTCAGCCGCCTCCGGATCATGCGACAATGGGCCGGAATTTGTGATATCTCGCCAGACTCCAGCCCGATCGTGGGAAAGACACCGGTCGAAAACCTGTACCTCTCAACAGGCTGGGGAACCGGCGGTTTCAAAGCCATCCCGGCCGGTGGCGATACCCTGGCATACACGATAAGCCAGGACCGGCCCCATGAATTATTGCAGCCATTCTCCCTGGATCGATTCACCACCGGTTGCCTGGTTGACGAAGGCGCCGCAGCAGGCGTGGCGCACTGAACAGGCTTTAGATGAACACTACGGATTTTTCTTCCACCCGGCTGGCCCCGGAATTGCTGAACAACCTGGCGTCGCTGGGCTATGACGCGATGACGCCTGTCCAGGCCCGCGCCCTGCCCCCGATCCTTGACGGCAAAGACGTCATCGCCCAGGCCAGGACCGGCTCAGGAAAGACCGCGGCTTTCGGCCTCGGCTTGCTGCAAAAACTCGACGTTGCAACTTTTCGCGTGCAGTCCCTGGTACTTTGCCCGACCAGGGAACTGGCCGACCAGGTGGCGAAAGAGCTCAGGCGGCTGGCCCGCGCCGTACATAACATCAAGATTCTGAACCTGTGCGGAGGCATGCCGATCGGCCCTCAAATAGGCTCGCTCGAGCACGGCGCGCACGTTGTCGTCGGAACACCGGGCCGCATCGAAGACCACCTGCGGAAAAACACCCTCGATCTCGGCCAGGTCAACCTGCTGGTCCTGGACGAGGCCGATCGAATGCTGGACATGGGTTTTCAGCAATCCCTGGACGCCATCCTGGCCCGGGTTCCGGCTCAGCGCCAAACCCTGCTGTTCAGCGCAACCTATTCCGACCCGATCCGCGACCTGGCCAGGCGGGGGATGAAAAACCCGGTAACCGTGACGGTCGACACCACCCACGACAGCGCCAGCATCCGGCAGCATTTCTACCGTTTTGAACTCAACAAGCACCGGATGGCAGCCCTGCGGTTGTTGCTGTTGAAGTTCCGTCCTGATTCCGCCCTGGTATTTTGCAATACCAGGATCGAAACCGAAGAAGTGGCGGATGAACTGCGCAGCCATGGATTGAACGCGATCGCCCTGCACGGCGACCTGGAGCAACGGGCCAGGGACCAGGCGCTGGTGCGTTTTGCAAACAAAAGCGCTTCCATCCTGGTGGCCACCGATGTCGCCGCCCGCGGCCTGGACATCGACGACCTCGACGCCGTGATCAATTACCACATCGCCCGGGACCCTGAAGTTCATGTGCACCGGATCGGCCGTACCGGCCGGGCGGGGAAGAAAGGTGTGGCTTTGACCCTGTTCAGCGAAAAGGAGTCCTACCGCGCGGAACGGCTGGGCGATTACCTGGGCCGCTCGATCGAACCCGAGCCCCTGCCCCCATACAGCCTGTTGGAAAAACCGGGTTACAAGCCGGCCATGGTCACCCTTCAGATTGACGGCGGAAAAAAGCAGAAAGTCCGGCCAGGTGACATCCTTGGCGCTTTGACCGGCCCGGAAGGCATCGCCGGTAAACAGGTCGGCAAGATTGATATTTTCGACAATTGCGCTTACGTGGCGGTCAGCCGTGATGCCGCAAAACCTGCACTGAAAAAGCTGGTCGAAGGAAAATTAAAGGGCCGGTCTTTCCGGGCCAGGAGAATATAGAATGGTGCGAATTTCAGACATCCGCGGCGCGGTGCAACTCGCGACCCAGGCAACGACCGGGGTCACCCGGATCGTGGAAGGCGTGCACCAGTCCGTCTGGGACAGGCTGGGCGCTCCGGGCGGTCAAATACCGGGAAAAACGCGCGGCCTCACCGGCGCGGTGTACCGCCTGGTGCACCTCATCACGCAGGCTACCGGAAAAAGCGCGAAAACGGTGATTTCACTGCTGGAAGCGATCTTCGAGTCCGAAGGAAACAACATTCCGCGTACGCCGCGTGGAGAAACCTTTCTTTCCATATTGAACGGCGTCATGGGCGACCACCTGGTCGAGCAAAACAATCCGTTTGCGATTCCCATGACCTTTCGTCACCGGGAGCTGGCGCCGGGCCAGCAAGTTCCGCAGATCGAGCCCGGCTCGTCCGGCAAGGTGATGTTGCTCATCCATGGCCTGTGCATGAGCGATCTGCAACAACATGCCCGCAACAGCAAAAACCTGACTGAACCGGGAAAGGCGCTGGCATCCAGCCTGGGCTATTGCCCGGTCTATTTGCGTTACAACTCCGGCCTGCATATTTCCCGCAATGGGCAGGAGCTTGCCGTGCAACTGGAAGCTTTGCTCAGGAACTGGCCGGAACCCGTCGATGAACTGAGCGTGGTTGCCCATAGCATGGGTGGCCTGGTCATCCGGAGCGCGCTGCACCAGGCGCAACAGCAGGGTTTGCTGTGGCCAGGTCAGTTGAAAAACATCGTCTTCCTGGGCACACCTCATCATGGCGCGCCGCTGGAGCGGGCTGGCAACTGGCTGGACATCATCCTTGAAAAGATACCTCACGCAAGTCCGTTCAACGCGCTGGGGAAACTGCGCAGCGCCGGAATTACCGATCTTCGCTATGGCAACCTGCTGGAGGAAGACTGGCGCGGACACGACCGCTTTGACTTCCGGCCGGATCGCCGGCAAGCCCTGCCGTTGCCGTCTACAGTGAATTGTTTCGCGGTGGCCGCGACCCTGGCTGAAAAGCGCAGCATTATGTCGGACCGTCTGCTGGGGGATGGCCTGGTACCGCTGCGAAGCGCGCTTGGTCAACACGATGAGTCCTCCAGAAACCTGGGGTTTCCGGAGTCGTCGCAATGCATTGCCTGGCGGACCAGTCACATGGAACTGTTGAACAGCCCCGCTGTGAACGATCAGATCATTCAGTGGCTGTCCGCGGATAAGAACTGAACTGAAGACCCTGGTGTATGACAGAAAACCATAAAATCAAGTTCTATTCGCCGCTGGAAGAAAAGATAAACATTGCATCCCATGCTACCGGGCTGTTCCTGAGCCTGGTCGCCTGCGTACTCATGGCCGTGCGCGCCAGCCTGAACGGAAACGCCTGGCACATCGTCAGCGTGGGTATTTTCGGCGCGAGCCTGGTCGCGCTGTACGCCGCATCCACCACGTATCACAGCGCAACCCGGCCGGAATCCAGAATCCGACTGCGAATCATCGATCACGCCACCATTTATATCCTGATCGCCGGAACCTATACACCGTTCACGTTAATTACCCTGAATGGACCGGTGGGCTGGATTATCTTTGGCGTCAGCTGGGGACTCGCGGGTACCGGCATCTGGCTCAAACTGCATTTCACCGGACGGTTCGACGGACTTTCGACACTGATGTACGTGTTCATGGGTTGGATCATCGTCTTTGCCGTGAAGCCGCTGGTCGCCAGCCTGCCCGAGGCCGGCTTGTACTGGCTGGTTGCCGGCGGCCTTTCCTACACCCTGGGCGCAGTGATCTACAGCATCGGAAAAATCCCGCTCAACCACGCCATTTTCCACCTGTTCGTGCTCGGCGGCAGTATTTGCCATTTCGTGGCGGTGTATTTTTACGTACTGCCCGGCGGTTACCACGCCAGCCCGTAATCTTCACCCTGTTCGCTGGCCCCGCCCCACAGGGTTCCGTTTTCGCGGTCGAACCAGATGGCGGTGACCGGGCTGTAGGTCCGCTCAACCGTCTCCACGCTGTATCCCATGCGCCCCAGTTCACTGCGGACCCATTCCGGCACCTGGTAGGTAAGCTGTAACCTGCCGGGTTCGGACTGGTGGTCACCGAACGAGCTTTGCATCTGGTAGCTGGTGAAATTGTGGGCTTCCACGGCCTGTTGCACGTTCATGTCGAACTCGACCATGTTGAGAAAAAATTGCAACAGGTTCTGATCCTGGGTGTCGCCGCCCTGCACCGAAAACGCCAGCAACGGTTTGCCATCCTTCAGGGCAATGCTGGGAGTCAGCGTCACCCGTGGCTGCTGGCCGGGGTGGACCACGTTGAACGGATTGAGCGCTTCGTCCAGCACGAAACTCTGCATGCGCTGGCTGAGGCCTATACCGGTGCTGCCGGCGATAAAAGCCGGAATCCAGCCACCACTCGGAGTAACCGAGACGACCCAGCCTTCGGCGTCCGCCGCCTGGATGGAAGTCGTTCCGGCCTTGAAGCCTTCGTCGTGGCTCATCAGCAGGGACTGCTGGAACCCGGCCTCGCCCAGCGCACCGGCTTTGGGTGGAACCGGTGTCCATTTTTCCAGCAGATCGAGGTAGGGGTTGGTACTACCCTGGAACGGGTACGGGTCTCCCGGCCTGGTATCCGGATCATTTCGTTTCCAGTCGATCTGCGCGCGGCGTGACCCGGCGTATTCTTTCGACAACAGTCCGCTGACCGGCTCGACCGGAGGAACGGCCGGGTCGCCATAGTAGAAATCGCGGTCCGCGTAGGCAAGATTCATCGCCTGGTAGATCGCATGGATATAGTTCACGCTGTTGTAACCCATGCTTTTCAGATCAACCTTTTCAAGCAGGTTCAAAGTCTGCAGCAACACCGGCCCCTGGGTCCAGGTGGTCAGCTTGTAGACGTCAATCCCCTTGTAATTGGTCGTGACCGGTTCTTCGATATGCACCTGCCACCGGGCCAGGTCCTCCAGTGTGATCAGCCCGCCGTACTCGGCTGAACTGCGCACGATTTCCTCGGCGATATCACCCCGGTAGAAGCGCTCATAGGCTGCCATGATCGCCTCGGCACGGGATTTGCCGGCAGTCAGCGCTGCTGCCTCGGTATCCACCAGTTTCTGCAGGGTAGCCAGCAGGTCCGGTTGGCGGAAAATCTCGCCGGCAACCGGCGCTGCCCGTTGTTTGCTGTCGTTTTCATCCAGGTGCGGCAGGAAAACGTTTTGTGAATAAGACCACTGTTGCAGCACATCCCGGCGTTTCTCGATGTTGTCGGCCTGCGCCTGTTCGATGGGATAGCCTTCAGCCATCTGCATGGCCGGGGCCAACACCTCCGCCAGGCTGAGTGTTCCGTATTCCGCCAGCATCACCATCAGACCGCCAGGCGTGCCGGGCGTGACCGCCGCCAGCGGCCCGAACTCGGGTGGGTAGAGCATGCCCTGGTCGCGGAAAAACTTCGCCGTGGCGCCGGTCGGCGCAACCCCCAGCGCATTGATGCCCTTGACCTCGCCGGTGTGCGGGTTGTAAATCAGGGCCTGGGTCTCGCCACCCCAGCCCAGCGTGTCCCACATGGTCGACGTCGCAGCCAGCATCGCACAGGCCGCATCGACGGCGTTGCCGCCGCGCATGAATGTCATGCCGCCGGCGGTCGCCGCCAGTGGCTTGCCGGTAACGGCCACCCAGTGCTTGCCGTGCAATACCGGCTTGACGGTATTCTGCGCCTCGGCTGTTCCACCGGCACCCAGCAGAACTGCGGTCAATACCGCCAGCAGCAGGCGGCGGGATAGCATCATTTCAGAGATCAACATTTCATTTCCTCGCTTCGATAACAGGGAAAAAACCGCGGATCAGTGACCGGCAGTGCCGGGAGTGTAAAGATCCATCATTTCTTCCAGTGCATCGCTGCACACATGGCAAAAATGGTCGTGCCGGGTGAACATCGTGCAGTTCATCTCGGAACGGTAGTAGCCCGTGGCCGCATAATTGGCGCCTTCAAATGCGCCGACCACGGAATTCGTTTCCGGATAAGCGGCAAATAATTCATCCACCCATTCCTGCTCGTCGGTAAAGAGCTGGTTCATTTCCGATTCGGGCCGGTTTTCCGCCCTGAGCTGTGCGCGCCGGGCCTGGTTTTCACGCTGGAACGCTTCGAACTGCTGCTTTGGCCAGTCAGTGGGTATGGCAGTGCCTTCTTGCACCAAAGCGCCCCATTTGAGATGAGCCGGATCATGCAGGGCGGTGACATTGGGCTCCCAGGGCTCCGGCCGTCCGGTGACCGGTTCGTATACCGCGTCGGAAGTGTAATATTCGTCCGCCAATGCTGCGAAGTGATGGCCGAATTCATGCACGAACAGGTACTCGGACCAGTCGCTGTCAGCCGCGACCGTGCTGTAAAGGCCGAATATGCCGCCACCGCCGTAGGTCGCCGAATTCCCGAGCACGACGATGAATTCGTAAGGCACGTTCTGCAGGATGCGGCGCATGCCCAGGTTATCAAAAGCAAGGATATAGCGTTCGGCACGGAAGGCGTCATAAGTCGTGCCGGAAGGGCTGAACCGGAACGTGCCGTTGGAAGGCCGGTTGACGCCGGATTCGGGGGCCGGCGGATTGATCGCCCACACGTTGAAGTCATTTGCCCGTTCCTTGAACGGCGAGTAGGTAAACAGTGCCGTGGTCAAACGGTGGGCGTCTGCAAGGAACTTATCCGCTTCCGCTCCGGTATACCCGTCGCCCAGCAGGACCAGGTCAACCTTGTCGGCCGGCGCGCCGCTGATGTGGATTTCCTGGACCGGCGCCGGCGCCGGTGCATGGGCCCGAACCACCAGCATGTCATCGGTGTCGATGTCGGCCGTCCAGGCACTGTCGAAACCTTGCGCATCGTTTCGCTTGAGGATGCGCAGGCGAACCGGACGGTCCGGCTTCGGAAACCGCACGGATTCGTGGAAGCTGCGGTTCATCTCGCGCGCCTCCCCGGTGGATTGCCATTCCTGGAAGATGGACGAGTATCCGCGCGAGTAAAGCACCTCTCCGCTTTCCGGGTCTTCGACCTGGAACCTGAAATGACCACGGCCGGTCGTGTCCAGCATCTTGTCCGGATTGCCCGGCCACGGCAGGGGTTCCAGCACAACCTGGTGCAGGCTGAACATTTCAGAATCAGCGTTGCCGCCGTGGTAGTAGTCCACGCGCACGGTTGCCGGCTGTTCGGCTGCAAGAATCGAAGCCGGCAGCACGATGAAAAACAGACAGGAAAGGATTTTTGGAAGGATTGCTTTCATGGGGCCGCCTGATGGTTTGCAGTGTAAGAATAATCCTGACAGTTTACACTGAACGCTGAACAGCCGTGCCCGGTCAGTTGTCACCATATGAGCAAATATTCCGCCTTTTCGATTCTGCGAAACGCCATGAACGGCCACCGGGGCTGGACCCGCGCCTGGCGGGACGCCGAACCCAAAAACCACTATGACGTCGTGGTCATCGGGGCAGGTGGTCACGGGCTCGCCACGGCCGCTTACCTGGCCGGGAAGCAAGGGATCAGGCGTGTTGCCGTGCTGGAGAAAGGCTACCTGGGAGGCGGCAACACCGGCCGCAACACACAGGTTTGCCGCTCCAATTATTTCTACCCGGAAAGTGGTGCGTTTTACGAACACTCACTGCAATTGTTCGAGCACCTCGCGCAGGACACCAATTTCAACGTCATGTTCAGCCAGCGTGGCGTCCTTTCCATTTGCAACAGCCCGCATGAAATGGAGATGTTCCGCCGCTGGGCCAATGCCATCCGGATGAACGGCATCGATTCGCGGGTGTTATCGCGGGATGAAATCAAGGCCCTGGTGCCCGGCATCAACCTGGACTGCCGTTTTCCGGTCGCTGGCGGTTTCATCCAGGACCGTGGCGGCATGGCCCGGCATGATGCTGTCGCCTGGGCTTACGCCCGGCAGGCTTCGGCCTCGGGTGTCGATATCATCCAGCAGTGTGAAGTGACCGGCATGAGCATGACGGACAACCGTGTGCTGGCGGTGCGCACTACCCGGGGCGAGATTTCGGCTGACCGCTTTGCGCTATGCGTGGCGGGCCACAGCAGTCAACTGGCGGCCATGGCCGGTCTGCGCCTGCCGATTACCAGTATCCCGCTGCAAGCCATGGTGACCGAACCGGTCAAACCGTTTTTTGATACGGTCATGATGTCGGCAAAAATACATGCCTATGTCAGCCAGTCAAACCGCGGTGAACTGGTGATCGGCGGCGGAGCCGATCTGTACAATTCCTATGCCCAGCGGGGCGGACTGCCGGTACAGCGGGAATCCGTGGCGGCCCTGCTGGAACTGTTGCCTTTTCTGGGCCGCCTGCGCATGATGCGTCAGTGGGCGGGCGTTTGCGACATGGCTTACGATGTGAGCCCGATTGTTGGAAAAACCCCGATCGAGAACCTCTATATTTCTACCGGTTGGGGCACGGGCGGGTACAAGGCGATTCCTGCCGGCGGCGATACGCTTGCCTACACCATTGCGCATGACCGGCCGCACGCCCTGATCGCGCCTTTCCAGCTCAACCGGTTCGAAAGCGGCCGCCTGGTTGATGAGGGAGCCGCCTCGGGCGTTGCACACTAATTACATTAACTATGTATTATAAGATATTGTAAATAATGAGAATAAATTGCCCATATTGCGGTTTGCGAGACCATTCCGAATTCTCATTCGGAGGCGAAAGCGCTCAAGTACGCCGGCCGGCACTCCGGACCGCGCCAGTGACGCGGAGTGGGCTGACTACCTGTTTTACCGCGACAACGTGAAAGGGCTTCACCTGGAACGATGGGTTCACAGCTTTGGTTGCCGGCAGTGGTTCAACGTGGTCCGCGACACGGCGACTCATGAAATCGTCGAGGTTGTACGCATGGGCAACCCGGTGGAAACGCCCCTTCCCGGCAAGGGGAACGCTTCGGGATGATCCGGAAACCAGGCCGCCCTTATCGCCTTGAGTCCGGCGGTTGCATCGACCGGAGCAAAGCCATCCGATTCCGGTTCAACGGTGAGGAACTCACCGGTTTCCAGGGAGACACCCTGGCTTCAGCCCTGCTCGCCAACGGCGTCCGGGTCGTCGGCACGCAGTTTCAAGTACCACCGCCCGCGCGGAATTTTCACGGCCGGTGAAGAGGAACCCTGCGCACTGCTGGAAACGGGTGAAGGCCACTCGCGGGTCCCGACCTGCCGGGCGCCCGTGGTCCCGCTCACCGGGGGACTGGTCGCCAACAGTCAGAATTGCTGGCCTTCGGTGAATTTTGACGCCGGCAGGATCATCGATTTAACGCACGTCTTCTGGCCGGCCGGTTTCTATAACAAAACCTTCAAGTGGCCCGGTTGGCATACCTGGGAAAACCTGGTGCGGCGGTCGGCCGGGCTGGGCCGGCCGCTGAACGGACCCGACCCGGACCACTACGAACACGTCAACGCACACTGTGACCTGCTGATTTGCGGTGCGGGTCCCGCCGGACTGCAGGCTGCCCGCGTGGCGGCACGTTCCGGCTTGCGGGTGATACTGGCCGAGCAGGCCGACGCCTTCGGCGGCATGCTGAACCGGGAACAGGTATGCCTGGATGATGCACCCGGCCCGCAATGGGTTGACGAAACCCTGGCCGCCCTTGAATCCTCTCCAAACGTCATTTTATTGCCCGCAACGACGGTCAGCGGCGTTTATGACCACAACGTCACCACCTTGTTGCAGCGTGGCCAGGGCACCGCCTGGCGGGAGTGTTACTGGACCGTCCGGCCGCGCCATATCCTGCTGGCCACAGGCGCGATTGAACAAGGCCTGATTTTCCCCAATAACGACCGGCCCGGGGTCATGCTGGCCGGCGCCGTGCGGCATTATCTGAACCGCTACGCCATCTGCCCCGGTGAGCATATCGTGGTCGCCACCAACAACGACACGGCCTACCAGACGGTTTTCGACCTGGCGGAAAAGAATATCGCCGTCGGTGCGCTGGTGGATTGCCGGGAAGCAACCGGACCCGGGCCTTGCCGGACGATTGCAAAGGCTGGGAACCGAGTTGATCGCCGGCGCCCGGGTCAGCGATACCCGCGGGTACAGCGGACTCTCTTCGATCAGCATCGAGCGGCTCGACGGGAAAGTCCTGGCGCGCAAGAAATGCGACCTGCTGGCCGTCTCGGGTGGTTGGGCGCCGCGTGTTCACCTGCTGGCGCATGCGCGAGGCTCGCTGCGTTTCGACCAGGAATCCCAGAGCTTCATTCCCGACCGCCTGCCGGCCGGTTTGTCGGTGGCCGGTTCGGCCAACGGCACATTCAACCTCTCTGCAAACCCTGGCGGAAGCTTCCGCGGCTGCCGTTGCCATCTGCAAATCACTGGACTCGCCGTGGACCTGCCACCGGTTCCGCACTGTCACAAGCCCCATCGTGGAATCACGCGAGGTTTACCCTGCCCCGCTCAACACGACCCGGCCCCGCCAATGGATCGACCTGGCCCATGACGTGACTTTCGGTGATGCCGAACTCGCGGTCCGGGAAGGCTTTGTGCCGGTGGAGCACTTCAAACGCTACACCACGACCGGGATGTCGGTTGACCAGGGCAAAACCGGCAACCTGAATGCGTTTATCGTGCTCGGAGCGCTCGACCGGCCGGCAGCCCGGCGAGGTCGGCACCACGACCTTCAGACCACCCTACACGCCGGTCACGCTGGGCGCGATCGCCGGGCGCAATACCGGCGAGTTCTATGCCCCGCGCCGTTACCTGCCGGCGCATCGCGTGCATGAACAGTTGAATGCCCGCATCGAAGACTACGGCTGGCAGCGTCCCGATTACTACCCGCAGCAGGGTGAATCGGCCGAGGACGCGATCCGGCGCGAAGTGCTGGCGGTTCGCAACCGGGCCGGTGTGTTCGACAATTCGCCGATCGGCAAGCTCGAAGTGCGCGGTCCGGACGCTGCGGAATTTCTGCACCGTCTGTATATCAACAATGTCCATTCCCTGGCCACTGGCCGCGCGCGCTACGGGCTGATGCTGAACGAAAACGGCGTCATCATCGATGACGGCGTCTTTATCCGCCTTTCCGAAAATCATTTCCTGGTCAACACCACATCGGCCGGCGTGGCCCGGATCGGCGCGATGATGGAACAATGGCTGCAATGTGAATGGACAGACCTGAGCGTGCTGGTCGACGACGTCACCACGCAATGGGCGAACTTCACGATAGCCGGGCCGCGGGCCCGCGACGTCCTGGTCGATGTTGGCACGAACCTGGATCTGTCGGCGGAGGCCCTGCCGCACATGGCGGCGGCCGCAGGCATCGTGGCGGGGCTGGAGGCGAGAGTCGTTCGTGTCAGTTTCAGCGGCGAACTCAGTTACGAGGTGAACATTCCGGCCCGGCGGGCTTCGCACTTCCTCAACAGCGTGCTCGATGCAGGCACGGCTTATGGACTGACGCCCTACGGCATCGAGGCGTTGATGGTGTTGCGGATGGAGAAAGGCTACCTGCATGTCGGTTCGGATACGGACGGTTCGAGCACGCCGGACGATGTCGGCTGGGGACACGTGGCGCGCGGCAAAACAACCGACTACATCGGCCGGCGATCCTTGTTCCGTCCGGGTAACATGGAGACAGGCCGCAAGCAATACGTTGGATTGGAGCCGGTGGATGAGGGGCGGATCATCCGTCCTGGCGGGCACTTGCTGGGCGGCGCCAATCGCCAGCCGCCTGCGGCGACAGAGGGATGGATCACTTCGGCCTGCCTGAGTCCGACCCTTGGCCGCACCATCGCATTGGGCGTTCTGCGCGACGGCAGGGATCGAATGGGCGAGATCCTGACCGTCTGTGATGAAGACCACAGGTATCCGGTTCGCGTGGTTTCCCCGGTTTTTTACGACCCGCAAGGTGAGAAACTGAATGGCTGATACGGCAGGCGGAAAAGGCAGCCCGACAGCTCTGCAACAGGCAGGCATTGAAACCCGTATTTTCGAGGCCGTCACGCTGCGCATTGAAGAAGTAAACGGCGCTTCGTTCGTGCGCCTGCACAGCTTGCAGGAACATCCCCTGTCGGGTAGCCCTGTGCTGGCCCTGCCGGGCGTTACCGGAACCTGCAGCGGGGATGACCCGGTCGCACTCTGCCTCCGGCCGGGCGAATGGCTGCTGCTGAGCGAATCCACGCCGGCCCGGTCACTGGTGCAGTCGTTTGAGCCGCTCACGGATCCGGAAAGGACCGCGGTCCTGGACGGTTCGGACGGGCTGGCCATGTTCCGGCTTTCCGGCCCGGGCTCGCCCTGGCTGCTGAGCAAGCTCAGCTGCCTGGATTTTCTGAATGGCCGGAACCATGGGGCGCATTGTGCACGAACAAAACTGGGGCACGTCGCGGTCATCGTGCATTATCATCAGTCTCATTTACCGCAATACGGCGGAAAATTCGTGTTCGACCTGATATTCGACCGGAGTATCGCCAAGTACCTGTGGTCGCTGCTGACTGAGTCAGCAGGCCACGCCGATGAACTGACAAAACAGCATGGTGCCGTATGATGTCCCGACCCTCTTATATTCTGAAATCCAGTTGCACCGACAGCGTGGGAATCGTCGCCGCAGCGACCGGTTTCCTCGCAGACCGGGGTTCGCTGATCACGGAAATGTCCCATTTTGTCGATGACGACGCCCAGAAGTCTTTTCTCAGGGTCAAGTTCGAAGATGACGCAAAGGACGCTGCCGATCTCGAGAAAATGGCCGGAAAGTACAAGGACAGCGTGGCGCGGCGCTTTGGAATGCGATTCGAGTTCTTTCCGTCAGGCCGGAAGGTCAAAACCCTGATCGCGGTATCGCGTCAAAGTCACTGCATCAACACCCTGCTGCACCACTGGTGGGACGGACACCTGCCCATCGAAATCACCGGAATCGTTTCCAATCACGACGACCAGCGCTCGCTCGCCGAATGGTACAAGCTGCCCTACTTCCATTACCCCATCGAACCCGGTAAAAAACCCCAGCAGGAGGCCAGGGTCCTGGCGCTGTTCGAGGAGACCGGATCGGAATTGCTGGTCCTGGCAAGGTACATGCAAATCCTGACGCCCCACGCCTGTGAAACCCTGGCCCGCCGCGCCATCAACATCCACCATTCTTTCCTGCCGGGCTTCAAGGGAGCCCGGCCGTATTACCAGGCGTACGACCGCGGCGTGAAGCTGATCGGCGCCACGGCACACTACGTAACGACAGACCTGGACGAGGGTCCGATCATCGAGCAGGATGTCGTGCGGGTGAATCACACGATGAAACCCAAGGAACTTGAACGCCTGGGACAGGATGTCGAGAGCATCGTGCTGAATCGTGCAGTGCGCTGGCATGCGGAGCACCGGGTTTTCGACAATGGCACACGGACGATCGTTCTGAACGACTAGGGAACCTCTATACCGTGGCCACAGCCTACAGGCAACATGAAAACTGGTCTTCGCGGGCGGCCTTTCTGCTGGCGGCAGTGGGCGCGGCGGTTGGCCTGGGTAATATCTGGAAATTCCCCTATATCACCGGAGAAAACGGGGGCGGAGCTTTCGTACTGGTCTACCTTGTAGTTATTGTTTTCGTGGCGCTTCCGATCCTGGTTGCCGAAATCGCGCTGGGTCGATGGGGCCGCCAAAGCCCGCCCAATGCCATGGCCATTGTCGCCAGGGCCTCGGGAAGGTCCGGCGCCTGGTCATCGGTCGGCTGGCTGGGCATGCTTGCCGGCTACCTGATCACCACCTATTACAGCGTGATTGCCGGCTGGGCGATGGCCTACATATTCAAGAACGCAAGCGGCGATTTCAACGGACGGGATGCTTCAGCGATCAGCGCTCAATTTGACGCCTTGCTGGCCAGCCCGGCGCAACTCACCCTGTGGCATGGCATCTTCATGGCTATCTGCACCGTGATCCTGGTCCGGAGCCTGAAAAAAGGCATCGAAAGGACGGTGAAGCTGGCGATGCCGGTTTTGTTTGCCCTGCTCCTGGCCATGGTGGTTTACGGCGCGGTTGAGGGGGACATGACCAGCGCCCTTCATTTCATGTTTGACTTCAAACTTTCCGCGATCACCCCGAAAGTCGTCCTCGTGGCGATAGGCCACGCGTTTTTCTCGATCGGAGTGGCGATGGGCCTGATGATGGGGTACGGGGCTTACCTTCCGCGGGAGATATCGATCGGAAAATCAGCCGTCATCATTGCCGGCATGGACACGCTGGTCGCGATCATCGCGGGGCTGGCAATTTTTCCGATCGTCTTCGCCAACGGACTGGATCCGGCTGAAGGCACCGGGCTGATTTTCGTCAGTTTGCCGATTGCCTTTGGTGCCGTTACCGGGGGCCAGGTTTTTGGAGCCCTGTTTTTTCTGCTGCTTTTTTTCGCTGCACTGACCTCGGTCATCGCCATGCTCGAGCCGGCAATCGCGTGGTGGCAGGAGCGGTTCCGCCTGAAACGTGCGCCGGCGGCGCTGTTCGTCTGCGGCTCGATTTTCATCCTCGGGATCGGGGCCGTCTTCTCGTTCAACCGGTGGGCGCAATGGCGGCCGCTGGCAGCTATCGATCGCTACGCTGAATTCGGATATTTCGAGATACTGGACTACCTGACCGCCAACTTCATGATGCCGCTTTCCGGACTGCTTTTGGCCATATTCGTTGGCTGGAGGATCAAGCCTCAAGCGATCGAGGCCGAGTTGCAGATCAAAAACCACACCCTGTTCCGGGTGTGGTTCTGGCTGTTGCGTTGGGTCGCGCCGATCTCGATTGCCCTGATCCTGTACAACGGACTGTGACCGGTGCGGGCGGCACGCAGCTCCCGGGGCCATCAGAACTGCTCGGCAGGCATTTCCATCATGCTTCCCGGACCCGCTTTGACAGACGCCAGGCAAGCGCTTGTCCGCGGCAGCAGGTGCTCACAGTAGAAATTCGCAGTGACCAGCTTGGCTTTGAGGAATGCCGTGTCACCGCCACCCTCTGCCAGTTTCTTTGCCGCCTTCAGTGCTGATATCCCCAGAACCCAGCCGCCGCAGACATAACCCAGCAGCATCAGGAAGTTCACCCCTGCGGCGCCCGCGACATCGCGGTTCTCACCGGCGTGATCCAGTATCCACTGGCGCGCCTCGACCCCGGCCTGCACGGCTTGTTGCAACGCGCTGCCCATCACGGAAGTCTGCTCCGTTGCACTGAGCGTTTCGGCCGTCGCCTGCATTTCCTTCAGCAATTCCGCCAGCACCTCGCCGTTATCAGCCAGGGTTTTACGCCCAACCAGGTCATTGGCCTGGATCGCAGTGGTTCCCTCGTAAATCGTGGTGATTCGGGCGTCGCGATAGTATTGCGCACTGCCCGTCTCTTCGACATAACCCATGCCGCCATGGATCTGGATGCCGTACGAAGTAAGCTCCTGCGACATTTCCGTCAACCAGCCTTTCACGATGGGCGTGAACAACTCGACCCGCGCGTGGTGCCGGGCAGCCTGCGCCGGATCGGAAGCCAGCCTGCTGCGGTCGATTTCGGCGGCTGCGAGGTAGGCAAAACCGCGCATCGCCTCGGTACCCGCTTTCATCAGCATCAGCATGCGCCGCACGTCGGGGAACTCGATGATCGGAAACCGGCTGCCGTCGCTGCGCGTGCCCTGCAGGCGCTCCTTGGCCCAGGCCAGCGCCTGCTGGTACGAGCGCGAGGAAATGGAAAGCCCCTGAAGCCCCACGGATTGGCGCGCCGCGTTCATCATCGTGAACATCGCCATCAACCCGCGGTGCGGCTCACCCACCAGGTAGCCGATCGCGCCACCCTTGTCACCAAACGCCATCACGCAGGTCGGGCTGCCGTGGATGCCGAGTTTGTGTTCCAGGGAGACACAGTGAACGTCATTCCGCTCGCCCGGGCCGCCATTCGCATCGAGCAGGAACTTGGGCACCAGGAACAGGGAAATGCCGCGGACGCCAGCGGGAGCGTCCGGCAGGCGGGCCAGCACCAGGTGAATGACATTGTCCGTCATCTGGTGGTCGCCCCAGGTGATGAATATCTTCTGGCCGGTGAACCGGTAGTGATCACCTTCGGGCACCGCCCTGGTATTGATCGCCGCCAGGTCGGAACCGGCCTGCGGCTCGGTCAGGTTCATCGTTCCGGTCCACTCGCCGGAAATCATTTTCGCCAGGTAGAGGCTCTTCAGTTCTTCGGAACCGTGTTTTTCGAGCGCGTCTACGGCCCCGTGGGTCAGCAAAGGACACAGGGAAAACGCGAGGTTTGAAGACTGCCAGACCTCCTCAGCCGCCGTGCCGATGATTTTTGGCATGCCCTGGCCGCCGTACTCTTCGTCAAACGGCAGCGAAGACCAGCCGTTTTCGATGTATTGCCGGTAAGCTTCCGCAAAACCCGGTGTTTCGCGCACGCCGGTCTCATCGAGCGTCGCGCCTTCCCGGTCACCGGTGACATTCAGAGGAGCGATAACCTCGCTGCCGAAACGTCCGGCTTCCTCGAGAATGGCTGCAGCCAGGTCGCAGTTGACATCGGCCAGGCCGCCTTCCTGCGCACATTTTGTCAAACTCGACCAGTTCCTCGAAAATGAATGCCGCATCCTTGTACGGGTACCTGTATTCGCTCATGGTTGTTGACTCCGCCGGCAGGAATTATCGACTCTGAACAGGTGTGATCCGGGGACTCAAAAAACAACCGTCAGAACCGCTTTTATATCCACTAACCATACTAAATCGGCAATTCCGTGGTGTACTTGATCTCCGACAACACGATGTTCGAATGGACCTCCTGGATTTCAGGCAGGTGCGAAAGTTTCTCGAAAAAGAAACGTTCATATTCCTCGATGTCCCGGACCACTATCCGCAACAGAAAATCGATATTCCCGAGCACCAGGTGGCATTCCTGGACTTCGGGAAACTGCCGGATGGTCTCGGCAAACTCCGGCACCTGGCTGCGCCCATGCGCGGTCAGCTTGACCTGGGCAAACACCAGCACGTCGAATCCGAGTTTCTTGCGGTCAAAGCGCATCATCTGGCCCAGGATCAGGCCCTCGTCTTTGAGCCGCTGGATGCGCCGCCAGCATGGCGATTGTGAAAGACCGATCCTTTCTCCCACTGCTGCGGCGGAAAGCTCAGCATCATCCTGTAATACGCGAAGGATTTCCCGATCGATCCGATCAATCTCTATTTTGGACATGATTTATCCACTATTTGTCTATATTGTGCATTATACATTCTCCAAGATTCGACTGGCTATTGCTTTTTGCAATCAAATCTCCGGAAATTTGAGCTATTCTGAGCGCATGACAAAGAACCCGAAACTCCATATCCCCCAGGCCGCCGCGCGCCCCGGTGAGGCACCTGATTTCAGCTACCTGAAATTGTCCGCTGCCGGCGCTGTTGACCGCCCCCCGATTGACGCCAGGGCGGCCGATATCGAATTCCTGGCGCTCGAACTGGTCCGCGTGCTCGACGATGACCACGTGGCACAGGGCCCGTGGAAGCCCGACCTGGGCGCCGGCACCCTGATCGAAGCCTTGCGCCTGATGGTGCTGACCCGCACCTATGACGACCGCATGCAGCGCATGCAGCGCCAGGGGAAAATCACGTTCTACATGCAGGCACTGGGCGAGGAGGCGGTATCGATCGGCCAGGGACTGGCGTTTGAACCCGGCGACATGATGTTCCCTGCCTATCGCAACCAGGGGCTGTACATCATGCGGGACACCGGCCTGGTCAACATGATGTGCCACTGCCTGTCGAACAGCCGGGATTTCTGCAAGGGCCGTCAAATGCCGGTTTTTTACCAGAACAAGAAAAACAACATGTTCACGATTTCCGGCAACCTCGCCACCCAGTTTCCCCAGGCAGTCGGCTGGGCCATGGGCTCGGCCATCAAGGGTGAAGACCACATCGCCGCGTCATGGGTAGGCGATGGCAGCACGGCAGAGGCGGATTTTCATTACGCGCTGACCTTTGCCGCGGTGTACAACGCGCCGGTTGTTCTCAACGTCACCAACAACCAGTGGGCGATCTCGACGTTCCAGGGGACTGCCGGGGGCGAGCGCCGGCCGTTCGCGGCGCGCGGCCTGGGCCTGGGCATTCCGGGAATCCGGGTGGATGGAAACGACCTGCTTGGCGGTTTATGCCGTCACCCGCTGGGCGGCCGATCGCGCACGCAGCGGCGGCGGCCCGACCCTGATCGAACTGGTCACCTACCGGGGCGGCGCACACTCCACCAGCGACGACCCTAGCCGCTACCGGCCAAAGGATGAGTGGAAAGCCTTTCCGCTGGGCGACCCGATTGAGCGGTTGAAGCACTACCTGATCAAGGAAGGGCACTGGTCTGAAGATCAACATACCGCGCTCGAAGTGGAAATGAAAACCACCGTCATCGAGGCCTGGAAAGAAGCGATTTCTTACGGAACCATGACGGAGCCGCCTTTCCTGGACGTGAAGCTGATGTTTGAAGACGTGTTTGCGGAAATGCCTGAACACCTCAGAAAACAACAGGAAAAGCTCCTGAAAATGCGGGGAGAGTCCTGATGAGCCAGATGAGCATGATCCAGGCCATCCGCTCGGCCCACGACGTGATGCTGGAAAAAGACCCCAGTGTGATCGCATTCGGGCAGGACATCGGCTATTTCGGCGGTGTTTTCCGGTGCACGGACGGCCTGCAGAAAAAATACGGGCAGCACCGCGTGATCGATGCGCCCATCGCGGAGGGCGGAATCATCGCGACCGCGATCGGGCTGGGCATCAATGGCCTCAGACCGGTCGTGGAAATCCAGTTCGCTGATTATATCTACCCGGGGTTCGACCAGATCGTCAGCGAACTCTCCCGCCTGCGTTACCGCAGTTCCGGCGAGTTCTTTTCGCCGGTGACGATCCGCACTCCCTGTGGCGGCGGCATTCGCGGCGGGCAAACCCACTCGCAAAGCCCGGAGGGCATATTTCACGCATATATCGGGTGTGAAAACGGTCATGGTGTCCAATCCCTACGACGCCAAGGGCCTGCTGATCAGCGCGATCGAATCGGACGACCCGGTAATCTTTTTCGAACCCAAGCGCATTTACAACGGCCCGTTCTACGGCGAACCCGATCAGCCGGCCGTTTCCTGGGCGACGCACCCCAAGGGCGAAGTGCCGGACGGTTACTACACCGTGCCGCTGGACAAGGCTGCCGTCGTCGAGGAGGGTGATGACATGACCATCATCACCTATGGCACGATCGTGCACGTGGCCCAGGCCGCAGCGAAGAAGGCCGGGGTCAGCGCCGAGATCATCGATGTTCGCACCCTGATGCCGCTGGACATCGACACCATCAGGGAGTCGGTCAACAAGACCGGCCGGGCGATGGTCGCGCATGAAGCCACACGCTTCTGTGGCTACGGCGCCGAACTGGTGGCCACCATTCAAAAGGAATGTTTCTGGCACCTTGAGGCGCCCATCTCGCGCGTCACGGGTTGGGACACGCCCTACCCCCACGCTTTCGAATGGCAGTATTTCCCGGTCCAGCAGCGACTGGTGGACGGGATCCGCAAACTGATGGAGATCGAATGAGCGAATTCATTTTCAAATTGCCCGACCTGGGCGAAGGCACGGTCGAGGCGGAAATCGCGGAGTGGATGGTCCGGGTCGGAGACACCGTGCTGGAAGAGGACCCCATCTGCGCAATGTTAACGGACAAAGCCGCCGTTGAATTGACGGCGCCGGTCAGCGGCACGGTCGTGTCGATCGCCGGCGCTGAAGGCGACATGGTCACCGTGGGTTCGCCATTGATCATCTTTGAAACCTCCGGAGCCGCTGCGGCACCCGCTCTGCAAAGCAAGGAGCGGCTGATGTGGGAGCCGGCCATGCCGGCGATTCGAAATCAACAACCAGCCCCGGCATCAGCACCCCCTGCCCCCGCCGGAAAAGTCACCACGTCGCCGTCGATCCGGGCCCACGCGCGGGAAGCCGGCATCGACCTGTCATTAATCCAGGGCAGCGGCCCGCGTGGACGCATTCTCAAGAAAGATTTTGAAGGCTTTCCTGGCAAAAGGCGCGGTCAACGCGCCGGCTGGTCACGACCCGCTCACCGGCCGAACCCAAAACGGGAACCACGGAAATAAAGGTCATCGGCCTGCGCCGGAAAATTGCCGAACGCATGGCCCGGTCGGCCAGCGAGATTCCACATTTCACCTACGTGGAAGAAGTGGACGTCACCGCGCTGGAATCCCTGCGCGAACACCTGAACTCGCGCAAGAAAGAGGGCGAACCAAAACTGACGCCGCTGGCCTTTATCGGCATGGCCGTCACCCGGGTTTTGCGCGACTTTCCGCAATGCAATGCGCATTACGATCCGGAACGCAATGTCATCATCCGGTTTGAGGCCGTTCACCTTGGAATAGCAACACAGACCAGGGATGGACTTAAAGTCCCGGTGGTCCGGCATTGCGAAGCCCGGGACCTGGAAGGCCTGGCTGCCGAGATCCGGCGCGTATCCACTGCAGCACGCGACAATACGGCAACGCGGGACGAATTGAGCGGTTCCACGATCACCATCACCAGCCTGGGCAAAATGGGCGGCATCGTCAGCACGCCGGTCATCAACCAGCCTGAAGTCGGGATCATCGGCGTCAACAAGTCAGTTGACCGTCCGGTGGTGATCAACGGCCAGGTGGTCGTACGCCGGATGATGAACCTTTCCTCGTCTTTCGATCACCGCTTCGTCGACGGTTACGACGGCGCCGCGATGATCCAGGCGCTGAAAGACCTGCTCGAACAACCCGCGACCATCTTTATGCCTTGACCTGAAAACTTCCGAGTTCAAAGCCTCCAAAAACAAGGGCCGGGAAATCCCGGCCCTTGTTTCATCTGCAACAAAGACAGTTGGGTTAATGACTCACGGCGTATAGCCAATGATGGTAACTGCACCAAACTTGTCACCGACAATCAATGGCTGCTGAGCACGATCCGTGGAACGTGATGAACTGCAGCAATTGCGTTCCATTGAAGACAGCAACACTGATGTTCGGCGGAATCTTGCCACTTGGCGTCCATGAACCGTAAACCACCAGCGGGTCGCCGACATTGACATTGTTGATGGTGGCTTCAAGCGTGTCCTTGTCGTACAGCTTGACTGTCACCGGCGAGTAAGGCAGAGGTCCGTTCCCGTCGGGAACACCCACCCTGTCCTGCTCGTTATCACTCTCATAAGTCCCGTTGTACTGGAGCTTCAGAGTTACTCGGCCGGCCGCCACCGTCCGTGCAAATGTCAAACTTCTCGCCACACGCCAACGTCGCGGTGTCGCTGTCATTAACCGAACCGTACGGGTATTCAAGCGATACGCCCGCGGCGGATGCCGTGTTGACGTAAGTGCCTGCCGTGGTGCAACGATTCGCCTTGTACAGTTGACTGATGTCGCCACTGGTAAGGGTAACGGAATCACCAACCGCCAGGAATCCGATCGAGTAATTGACGATTCCGAGTTCCGCGTCGTTGACGACAACGTTATCGAGGTCGGCAGTACCCGTATTGGTCACCGTCAGGCGATACCAGGCATTGACCGGGGGCAAGATTGAAGGTGTGGAACCGTCATACCAGGTCACCCCGTTATTGATACTGATCTCCTTGACGATCTGGATGTCCGGCGTACCGGTGCATTCCAGCCAGGCTTCGTCAGAGTCGCTGCTCGTGGAGCCTGTCTCGGAAGACGTACCTGTCGCCGTTGCGGTATTGCCAAACGTACCCTTACCTGTACAACGGTCGGGGTAATAGAGTTTGTCGAGTCTGCCCGCTGGTCAGGACGACCTGCTGCCCTGCGGCGATGTCACCCACTGCGTAATCAACGATACCCAGTGCGCCATCGTTCAGGACCACGCCGGTCATATCCACAGGCCCGGTGTTCTTCACGGTGATTCGATACCATGCGTTGGACGGAGCTTGAGCCAGAACGGCCTCGCCCTCGGTATTCGCATCGAACCAGTGTCGAATTGTTGACACTGATTTCCTTGATGACGTCAATTTGCGGCAATCCGACACAAACCAGGTTTGCCGTATCGCTGTCATCCACCGTGTCATCCGGGTCGTCAACAGAGTTGCCCGACACAGAAGCCAGGTTACCCACTTTGCCGGCGCCGTGCACCGATCCGCCTGATAAAGTTCAGAAACCTCTGCCGGAAGTCAGAACAACGGTCTCTCCAACCGCCAGGTTGCCGATGACTTCATCAATCAACAGGTCGCCATCGAGCACTTCGACATTTTCCAATGGCGCTGTACCGTCGTTGGTAACCGAAATACGGTACCAGGCGTCACTGGGATATTCCTGCGGAGGCGTATCGTCATCAAACCACGGATCATCACCTGTCGGGCTGATTTCCTTGACGATCGTAATGTGTGGTTCGCCGATGCATTTCAGCACCGCTGAATCATCATCGCTGACCGGTGCGTCGGTTTCAGCCGAAGCGCCTGAAGCTACCGCGGTATTCGTGATAGGTTCCGCGACCGTCACACCGTTCCGCAACTTCAAGCAATGGCTCCTCAGCGCTGGTGATCACTACGACCTCGTCGATCGCCATGTCGCCGATCAAGTACTCGTCGATGATACCGAGCTCGGAATCGTTAACCACGACGTCTTTCAGCGGAGCACTGCCATTGTTGGTTACCGTGAAGCGGTAAAGCGCACCACTCGGGTACACCGCTATGGCCGCCGAACCCACAGTGTTGGCGTCCTTCCAGTTATTGCCGCCGTCAACGCTGATTTCCTTGACGATCTCGATACTTGGTTCTCCGGTGCCAAAGTAATGGCTCGGATCACTGTCTTCCACCGGATCTACCCACCGGCGGTGTGCCGGTGGCCTGCCGATGTTGCGCGTACTGGCCGGCTTCGGCCGTGCCGGAACCGGTGCAGGTCATGAACTCACCCGCCGTCAGCGTGGTTTTCGGACAAGTCACCGCCACGCCCTGGTCGTCCGTCACCACGACATTGGTCAACGTCACGTTGCCGGTATTGGTCACCAGGTACGTCCAGTTCACCGCACCATCCGACCGCAATGTTCGGCCCCGGTGCGGCATCCGCATCCTGGTCATTGGTCGATTTCTCGATCGTGATGTCGGCGTCCACACCAAAGTAATGGCTCGGATCGGTATCTTCCACCGGACTACCCACCGGCGGTGTGCCGGTGGCCGTGCCGATGTTGCGCATACTGTCCCGCTTCGGCCGTGCCGGAACCGGTGCAGGTCATGGACGCTCCCGGCCGGCTCAGCGTCGTACTCCGGACAAGTGACCGCCACACCCTGGTCGTCCGTGACCACGATATTGGTCAACGTCACGTTGCCAGTATTGGTCACCAGGTACTTCCAGTTCACCGCACCTCCGACCGCAATGTTCGGCCCCGGTCGCTGCATCAGCATCCTGGTCATTGGTCGATTTCTCAATCGTGATGTTGGGCACTGGCGGAATATAGTTGCAGATACCCCAGGCGTCGTTGCTTGCCTGGGCAGCAACCGGGTTGTCGCCGGTGCGGCACATGGCGTCGACTGTAACGGTATTGGAGACGTTATCATGCGTCGCGCAGTAGTCGCTCCAGTTGGCAGTCGTGCTTGCACCGCCAACGGTAACTGATGCACCCGGTGCAAGGCTTGCTGCCGTCCAGGAAGTATTGAGTGGGCCGTCATCGATCGTGATATCGCCGGTATAGGCAACAGAACCGGTATTCGTGATGATGGCGCGGTAAGCCGCCAATCCGCTTGGCGATAAATCAATCGCTGCGTTGACGGTGTCGGCATCGTTCCAATTGCCCTCTACCGAGCAGTCTGTACCGACCGGGTCGCAGATCTGCTTCCTGACTGCGATGTCGCAGGAATTAACGGTTATTACGGCATTACGCCCACTGCTGGTAGTGCCGATGCGACTTCGTTAAGCCATCGACCTGAGTAAACGCATGACGCGGATTTGCTACCCGCGGCGAAGGCTGCAACCTGGTTGAGCGTAGCCGATTTCGCGCCTTTCAGGTCGGTGACCTTGAAATCCCAGGACATCTTGCAGTAGTTTTCTTCCAGCAGTTGTATCGGTCCATTGGTTGGCGTAAACGTGATCCTGTTGGATTCGGGGGCCAGGAAATTGATGTCGGCGCCGGACGGATTTTTACACGTGTAGGTCGGGTCATTTATCGGCTTGCCGAGAAACGTGATGTCAACGGTTGGCGGATTCTTGAGAATGCAGTTAGCCCAGGTCAATCCACCGGGCACGGCCTCGCAATCCGCGGCGAAACCGAAATCCGGAATTTGAAGGTACTCAGGATTTCCTGTACCACCCGTGATGGCCCCGGCCTTGAATTTTGCCTTGACCTTCATCACGTCGTTTACAAACCATTTAGTCCACTTGATAGGCGCCTGGCCCTTCAAGATACCACTCCAGGTCTGAATTACACGTGCCCCCGGTCTGCGCAAATGACTGCGCCGGCACGAATGCTGCGAACAGAAACGCCAGGATACCCACGCTCCAGGCCGAAACGAATTGCCCGTTATGGCGTTTTGACTTACTCGATTGAAACATTACCGCTCTCCCAATTTTGGCCTGGTTGAAACCTTTACCCACCCAGGTTTAATTTCTCTCGCTCAAAAAAAACAAGGTCCGCCTCTCAAAAACAGCGCTTCCTTGCCTGAGAAATCCCTATTACAAACCACATCGTGCCCCATACCCCGACGATGTGAATTGATATCCAAAATGTTTGAACTTCGCGGTACCTACCTGATTACTGACCTCTTTTCTGGTAGCCAAAATTTTTAATTAAAATACGACAGGGGACCAATTCCCACTCTGGGAATGACGTCCTTGTCCTGGTAAATTCAAATTGTCCCTTTGATGCCATCAGCCCTGAATGGATCTTGCAATTCAGGATGATGCGTGTGGAGTCGAGCCCCTTCCTAAATACTATAGACTAAAAACAAACAATATTCACCAGCAAAATATCAAACCCGATGAGTGGCTGAATTGGTACCCCGGACGGTCAGTGGAAACCCCAAATTCCGTTGACTTTCAAAGTCCCAGCCGATATAAATACCTCAGTCAGAAGAAAAAGTTTGTAATTTTCTGATTTGTTTGCAGTTTCTTGGAAAATGCCTGTCAATTGAATGACTTGCAACGCAAGCAAATAACTGACCCAAAACGCGTCACAGGATGTGACGCTACGACAAGGATGTTACGACAATGCAAGGATTGCATAGAGGCGTTATTCCCGCCGTGCTCATGGCATGGTGTGTCACTTCATACGCTGGGCCACGAACCCTGCCCGATGTTTATGGCAATTTCAGACCCGGCACAGCCAACAACCCTGTGATTGCAGAACGTTTTCGCGGACGTGCTTCCGCGTATGACAGTTCCAGCCAGTTAACCCGCTTCAGTGAAATAAGCTCGCCTGGCGCCAGCTTTATCAAGTTGCATTTCAGCCAGTTCAATCTTCCCGAAGGAGTCCTGGTGGAAATCAGCAATCCGGACGGCAGCGAAGTGTGGCGGTACTCGGCAAAGGAGAAAGATACCTTTACGTTGGACCAGAGCCTCGGTGACGATGGAGTAAACCGTTTTTCCGCGATGTCGATCACCGGAGACACCGTTCATGTCCGGTTATTGGGTAACCTTTCGACTTTCAATCCTGCACGTCACGCAATCGAAATTGACACCTACATGAAAGGCCTGCCTTTAGGGCACTCAATCGAAGGCGTTTCCGGGCTCGATAAATTTGCAGGCGACGAGATGTCCCGGACGGAATCCGTTTGTGGGGCTAACGAGCTGTATGACGCCGCTTGCTGGGCTTCCAGCAACAGCTGGGAATATGAGTATTCCGCAGCGGTGGCGAAATTGATCAACTCAAGGGGTGAAGTATGCACTGCATGGAGGGTAGGTCCGGATAATTTGATGTTCACCGCGGAGCATTGCCTGAGCAAGCAATCCGAGCTGGATGGTAGCGAAATCTGGTTCAACTATGAATCCACTTCCTGCGGCGGTTCGAAGACCACCAACGCGGTGAAGGTTACCGGTGGAACCCTGTATACCACCAGCACCTCACTGGACTATGCCCTGTTCTCGGTCAGTAACTTTTCGGCCATTTCCAGCTTTCCTTCGTTTGGCCTCGATGTCGATACCCCCGCCATCGGCGAACCGATTTTCATTCCACAGCACGGGCTGGGCAAACCCCGGCAGATAGCCATTGAAAGCGATATGAACAGCAGTGGCGAATGCGAGGTGGACGCCCTGGGTCTGGACGGCTACGCACCCGGTTCGGATATCGGATATTACTGCGATACCACGACCAGCAGTTCCGGGGCTCCGGTAGTATCGAACATCTCCGGAAGAGTGGTGGCCCTGCATCACGCGGGTGGCTGCACGAATCAGGGCGTCAGCATGAAACAGATCTGGCAAAGTGTATCCGGCTTTTTCAACGGCAAGGTGCCAGGCAGCAGCAGCGGAGGCGGATCAGGCGGATCGGATAACCAGCCCCCCAATGCCAAATTTTCCTATGACTGCAGTGATCTGAGTTGCGCTTTCAACGGCAGCGCCAGTTCGGATGCCGACGGGTCAATCGTTGAGTTTTCGTGGGCTTTCGGCGACGGCAAAAAGGGCAGCGGTTCGAATTCCAGCCATGAATTTTCAACAGAAGGCGATTACGCCGTGACCCTTACGGTCAAAGACAACAAGGGAGCCAGCGCCAGCGAGGCCCAGACGGTGCACGTTTTCGTGCCGAACGAAGCCCCAACGGCGAAATTTTCCACCGTTTGCGTCGACAACCAGTGCGAGTTCAACGGCGCCGGCAGTACAGACCCGGATGGAGAAATTGTTGCCTGGTACTGGAAACTGGGTGACGGCACTTCCGGCCAGGGCGAAAGCTTCAGTCATACCTATGCAAAAGCAGGAACCTTTACGGTGACGCTGACCGTGGTCGACGACAAAGACGAAACGGACGATAAAATCCAGACCGTGAATCTGGTCATGCCGAATGAAAAGCCCCTGGCCGATTTCAGCTTCAGTTGTGATGAACTGGAGTGCAGCTTCGATGCCGGTTCGAGTTCCGATCCCGATGGGCAGATCACTGCCTGGAACTGGAGTTTTGGTGACGGCGGCAGCAGCAGCGGAAGCCTGGTCAGCCATAACTTTACCAAAAAAGGAAGTTTCAACGTCTCCCTGACCGTTTCCGACAACGCCGGGGCAACCGGATCCCGCACCCGGAACGTGTCCGTGAACCAATCTGCTGAACAGCCAAACCAGGCCCCATCAGCGGATTTCAGCTTCGATTGCACGTTTACCGTTTGTGAATTCAACGCTTCGACCAGCCGCGACCCGGATGGCGCATTGGTTTCCTGGACATGGTCGTTCGGCGACGGGTCTAGTTCCTCCGGAGAACGGCCGGCCCACGACTTCGATTCCGCCGGCAGCTACACGGTCACCCTTACCGTTGAAGATGACCAGGGCACAAAAGACACGCGCAGACAAACGGTCCGCGTTGAAGCCCGGGAATCGAACCTGGTTCCGGAAGCACAATTCACCTATGAGTGTGATGAACTGACCTGCCGCTTCGACGCCTCCCCCAGTCATGATCCCGATGGCAACCTGATCAGCTATCACTGGTCCATGGGCGACGGCGGCAGCGCCAACGACATGAATTTCGAGTACCGGTTCACAGAGTCCGGCAGCTTCAAGGTTGCACTGACCGTTGAAGACAACAAGGGCGGCACCAGCACCAACAGCAGCCGGATCAAGGTGAATACGTCACAACCCGAGATATTCTTGCAGGGTGAAGGCAGCCGCTACAACGGAAGAGCCATGGCGACATTGCGCTGGTCAGGTGCGGAGTCCGGCGACGTCGAGCTTTACCGTGACGGCCACTTGATTGCCCTCACCGCTAACGACGGCAAGCACATCGATACGGAAATATCAAACCACCGCAAATCTGCCGCTTACCGCGTGTGCCAACCGTCCTCACAGGACTGTTCATCGACGGTGGTTCTGAATTTCGGCTCAGAGACGACGGGCCTGTAAAAAAAACCCCGCGGCGAAGCGCGGGGTTTTTTGTCTTACCGGTTAACCCGAATTAGCTCAGGAAAATCTCCTCAAGCCAAGCACGCCGATGCCGAGCATCAACAGCGCCATCAGCGCCATGCCATACTGGCTGAGCGTCGGAATGCCTTCGAAAAAGACCGTGTTGACAAAGGTGCATTCAGACGACCCGCCGGCGGGAATAGTCCTGGAGCCGCAATCGTCAGTCGACTCGACGCCACTCTCGTTCAGCGTTTCCGTCGGCCCAGCACTCTGCCGGCCCGGTGGACGTGTCCAACCATGACCGACATGGAATCGCCATCACCCAATTCGCCGTACTCCTGTAGGGAGGACCGTCGTCTATGACCAATAATGCTGGCCCACTCCAGGATATTCGTGAATGATCCGGCTGTCACAGTAAATGGTCACGTTTGCGACCTGATCGACATAATCGCCGCCGTCGTTATAAATCTCCCATTCCTTGTTGACAGTGAACATGGCCGGCTTGGCGTTATTGGTGATGTCGCAGGTAAATTCACCACCGGTAACGGCCGTGAAGTAACAGCCCAAAGGCTCATCGGTGTCGTCACCTTCACTCGACGTCGTAAAGCGTGTCGTAAACCCCGTTTGCCGCCGCGCCAGCCGTGTAGCTGCCCGCGTAACCGGAAACCGGAGTTTCCCAGACGCGACAGTTCGCACCGATTGACGGGATACCATAAACGACGAAGCCTTTAAGCGGGAAAGTCCCGTTCGCGGCAGGATCGGTAATCTGGGCATCTGGATTGGTGTAAATCCCGGTGTCACACTGGATGTGAATATCGACCGGCATCTCGTTGTCGTCGCTGAAATCCTTGGTCACCCAGAAAACCACATTGGGATTGACAATCGGGATGGTCAGAGAGTCGGTTTCAGTTGAAGTCCCCTCATTGTCACATTCGGCATCCAGGCCGCCCCAGAAAGAAAACTCAACGATCGGGTCCTGCGAGTTCGGAATGGCCAAAGAGTCAATCTGCACTTCGAATTGGACCGTGCAGGAATTCGGGGCTTCATTTTCATCCACCGAATCAAGACGGATGAATTCATTGCTTGAATAAGTCTCGGCGCCATCGTCCCTGACGTAGAAGTCGACCTGGTTCCCGACCACTTCGGCCGCCAGCGTGGCATGTGGTAGGCGGAGGATCCGACAACGGGCAGGTTGTTGAAACCGGTTTGATGAACGAAACACCGTTTCCCTGCGACGTACAACCCGGACTGGGGAAGGTATCATCGGCCGCGCAATCCAGGAAATACTGGAAATGGTTGATATCCACGAAGGTTGGTGACGGTCCGGGATACCCCATCTCGATGGTCAAGGTAATCGGAATTTTTTCGCCGATCTCGAACGGGCCCTGACTGTCCGTGAAACCCACAGACAAACTGGCCGGGCAGGTCTGCGCAAACAACCTGGCCGGGTAACATCAAGGCCATCGCGATCAAAAACAGACCCGTTATCCCCAGGCGCTTTTCGAAAGCTTCGCTGAATATTTATTCTCTGCACTTCGGTTCATCACTTGGTCTCCCCGGTGTTTCCCACTCGGATTATGGTTATACCCACTATGCAGCATAACAAATTTTTAAGGACTTGAGTCTCACTTTTTAATAGCCCCGCCCGATATCCACCATGGACAGCAGTGGTTCGCCCGCCACGTAACGCCGCAGATTTTCCTGCACCAGCAGGAAAAGCCGTTCACGTGACCGGTCTGATCGCCCGGCGGTGTGCGGCGTGATGATCACTCGCGGCATGGTCCAAAGCGGATGATCCCCGGGTAGCGGCTCAGGTTCGGTGACGTCCAGCCCGGCGCCGGCGATCTGGCCGTTCTCCAAAGCCGTTATGAGGTCTGCCGTTACCGTACTGGCTCCGCGGCCCACGGAAACAAAGTAGGCGGTAGGCTTCATCGCGGCAAAAAATTCGGCGTTGAACATGCCCCGGGTCTGCTCCGTCAATGGCGCGGTATTGATCACTACGTCGGCCTGCGAGGCCAACTGATTGACCTCATTGGCTAACCCGACGTAGTCGACATAGTCAGGGCCTTCACGGCTGCTGCCACGAGTCGCAATAACGCGCATGCCCAACCCGTGCGCCCGTTTGGCCGTCTGTGTGCCGATGCCGCCCAGTCCGACAATCAGGACTGTGCGCCCTTCCAGTTCCAGGAACTCCCCGCTTCCGAGGTCGGCCTCTCTTTGCCAGGCACCGGACATCTGGCTGGAGTGAAACACGTCGAGGCCGCGGGCCAGCGCCATCATCAGGGCTATTGCATGCTCCGCCAACGCCGGCGAACCGATCCGCTGTCCGTTGGTCAGGATTTTGCTTCCATTGCGCATGGCCGGAATGCTGACACAGTCTTCCACGCCGGCGGCGTAGACCTGGACCCAGAAAAGCTGCGGCGCAGCCGCCAGGATTTCCGGGTCACAAAACCCCATCACGACCTGGGCGTCAGCCACTTCGGCAACGGCTTGATCATGGCTGCTTACCGCGACAATTTCGACGCCCGGCGCGACCGCCTGCATGGCCGCCAGCCGTTCCGGCTTGTCCAACCTGATGACGACTTTTCCGGGTACGCTCCAGCCCTCGATCTCGCGAACAGGAACGTCCGATTCCACCAGGTCAAGCTCTTCGACCAGGTTCTGGACCGCGGACGAACGCAGCAACTCCATTTCCTCGCCGAGCGGATCGGATACCAAAGCTGTGGACAGGCTCAACAGACAAGCGGCTGTGAGAATCCTCCACATGACAATCACAGGATCGCGTCCATGAATTGTTCGATTTGCCTGCGCTGTGACGGATCCGGCAGGCGGCCGGTCATTGCAGCCATATTGTCCTGGACATGGTGGAGCTTTGGTCATGCCCGGGATCGGAATCGTCGCGGCCGGGTGCGAAATAATGTATTTCAGAAACACCTGGCCCCAGCTGTGCGCGTCAAATTCCGCGGCCCAGTCAGGTAGTTCAACACCTCTCACCGAAGCGAACAGGTCACCGTTGCCAAACGGCCGGTTGATCAGGGCAGCCATGCCCCGGTCCTGTGCCAGCGGCAGCACGCGATCGGCGGCAGCCCGGTCAGCCACCGAGTAATTGACCTGGATAAAGTCCAGTGGATATTTACGCATAACCGCTTCCATTTCCCGGTGCTGGCTGGTCCGGTGGGTGGTAATCCCTATGTACTTCAACCGGCCCTGTGCTTTCCACGCCATCAGGGTTTCCAGTTCGGCATCGGTGCCCCGCAGGTTATGAACCTGCATCAGGTCGATATTCCCCCCCAGTTGCCGGAAAGAGCTTTCCATGCGCTCAATGCCTTCCGCCTGGTCCTCGCGATCGACCTTGGTTGCCATGAAGACCTGGTCGCGAAGGTTCAGCCGGGACAGCAGCGTGCCGAGAACTTCCTCTGAATTGCCGTAATTGGGCGACGTGTCGATCACTCGCCCGCCAAGCGAATGAAACAGCTCCAGTATCTGGCCGAGGGGTTCAATTCCGGCGGTCGCCGTGTCTCCCCGGAAATCAACAGTGCCGATCCCGACAGACGGAACCTGCTGACCGGTCGAAGGGATGGTTGTGAGAATCAAGGGCGCATCGGATGCCTGCAATGAACTCCATTTCATGGCGACCGGGGCCAGGCAGGCGCCGGCGCTCATCCGGATCAATTCCCTGCGGGACAATTTCATTCTTTTTCCTCCTGTTCTTTAGCCATTAATTCTTCACGCAGGCCAAGCCTGAGACCTAGAATAGCCCAGATTGCGGCGATCGGCGCCGCCGCCAGGGCAATCGCGCCGATCGAAAGGCCGACAGCCGCCAGACCGGTGTATATCCAGCCGCTGACCAGGTCACCGCCCCGGTAAACCGCAGCATCGAGGAAGGGCTTGGCCTTGTATTTATCCTCCCTGCTGAGCACCGTCCACAGCATTTCGCGCGCCGGCTTGGTCAACCCGTAGCGGCCGGTCCGGTAGATCACTTGCACGACCACCAGCACTGCGATCGTCGGGTAAAAATAAAACGCAACGAATCCGAGCGCTGTCGCAAGCGGCAGCAACGCGAGCGTCAGCCCTACACCAAGCCACTTGACGATCCGCGCCGTCAGGTAAACCTGGAATACCACCGTCAGGATATTTACCGCAAGATCGATCTTGGCAAAGAACGCCGTCCTGACGTCGCGATCGCTGAACGCATCGGCCACCAGGTTGGCCTGTTGAAAGTAAAGGATAGTGGAAACAAACGTCATCAACAGGATGAATACCGCAATCCCCATCAGGTAGGGAGAAGAAAATACCGCCTTCATCCCGCTCCAGGCATTTCCGGCGATGGCGCGATTGGATTCACCAGCGCTGTGGACGTTTCCGGTCGCAAACCGGCGATGCAGCAACTTGGCGCACCAGGAAGCGATTTCCAGCGGAACGCAGGCGATCAGCAAGAGCGAAAAAGCCGGAAGCACTTCCGCCAGTCCGGCCGTCAGCGAGGAACCCACCATGCCGCCGATGGAACTGCCAACCGCTATGAACGCGAAAAAGCGTTTGCCCTGGCTGTTGTCGAAACAGTCCGCCATGAACCCCCAGAACACGGTCACGACGAACAAGCGCGAATACACTGGTCCAAACGTAAAACACCCGGTCGATCCAGGGCCTCGCCGCCTCGGGCAAAAACATCAGACACAGCCAGAAAGACACCAGGCAAACGATGAAAAACCGGTTGACCAGGGGTACAAAGACCCCCCTGGACCATTTCGAAGCCGCCCAGGAATAAAGTGGCACGGCCAATAACATCACCAGGAAAACCACGGTCCAGAGAATTTGCAGATTGCCCCGGTCGGCCGAGGAAATCTCATCCCGTACCGCCCGCAGGATGTAATAGGAGAACATGATGAAAAACCCGTAAACGGTGCTCCACATCAGGCCTTTCAGTTCGACGTCGTCGCGAATGTCAACAAGCTTTCTTATCGGGTTTTTCATGCCTTGTTTCCTATCAGCCGATCAGGGGCCACATCGCCCACATAGGTTTTCACGGGTTGGAAATCATCCGTGGGTTCGGTACCCGTGACCAGGTAACGCATCAACTTTGCCATGGCCGGTGAACACATAACCCCGTAACCGCCCTGCCCGGCCAGCCAGAAAAACCCCTCGCTGCGCGGGTCCGGCCCGGCCACCAAAACACGGTCCGGGGAAAAGGTGCGCAATCCCGCCCAGCTGTGGTTGACGCGACGGATATCCAGACCCGTCGCCAGTTCAAAACGGTACACGCCGGTCGCGACATCCAGTTCTTCGGGCTGCGCATCACAGGGCTCTGAAGGGGTTTCGTCCGCCGGAGAGATCAGGATCTGCCCTGCATCAGGCTTGAAATAAAATTCCTCGTCGGCGTCGACCATTTCCGGCCAGTCCCTGACGTCCACCCCGTCGGGCGCGGGTATCGTCAAGGCGGTTCGCCTCAATGGCTGAATGCCAAGCGACCCGAGCCCCGCCATGGCAGCGACCCGCTCCACCCAGGCGCCGGCGGCATTGACGACCACGGGAGCCTCGAACTCCCGGCCGCCTGCCGTCACCTTCCACGTCCCTGCCTGTCGTTCCAGGCGGGTGACGCAATGATCAGCCAGCAACAGTCCGCCGCGCCGTCGGAATTGCCGCAGGAATCCCTGTAACAGCGCATCCACATCCAGGTCGCCGCCCTTTGGGTCCCACATCGCGCCGTGGATGTATTCCGGTGACAAAACCGGCACGCGCTTGCAGACGGTCCGGGAATCGACAAACTGCAGGCGCGGATTGTCCGCCTGCATCCCGAGCAGCGTCTCAAGCTGGTCCTCGCGGCCGAAATACATGCAATCCCGCGGCCGGAACAACTCCGCTTCGGTGAAGCCATCCGGTGGATGCCGCAGGAAAGTCTCGCAGCAGGCAGTCAGTTCCTGGATGACCTTCTTGCCATAAGCGGCTGCGAAGTAGGCAGCAGACCTGCCGGTCGCGTGGTAACCCGGTTGCTGTTCCATTTCCAGCACCGTGACGCTCGCGTCCGCCGCCAGCTCAGCGGCGGCGGAAACACCGGCGATTCCGGCCCCTATAACGATAATGTCTGATGTTCGAATACTTCCGGTCACCTTGCTTGGTTCTCTCCTAAATGATTTTCTTACCGGTCCCGTATGCGAGGTAGAAAACCAGGCCGAAGAAATAGACGCCGGCGGTCACGTAAAACGCCGACGCATAACTGCCGGTATGGTCCACCAAAATGCCGGTCAACGCCACGCCGATGATACCGGGAATCGTGCCGGCGGTATTTGAAATCCCGAAGATGGCGCCGGCATGTTGCGGCGAAATATCCAGGTGATTCGAAGCAAAACCCGCATAGGAAAAAGCGCCCAGGCCCAAAGCCACGGTGAGCAGCGTCACGGCCGTGTTGGGGTTGCCGGTTCCCGCGAGCGCGATCAAAGCAATCGCCGGCCCGGCTGATCCAACGACCTGGAGCACCTTGCGCACCCGGGTAACCGACATCCCGGAAATAACCATCCGGTCACCCAGCCAGCCGGCCAGGTTGGCCACCAGGAAATTGGCGATCCAGGGCAGACTGACGTAAATCCAGACGGCCCTGCAGGTTGATCCCCAATTGCGACGAAAAATAGCTGGGCAACCATGCCAGCAACACGTAGAGCCCCCAGTTGTTGCAAAAGTGGGCCACGATAATCGCCCAGACCGGCTTTTGCCGCAATATCCGGCGCCACGGAATACTTTTCTGTCTTCCGCTTCGCCTGCTGCAGCGGCTGCTCGGCCTGCTGCGCGAGCCCCTGCGCGAAGCCGGTTTCACCACCGGCCTGTCCGCCGCCAACCACCACCAGAACAGGAACCAGACAAAACCCATGGCGCCGAAAATATAAAACACCGCCGGCCAGCCCCAGGTCAACGCGATCACCGGTGTGGTCGAGACGGCGGCCAGGGTTCCCATGGGAATGGCGCTCAGGTTGAAGGATGCCGCGCGGGTTCGTTCCTCCGGCGGCACCCAGCGGCCCAGCAGGTTATAGGTCGCCGGAAACGCCACGCCCTCTCCGAGTCCCATCAGGATTCGGGCGGCGATCAGGACGGGAAACGAGGTCAGCGCTGAAAGAGGCGTCAGCAGGGTGAATAAAGACCACCACAGCACGCCGAAGCCAAGAACGGCCTTGCCGCCGAGGCGCGCCGCCAGGGACCCTCCCAGCACCTGGGTGACCAGGTAACCGATGAAAAACGAAGAGAGGACGATCCCCCGTCTCGGTGTCCGACCAGCCGAACTGTTGAGCCATCGGGATGATGGCCACGGAAATATTGACGCGATCGATGTAGCAGATAAACGTGGCAAAAAAGCACAGCAGCACCACGGTGTGCCTTCGCTGCCAACCACGGGTCGCATGACTGTTGCTGGTGCTGATGACGATCTCCTTGCCTTCCGAGGGTGACCGGACGCTATTATACAGCCCATGAAAATTGCATCTTTCGAAACGGAACATTTTTTCGCCCGCCACGAATTCAACACACCATACCAGTTGTGCAATTCCGACTGCGAGTCCTTTTCAATATCCGAACTGCTGGCGCTGGCGGGGGAATCCCTGGAGGAATTCGGCCGCCTTCACCTCGGATACACCGAGCCTCAGGGCAATCCGGAATTGCGCCGGGCCATTGCATCCCTGCACAGTGCCGTGAACGCGGATGACGTGGTCGTGCTGGGCACCCCGGTCGAGGGTATTTACCTTGCCGCGAGGGCCCTGCTCGAGCCCGGTGACGAGGTCATCGTCCTCACGCCCGCCTATGACGCCCTGATCACCATGTTCGAGCACGTCGCCGGTCCGGCACAGGTCAAACGCTGGGCATTTGAGCCTGCGGCAAATTCATGGGAGCTGGACCTGGACGCATTTCGACGGCTGCTGACGCCAAGGACCCGGCTGGTGGTCGTCAATTTTCCCCACAATCCGACCGGCTATCTCCCCACACCCGGGTTTCAGCAACAGCTGGTTTCACTGATTGATCAGCATGGCCTGCTGATGTTCTCGGACGAGATGTATTTCGGGCTGGTCCAGCCCGGTGTGACTCCGATTCCTTCCGCAGCGGACCTGACCGGCAATGCCGTGGTCCTGTCCGGCCTTTCCAAGACCTACGGCCTGCCCGGCCTGCGGTGCGGCTGGCTGATCGTCCGGGATAAAACCCTGCGCGAGAACATCATGAACTGGAAGTTCTACACCAGCATATGCCCTCCTGGACCCACTGAATACCTGGCCTCGCTGGCGCTTGGCGTCGGGGAAAAGATCCGCAACATAAGCATCGCCCGGATTTCGCGAAACCTGGAGTTGGCCGATGCGTTTTTTACCCGCTGGCCCGCGCTGTTCACCTGGCGGCGCCCGCCCGCGGGATCGACCGCACTGGTCGGCTTCAACGTGCCCTCGGTTTCGGCCTTATCCGAAAAGCTGGCGCGTGAGGAAGGCCTGCTCATCCAGTCTGCTGCAATGCTGGGTGGCGATGACCGGCACATGCGCATTGGACTGGGCCGGGATGGTTTCGGCACAGCCCTTCGGAAATTTGAAGACTGGCTGAACCGCGATGCCCCGCTTCGTCATCGAATACACCTCGCTTGACCAGAATCAACTGCCCTCCGGAATTGATGCCCTAGTATTCATGAATATTTGAAGCGCCAAATGAGAATTATCTCAGGATGGCCATTTATGCTTGGCCGGGGCAGATCGCAAGCGACGTAGCAAACGGGAAAATGAACACAATGGATGACCACATAAAAAGAATTTCAGCGGTTCCGGAACATACCGTCGAGATTGTCACCAACTCGGGTGAAGGCGCCCAGAAATGCGCCCAGATTTTCGGCCAGACCTGCGCCAAGATGGGCAACGGGGTCTGGACGGTGGAAATTATTCCGGCTGAAATCGAGCCCCCACACCGGCACGTCACCAGCACTTCAGGAAACATCATCCGATTCGGTACGAAAAACATCACCAACTGGGGCGACCAGTCAAAACTGGTCATCGCCTTCAATGAGCAGGTGCTCCTCTCCCGCCACCGGCTTGACTCCATGAAGGATGATTGCATCATTCTGTTGGAAAGCATGTGGGCAACCCACGAGGATGAGGCGATCCGGGCGGAGTACGCCGCCGCCATGGAGGAGATGTCTTCGAAGAACTACCGCTTCGTCATGGTGCCGATCGAGGAAGAAACCGCAAAAATCGTCGACAACCCCCAGATTGGCAAGAACATGTTTGCGCTGGGACTTCTCGCGCACATCTACGAGCGTGACCTCTCCATTATCGAACGGCAGATCGCTCAAATTTTCAAAAAAAAGGCGGCCAGAATTACCGAGGTCAACATTGAACTGGTCAAACATGGAATAGCCTGGGCGCGCGAGAACCTGGATTTCCAGTTCCAGATTGAATCGATACCAACGGACGAAGAACGGGTGGTGATGAACGGCAACCAGGCCGCTGCGCTCGGCGCCGTCGCCGCGGGCATGGAGATTTGCGCGATGTATCCCATCACGCCGGCGACCTCTGTATCGCACGAGCTGTCTGCCATTTTTGAGTCCTACGGCGGCATGGTGCACCAGGCGGAAGACGAAATCGCCGCCGCGGGTGTGGCGCTTGGCGCTTCCTATGGCGGCAAGGTGGCCCTGACCGTCACTTCCGGACCCGGCATGGCGCTCAAAACGGAGTTTCTGGGTCTTGCCATCATGGTCGAGATCCCGCTGGTCGTCCTGGATGTCCAGCGTGGCGGGCCATCGACAGGTTTGCCGACCAAGGTAGAACAGTCCGATCTACTGGCAGCGATTTACGGACAACATGGTGACGCCCCGCGCGTGGTGATTGCGCCGCGGACCATCGAGGAATGTTTCCATTCCATGATCACTGCACGCCGCATCGCGGAGACTTTCCGCTGCGTGGTCATCGTGCTGACCGACGCCAACCTGGCGACCGGCGTACAGCAGTTCACCCGTCCCGAGTTCGACGTTCGCTGGCAGGGAGACCCCATCGATCTTTCACCCATACCTGAAGGCTTGAGGCCCTATGACTGGGATCCAGAAACCGGCATGGCCAGACGCATCATTCCGGGCACTCCGGGCGGCCAGCATACGGTGACGGGACTGGCGCACGATGAAGCAAGCCATGTCTCCTACGATCCCGGCAGCAACGAACGCGGACAGCGCATGCGCAGCCGCAAACTGGCCGTATTCCAGTCCACCCTGATGCCGCCTCCGGTCTATGGCGATGATGAAGGTGATTTGCTGGTGGTTGGCTGGGGCTCAACCCAGGGCGCCATCGAAGAAGCAGTGGACCGCGCCAGGGCCGAAGGCCGCAAGGTCTCTTCCTGCCAATTGACCTTCCTGTCGCCGTTTGAGCCGGGCTTGAAGGCCATCTTCAGCAAGTTCAGGAAGGTCATCACGGTTGAGATCAATTACTCCGACAGGGTGGGCGATCCGTACATCACCGAGGAGACGCGCCGCTACGGTCAACTGTGCTGGCTGCTGCGTGCGCATACCCTGGTTAACCTCGATTGCTGGACCAGTGTGCCGGGACAGCCTTTACGGCCTAATGATATCTATAACTCCATCGTTGGACATGTTGAAAACCTGGAAAAGGGGCCCACCACATGAGTAGCATTGCCATTTCCCTTTTGGACCTTGAAAGCTCGGAAACCAGGAGTTTCGAGGCGGAGGACTATCAATCCCGCGTCGGCAAATGGTGCGCGGGTTGCGGCGACTTCGGCGCCCTCAATGCGGTCAAGCGCCTGTTGGCCAAGGAACAGCTGCAGCCCGAGAAAATGGCCTTCGTCTCCGGCATCGGCTGCTCCAGCCGCTTCCCTCACTATGTCAACGCCTACGGCTTCCACGGCATCCATGGCCGGGCCTTGCCGATCGCCACGGGTCTGAAGCTGGCGCGGCCTGAGCTCGATGTTTTTGTCGTGATGGGCGACGGTGACTGCACCTCCATCGGGGCCGGGCACTGGATTCATGCAACGCGCTATAACGCGAACATGACCGTGCTGCTGCTGGATAACAATATTTACGGACTGACCAAGAACCAGACTTCACCGACCACGCCCAAGGGTCACAAATCAAATACTTCACCGCGTGGTTCGGTATTGCCGGCGCTCGACCCTTTACAGGCGACACTGGGGATTTCCAACGCATCTTTCGTGGCGCAAACGGCAGACTGGGTTCCGGCCCATCTCTATGCCACCCTGCAGGCAGCCTATGAACATCCCGGATTTTCATTCGTCCGCATATTGCAACGCTGTCCCAAGTTCACACCGGATGTATTTCTGCAAAATGTCAAAGACCCCGACCTGACCGAGTTACTGGTGCATGAAAACGGAGTGGACGTTCCAGGCCTGCACCAGCTTTACAAATCGCGCCGTGTGCATGACCCGAAGGACCTCGACGGAGCCCGCGCCCTGGCGCAAAGAAAAGACAGGCTGCGCCTGGGAATCTTCTTCCGCGACGACAGCTTGCCGGTTTACGAAGAAGTTCGGGCCAGAACCCCTGTTTCAGCAGAAGAAAAAATCCGCAGACTAAACAAGGAGTTTGATCGTTATGGCGTCTGATGAACAATTGCGAATTGCCCTCGATGCAATCCGCCCGCGGACTGAGCTGTTTCGTTCCGCCGTAGCTGCAACCGCCGACAAGGTCCGCGGCCTGTTGGCCGGAACGGGCAATGTGACCGATGATCAATCGATGGCACTGGGACGATTCGCGCAAGGCAGGGTGAATTCCGAACGCTTTGCTTCTTTCACCCCTAAAGCCAGGCGGATCGATGAAAAAGCTGAAGTTCCCATTCGGGCCGCACAGGAAATTTTGCAGGCCGTGCTTGCCGAAGGTGAGGATCTCTTTGTTCTTCACCTCGAGCCGGGTCAACGGCTGTCATGCCAGGTTCGCCGCCGGCTGGCATCGATTGGACGTGCTTTTGCAGCAGCACACGTGGTTGACCTGGCCAGGCGCGGCAAATACCTGGAAACAGAACACGCGGCGATGCTGGAAAAATTTCCATTCGCGGACTGGGGAAGTTCGGAACGCGCGCTGGCTCCTGCCCTGGTGGTCGCCCTGCCGGGCGTTGATTTCCAGCCCGCGGTGATCGTCCCCTTTCTCGATGAAGGCTCGCGGTTTGTCTTTGTCGTCGAGGGAGATGCTCCCGCAGCCGCCCTGTCGCGCGTGATTTCTCCGGGCACATTTGTCCAGCAGCAAACCGGTGACGCGGCCCTGGAGGCCTTTTCGAAATTCAATGGCCCGGCCGTGGCCGCATTGCTTCCGGAGGGAGCCGCGAGTTTCGTGCATGATCCATCGGCGGGTGCAACGAGTTATGAGCGATTCGTGTCACTCGAGCTTCCAAAGGAAATAAGGAAGCGCGCCATTGGTGGTATCAGTGTGGCTCAGCAGGCGCAGGACTACGCATTGCTGGAAAGTCTTGCCGTGGTCCCGGTGCCCACGGGGGACGCGGCGTCGGATCCTGCCGGCAAGCTCTCTGCCTGGCTGTTGAGCCAAACCGATTTATCCGGCTCGTCCGCTTAAACCCTCATGACCGGCAACCCCATCCTGGATTCGGCCCTGATTCTCGGCGGCGTGGGGCTGTTTTTCGGCTTTTTGATCGCCATGGTCAACAAGAAGTTCTGGGTCTGGGAAGATCCCCGCATCAGTGAAGTGGAAGGGTTGTTGCCGAACACCAACTGCGGCGCCTGCGGCACGCCGGGTTGCCGGGCCTTTGCCGAGGCATTGATTGCCGGCGAACAAAAACCTTCCGGCTGCACGGTAATGGGGCCGGACGACATAGCAGATATCGCGAATTACCTGGGCGTGGATGCCGGCGCGGCCAACAAGCGGGTCGCACGACTACTCTGTGCCGGCGGAAAAAACGAATCGGTCCGCCATTCAGATTACTCGGGCTTTGACAACTGCAAGGCGGCAGCATCTGTCGCCAGCGGTGGAAAAGCCTGCGCCTGGGGTTGTCTTGGCTTGGCCGACTGCGAGAAATCCTGCCTGCTGGATGCGATTCACATGAACGAAAATGAGTTGCCGGTGGTCGATCCGGCGCTCTGCACCGCATGCAATGACTGCGTGATCGCCTGCCCGCTGGATCTTTTCGTATTGATGCCGATGGATCAGAAACTGATCGTTCAGTGCAAAAACCTGCTCCATGGCGATTCGGCCGTAGACCTTTGTAAAGTGGCCTGCAACGCCTGCATGAAATGTGTCGCTGATTCAGAGCCGGGCGTGATTGAAATCCGGAATAACCTGGCAGTGATTGATTATGAGAAAAATTCCCTGACTGACCCGAAGGCCACATTACGATGTGAGACCGGGGCCATTGTCTGGGTTGAAGGGCAGCAGTTTAAGGCAAGTCCGGCAGAACTGGAGAGAAGAACCGTATGAAACGGGTAAGAAAACAGGAAGAAAATCAGGCCAGGTATCCGGGGATTCTGAAAACCGGGGACGGAAGTTCTGCCGTCGTTGCAATGGAGACCGCAGCCAGTGACGCCGCAGGCGCTTACCCGATAACGCCGTCCACCCAGATGGGGGAAGGCTGGGCGGCAGCAGTCGCAAAGGGCCAGAAAAACGTCAATGGGCGCAACCTGATTTTTTTTGAGCCGGAAGGTGAACACGCTGCCGCGGGCGTGACGGCCGGCATGAGCATGGTGGGTTTACGCTCAACCAACTTCTCCAGCGGCCAGGGCATTGCCTATATGCACGAGTCGCTGTACGCGGCGGTGGGCAAACGGCTGACCTATGTCCTGAACGTCGCCAGTCGTGCGATGACCAAGCATTCACTCAATATTCACGCCGGGCACGATGACTATCACGCGGTTGATGACACGGGGTTTTTCCAGATCTTCGCCAAAGATGTACAAAGCGTAGCCGACCTGAATCTCGTTGCTCATCGCATCGCCGAGCTTTCGCTCAACCCCGGAATCTGTGCCCAGGACGGCTTCCTCACCAGTCATGTGATCGAATCGTATCAACAACCGGAGCGCGAACTGATCCGGGAGTACCTGGGCTCCCCTGAGGACCTGATCGATACACCGACCCCGGCACAGCGGGCCGTGTTCGGTGACCGGCGCCGCCGCATACCCGAACTCTACGACTTCGACTATCCGGCCAGCCTGGGCGTGACGCAGAACCAGGAATCCTATGCCCAGGGCGTTGCCGCGCAACGCCCCTTCTATTTCGATCATATCGCGCCCCTCGCCGACCAGGCGTTCAAAGAGTATGCAGCGCTCACCGGGCGCAGCTATTCCCGCGCCATGGGCTACCGGCTGGAAGATGCAGACTACGTCATCGTCGGGCAGGGTTCGGTGGTTTGCAACGCGCAGGTCGTAGCTGACTTCCTGCGGGAAAATAGACGCCTGAAGGTTGGCGTGCTTGACCTGGTCATGTTCCGCCCCTTCCCGGCCGATAGGGTTTCCAGCCTGCTCGCAGGGAAAAAAGGCGTGGTCGTTCTGGAAAGAACCGATCAGCCGCTCGCCGTCGAGTTGCCGATGATCCGGGAAATTCGCTCAGCCCTGGCGCAAGCCGTGGAAAATGGCCGGGCAGCGGGGAGTCACGCCAAAAAAAGACGCGCCAGGAACGTCGATGTAGCCCTGCCCTATAAAGACCTTGCCGTGCTCGATCCCGGCCAGGTGCCTGACCTTTACTCGGCCTGTTTCGGCCTGGGCAGCAGGGACCTGCAACCCGGCGACATCATCGCCGCCGATTGACAACATGCTCGAAGACGGCGACAAACAGCGCCAGTTCTACCTGGGTATCGAGTTCATCCAGAAAGACACGCAATTACCCAAGATCCAGATCTGGCAGGAAAAAATTCTTGCCGATTACCCGCACGTGGCAAAACTGGCGCTTGCGCCGGCGGGGAACCCCAATCTCAATCCCGAGGATGCGTTCGAGCTGAGAATACATTCAGTCGGCGGCTGGGACGTCATCAATACAGGCAACCAGCTGATGCTGACCGCGGCACGTTTGCTGGGCCTGCACGTGAAGGCGTACCCCAGGCACGGCGCTGAAAAGCGCGGCCAGCCGACAACTTATTCCGCGCAGTTGTCAAAGCAGCCCCTGCGCCTCAATTGCGAGCTTCAGCACGTTGACGCGGTGATTGCCCACGATCCCCATGTTTTCCAGCATACAGACCCCCTGTCCGGAATGCATGACGGCGGTACGCTCATCATCCAGAGCGCCCTGTCCGGGATAGAATTGTGGAACAGCTTCCCGCAGACCGCGCAGTGGCAAATCCGCAGCAGAAAGATCCGGGTCTACGCCGTCGATGGCATGGGTATCGCGCTTTCTGAAGCAACAAACCCGGCCGAGCGATTCCGCCTGCAGGGCATGGCATTCATGGGCGCGTTTTTCAAAGCCGCTCCTCCCGGAGGTGTAAAAGGCCTTGTACGTGAACGCCTGATCGAAGCCCTGCGCGGCTACCTGGCGGAAAATTCCGACCATCTTGATGCAGGCGACATTGAAGATGACATCCTGATGTTTACCCGCGGTTTTGAAGAGACCCGGGAACTCGATCTCGCCGGCCTGGGGGATGAAGGATACGCGGCGAAGATACCCTTGATCCCCAGCGCAATGGCGGGAGCCAAGGCTGGAAAGGGTATCGGCAATCCGGGCGAATTCTGGAACCAGGTTTGCGCGCAGTACAAAACAGGCCAGGATGTATTGGCTGACCCGTTTACCGCCATCAGCGCTGTTCCGGCTGCGACATCGAACATGCGCGACATGTCAGAAGTCCGTTTCCTGGTGCCCCAGTTTGTCGCCGACAAATGCACCGGCTGCAGCAAGTGCTGGGTGCAATGCCCTGACTCTGCGATCCCCGGCGTGGTCAACACCGTCGAAGAGGTCCTGGAAGCGGCGATCAAAACGGTTTCCACGCCGCAGGAGCCATTGGCGCGATTCAACCAGCTGGTGAAAAAGCTGGGCCTGGAATCACGCAAGATCATCAAGAGCGACAGCTTTGAAACCTTCGGGAAGGTTTTGGCGCAGGCCTACGAGACGGTTGCTGAAAAATCCAACTGGGATGAAGAGCGCCGGGCCGAGGTCGATGCTCAATACGAACAGGTACACGCGGCGCTGGCGGATTTCCCGCTGGCCAAAACTGCGCCTTTCTTCGATTTGCCGGAGTCAAAGGAGAAAGGAACCGGCGGATTACTCTCGATTACCGTCAATCCCGAGACCTGCAAGGGCTGTGATGTTTGCGTGGCCGTCTGCGATGACGGCGCCCTGATCAGCGTCGAACAGAACCGCGAGCGGCAGGATACGCTCGAGGCGAACTGGAAACTGTGGAGAAACCTCCCGGAGACCGACGACCGGTACATCCGGATCTCCAGCATGGACGACAGCATCGGCGTCATGCCCTCCCTGCTGCTCAAGCAAAGCAACTACATGTCCATGCTGGGCGGCGACAATGCCTGCATGGGATGTGGCGAGAAAACCAGCATCCACCTCGTGTTGTCGGCAGTCAATGCGGCCATGGCCCCGCGCGTGGAACAACACGTAAAAAACCTGGAGCGGCTGTCTGCCGAACTGGATGAAAAAGCCCGGAAACTGCTGATTTCGGAAACCGACCTGGCCGCCGTTTCAGCCGAATCCGAAGGCCTCACGGTACCCGTTGAGATCGGAAAGAAAGAACGCGTTCACCTGATCCACGAGACCATCGAGCAATTGAAGGATCTGCATTGGCGCTATGTACAGGGCCCCAGTGGGCGCGGCCGTGCCCGCATGGGCTTCAGCAATTCCACCGGTTGCACGTCAGTATGGGGAGCGACCTTTCCTTTCAACCCCTACCCGTTCCCGTGGGTCAGCCACCTGTTCCAGGACGCCCCGTCAGTAGCCGTAGGCCTGTTTGAAGGCCATATGCGCAAGATGGCGGACGGTTTCATTGCCGTCCGGCGCGCCGAAAAACTGCTGGCCGATTCCTACGATGCTTCTGTTGATGAGAATTTCTTCGCGGACTTTTCCTGGGAACAGTTCACGGACGAGGAATTCAACCTGTGTCCCCCGCTGTTCGCGGTAGGCGGCGACGAGGCCATGATGGATATCGGCTTCCAGAACCTGTCGCGCGTGATGGCCTCGGATAAACCGATCAGGGTGATCGTTGTTGACACCCAGGGCGACTCAACCACCGGCGGCCAGGCCTGCACGGCCGGCTCCACCGGCCAGGTTTCCGACAGGGCAGATCATGGGCCTGACCGGAAGGGTAAGGAAGAGGTCAGAAAAGAGCTGGCGCTGATTTCGATGGCCCACAGGGGCGCTTTTGTCATGCAGTCGTCACTGGCGACCCCGTCACACCTGTTCAAGAACCTGCTGCGGGGTCTGCAGGTCAGGCGGCCCGCCATTTTCATTCTCAATTCACCCTGCCCGCGTGACTGGGGAATTGCGCAGGACAGCGCGCCGGAAGCCGCCAGGCTAGCACTGGAAAGCAGGGCCGTGCCCAACCTGGTGTTCGACCCCGACCTGGGCGCCACCTTCTCCGAATGCATGAACCTCGAAGGCAACCCGTCCCCGCTGGAAAAATGGACGAGCTTTGACCTGATTCATGTCGACGAGCAAGGCAATGAACAAAAAATGACGCTGCCCCTGACGGTAGCCGACTGGGCGTTGGGCGAATCGCGTTTTCGCGAACACTATTCGAAACCCGACGGCGAATCTGAACTGGTCCCTTTCCATGAATACGTCGAGATGGACCAGGATGACCGCGCAGACGCCACCCCGTTTATTTACACGGTCGATGCGGAAAAAAGGCTGGGAAAAGTCTGCGTTTCAAACGAAATCGTGCAACTGGCCGAAGAGCGTCTGAACTACTGGGCCCAATTGAAAGAACTCGCCGGAATCGACGTTTCGGACAATATGCGCGATACGGTCGCAGAGGGTGTCACCCGGCAGCTGGAAGCGAAAATGGAAGCGCTCAAGTCTGAGTACGAAGGAAAAATTGCGCTGCTGACGACCCAGTATCCGCAACTGATCGCCAGGCGGCTCGCCGAGGGACTTTTGCGTTCCAGTGCCAACGAAACCGTGGCGCAACTGCTGGAAAAAGCCGAGCAATGGAAAGGCCCGGCGTTCAAGGCGCCGGTGGGCATGAACCTGGCCGGCAGTCCTGCTTCCAACGCACCATCGGCTGCCCCGGCGGCCGAAAAGGTTGCAGAACCCCCGCAAGCCACAGCCAAAGCAGATGTCGCAGTGGACGACGATGACGAAGACATAGGCAACGAGCCCTATATCGAAACCATCCGCTGCACTTCCTGTGATGAATGCACCAAGATCAACAACAAGATGTTTGCTTACAATGAAGACGGCCTGGCCTACATCAAGGATCCCAGGGCCGGAACATTCAAACAGCTGGTCATGGCGGCCGAGACCTGTGCGCCCGGCATCATCCATCCCGGAGATCCGCTGAATCCGGATGAGAAAGATCTGGACAAGCTGATCAAACGCGCCGAGCCTTTCAACTGAGTACCGTGATGAGCAAGCTTCTGAGTTTCAGACACGGCGTACATCCCCCGGAGAACAAGGATCTGACTTCGGGGAAAGCCACGCGGCGCATGCCTTTCACCGATGAAATCGTGCTGCCGCTGACACAGCACATCGGTGCGCCGGCAAAGGCCCTGGTGAAGGCCGGTGATCGCATTGAACGGGGGACGTCATCGCCGAAGCGGGCGGCTTTGTTTCCGTCCCCATCCATGCCACTGCCTCCGGGAGCGTGAAATCGATCGAGTTGTGGCCGCACCCGTCGGGTCGAATGGTTCCGTCCATCCGTATCAGCGTTGACCCTTACTCCACGCAAATGCAGCGGCCACGGGTCGTTCCGCACTGGCAGGATGTGAAAGAGGAGGATCTCTCGAAGGTTATTTTCCAGGCCGGTATCGTGGGCCTCGGGGGTGCTGCCTTTCCATCCCACGTCAAGTTGAACCCGCCGAAGGATCAGCCGGTTGACGTGCTGCTGGTCAATGGCTGCGAGTGTGAGCCGTACCAGACTTCGGACCACCGCACCATGCTGGAGCGGCCGGAAGAGGTTCACCTGGGTATCCGGATCATGTTGAAAGCGCTGGGCATCAGGCGCGCGGTGATCGGCATCGAGGCCAACAAGCCCGACGCGATCGAGATCATGCGCAAAACGTTGCCGGATGACCTGGATGTGACCATCGCGCCGCTGAAGGTCAAGTATCCACAGGGCGCCGAGAAAATGTTGATCAAGGCGGTAACCGGCAGGGAAGTGCCGTCGGGAGCCTTGCCCAGCGCCATCGGCGCGCTGGTACAGAACGTGGCGACCACGTCCAACGTGGCCATCGTGTTTGAAACCGGACAACCCCTGATAGAACGGATCATCACGGTGTCCGGTCGCGGTATTCGTGAACCCGGTAACTGGATGATCCCTTTCGGCACCAAGCTGCGTGATGTCATCCAGGCCTGCGGCGGTTTGACTGACGACGCCACCGAGATCCTGTTCGGCGGCCCGATGATGGGCCTCGGCCAGTCAAACCTGGACGTGCCGATCCTGAAAGCCACGGGCGCCGTCCTCGTCCTGGCCGACAACGAGTGCAAGCGGCAGGAGATCCTGCCCTGTATCCGCTGCGGAAAATGCCTCGAGGCCTGCCCGGTATTCCTCAATCCGCAGTTACTGGGAGACCTGGCGAAAGTGGAACGTTATGAAGAGATGGCGGAAGAAGCCAACCTGAATGATTGCATGTTGTGCGGTTGCTGCTCTTTTGTCTGTCCGTCCAATATTCCCTTGTCCCAATTGTTCGCCATGTCCAAAAACCAGCTGCGCCGTTTAAAGGCCCGTGAGGCTAAAGCATGACCGACTCCATTGTCAGGGTAACCGCCTCACCCCACGTGCGTTCACCCGAGTCGACCACGCGCATCATGTGGTCGGTGGTGTTCAGCCTGGTGCCGGTTATCGGCGCATCGATTTATTTCTTCGGGCCCAGCGCTATTTTCATTCTTCTGGCCAGCAGTGCCGGTTGTCTGCTGGCTGAGCGCCTGTTCGGATCCCGCCCCGGTTCGCTTGCGGATGGGTCCGCAATGATCACGGGGCTGTTGCTGGGCCTGACGCTGCCACCGGGTTTTCCACTCTGGATGGCCTTTTTGGGCGGCGCTTTCGGAATGACCTTCGGCAAGATCGTTTTTGGCGGACTGGGGCAAAATATCTTCAACCCGGCCCTGGTCGGACGCGCCTTCCTGCAGGCCGCCTTCCCCGTGGCGATAACGACATGGCCCGCCAGGACCGAACAATGGTCGACCCTGCAGGGCGACATTTTTGCGCTGCCTTTTTTCAGCCCGGTTGCGGACACCATCACAGGGGCTACCCCGTTGGGTAACCTGAAATTCGGCGACAACCCGGCCATTACCCCTCTTTTCGATCTGTTCTTCGGAAACACCGGGGGCTCACTGGGCGAGACTTCCGCCCTCCTGATCCTGCTCGGAGGCCTGTACCTGGCGCTTCGCGGGCACCTGAACTGGCATATCCCGGTCAGCATTTTCGTGTCGGTTTTCGTTGTCTCTGGTCTTTTTTATGCACTTGGCATTTCCCAGTTTCCGCCCCTGTTCATGCTGTTTTCGGGCGGCTTGATGCTGGGTGCGGTCTACATGGCAACCGACATGGTGACCTCCCCCGTCAGCAACAAGGGTTGCTGGATTTTTGGTTTCGGAATCGGTCTGCTGGTCGTGCTGATCCGGATCTGGGGTGGGCTGCCGGAAGGCGTGATGTACGCCATCCTGCTGATGAATGCGCTGGTCCCGTTCATCAACCGTGTGTCACAGCCACGCCTGTTCGGCACTTCCGCGAAGAAAAAGAAGAAGGGAGCCGAGTCATGACCGACAAGGTTCAGACCCCGGAATCCGCCGCGGCACCGCAGCAGGACGCCCCCGCAGCGAAGGAGGTTTCCACCCTTCGCCTGATGGCCACACTGACCGTCGCCGGAGCCCTGGCAGGCTTCCTGATCGTGCTGGTGAACCTGCAAACCAAGCCGATCATTGACGCATACAAGGCGGAACAGCTGCAAAAGGCCGTCTATGAAGTGTTGCCGGGCGTTGTGCGTTACGGGACCTATTACCTGGTCGACGGCAAACTTTCCCTGGCGCTTCCGGACGGTGTAAAAGAGTCCGATTTCAAGCGCGTTTATATTGGCTATGACGCGGACAACCAGCTCAAAGGTGTCGCCATATCACGTGGGGAATCCGGGTTTCAGGATGTGGTTCAATTGATTTTCAGCTTTGACCCGGCCACGCGAAAACTCCTGGGAATGAAAGTGCTCGACAGCAAGGAAACGCCGGGCCTGGGTGACAAGATTTTCAAGGACCAGGCTTTCGTCGCGCAGTTTTTTGAAAGTCGCGACACACCGCTGATACCGGTCAAAGCAGGCGCAGGCAAGGGCCAGCCCGGTGAAATCGATACCATCACGGGGGCGACCATCTCTTCAAAAGCCGTGATCAATATCATCAACCATGGCCTGGATGAATGGGTTCCCGTATTGGAGCAGGGTATCCCACCGGCGCCGGCGATCAGTGACAAGACAGAACCGGAAAATGTGGGCCCGGGCACCCAGGAGGCGACCCAGTGAAGAAAACGACACCGTCTCAGGATTTCATTCGCGGCATCTGGAAAGAAAACCCGGTGCTGATCCAGATGCTGGGCTTATGTCCGGCGCTGGCGGTCACCAACAGCGTGAAAAACGCGCTGGCCATGAGTGCGGCAACTTTTTTCGTCATTTGCTGCTCCAGTATTCTCGTTTCAACCTGCAAGCGTTTCATCCCCAGTGAAGTGCGCATATCGGCCTACATCCTGGTGATCGCCACGTTCGTGACCCTGGCCGACATGATGCTGCAGGCCTACGCGCCCGTGCAGCACAAAGAACTGGGTGCTTTCATTGCCCTGATCGTCGTCAACTGCATGATCCTGGGCAGGCAGGAGGCATTTTCAGCCAAGAACAACGTCTTCCGTTCCCTTCTGGACGCCATGGGAACGGGTATCGGCTTTACCATTGCGCTGGTCATGATGGGCGGCTTCCGCGAGATCCTGGGAACCGGCTCTTTCCTGGAATTCCCGCTGTTTGGACCGGACTTTGAGCCATGGGTCGTAATGGTTCTTCCGGCGGGTGGTTTCCTGACGCTTGGCTTCATTCTGCTCGGCATGGGGTATTTTGAACAACGCAAGAAAGCAAGGCGGCCTGAAAACGCGGAGCAGGCAGCATGAGTGACCAGACGCTATTTTCGATTTTCTTCTCGGCCATGATCGTGAATAACTTCACGCTGGCCATGTTCCTGGGCCTGTGCCCCTTCATGGGCGTTTCCGCACGGGTGGAAACCGCCCTGCGAATGGGCCTGGCCAATATCTTTGTGCTGGTGCTGACTTCCCTGAGCGCATGGTTTCTGAATAAATACGTGCTCGAAGCCTTTCCCTTCCTGCGAATCATCTCGTTTATTATCGTTATCGCCTCCCTGGTCCAGATCGTGGAGGTGGTGATCAAGAAACTGTCACCCGTCCTGTTCCGGCAACTCGGGATTTACCTTCCGCTGATCACGACCAACTGCGCCATTTTCGGCCTGGCCATTTTTCAGACCAACCGGGGCTACGGCTTTTTACAGGGCATCGTTTTTGCCATTGGCGCCGGTCTGGGCCTGACATTGGCGCTGGTCCTGATGGCTTCGATCCGCGAGTCGATGGAATTTTCGGATGTACCCGGCATCGCAAAGGGGACCGGCCTGGTCCTGATCATCGCAGGAACGCTGTCCCTCGCGTTCATGGGCTTTGCGGGAATGTTATGATGGATCTATCGCCGCCACCGGCTGTTCGACGGTAATTTCATGCAGGACTTCATCATACCCGTGTTGCTTTTGATCGTGTTTTTCGTCGGTTTCGGACTGACCCACCGGCGCGGTCAGCGCGCGGCTGGATGCACCGGCTGCACCACCTGCGTCGACAAGACCGAGTGCACGAACAAAGGCAAATCCTGATTCTCCCGGTGCTGGAAACCATATGACGTCCACTGCCACTCGTCGCAGAGCCGTTGGGGCAACCGTCATGGCCGGATGGCTGTGCCTGATCCTGTTGTCCGCCTGTCAGCGGGACGAGGAACAAAGCGCCGAGTTATTCGTGTTCGGAACCATCGTAGAGGTCAAACTGTGGGGCGTTTCCAGCGAACAGGCCAGCCAGGCGTTTGCCGAACTGCAGCAAATGTTCCAGGGCATGCACAAGAACTGGCATGCCTGGGAACCCGGCAGACTGGTCGATATCAACCGTGCATTTGCCAACGGGCAGCCGGCCGAGGCAGACGAAGGCATTGTCGAAATGATCCGGCAGTCACAGGTGATCGAAGAGCAAACGGACGGCCGCTTCAACCCGGCAATCGGTGCGCTGATCGGCTTGTGGGGCTTTCATACTTCTGACTATCCCATCATCGGCCCGCCCCCGGACCAGGCGGATATCGATGCCATTCTCATGCACCATCCATCGAGCCGGGACATTCACATCGACGGCCTGCAACTGAGCTCTGATAATCCGCTGGTAGAACTGGATTTTGGCGGCATCGCCAAGGGTTATGCCGTGGATCTGGCCATCCGGTATCTGCAGGAACACGATATATCCAACGCCATCGTCAACGCCGGCGGGGATCTGCGCGCGATAGGTCACCACGGGAACCGGCCCTGGAGGGTGGCCGTCAGGCAGCCCGGAGGCGGTATCCTCGGGGCGGTGGAGGTGCGGGGTGACGAAGCCCTGTTCACGTCCGGCAACTATGAGCGTTTCCGTCAGGACAACCAGGAGCGCTACCCGCACATCCTCGACCCGCACACCGGTTGGCCGGTACAGAGACGTGGCGTCGGTCACGGTGATCACCGCGGAAGGTATCGTGGCGGACGCGGCCGCGACTGCGCTGGTGGTGGCAGGCCTGGATGGCTGGCCTGCCGTAGCCCGCGCGTTGGGCCTGGACCAGGTCCTGGTGGTCGATGAGTCCGGCAAGGTGTACCTGACCCCGGCGATGGATCAACGGGTCGAGTTTTCCACGGACGTGGAGAAGGTGCTAGTCGAGTAACACCTGTGGCTGGTTGCCGCCCCCGGCGAGGACAGGCTCAAGCACCTGCCACACCCGGTCGACGATCAGGGGTTGCGCCTGCGCGGTCGGGTGTATGCCGTCCGCCTGCATCAACCCGTCCTCCAGCGCGATATCCTGTAACAGGAACGGCAGCATGATGATGCCGTACTGCCCGGCCAGTGCCGGGTACATTGCATTGAACTTTTCCGTGTAGGACAGGCCGTAATTCGGCGGAATCCTCATCTCTGCAAGGATCACGGCAGCGCCGGCGCCCTGGCTCCGGGTGATCATGGATGAAAGGTTATCCCGGGTCACTTCGATGGGCAGGCCCCGAAGGCCGTCGTTGCCACCGAGTTCCAGGATCACGAGGTCCGGCGAGTGCCGGTCGAGTAGCCTGGGAAGCCGCGCCAGGCCGCCCTGGGTTGTGTCGCCGGTAATGCTCGAGTTGAAAACACGGTAAGTGTAACCATTTTGTATGAGGCGCTCCTGCAACAGGCTCGGCCAGGATTGGCTGATTTCCATCCCGTAGGCTGCACTGAGGCTGTCGCCCAGGATAAGGATGACAGGCTCTTGATCCTGACCCGGCTGAGCAGGACCCTCAGCAAAAGCCGGATGGGCCGCGATACCGACGATAACCAACAACAGAAAATACTTGAGACGCATGAATACCTCTGAAACAAAAAAATCCGGTTCCGCGCTGAAAGCCCGGCAGTTAAGTAAACAGGTTAGCAGCCCCGAGGGGACACTGACCATCCTTGACTGTGTCGACCTCGAAGTCCGCCACGGCGAATCCATCGCCATTGTCGGAGCTTCCGGTGCCGGCAAGTCTACCCTGCTGGGACTGCTGGCGGGGCTGGATGTTCCAAGCGCGGGCGAAATCTGGCTCGACGGCACGGAAATCACGTCACTGGACGAAGATGGCCGTGCTGCACTGCGCGCCAACAACGTGGGATTCGTTTTCCAGTCTTTCCACCTGGTCTCATCGTTAACCGCGCTGGAAAACGTGATGCTGCCGCTGGAACTGGCAGGCGTGGAGCATGCCGCCGAAGCCGCGTTACAGGCGATTCGCACGGTGGGGTTGGAACCCCGCAAGAGCCACTACCCGCACCAGCTGTCCGGCGGTGAAAAACAACGCGTGGCCATCGCCCGGGCCTTCGTGGTCGAGCCGGCTGTGCTGTTCGCCGATGAGCCTACCGGCAACCTGGACAAGCGGACCGGAGACACCGTGATCGACCTGCTGTTCCGGATGAACGATGAGACCAAAACGACACTGGTCCTGGTGACGCACGACCTCGAACTGGCTGCCCGTTGCGACCGTGTCCTGCATATGGACGCCGGTCGCATCGAACAGGAAACCACACGGGAAAGTCCCCCGACGCCTGCAACAGGCGGGGACCAAGCGCGTTGACCAGGGGAATCGCCAACACCGCCCGACTGGCGTTCAGATTACTGGCGCGCGACTGGCGCGCGGGTGAACTGACGGTCCTGATGATAGCGTTGCTGGTCGCGGTCACCGCTCTCACCGGCGTCGCGTTCCTGACTGACCGGGTCAGCCAGGCCGTGGAATTGAGGGCCACGGAGTCACTTGCCGCCGACCTGCAGCTGAACTCCACGCAGCCCATAAACCCCGAATTCGCTGTGCTTGCCGGGCAGAACAGCCTGGCGACCGCCCAGGTCACCAGCACGCCGAGCGTGGTCTTTGCCGGTGAAGCCAACACGCTGGCTGCCGTGCGGGCAGTGACCAGCGGTTACCCGCTGCGCGGGCAACTGAAAACCTCGGAGCGCCTGCTCGGAGAAATTCGTGTCACGACCGGAATCCCGGGTCCCGGTGAAGCCTGGGCTTCCCCCCGCCTGATGGCGCGGCTGGGAATCGATACCGGCGCCGAGCTGGAAGTCGGCGGCGCTGTCCTGCGGCTGACCCGGGTGCTGGATTTCCGGCCCGACGAAGGCTGGAGCTTCGTTGACCTGGCGCCTACTCTTTTGATCAACCAGGCGGACCTGGAGGCAACCAGGCTGATTCAGCCGGGCAGCCGGGTCCGGTACCGGATGCTGTTTGCCGGCGATCGCGATAAAGTTGATGACTTCAAACCGCTGCTCGAAGAACGGCTTTCCGACAGCGAGGACCTGGCCGATATCAAGGACACCAATCCGCAGATCCGTTCCTCGATGGAACGTTCCGGACGGTTCCTGAACCTGGCGTCGCTGGTGTCTGTCCTGCTCGCGGCGGTGGCAGTGGCCATGGCCGCACGCCGCTACTCCTACCGGCACCGTGACCGGATTGCCCTGATGAAATGCATGGGCGCCAGCCAGTCGCTGATATTCCGAAGCAGCGTCCTGCAGTTGCTGATGCTGGCCCTGGCCGGCAGTATCATCGGAACGCTGCTGGGCTTTGTTGCACAACTGGGGCTGGCCTGGCTGATGCGTGACATGATCGGCCATGCTTTGCCACCCCCGGGTATGCAACCCGCTATTCTCGGCCTGATTACCGCTTTGAGCATCCTTGGCGGATTCGCCCTTCCCGACCTTGCGCAGATGGGTAAAACGCCGCCCATGCGCGTTCTGCGGCAGGACATAGAGCCGCCTCCGCTGCGCTACGGCATCAGTTGGCTGGCCGGTGTCGCCGCCATCCTGTCCCTGCTGCTCTGGATCATGCGCGATACCCAGTTGGTCCTGACGATATTTGCCGGCGCCGCCGCGACTTTCCTGGCGCTAGGCCTGTCCGGTTGGCTGTTGGTTAAATCACTGCAGGGATTCCGCGGCGCCGCAGGCGTGGCCTGGCGCTATGGACTTGCCAACCTTGCCCGGCGCGGCAGGGAAAGCGTCGTGCAGATCGTCGCGTTTGGTCTCGGACTGATGGTCCTGTTGCTGCTTTCCACCGTGCGCACGGAACTGATGGATACCTGGCGGCAAAGCCTGCCTGACAATGCGCCCAACCAGTTCCTGATCAATATTCAACCCGCGGAGGTTGCGCCGATGACGTCTTTCCTGGAGCAGCGGCAACTGGAGGTTCCACGGTTCGTTCCGCTGGTGCGGGCTCGCATGACCCACATAAACGGCGAAGACGTGACCCAGATGACGTTTGAAGACCCGCAGGGGGAGCGCTGGGCCAGGCGGGACGCCAACCTCAGCTGGACCGACGTCCTGCAATCTGACAACCGAATCGTCGACGGCGAAGCCTGGGACCGCGATTTCAGTGGCAGTGAAGTCTCCGTGGAGCAGGACTTTGGCCAGGAGCTGGGACTGCAACTGGGCGATGAGCTCAGTTTTGACATCGCCGGTGAAACCGTCAGTGCCCGCGTCACCAGTTTCCGGACGGTGGAGTGGGATTCCTTCAGCCCGAATTTTTTCATGGTGTTTTCACCCGGTGTACTGGAGCCCTACCCCGCGACCTACATCACCAGCCTTTATGTCGACGAATCTGACCGTGGCGCGGTGCTGGACCTGATGCGGGCCTTTCCGAGCGTTACCGCAATTGACCTGGATGCCATCCTCGGCCAGGTGCGCGACGTCATGGACAAGGCAGCGTTAGCCGTGCAGGCGGTATTCGTTTTCACTTTGCTGGCGGGACTTACCGTGCTGTGGGCCGCGGTCCAGGCAACCCGTGACGAGCGCAGGTATGAGAGCGCCATGCTGCGGACTTTCGGCGCTTCCAAGCGGCGTGTTTTAGGCGGCGTCGCAACCGAGTTCCTGGCTATTGGCCTGTTGGCCGGCCTGTTGGCTGCGGCCGGCGCCACCCTGGCCGGTTACCTGCTGGCCACCCGGCTATTCGACCTGGACTACCATTTCAGCATGACGCTGTGGCTGGCAGGACCAATCGCCGGCATGGTATTTGTCGGAGTCAGCGGAATGATTGCCACCTGGCGGGTCATCACACACCCCCCGATCAGCGTGCTGCGAACCGCCTGAACGGGCCTTTTTTGCTGAAATTCACGGGGCCGCGTTGGTCTGCCCGCAGGTGATTCGATTTGAATAAATACCTATTTTCCGATACATTTCCCCTAAAGAGGGCAACCCTTTCCGGGGTGGCCCTCGTTCTTTTACCGAAAGGGATCTCATGAACGTCAAACACCTGATCACTTTGCTGGTGCTGATTACACTCAGCACCTCTGTCCACGCCCAGCGTTTCAACCCGAAGAAAAAATACGACAACCACCGGGAACGCACCTGGGAAGCGACGCTCCTGCTCCAGAACCAGACCAGTGTCAGTGAAGAATTCGAAGGGGGTTCTACGCTGGATATCGACAGTTCGACCGGGTTTGGTTTTGCGATCGGCTGGAACTGGACTGAAAAAGTGAACCTGTCCTGGCGATTTTCATTGAACAAGCCGGATTACACGGCTTCCATCGTGCCCAATGACCCGGAAAAACCCGACGCGGTGCCGCAGGTTGTCAGCTACCAGATGACAAACTACTCCAACCAGTTCAACTTCACCTATAACTTCCTGAGAGGTCACTTTACGCCGTTCGTTCAGGCCGGGGTCGGCTGGACCAAGCTGGACTCAAACATTCCGGAAGGGCCGCCCGACATCAACTGCTGGTGGGACCCGTGGTGGGGCTATATCTGTTTTGACCAGTGGGAAACGTATAAAACCAGCCAGTTCACCTATAACCTCGGGCTGGGGGTGCGCTGGGACATGTACGGCCCCTTCTTCATGCGCGGCTCCTATAACCGGGAGTTCATCAAGCTGGATAGCGGCAGCACCAACCTGGATACGCTCACGCTTGAAGGCGGCCTCATGTGGTAGGTGTTTCGACTACCTTCGACGATTTTTTCTGCCTTAAAGCCTGCTTTTCCACCTCCGGCAGGTAAGCCATCTCCAAAGCATTGAGTTGTGACTGCCGCGTCATTGCCGGCGTCAGTCCAGCCAGGCGCGCCGCCACCCTGTACTCGTGTGGCAGATCGATGCCGCTGATGGCCGGATCATCGGTGTTCAGGTTAGCCAGCAAGCCCAGCTCAAAAATACGTTTTACCGGGTGGCTGGCATAATTTTCCACCGTACCGGTGTGAATGTTGGAAGTAATGTTTACTTCGAGACCGATCCGGTGCTCCAGCAGGTACTGGACCAGTTCAGGATCCCGCAGGGAATGAATACCGTGCCCGATCCTCGAGGCGCCCAACTCCCGGATCGAAGCCCAGACGCTCTCCGGCCCATCGACTTCGCCGGCATGGACCGTGACCTCGAGGCCGGCGTCACGGGCCCGCCTGAAATGCTCACGAAACAGACCGGCCGGAAACTTCAGCTCATCACCGGCCAGATCGATACCCACCAGGTGATCCCGATGGGCCAACAGCGCATCGAGTTCGCGGTGACAGGTTTCTGTATCGTAGGTCCGGCTCAGGATTCCGATCATCTGTGCGCGGACCCCCGTATCACGCTCTGCAGCCTTGATGCCGTCCGCCACGGCTTCGACAACGCCGGCGGGGTCGAGACCGTGGGTCTCGCTCATGAACCAGGGGCTGAAGCGCAGTTCAATGTAGTCAATACCCTCGCGCCGGGCATCTTCCACGTTTTCGTAAGCCACCCGTCTGCAGGCGTCGAGATCATGAAGGATAGCGGTCAGGTATTTGAACCGCCCGATAAAGTCCATCAGCCCGTCCGCCCTGCCCTCAACCACCACGTAGGGACGGAGCAACTCCACTTCCGTTTCGGGTAGTGCGATGCCTTGTTGGTCTGCCAGTTCAATGACCGTTTCCAGGCGGATACTGCCATCGAGGTGACGGTGCAGGTCGATCAGAGGGAGGAAGGGGTCGATAAATTGGCCGTCATTCATGTCAGCTGAATCCAGATTCATTGCAAAGGTTTCGCGCGAACGTATATTCTGTCACGAATTCAAATGAAGGACCCAGTCGTTCAATATGGCCAATTACTTCAACAGCATTCTCGAAACCATCGGCAATACGCCGGTTGTCAGGATCAACAGGCTGGCGCCGCCGGGAATTGCCATGTTTGTCAAAGTGGAGTCCTTCAACCCGATGGCTTCGGTCAAGGACCGGATGGCGCTGGGCGTGATCCAGCAGGCCGAACGCGACGGTGTGCTGAAGCCGGGACAGACCGTCATCGAGGCGACCAGCGGCAACACGGGCATCGGGCTGGCCATGGTATGCGCAGCCAAGGGCTATCCACTGGTCGTCACGATGGCGGAAAGCTTCAGCCTGGAACGGCGCAAGATCCTCAGGTTCCTCGGGGCCAGGGTCGTGCTGACTCCCGCCGAACTCAAGGGCAGCGGCATGCTCGCCAAGGCGGTTGAACTGGCCAGGGAGCATGGCTGGTTCCTGGTGCGGCAATTTGAGAACGAGGCCAACGCGGAGGCTCATACGCAGACTACGGCGCTTGAAATCCTCGATGTATTCCGCGCCAGGCACCTCGACTACTTCGTCACCGGATATGGCACAGGCGGCACCTTGAAAGGTACTGCCCGGGTGCTCAAACAGCGGAGCCCAAAGACCCGGATCGTTGTCTGTGAGCCCGACAATTCCCAGTTACTGGGCAGTGGTATCCCCCAGGCCCGCGATTCGGATGGCGCCCCGTCTGAAAGCCATCCGAATTTCCGCCCCCACCTGATGCAGGGCTGGACGCCGGACTTCATTCCCAAGCTGGCCGAGGACGCCGTTGCAATGAAATTGATCGACCAGGTCATGCCCATCGACGGTAACCATGCCCTGGAAATGGCGAAACAACTGGCGCGCAAGGAGGGGATTTTCTGCGGCACATCCGGCGGGGCGACGTTTTCGGGTGCCATGAAGGTGGCTGAAACCGCGCCGCCGAACAGCACCATACTCTGCATGCTTCCGGATACCGGCGAACGTTACCTCTCCACCCCGTTGTTCGAAGGTATCCATGCCGAGATGAGTGATGAAGAAATGGAAATATCGCGGTCAACACCCGGCTACCGGTTTGACATGAAAGCCGTGCCGGCACCGCAACCCAGGGCGCCTGCAGAGCCGGTCCCGGTAACGGAAACCGGTGAGGCTTTCGTCACCAGCGCCATCAACGATGCGGACAACCCGGTCGTTTTGTTTGCCCTGGAATGGTGCGAATTCTGCTGGGCCGTGCGCAAGCTGTTTGCTGAACTGAACATCCCCTACAAGGCTGTGGACCTGGATTCCGTGACCTTCCAGAAGGACAACCTCGGAGGCCAGATTCGGGCCGCCCTGAACGCGCGGATCGGCAGCAACACGATCCCGCAGATTTTCGTGGGCGGCGAACATATCGGTGGGGGAACAGACACCTTCGAAGCCTTCAAGTCCGGTAAATTGAAGGAGCGCCTCGCAACGGTCGGTATCGTTCCCGGAGACCTGGGAGACCGGGACCCCTACGAACTGCTGCCAAACTGGCTGCACAAACGCTAATATTTGTGGGAGCCGGCCATGCCGGCGATTGCATGAACTCTCCGTGATTGAAAAAAACATATCGCCGGCAAGGCCGGCTCTCACAGGACATTTTATAGTCTCAGCGATCGATAACGTGCATCTGCCACAGGTCCTTGCGCTCGATCTGAAGAAACGGCTTCATCGCCAGGCAGCCGGTCTTGCCGATGCTTTTCTCCAGGAAATGCAATTCCTCGAACTTTTCCCTGGTGCGTTCCCCGACCGGCAGGTCAAAGCCGTTCTCCCGGGCGATCAGCGCTGCTTTGGCCCGGATCGCAAGCTCGGTATAGACACGAAGGTAACACAGCATATCGACCAGCACGGGGCCCTCGAATTTCCCCCTCAGGTCCTCGAGAAACCGGCCGATTTTGGACTCTGAAAACTGGCCCGATTCGATCATTTCTATCAGGTCCGCATCGGCGTCGAAATCCAGCTCCAGCCACTCATGCAGCGCCCGCGAACTCCGTTGGAAACACCAGTTGCAGCAGCGGTGGCAGGATGAACAGGGTGCCGATGGTCTGCAATACCGGCGCCACCAGGAAATGATTGAAAATCGAGTGCAGAAAAATAGCCACCGCCAACCCGGGCAGGTAATACAGCGGATTGATTTTCATCTGTCGCTCGGTCAACGTCTGCGACATGACAGCGAAAATGGCGACCACTCCGCCATGCATGATCGCGGTACCGAATCCCCGGACAATCCACACACCGAAACTGGCCGTCGAATAAATCTGCAAGTACTGGAAATTCTCAACCAACGCAAAGCCGGCGCCGACTGCAAACCCCATGATGGCGGAATCAACCAGGAAGCCAATCTTGCTCGAACGGAACAGGTAGATGATGACCAGGGCTTTCAGGCTTTCTTCGACAAACGGCGATACATAGCGCGAATAGGGCTTCATGGGCATTTCCAGCACACCCAGCAGCCATCCGTTGAGATACATGGCCACCAGGGCGGTCAACCCGCCGAGGACAATAACGATAAGTACGTTTTTCAGGCTGACCAGCTTGTAGCTGTCCATGTAGACCAGCACAACGAGGAAGATCAGCACCGGCAGCAAACCCACCGGCGCCCGGACCAGGATATCAAGCGAGAACATCAGAAGATTTTAAGCGAAACCAACCACTCTGTGTCGTACTTGTTGCTGTCAACAAACCCCTGCGCGTAGCCGAACGACAGGATCAGCGGGCGCCGATGGGCCACTGTGAACGTCAGATCGACCTGGGCGCCCAGGTTGAAATAACTCTGCTGATATTCGCTACTGCCCAGGTCGCCAACCATTGCGCTGGCGAACACTGCGGGACGTGCCGCGTTCAGGAAAAAGCTCGGGATACCGATATTGGCAAACCGCACCGGCGGAAGGTTCCATTCCAGAACGGTCTTGACGAAATTCTGGGCGGATAATTCGTCAATCTCAAAACCCGGGAAACTGTTGTAATTACGGTACCGCCTGACCTCCCGGTCATCGACGTAGTTGTTTCCGTATGCTCCGAAATACCAGTTCGCCAGGGAATTCTCCCGGTCGCCCCCGGAGATTCCCGCCGACGTGTAAAGCCATACTGAAGAATGCTTTATCGGCAAGGGCAGACCAAAGTCAAAACCCGCGCGGAACTTTGGCACGACCACGTCATTGGCGTAATCAAGATAGCCGGCCACGTTCCAGTCAATGCCTTTTTCGCGATCAATAGCTCCCAGCGACTCCTGGATGGATGTGTAGTGGAGTTCTCCGAAGGCGGACAGCAGGTTCGTGAACTGGGTTTCTACGTTCTGATTGCCCGGCAGCGTGTCAAGACCGGTGTAGTAAGACATGTTGAGGTCCACATCCAGGCGGCGGGTACCATCGAAAAGCAACGGGTACCCGTATTCCACGATGTAGGCATCGCCCTTCCTGGCTCGCTCTGTCGGGCCGAAAAGATCATAAAAATCAGCGTAGTTGTGCCAGTAACGATATTTCCAGAACAAGGTCGAATATTCGAGGTCGGCATGGAATTGCTGGGAAGTACCGATCTTGTCACCCGGGTTCACGCTGTAGGAAAGATCCGCTTTGAACTGCCGGTACATCATCGGGTCTTCCCATAGCAGGCTATAGCCAAGCGCCACGGTGCTGCGATAGCCCTCGATGATCGGGTAGCCATAGGCGTAGTGCATTTCCTTGCCCGGGTGATACTTCCCATATACCGGGTCCAGTGCCTCCAGGTCGATTTTTGCCGGAGAGCCCACAGCCCACTCGGTAACGATCGGGTGTTTCTTGGCGATTTCATTTCCCAGGAAGGTAATCGCCGCGACATCCTCCTGGGGAATCGGGTCAATGCGCTTCGGTATCAGGCCTGTCCCTGAGTACTCCCACACGATCAGCGAACCATCCTCCATCGGCAGCGGCAGGAAAAACCCGGTTTCCGCATTGCTGACCGCTTCGATATCGCCGGTTGCAATTTCGTAACGGAAAATATTGGAGACTCCCGTGTAGTAAGAACTGCCAAAAAGGTACTTGCCGTCGGGAGAAAACACGAAACTTTCCGGCACTGCCCTGCCGAAATCAAATTGTGAAAACCATTCAAACCGGCCGTCCCGCAAATCTGAAATCCGGAACAGTCGCAGGAACTGGTTGCCGTCAACACCTTCCATGGTGGCCGAAAGAATCGTGCCGTCCGGTGAAACGTCCAGATCGGTAAGAACCTGGCCGTACGGCAAGGTGAACAGATCGTTCCACCCGTCATACGGTGGAAAGCTGAAAATCAGGGTGACGTAACCGTTCTCGTTTCGGACACCCCACAGGGTTCCATCCGCACGATTGAACGCGAGGTCACCGATGCGCGCATCCTTCAGCAGCAGTTTTTCCTTGCCGCCGTCCAGGTCAATCATCGCCAGGTCGCGCCATTTCTGGTTGTCGATGGTGTAAAACAGAATGCGTTCGTCGGGATCAAACGCCAGGGAGGTTACCTTGTATTTCATCGGCCCCTTGATGTCCGTGATCCGGCGGGTCGTTCCATCGTCAAGAGACAAGGCGCCAATATGCCCCACCACGCCCGGGTAATAAAAACCCCCGATCAGCGAGTTGGTTTGAGGGTCGTAATAGGACCGGGAAACCGAGCCCAATCCCTGGTCGAACAGCGGTTGCGCCGGTGTGACGGGCACTTCGCGAATGGCTGCGAGGTTTTTTTCCTGGAATTCCGTTTCAAACGCGATCCAGTCGGCCCAGCCTGCTTCGAGGGATTTGCCGAACACCCGCTTGAACTGGTTTGCATAGTATCGCTCGCTGTCTTCCCCGCGCTTCATCCACTCGATGACTTTCTCCGGCGAATAGGTATAGGCGAGGTAACTGATGAAACGCGTGCCGTAAAAATAAGCATTGGTGGTGGTCTGGAAGTCAGTGGCAGTGCCCTCGGCAACCAGGCCGAGGTTTGAATAAAACGGCTGGTTATCGCGCACCAGGCTGCGAAATTTCATCTCGTCGTATGCGCCCTGGGCGCGCCCGATTCCACCCGACATCCAGGTTTCGAAGAAGACCGCGGTTCCTTCGAAATACCAGGCCGGCGCAACCATGCGGGGAACCGCCAGGTAGTGGTACAGCAGGGACTCCGGGTGTTCTGTGAACGGGTATGGTTTGCCACCGAAAAAACGCCGCCACTTCCGGTCCTGCTCGTTGGAAACGTCAAAGGTCGCAAGATGCACCAACTCATGGTTCATGAGCATATACATCCGCTCGACGGCCGGGAAAGTTTCAAACGTATGTGGCAGCGGTGAAGCTTCGATACGAACCACATTGGTAGGCGTCGATGTTGCCGAAGCATTGCCAAAATCGCTGTAGTCCTGAATTTTCAGCGTGGTTTTTTCGGAAGGTGTCCAGTCAAATATGCCGCGCTGGAAATTCAGGGAGTTCTGGTAACTGCGAGCGACGTGGGGCACGAGGTAGGTTGTGGCGGGATCAAAGTACAACAACCGGAGGTCTTCAGTTTCCAGCATGTCCAGATAGAATGAATCGGCTCCTGCCCTGAAGGACGCCAGCAAGGCCAGGGCCAGAAATAAATTCCTTCGCATACTGCTCATCTGCAATGACTCTCCCTCAAAGCTGGCCCTTACTATGCGTTGACGCCTCGGAAATTTACAACATTCATCCAGAGTAAATAAAAAAAGATCGCCGGTTCTTACCCGGCGATCTTTTTCGGAGAGTTCCCCCAACCACTTACATACTAGTTATGCGAGTCTGAAGCGTTTGAAGCATCGGAGGCATTGCGGCCATCGGAGGCATTGCGGCCATCGGAGGCATTGCGGCCATCGGAGGCATTGCGGCCATCGGAGGCATTGCGGCCATCGGAGGCATTGCGGCCATCGGAGGCATTGCGGCCATCGGAGGCATTGCGGCCATCGGAGGCATTGCGGCCATCGGAGGCATTGCGACCATCGGAGGCATTGCGACCATCGGAGGCATTGCGGCCATCGGAGGCATTGCGGCCATCGGAGGCATTGCGGCCATCGGAGGCATTGCGGCCATCGGAGGCATTGCGGCCATCGGAGGCATTGCGGCCATCGGAGGCATTGCGGCCATCGGAGGCATTGCGGCCATCGGAGGCATTGCGGCCATCGGAGGCATTGCGGCCATCGGAGGCATTGCGGCCATCGGAGGCGTTGCGGCCATCGGAGGCATTGCGGCCATCGGAGGCATTGCGGCCATCGGAGGCATTGCGGCCATCGGAGGCATTACGGCCATCGGAGGCATTGCGGCCATCGGAGGCGTTACGGCCATCGGAGGCATTACGGCCATCGGAGGCATTACGGCCATCGGAGGCATTACGGCCATCGGAGGCATTACGGCCATCGGAGGCATTACGGCCATCGGAGGCATTACGGCCATCGGAAGCATTACGGCCATCGGAAGCGTTGGCTGCACCATCAACCTGGTCAAAAGATGAACCTACCGCATTGGATACGGTGCGCGACTCGGCGCCCAGGACCACATCTTCACTGCTGATCTGGCTGGCGCCATAGCGCTGCGCCGGAACGATGGTTCCTGCAGATTGCTCGGCGTCCGGCGGATAAATTTTGCTGACGTACATGACGGCACCGGCAACCACGGCTAGCGTGGTGATCAGCAACCATACCTTTGCATTACCTGACTGTTTGAAATTCATCTCTCTCTCCTGGTTTTCACTTTCAACGAAACTCTGCGTGCCAAACTGCTTTTGGATTGCAGGTTTAACAGTAACTACTCTGGGCCCGAAAAAAAGTTGGTGAGCCGCTAAAAAAATATTCTACGATTCAGCATCGTTAGAAATATCTATGGTAATAAGCTCTGCCGCTACAGCCTGTTGAGGGCTGTTTCCTCGCAGGAATACTGCAAACTGCTGCCTTCCCTGGCTTACCACACGCAGAGTCCCCCCCGAGATTACTACCGTGTCTACCACTTTGTCGGACATTCCCGGGGTTTCCGCGAATCCGCCAAACGCCAGGCCCGTTGACTCCAGGCCAACCTTGATCTCCTGCCGATCCCTGGAATCGAGATCAAAATTCAAAATGTACAGTCCGTTGTTCTCGCTCAGCGACACCGAACCGGAAAAGTCGTCACTTGAAAAGTATAGGTTATTTTCCAATAAATTCAGCCCGTTGTTCTGGCCGGCCACCATGGTGCCCACCATTCCGGCGGTATCCAGGGAAGATGAACCTCTGTGGAGACATCTCGTAATAGCCAACCGTCAACAACAGACCAGCGGCAAAAGCCAGGCCGGTTGTTACGGGTTGAAAGGAAGCGAAAAACCCTGCCAGGGAAAACCTCGCGGCTGTTCGCGCGGGCGCCAGTTGCCCGAGTATCCGGCCGGAAAGATCCGGCGGCGGAGTTTGCTCGGGCACACTCTCCAGAATATTGCTCAACTTCAGCAACTCAGCCCGCATCGCACGAGCTTCCGAAGACGATTCCAGGATGCTGTCAAGCTCCTGCTTTTCAGCGGACGTCAATTCGCCATCGACATCGGCGTTGATCAGGTTTAACGTGCGTTCTTCCAGCATGTTCTCATACCCCTGTTAATACACGCCCCGACTCTGCAATGTCTCTTTCATGACTTGCCGAGCCGAGTAGAGCCGTGATTTAACCGTCTTTTCCGGAATTTGCAGAATCTCGCTGATTTGCTGGTAACTGCACTCCGAAAAATGACGTAATACGATCACGGTGCGATAGTCCTCCGAAAGTCTCATCAGCCCGTCCTGAATTTCCCGGTACAAATCGTCGGCTTCGACGTTTGCTTCCGGGCTGCGGGTTCCGGCAACCTCGGTCTCATCCAATGGTTGCTGATTTCTGCCGTGCTTGAGTTGGTTGATGGCTTCATTGACTGCAATTCGATATATCCAACTGAAAAATTTATATTTGGGGTCGTATTGACCCAGGTGCTCGAAGGCCTTCATGAACACCACCTGTGTTGCATCGGCGGCGTCGTCCGGATTTCCAAGAATCCGGTAAGCGGCGTTGAATACGGGCTTTTCATAATGCCCAACCAACGCTTCGAGCGCTTTTCGGTCACCACGCTTACATCTCTCGACAAGCGCCTGATCCCGACTTTCATTGTTCATAACTACTGCTCGTCGGGAAAAAAGTTGGAGAAGAATTCAAAAATATACTCACAAAGTGGTTATAACGAACAATTTGTCAAACCCGGAATAGCGAAAGATATCTGCTATATGCTTGTTTACATTGATTAATTCCAGGCCAACGTCGCCGGTCATCAATCGCTTGTGGGTGCGAAGCAGCACCCCGAGCCCGGCGCTTGATACGTATTCCAGTTGTTCCATATCGATCACGCAGCGGCCTTCCAGGCCATCGAGGAACTCCTGGGCCCGGGCGGCCTGCGCCGCATCCAGCCGGCCGCTGACGGCTATTTCACCGCTTTCCTTGAAACCAATCTCAAACATCCTTTACCTACTCCGCCGCAACGCTGTTGGTGAAAGTGATTTTGCTCTTCCGATCCTGGTATTGATAGTTTATTGAATCGGCCATTTTCAGGACCAGGTAGAGTCCCAGCCCCCCGGGGCTGCGCACGGCCAGGGGCGCATCGATATCTACGTCCGGAGCCAGCGTCGGATCAAACCTCTCGACATCAAAATCGGTCAGGCTGACTTCGATGCCCCCGTCGATTGCATTCATCTCGATCAGGATATCCCTGTCCGTTTCCGTATTGTAATTGACCATGTTGACAAACAGTTCCTCGAGCGAGAGGTCAACTTTCATCCGCAGCGATTCATCGATGTTATTGGCCGCGAAAAACTGCTCTGTGTCCGCAACGATTTCCTGGATCTGATCAAAACTCCGGCTGTATTTTTTTTGCATCATTTCTCCCCTGGAAGGCGCCTTAACAGGACAAGGGTAATATCATCCTGCTGGGGCACGCCTTCGCCGTGTTCATACGTTGCGCTCAGAATCTGTTTGCTCAGTTGGGCCATAGGCAAGCGGTGATGATAATTGAGAAGACCCGCCACCCGCTCCTCGCCCATCGGCACACCCTGTTTGCTTTCGTATTCGTAAATGCCGTCAGATAATAATACCAGCACGTCACCAGGGTCCATTCTCAGCGTGTGAGACTCGGTCATATCCTCCAACTCCATGATACCGACCGGAAACGTAGTGGGCCGGTGCCATTCGCAGCTTTCATCTGCCGCCCGGAAATGCAAAATGGGCCCCTGCCCCCCGGAATGAAAACGGATGGTATGCTCCCGGGGGTCGAGAAAACCTATGAAAGCCGTGATGAAGCGATCGTCAGGCAAGTCCTCCGCCAATTGGTTATTGACGTGGAGATAGGCTTGATCGAGCGAAGCCCCGCACCGAAACGCCACCCGCAACATCGCCTGCATCTGGGTTGCCGACAACGCGGGGCCGAAGCCATGGCCGGTTGCGTCTCCCATCAGGATGAACAATTGGCCGTCCAGCACCACGAGATCAAACAAATCGCCGCCCGCGTGCCCGGTAGGCACAAAGTGGCCGTGTACGTCATAGCCCGGCACGCAGTGGCATTTCGGTCGGCAGGGTGCTCATCTGTATTTCCCGCGCCAGTGATACTTCCTCGTCAAGCCGTTCCTTCAGCACCAGGGCTTCGGTCAACTGGGCGCGTTGCAACGCGACCGCGCACTGCGCCGCCAGCGTGGCGGCCAGGAGTTCATCACTTTCGTCGAAAACACCGGCATGTTTGTTCAACAGCTGGAGCACGCCGACCGGCTGCATTTCCCAGCCCAAAAGCGGCACGTTCAGTACAGAATGGGTCTTGTATCCCGTTGCCTTGTCGACCGATCTGCTGAAACGGGGATCGTCATAGGCATCGGCGACATTGATGATTTCACGACTCGACAGGCATTCACCGGCCAAACCTTCTCCAGCCCTTAACCGCGGCGCAGGTTTGAGTTCAGGCACTCTCATGGTGAGGTCATCCCGGGTAGCGTCATAAAGCCAGACCGCGCCCTTGTCTGCCGACAGAACCGACTCACCCGCTTCGACCACCTCGGCCAGCATGTGCATCAGGTCACTCGGCTGCGCCAGTTTTTGCGTGACGTCAAGAATTCGGGCCAGGGCTTCCTGGCTCAGCCGCGGTGGCGTGATCGCCTGAGAAGTTGCCAAGCAATTCTCCCCTGTTTAGGTACGAAGGGCTTAATGTAACAGAGATCAAAAAATAAAAAAGCCAAACCATTGACTATGACTATGGATTGTATATTTACAATCGATTTTACTTATTGGAATGCGACTACTATGATTGCCCCAACTTCACAGGAGTACGACAAATGTCTCAATCACTTACCATGGCTGTACCTAAAGTCACTTTCAAAACCCGGGTTCGCGACGAGTCTGTGGAAGGACCAAATCCTTTCCGCTGGCAGGACGTGAGTTCCGAAGATATCTTTGCCGGCAAAAAGGTCGTGGTTTTTGCCCTGCCCGGGGCATTCACCCCCACCTGCTCCAGCACGCACCTGCCCGGATTCGAAGCGAAGTACGACGAGTTCAAGCAGTTGGGAATCGATGAAATCTATTGCCTGAGTGTCAATGACGCGTTCACGATGTTCCAGTGGGGCCGGCACCAGGGCGTCGAGAAGGTGAAATTGCTTCCTGACGGCAGCGGTGAATTTACCCGCCTGATGGGTATGCTGGTCCGCAAGGACAACGTCGGCTTTGGTGAAAGGTCCTGGAGATATTCCATGCTGGTGGAAGACGGCCGGGTTACCGCGCTGTTTTCAGAAGCCGGGAAATGCGACAACTGCCCGGCCGACCCGTTTGAAGTCAGCGATGCGGATACCATGCTCAACCATTTGAAATCCAGATAGCACCCGGTGGCCGGTAACAGGGAAACAGACTTCGCCAGCCATCGACTTCAACAGGCGATGGCTCTTCCGTTTCCACTGTTACCGGCCACGATATCTGCTGATATCATATTCATGATCAGTGACTCCCAGAGGAGAAGACGATGATGAACGGGAACATGATAGTGGCAATCCTGGCGGCAAGCCTGCTTTCAGCTTCGGCGTTAGCGGGGTCCGAACCACCCGAATGGTTGCCGAACGGCCTGCAACTGGTCGAAAAGGACAGCCGGGGCGAAATATACGCGGACCCGGACGTTGACTGGAGTGTTTACACCAGCATCCAGCTCGACCAGGCCACCGTGGCCTTCCGCAAAAACTGGCAGCGCGACCAGAATCGCTACCCGAACATGCTGAAGGTCAAGACTTCCGACATGGAGAGAATCAAGGCCGATCTGTCTGCGTTGTTCAACGAGGTTTTCGTCGAAGAACTGACCAGTAATGGCGATTACCAGATGACTGACGAAAGCGGCGAAAATGTCCTGAGAATTTCCCCACAAATCGTCGACCTCGATATCTACGCACCGGACATACCGCAACCGGGAATGCAGCGCAGTTACACGAGACAAGCCGGCTGGATGACGCTGAAACTTGAACTTTATGATTCCGTTACCGGCGACCTGCTGGCCACGGCTTCAGACCGCAAACAAGCGCCCGACAGGGGTTACATGCAATGGACCAACAGCGTCTCCAACCGGCATGATGCCCGCCTGATGCTGCAAAGCTGGGCGAGGGATCTGCGCAACCGCCTGGATGAAGCACGCAGCTCCACAGCGCCGTAAGCTCTAAGGTTCCCTAAAAAACACCCCGCTTTCACGGGGTGTTTGTTCTTTTTTATTGAGCCGGCCAATCGGGCAACCGCGCCGGGGTCCAGGGTGCGCCCTCGGCTTCCAGTTCAGCTTCCAGGCGGACCAGGTCAGCTGAAATCGCTTTCAACTCCGCCAGCAGCGGCGGGAACTGCCCGGCGGCTATCCGGTACGATTCCCGGAAATTCCCGGTCACCGCTGACTGGCTTTCCCAGCTGCCCCCGGCGATGGTGGAAATTCTGCGGGTCAGCGATAACGGCACGGGCTCTTGCCGGCTGGCAACAGTGGTATCCCCGTTCAACCTGACCTGCAAGTCCTGCATGCGCGCATTCAGGGCACGTACAGCGGTTGCCTGTTGCTCCGTGGCCGAAGGCGTTTCCTGCACGGCCGCCAACAGGTGATTGATGCGTGTCTGAATCTCTTCAGCAGCCTTGTCTGCGCCCATCACGGCACGGTAGAGTTCAGCCGTTTGTGACTGGAATTCGAGAACCGCCTCACGGTTGTCGGCCACCAGTCCACCGGTAAACAGGGGTTTCAGACTGAATACTTGCGGTCCGGCGATTTCCTGCAAAAGGCCCTCCGTCCGCTTTGACAAGGTCACGCTATACCGGCCGGGAAGGACCATCGGCCCCTGGGGCTCGCTGTCCCACGGCGCGCGATCGGCCTCGGGATCGAGATTCACCGGGTCGGGGGCCGGGTAACGCATGTTCCAGGCAACCCGATGAAAACCTTTGCCGGCCGGTCCTTCGATCCGCCTGACGACGTTACCGGCTGAATCGCTCACGATCAGCGTTACGGACGGCGCTTCTTCGCGGTCTTCACGTCTCAGCTGATCCCAGCTGGGGTAGAGATTATCCCCGCCTTCTTTCTGCTGCTCCTGTTCGATTTTCCGGCGCTGATCCTTGAGCGACTGCAGATCCTCGGCCAGGTAATAGGCGAACACCGCGCCGTAAGGCGGGTTGTCCGCCGCATAGCGGTCCGAGCCAAAATCACCCTTGCCGCCCCAGCCCCGGCGTGAATCGGGGTTGTACAGCCAGCTGTCCCGGATCGGAAAAAGGGTAGCGCCCGATTCCAGCTCCGAATCTGAAGTCCGCAACGGCGCGTAGTCGTCCAGGATGTAGAAACCCCGACCGAAGGTCGTCACGACCAGGTCCCCTTCACGTCGCTGAATTTCCAGATCGCGAACGGAAATGGTCGGCAGGTCTGTCAATTCATGCCAGCTCCTGGCTCCGTCGTTGCTGAAAAACAGGCCGAACTCCGTTCCAACGAAAAGGAGATTACGGTCGACGTGGTCTTCAGCTATGGTGTGCGCCGGTCCCCTGCCCGGCAGGCCGTCGACCAACAACTCCCAGGACTTGCCGCGATCCGTGGTTTTCGCCACATAGGGTTTGTAATCGCCGCGTTTGTGGTTGTCGAATACCGCGTAGGCCGTGTCCGCGTCATGGCTTGAGGCGATGATATCCTCGACCAATGACATGTCAGGCACACCCTTGAAGGAACTTTGCTTGCGCCAGGTTTTTCCGCCGTCCTCAGTGACCTGGATCAGGCCATCGTCGGTTCCGGCGTAAATCAGTCCTTCGACCAGCGGGCTTTCGGCCAGCGCAATCAAGGCGCCATAGATCGAGGTCGAGGTATTCTTGGCAATCGCGTCGACGCTCCACACCCTTCCCATCACTTCCAGCTTGTTACGGTCGATTTGCCTCGACAGGTCGCCGCTCACCGCCACCCAGCTTTCACCGCGATCATCCGAACGGAACAATTTCTCGGCGCCGAAATACAAGCGGTTGCTGTTGTGCGGGGAAATGATCAGTGGCGAATTCCAGTTCCATTTATAGTCATTTTCCCCGGCGCCGGGTTGCGGGGTGATGGTCAGGCGCTCGCCGGTGACCCGGTCAAACCGGACCAGGCCGCCATGCTGGGATTGTGCATAAACGATATTGGCGTCGGTCGGATCGATCTGCGCCTTGAACCCATCCCCGAACTGGGTAATCCACCAATCCGCGTTGGTGATGCCGTCTGAATAGCGCGTGCGGGTGGGCCCGCACAGTGTCTGATTGTCCTGGGTGCCGCCGCACACGTTGTAAAAAGGAGTGTCATTGTCCGGCGTGCCGCGATAAAACTGGGTGACCGGCAGATTGGTGATATGCCGCCAGCCTTCGCCACGATCCCACGACTCATACACACCGCCGTCTCCGCCGATATAGAGATGGCTGCTGTTGGCCGGATCGATCCACACCACGTGGTCATCAACGTGACGATTTTTGAAAGAGATCGGGTTCCAGGTTTTGCCCCCGTCTTCGGAACGGCTGGTGAAGGTATCCACCGAGTAGAGAACGTCGGCATTGTTCGGATCGACGAACAGCTCGTTGTAATACTGCGGGCTGGTGGTCATGCGATCGGAACGCTTTTCCCAGCTTTCCCCGAAGTCGGTGCTTCGATAGACCCCCTTGCCCTTTTCGTCCGCCTCGATGATGGCGTAGATGGTGTTCGGCTCGCTCGGCGCGCCGGCCAGGCCGATCCGGCCCAGGTCACCGCGAGGAAGGCCTGTGCTGATTTTTCGCGAATTCTTGCTGTCAGGAAGGCCATCGCCGATTTTCCGCCAACTCTTGCCGCCATCCAGGGTCTTGTGAATGGCGCTTCCCGGCCCCCCGTTGATCAGGGTCCAGACGTGGCGCCTGCGCTGGTAGCTCGAGGCCACGATAATGTCCGGATTGGCGGGGTCAACGACGAACTCGTTTACGCCCGTGTCCTGGTCAATGTCCAGGATCCGCGTCCAGGTCTCGCCGCCGTCGGTGGTCTTGTACAAACCCCGGTCACCGCCTGAATTCCACAAGGGACCCTGGGCCGCAACCCAGACAGTATTGCTGTCGTCCGGATGGATGCGGATCATTGAGATGTGCCCGGAATCTTTCAGACCCATGTTTTTCCAGGTCTTGCCGCCATCCAGCGACTTGTAGACTCCATCTCCAAAACCGACGCTGCGCTGGCTGTTGTTTTCGCCGGTTCCCACCCAGACAGTGTTTGGATTGGTGGGATCGAGTTCCACGACACCGATCGCGTACGAGCCCTCATCCTCAAAGAGCGCCTGCCATGAAATGCCGTTATTTTCCGTCTTCCACAGGTTGCCACTGGCCAGGGCCACGTAATGCACCTCCCAGCGGTCCGGGTCGAAAGCAAAGTCTGCAACGCGACCTGAAACCAGGGCCGGGCCGATCGACCTCAACGGAATGGCGGCCAGCGGATGTTCGTCATCGGCGGCAAAACCCGTTTGACTGGAAACCAGTGCAAACAGGGACAAGTACCAGGGATCCCAGGGTGTTTTTCGAGAGTCATATTTTTTCTTCCACGGTAATAATTCGGACAGGTAAAAAGTCTACTTTTATTCAGAGGTCGCGACGACGACTCAGGTCATTCGTCGATGCAGGTAGTGACTGGTGTCAAACGGAGAAGTTCGATCGCCCCCTCTACCCCGCCAATTCCGGAGAAAAATTCCAGGCTGGCTTCGGTGCAGCTGTTGAAAATCAGTTCCGCGTCGCCCCATTCATTCAGGCTGGCTTCCTTGCTACCAACAAAGTCACCGCCCTCGGGCTGAAGAAATTCAAGCACGGCGCGACGGCCGTGCAATTGGCCTACCGCCACCATCCACTGGGGATCTCCGCTACCCGGCTCGAACGTCATCCAGTAAATAACCACCTGGCCGGTGCTGGGGACGACTTCGAGCATGAACCCCTGGTGATTCAAAACGGGGTTGAACCAGGACCCGGTAAGCCCGCCATCCGATACCGGGTCAAAATCTTCGTCAACGCCATCGAGAATGATATCCCTGATCGCGTGACGCATATCCGGCCCGGTCCACTGCCCGTTGTCGGCGGTTGAAACAACCACGAGGTCGAGCTGCGGAACCACGAAAATATACTGATCGGCAAATCCTTCTGCCACATGAACCACGTACTCTCCAGTGGGACGCTGGAAATGATAAGTCCACCACTGGTAGCCATATGAGACATTGTCGGGGAAAACCTGCGGGTCGGTTTCCGCATTGCTCCAGGAGCCCCAGCTTTGATCTACCCAGTCGCTGGCCATGATCCGCCGTGATTCCCATGCGCCACGATCGAGGTACAGCTGGCCAATTTTCGCCAGGTCACGCGCTTGCAGCCACAACCCGTGGCCGGTCGGCGTCAGGCCGGTCTGAAAATTCCGGATCCCGGTTCCCCGCGGCAGGTCCGCCAGGTCCACTTCCAGGTAATAGTCCCTGATATCCAGCGGATCGAACAGGTGCTCGACCGAGTACTCCATCGCGCTCTGGCCGGTGAAATTCCAGATCACGCCTCCCATCAGGTTCGCAACACCGGTACTGTAACGAAAGACGCTGTCAGGCTCGGCGGTCAGCCGGCGCGATAACACGTAATTCCACCAGTCACCCGACTGGGTCATCTGGTAAACGGGGTTTTGCGGGTCAGTGAAACCTGTAGACCATTCATCCCATTCCAGCCCATGGCGCATGGTCAGCAGATCCCGGAACCTGATTTGCCGCTTGGCAGGCTGGCTTGAGAAAACAGATGAAAAGGAAGGAAACAACTCTTCGACCGACGCATTCAGGCCGGGAATATCCTGCCTCCCTATGGCAATCCCGACCAGGGTGGAACCCCAGCTCTTGGTCACCGAGTAAAGCGGCATCAAATCATTCTGCCGCCAGCCGTTAAAGTACTTCTCGAAGACCAGGCGTCCATGGCGGACAATCAGCAAGCTCTTCAGGTGGCCATAATCCCCGCGTTCAACCGCAGCCGTGAGTTGGCCGATCATCTGCGGATCGATATCGACCGCCTCCGGCGTGGTTTCCGGCCATTGAAAAACTTCTGCCCGGGTCGCTGTGCCCGGGCAGAAGATTAACAGCAGAACAGGAAAAACGATTCCGGCTTTAAGCATGACCAGGATTGCTGGTTCTTACCGACATGTTCGATTCAAAAACTAGCCTTCAGCGGCAGCTTTGCGTTCCTTGTAGCTGCGAACAGCCTCATTGAAGCGCGCGGCGACCCGCTCCTCCATTTCAACGGAATAGTTGTACGAGGAAATGATAGCGGCCGCGTTGCCCGGCGTGTTGTCTGGGTCTGCCTCGGCAGCTTTCAGGCAAGCACGGAATGTTTCAATTTCGCCCTGGAAGGTTGCCACGCCTTTCTTGGCAGCCACGAGGTCTTCATAGGATGCGTCTTCAGGAATGGCATTGGGCGATGCGGGCAGCACACATTCCTGGGCTTTCGCCGGTAACACCTGCTCGTTTTCAGCATCAACCTGAGCCTGGACGTTGCTGAACAGCAGCACTGCTACAACCAGAATAAGAACTTGTTTCACGGTAGAACTCCTAAAATTGCCGAGCGCTGATTATACAATGTGACCGGCCGTGGTTGACAATGCTTTGCCGAGGATTGACTCTAACCGGCTTATTCGACGTTCAGGAGCCCAGCATGCTTTTCCGCCCGAGTTTTCGTTCACTTTTTGCCGGGATACACGCATTGTCGCTACTGTTTGCAGCATCAGCCTTTGCCGCGCCGGATGCCGACCTGTTGCAGGGCCTGGCAGTCCGGACACTGGGCCCGGCCGCAGTCAGCGGCCGGATTTCGGCAATCGACGCCGTCGCCGACAATCCGAACCATATCGTGATCGGCGCCGCGAGCGGCGGTGTCTGGATGTCTGAAAACGGCGGTCTGACCTGGACCCCTGTGTTTGATGACCAACCGGTGGCCTCAATCGGCGCGGTGGCCATCAACCAGCAGAACCCGGATATCATCTGGGTGGGTACCGGCGAGGGTAATGTCCGTAATTCCACTTCTGTCGGCAGCGGCGTGTTCAAGTCCATAGACGGTGGGAAAACCTGGCAGAGCATGGGGCTTGAAGGAACAGAAAGGATCAACCGGATCGCCCTGCACCCTGGAAACCCCGATATCGCCTATGTCGCTGCGCTGGGTACACTTTGGGGCGAAAATGTGGACCGCGGTATATTCAAAACCACCGATGGCGGAAAAACCTGGGCAAAAATCCTTTACACCGATGAGAAAACCGGCGGAACCGACGTAAAACTCGACCCGTTCAACCCCGACAAACTCTACGCCGGCATGTGGCAATTCCGCCGCTGGCCGTACTTTTTCAAATCCGGCGGCCCCGGATCCGGCCTCTATATTTCCTGGGACGGTGGCCAGTCCTGGAAACGGAAAACCGAGGAGGACGGGCTGCCCGCCGGCGAACTCGGCCGGATAACGATTGCGCCGTCCCCGGCCGAAAAAGGCCGGGTCTACGCCCTGGTCGAAGCCGCCAAAAGCGCCATGGTCCGATCCGATGACGGTGGAGAAACCTGGATCAGGACCAACGAAGACCACGACATCGCGGAAAGGCCTTTTTACTACACCGAGGTGGCGGCGGACCCTGCCAATGCCGACCGGGTTTACAACATTTTCACCCGGCTGAGCGTCTCGATAGACGGCGGAAAAACCTTTGAATTGAACCCGGTTATCGACTGCTGCGCGCCCGGTAACACCATCCACATCGACAACCACGCGTTCTGGATCAATCCGAACGATCCCGGCAACCTGATACTGGGCAACGACGGCGGGATCGCCATCAGCAGGGACCGCGGAGAGACATGGCGGTTCGTGCGTAACCTGCCGTTGTCCCAGTTCTACCATGTCCGGGTGGACAACGACCTGCCCTACAACATTTACGGCGGCCTGCAGGACAACGGCTCGTGGCGCGGCCCTTCTGAAGTCTGGGAGAATGCCGGAATCCGCAACCTGCACTGGCAGGAGGTCGGGTTTGGCGACGGTTTCGACACGGTGCCTGACCCGGAGAATTCACGCAGGGGCTATGTCATGTCCCAGGGCGGCATGCTCACCGCGTGGAACCTGGATACCGGCGAGCAGCGCCTGATCCGCCCGGCGCCTCACGGCCCGGACGTGGACCTCCGGTTCAACTGGAATGCCGCGATCGCCCAGGACCCGTTCGATCCTGCCACGATTTATTACGGCAGCCAGTTTGTGCACAAATCCACCGACCGCGGAACCACCTGGACGGTGATCAGCGGCGACCTGACTTCCAACAACGCCGACTGGCAAACGTTCCGCGAGAGCGGCGGCCTGACACCCGACGTAACCGCGGCTGAAAACTACACGACGATCGTATCGATAGCGCCAAGCCCCGTTGAAGCAGGCACCCTCTGGGTCGGCACGGATGACGGCAGGGTTCACGTGACCCGCGATGGCGGAAAAAGCTGGAGCCGTGTCGATGAACGGGCCAGGGGCGTGCCGGCAGGCAGCTGGGTGCCGATGATCGCGCCTTCCCCGCATGATGCCGGAACGGCTTTCATCGTGTTTGATAATCACCGTCACTCGGACATGGGAACCTACGTATACCGGGCTGAAAACTACGGCCGTGAATGGAAAAGCCTGGCCACGGACGCCTTGTCCGGCTACGCGCTTTCCATACTGCAGGACCACGTGGATCCCGACCTGTTGTTCCTCGGCACCGAATTCGGGCTTTTCATTTCCACCAATGGCGGCGCTGACTGGGTAAAATTCGACGCCGGCCTGCCCACGGTTTCGGTAATGGACATGGCGATCCAGGAAAGGGAGAACGACCTGGTTCTCGGAACCCACGGCCGCTCCATTTTCATTCTCGACGATTACAGTGCCCTGCGCGGGTTGGACGAGTCTTCGTTCACCCGGCGTCTCGCAATACTCAGCGCCAGCAAGGGACAGCAATACGCAGCCTCCGAAACGCCTTCTACCCGGTTTACCGGTTCCGGCGAGTTCCGGGCTGAAAACAAGCCCTACGGCGTCATGATTACGCTTCATGGCCAGTGGCGATGACCTTCCCCTTCCGGACAAGGAAGCCGAGCGCAAACGGCTGATCAGCCAACGCGCAGCTACGCCGGCGAAAGACAGCAACGAACCCGTGAAAGCACCAAAGGTGGAACTTACCGTTCACACAACGGACGGCGAACTCATTCGCACGCAGCGCTTTGATGTGCACCAGGGCATCAACCGGGTCGTCTGGGCCATGAACCGGGACAGTGTTCGCCCGATGCCCAAGCCGGAACCGGACGATCTCGAAGACGGTTTACCCGGAGGAATTGAAGTACCGGCCGGCGAGTACCAGGTCACCCTGAGCCTGGCGGTGGCGGATGGCGATCCGGTGACGTCGAGCCGGCGTGTCACGGTTCTGCCGGACCCGCGCTCAACGGCCACTGCCCAGGGACGACTGGAAAATTACCGCGTGATGCTTGAGCTCGACGCCTTGCAGGAAGCTGCGGTCACTGCGGTCGAACGCGTGGTTCACGCCCAGGCCGATGTGGCGACTGCCCAGGCCCTGATCAAGCAGAAACAGAAGCCGGGCGCGCTGCAGGAGGAGTCCCTGGAAAAACTGGGCAAACAGGCTGAAAAAATACAAAAAGACCTGGTGGAGCTCGAAAATCGCTTGCGCGTGCCGCCGAAAACCAGGGGCTACGTCTACGACGACGACAAGGCCGTCAGCAGGATCGGCCTGGCAAGGTATTACGTGTCCAGCAGCCAGGAGGCCCCCACCGAAACCGCTGAGGTTTATATTGAACTGGCCCGCCGATCGCTGGATGAAGCGGTTCAGGCTGTGGATCAATTCATGAACATCGACCTGCCCGCATTCCGCCTGTCGCTGTCCGATGCAGGTATTGGCCTGTTTACGAGTTCGATTGAGCCATGAGCCGGGGGTAAATTGACTTGAACATGGATACCTGGGCCGGCGTCGCCCAAGCCATTCTCGATGGCTTCAACCGGCATTACTCTTTGTTCCGGCAATACAGCCGGGAGGGCAAAGAATGCTTTGAACAGGCCGACTGGGCGCAGGCGGCGAGCGTCAGCAGGGAGCGCATCCAGGGCTATGAAAAACGGGTCCAGGAAACGGTCGACAAGATACGGCGCGAATTCCCGGAAGTGGGTAGCAACAACGAGCTCTGGCCCAGGATCAAGATTGTATTCATCGGCAAACTGATGGACCACTTGCAATCGGAATGTGCTGAAACATTCTATAATTCAGTAGCATGCAGGGTTCTTCACAGAGATTACTACAATAGCGAATACATCTTCTGGCGCCCCGCCATCAGCACACAGTACCTGCGTGGCTCCCAACCTACCTATCGAAGCTATTATCCTGAAAGTGATGGAGTGCGCCGCAGTTTCCTGGAAATCCTGACCGGTTTTCATCTGCCGGTGCCGTTTGAGAACCTGCGCCGCGATGTCCGGTACCTCGAACGCGCGTTACTGGAACACCGGTCCGCAGGCTGGAAAGCGCAACCCAATTTCCAGATCCAGGTCCTGGGCAGCCCGTTTTACCGGAACAAGGGGGCTTATATTGTCGGGCGAATGATCAACGGCGACACCCGGACCCCCTTTGTGATCCCGGTCCTGCGCAACAGCGATAAAACCATCACGGTCGATGCCCTGTTGATGCAACAGAAAGACGTTGCTGTGCTGTTCAGCTTTTCCCGAGCGTACTTCCTGGTAGACATGGAAGTGCCATCCGCCTATGTCGCGTTCCTGCATTCCATCATGCCGCAAAAGTCCGCAGTTGACCTGTACGCCATGCTCGGACTGCAGAAACAGGCCAAGACCATTTTTTACCGCGAATTGCAGCATCACCTGAGGCACTCGAGAGATACGTTCCAGGTTGCGCCCGGGGTCCGCGGCATGGTGATGCTGGTGTTTACCCTGCCTTCGATGCCATTCGTATTCAAGCTGATCAAGGACCGGTTCGATCCGCCCAAATCGGTCTCACGCCAGCAGGTGAAAGAAAAATACCTGCTGGTCAAAAACCACGACCGCGTCGGCCGGCTGGCCGATACCCTGGAATACTCCAACGTCGCAATACCCATCGCACGCATCGAGGCAAACCTGCTGGATCAACTAAAAACGGAAGCCGCCGGTTCCATCGAGATCGACGGCGACATGCTGGTGATCAGGCATATCTACATCGAACGGCGGATGGAGCCGTTGGACAATTACCTGGCGCAGGCGCCCAAACAGGAAAGAAAGCACGCGATTCGGGAATACGGAAACGCCATCCGGGACCTGGCCGGCGCCAATATTTTCCCCGGGGATATGCTCAAGAAGAACTTCGGGGTGACCCGCCACGACCGGGTCGTCTTCTACGACTACGATGAAATCTGCTACATCACGGAATGCAATTTCCGACGCATCCCGCCACCGCGTGACTTCGATGATGTCATGTCAGACACGCCCTGGTATTCGGTCCAGGAAGGCGACGTGTTTCCCGAAACGTTTGGGCCTTTTTTCTTCGCTGATCAGAAGGACATGACCCTTTTCAGGAAATATCACGCGGAACTGATGACCGCCGATTGGTGGAGGCAGACAAAAGAAGACATCGAACAGGGCCGGCAAGCCGATATTTTCCCTTACCGTCAAAAGTGGCGGTTCAAGCATCGCTACGGTTGAGTATTTCGACCCGGTCTGCGGTGCTTCTTTGAAGAAAGGGCATATCTTCGCCAGATCCGGTAGCCGAGCAACCCGGCAAGGATCGCGATGTATACCAGGGGTTCGAATATATCCAGCTTGACCTGCCAGTAGAAATGCCAGGCGCCCAGGATGGCGATCACGTAGACCAGGCGGTGCAATTTTTGCCAGCGCCGGCCCAGCCGTTTCATCATGCCATTGGTCGAAGTGACGGCCAGTGGTATCAACAGCAGAAAAGCCGTAAATCCGATGGTGATGAAGGGCCGCTCAGCCACGTCCTCGAAAATCGCCGCCAGGTCAAATCTCTGGTCGACGCCGGCATAGGCGAGAAAATGCATCAGGACATAGAAAAAAGCGAATAGCCCCAACATCCGGCGAAAGCGGAGCAGCCAGTTCCAGCCAGTCAGGTGACGCAACGGGCGTTACCGACAAGGTAATCAGCAGGAAATTCAGGCCCCAGATTCCGAACCGGTGAATCAACTCCTCGACCGGGTTGGCGCCCAGGCTCATCCCGGCGACGCCAAAAACTTCCAGCGCCAACTTGCCCAGGGGAACCAGGCAGGCAAAAAACAGCAGGGCTTTGAGCCCCCGGATCAACCCTGGCTTCATCAATAAATTCACTTGCGCAGGTCAAGGCCGGCGTATAGAGTTGCTGCCACTTCATCAGCGTAACCGTTGAACATCAGGGTCGGCTGCTTCTCGGCAAACAGGCCGCCACCGATCCTGCGTTCGCGCGCCTGGCTCCAGCGGGGATGATCGACTTCCGGATTCACGTTGGCGTAAAAACCGTATTCCCGCGGCGCAGCCTGTTCCCAGGAGGTCTCCGGCTGACGCCGGGTGAATTCGATCTCAACGATCGATTTGATGCCCTTGAAGCCGTACTTCCACGGCACCACCAGGCGCAACGGCGCGCCGTTCTGGTTGGGGAGTTCCTTGCCATAAACCCCGACGACCATCAGGGTCAGCGGGTTCATCGCCTCGGCAATGGTAAGCCCTTCCTGGTACGGCCAGTCCAGGACCGCCCTCCTCTGTCCCGGCATCTGTTTCGGATCGTACAGTGTTTTGAAGCGGACGAACTGCGCATTCGAGTTTGGCTGAAAACGAGCCAGCAGGTCTGCCAGCGGGAACCCGACCCAGGGTATGACCATGGACCAGGCTTCGACGCAGCGGTGACGGTAGACCCGGTCCTGGAGGGTATGGGGCCCAACGATATCCTCGAGGGCATACTCGCCCGGCTTGTCGCATTCGCCCGAAATTTTTACCGTCCACGGCGCGGTCACAAAGTCGCCGGCGTTCCGGTACGGGTCTTCCTTTCCGGTACCGAATTCATAAAAATTATTGTAGGTGGTCACGTCTTCCCAGCTATTGGGTGTTTCTTCCGTGCTGAACGGGCCTGCCACCGTCACCAGTTCGCGTCCTTGCGCAACCGCGTTCAGTGGCAGCGCCGCGGCAAGCACCCCGCCGCCGATCGCCAGGCCGGCGTCGCGGATAAACTGGCGGCGGTTCCGGTAATTGGACTCGCTGGTTATCTCCCAGGATCGGATTCGATTCATTGCTTGTTCACTCCACGGTACAAAGATGCATAATTAGACCCGTGTAAGGACAATAACATTTCATGTGAAGAGAAGGCAGAACCATGAACGCGTCAAAGATAATCATTTCCGCGCTGTTTTCCATCGTGTTGGCCAATTGCAGCGCTCGACAGACCTACGATGGACTGCAACAGAATGCCAGGAACGAATGCGCCAAATCCGCAAACCAGGCCCAGTACCGTGAATGCATGGAACGGACAAATATGAGCTACGCGGAATACGAGCAAAAACGAAAAGAACAGGACAACAACCCGGACTGAAGGCGCCAATGGAATGAAGAAACCGGACAAACTCGACCAGGTCGTAGCGCAGGCCCACCGGGAACGGGCGGCGCGGCAGGATTCCTACCGCGAAAGGGCGCTGAAAATGTATCCCTGGGTATGCGGCCGGTGCGCCCGTGAGTTCAATCGCGAAAACCTGCGTGAACTGACGGTTCACCACCGGGACCACGACCACGACAACAATCCGCTCGACGGAAGCAACTGGGAACTGCTATGCCTCTATTGCCATGACCGTGAGCATTCGCACTATCTGGACTCGGACTATGCCGCCGGCAGCGCCGAGAACAGCAAAGCAAGCGCCGCAACGCACAATCCGTTTGCAAACCTGGCGGAGATCCTGAAAAAAAGGACTGAAGCATTCCGTTCGCCGGAATGCCCTCGGACCCGGTCAAACAATCGCTTTTCACTGAGCTACAGCGGACCCGGGTTGTCAGGCCCCCGTGTCATGGATTCGCAGAACGGCACGGCGTCATTCACGATCCGTTCAATGGGCACCTGGCCGACCGGGCCACCGGCGCCCAGGTTGTAGCTGACCAGGCCGGTAGTAACAGTCGTAGAACTCAACCGTCATCGTACCGTCGTTAGTGTTACTGACCGGGGGTGACTCCGAATCGAAAATCATCCCGGAACTCCAGGTGATATTCAGATTTCGCTGTATTCCCCTGGAACGGCCCGACCGCGGTCATCCAGCGGTGACCCGGATCACCGATCATGGCCGGATGCGCCGCTTGATGGCCGTTCCAGGTCATAGGTGAACCAGGCCAGAAACATCAGGTTCGCGGTAGTCAAATACATCGATCAGAAATCCCTGGCCCGTGGTGTCGGGAAAATACCAGCTGCCGGCCATCGCGAAAGTGATGTCGAATGGCGCAGACGGCGCGAACATGTAGAAAAACTCACCTTCTGCAGCCTCATCCAGCGGCTGGGTGACAAAGTAGTAGTCTTTACCGGCCTCCAGGTCCACGGAGCCATAATCATCTTCCTCGAAAATCCGGTTGGCTTCCGGGTTGGCGGGATTGAACGGTGCCGTAAAGATCTGCAGGCACATATCGACCGCGTAATCGAGGGATAAATCCGCGTAGTAATAGGTGCCGCTGGTGGAAACCTGCACGGGTCCTGACTGCTGGTACTGCGAATTTCCGCAGATGGTGTCTGCGATCGGGTCGCTGGCGGTAAAACTTCCACTGGTCATTTCCGGTACCGCTGACCTTGAGGCCCGAAGTGACTCGTCCGGGACCGGACAATGCGACAGCCCACGCCCCCTGCCGATTGACCCACACCCGTTCCGGGTTTGTGCACCATTGCTGAACGACCAGAATGTAGTTCGTGCCGGCGTTGAGATTGACTTCGGCAGCCACATCGACCCCATCCACGGTAACCAGGTTGGCCAAAGGGGCATTCACATTGAAACTGCCGCTGTAGATCAGTGCGCTGACATCCACACCGATGATGTTGTATGCATCCGAAATCGTATACGGACCGCTGACGGACACCTGGAAGGAACCTGCCTGCTGGTACCCCAGTGGATCTGTCCCGCCGCAGGTACCGGGTAGTGGAGCTGTTTTCATTTCCGAGCCGTCGAAAGACCCTGAAAGCACTGCAGTGCCTGCAAACGCAGCTGCAGGCAAAAACAGGCATAAATACAGCAGACCTCTAAGCGCAATACGAAAGCTCATGTTTTCTTCCCTTGTTCGATTATTGTCCGTTGGGCCAGGTAAAAAACCCTGAAAAACCATCTCTGTTCAGACGTGTGGCATACCCGTCCATTATAGCGGATCATGCAAACGGCTTTCACAATGTTCTGAATGGACAACAATCCCGGCAAAAAATTGCATTTTTGGTTGGTTCGCGCTCGTGTGATAATCACCTGCAATCATGTTTCGTCAATACGAATAGTTTCCCGGGAAGTCCATCGCATGCAAACCCTCTGCAGGATCATACTGGTCTGTATCGCCTGTTACGGTTCTGCTGCCTCGGCGGAAAACATACCCCTGGGCGATCCGGGAGCCATTCAAACCGGGATCAGAATTCTGCTCGAAGCGAACAGCCTGGCCATCGATGGCGAGGACATCCTGGCCGAGGATGTCGTCCGGCAGGTCTACCAGGACAATAACTTCAAGCCTTTCTGGACTGATTCACGAAACATCCGGAAGTTGCTTTCGCTGATCGAGGAAGCGCCGGATCACGGCCTGCTCCCGGACGACTACAACATCGTCGCTTTGCGCCGGATACTGGATGAACGGGAGCGTGACCCGGCAGCCATGATCGCAGCCGAATCCGACCTCATGCTGACGGAAAGCCTGCTTCGCTACGCTTACCACCGGCGACTTGGGAAAATCAAGCCAAGCACGCTGGACCCGGACATCAACTATAAAAGAGAAACCTTTCGAAACCAGCCGCCCGGCGAAACCTTGCGCGAAATCCTGGAAGCACCCTCTTTGCAGGAGTATATCGATCTTGTTGCACCCTCCGGCCCCTACTACACGGGCCTGCAGCATTGGTTGCGCCAATACCGGCAAATTGCTGCTGCAGGCGGCTGGGCAAACGTTCCGGAAGGACCCACCCTGAGGCTGGGTGATATCGACCCGCGGGTGGCGGCGATCCGGGCACGGCTTGAGGTAACCGGTGAGCTTCCCGCGCGACGTCAGCATCAGCTCCACCGAATTTGATGAAGCATCTGAAAGCCGGCGTTTCCACGTTTCAGTACCGCCATGGGCTCGATGACGATGGCATCGTCGGCCGGCAGACCATTGCCGCGATGAATGTACCGATCGAAACCAGGATTGACCAGCTGCGTGTTTCACTCGAGCGGCTGCGCTGGGTCAACCAGGAGGCCACGCAGACTTTTGTCGTGGTGAACATCGCGAGTTTCAAGGCTTTCCTTTTCCGGGACGGCGAAATGGAATGGTCGACCAGGGCGATGGTGGGAAAAGACTATCGCCGCACCCCGATTTTTCGCGGCGACATGCAGTACATCGAATTCAATCCAACCTGGACGATACCGCCGACCATACTTCGGAACGACACGCTTCCGGCGATAAAACGGGACCCTGGTTACCTCGCCGCCAAAAACATCCGGGTGATCGACAGCAACGGGAATTTCGTTGACCCGCTGAAGGTGGACTGGAACCAGTACAGGGTCGGGATTCCGTACACGCTGCGTCAGGATCCGGGCCCTGAAAATGCGCTGGGCAGGCTGAAGTTCATCTTCCCCAACAAGCACTCGGTTTTCCTGCACGACACGCCGCACAGGGAACTGTTCAACAAGCCCGAACGGGCGTTTTCCTCGGGATGCATCCGCATTGAGAATCCGCTGAAACTGGCCGAGTTACTGCTGCACAACGATGCGCTCCAGGCATCCGACCTGCAGTCCATCGTCGATTCCGGAATCACCCAGAGAATCTACCTGGACAAACCCGTACCGGTGGTCATCATCTACCTGACGGCCAGTATAGATACAGATGGTAACGTTATGTTTTATAGAGATATATACAATCTGGACAACAAGGTATTACGGGCGCTCGACGGGCCGGTTGTCATAGATTTGCCGGCGCGGCCTTGAGTTCGGGCAGGGAGTGCGGCATCGTCAGTAATACCAACAGTCCCCGGGTGGAACGGCGCATCGTTTTTTTTGGCGTGGACATCAGACCCGCACCTCAGTGAGTTATTGCTGCTTCTTGACCGCCTCGTCGGCGCCCGACCAGATCCGGTCCAGTTTTGCCTGCGTGTAGGCTGCATCCGCCTCTTTCCCGAGTCCCTGAAACGCCGTTGCCAGGCCAAGCAGCGAACGGGATTTCTGCCGTGTGCGCTGCAGCTGCAATTCGTAAGCGGTGACAGCATCGGCATACTTGCGGGACTGCATCAGGACATCACCCAGGTATTCGGCCGCGGGGAGGTCGACGAAAGGCGGGCCAAAAGAAAAAGGCATCTCTCCTTCCAACTGCGCCGCTTCACCGGCCAGGCGCGCCGCCTGTGCCGATTCTCCCCTGGCGTATTCTCTCGCGGCCTGCAGTTCCAATTCCATGACCGCAAGGCGTTGCAGGTACAGCAGGTCGGCAGGCGCCTGTTCCTCCTGCCGCGAAATCAGGGTTTCCAGCTCGAGCCGGAGTGTTCTGAACTGCTCGATGTACTGATCGGCCTGGGCTGCAAGCCCCGAGTAGGCGGCGTTCATCGCACGAATGAAAAAGATGTTCAGGTTCGGGTCGAAAGCGTCGCCGCTGTTGAAAGACCAGGCAGCCACATCGCTGTCCCATTGCCGGGTTTCAATGATGTAGCGCGCCCACATCGAAACGACCGAACCGACCAGCGAACCATCCGGATCGAGGTCCATGCGGTCGACCGGGGATTTTCCGTCGGTCCTGGCCTCACCGTAAGCGGCCTGCAGCAAGTCCAGCGCTTCCTGGTAGCGGCCCTGTTGAAGATACCCGTACTGCAGCCACTGGTTGTAATGCCCCCAATGGCGCGACGGCATGCCCTTTTCCTCGCGCATGGCGTTTTGCACCCGGATCGCTGCTTCATTCGCCCGGACCACGTCGTCCCACATACCCAGGGCCAGGAAGATATGGGATGTCATGTGTTGTGAATGGCCTGCATCAGGCGCCATTACGGCCAGTGCGCGCGCGGCTTTGAGTCCCAGCACCGCATGAACGGGATCATCCACGCCATGAATCAGGTAATGGGCGGCGCCCGGGTGATTCGGGTTTTCGCTGAACACGTCCTGGGCCAGTGCGGTGCACAGCATGTAGGTTGCCGTGTCGCGAACCCCCGCCGACACGCCGAACAGTGACAGCGCATAAAACAGCTGGATTTCGTGGTCATCCGGATAGCGTGCGGCCAACTGCTCCATCGCGCGCATGTAGGCCAGGTCGCGCTGCGCCTTGGTGCCGGCGCCGTAGAGTAATTCCACCGCCGCAAGAAAACCCTGCTCCCGCGCCGCGGGTGTCCGGGTTATCCGTTCTTCGGGAGTCGCCCCCAGCTTTAACAGGGCGGCGCGGCCGGCCGGCAAATCCTGCCGATCCCAAATGGGGTGATTCCACGTCATCGCCTCCCCCCAGTAGGCCATCGCAAAATCAGGGTCCAATGCCTGCGCTTTCAGAAACTCGTCCCTGGCAAACTCATACTCAAACAGGTGCAACAGGAGCATTCCGTCAATAAATGCCTGCTGGGCTTCCGCCGACCCGGTCGTTGTTGGAAAACTGATACTGCCCAGCACCCTGCCCGCGGACTGCTGCGCTTCCTGGGGGTGATCCTCACCCTCGTGGGAGCAGACGGAGCCGGGAAGCAGGAGGAGCCAGGCGGAGAGGAAGGCTGCGAAGGAAAAATAGTGCCATCGGACTTTCATGGCGAAAGTATAATGATTTTTTTTACCGCCGGACCATCAATTCAGTCATGAGCGAACGTAAATTCATAGCCATCGCTGGAAACATCGGTGTGGGAAAATCAACACTCGTCGACTTTCTGACCCGCACTTATGACGTTTCGCCTTTTTATGAACCCAACGATGAAAACCCCTACCTGCCGGATTTCTACCTGGATATGAAGCGCTGGGCTTTCCAGTCGCAACTGTTCTTTTTGAGCAACAAGTTCCGGATTCACCAGGAAGCCGACCGCACGCCAGGCGTGGTCATCCAGGACCGGACCATTTTTGAGGATGCGGAAATTTTTGCGACCGCCCTGCACCAGATGCGCAAGATCGACAAGCGGGACTGGCAGACCTACTGGGCGTTCTACCAGAACATCCTGCGTGCGATCCGGCCGCCGGACCTGATGATATACTTGCACTGCCCGATGCGCACCCTCAGAAAGCGTATTCGCCTGCGTGGGCGCCGGATGGAGCAGGACATTCCCCTGTCCTATCTGAAACGCCTGGATCGCCTTTACGAATCCTGGATTGCCGACTATACGCTGAGCGAAGTGCTGGTTCTGGATACCGGGAAACTGGATTTCGTGTCCGACCTCGTCGACCGGCAGGATGTCAGGGCGCGGATTGAAAGGCTTCTGCCTTCAGCGCTGAAACGCAATGGTCACTGAGCACTCAATCCGTCAAAACCGCAAAGTTTGAATTAACCGAGGAATAAAAAATGAAGTACATCCCCATGGCCCGCGTGGCAGTTTTCCTGGCAATGCTCAACCCCGCAATCCTGATGGCGGAACTCCCGGGGGTGCAGGTTCACGTGACCCACGTTTCTCCGGTTTCCGGGACGGTTGAAGTCAGCCTGTTCAATTCCGCCGAATCGTTCCTGGTTACGCCTTACCTCCAGCAGTCGGGAAAAGCCGACGAAGATGGCAGTTTCACGACCCGGTTCGCCGCCTTGCCGGAAGGTGACTATGCCGTGGTCGTCGTTCATGACGCCAACGACAACGGTCAACTGGATCTCGGCTTTCTCGATTTTGGCGGCGAAGACTTCGCCTATTCCAACCAGGTGCGGCCGTGGTTCGGCCGGCCTGATTTTGACGAAGTCAAATTTTCCGTCACGGATTCAGAGGTGGTAATAGAAATCGATCTGGACTGAGGAACCCCTGATCAAACCTGCGTGGCGGGTTTCTGTTGAGCGGCTCTTTAAACCCACGCAATAATTTTCAATTTTGCTAGACTCTTACGAATGGCGAATTTCCTGACAGAAAATAAACAGGACGGGTTGATGCAGATCAGCCTCGCAAACAATTGGACATTCGCCAACCTGAACGAACTGCAGGCAGCCCTTGACGAGATCGAGCCGGGCAACGTAACCGAGTTGCAATTTTCATGCGGCGGCATCGAAGAGCTGGACCTTGCCGGCGCCTGGGTATTGTACGAAAAGTCGATGGACTTCGAAGACATCGGGATAAAAACCCGGTTCGAAGGATTCCAGGCGGCCCACTTCAAGTTCCTTCAGCACATCATCGATATCGCCGCGCAAAAGGAATACGTACCCGGTTTTTACGACCCGAAGCCCAATCACTGGGTTTATGAGGGTATCCGGAAAATAGGTTCCAACACGATTGATGCCGTGGATTCCGTCGGGTTCATCGCCCGCGCTGTCCTGGACGGCGTCAAGCGACCGTCGCGGCTGGTCATCGGCGAAATCATCCGGCAGGTTCACGCCACCGGAGTCGCAGCGATTCCGATCGTGATGGTTGTCTGTTTCCTGATGGGCGTGGTCCTGGCTTTCCAGAGCGCCCGGCAACTGGAACAATTTGGCGCCAATATTTTCATGGTGGACCTGGTCGCCAACGCGATATTCCGCGAACTGGGCGTGCTGCTGGCGGCCATCATGGTGGCCGGACGTTCCGGGTCGGCATTTGCCGCGGCGATCGGCACGATGAAATTGACCGAGGAAGTGGACGCACTGCGCGTCCTGGGACTCAACCCCAACGAGATACTGGTCATCCCCAGGGTGGTGGGGCTGATGATCGCCATGCCCTTTCTCACGGTTTTTGCGAATATTGCCGGGCTGCTGGGCGGCGCATTCATCGGCGCGACCGTTCTCGACATCAACTGGTTTTCATTCACCGAACGCCTGGCCTGCGCAATCCAGGTCAACGATGTGCTGGTTGGCCTGAGCAAGGCGCCGGTTTTTGCCTTCCTGATCGCGGTCACCGGAACCCTGCGAGGAATGCAGGTCAAGGGGTCGGCTGAAGAACTGGGTCGCCTGACTACCGTTGCGGTGGTGCAGTCAATCTTCCTGATCATCGTCGCCGACTCGATATTCACGGTGATCTACGCGAGGATCGGATTCTGATGCCGCCTGAATTTGAACACGTCATCCGCATTCGCGGCCTGGTCAACCGCTTCGGTTCCCAGGTCGTGCACGATCAACTCGAACTGGACGTTCGCCGGGATGAGATACTGGGTGTGGTCGGGGGATCCGGCACCGGCAAGTCCGTACTGCTGCAAAGCATTCTCGGCCTGCACGGACCGAACGAGGGAACCATCGAAGTGCTCGGCCACACCATCAGGCATCATCAACCCGGCCCGCACAAGAAATGGGGCGTCCTGTTCCAGGGCGGCGCCCTGCTCTCCGGCCTGACCGTGCAGGAAAACGTTGAACTGCCGATTGCGCTGCATTCGAACCTGCCGGTTGAGACGCGCAGGGAACTCGCGGTTCTGAAAATCTTCATGGTGGGCCTGGACCTGAACGCCGCCGGCAAGTACCCCAACGAGCTATCGGGCGGCATGCGTAAGCGCGCATCCCTGGCGCGGGCCCTGGCGCTGGAGCCCAAGTTGCTGTTCCTGGATGAGCCAACGGCCGGCCTGGACCCCATCTCCGCAACAGAATTCGACCAACTGATCAGCTATCTGCACGCCAATCTCGACCTGACCATAGTGATGATCACCCACGATGTAGACACCCTTTTCAGCGTTTGCGACCGTGTCGCCGTGCTGGTCAACAAGGGCATCATCGTTGATACTCTTGAAGAACTCGTCAAGCACCCGGATCCGTGGATCCAGGAATATTTCGGCGATCCCCGTGCCGTCCGGGCGCGAAAAGCGGCCATTGCCAAGGTAACTATCTGACTCATGTTTAAAGGTGACAGAAATTTCGCGGTAGGGTTATTCGTCAGCCTGGCGATCGCTTTCTTCGTTATTTTCGTGATCTGGCTGACCGGCCGGACCGGCAACGAGGAAATGAAGCGTTACTCGCTGTTGTTCTCCAAGGATATCAGCGGCCTGTCCGTGGGCGGCCCGGTCAAATACATGGGCATGAACATCGGCACGGTCGTGGAAATGGAACTGGAGTCGAACCACGGCATCCTGATCCGGGTGGACATCGAGATCCTGGAATCCACGCCGGTGGACCACGGGACGTATGCCAGCCTGGCGCTGCAGGGGATTACCGGGGTCGCCGTGGTTAACCTGGCCAGCGACCCGGGCGACCACGCTCCGCTGGAAAAACAGGAAGGCCGTGAATACCCGGTCATCCCGGTGCGGATCGTCGGCTTCTCGGCGCTGATGGCCAGTGCACCCGAGATCATGGCGAAACTGGATAACCTGCTGGCGCAGGCGGGCAAAATCCTCGGTGAGGAAAACCAGGCATCGATCACCGGCCTGTTGAACAACATCGAAGACATCACGCTTTCGCTTGCCGAAGAGCGTGAAACCATCGCGAAAATCCCCGGCAACCTGAACCAGACCATCACCGAAATCCAGGCAACCGTGGTCCAGTTGCAGGACACGCTCGAAGAGTTGCGGCCCGGATTGAACACGACCGTCGAAAACGCCGGCCGGAGCGCCGAAAACCTGGCCAGCCTGACGGCCCGGATGGACGCCTTGCTGCAAAAACACGAAGAGGATGTGAGTCAATTCATGGAAGACGGGCTCGGCTCCATTCCCGACCTGATGGACGAAGCACAGGATGCTTTGCGCGACCTGGAAAAACTGGTGCAGGAATTGCAGGATGATCCTTCGCAGCTCATTTACCGGCAAGCTGACAATTCAGTGGAGATAGACCCCTGATATGAAAACGAAACGCTATTTACTTTTATCCGCCGTGATACCCACGCTGCTGTCCGCATGCAGCGGAATGATGGACAGTGCGCAGCCCGCAAAACAGATTTACATGTTGATGCCGTTGTCCGGTTCTCCCTCGACGGCCCCGGTTGAGCAGAAGCCTGTTCTTGCCGTCACGCTGGACGCGGTTCCCGGCCTGGACACCGACTGGGTGCAGACCCTGGGCGAAGATGCCAGTCTGACCCGCTACGCCAACGCCCGCTGGCCCGATCACCTGCCCGAAGTATTGTCCTCGGTCATCCAGCGGTCGCTGGCCTCATCCGGCCGTTTTTCGGCGGTTGAGCAGTCTTCAAGAGCCACCGGCGATGCCTGGATGCTGCACCTGGAGGTGGAGAAATTTTATGGCCTGCAGGGCGCAACCGGCGAAACCGGCAGCGTGGTCACTCAAATAGCGGGCTCAATCCAATGCAATGGCCACGGCGAATCATTCACGCTGAGCGATTCCGTGGCGGTCGGCAGCGAACGCCTGTCTTCGGTGGTTGCCGCCCATCAACAGGGCCTGAACGATGTCACGCAGCAGTTGATCAGAAAAATCTTCGAGGTCTGCCCTTGACGGCCCGCTCAATCGCCGTCCTCCTGGTGGCATTGGCGCTATCCTCCTGTGCGACCCTGGATCCCGATTATGAAGAGCCAACGGTCACCCTGGGTTCTTTCAAGGCGATTCCATCAGAAGGCATGATCCCGGCCTTTGAAATCGGGCTGCGCATCATCAACCCGAACTCGCAGCCCCTGAAACTCGAGGGAATCGTGTACACCGTGTCACTGGAAGGCTATGAACTGATCAAGGGGGTCGGCAAGGATTTCCCGGTGATCGAGGGTTACAGTGAAGGCACCGTCAAGCTGACGGCCGCTGCCAACCTGCTGACCGGCATACGTTTCATCACGGATACGATGCAATCGGGTGGCGGGCCGGTGAAATACGAATTCACGGCCAAACTGGACATCGGCGGGTTCTACCCATCCATCCGCGTGAAGGAGTCCGGAGACATCAATCTCAACGGACGTCCCTGATGCGGGGGTCCGGTTAATCGGGAAATGCACGGCGCGGCTTTCAGGCAGTAAAGCCGGTTTTCGAAGCAAAGTCCGCGACAATTTCGCGCATTCCCTCCATGAACCTGGCTTCCGTGAAGTCATCCGAGCGCTGGTCCAGCGCCGATTGCAGGCGGGCCTGCTCCTCTTCGTCCTTCAGCACTGCACAGATTTTTTCGACTGCATCATCGTCCGAGCGGTAACACAAACCCGGCTCATTGCCGACGATCTCAACCTGGCCGCCACTGTCCGGCACGAAAACGATGCAGCCGGCACGCATCATCTCGGCGACAGCTATACCGAAGTGTTCATCGATCATCGCATGAATTCCGAAGCGGCAACCTGAGACTATGTCTTCCAGTTCGGCGCGATCGACATTTTCGTGTAATCGCACCCAGCCACCCGCCCGGACAATGCGGTCCCGGAGTTTCCGGATGAAAGCCTGGCCGGCAACCTTGTCTTCGTTACCAATGATTTCCAGTTCAACCTCGAAACCCCGTTGGCGGACCCGCTCCAGCATGTCAATCACTTCCATCAACCGCTTGTCCGGGCTCAACCGGCCAAGGGAAACAAAACGGGGTTTTCGTTCCACCCAGTCCCGTTTCGTCCCCGACCACCGGACCGGCGGATAAAGCACGACCGGCTCGACACCGTAAATACGGTTGATTTGCCGGGCCGTCCAGTGGGAGTTCGTTACCATCAGGTTGCTACGGATCCGGGACAATTTGATTCCGGCTATCCATAGCCAGGGACGCAACTTGCCGTTCAGCAGGGCCTTGATTTTCTGGCCGGTCGTCAGGTTCTCAAAGCTGCGGAACATACCCAGATGGCGTTCCATGTGCGGGTAGTGTGTGTACTGGACACCGGGCCTGCCAAAATCTATTTCGTCATCCGTAGAAACGACCACGTCGAATTCGTGGCAACGGGACTGGCAAAAGCGCATCAGCCAGGCCAGGCGTTGCGCACTGAACGGATCGGGATCCAGCTTGTCGAGGTGGCGCAGCGGAAAAGGCAATTGCCAGATTTTGAAATCCCGCGCTTGCAGATCCGTGCCAAAGTGCCTGTTGGCGCCATCAAAATCCGGGTAGGACGCGCAAAAAATGGTCACTTCCCAGTCCCGCCGCAACGCCTGCAGCGTCCAGGCGGTCACGCAGGAACCACCGCCATGCGGCCCCAGGTTGACCGCAAAAAACAAAAGTGCGGGTTTATCCGGAGACTTGATCATCAACCCGCCTCCACCTGGCGCCGGCAAACAGCGATTTCAGTTGTCGGACTTTCATTCAACAGGACTGTCAACACGCGATCCACCGGGTACAGAATTGCGCCCATGATCCAGCCAAACATCTCGCCTCTCTGCGCGATGAACTGCACCCGTCGCCAGTATGCATGCAGAAGCCGGCTGGTTGAGTCATCTGGTGCGTTCATCAGGACAAACATGGGACGTCTGCAATCCAGCTGCAGATTTGCCTCTTCCAGCATGCTCCCGATCTGCGACAGTGTCCTGCTGTAGTGGTAATGACCGCCCCTGGCATGTTCATGGTGCGTAAAGTTCTCCGAAAATATCAGAACCCCTCCGGGTTTGAGCATCCTGCACAGGTTGTTCAATGCTGCCCGGTAATCTTCGTCATCCACGATATGAAACAACACGTCAAAGGCCGTGATGATGTCGTACCGCACAGACGGCACGGCCAGGTCGGGGTCTGTAACGTCGGCCAGGTGGAAGGTGCATTCAGGATATGTCGCCTGCAAATAACCAACAGAGGATTTGCTGAAATCCAGCCCTTCCAACTGCCGCACACCCTGCAGGCGCCACTGCCTGATGTAGAATCCGGCGCCTGATCCCACGTCGAGTACCCGCGTCTTATCCGGATCAATGGTCAAACCGGTCAGTATTTGCCTGAACCGATGTGCCCGCAGGCGATATAGCCAGCGGTTGAACTGCAAGCCGATACCGGAACAACCGGTGCCTGACTCATTCAGATTGTCGCGCAAACGATCTTCCCAGAATTTCTGCGCAACGTTTTTTCCAATCGGGTGTTTTTGCAGACTCGTATTCCTGTATTCGATAGTGCTCAAGTCAGTGATCTCTGGCATCCGTCTCGAAGGCAGATTTACCGCGAAAGTATACCTGAAGAAAAACAAGCGCCAACCGGGCGATCAATGCACTTTTCCAGTTACCGGGCAAGTCGTCATTCAGACAGAAAAATTTTGGCTGCATGGCGTAAATTGAGTACAAAGCCTTGAGCTGACCCATAATCGGGGGTTGCAGGGGGAGAAACGAATAATCACCGTTTCCCGAATGCAGTAAGCGGGATACGTTACCCCGGCCGGCTCCCATTGCAGCATATGCGATCCGCAGCACAAAATCCCGGTCGGATCTGAGTTTATGGGAGCGGGTCTGCGCAAACTCATCGCTGAATACCTGTTCCAGTTGCAACAACAAATTACGGTCGTATAACTGCGGCGTGTGCGCCGGCGCCCATTCCGGTGACTGTGCATCGGGGTGACCCCGAACGACTGCCACGGTATGCCAAATCGCCCGGTCAGTTATGGTGCCCTGCGTCAGCCTCTGGTCAATTTTGATACACTCGAAATACATCACATCCGCTGACGAATGCACGAAATCACTGTACCGACAGAGCCCCCCCAGAAATACATCATCGTTCAAATAGAGGAACTTGTCCGACAGACCCGGAATGCGGTGCAGGTTCATTTCAATGGCATTGGAATTGAATGTCGGCAAAGCATCCGCAACGGGAAAAATTTCCCGATGCGTCACGATTTGTATACGAGATCTGTCCGTCTTCAACCAGCCTGGCCGCTGACCGTTGGTAACGATGTAAATCCTGCGTATCCAGGGAGCATACCGATCAAGCGAACGCAGTGAAAAGCGCAATTCGTCGTGGTTTCGGAACCTGTTGCGACCGTAATCTATTGATTCCCCGGCAAAGCCCGAATCGCCCAATGTTTTTCGCAGGGATTCGCGCCAGCGGGGATCTCGGTCGTCAACCCAGGTGTAAACTGCATCAACCGGTGTCATGGGTTATCCACGAGACGCAACCCAAGAGCATGCCGCAAAGGCTGGCTCCGGTCCAACAGCCATTGAAATGCATAATGCCGGCGGCAGTCGTAGAAATAGAGCACCGAGTCGATAGTGACTTCGCTCGATAAGGCGCCTTCCCTGCTCATTCGCATGGTCCAGTCCATATCCTCGGCGTAGTCGATATCGGCAAAGGCATAACGGACAGCGATTGAACGGCGAATGGGCATGATGTGACACGGCGGCCTGACGTACTGCCCGTCGAGGTGCCGCCAGTCCCTGTACCTGATCGAATGAACCATTCTGCGGGGGTGCTTACCCCGAAAAGTGATTTCAGCGTCAAACGTGATGCAATCCGCCTCCGGGTTTTCGTGGATCGCATGGATGATACGGCCCACGTAATCATCGCTGACCCGGTCGTCGTCATCCACGAAAACCAGGAAACGGCCTCGCGCCATGGCCATCAATTGGTTTCTTTTCGAACCCACGGCGGCGGCACCGTCGTCACGCAAGGTCAGAATTTCAACGGCCTCTGCGGCCTGGTTCTGTTCCACCTGTTGCCGGAGGTCCCGGCAAAGCGCCTCGCATTGGACACTCCGGGAGTCCATCGTCGGAATCAGGATGCTCAACAGGAGATTTTCGCTATCAGTCATTTTGGCCTGGCACTTGTTGTCTGGATCCGCGCCTTAAATCGTTCCCGGCCGAAGCTCAATATTCCCAGCACGAGGCCGACACCGCTGTAGAAGTATTGCAGCCAGATCATCGGTATGGCGCGCAAGGCGAATCGCATCCCGCGCATGCGCCGCAGAAACGCCAGGAATTGACGGTTAAGCAGCACCAGGATCAGCAACAGTATGATTTCGGTGAGCGGCAACGCCCAGGACCGATAACCCGGGCACAAGGGGTGCAGTGCACATCAGAAAGACGACCAACACGCTGGCGATATTGTTTGATTTGGTATTCAAATCGTTGCGCATGACCCGCTGTTCCAGCATCACCCGGGTCCACGGTATCGCCCTTTGCAATACCTCGCTTTTCACCAGCCCACGCAATGAGTATCTCTTGGTGTGCGTCAACTGGATCCACGGGCAAAGCCGGATTCTGTGCCCGGCCCGGTGCAGGCGGTAACCCAGCTCGACGTCCTCCATGGCCCGCTGTGACTCATCAAAACCGCCCAATTGCTCGAAGACCGATCTGCGAATTGCGCCGAATCCGCCGCAAAAAGTCACCGCCTCGCGACTGGAATACTGGTGCGTGTAGTGGTGTTGCAGATTCTTGAACTGGGATACGAAATTTCCCGGAAGCGTATCCTGCTGGTAGGAACAGAACAGCGCAGATATACCCGGTTCGCGCTCAAATGCTTCCAGCACCAGGTCCAATGTCCGGGGCTCTACCAGGACATCGGCATCGAGGAAAAACAATATCCCGGCCCTGGCAAAACGGGCCCCAAGATTTCTTGCGGCTGCCTGACCCTGGTTACGGTCCTGCCTGACGAAGTGGTCGCATCGTGCTTTTGCCACTGCCCCGCTGTCGTCACTGGAGTGGTCATCGACCACGATCAGCTGGTAGTCGCGCAGGTCGGACTGCTCGAGTGCATCGATGCATTTGGAGAGGTCGCCGCGCATGTTGTACACGGGTATGACAACCGAGATACGCGGATCCGTTGCGGACCCGCGATCCGCAGTTTCATCCGTCACACTGGTGCTTTTCCAGGCGGTCCGGGCAGAGTTGTCTGTAAAGGGCATCCAGCCGCCCGGCAATCAGATTCCAATCGTAGCTTCTCTCAACCCTGAGCCGCGCGGCGGAAACCTGGTCGTCCCACCGCTGCTCATCCTCAAGCAAGGCCACCACTTGCCGGGCAAAGGCGACGGGGTCATCGGCCATGAGAATCTCCCGTCCATCTGCCAGGTCGAGACCCTCGCGCCCGAGCGTGGTGGACACAACAGGGCGTCCAAGCGCCATCGCTTCGAGTATTTTCAGGCGCGATCCGCCGCCGCTTCGGAGCGGCACAACGGCTACCTGTGAACGTGAATAGTAAGGCTGCAGGTCGGCCACCCGTCCGGTAATCTCGATCAAGCCGGGCCTGGCCAGGTCCGAAAGATGTTCGATCCCGCCGGAACCGGCTATGGTCAGGCGGCAATCAGGCAGGGACTCGCGGATGACAGGCAGGATTTCACGGCAAAAAAAGCGTGCGCCGTCGCGGTTGGGCAGGTATCCCATCGTGCCGACGAACAGCAGCTCTTTCCGATCCCGATGCGGCCTGTCCAATGGCTGCAGTTTTTCGCAGTCCACGCCGTTCTCTATTACCGAAACACGGCACCCGGGCGCCGCTTCGAGCAACCTTTCCCGGTCACGCTCCGAAACGACGATGGTACAGTCGAATTTCTCCGCATAACCGCCTTCCCAGCCATGCATCAGGAAGCGCTTCATCGCGGCAGGCAGTCGCGCCATGCCGCTGCTCATGTCGTACATGCTCTGATACTGCTGTGACCCGATGTTATGCAGGGAAAGGACAGTGACGCCCCTGAATCCCGGCGCAAGCGCGTCACGGTAGGGTGCAAGGAAAGAATGCTCAATTTGCACGAGGTCGAAGTGCTGTGAAGCAGTCAAATCGCGGATGCGCTGAGCCAGTTCCCGGTAGTAGAAGGGTACGGTCGCCGCGGGCCGCCCCTCGAGGAAACCTGCCATGGCCGTGACCGCTGTCTGTAAGCCGTTGCGCCTGGCGACGACCCCGTCAACATGGTTGCAGATTGCCCTGAGCGGTTCCGCACGATCGAGTTCATCCGGAAATTCGAGCAGCGAAAGAACCGACACTTCGTGTTTGGAAGCGACGCGGCTGATCAGGTTAAAATCCCTGATTCGTGCTCCGCTGTCCGGCGGAACAGGCAGGCCATAGGTTATAAAGAGAATGTTCAAATTCGCTTTCCGCTGCTGGCCGGGTCTGGCTCCGGGAAAGCCTTCACTCCATGGCCGCCGTCACAAAGTCCAGTAACGCCTCGCCTCCGCTGACCTGCTCACCCGGCTGGAAGAAAAACTGCCGCACCACGCCCTGAGACGGTGCGCGAATCGTATGTTCCATCTTCATCGCCTCCATGATCAGAAGCGGCTGGTCCTGCTTTACCTCCGAGCCTGCCGCTACCAGGAGCTTAACGATAACACCGTGCATGGGCGCATTGAATACTCCATCCCGCTCGCCGTCCGTGTCTACGCCCAAATCCGGTTGTGCCAGAGCGAACTGCATCGATCCGCGCTGGCTGAACAGGGTAAACACGCCGTCGTGGGGCACGACGGTGACGCGCTGACGGTAGCCGTCGATATCCGCGTACAGTTCGTTACCGCTAAGCTCTCCCGCCGCCATCACCGATTTTTCACCCACGGTGATCCGGAAACGCCGCTGCCCGCCGCTGCCTGACTCCACCACCGGAACCTCGTATTCGGTGCCGTTCAGAACGATCGCCCCGGCGTGAACCGCCGGCTGGTTCAGCCGCCAGGCATTTGAAGAATTCCACGGTGAACAGGCATCGGCGGCTGCAGCCTTTTCGAGGCTGAGCCGCTCCATTCGCAACAGCAGGTAGAGTGAAGCCAACGGCAAATCCTGGACCCGGTCGCCGCTGGTGGTTCGGAACAACAGGTCGTGGTGGGTCTCGATAAAACGGGTGTCCAGCTCAGCGGCGGCAAACGGCCTGCTGACAGCCAGGTTGTAAAGGAAAGAGATGTTGGTGCTCAGACCACTGACGCGGTATTCGGACAGGGCCTTAGCCAGGCGGGCCAGGGCGCGATCGCGCGTTTCGTCCCAGACGACCAGCTTGGCGATCATCGGATCGTACCAGACGCTGACCTCGTCGCCCTGCAGCACCCCCGTGTCCACCCGGACATGGCGGCTTTCAGCGGGCGGTTGAAGGTAATTCAACACACCGGTCGCCGGCAGGAAGTCGTGATCCGGATCCTCTGCATAAATACGTGCTTCGAAGGCGTGGCCGTGGATAACCAGGTCGTCCTGGGCAAGCGGCAGTTCTTCACCGGCGGCAACCTGGAATTGCCAGTCGACCAGGTCCTGCCCGGTTATCATCTCGGTGACCGGGTGTTCGACCTGCAGGCGGGTATTCATTTCCATGAAGTAAAACGACCCATCGGCATCCAGCAGGAACTCCACGGTTCCCGCGCCTTCATAGTCAATTGCTTTAGCAGCCCGCACCGCTGTCTCGCCCATTGCCGTTCGAAGTTCGGTCGTCATGCCGGGCGCCGGCGCCTCTTCGATCACTTTCTGGTGCCTGCGTTGCACCGAGCAATCCCGTTCAAACAGGTAAACAGCGCCGCCATGACGGTCGCAGAACACCTGCACCTCCACGTGGCGCGGCCGGGGCAGGTATTTTTCCACCAGCATATCGTCATCACCGAAGCTGGAGCCGGCTTCACGCCTGGCGGCTTCCAGGGCATCTTCAAAAACCGCGGCGTCCGGCACCACGCGCATGCCCTTGCCACCGCCGCCGGACACCGGCTTGAGCAATACGGGATAACCGATCTCCGAAGCCGCTTTCGCCAGGCATTCAACCGACTGGTCCGTGCCGTGATATCCGGGGACCAGCGGCACACCGGCTTTTTCCATGATGGTCTTGGCAGCCGACTTGGACCCCATGGCTTCAATCGCCGCTGGCGGCGGGCCGACGAACACGATCCCGGCCTCGGCACAGGCGCGCGAAAAATCGGCATTTTCCGACAGGAAACCGTAACCGGGATGAACGGCCTCCGCGCCGGTGGCTTTGCAGGCTTCGATGATCCGTCCGATGTCCAGGTAGGATTGCCGCGGTGGCGCCGCGCCGATATGCACCGCCTCGTCAGCCATTGCGACGTGAAGCGCGTTGCGGTCCGCGTCCGAGTAAACCGCGACCGTCGCAATTCCCAGGCGGCGGGCAGTGCGAATGACCCGGCAGGCGATTTCACCGCGATTGGCGATCAGGATTTTTGTAAACATGTTGCCGTTTCCCTACATGCGGAACACGCCAAAGCGCGTCTCTTCAATCGGCTTGTTGAGCGCGGCGGAAATCGCCAGCCCCAGTACCTGGCGCGTTTGCGCCGGGTCAATTACGCCATCGTCCCACAAACGGGCGGATGCGTAATACGGGTGTCCCTGTTCTTCGTAGCGGTCGAGAATCGGCTGCTTGAATGCCGCCTCCTCCCCGGGTGTCCATTCCTCGCCGGCGCGCTCTTTCTGGTCGCGCTTCACCTGCGCCAACACCCCGGCTGCCTGTTCGCCGCCCATGACCGAAATCCGGGAGTTCGGCCAGGTAAACAGGAATCTCGGTTCGTACGCGCGCCCGCACATGCCGTAATTTCCGGCGCCGTAGGAATTCCCGATAATCACGGTAAATTTCGGAACCCGGACCGACGATACGGCGGTGACCATCTTCGCGCCGTGCTTGGCGATGCCTTCCGACTCGTATTGCCGGCCTACCATGAACCCGGTGATGTTTTGCAGGAAAACCAGCGGGATCTTTCGCTGGCCGCACAACTCGATGAAATGCGCCCCTTTCTGAGCCGACTCACCGAACAGGATGCCGTTGTTCGCCACGATACCGACCGGGTATCCGAAAATGCGTGAAAACCCGCACACCAGCGTGGTGCCATAGCGTGCTTTGAACTCGTCGAAAACCGAAGCATCGACGATACGCGCAATGACCTCCCTGACGTCGTAAGGCTGTCCGGGTATCGCTCGGCACGATTCCGTAAATTTCTTTCGGGTCGTACAACGGTTCCTCGGCTGCAGCGATATCCAGCGTGACCGGTTTAACCCGGTTCAGGCGGCTGACCGCGCGCCGGGCCAGTTTGAGTGCATGGTGGTCATTGCGCGCAAAGTGGTCGGCCACGCCGGAATCACGCGTGTGAACATCCGCGCCGCCAAGTTCTTCCGCCGTCACAATCTCACCGGTTGCGGCACGCACCAGTGGCGGGCCACCCAGGAAAATCGTGCCCTGCTCTTTCACGATGATCGATTCATCACTCATCGCCGGCACATAGGCGCCTCCTGCCGTGCAGGAACCCATCACGATGGCGATCTGTGGAATGTTCTGTGCCGACATGTTGGCCTGGTTGTAAAAAATCCGCCCGAAATGCTCCCGGTCCGGAAATACTTCATCCTGCAGCGGCAGGTAGGCGCCACCGGAATCCACCAGGTAGATACAGGGCAGATGGTTCTGCTCTGCGATGGTCTGGGCCCGCAGGTGTTTCTTCACGGTCAGTGGATAATAGGTGCCGCCCTTGACCGTCGCGTCGTTGGCGACGATCACGCATTCCCTGCCGGCAACCCGCCCGATGCCGGTAATGATCCCGGCTGCAGCGACTTCCTCGCCGTAAACACCATGCGCGGCCAGTTGCGAAAACTCGAGAAAAGGCGAACCGGGATCGACCAGTGCGTCGATCCGGTCGCGCGGCAGGAGTTTACCTCGCGACTGGTGCCTCTGCTGGTAGGACTCGCCTCCCCCGAGCTGAACCGCGGCGACCTTTGCCTCCAGGTCATCTACCAGTGCCTGCATGTGCGCGGCGTTGGCGAGAAACTCCTGGGAGCGATTGTTTATCTTGCTTTTCAGCCTGCTCATGTAAAGTCTCCGGCGGAACTGGGGTTACTGGGGCGCCGTTTCCGCAAACAACTCACGCCCGATCAGCATACGGCGTATTTCGGATGTGCCGGCGCCGATCTCGTACAGCTTGGCGTCCCTCAGCAAGCGACCGGCCGGGTAGTCATTGATGTAGCCGTTGCCGCCCAGGCACTGTATTGCCTCGAGCGCCATCTGCGTCGCGCGTTCCGAAGTGTAGAGAATGACGCCGGCCGCGTCCTTGCGCTTCTCCCTGCCACGGTCACAATTGGCCGCAACGGCATAGAGGTAGGCGCGCGAAGCGCTGAGCGTGGTGTACATGTCGGCGATTTTTCCCTGCATCAACTGGAATTCGCCGATGCTTCGTCCAAACTGCTTGCGCTCGTGAATATAGGGTTCAACGATATCCAGGCAGTTCTGCATGATCCCTACCGGGCCGGCGGCCAGCACTGTGCGCTCGTAATCGAGACCGGACATCAATACGCGAACGCCATCGTTTTCCTGCCCCAGGATATTTTCCGCCGGCACCCGGCAGTCCTTGAAATTCAGTTCACAGGTGTTGGAACCCCGCATGCCCAGCTTGTCGAGCTTTTCACCCCGCGTAAAACCCGGGGTGTCACGCTCAACGATAAAGGCAGTGATGCCACGCGGCCCTGCGCTGACCTCGGTCTTGGCGTAGATCACGAAGACACTCGCTTCCGGCCCGTTGGTAATCCACATCTTGCTGCCGTTCAGAACGTAATGATCACCATCGGCCTCTGCGCGCAGACCCATGCTGACCACGTCCGAACCCGAGTTGTGTTCGGACATCGCCAATGCACCGACGTGTTCACCGGTGCAGAGCTTTGGCAGGTACTTGTGTTTCTGCTCTTCGGTCGCGTTCTTGCGAATCTGGTTGACGCACAGGTTGGAATGCGCGCCGTAGGAAAGCCCGACCGAACCCGACGCCCGGCTGATTTCCTCCATCGCAATGCAGTGAGCCAGGTAACCCAGTTGGGTTCCGCCATATTCCTCCTCCACGGTGATCCCGAGCAGGCCCATGTCCCCCAGCTTCGGCCAGAGGTCGGCCGGAAACAGGTTGTCGCGGTCTATCTGGGCGGCGCGCGGCGCGATTTCGATGCGTGCGAACTGGTAGACCGCCTCACGCAACATTTCAATTTCTTCCCCCAGGTCAAAATCCAGGGACGGGAAATGGGTATTCATGATTTATCCTCTCCATTCAGACAGCCAGCCAGGGCTGCCCGGCACTTGTTCTCGGCATCTGCGAGTTCCTTCAGCATCACTTTCAAGTCCTTTTGCTGACGTTTCAGTTCCTCGCGCTTTTCGTGAATCTTTGCCATCAGGGTTTCCAGTTGCCGGCGGTTATTCCCCGGCGTGCCATACATCAGGATGATTTCGGCGCTCTCGTCCAGGCGCAGTCCGAGCCGTTTTCCCCGCAGGATAAGGCGCAACTTGGTACGGTCCGACGGGGCTGTAAATCCGGCGCAGGCCTTCACGCTTCGGATTCAGCAAGCCCTTTTCTTCGTAAAAACGTATGGTGCGCGTGGTGACGTCAAACTCGCTGGCGAGATCACTGATACTGAAACTGCCTGGCATGGTGTTATCCCCGTGGTAATGCGCCGCAGTATAACTGTCGTTAACGTTAACGTAAACTACGATTTCTCAAGCGGAGCAAATGTTGCTGTACTATTAGCCCGCCGGTTAACTTCTTCATCACGCAGCAAGGGCCCATTTATGATTCGCAGACCTTTTCGACAGTTGCTTTCCGTCCTCATTTTCACGCTGACTTTTTCCGGCGCCGTTCTGGGCGAGGCAACGAAACCCGCAGACCCTGCCGAAACGAAAGTGAAACCGGAACCGGTCCCTGAACCCACTTCGTTCGTTACCCAGCATTCCGGGCGGTTCAACGACAACCGGGTCGATTACCAGGTCAGCGCCGGGGAGACTTACCTGCAGGACAAAGAAGGCAAGCCCAAAGCTGCCATCTTCACGTTTGCCTACACCAAGACCAACCTGGCCGACGGCGAGGTGCGTCCGGTGACCTTTGTCTGGAACGGAGGACCCGGCTCCGCTTCGTTGTGGCTGCACATGGGCACCCTCGGGCCGCGGCGCATTTCAGTGCCCAGTGACGCAACCCATCCCGGTCCGCCGCCCTACCCGGTGCTGGATGCCCCCGAGACCATCCTGGACGTCACGGACCTGGTATTCGTGGACCCGGTCGGCACAGGCTTTTCACGCGCCCTCGGAGACGCATGAAAACAAGGAGTTCTGGGGCTTGACCGAGGACGCCCGTTCGATGGCGGAATTCATCGCCGAATGGACCACGCAGCAGGGCCGTTGGAATTCCCCCCGGTTCCTGCTGGGTGAAAGTTTCGGAACCACGCGAGCCGCGGCGGTCGCGAAAATTCTCGAAGAAAAGATGATGCTGAGCCTGAACGGCATCATCTTTGTCTCGCAGGCGCTGGACTACCTGGGGTCGACCCCCCTCGTCCGGGACAATCTCGTAGCGAACATCACCTACCTGCCCACCATGGCCGCCACCGCGCTTTACCACGGCAAAATCAACCCGGAACCGGAGAGCCTGGAAGTTTTCGTGCAGCAGGCCCGCGTTTTTGCGATCGATGAACTGTTGCCGGCACTGTTCAAGGGCAACACCCTTGATCCGGAAACGCGGGTCCATATCCGTGACCGCCTGGCGTATTTCACCGGCTTGAGCCCGGAATACATTGAACGGGCGGACCTGCGAGTTAATGGCTTCCGTTTCGCCAAGGAACTGTTGCGGGACCAGGGGCTTGCCGTCGGATTGCTTGACGCGCGCTATACGCGTGACGACATTGACGACCTGGCCGCGGAGACGGAAGACGACGCCGCCAGCGCGGCGATTTCACCGGCGTTCAAAGCCGCCTTGATGGACTATATGAAAAAAGATCTCGAGATCAAATGGGACCGGGTCTACATGGCGCCATCAGATCCTGACTTGTATAAATCCTGGCGTTGGCGTCCGGTTCCGGACGAACAGTACTGGGAACCCTTACCGGTGAACACCGCAAGCGACCTGTCCGCAGCCATGCGCATCAACCCGGAACTCAAGGTGCTGGTGGCGTCAGGCTATTACGATCTCGTCACCCCGTTCTTCGACGCGGAATACACGCTGAACCGCCACGACATCCAGCCCGGCCGGATCGAGTACAGGTATTATGGCGGCGGCCACATGATGTACGTGAACGAACCGTCCCGAACCCAGTTCCTCAGCGATGTCCGGGCTTTCATCCTGGAGCAAATGTAGGAGCGGCCGGGGTAGGAGCGGATTCATCCGCGATCGGTCAGGGCATCTGCTGCTCTGGCACGATCGCGATGAATTCGCTCCTACAGCACGATCGCGAATGAATTCGCTCCTACAGCACATTCGCGGGCGTGGCCCGCTCCTACGTCTGAACGGCGGCCAGGCAGCGTTTGGCCCTGGCTTCGATGACGTCCCAGCGTCCGGCTTCGACGTCAGCGGGAACAAACAAAGGAGCGACAAAGCCCACCGCGAAAACGCCGGCTGCAATCCAGTCTGCGGCGTTGTGCTCGTCAACGCCATTGGTCGGCACGATCTTCAGATAAGGCATCGGGCCAAGCACCGACCTGACCCATGCCGGCCCGCCGGCGGGCGCCGGGAAGAGTTTGCACAATTGCGCCCCTGCACGATACGCGCGAAAGCATTTCGGTTGGAGTGTGGGTGCCCGGCATACACGCGACCCCCAACCGGCCGGCCTCGGAGATCACCACTTCATCGATCACCGGTGACACCAGGAAACGGGCGCCGGCTTCGACGGATTTGCGCGCCTGCTCCGCGTCCATCACCGTTCCGGTCCCAACCACCAGGCCCGGCCTTTGTGAAAAATCCCTGACGAGGTCGTAAACACCCGGGATGGTCAGCGTGAATTCAATAATGCTGAACCCGCCACGGATGGCCGCCTCCATCGCCAGGGCAGCTTTTTCCGTGTCGTTACAGCGCAGGATCGCACTGGCTTTCTCGCGACCAAACCGCTCGACAAAACTTTCGGGCGTCACGGGTTTTCTCCATCGACCATTGATAATATTTTCTTTGCCTGGATCAAGTGGGGCAAGTCCACCATCGTTCCATCCAGCGACAAGGTTCCCGCCCCCGGGCTCGCCGCGAACAGGTCGACGATACGACGGGCGCGGGAGATTTCCTGCTCACTGGGAGAAAAAGCCCGGTTGATCACTTCCACCTGGTCCGGGTGGATTGCCAGCTTGCCGCTGAAACCATCCCTCCTCGCCTCCAGGCAGGATTTTTCCAGCCCTTCAAGATTACGGAAATCAGCGAACAGCGTGTCAATTGCAGCCACCCCGGCCGCATGGGCCGCAAACAGGCAAATGCTGCGGACCCACTGGAATGGCGGAGTCCAGTTGCCGTGTTCGTCCCGGTTCGTAGTCGCGCCGACCGCGGCGCTGAGATCTTCCGCGCCCCAGGTCAGGCCGGCCAGGCGTGGTCCGCATTGCCGATAGTCTCCCAGGGCAAAACAGCGATTGAGGTGTTTCTGTTGCGATGGGCAGAATCCGGGTAGAACCCACCTTGATTTCGTACTCCGCCTCGTAGTTTCCGATACGCCGGCCGAGCAACTCCAGGTCTTCCGGCGAACGTGATTTGGGCAGCACGATGCCGTCCGGCATGGCCGGCATCACCGCGGCCAGGTCGGCCCCGGCCTCGGTATGATCCAGGGGATTGATGCGGACCCAGACCTGTTTATGGTGGTCCCGGTCGCGCCTCGACAGGAATTCAGCCACCTGTGCGCGGGCTGTCTGCTTGTTCCCGGACGAGACCGAGTCTTCCAGGTCCAGGATCAGGATATCGGCAGCAACGCCTTCGCTTTTTGCCAGTTTTTTCTCACTGTCACCCGGCACGAACAAAAGAGAGCGCATCCTGGTCATACTGCGGGTTTCCTCAACATCAGGGCGGAGCGCTTGCAGACACCGACCAGTTCATCCGCCTGGTTGAAAGCACGGTGTTCAAAAATCACGATTCCGTTATCCGGGCGTGACCGGCTGTCACGAAGTTCCAGGACCTCGGTCCGGACATGAATCGTGTCTCCGTGAAACAGCGGCCGGGGAAAACGAACTTCGTCCCAGCCCAGGTTAGCCACCGTGGTGCCCAGCGTCGTGTCATTGACCGAGATGCCGACCATCAGGCTCAGCGTCAGGCAACTGTTGACGACCCGTTGCCCGAACTCGGTTTGAGTCCTGCAGTACTCCTCGTCGAGATGCAAAGCCGCGGGGTTATGCGTCATCGTGCTGAATATAACGTTGTCGGTTTCCGTGATGGTTCGCCGAATGGCGTGGTCAAACACCTGGCCCACCTGGAATTCTTCGTAAAACAAACCGGCCATCAACCTCTCCGCCTGTCACCATGATTTCAGAATGAGTTAGCTTACACCAAGGAAGCCCCTGATTGATTATTCCAGACGGTCTTCAGTCGCAAAAGCTCCCCGGGGATAATCAGTCGAGGCTTCCGGATCACCGCCGGAATCGTTCAACCCGGTGCTCCACCAGCGAGTACACCGAGGGCACCACGACCAGGGTCAGCAGGGTTGAACTGACCAGGCCGCCGATCACCGCGACGGCCAACGGGCCGTTGGTGTCCGAACCGGCGCCAAAACCAAAGCGCCGCCGGCGACAGGGCGAGAATGATGGTGGCCGAGGTCATCAGCACCGGCCTCATGCGGATGGGACACGCGGCCTTGAGCGCCGCATCGATCGTCCATGCCCTGCTCGCGCATCTGGTTGGTCAGGTCCACCAGCAGGATGGAGTTCTTGGCCACCAGGCCGACCAGCAGGACCAGGCCGATCATCGAGTAAATATTCAGCGAGTTCCCGGTCAGCCACAACGCGCCGATTCCGCCGATAATCGCCAGCGGTTGCGCAACCATGATGATCACGGGCTGGACAAACGAATTGAACTGGCTGGCCAGCACCATGTAAACCAGGATCATGGCGGTAACAAAAGCGAACAGCATGTAACCGGCGGTCTTGCCGTACTCATCCGACCTCCCGGTCATTTTTACCCGGTACCCGGCCGGCAGGAGTTCACGCGAAATCTCCAGCACCTTGTCGATCGCGGCCGCCTCGGCGATGCTGGGCGTACCCAGGAAAGTGGCGGCGTACTGCAGATCGTAACGCGAAACCACCGCCGGCCCCAGGCCGGGCTCGAGCCGGGCAAGATCATCCAGGCGCTCCAGTGTCCCGGATGGTGACCTGATGTAAATCCGGCCCAGGTCCGGCGCCTCGTCCAGCCCGTTGGTTCCCGCCTTCAGACGAATATCGTAGCGCTGTCCGTCACCCGGGCTGTCGTTGTAGCGGGCGACATCGAGCCCGCCGGACATCACGTTGACCGCCATCGCAACGTCGCGGGAATTCAGGCCCAGGCTGTGCAATCGTTCGCGGGCCAGAACCATTTCCAGTTGCGGCAGGTCGAGCTGAAGATCGATGTCCAGGCTGCCCAGTCCCGGAACGCGATCCAATCGCTGTTTCAGCATCGCAGCCAGTTCGGCCACCCGCTCCAGGCGCGGACCCCGCAACACAAATTGCAGCGGATCACCGCGCTGACCCCCGACTATGGGCATATCGGTAACAAAAATTTCGGCCCCGGGAATCGCCGTGAATCGTTCGCGCAGCATCTGCATCAGCTCGGCCTGCGACAGGTCGCGATCCTCCCAGCGCGCCATCATCACGATGATGCTGGCGCGGCTGACCTGGCGGGCCTGGTCCTGCCCGATCGTGGCGAATGAACCGGTTATTTCCGGATAGCCGGACAGGATCGCGTCGACCTGTTGGATTTTCGCCTCGGTGTACTCGATGCTCGATCCCAGCGGGGCCTTGATGGCGATGACAAAACGGCCTTCGTCCTCCACCGGCATGAAGCCCTTGTCGATCTGGGCGAACATGAAACCGCTGGCCAGAACCGTCAGCCCGGCGGCGGCAACCACCGACCAGCGGCGCCGCAGGGCGATAGCCACCAGGTTCCGGTAGGCGCTGTCCATCGCTCTGAAATTGCGCTCGATGACCCGGTACACCGGGCCGTGTTCCCGGGAAAATCCCAGGTGCCTGGAGCAAAGCGCCGGTGTCAGCGTCAGCGAAACGAACAACGAAACCAGCACCCCCACGGTCACGACGACCGCAAACGACTCGAAGAAACTGCCGATGATGCCTTCCATGAAAATCACCGGGGCAAAGATGGCTACCAGGGTCAACGTGGCCGCCAGCACGGCGAATACGACCTGCCGGCTACCCTGGACAGCAGCGTCGAAAGGATCGTTATTGCCAAGTTCCCGCTGACGGTAGATATTCTCCAGCACGACGATGGCGTCATCCACCACGATGCCGATCAGCAGCAGCAAACCCAGCAACGTCATCGTGTTGAACGTAAAGCCCGAAAAATACATCACGGCAACCGCGCCGAGCAGCGAAACCGGAATAGCGGCGGCGATGATCAGCGTGGACGAAAGGCTTTTCAGGAACAGCAGCACCACGAGCGCGGTGAGCAGGGTGCCCAGCACGATGTGTTCTTCCAGGGCCGCAACGATATCCTCGATCAGTTGCGCGTCATTGAATGCGATCCCCAGCTGAATGCCGGGCGGCAGTTCAGGCCGGATTTCCTCGTCAAGGCGCCGCTTGACTTCTGCAACGATCGCCACCGAGTTGGAATTCTGGACCTTGATAATGCCCAGCCCGACGGTGGGCTGGCCGTTGAAACTGGCGAACTGGCGGTGATCCTCGAGCCCATCCTCCACCTCGGCGATGTCACGCAAACGGATCGGCGCACCATCCGGGTAGGCCACGATCAGGGTTTCCAGCGAAATGGGATCGTGATACTCGATGTCCAGCTGCAGCAGTTCCTCCTCCGAACCGCTGACCCGGAACCCGCCCTGCAAGCGGACGTGCTCGGTGGAAAACGCCCCGATCACGTCGTTCACCGCAATACCGAAAGCCGCCATCCTGTCCGCGTCAAGATTGACCCGTATCGTGCGTTTTCTTTCGCCACCCAGTCTTATTTCTCCAACACCATCAATGGTTTCCAGGCGTTTTTTAATTACATTTCTTGCATACTGGTTGAGTTCCTGCAGCGTTCGGTCACCGGTCAGCGTCAGCCACAATACCGGTAACGACCCGAACTCCACCTTGGCCACCACGGGCGGGTCGGTTTCCTTGGGCAGTTCCGGCAGCACCTGGTTGACCTTGGCCTGGACTTCGTTAAACGCAACGTCGACTTTCTTGTCCAGGCCAAAACGCACGACGATGACCGACACGCCTGGCGCCGAAGTCGACTGGATATGCTCGATCCCGGGGACGCTGTTGACGGTCGTTTCGATGATGTTGGTTACGCTCGAATCGATGGTTTCAGGGCTGGCGCCGGGGAGAATGGTGCGGATGGAAATCATCGGGAATTCGATTTCAGGAAAACGGTCGACCCCGATCCGGTCGAAGCTGATGATGCCGAACAACAACAGGACACCGGACAGCATGTAGGCAAACACATGCCGCTTGATCGAAAGTTCGGGAAGACTGCTGCCGGGAGACTGGTGCTCCAGGGCAGGTGACGGCAACTCACTCACTGCGGAATCTCCTGAACGGCGACCCGGGCGCCATCCGTCAGGTAGGAAGCGCCTTCCACCACGACGCGTTGGCCGCTTTTCACCCCTTCCAGGATTTCTATCCAGCCGTCCCGCCGGACACCCGTTGTTACCCTGACCTCGTGAACTTCCCCGCCATCCGGCGAATCGAGGCGATAAAGCACATCCCCGGCCGGCCGCTTCACTACCGAACCGGAGGGAACGACCACGGCGCCCGGCCGGGTTTCCACGACCAGGACCCCTTCGACGGTCGCCTGCGGACGCCAGGGGCCGGGATTGGTGATGTTCGATATCACCATCAGGGAATGGCTCAACACGCTGACCTGAGGCCGGATGTCGTCAACAACCGATTCGACCAGCAGGCCCGGAGCCACCGGGCTTTCGAGAAGCAGCACCTGCCCGATTTTCAGGCGGTCGCCCACGGTTTCCGGAAAGGGCATTTCCACCCGCAAATTGACCGTGTCCGTCAGGCTGAACAGCGCTCCGCCGTCCTTGACGTAATCCCCAACCGAAACATGGCGTCTTTCAACGACGCCATCGACCGGAGAGATGAGTTCGGTCCTGGACAATCGATCCTGCGCAATGGCCAGCTGGGCTTCGGCCCCGGCCATGGTTGCCCTGTTCACCGCCAGTGCGGCTTCGGCATCATCCAGCCGTTCCAGCGACATCATGTCCTTCGTTTTCAGTTCCCGGTACCGCTCCACCCGTCGCTGGTCGTTGGCGATGCTTGCGGCCAGCCGTTCGATATTGGCCTGCGCCTCGCGCACGGCCAGCTCGAACGTGGTCCGGTCGAGCGTCAGGAGGACCTGCCCCTGCTGCACGGCCTGCCCCTCCTCGGCCCGCACTTCGACCACACGGGCGCTGACCTCGGCCGCCAGCATGGGCGTGTTCCGGCTGACGATCAGGCCCACCGAAAACAGTTCGTCCCGGACCTCCCGGGAACCCGCTTCGGCCAGCGTGACGGCGATTGTACGGGCGTCTGCCGACGTGGCTGTTCCGGCTTCATCGACCGGCTCTTCCGTTCCCCCGCAGGAGGACAGCAAAAGCACCATTACGGCGCAACAAGTGAGCTTCCGGCGGCTGGCTGACTCCTGACTCTTTCATTTCTCCGCCTCCCGGCCGGCATCCCCGGTGAGCATTCCATTCAACATGACATTCACCATTTGTTCGCTGAACCTGGCCGGGTTGCCCGCAAACCCGGCCTGCGGAAGGTGCTTCAAAACACCCCTTGCCTGGAAAAAAAACACGTCCGCGCCGATCAGCAACGTGGCGCAGAGCGCCGGGTCCAGGTCGGGCCGCAACACGCCTGCGTGCTGGCCGGCTTGAAAAATGGAAACGAGCCTGTTGAATATTTCGCCGAACACCTCATCGACCAGCATTTTGCTGTGGACATCGTCACCCGAAAACGCTTCCCTGAGGATCAGCCGCGAGGTCAATGCATTGCTTTCCAGGTGCCCCAGGTGCGCCGAGGAGAATTCAGCGATGCGGGAAGTCGAATGCACCGGTGCCTTCCGCCAGTTTACTGACCAGCCCCGACAGTTCGGTTGCGCTGGCAAACAGGATGGCGCGATACAGCGTTTCCTTGGACTCGAAATGGTGATAGATATTGGCCTTGCTGACCCCGGCCTGCTGGGCGACACCGCGCATCGACACGGCGTCATAGCCTTTTTCCGAAAACAATTTTACGGCTGCATCCAGGATCGCAGTCTCACCTGCAGATCGTCCCGGCGCAGCCGGGTGTACCGGTTTTGCCTGCATCACTTCATCCGTCCAGAAAGTTGACTGACCGTACGGTCAGTCAGTAATTATCGCGTAAAGCCGGATAAATTGAAACGGGTGATCCGAGGTAAAAATGGGCAGGCGTCATCATCACCCGGCACGCCCGACCGGAACCGGAAGGCTGCCGGTGGTTTGCTAGCCGGTGTTCTGGATGCCGAGCGCAATTCCTTTCACGGTGGCTTTCAGCGCTTCCAGCAGGTCTTCGTCCGCGCACCCACCCGCCCGCCAGCGTTGAAGCATGTCGATTTGCAACAGGTGCAGCGGATCGACGTAAGGGTTTCGCAACCGGATATTGCGCTGCAACACCGGCTGGTCGTCCAGCAAGGCGTTCAATTGCTTCAACTCCAGGATGCGCCTCTCGGCCAGTTGAAACTCGGCCTTGATGGAGTCGAAAAACGGCTGCCCGGCCGCCTCAGCCAATCCCGCGTAGCGCTGGCCGATGTCCAGGTCGGATTTGCCCAGCACCATTTCGACATCATTGATCATGCCCTGGAAAAACACCTGCCGTTTCAGCAATTCGCGGATGTTATCCAGCCCAAAACGGGAAATGGCCTGGTCGAGCGCGGTGCCAAAACCAAATACGCCGGGAAAACCCACCCGGATTTGCGCCCACGAAAACACCCAGGGAATCGCCCGCAGATTCTCGATACCCTCACCTGAGCGGCGCGATGCGGGGCGCGAACCGATATTCAGCTGTTGAATCACGTCAAGCGGTGTGCTGGCCCGAAAATACGCCGGGAAAGCCGGATCTTCGTACACCATGGACCGGAAACGGGAACGTGATGTCTCCGCCATGAAAGACAGGATATTACTCTCGTCCTCAGACAGTCCCTTCGATGCCAGTCCCAGGCGGTGCTTCAGCGTGGCGCCTGCCACCAGTTCCAGGTTGCGCAACGCCAGGAACCGCACGCCGTACTTCTGGTTGATCACCTCTCCCTGCTCGGTGACCCTGAGGAAACCGTTGACCGTTCCAGGCGGCGCGCCGAGAATTCCGTTGACCAGGTTCCCTCCCCCGCGACTGACGGTGCCGCCCCGGCCGTGGAAGAATACGATATCGACGCCCTGGGCAGCACCCACTTCCACCAGGCGCCGCTGCGCTTCGTGCAGCGCCCAGCGCGAGGCAACAATGCCGCTGTCCTTGTTGCTGTCGGAATAACCGACCATGACTGCCTGCCGGTTTTTCAGACCGGCCAGGTGCCGGCGGTACACCTCCAGCCCGAGTAAAGCCTGGATAATGGCCGGCCCGGCATCGAGGTCATCGACCGTTTCCAGCAATGGCGCCACGTCAAGCTTGGCGGAAGCCCCGGTACGTGGATTGGCGATTTCCGACAACGCCTGGGCCGTCAAAACATCGTCGGCGCCCTGCGTCATGCTGATGATGAACAAGCCGATGGCGGCGTTTCCGTACATTTGCCGGGCGGTTGAAATCGAACGAAACACCGCGAGCGCTTCCGTTGCTTCATCGCTCAGGGCCTTGATCCCGGAAACATTCGGCAGAGTCTCGGTTTCCAACAGGTGAGCCAGCGTGCTGGCCCGATTTTCCGGGTCACGTGTTTCCCAGTCCCTGCACCCCAGCAGTTCGCCCATCACCCTGCGATGCAGCAGTGCGTCCTGCCGAACGTCGAGGGTAACCAGGTGAAATCCGAACGTGTTAATCCGGCGCAGCAAACGTTCCACGCCATTCAGGCCGGCGTGCCGGCCCTTGTTTTCCCGCAGGCTGTTCCTGATCAGCTCAATATCGGCGACGAACTGGTTGGTGGCGGAGTAGCCGTTTTCCTTTTCAGCCAGCGTTGCTTCCAGCCTGCTCCCGATCAGCTTGAGCAGGCAGCGATAAGGCATGTCCTGGTGGCGCTCCGGGATGCTGCGGTTGACCTCGGGCATCATTTCCCGGTAGCGCTGCAACTGCCGGGACACCGGGCCGGAAATCCCGATTTCGGAAGTGGACTGGCTCAAAAATCTCGAAAGGCGCTTGATCTCCGGCAGGTAGCGCTGGATCACGACCGATCGCTGACGGGCCAGCGTCTCCAGGATCGTCCGGGAAGTGACATTGGGGTTCCCATCCATGTCGCCGCCAACCCAGGAACCGAAGCGCAGCAGGATGTCACGCAGGAATCCATCGGGGCATTCCCCGAATTCGCCTTCAAAGGCCTTTTCCAGGGCTTCGTAAAATACCGGCACTACCCGGTACAGAATATCCGTGATGTAGAACAGGATATTGTCCAGTTCGTCCGCTACCGTGGGACGTGAATGCGGCACCAGCCTTGTCTGCCAGGAGGAAGTGAGATCGGCGCGGATTCTTTCCAGCGCCAGTTCTTCTTCGCGGGGCGTCAGTTCAGGATTGAGGCGCTCTACCAGGCGGAGCACGATATCGTACTCTTTCTCCTGGATGGTCCGGCGCGTGGCTTCTGTCGGATGAGCGGTGAAGACCGGTTGCAGCCGGAGGTTGTTGATTGCACCGGCCACGGTGGCCTGATCAACACCCGCGGCTTTCAATTCCGCCAGCACCGCTTCGAGGCTACCCTGCTGGTCGGAAGCGCCGGCCCGCAGATAGGCGCGCCGCCGGCGGATGCGGTGAACCTTTTCAGCCAGGTTTACCGCGCGCAAATACGTGGCAAAAGCCTGGATCAACAGCACCGCCTGTTTCGGCTCCATCCCGGCAAGGGCGTCTTCCAACCCGGAGTCGCCAGGCTTTCCTTCGCGCTGCCGGATGGAGGCCTTGCGAACACGCTCGACCCGGTCCAGCAAATCCTGCCCATGCTGATCGACCAGCATCTCGCCCACCAGCGAACCCAGCAGGCTCACGTCAGCCCTGAGCGGCAGGTCCTTCTCAGGAATGCTAATCCGGCGTATGTCGGTCATTTAACCATTACAGAACCCGTACGTGCATCACGCCGTCGGAGCCCGCTATCTTCTGAATGATCTCCTCCGTGGGCCGGGTTTCCACGTCGATGATGTTATACGCCATTTCACGCAGGCTCTTGTTGACCATGTCGATGACATTGACATCATGGTCCGCCAGGACCGACAACACCTTGCCCAGCACCCTGGGGACGTTTTCGTTTGCAAAAGTAATCCGGTACCCGCCACTGCGTGTCATCCGGGTGCGGGGATAATTGACGGAGTTGGTGATGTTCCCGTTCTCCAGGAAATCCATCAACTGGTCTGCAGCCATGACAGAACAATTTTCCTCTGCCTCCGCGGTGCTCGCCCCCAGGTGCGGAAACAGCAGGCAGTCCTTCCGGCCGAGTAAAACGGGCAAGGGAAAATCCGAGATGTAGGCACTCAACCTGCCCTGGTCCAGTGCGTTGATCACCGCATCCACATCAACGATTTCCTCGCGGGCAAAATTGAGCAGCCGCGCCCCGGGCTTGAATCGCGTCATGGCGCTGGCGTTGATCATGTGGCGGGTCTGGTCGATGGCCGGCACGTGCAGGGTGACGAAGTCGGAAACTTTGAGCAGAGCTTCCAGGCTTTCCATTTTCTCAACCTGGCTGGACAACCTCCAGGCGGCCTCCACCGACAGGGCCGGATCGTAACCCGCCACGTGCATGCCCAATTCAAGCGCCATGTTGGCAACCATCGATCCGATCGCGCCCAACCCCACGACGCCGAGCGTTTTACCGGAAATTTCGCCGCCGCCAAACTGTTTTTTCTCTTTCTCAAGTTGTTGTGCCAATTGCCCTGAATCAGTGACGTCGGTCAACTCCTGCACGCGGTTCATCCCCTCAAAAATGCGCCTGGAACCCAGCAACAGCGCCGCGGCGACCATCTCCTTCACCGCATTGGCATTGGCCCCCGGCGTGTTGAATACCACGATACCCCGGCGGGTATATTCATCCACCGGTATGTTGTTGACCCCTGCGCCGGCCCTGGCCACGGCGAGCAGGCTATCCGGCACCGTTTCCTCGTGCAGTTTCTGGCTGCGCAAGATGAAAGCCTGGGGACCGTCCAGATCCGGGCCGACGAGGTATTTGTCCATCGGAAAACGGCTCAGGCCTTTATCGGATATCTGGTTGTACGTGCGTATTTTGAACATCGGTTTCATTCTCCGCTAACCTGTGCATACGCCCATTCGAGCCACTGCATCAGTATTCTCACATCATCCGGCTCCACCGTTGCGCCGCACCATATTCTCAAGCCGGCCGGCGCATCCCGGTAAGCGCCTATGTCATGCGCCACGCCCTCGCGGTCAAGCAGGGATACCATGGCTTTTACCTGTTCCGGCTCCAGGTCCACGGTCAGGCAGACGCTGGTGCTGGACCGCTGGTCGCTTTCCCTGGCCAGGAAATGAATCCAGTCATGGGCCGACACGAATTCGGCGATCGCCGCGAGGCTGCGTTCCGAACGGCTGATGGCGGCCGAAGCCCCGCCCAGTTCCCGGATCCAATCCAGCGCGTCGAGATAGTCAGCCACGCACAGCATGGAAGGCGTATTGATCGTCTCGCCCCTGAAAATACCGTCAATCAGTTTCCCGCCCTTGGTCAGGCGAAATATTTTTGGCAACGGCCAGGGCGGTGTCCAGGTCTCCAGGCGTTCAACCGCCCGCGGACCCAGGATCAACATGCCGTGAGCACCTTCTCCACCCAGCACTTTTTGCCAGCTGAAGGTCACCACATCGAGTTTTTCCCAGGGCAACTCCATCGCGAAAACCGCGGACGTTGCATCGCAAATGGTCAGGCCTCCACGATCGGGGCTGATCCAGTCACCGTTGGGCACCTTCACACCGGAAGTCGTTCCGTTCCAGGTGAACACGATGTCATGTGCAGGATCGGCCTGTGCAAGATCAGGAAGTTCGCCATAGTCCGCGGTAAATGTACGGACCCCTTCCAGCTTCAGTTGCTGGGTGATGTCAACCAGCCAACCCTTGCCAAAAGATTCCCAGGCGAATACGTCCACCGGTCGCGCCCCCAGCAGCGACCAAAGGGCCATTTCGACGGCCCCGGTGTCTGAAGCAGGCACCACGCCGACTTTGTAACCTTCCGGCAGGCCGAGCAATTCCGCGGTTTCCGAGCAGGCTCTGCCCAGCGCGCTTTTGCCCAGCGCTGACCGGTGAGACCGCCCCAGCGTATCAATGGACAGCTTGCTGACGTTGTAACCGGGCCTTTTACTGCAGGGACCGGATGAAAAATTCGGATTGGCCGGTCTTTCGACGGGTTTCATGATGTCCTCTCTGGCTTGTTTATAACCGGTTGGTCACACGGTTTTTTTCGAAGCGGCTAGTTTCGCTCAATCAACGCCTGATAACTACCCCCAAGATCAACTGACGAGCGAATCCAGTACTTCTTCCATCCGCTCGAAAACGGTTGCCATTTTTTGCTCGTCGGGTAGCGTGGTAATCCGGAAATGATTCTTGTAGGGCACGTTGAAACTGCTGCCTGGCGCAATCAGGACGTGTTTCTTTTCCAACAATTCCAATGCAAAACGCTGGTCATTGAATCCGGGGATCAATGCCGTGTTGACACTCGGAAAAGCGTACATCGCCCCTTCAGGCACCTGCAGTTCAAGGTACTTGCTTCGCGCAACACCCTCGACGACCGCCTGGCGGGACTGAAACAATCTGCCGCCGGGCCCGGTCAGTTCCCCGATACTCTGGTAACCGCCCAGGGCGGTCTGAACGGCCCACTGCCCCGGGACATTGGCGCACAGCCGAAGAGAAGCCAGCAACTCCACCGCGTGCAGGTAGTCTTTGGCATTCTCCCTTTGGCCGCTGAACGATACCCAGCCCACCCGGTAACCACAGGCCCGGTAGATTTTTGACAGCCCGTTGAACGTTGCGCACAGGGTTTCGTGCACCAGGGTGGCCAGGGGAACATGCTCGGCGCCGTCATAAAGCATCTGGTCGTAAATTTCATCCGCGAAAACCACGATCTGCCGTTCCTCGGCGATGGCGACAATTTCCTCGAGCAGGGCGCGGGGATAAACCGCCCCGGTCGGGTTATTGGGGTTGATCAGCACGATGCCGCGCGTGCGCGGCGTTACCAGGCTGCGTATCTCTTCCGGATCGGGGTAGAACGCGTTCTCCGGCCGGCAATTGTAATACACCGCCTTTCCATGGTTCAGCGCCACCGCGGCGCTCCAGAGGGGGTAATCCGGACTGGGCACCAGCAGTTCGTCGCCCCCGTTCAGCAGCGCCCGGAGCACGAAATCGATGCATTCACTGACCCCGTTTCCCATGAACACATCGTCGGCGGTCACGTCCATCACGCCCCGGCTTTGCTGTTGCATGACGACCGCTTCGCGCGCCGGGAATATGCCCTTCTGGTGACAGTACGCTTCGCTCTGGCCAAGGTTCTCGATCATCGCCAGCCGCATGGTCTCGGGTGTGCGGTATCCAAACAGACCGGGGTTGCCGATGTTCAGCGAAGTGATTTCGTACCCCTGCCGCTCCAATTGCATGGCCCGGTGGGCGAGTTCTCCGCGAATTTCATAGCGAACACCCTCGAGAATGTGATTGGTTTGTATTGCGTTTTTTTGCACGGCGAATACCCGGAATCCCAAACCGCAGAGCATACATCAATTGTTGACAGCCGCAATTGACACAGGCTAGTCTGCAGGCATGAATTCCAGAACCCGCCGCGTCTGTATGTGTTGCTGCTGCACTTGTATGTGCATGAGCCAGCCGTGCGGCACCTGTTCGAGGCTTTAAAACCCCACCAAGCAAGAACAAACCGCAACGGCAAGCCGGGGCGGAATATTTATCGGTGTGCCCCGGTCTTCCAATAAAACCGGAGAGCTACACCAATGAATCTGCCAACAAGCGCACAAGTACTGACCACCGGACAACCTGTTCCGGTAATCCCTTTCGCCGGCCCGGGTCATGTTTCAACAACCGACTCCGCAGCGCGGTCGCGGCGGGTGTATAACAGCGTCGCCGACCTGATAGCCGACCCCGACAATCCGACACCCATGATCCGGCTGAGCGACCGCTCCAAGCCGTCTCCCGGTTTCGACATTTTCGTCAAGCTGGAACGGAATAATCCGTTTGGATCCATCAAGGACCGGACGGCGTTGTACCTGCTCAACGGCACGGTCCTGAAAGAGGGACAAGTGCTGACGGAACCCACAGCGGGCAATACCGGAATTGCGCTGGCCGCGTTGGCCAACGCCCGGGGAATTCCCATAGAACTGGCGCTTCCGGAGGGCACTCCAGAGGAAAAAAAGGCGCTATTGCGCTTCCTCGGCGCGGGGCTGCTGGAAGTGGAAGACGAGCTTTGCCCGCTATATCCAACCGAAGGCGCCCGCGGCGTGGTCAAGAGCCTGGTTGAAAGCGCAGCGTTCGACGGCCGTTACGTCAGCCCGAACCAGTACGAAAATGCCCTGAACGTCGAGGCGCACTACCACACGACAGGTCCGGAGATCTGGAACCAGACCGAAGGGAAAATCGATTACTTTTTCGCGGCCTTCGGCACCTGCGGCACCATTACCGGCGTAGCGCGCTACCTGAAGGAACGCAATCCCGACGTCAGGATCATCGGTGTGGAGCCTGCCTCGAGAAACCACAAACTATCGGGCATAAAAAAGATTTCGAACCTGCCGGAAGAGCACCAGCCGAAAATCCTGGACTACTCCCTGATCGATGAAATTGTGGCGGTCGAAGACCGCGATGCTTTTCAGGCCGGCATTCGCCTGGCCCGGACCGAGGGCATCATGGTCGGACCGACGACCGGCGCGCTGCTCCACGCCGCGAACCTTATTGGTGCTTCGGCCAGTGGCATTGCGGTCGTGATTTCCCCCGATGACGCCACCAAGTACATCAGCGCTTATGCGGAGTATCTTTAGCCACCAGTTACCGGGATTTCATCAGGGCCAACACCCTGAGCAGGAACTCGTGGCCAGTTTGACGGGGCATGGTTGCCGGTGGCGCAGGCGGTTTCACCAAAGTTCAGCTGCGGCATTTCGGCTTCAGCCGCTGCGGAAGGGTCGAACAGAAGGGCCGGCACGGGATCGGCCGTGTGGGCGCCTGAATTACTGTCAGTGCTGTGGTCGGCCGAAAGGGCGATGATGACTCCAGCCCGCTCCAGCGTCTCGAGTGCCGCATCAACCTTTTCCAGGAACGAGCTCTTCCCTTCGGGTTGGCGGTCATGGGCAAATATGTCCGGCGCCTTGATGTGGATATACACCAGGTCATGGCATTCAAGCGCCTCCAGGGCTGCCTTGAATTTTCCCTGCAGGTCGGTGTCGGCATCGGCGGTGAATCCCGGTTCGGAAAAGACTTTGAAATTCAGCGCCCTGGCCAGGCCGATGACCGTGTTGCAACCGGCCACCAGCGCCGCCCTGATACCCAGGTCCTTGACCCGATTTTCCAGCGCCAGCGCGACCCCGGCACTGCGGGTAATCACGCCGTTCGCCGGTGGCAACCCGGCCTCGATCCGCGCCCGGTTGACGGGGTGCAAGGCAAGACGGTGCCTGGCGATTTCGACGAAGCGGTTGACCTTCTCCGCAGTCAGCGTAGACGCTGGATCCCTGGCCAGGCAGGTCCGGACAAATCCGGGCATGCCCTGGTCGCCGGGGTCCGTATCGCTGACACGCGGGTCCAGCCCGGGACCTGACAGCACCACGACGCAGCGGTGCTGATCGGTGGAGAGCAGCTCACCGGAAATGCCATCGCCCAGATCAACGGCAAGCAGCGAGGCCGCCAGCTCCTCTGTGCCCGTGCAAATCCGGCCGGCACGCCGGTCCAGAACCAGGCACCGGCCGGCCTCTTCCCGCAGCGTGGCAAAATTGGCCCGAACGGCAATTTCGCCCGGCATCAGTGGCCGGCCCGCTCCCGAAGCTTCAATCGGGCCACGCTTCAGGCGGCTCACGACTTGCGGGAGGACACCCAGCAAGGTGCCACAACCCGTGTGCGTATTGGCAGCTTTGCCTGGCGCCTCGGGGTCGACGAGACCGTGATACCCCAAACTTGCCAGCCGGTTCATAACCGGCGTGCGGGCCGCCTCGAGCGCGGTCCTGCCGCCCAGCGCGGGGGACGGCAGGTCACCCAGGCCGTCCAGGATCAGAATGGCACTCTTGCGGAATGGCCCGGCCACGACCTTTCAGCCCTTCAATGCCGGAACCAGGTGGCTCCATTGGATCCGATCGACCTGATCGCCCAATTTGTCAACAATGGTCCCAAAAATCGTGTCGGGAGAGCCGTCAAAATGACGGGACAGTTCTTCCATCACGTTCAGAATGACTTGCAGAACCGCTTTCTCCTTGTCGTCGTTGGTGATGATCGAGACGTTGCAACGATCGGCTTCCGACAGCAGGAACGTCTGCAGGCTCCAGACCGCATCGAACTCATTCAAGTACCGCTTGGCCCGCCGCTGTGGTACTTCCACGCCACGGCCGCGTAATCGGGTTTTCAGTTCCTTGGGTTTGAGCACGGCGAGCGTCACATGCACCACGATCGCGTCGGAATCCGCCGGCAGGCGCGACATGATGTCCGGGTGTGCGTGTACGCCTTCGAGGATCATGGGGACACTTTCCTCGATCGCCCGGTTGAGCACCGCTTCGCAGGGCACTGCAAGCAGGTCGGCCTGGCTGCGGTAGCCGGCGGCGATCAATTGGTCGTTGTCGCGCTCCCTGGTAGCCTGGATCGGCAAGGCCTGCCAGGCATTGAAAGACGATGTGTGCAGCACGGGGAGCAACCGGCTCGGCATCATCATCCGCATGACTTCCCGCAACATGTCGGTCGACTGGATGCGCACGATATCAAGCAAATGCGCAATTTCGGTCGCAAGGGTACTTTTTCCGGTTCCAACCGTGCCGCAGATCAGCAACAACAGCGGGCGCCCGCTGCGCTGGAATTCAGACCATACCAGGTAACGCTTCGCAACCTTTTTGGAAACTTCCTGTTTCAGACACAGGTAGGTCAGGTAACCCAGTTCGCTGCTGGTGATCGAACTCACGCCGGCCGCCAGCAACTGATCGTAAATCATGGCGGTAATCTGCTCGGACTTTTCAGCTTTCATACCACTGGCCTGCAGGAATCTTTCGTGCCGCCCCCTGGAAAAGGAGCTGACCCTGCCGCTGATGCTGAGGACCTGGATCCTGGCCAACCCGACCATTGGCAGGCGATAGGGCTCCAGCGCTTCCTGGTGGCCGGACTTCTTGAGCAATTCGCAAACCTTCGCCCTGATCTCCCCGGTAGTGATTTCATCCCTGGCGGAAAGATCTTCACGTACCCGGGTAGCCAGTCCGAATGCCTCTTCAAACACCAAACCAGCGTCCAGCAGGCTGCGTATCAGGATTCCCCGCAAAAACGGGACCCGGGTATTCTCCTTCTCTTTGACGACGATGGTTTTCAATGGATTGATGCAGCGTGTTGCTTGATCTGGGTCACGTGATTATCTGTGCTTTATACTGTGCGAAGCAAGTTGGGTTGTTTCCAGGCGGCATTCGGCTGTGACTGTGATATCTTTCCCACGCCATTTAATTGACCGGAGAGGTTCTTTCATGTTCCAGACAGCAGAATTGGGACAAAAACTATCGAAGAAGGAATTCAAGCAACGGGAACTGTTGCTGTGGGAAAACCTGCTCGAGTTGCAGCAACGACTGCGCAAAGAAGGGGATTTTCCGGTCCTGGTGGATTTTGCCGGCGTCCGCGGCGCCGGCAAAGGCGGATCCGTCAACCTGCTCAACAAGTGGATGGACACCCGCTGGATCATGAACCATGCGTACACCGAGCCATCCGACGAAGAGCGAGAGCGCCCGACGTTCTGGCGTTTCTGGCGTTTCACACCGCCCAAAGGCCAGATCGCTTTTCACATGAGCGGCCGCTATTCGCGCCCGCTGCTGGATTATGTTTACGGCCGGATTACCCCGGTCGAGTTCACCCACGAACTCGACCGCATCAACGCTTTTGAAAAAGCCCTGGCGGACGATGGCGCCATGGTCCTGAAGTTCTGGATGCACATCAGCCGTAAAGTACAGAAAAAACGTCTCCAGTTGCTGGAAAACGACCCGCTGCGCAGCTGGCGCATGCTGCCCGAGGACTGGAAACACTGGGAAATGTACGACAAGTTCATCGAAGCCGCGGAGCGCATCATTTCCTACACCAATACCGGTCACGCCCCGTGGGAAATTGTCGAAGGTGCGGATTTCAATTATCGCAGTATTCGGGTCGGTGAAGTATTCCAGCAGACACTGGAGCGCCACCTGGTGACCCAGCAAATCCGCAAGAAATACCTGGTGGAAATGCGCCAACAGGTGCAGTCCAGGCTCAGCGAAATCACCCCTGCGAATGGCGATACAAACCCGGTGCGTACCATCATGGACGGACTCGACCTTTCGTTGACACTGGACAAAAAGACCTATCAAAAAGAACTTACCTTCTACAAGGCGAAACTGGCCGGTCTGCACCAGAAGGCCGTTCAGCGGAAAATTTCGATGACCCTGGTGTTCGAAGGCCCGGACGCAGCCGGCAAAGGCGGTGCGATAAGACGGATCACGGGCGCCATGGATGCGCGTTACTACAAGGTGTATCCGTTCGCCGCACCGACGGATATCGAAAATGCTCACCACTACCTGTGGCGGTTCTGGAACTGCATACCCCGGGCCGGCAGGGCAACCATATTCGACCGGAGCTGGTATGGCCGGGTGCTGGTCGAACGCATCGAGCAGTTTGCCGGTGACGACGAGTGGCGCCGGGCGTTTTCCGAGATCAATGACTTCGAGGACCAACTGCTGGAGCACGGCATCGTACTGCTGAAATTCTGGATGCACATCAGCAAGGACGAGCAATTGAGGCGATTCAAAGCCCGGGAAGAAACACCGCACAAGAGCTGGAAACTGTGTGACGAGGATTGGCGTAACCGGGAGCGGTGGGACGAATACAGTCTCGCCGCCCATGAAATGATCCAGCAGACCTCGGTGCAGAAATCTCCCTGGATCCTGGTCGAGAACCAAAACAAGGCATATGGAAGAATAAAGGTTCTCAAGACAGTGTGCGCAGCCCTGGAGAAGGCCGTTGGCGACCCGTAAGCAGGAGAATCCGGATTGAGCAGGATCAGGCCAACCGGCTACGCACACTATCAAAACTACCCGGAGAACGGAGGCGCTTACCCCCTGATCGGGCCCGGAGATCCCCCGCCCTACACGACCTATAATGATCACGGGAAATCACCCGTGCTGGTGGTTGCGGATCACGCGAGCCCGTTTTTTCCGGCGTCCCTCAGCCAGCTGGGCCTGGCAGACTGGGTTTTGGAACGCCATGTCGCCTGGGATATCGGGGTGGACAAGCTGGTCCGTTTCCTGGCCGATGAACTGGACGCCCAGGCCGTACTTGCGGGTTTTTCACGTCTGATTATCGACCCCAACCGAAACCCCGCGGATCCGACCGCCATTCCTGAAATCAGCGACGGAATTTCGATCCCCGGGAATATCGGTCTGGACCCGCAACAGAGGGCGTTGCGCGTGCAATCTTTTTTCGCCCCCTACCACGACCGGATCGCGCAACGGCTCAGCCGGTTTTCAGAGCAAGGTATCGTGCCGGCCATGATTGCAGTTCACACCTGTTCCCCGGTTTTCGACCGCGTCGTGCGGCCCTGGCACGTTGGCATCATGTGGGACAAGGACCCGCGGATACCCGCCCCGATGATCAAACGGCTGGCGGGCATGGACGGAGTCTGCGTGGGCGATAATGAGCCCTATTCCGGCCGTCACCCGCATGATTTCACCATTGATCACCACGCTGAACCGGCCGGCCTGCCACACGTCGGCATCGAAGTCCGCCAGGACCTGGTAAAAGAGGAAAGCGGCGCCAGGAAATGGGCCGGTATCCTGGCTACAGCCCTGCGGGACATCCTCGCCGACAGAAACCTGTACCGTCCGCTGACCTCTGCGGGGGTCAACCCGGTCGAGTGAAAGCCCTCATTCTTCAATTTTTGCGCTCGCTGCGCCAGAGTTTCCAGGACCTGGTTCCCATCATACTGGTGATCGGCTTTTTTCCAGCTGGTCGTGCTCAACCAGGGCGTACCCAATATCTGGCAGATCCTGTCAGGCGGTCTGATGGTCCTGGTCGGCCTGACCCTTTTTGTGCTGGGGCTGCAAATGGCCCTGTTTCCGCTGGGCGAAGAAATGGCCTACAGCTTCGTCAAGAAAGGCAACCTCTGGCTGCTCCTGTTGTTTTCATTCACGTTGGGATTTGGCACCACGGTCGCTGAACCGGCCCTGATCGCGATCGCAGATGAAGCGGCGTCCATCGCCGCAACCGGCGGTGTCATCGAGAACGCAGATGCGGCGCGCGACAGTTACGCCATCGGTCTGCGGCTGGTGGTTGCACTGGCCGTGGGCTTTGCCATTTTGGTCGGTGTTATCCGGATCCTGAAGGGATGGCCGGTGCAATACCTGATCATCGGCGGCTACCTGGGTGTGGTGATCATGACTTTTTTCGCCCCCAGGGAAATCATCGGCATCGCTTATGACTCGGGCGGCGTAACCACCTCCACGGTAACCGTGCCGCTGGTCGCGGCACTGGGTATCGGGCTGGCGAAGAGTATCCGGGGCCGTGACCCGATGATCGACGGATTCGGCCTGATCGCATTTGCCTCACTCACCCCCATGATTTTTGTCATGGCTTACGGCATGTTTTTTTAACTAGGGCCTGTTAACACTATGCGGATACCCATCGACATCGGTCATTTTTTTGCAGGACAAGGCGCATCGAGCGAAGTGTACCCGGGGTACATGAGCGAAACTGCAACGCAGTCATGCGGAAAAATGGCCTTGTCCCGAAGGGTAGGCTCTCCAATTGAGCCATGCGGCGTTGCTTATCGCTTATTTGGAGCAACCAAACTGCGCTCTGCGCGTCTTGCCTGGCTCAATTGGAGAGCCAACGCTGGGCATCCGCATAGTGTTAACAGGCCCTAATTCGATGGAAGAGCTACTCCATTTCGGCAAAACAGTGATCAGCCTGCTCAGGGACGTGCTGCCGATTGCCGGTATCCTGATCGGATTCCAGGTGCTGGTGCTGCGACGCCCGATCCCCAATCCTTCGGGCGTATTCATCGGCTTGCTGTGCGTGCTGATTGGCCTGGCCTTTTTCCTCGAGGGGCTGGAACTGGCGCTGTTTCCACTGGGCCGGCTGATGGCGGAACAACTCACTTCGCCGGCCTTCGTGCTGGGCGCGGACGCCTTGGCGAACGGGGAGTTTTCCTGGACCGACTACATGTGGGTCTACGTTTTTGCCGCAGCGATCGGGTTTGCAACAACGATCGCGGAACCTGCGCTTATCGCGGTATCGATCAAGGCCAACCAGGTTTCAGGCGGCACCATTACGGTCAATGGCCTGCGTGTTGCCGTTGCAATCGGCGTCGCTGTCGGCGTGGCCATGGGTGCGTTCAGAATCGTTACCGGGACGCCGCTGCACTGGTACATCACAACCGGATACATCATCGTCATTATCCAGACGATGTTCGCGCCGCGGGCGATTATTCCGCTCGCTTACGATTCCGGCGGCGTCACCACTTCCACGGTTACTGTTCCGCTCGTTGCAGCCCTGGGGCTGGGACTGGCGGAAACCATACCCGGCCGCAGCGCATTGCTGGACGGTTTCGGACTCATCGCATTTGCCAGTCTTTTCCCGATGATCTCGGTGATGGCCTATGCGCAACTCAGCGAATGGCTGACCCGCAGGGAGCGCAGGAAAATCTCTGCCCAGGAAAATTCAACTTAAAGTGAAGAAAGAGGAAACAACATGCATTTCAAACTGATAGTCGTGATGGTTGAAGATCAACACACGAGTGAAATACTGGCAGCGGCTCGGGAAGAAGGCGCCACCGGGGCAACCGTGCTGAATCAGGCGCGAGGTGAAGGCCTGAGCCCCACCAAAACTTTTCTCGGCTTGAGTGTCGGCAACCAGGTGGACGTGATCCTGATGCTGGTCGAGGAACATCTCAGCCGCTTCGTCCTGGAAAAGATTGCGCAGGTCGGAAAATTCGACCAGACTTCCGGCACCGGAATTGCGTTCCAGGTCGATGTCGAGGACGCAATCGGCGTCAGGCACCAGATCAGTGCGCTGGTAGGAACCGTGGAGGAGAGGATATGAAACCCGCAAAACCTATTGTTCGGGTCGCTGAAGTCATGAAAAGTGGTGTGGACATCGTGGATGGCATGACCACGGTTGCCGACGCGCTGAAGAACATGAAATACCCTGAAACCCGCACGATTATCGTTGACAAGCGCGACGAGGATGACGAATTCGGGGTGGTGATGTTCCGCGATATCGCCAAGCGCGTACTGGCTCCCGACCTCTCACCGAACCGCGTCAATATGTATGAAATCATGTCAAAGCCGGTCGTGGGCGTCGACCCCCGGATGGACATCCGGTATTGCACGAGACTGTTCGACAACTTTGGACTGTCGCGCGCTCCGGTCATCCAGGACGGCAAGATCATCGGCCTGGTCAGTTACACGGATATTGTACTCAAAGGCGTACATACGCAGGATTAATGAATGGTTGCTGTACTCGAAAAAGAAGACCTCAAGAGAATCATCCTCAGGAGGCTGGTTTACTCGGTTGGCAAGGACACGGATTATGCGGTGCCGCATGACTGGCTGATCGCCCTGACCCTGGCGGTGCGTCAGCGCCTGATGGACCGCTGGATGGCAACAACCAAGCGGATCTACGAAACCGACACCAAGCGGGTGTACTACCTGTCGATGGAGTTTTTGATCGGCCGCCTGCTGGGCGATACGATGCTGAATCTCGGAATGGTCGATCTGTGCCGGGCGGCGCTGGCGGACCTGAACGTGGACCTGGATGAAATCCTGCTGGAAGAGCCTGATGCCGCGTTGGGCAACGGCGGTCTCGGGCGCCTGGCCGCCTGTTTCATGGATTCCATGGCGACCATCGGCATCGCCGCTTTCGGCTACGGCATTCGTTACGAGCACGGCCTGTTCAGGCAGCACATCTCCGAAGGATGGCAGGTCGAGGAAGCCGAGGAATGGCTGATCCAGGGCGTCAACCCCTGGGAGCTCCACCGTTCTGAAGCGCGCTATATCATTCCCTTCGGTGGAATCGCCCAGCCGGATGGACCGGATGGCGCGTTCTGGCACCCGGTGGAACAGGTTGTCGCCATCGGCAATGACATGGCGATCGCCGGCTGGAAGGCCGAGCACGTCAACACGTTGCGACTGTGGTCCGCCAAACCTGCCCGTCAGTTTGACCTGTCCCGCTTCAACCAGGGCAATTACCTGGAGGCCGCGCAACACGAAGTGCTGGCCGAAACACTGTCGCGGGTTCTGTATCCGGACGATTCCACGCCCCAGGGCAGGGAATTGCGCCTCAAGCAGGAATACTTTTTCACCTCGGCGTCGCTGCAGGATCTGCTGCGCCGCTACCTGAGCACACACGATGATTTACGGGCGCTGCCGACCCATGCAGCCATCCAGCTGAACGACACCCATCCCGCCATTGCCGTTCCGGAGTTGATGCGCTTGCTGGTGGACGAGCACAGGATACCCGTCAAAGAAGCCTTCGAAATCACCCGCGGCTGCATTTCCTACACCAATCACACCCTGTTGCCCGAGGCGCTGGAGCGCTGGCCGCTCGACATGTTCCGATCGGTGCTGCCCCGTCACCTGCAACTGATTGAGCAGGTCGACAAGTTCTTTATCCAGGAACTGAATACCCGGAACCTGGACATCAAGCCCGAGAGCGTGTGCGCCATCGACTACCACGACGGCAACGGCGGCTCTGTGCGCATGGGCAACCTCGCATTCATCGGCAGCCACCATGTCAACGGGGTTTCAGAACTGCACACCGAATTGATGGCGAAAACCGTCTTTCACGACCTCCACCGGGTGTTCCCGGACCGGATCGTGAACATGACCAACGGCGTCACCCCGAGGCGCTGGCTGTACAACTGCAATATTCAACTTTCCGACCTGATCACCACCGCCATCGGCGCCGACTGGATCGCTGACCTGGAGCAGATCACGTTGCTCAATGCCTTTGCCGATGACAGTTCCTTCCTCGATGCTTTCGCGCTGGCCAAGCAACGGAACAAGGAAAACCTGGCGGTTGAAATCCAGCGCCTCACCGGGATTGCCGTGAGTACCGAAGCGCTGTTTGACGTTCAGATCAAGCGGATTCACGAATACAAGCGGCAGTTGCTGAACGCGTTGCAGATCGTCGCCCGTTACCAGGCGATCCTGGCCGACCCGGATGCCGACTGGTTACCGCTGGTCAAGATTTTCAGCGGTAAGGCGGCGCCGAGTTATACCACGGCCAAGCTGATCATCAAGCTGATCAACGACATTGCAAAAAAGGTCAACAACGACCCGGTAGTGGGCGATCGCCTCAAGGTGGTCTACATTCCCGACTACAACGTGACCCGGGCCGAAATCATTATTCCGGGCGCCGATCTTTCGGAACAGATTTCAACCGCCGGGATGGAAGCTTCCGGAACCGGCAACATGAAACTGGCCCTCAACGGCGCCCTGACGATTGGCACGCTCGACGGCGCCAACGTGGAAATCATGCAGCACGTGGGAGAAGAAAACATTTTCATCTTCGGCCTCACCGCTGAACAGGTGCAGTCTACCCGCAGCAACGGTTACAACCCGATGCAGTTCATCGAGGGCAATCCAAGGCTGGAAGCAGCCCTGGCGGCCATAAACAACGGCCTGTTTTCGGAAGACGACCCCGACCGCTTCAAACCGCTGGTCAGCAACATCTGTAACCACGACTACTTCATGCTGGCCGCCGACTTTGGCGAATACCTGGCACGGCAACGCGACGTGGGCGCCGCCTACCGCGACAAGGGGCGCTGGTTCCGTTCAGCGGTGCTGAATACCGCTAACGTCGGTTTCTTTTCTTCCGACCGGACCATCCGCTCTTATGACCGCGAAATCTGGCATTCCATGCCCTCGCTGCATGCTCAGGGTTGATACTGCAGAATCAGTCCGGCCAACGGCGGCAGGATAAGACACAGGCTGTGCTCCCTGCCGCTGTGCGGAATGTTCTGCGCATGGCGGTCACCGGGGTTCTCGACTCCGGACCCGCCAAAACCGACCGCGTCTGAATTAAAGATTTCACGGTAAACCCCGGGCCCCGGCACTGGTATCCGGTAGTGTTCCCGCGCTACCGGGGTGAAGTTGAGCACGACCACCAGCGACTCGTGCCGGGACTTGCGCAGGAAACTGATCACGGACTGATCACGGTCATCACCGCTGAGCCACTCGAAACCACGGGTATCGCAATCCCACTCCGATAAGGCGGAATGATCGGTTTGCAGGTGGTTGAGCGTGGTCAGCATCGAGCCCAGGGCCGCAGGCAGGTGTTCCCTGCTGCGTTCCCAACTCAGCGCCACGCCGGAATTCCATTCCTCCTGCTGCGCGAATTCGCCCCCCATGAACAGGAGTTGTTTGCCCGGGTAGGCCCACTGGTAGGTCAGGAGCAGGCGCAGGTTGGCGAATTTCTGCCATTCATCACCCGGCATTTTGCCGTACAGCGACTTTTTCAGATGGACGACTTCGTCATGCGACAACGGCAGCATGAAGTTTTCATGAAATGCATAAACCGGGCCGAACGTCAGCATTTCCTGGTGATATTTGCGGTGGACTGATTCTTTGGAAAAGTAATCCAGCGTGTCGTGCATCCAACCCATGTTCCACTTCAGGCCAAAGCCCAGCCCGCCCTCTGAAGTAGCCCGGGTCACGCCGGGCCAGGCACTTGATTCTTCGGCGATCATGACGCAGCCCGGACACTCCTGGCCGACCGCTTCATTCAAGTGGCGCAGGAAATCAACCGCTTCGTAATTGGTGTTTCCGCCGTCCCTGTTGGGCAGCCATTGCCCTTCCTCGCGTGAAAAATTCAGGTACAGCATGGATGCCACGGCATCCACCCTGAGACCGTCGAGATGGAATTCCCTCATCCAGTAAACCGCGTTCGATACCAGGAAACTGCGAACCTCCCGGCGTTCGTAATTGAATACCAGGGTGCCCCAGTCCGGATGCCCGGCCTTGATGGGTTCGTGGTATTCAAACAAGGCCTGTCCATCGAAAGACGCCAGGCCGTGTTCGTCGCGGGGGAAATGCGCAGGAACCCAATCCAGCAACACGCCAATTCCGTTCTGGTGAAAATGATCGACGAAAGCCCGGAAATCATCCGGCGAGCCAAAACGGCTGGTCGGGGCAAAATAACCGGTTGTCTGGTAGCCCCATGATTCATCGAGCGGGTGTTCCATGATGGGCATCAGCTCAACGTGGGTGAATCCCATGTGCCTGACATAAGCGCATAGCTCCTCTGCCAGCCTGCGGTAACCCATGAAACTGCCGTCCTCGTTGCGCCGCCAGGAACCCAGGTGCACCTCGTACACGGACATTGGCCGGGCGTGCCAACCGCCGGCCTTTCTTTTTTTCATCCATTCGGCGTCTTGCCACTCGTGCCGCGGCGGGCCACTGACCAGGCTCGCTGTCCCTGGACGATATTCGCAGGCGCGGGCGAACGGGTCAGTCTTGATGAAAAGCGCGCCGGTCTCCGCATTCCGGATTTCAAATTTGTATCGCGCGCCCGACACACCGGGAATAAACAATTCCCAGATTCCCGGGTGGGCGTGTTTTCGCATCGGGTGGCAGCGGCCGTCCCATTCGTTGAAATCACCAATCACGCTGACCCGCCCGGCATTGGGCGCCCATACCGCGAAGAGCGTTCCGGCTATATCGTCAACCGTATACGGGCGGGCGCCGAGCATCTGCTGGGCGTAGCGGTGGTGGCCATGATGGAAAGCGTCCATTTCATCCGCATTCAACTGGGGCCAGAAGCTGTATGCGTCGAAACTCTCGACCCGCTCACCGCCATCCGTTTCGCGGATAATCAGGTAGTGCGGAGCAATTTCACCGGGTCCGGCCAGGCGCTCAAACAGGTCGGTGCCCGGAATGCGTTCCATGGGCTGGTTGAGGTCACCAAGCCAGGCGCCGCGTGTCCTCGGGAGGAAACAGCGAAAGACTTCCCGGTCTCCCCATGCGTGTCGTCCCAGCACCGCAAACGGGTCACCGTTCGATCCGTCAGCCAACTGCACCACTTCGTGCGAGTCGGCCGACAATGTAAAACGATTTTTTGTTGATTTAATCAACTTTTTTGCCTTTATTTAACTGAATTGTCTTAATGAAATACGTATGATGAATGTAGCACAGACAGAGGACGGGAAGTGTTATGAATCCAAGGAATTCCGGACGTTTTGTAAGTCGTTTGACACGCAGCACCATGGCAATGATCATGGCCGGCGGAAGGGGCTCAAGGCTGGAAGACCTGACGGCGGTCCGGGCCAAGCCGGCCACGCCATTTGGCGGAAAATTCCGCATCATTGATTTCCCGCTGTCCAACTGCGTGAACTCGGGCATCCGGCAGGTCTATATCCTTACCCAGTACAAGGCGCAATCCCTGATTCAGCACGTGAACCGGGGCTGGGGCTACCTGCGTGGTGAATTCGGCGAGTTCATCCAGATTGTCCCGGCCCAGCAGCAGATCGACGAAAACTGGTACAAGGGAACCGCCGATTCGATCTACCAGAACCTCAACCTGATACGCGACCGGAACCCGGAGCACGTGTTGATCCTGGCGGGCGATCATATTTACAAGATGGACTACGGCCCGATGATCGCGCAACACACCGAAAACGAGGCGGATATTACCGTTGGCGTGATCCGTGTGCCCCTGCACGAGGCAACCGGGTTCGGCGTGATAGCCATCGATGAAAATCACCGCGTGACCGGTTTCGACGAGAAACCGGCGAACCCGCAGCCGGTGCCGGGCAACCCCGACGTGGCAATGGCTTCTATGGGCATCTATGTCTTCAACACCAAATTTCTCCTTGAAACCCTCGAGGCGGATGCGAGGGATCCGAAGTCGCAGCATGATTTCGGCAAGAACATCATTCCACAGAGCATCGAGAATTGCCGGGTATTCGCCTACCCGTTTCATGACGTCAAGACCCGCGCCCAGAGCTATTGGCGCGATGTCGGAACCGTCGACGCTTTTTTCCGCGCAAATCTCGAACTGATCTACGTGAATCCCGAGCTGAACCTGTATGACGCCGATTGGCCGATCTGGACCTACCAGGAACAACTGCCCCCGGCAAAATTCGTGCTCGATGACGCGGGACGGGTCGGTATGGCCACCAACTCGATGGTTTCAGGCGGCTGCATCGTATCCGGCGCCTACGTGCGGCAGTCCCTGCTGTTTTCCAGCGTCACCGTGGATGAAGGCAGTGAAGTGATCCAGGCCGTGGTATTGCCGGAAGCAAAGATCGGAAAGCACTGCCGGATCACCCGGGCCATCATCGACAAGCGCTGTGTTATTCCCGACGGTACAGTGATCGGCGAAGACCACGCTGAAGACGCCAAGCGCTTCCGGGTGACCGCGGAAGGCGTCGTTCTGGTCTGCCCCCATATGCTGTAGGAGCTGTTCATCGCGGCCATGGGCCGCTCCTAAACGCTCCGCGACAGCTGGAGCAGGCGCCGGAAACGCTTGACGTAGATTTTGCCCTGGATGTCCCAGGAATAATCCTTTTTCATGCCGTTGAAGACCACCTGTCTCCAGGCGAACTTGTTTTCATACAGGTCCAGGGCCGTGTTCATGGCCCAGTTCAAACCGTTGACGTCGTAATCGTGAAACACCACGCCGGTGCCGGTACCCTTGGCATGGTCATAGGGTTGGACAGAGTCGGTGAGGCCACCGGTCGCACGCACCACCGGCACCGTGCCGTATTTCAGGCTGTACATCTGGTTGAGGCCGCAGGGCTCGTACCTGGAAGGCATCAGGAACATATCGCTGCCTGCTTCGATCCGGTGCGCCAGCGGGTTGTTGTAGCCCGCATAAAAACTGACCCGGCCGGGAAATTCCCCGTGCAGCCAGTGAAAAAACTGCTCATATTCGCCGTCACCGTCACCCAGCACCACCAGCGCCATGTCGCGGGATGCCAGCAACCCCGGCAAGGCCTGTTGCACCAGGTCGATCCCCTTCTGGTAGGTCAACCGGGTCACCATTCCGACCAGGGGCTTATCGAATTGGTATTCCAATCCGGTTTCCTTCATCAGTGCCTGCTTGTTCTTCTCTTTCCCGGACAGATCCCTGATGGAATAGGGAAACGGGATCAGCGGATCGATTTCCGGGTTCCATTCCCGGTAATCCACCCCGTTCAGAATACCGGTCACAGAGCCGCCTCGAGCGCGCAAATGCCCATCCAGCCCCATGCCGTTTTCCGGCTCGAGAATCTCCCGCGAATAGGTGGGACTGACCGTGGTCAGAAGATCCGCATTCATCACGCCCGTCTTGAGAAAATTGAACCGATCGCCTGCCAGGTCTTCCTGGTCCAGCATTGAAGTGGATTCCGCCAGCCCTGCCTGGTGGAGGATTCCCGCTCCGAACACACCCTGGTAAGCCATATTGTGCAGGGTCAAAACGGTCCTGCTTTCGCTGAACATCCGGTCCCAGCTGTAGATCGTCTTCAGGTAGATCGGCACCAGTGCGGCGTGCCAGTCATGGCAGTGGAATATATCGGGTGAAAAATCCAGCCGCTGGCACATCTCGATGGCCGCCCGCGAAAGCAGGATAAACCTGAGGTGCTCGTCCGGTCCGGAGTACAGCTCTGAGCCATGGTAAAGATCCGGGCAATCCAGCAGATGGATAACGGGACCCGGGCCGGTTGGCTGAGCCTTCACAATCCGGTAATTGAAGCTGCGATCGCCCAGCGTGAGGCTGAGATCCTCCAGGCCGGGCACCGGTTCCACCGCGAAGCCGGAAACGTCCAGTGTCGCGTAAAAAGGCGTCAGAACCAGCACCGGGTGCCCCGCTGAGTGGAAGTAATCGGCCAGTGCGGCGGTGACATCAGCCAGCCCCCCGGTTTTTGCCAGCGGGGTCAGCTCAGAGCAGACAAGACAGATATTCAGACGACGGTCAGGAGACAAGGCAGGAATCTTCGATCGGGATGAGTGAATAGTGGTATTTTAATGCCGATAGACAACAGGAATCGAGTAAAAATGAAGATCAGGAACCGTATCACCCTGACCCTGGAAAACCAGGTCGCGCAGGTCCGGATGGATCGGCCCGAAAAGCGCAACGCGCTGGACATGGAAATGTTCCGCGCGATTGACGAAGTGCAGCGAAAACTGGCCGGTGAGCGCGGCCTGCGCGCCGTGATACTGTCGGGTTCCGGTGTCGATTTTTGCAGCGGCCTGGACGTCAAGGCCTTGATGAAAGACCGCTACGGAATGGTCCGCCTGCTGTGGAAATGGTTTCCCTGGCGGGCCAACCTTGCGCAACGGGTCAGCGTCGGCTGGCGCACCCTGCCCGTTCCCGTGTTTGCCGCGATCCAGGGCCGCTGCTGGGGTGGCGGGCTGCAAATCGCCCTGGGCGCGGACTTCCGGATTGTACAGCCCGCTGCGTCGCTATCCATCATGGAAGGCCGCTGGGGCCTGATTCCGGACATGGGCGGAACGCTGGCGCTGCGGGAACTCATGGAACGTGACCAGGCCATGTGGCTGGCGATGAGCGCCGAGGAATTCAGCGGCACCCGCGCGAACGAACTGGGACTGGCGACGGCGCTTGCCGAAGACCCCATGGGCACGGCCCTCGAGGCTGCCAGGCAACTGCTGGAACGGTCTCCGGACGCGGTTTCGGCCATCAAACGCCTGTACCGGAAAAGCTGGACCGGTGGCGCCGGCTCAGCACTGGCCAGGGAATCCTGGTACCAGGTGCGCATCCTGCGCGGCGGCAACCAGGGTATCGCCGTCCGCCGGCAACGCGGCAAAGACACCGCCTGGCAAAACGCCCGGAAGTGGTGATGCCCGGGGGTCAGACCACTCCCGTTTCAACCCGCTCGAGGAATTCTCCGATACGATCCCATGCTTGCCGGGCTTCAGGCACTTCCGGGTAGAAAATTTGCCATACGTGAAGCAATCCCGCCCAACTCTGCAGAAAGACCGGGGAACCGGCTGTTCTCGCCTTGTTCACATAGCGCCTTGCATCGTCCAGCAACATCTCCGATTCGCTGACCTGCACCAGCGTTGGCGGCAGGTTTGAAAGGTTTCCGTACACCGGGGACACGACCGGGTTTTTGGGCCTGAACCGGTTTTGCAGCACGAATAGCCAGGTCAGAAGGTGTTTCGGAATTTTCAGCAATGCGCCGAACAGCGGCCCCAGCATCGCGTCGGTGGCCAGGTTTTTGCTGATGCTGGGACCCGTGTACGCGGAGTCAGTGAGCGGCGACAGGGCAACTATCGCATCGGGCGCCCTGAGTTTCTGGTCCCGAATCCAGGCGGACATCATCAAGGAAAGGTTGCCACCGGCGGAATCCCCACCCATGAAAATACGGGACGGCGGCCCCTTTCCCACCGGGCTGTTTTCAAGTATCCAGCGGTACGCGTTTCTGCAATCCATGATTCCGTCGAGGCGTGGGTTCTCGGGCATCAGGCGGTAGTCAATGGCCAGGACCGCGGCGTTGGCCACTTCCGAAAACCTGCTGGTGATGGTCCTGTGGCTGTTCGGGCTGCCGGCGATAAATGCGCCACCGTGGATGTACAGCACGCGACGGGAAATATCCACGCCGGGAGCCAACACCCATTCGGCCGGAACGCCGTTCACATCTACCGGGATAAACTGGCAGGTGAAGGTCCTGTCGCGAGGAACGGCCTCCATGAAATCACGGGTAAACTGCAGCCTTTCCTGGCGCGACATGCCCTTGACCTGGCCGCCGATTGCCTGCAGTTCGCTGACCGCCATTCGATGTTCCTTGCTGGGCTGACCGGGTCCGGAAAAGGATTGGCCGTATGCGGGATCGACCGGGTGGTCGTGGGGTGTTAAATCCTCACCTCCCCCCATCCACAGGGTCAGGACCCAGAGCGCCAGGATGACGACTAAAAGCACCAGAATTACCGACATGTCTCCGAGCTCCCGTTCCAATAAAGTTTGATCAGGGTCGAGCGAACCTACGCGCAGGCCCTGAAGGCCGTTTTCAGGATTTCCAGTCCTTCATCAAGGTGTTCGAACTTGATGGTCAACGGAACCAGGATCCGGATCACATTGCTCCGGACACCGCAGGAAAGAAGGATCAGGCCATGTTCGGCGGCCTTCACCGTCAGCGCCTTGGTCAGCGCTGCATTGGGTTTGTTGACATCACCATCCGAGACCAATTCCATGGCCACCATCGCACCCAGGCCGCGGACATCGCCGATCAAGTCAGGGTGTTCGGCCTGGAGGCTGCGCAACCCGGCCATCAGGCGGTTTCCACATTCAAGCGCCCGCTCGCACAGCGATTCCTTTTCGATGATATCCAGCACGGTGACACCTGCGGCACAGCCCAATGGTGATGCCGCATAGGTTCCGCCCAATCCGCCGGGGTCGGGCGCGTTCATGATTGCAGCCTTGCCCACGACTGCGGAGATCGGGAAGCCGCCCGCGATGCCCTTTGCCAGGGTCATGAGGTCCGGTTCGATTCCGGAATATTCGACGGCGAACATGCGTCCCGTGCGGGCAAATCCGGTTTGAATTTCGTCTGCAATCAATACGATACCGTGTAAATCGCATATTTTACGTAATTGAGCGAAGAACCCTTCCGGTACCGGGTAAAATCCGCCTTCGCCCTGGACCGGTTCAATGATGATCGCAGCTACCCGGTCTGCCTGGATATCGCTCTTGAACAACTGCTCGAGCGCGGCCAGTGAATCCTCCGCGCTGATTCCGAGGTATTCGGCCGGAAACGGCACATGGTAAATCTCCGGCGTGAACGGACCGAATCCCTTTTTGTACGGGACCACCTTGCCGGTCAGGCCCATGCACAGGTTCGTGCGTCCATGAAAGCCCCCGCTGAACGCGATGACCCCGGGCCGGCCAGTCGCCACGCGGGCGATTTTTATCGCGTTTTCAACAGCCTCGGCGCCAGTCGACAGGAAGATCGCCCTGGCATCCTCGATGGGTGCAACCGCGGTGATTTTCTCGGCGAGCTCAACCACCTTGGCATACGGCGTGATCATCACGCAGGTGTGGCTGAACGCATCGAGTTGCCGTTTGACTGCGCTGACGATTTCCGGATGGCTGTGCCCGGTGTTGGTAACGGCGATTCCGGCCGCGAAATCGATGTAGCGCTTGCCTTCTTCATCCCAGATCTCGGCATTTTGAGCCCGCGCCGCATAGATCGGAAACATATTGCCCATTCCGCGCGCGAAGACCTTTTCTTTCCGTTCCTGTAATTCGTGGTTTTTCATTTCTGTTTTTCCTTCGGAGTCTCTGGGAATATCCGCCCATTGTCCTGCACTTTGAACGGGACGGAAAGCCCATCATCTGAAAATGCTGTCGATTGCCCTTCTTGCTGGTAGTCTATGGCGCCAATGGACTTCCTGATACTCGTAGCTGGAATCGCCGGGTTGTGGCTGGGAACCGAACTCACGGTCGGTGGAGCCCTTGCCATTGCCCGGCGTTACCAGATCTCGGAGTTTTTTGTTGGCCTGGTCATCCTGTCGATCGGCAGTGACCTCCCGGAACTCGCGGTGGCCGTTTCAGCCGGCATCAAGGGGTTCATGGGCAATGATGCATCCGGTGTTGTGGTCGGCACATCCATCGGCAGCGTCGTGGCCCAGATCGGTTTTGTGCTGGGCCTGGCTGGCATGATTCATATGCTGACCCTTCCGCGCGCGTTCGTGGTCAAACATGGCGCCGTGCTGCTGGGCGCGACGGCATTGCTGTTCCTCGTGGCTTTCGATGGAGTGGTCTCCCGGACCGAAGGCCTGATCCTGGTCACCCTGTACGTGATTTACGTTGTCGCGCTGATGAATGGCGAAAACGTTCCGGAAGAAGAACCCGTCCACCTGGCCCACGGCGACTGGCAATCCTGGATGCTGTTGGCGGCCGGCCTGCTCATTGTGACCATCAGCTCTGAAGCCACGGTAACTTCCGTGGTCAACATCGCCTTTTCTTTCCATTGGAGTGAAGCGCTGATCTCGGTGCTGATCATTGGCCTCGGCACCAGCCTGCCTGAACTCTCGATTTCCATCTCGGCAGTGCTGAAAAAGAAAACCCAGATGTCGGTGGGAAATATCATCGGCAGCAACGTCCTCGACACGCTGTTGCCGATCGGCCTGGCGGCAGTGATTTCCCCGGCCCGGTTCGAGAGCCAGTTGCTGTACTTCGACCTGCCCTTCATCTTCGTGCTCACCGCCCTTGTGCTGGGTTTTTTCTATACCCGGAAAGGCGTCACCCGGCCCGAAGCCACCGTCATTCTGGGGGCTTATGCCTGCTATGTGGCGGTCAAGCTGCTCCAGTTTTAAGGCGGCGTTGCTTCAGTCGAAGTGATTTCGATAAACCGTTCACTGTAGTGCCCGTTGAACCGTGTTCTGCCGCTGACGCTGTAAGCGCCGATATTGCCGAATTCCAGGTAATCACCACTGCGGATGTCGTCCGGCAGGTCCACCGGGTCCGGCAGGACATCGCAAGCGTCACAGGTCGGCCCGTACACGGTGAAGGCAGACAGCGAACCGGTCAGTAGTTCGCCGTCACGGAACACGCGCACCGGGTAACGGCGATGCGCCTTGAAACGCAACTCCCAGAAAGCGCCATACATACCGTCATTAATGTAAATCCGCCGGTCCTTCCGAAGCAGGATTTCCACCACGGCGGACAATCCCGGGGCGGCCAGGGCCCGTCCCGGTTCGGCCAGCAGTTCACCGCCTTTCTGCATGGGTAGCCGCCCGGAAGCCTCGGCGACGGCCCGGAAAAAATCATCCAGGTCCGGAACCGGAAATCCCGGGTACGAGCGGGGAAAACCACCACCGATATCGATCAGCCGTACCCGGAAATCCAGCGGCTCCAGGACATCACGCGCCACCCGCATGGCATGCCGGTAGGCTTCCGGGCTGGTCACCATCGAACCGACATTGAAAGCGAGAGCAGGCTCTGCACCCAACTCCCTGATCCGCCTCAGCAGGGCCGGGATATCGGCGGGCGGCGCCCCGAATTTGGAGGACAGGTCTATTTTTGCCGAGTCATGGCTGACTGCCATGCGGGCAAAGACCACGCAATCGGGCAGGTTGACCCCGGCCTCCAGGACCTCCAGGCCCGCCGGGTGATCCACCATGAAGTGCCGCACATCGTGTTCATGGAAAGCCTCGGACACGGCGCCCCTGACCGTGACCGGAACCATGAAATAGCAGTCAGCCCCCGGGCAGAGCTTCCGGACCAGCCTGATCTCGGGCAGAGAAGCGCAATCGAAATGCCTGACGCCGGCCTGGTTGAGTATCCTGATGATGTCCGGTTCGTCATTGGCCTTGACGGCGTACAGAACCCTGCCGGGGAACCCGCGCAGAAAGGCCGCGGTGGTCTCCCGGTAAACGTGCGGATAAATGCAATAAACGGGTTCACTGGGTCGCCAGGACCGCAGCATTTCACCGACGTTTTCAAAGCTTTGCGCGGCAGTTGTCATCAGGATTCCGTTGCGTATTTTTGCAGGCTATCATCGCGCATCGACACAGCGCGGTAAAGCGCCGTACCCGGCAGCGACTGCGGTTCACTGACGCTTCCAGACGGCCAACCGCCGCGCTTCATTGATAAATAAATCCCCGGGTACTTGAAATTGAAGCTGACCGGTCTGATTTTGAATGAACCATACACTACGAGGAACAACGCTCCATGATGCGAATAGTGCTTTTCCTGGCGACCAACGCAGCCGTCCTGGTTCTGATCAGCATCGTTTTCCAGGTTTTCGGGTTCGAGGGAATTCTCGCCCAGAACGGCGTTGACCTGAACCTGCAGGCCCTGTTGGTCATGGCGGCAGTCATCGGTTTTGGCGGTTCGTTCATTTCCCTGGCCCTGTCAAAATTCATGGCCAAGCGCTCGATGGGTGTCCAGGTGATCACCCAACCCCGCAACAGCACCGAACAATGGCTGCTCAGCACGGTTCAGCGCCAGGCCGAGGAAGCCGGGATCGGCATGCCGGAAGTCGGCATTTTCAACTCACCCGAACCGAATGCTTTTGCGACCGGGATGCGGCGCAACAACGCGCTGGTCGCGGTCAGCGCCGGGCTGCTGCACAACATGAACCAGGATGAAGTTGAAGCGGTGCTTGGCCATGAAATTTCGCACGTCGCCAACGGCGACATGGTGACCATGGGGCTGATCCAGGGCGTGGTGAACACCTTCGTCATTTTCCTGTCGCGCGTGATCGGGCATGTCGTCGACCGGGTGGTCTTCAAGACCGAGCGCGGTTACGGTCCGGCCTATTACATTACGTCCATCGTCTCGCAGATCTTCCTGTCGATACTCGCCAGCATGATCGTGATGTGGTTCTCCCGCCGTCGCGAATTCCGGGCCGACCAGGGCGGTGCAAACCTGGCCAGCCGGCAAAAAATGATCGGTGCATTACGCGCCCTGCAACGCAAAGCCGAACCGGTCGATCTGCCGGGTGAATTCGCGGCGTTCGGGATTTCCGGCGGAGGTGGCGGCGGGCTGAAAAGGCTGTTCCTGAGTCACCCGCCGCTGGAGGAGCGCATTGCGGCCCTGGAAAAAGGCGTATAACCTCCCAGCATGACCGGCAAAAGACTCCTGGTTCATTCGCTTTTCCTGTTCCTGTTGCCGGTCATCGTTGCCGGGTTCGGGATCTCCGTGGCCGGCGCCATCGCGCTGGTTGTCCTCGCGCTGTTGTGGCGCTGGGCAATTTCCCTGAGCGCCCTGGTCGCACCGGCGAAAACGCCGGACCTGGAACTGGAAACGATATCCGCCAGCCATTTCGTCGAAAAAGTCCGCTGGTGCCTGGACCGGCTGGGCGTCGAGTACACGGAAAAACCGGCAGGTGGAACGCTGGGGGCTTTTTTCCTGGGCAGAACCGTTCCGCTGCTGAAATTCCGGACCGGCGCCGTCCGTTCGCAGATCGGCAACTCGCCGGAAATCCTGCGTTACCTGTGGGGCCGCTATTCCGCCGGAATGCCCGAACAGGCCCGGTTCCTCGAGCCCACACCGGAACGGCTGGAACTGGAGCAGAAAATCGACCGTTGCGGGGTCGACCTCCAGGTCTGGGTTTACTCGCACATCCTGGACGACCGTGAACTTACGCTGCATGCATGGGGCATTGCCAACCCGGCGATTCCGGCCTGGCAGCGACTGGCCCTGAAACTGAACTTCCCCTTGCTTCGATTCCTGATTCGCAAATCATTCCGGATTACACCCGGCCACTTTACAAAGGCGGTAGCCCATATCGAAGCCTTGCTGGCGGAAGTCGAATCAATGCTCAGTGACGGCCGGAAATCCATCCTGGGCGGTGACACGCTCAATTTCACAGATATCACGTTCTGCGCCATCATGGGCTTGTGGCTGCAACCGACCGGTTATGGTGCGGGCAAAGCGGACACGGTGCGGATTGACCGCAGTCAGATGTCCGCAGCAGATGGCCGGAGAGATCGAAGCCTGGACCCGAAGCTACCCCCTGGCAACCGGCTTCATTGAGAGACTCTATGCGAACGAAAGACAATGAATGAATCCACCGTATTGATCACCGGCGCCAACCGCGGACTCGGGCTCGGGCTGGCCCGTATTTACCTGGAAGACGGATGGAACGTGATCGCCGTCAACCGCAGTTCATCGCAGGAGCTGGAATCCCTGCAAAACGGCCGTCTTGATATTCACAGCTGCGACCTGACCGATGATGCCCAACTGCAGGCCCTGGCGAAATCCCTGGAAGACCAGCCGCTCGACGTATTGATCAACAACGCCGGCAGGATGGCCAAAAGCGGTGCGGACGCGACGTCGCGCGGCATGCAGGGCTTCGGCCATTTTAACCGTGCATTGTGGCACCGGGTTTTCGACATCAACCTGTTCACCCCGATGCTCCTGGCGGAACTGCTGTCCGCCAACCTGGCCCGCTCGGAACGCGGCAGAATCGTCATATTGTCCAGCATGCTCGGCAGCATGACGCTCAATACCAGCGGGGGGTTGTATGCTTACCGGGCCAGCAAGGCAGGCGTGAACGCCATCGTGAAGTCCCTGTCGATAGACCTGGCGGATCGCGGCATCATCGCAATCGCCCAGCATCCCGGCTGGGTACAGACCGACATGGGTGGCCGTGGTGCGGACATAGACATCCAGACCTCGGTCACCGGGATGAAAGCCGTGTTTGACGGCCTTAAGCCGGCCGACAGCGGCAAGTTCTTTTCCTGGGACGGGTCGGAAATGCCGTGGTAATGCGTAGCAAAGATTCGCGATTAAAATCGCTCCTACGCCCGCCGCGAACGCAGGTAGCTGATCACCGGCAGCGGCAGGAATAACGCGAAAAAGCAGAATATGATCAGCGCCATCCGGTCGGCGCCAAACCGGTCCATCCCCACTCCCACTACCAGCGGCCCCAACATGGTGCCGGCACCCCAGCAGGCCGTGAACATCGTCGTTGCCGCCGCCAGCATGGCGCCCCTGAATCGCTGACCGACAAGAATCACGCCGAGCGCATAGATCATCCCTTCCACGCCGCCAAACAAAAAGGCATAAATTCCCGATACCGTGGGAATACGGACCAACCAGGGCATCAACAAGAGGCCGGCCATGGTCAGCACAACACAGGCCGCCATCAGCCCCATGCGATCGACATGGTCGGCCAGCCAGCTGATCGGCATGACCAGCACCATGGTCCCCAGGCCCATGATGGTCAGCAATCCGAGCGTCGTGTCCTGGGACAGTCCAAGGCTCATGCCGAACAGGGGGAAAAACGTCATCGCGGATTCAGCGCTGGCCGCGTAAACCACGTTGGCGATCATGATGGTCGGCGCCAGGAGAAAGACTTTCCACAGGCCTTCGTGCTGATCATCCTGCTGTCCAATCCGGCCGTGAAATACCGCAAACAGCGGAATGCCGGCCAGCAGAATCATCGCACTGGTGGCGTAGAAGGGCGCCATTCCCTCAGAGCCGGTCAAAATAAGTAAAAGAGGGCCGAGCGCAAAGCCCGCCGCGCCGACCGATGCGTAGAACCCGATGATCCTGCCGCGCCAATGCTCCTCGGCGAGTTCATTGATCAGCGCTTCGCTGGATATCCAGAGTAATGCGGTCACCGCACCGATTAAGAAACGCAGCGGGAACCAGAACCAGATGTTTGGAAACCACCCGGCCAGGATGAACAGGGCTGACAGGACCACGGTGACCACCTGCATCACGCGCGAAGGCGCAAACCGCCGCAACAGGCCGGGCGCCCAGGGTGCGATCACGATCACCGCAGACGCCTGGACAATGGTGCTGAGACCGATCAGGGTTTTGCTGACGCCCTGGGCATCCAGCACCAATGCCAGCAGCGGAAAGGTGATGCCATAGACCAGGTTGACCACGGCCATGGCCGCGATCACGCCGGCCAGGCTGCGCTTTCGTTCCCGCCGCCTCATTGGCGCGCGGGTATCGATTTCAGGTAAGCCGCGATGGCTGTCCGATCCTGATCCGGCAGCAGGGCCAGGTGCTCCTGGACTTTGACCATGGAGCCCCCAACGGTGTCGAAGTCGGGCGTAAACCCGGATTTGAAGTAGTAGGCGATGTCCGCTTCAGACCAGGCTCCGAGACCGTCCGGGTCCGGTGTGATATTCGGCACCCTGCCCTCACCGTCCGGATTGGGACCTCCGGCCAGCCATTGATCCAGCCGCGGACCGCCCAGCCAATCCCTTGGTGTGTGGCATTCGCCGCAATGCCCGGCGCCTTCCGCAAGGTAACGGCCCTGTTCGAATGCAGGATCGCCCACTGGCCCGGACACCACCGGTCCTTGCTTGAGGTATAGCAGTTTCCAAAGACCGACCGCCCGGCGAACATCCCAGGGGAACCGCAGTTCGTGAGGCCTCACGTGTTGACTGACCGGCTTCATGGTGTCCATGAAAGCCTTCAGGTCAATAATGTCCTGGACTTTCATCCGGGTGTATGACGTGTAGGGAAAAGCCGGGTAGTAGTGGCTACCGCCAGGAGAAGAACCGAGCATCATCGCGTTGACCAGGTCCAGCTCCGACCAGCCGCCGATCCCGGTCTCCGGATCCGGCGAGATGTTCGGGACGTAAAACGTCCCGAATTCCGACTCAAGCGCCAACCCGCCTTCGAGGTTATCCCCGTGACAGGAAGTGCAACCCCCGGCATGGAATATCCGTTCGCCGTTGACCGGATCCGCCCGGTGTTGCGGCAAGTCGGACTGCGAGAGGAACAGCGGGCGGGTCAGTGGCCAGAACAACAGGGCCGCCACCAGTCCCAGCGCCAGGACGATCATCACCCACCTTTTGATGCTGAGGCCCATGGCGCTGATTAAAGTCCCGGCTCAGTCGTTCTTTTCCACGCGATAATTCTCGTGGCAGCCCTTGCAGGCTTTAAATACCGGCCCTGCTGCTTCGTTCAGCGCTTCGAGGTCCTGCGGGGCGGCTTCAATGGCTCCGTCAACCGCTTTTGCAAAGGTTTCCAGTGCCGCATTGAATCCCTCGCGGTCGGTCCAGATCGTATCTTTGGCTTCGGTGTCATAACCGGTTTCGCTGCCCGGCGGAAACAGGTCGCCGGCCGTCGCCGCCACATGCGCCCAAACCCCGAAGCTCTCCATTGCTATCGCGGCGTCGAACGACTGTTCGCCTTTCAGCATCGCGCCGATGGGCTTGGCCGCATCCTTGGAACTTTCCATCAGTTCGTGGCGTTCTTCCTGGACAGACCCTGCAGCCTGTACATTCGGAACCAGAAACAACAGCGCCAGGGCGCCGGCAATCAGTGAAACTCGAGCCATTTTTTTCTCTCCAGTTGAATGAAAACAGTGATCCAGCCGGGAAGTATAAAGCCTGCTGTCAGAACTAGGGAACCTCTGATTAATTATGCGCGGGCGCGACGGAGTCTTTGCGGGATGCTCCGGAACGCTTTTGGTGAGCGTGGTTGGGTGATTCCCAATGAGCGAATCAAAACGGGGCGGAGCGCCCGCAAAGGCCCGTCCCGTAGGGGTTTCGCCACAAAAGCCGCATCTCGCACACAGCCCGCCTCGGCCATAGCGACGGCTATGGCGGCTCGGCCCGCTGCGCACAATCTGCGGCTTTTGTGGCAGAAACGCGCTCCGTGCATAATTAATCAGAGGTTCCCTAGCCATCTGGTTGACCTGCGTCAATAAATGGTGGCAGTTTTGTCATCATATCTTGGTATGCTCTGCACCAGATAATTACGTCCCCCGGAGACCCAAAATGACCAAACAAGAAGCGCCTGGAAAATATGTTTACCTGTTCCACGAGTACGACGAAGTCATGGCCAAGTACGACAACGACTGGGACGGCGTCCGCGGCTTGCTGGGCGGCAAAGGCGCGAACCTGCTCGACGCCACCAGGCTGGGCATCCCGGTTCCTCCCGGCTTTACGGTCACGACGGAGGGCTGTAACGATTACCTGGAAGCGAGTGAGAAGTTTCCCGGTGATTTGTGGGACCAGGCCCTGAAGGCCATCACCAGCCTGGAAACACTGACCGGCAAAAAGTTTGGTAATGCCGAAAATCCACTGCTGGTCTCCTGCCGTTCCGGCGCCCGCTTTTCCATGCCCGGCATGATGGACACCATTCTGAATATCGGCCTGAACGATGAAATCGTCGAAATCCTGGCGACCCGGACCCACCGGCCGCGCTTTGCTTATGACATCTATCGCCGGCTGGTCCAGATGTTCGGCAGCGTCGTGATGGGCGTTCCGGACGAAGTATTTGAAGCGGTCATCACCGCCCAGCGCCGCGAGTCCAAGGTCAAGAGTGACACCGAACTCGACGCCAAGGCCTGGAAGGCCGTCACGCTCCGGTTCAAGGAGATCATCCGGACCTACACCGGCACGGAATTCCCGACCGACCCCAAGGAGCAACTCCGGCAGGCGACCGAAGCCGTGTTCAAGTCCTGGAACGGCAAGCGCGCCATTGACTATCGCCAGGCCGCGGGAATTGCTCACAACCTCGGCACTGCGGTAAATATCCAGACCATGGTGTTCGGCAACATCGGTGACGACTCCGCCACCGGCGTTTTCATGTCACGCAACGCGACCACCGGCGAACCCCAGCTCGAGGGCGACTACCTGATCAATGCCCAGGGCGAGGATGTCGTTGCCGGCACCCGGACAACCTTGCGGATTGCCCAATTAAAAGACGACATGCCCCAGATGTATACCGAACTGGAGGAGATTGCACGGCGCCTGGAAAAACATCACCGCAACATGCAGGACATGGAGTTCACCATCGAACAGGGAAAGCTCTGGCTGCTGCAGACCCGCGACGGCAAACGCACAGCCCAGGCGGAAGTGCGAATAGCGGTCGACATGGTGGACGAAGGCCTGATATCCCGCGAAGAAGCAGTAAAACGCGTTCAGCCTGACCAGGTGGATTTCTTCCTGCACCCACAACTCGACCCGGAAGCGCTGAAAGGTGTGAAACCGATTGCCAGTGGTTTGAACGTATCGCCCGGCGCGGCAGTCGGCGTGATCGCATTTGAGCCGGACCTGGCCGAACGCTGGGCCAAGGAGGAAGGCAAGAACGTGATCCTGGTGCGGCCGGAAACCCGCCCAGACGATGTTCACGGTATGCTCGCCGCCAAGGGTGTCGTCACCAGTAAAGGCGGGCGCACCAGCCATGCTGCGCTGGTCGCGCGCCAATTCGGCAAACCGGCGGTTGTTGGCGTCGAAGAGATCGAGATCGATCTCGACAATCACCTTATGCGGATCGGCGAAGACCTGGTCATCCAGGAAGGCGAAAGCCTGTCCATCGACGGCAACCACGGCCTGATTTACTATGCGGATCTGCCCACGGTGGTCCCGGACATCCAGAATCCGTACCTGCTGAAGATCCTGGAATGGGCGGATGAATTCCGCAAACTGGGCGTTCGCGCCAATGCCGACTATCCGGATGACGCGAAACGGGCCCGCGACTACGGCGCCGAAGGCATCGGGCTGTGCCGGACCGAGCACATGTTCTTCGCCGAGGAGCGCCTGCCGATCATGCAGCGCATGATAACCGCAGGCACGCCCACCGAGCGGTCCGAGGCGATTGCCGCGCTGTTGCCCATGCAAAGATCCGACTTTGAAGGCCTGTTCCGCGCCATGGATGGGCAGCCGGTCATCATCCGTTTGCTGGATCCGCCGCTACACGAGTTCCTGCCCTCCTCGCATGACCTGATGCTGGACCTGACGGATCTGAAGCTTCGGATGCAGCACCTTTCCAGTCTCAAGGAAATGGACCAGGCCCTGGAAGAGATCGCAGCCAAGAGCAAATTGCTGCTGAACGGGTCGAATCATTGTCCGAATCGAACCCGATGCTGGGCACCCGCGGCGTTCGCCTCGGCATGCTGATTCCCGGTCTGTACAAGATGCAGGTGCAGGCCATTTACGAAGCAGCCTGCCGCTGTGCGCTGGACGGCGTGGAAGTGCTTCCCGAAGTGATGATTCCGCTGGTTTCCCACGTCGGCGAGTTAAACACCATCATCGGTCCGCTGACCGCGATTGCCGACAAGGTCATGAAGGAGCACAGCGTCACGGTACCGAAGCTGTTCGGCACCATGATCGAAATCCCCCGCGCTGCGCTGACGGCCGCCGAAATCGCGCAGACGGCCGAGTTCTTCTCATTCGGAACCAACGACCTGACCCAGACAACCTATGGCATCTCCCGCGATGACGCGGAAACCGGCTTCCTGGTGCACTACCTGCAAACCCGCTTGCTGACGGACAACCCGTTCACCAGCATTGATCCGGAAGGTGTCGGCCGCCTGATGCAGATCGCCATCGATGAAGGCAGGAAGTCCCGCCCGAATCTCGAAATCGGCGTATGCGGCGAACACGGCGGCGACCCGAAGAGCATCCACCTGTGCCACAAGCTCGGCGTGGATTACGTTTCCTGCTCGCCGTTCCGGGTCCCGATCGCCCGCCTGGCGGCTGCGCATGCAGCGCTGAAATCGTAGGAGCGAAGATGTGGGAGCGGGCCATGCCCGCGATTCTTTGAAAGGCACGGATGAGCCCGGACAATCGCGGGCATGGCCCGCTCCCACAGCCGTTCTTACGGCTGCAATTCGGCATCCCGCGCCAGGGCTTTTGCATAGGCAGGCCGGGCCAGGCAGCGCTCGATGTAGGCTTCGAATACCGGTTTTTCCGGCAGGATTCCGAACATCCTCATGAAGTAGACCGAGGAACCGATCAACACATCGGCCGCGCAGAACCGCTCGCCCGTGATCCAGGGTCCTTTCTGCAGGCCGGCCTCCAGCACTTCGATCATCGTGTCCCAGTTACCCCAGCCGGAACTGGCGCGCGACACGGTCTGGCCGGTGAATTTCTCCATCATCGCGGGTTCGATGACGCCCGGGGTATAGGTCATCCAGTACAGGTATTGACCGCGGGCCGGGTCGTCGATCGCCGGCGCCAGCCCGGATGCGGGATAGCGGTCAGCCAGGTACAGTGCGCACGCCGCCGAGTCGGCCAGGTACACCGTGCCGTTCGACGCCGTGTCCATCAGGGCCGGAACCTTGCCCATCGGACTGGCTGCGATGAAATCAGGATCCGCCTTCGACTCCGGTTTACGTATATCAATCATGCGCACTTCGAACGGCTCATTCATTTCTTCCAACAGCCACAAGATTCTTGAAGCCCGGGTTTGCGGACACCAAAAGAGCGTGATCATAGAGTTTCTCCTGTTTCAATGATTCCGGACGGTCAGCCGACTGGCGCCCGCGTACTTTCTGGGGATGTCGCCGGTTTACCTGGTGTGCCGGATCGCCTCGTCCATGATTTCCAGCGCGGTCTGATCACAGGGCGGCAATTCAGCGTCGCTTGTGGCCAGCGGCGTGACCCGCTCACCCCAGCGTATCATTCCGGCGCCGCGGGTCAGGCCGGCCCCGAAAGCGGCCAGCAGGATGCGGTCTCCCGGCTTGATCCGCCCTTCCTCCAGCAGTTCGCACAGGGCAACGGGAATCGTGGCGGCGGAGGTGTTGCCGTAATGCTGGATGTTCAACGCCACCTGCGACATGGGCACCGACAGGTGATGCGCCAGGGACTCGATGATCCGTGCGTTCGCCTGGTGGGGAATGATGATGTCGATGTCTTCGTTGCTGAGCTTGAGTTCCGTCATGACGTGGTTGATTTCTTTTGCCATGCCCCGGACGGCCCGCCGGAAAATCTCGCGCCCGTCGAAACTGACATCGAACTTGGCGTAGTCTTTGACAAACCGGTTCCCGGCGGTTCCAAAATTGGGCAGTAACAGGGCTTCCAGCGCGTCTCCCTCGCAACCGAGGTGGCTGGCCAGCAAACCGGATTCCTCTTCGCTCGCTTCAACCACCACCGCGCCGGCGCCATCACCGAACAAGACCGCAGTATCGCGCAGCGACCAGTTCAAAAACCAGGTAATACGCTCGGCTCCAATGATCAGGACATTGCGGTACCCGGCAGCCCGGATCATGGCGGTCGCCACTTCCAGGCTGTAAATAAAGCCGCTGCAACCGGCATTGAGGTCGAACACCGCCGCATTCACCGCGCCCATCTTTTTTTGCACGTGGGCGGCCGTGCTGGGGATCACCGTATCGGGTGAGCAGGTGGCGACAATCAACAGTTCAATGTCTTCCGGGTGGAGTCCCGCTGCCGCCAGTGCGCGATGCCCGGCCACGGCAGCCAGGTCGCTGACCGGGACGTGCGATACCCGCCGTTCGCTGATCCCGCTCCGGCTTTTGATCCATTCATCGGACGTGTCGATGACCGTCGCCATGTCGTCGTTCGTCATCACGGCCGGGGGCATACACTTTCCCCAGCCGGTTATGTTCGCGTACTTCGCCATAATACGATGTCTCATTTTTTTATTCAGGCAGACTATCAGCGAACAGAATAAATCACAATTAAACGGATGGTACGGAAACAACATCCGGTATTATGTGGCGGTCTGTGAACCTGCGGCGCGAGGTGAAACCGGTTTGAGAAAGGTCAACCTACAGCAATTGATCAAGTGGTCTGTCTACAGCCTGCTGCTGGTCAACTGGGTGCCTTTACGTGCTGGAAGAATGGCAGAACGCCCAGTTCACGCTGGCAAACGGCGGCAGCCTGCTGGACTGGACCGAGGCTTTTGGCACCTCCCTGGATGAGACGGCGTGGTTTGGCCTGCTGTTTCTGTGGGAACTGGAAACCTACGTGCTGTCCGATGAATCCTGGAACCGCGTCATGCAATGGGCGTTTCTCGGCATCAGGGGGGCTTGCTACATCTTCCTGGCGCACACGGTATTCGCCTGGACCACCACTTTTTTTGACCTCGAGACCGTCCAGGCGAGCCCGGAAATCACCAGCCTGTGCCAGCTTGCCGGCCAGGACATTTCGTTTGCGTACAACCAGCACTACCAGCTGATCGACGCACAGAATTGCGCGACGCTGTCCTCAGGAACGGAATTCTACTATGTGGACAACACCGCCCTGACCGACGAGGCCGGGCTGGCGGTGGAACGACGTTCCGCCTGGATTGATTTGCAGGACGCCGTCACCTGGCTGCTGATCATGTTCTCCATTGAACTGGGAATCTGGCTCCAGGGCCGCGACATCACCGGTGGCGCGCTGACCCTGGTCAGCCAGGCGGTCAAGATATTCTACGGCGTGCTGTTTTTTGATGCCGCCTACTGGGCCTGGATGGGTCATTGGTTGTATGCCTGGGACCAGACCCTGTGGATCTGTGGATTCTGGGCGATCGAGTACAACATGAAAGAATGGCGAGACCAGATTGATCAATTGGAACTTGAAGAAGAGTTAACGACCGCATGAGCGAGGCACATATGGATTCCCCGGTTACCCGGTTTCTCGAAGACCACCCCGAGGTGGAAACCGTGGAGGTCGTTCTGACCGACCTGAACGGTATTTTCCGCGGTAAATGGCTGCCTGCGCATTCGGCTGGCAAAATCCTGGAAGGCAAGTTGAAAATGCCCCTTACCTCGGTATCACCGGACATCTGGGGCCGGGATGTGCGCACCCTGTGTCATCAAACCGGAGACGGCGATGGCGTCTGCACGCCGGTGGAACACTCGATTCGCCTGCTGCCCTGGTTGTCACGCCCAACTGCGCAAGTGTTCCTGCAACTCAACACGGAAGAAGGAATACCCTGGGAATTCGACCCGCGTGTCGTGCTGAAAAATATTCGCGCCATGTACCTCGAGCGCGGGCTGACGCCGGTCTGCGCGCCGGAACTGGAATTTTACCTGTTCGAGGAAGGAAGGGACGGCGAAGGCAAGCCAAGGCTGCCTGCCACACGTGTCAACGGAAACTGCAGGATTGGAGGGCAGGTATACAGCACCGACCTGATGCAGGAACACGCGCCGATGATGCACGAAATACGCGAAGCCTGCGACCTGATGTCGGTGCCGATGGATGGTCTCCTGAAAGAACTCTCCCCCGGCCAGTTCGAGCTCAACCTGCACCACGTCAATGACCCGCTGAAGGCTGCCGACAATGCGCAGTTATTGAAACAGGTGATCAAGGGAGTGGCGCGCAAACACGGCTTCATCGCCAGTTTCATGGCCAAGCCTTTTGGTGACCGGGACGGTAACGGACTGCACACGCACGTCAGCCTCCTGGACGAAAAAGGCGACAATATTTTCGACGATGGAACCGAACTGGGAAGCGATCTTTTGAGAAATGCAATCGCCGGACTGGCCGATGTCATGCCGGATTCCATGCTGATATTCGCGCCCCACCTGAACTCGTGGCGCCGCCTGCAACTCGGCGTACACGGTCCGTTAACACCAACCTGGGGTTACGAAAACCGCTATGTGGCAATGCGAATTCCAAACGGTGAAAACGCCGCCCGGCGGATCGAGCACCGGATAGCCGGGGCGGATGCCAACCCCTACCTGTCCCTGGCGGTGATTCTGGCCGGAATCCTGCACGGCCTGGATAACCGGATGGAGCCGGATTCACCGACCACGAAGGGGCCCGAGAAGGTCAAAGCCGAGCTGCCATCGAATTGGAACGCCGCCCTGTCAGCCTTCCGGAAATCCACGTTCATCGGCCAATACCTGGGCAAGGATTTCCAGCACGCACTGGCGGAAATAAAACGCGTCGAGCAGGCCGAATTCGCCGCCGCAGTCACCCCCCTGGAATACGACAGCTACCTGGTCCTGGCCTAGGCGGGTGGCCTGCAGGAGCGAATTAGCGCAGGCAACGTAGAGAGTGCGGTTTCGCCGCAGGCGAAGAAGCACTCTTTAAGTGCCGTTGCGCGTTCGCGAAAGGCGTTATCAAATCCCGTGTGGTTTTTTACAAAAAAATCGCGAATAAATTCGCTCCTACATTAAACTCAGAACCATGTCCTCCAGCGGCGGCCCATCGATTTGCCTGAACCGGTAAACCACGCGCACCATTGGAACATCCAGGGTCAGCATCAGGTCCAGCCTGGCCGGGCTGGCGTCCACGATACAGGTGACCTTTTCAGCCGCGCAACAGGCATTGATGGTTTCCGCCAGGGATTCGCGCTGTGCCTCGGAATACCCCATCGCCGGCAGGATGCATTTCATGTGGGGATAGGCTTTGAACGTGTCGCGGATCGTGCCGGCGGCGTATGGCGCGGGATCGACCGGGGTCGCGCCGTAGCGCTGCGCGGCCACCGTTCCAGCGCCGAATGACATGCCGCCATGGGTCACGGTCGGGCCGTCTTCGATCACCAATACGCGCTGCCCTTGCAGCAATTCAGGCGAATCGACCTCGATATCCAGGTCGGCGGTGCAGATCGGCGCCTCCGGGTTCAGCAACCGGGCCCGTTCGCGGATACCGTCCACAGCCCCGGGTCCGGCGGAACCCACTTTGCTGATGACCAGTACGTCCGCCCGCCTGAAATTCACCTCTCCCGGGAAATAGTCAATCTCGTGGCCGGCCCTGAGCGAATCCACCACCACGATGTCCAGATCCGGACGAATGAAGGAGAAGTCGTTATTACCGCCGTCCCATAAAACGATATCCGCCTCTTGCGAAGACTTGTCGAGGATGGCCTGGTAATCAACGCCGGCGTAAATAGGAATACCCATGTCGACATAAGGCTCGTACTCTTCCCGCTCTTCGATCGTGCACTTCTGGTCGACCAGGTCAGCCGTGGTCGTGAACCGTTGCACCCGCTGCATTTCCAGGTTGCCGTAGGGCATGGGGTGCCGAATGACGGCAACTTTTTTCCCCTGGTCCGTCAGGAGCCTGGCCAGCCACTGGGTCAGTGGGCTTTTGCCGGCTCCCGTTCGCGTCGCTGTCACGCTGACCACCGGCCTGTCCGCAACCAGCTGGGTATGGCCCGGCCCCATCATGATGAAACTCGCTCCTGCCGCCTGGACCAGGCTCGCCTTGTGCATGAGTTCGGCATGGGCAATATCGCTGTAGGCAAAGAAAACGAAGTCAATATTCAGTCGCCTGATCAGGCCGGTAAGTTCTGACTCGTCGTAAATCGGGATGTCCGCGTCATAGGCGGGCCCTGCCAGGGACTGGGGGAACCTCCTTTGGTCAATAAACGGAATCTGGGTTGCTGTGAACGCCTGGATCCTGAATTCGGGGTGCTTGCGAAGGAACGCAAGATAGATGTGAAAGTCGCGGCCTGCAGCGCCCATCACGATGCATTGGTATTCTTTTTTCATGACATCCGCTCTGAGTCAGTTGAAACAAAGACAGCATAGCGGGGACCGGCAATTCCGGCCTTGATCTAAAGCGGGTTCAAGTCGTGTTAATGGCCCAATGTTCCCATCCAGATGGCGGCCAGGAAACCGACAACCGTCATCAGGCCGGTCAGCCACCCGCCGTGTTCGAAGGCTTCCGGCAGCATGGTCTGGGCGATCATCGCCAGCATGGCCCCGGCGGCCATGCCTTCCAGGACAGCCCGCAGGTGGTGCGGTGCATCGGCGATGAACAGATGGCCAAGGGCTGCCCCGACCGCGGTCATTACCATTAACGAAACCCACATCGCAAGGATGTTGAAGGCAGAACTGCCCTGCTTCTTCATGACCGACGCGCTGGACATGCTTTCCGGAAAATTGGCGAGAAACAGCCCGCCGATCAGTGCGAGACTGATGGAAGCACCTTCCATCGAACCGCCGATGACCAGAGACTCGGGAATGCCGTCAAGGGCGATGCCCAGCCAGATCGCGAGGGCGACGTTGCTGCCGCTCGTTTTCTGGGCGCTCGCCGCGGATATGATCTCGGCTTCGGTCGGTTTTCCAAGTTCCGATTCCAGGTTATGGCTGGCCGCCGCCAGCCAGCTTTCAGACTGATCACGCTGAATGTCGTGGCTGTTCTCGCCGCGATGATGCGCAGCCAGCTTGCCCAGCGTATGCCGCATACCCGGAGAAACAGCGACCACGTCGCTGAAATCGTCCTTGTGGATCTCCCACAGCACCGTATCCTCAACTGCTTCAGCGCGCTTGATTGCCGGCACGCCGGTCACCAGCGCCATTTCCCCGAACGCTTCACCCTTTGCCAGGATCGTCTCCTGGCCTTCCCGGCCATCGGCATCGTGCGGCTGAATCCGCACCTTGCCGGATTCGATCAGGAACAAGGCATCACACGGATCTTCTTCGTGGCAGATCAACTCACCTGCCTTGAATACCCGCTTTTCGATATCGCTGACCACCCGTTTGATCTCGTCCGGCGGCAGGGCCAGCATCAGGTCAATGACGGAGAGCTTGTCCAGGATTTTACGGAATTGCTTTTTTTTGCTGCGTTTCAGGCGATGCGCGATGGTCGAATGTTTGCGCAGGTAGCCGCCCATGTTCGCGAGGGCATGGTCCAGGCCGATAAACAGCAGGCAGCCGATCATCGACCCGATCGCCATCCACTTGAAGCTCTGGAAGGGATCATCCGGAAAATGCGCCAGGGCCGGCACGACCAACTCGAGCGCCAGCGCGCACAAAAGCGCCCCGGCGCCGAATGCCATCACGGCAGCCGTCAACCGCAGACTGGGGTTAAACCAGATCCCGGCAGCGGCGCCAATCGGCAACGACGCAGCACTGAGGCCGCCAAACAGGAATGCCAGCAGAGTATGATCCATCGGGAATTTGTACAGGTCTTGCCTGAATCATGCAAGAGGGCGAAAAAAAACCCCGCCCAACGCCGTCGCGCGTGAGACTCCCATATTTTTCCGGTTGGCGAAGCCAGAGGAAAAATCAGACCTCTTCGTCAAGCGCAGCTCGCCTACGTGCGACTCCTTAGTTCCGGGTCAGCAACGCCTTCCACCGAACGGCGTCTTGACATACACCGTCGTGAACCACGTTTCGAAGCCCGAGCCGTCTTTGAATTTCAAACTGGTGTGGCCGTAAGCCACCGCGTGTTTTTCTTCCAGTTCCATTACCGTGATGTCCGAGTAACTCAGCACGCCACGGTCCTGCCCTTCCTGCGTAACGCTGTCTACATCTGCCAGGCGTTGCTGCAGGGTAGTAACGCCACTCTGGGTGATCAGCACGAAATCCGGGTGGTAGTAGCCCCGGATGGCTTCCAGGTCGCCCTCGTTCCAGACTTCGGAAAAGTAGTCCAGGGCAGAGGTGATATCCGTTTTCGTGTCAGCGCTCAAAGGCCCCGCTACGAGCAAAAGTACCAGGAAGATCATTTTTGTCATGGAATCAAACCCTGCAATTGGCAAGTCTACCCCGCCAGCATACGGCACAAAGGATTTTGAAGACAATGCCTGCGTGGCAGTCGCGAGTTCCTGACCTGCAGCATCCGATATCCGCATATTATGTGCTAGATTTCGATGGATAGGACAAGCGCTGCCCCAAAACGCAAATCATCCTGGGGTTTTTTACATGAATCACCTCCTTCGCCGCGGAATTATGGCGCTTCTGACGGTATCTGCACTGGGCATGACCCCGGCGCAGGCAGAACAGCCAAATCTCGTCCTGGTGGTGGTCGTTGACCAGCTGCGGGGCGACATGCCATCGAGGTACCAGGAACGGCTGGGCCCCGCAGGCTTTCGTTATTTCCTGGATAACGGCACAGTTTTCAGCAACGCCGAGTATTGTCACATCACGACCACGACGTCAGCCGGCCATGCCACCCTGGCGACGGGCGGCAATCCGCCCCAGCATGGCATAGCCGCCAACGAATGGTTCGACTCAGCCACCCGGCAATCGGTCGATAACACCGAAGACATCCGCTACCCGCTGATCGGAGAACCTCCCGGCACCAAGAAGGGACGGTCTCCGAACAACCTGGATTCCAGCACGTTTGGAGACGAACTGGTTCTTTCAACTGCCGGAAACTCCCGGGTATTTTCAGTTTCGATCAAGGACCGCGGCGCGATCCTGCTGGGCGGCCGCCTGGGTAAAGCCTGGTGGTATTCGAAAACCAGCGGCCAATTTGTCACCAGCACGTATTATGACGAGACCTACCCGGACTGGGTTCAGAACTGGAATTCGAAAGGCTACGCCGATCAATTCCGCACAGAGACCTGGGACCTGCTGCTGAACCCGGATTCCTACGTCTTCAAAAACCAGGATGACCGCTGGTTTGAAATCGACTACAACGGGCTCGGCAGGACCTTTCCTCACAGGCTGGCGGACACGGACCAGGCCAATTTCTATTCCACGCTGCGGTACACCCCGATGGGCGACCAGCTCACACTCAGCTTCGTCAAGGAACTGGTTGCCGCCGAAAATATCGGTCAGACAGGGCACACCGACGTGCTGGCCGTGAGTTTTTCCGTGACCGATTACATCGGCCATGCTTTCGGTCCTGACAGCCTGGAAGCGGAGGACAACCTGCTCCGGGTCGATCGCACCTTGCAGGAATTGCTGGAATTCATCGACCGGCAAATTGGCCTGGACAAGACCCTGGTCGTGCTGGCGTCCGATCACGGGGTCAGCCCGGCTCCGGAGTACATGGCCGAACTCGGCTTCAAGGCGGAACGGCTTGAACCGTCACAGTTCATGGAGCAGGCCAACCGGGCGTTGGGAAAAACGTTCAACACGGACCGCAACCTGGTGCTGGATTTCTGGACACCCGGACTCTACCTGGACCTCGAAGCCATTGCTGCACTCGGCCTTGATGTCGCGCAGGTGGAACGCGAACTGGCTTCGGTCATGATGGCCATGCCGGGTTTTTCACTGGCGCTGGCAAAAACCGACATCATGGCCGGCCGGATTCCGGACACCCTGCAGGCCCGGCGGGTCGCCTGTGGTTTTCACCCGGAACGTTCCGGAAACGTCATCGTCGTGCAGGACCCTTTCTGGTTTTTGAGCCGCGAACCGCACGAGGACGCGGCGATGCATGGTTCGCCGTGGAACTACGACAGCCACGTGCCGCTCATGATCGCGGGTCCGGGAATCGGCCAGGGAAAGGTCGACACACCGGTCTCGCCGCACGACCTGGCGCCAACCATCAGCAACTACCTGGGCACCTCGCCGCCCTCCGGTTCGACGGGAACCCCGTTGCCGTATGTCAAAAAACCCCAATCGAAGGTTCCGAACCAACCGTAAAAAGGACCCCGGGTATATAATCGACACCATGCAGCGCCTGAGCCTGATCGACAGCAGTTTCCTGATCGCGGAAAACCGTGAAACACCGATGCATACCGGCGGGGTGAGCCTGTACAGCTACCCCAGAGGTGTGGACAAACGCAAATTCCTGTTGGGGTTGAAGGAAATCCTGTTGACCGGTATCGATTTGCGGCCGAAGTTCAATCAGCGTATTTCCAGGAGCTTGCTCAGCAGGGCCAACCTGGCTTTTTCCTGGGAAAATGACCGGGAATTCGATATTGAATACCACATCCGTCATTCGGCGCTGCCGCAGCCGGGCCGGTACCGGGAACTGTTCGCGTTGATCTCGAGACTGCACGGCACGCTGCTGGACCGCAACCGGCCGTTATGGGAACTCCACCTGATCGAAGGGCTGGCGGGAAACCAGTTTGCCACGTATCTGAAAACCCATCACTGCATGCTGGACGGCATGGCCGCCATGCACATGACCAACAGCATGCTTTCGGCCACCAGCAAGGGCCGGGTTGATTACTCGCCGCTGTCACGGACTGCCTGGGAGCACTACAGGCAGCAGCTTCCATCCCCGGTCCAGGCGGATGGCTACAGCACCGGCGACATCAAGTCCCTGGCTGAGCGGCTGACCAGCCAACTGGGCACTGGATCGAATGTGGCCCGTGCGCTGCTGAAATACGCCAATGTGTGGATCGGTGGCGACAATGCGCTGAATGTGCCCTGGCGGGGCGTACCGAGCAGCATCATCAGCAGCGACGTGACCGGTTCGCGGCGCTTTGTCGCGCAAAGCTGGCCCTATCAGCGACTCAAGGCCGTTGGCAATGCCCTGGGCGGCACTTTGAATGACACCGTCCTGGCGATGTGCTCAGGCGCGCTGCGCCGCTACCTTGCCCAGTCCGGCGCACTGCCCTCAAGGCCGCTCAAAGCCATGGTGCCCGTATCGCTGCGGGTGTCCGGTGATCTCGATTCATCCAACGCGGTCGGCTTCGTCATCGCGAACCTGGGAACCCACCTGGAGGATCCAGCGGACCGCTATGAAACCGTTCGTGAATCCATGCGCGCGGGAAAGGAAATTTATTCCGGGCTGACTTCCGGTGAAGCCGAATTGTTTGCACAAATCACGCTGTCGCCGCTGGCCCTGAGCAAGCTGCTGAGCCTGGAAAGGATTCTCCCGGCCTATAACCTGGTCATTTCAAACGTCCCCGGCCCGCGTAAAACGATGTACTGGAACGGCGCGCGGCTGGACGGCATTTACCCGGCGAGTATCGTGTTGAACGGGCAATCACTGAACATCACGCTGGTCAGTTACGCGGACCACCTGGACTTCGGCATCATCGCCTGCCGGCGCTCCTTGCCCAGTATTCAACGCCTGCTTGACTGCCTTGAAGAATCGCTGGTCGAGCTCGAAACGCTGGCCGCGATTGCCTGAACCGGGAAAGAATTACCCCGCGGCTTCCGGGCTGAACACCCGCGCCAGGTAGTCCCCGGGTTCCGGCGATTCCATACCATCTACAGCGGCGATGCCCGCCAGTGAACGGGCCAGGCCTTTCTTGTATTCCAGCCCGCTCTGCCGTGCGATCTGCACCCGCTGCGCCTGGGGCGAACCGGCGCCATGCATGGATTCCGTCAGGTAACCCACCGCGTTGCGGCCGAGCGTGATGTTTTCGATCAGCCGGAGGATGCGCAGGCGGTCATTGGTCGATGTCCCTTCGCGGCCCTGCAGGAATTTTTGCAGCAAGGGACCGATTTCATCGTGCTCGAGGTCCTTTTGGGATGGCAGCGTGACCATCAGCCCGCCGGCCAGGTCCTGCGCGATACGGGCCAGCTCATAGGGCATTTTCGTCACGTGGTGCTTGCAGACATTGGCGATCATGTCATCGCATTTATAGACACCCGATTTCATCCGGGTCGACTGGTAGGAGGCCGCGATGCCGGTGCTGTAAATGGTCTCGTTCAGGTGGGTCATTTCCACCAGCTTGTCGCGGATATGGGAGGCTTTCTCAACGCCGTTGTAATCCGCAATGGCTGCTGCAGCGCCGATCAGCACGTCACCCACACCGGATTTACACACGTAGCTGCGCCGGTGGTAGCAGGTAAACCGTTCAACCAGCAGGGCAGCGAAGTCGTACTCGCCGTCCATGAAAATCATGTCGTTCGGGATGAACACATCCCTGAAGATCACCATCGCCTCCTGGCCGCCAAACTTCGCGTTACCGGAATCGAGATCGCCGCCTTCCATGCTGCGGGTGTCGCAGGATTGCCGCCCGTAAACATAGGTAATTCCGGGCGTGTCGACCGGCAGTGCGCCCACGATCGCAAAATCCCGGTCATTTTCACCCAGCCGCAGCGTCGGCATGACGATCAGCCAGTGCGAATTGATGCATCCGGTCTGGTGCGCCTTGGCGCCGCTGATGTAGACCCCCTCTTCCGTCCGGCGGGTGACGTGCACATACAGGTCCGGGTCCGCCTGGGCGTGCGGAGCCTTGCTGCGATCGCCTTTCACATCGGTCATCGCACCGCCGATCACGAAACCGTTGGTCTGTGCGAATTGAACGAAGTCGAGAAAACGGCGGTGATAGGCGGTTCCGCGGGCCTCGTCGATCTCCCAGGTAACCGAATGCAGGGAATTGAGCGCGTCCATGCCGACACAGCGCTGGAAACAGGTGCCGGTCAGCTGCCCCAGGCGGCGCTGCATCTTGTTCTGGTTGACGACGTCCTCGCGGCTCGCGGCAATATGCAGAAAGCGGTTGATCCGTTCACCGGTATATGGCGACATGGCCGTCGCCAGTTCTTCATCTGTTTGAGCAAGATCGTAAGTCGCGGCCACGGCGTTGACAGACGGGCGGATCATCGGGTGGTCCACAGGCTCTGTGACACGTTCGCCAAACAGGTATACCTCCAGCTTGCGGCCGCGCAGGCTTTCAATATATTCCTTACCGGTACGTATCATCGATTTCTCCCGTGGGTTTCGTGGCTGCTCACCCAGTCGCCGGCCAACACGGCGCTGGTCAGCGAGACATCGCCGGCCAGCACGACGGCAGCCACGACTTCGGCAAACTTGTCCGCTTTACCGGCGCCGTAACAACCGAGTATTTCCAGGCATTCGCGCTGCGACGGCAAACCGGTCCCGCCGCCATGGGTTGCGCAAATGACGGCAGGTAAAGTCACGGACCAATAATAATCGCCGTTTTCCAAAAGTTGTCCGTAGGTGATCCCGGCGTGGGATTCGGCAACATTTGCGGCATCCTGGCCGGTGGCGATAAACAGTGCGGCCAGTCCGTTCGCTGAATGGGCGCCCGAATATGCGGATCCGGACTGAATCGAACCGACCGCGGCAATCTGCCGGTAGCGGTAGAGATTTTTTGGATCCACTCTGAGCAGCTCGCGCGCCACGGATTCTTTCAGCGTGAATTCGGCGATTACGCGTTTACCCCGTGTCTGGATCAGGTTCATCGCCGAGTGTTTCTTGTCCGTGTCGATGGCGCCGGAAAGGATGTAATCCGGTTTCAACGGGTGGTTGTTTTTCAGCCATTCACAGGCGACGAAGGTGGCCTTTCCGGTCATGTTCTGGCCGGCAGCGTCGCCGGTGGTGTAGCAGAACCGGGTATAGAGCATATTGGCCACCGGGTATTGCTCGATTTCTACCAGCTTGCCGCTACGCGTGGTCGACTTCCGCCACCTCCCTGACCTGGTCCAGGTGGTTTTTCAGCCAGACGCCGAAGTCCCGCGCCTGCAGTGCATCCTCAAACAGAAATACCGGCGCGCGCTGCATGGAATGCTTCACCACCGTCGTTTTCACGCCACCGGATTCGCTGATGGCCCGCATTCCCCGGCTGTAGCTGGCCACCAGTGTGCCCTCGGTGGTCGCCAGGGGCACGTAGAAGTCGCCTTTGGCATGCTCCCCCCTGATCCGCAAAGGCCCGGCCAGGCCCAGCGGAACATGGGCCGTGCCGATGAAATTTTCGATGTTGCCGCGGGTAACCGCCGGATCGATCGGATAAGCAGAAACGGTTTCCAGGTTTGCGCCGGTTTTTTCCCGGACGAATTCGCGGCGCAGCGCTGCCTGTTCCTCTGAATAGTCGTTATCCCGGTTACGCGGGATGGGGTCAGCCCTGGTCATCGGAAACCTCCCTGGCGGCGATTTTTATACCGGTCACCCCTGCCAGTGCGGTGACGGCTTCGTGCATGAAGCCGACGATCGCCCGCAGGTCCGGGATGGCCGTTCTGCCGGAAACCAGGCCGATGTGCATTTTGCCGGCGTAGCTGTTGGCCGTCACGTTGAGCGCAGTCAGTGGCAGCAACGTGGAAATCGGGAAGGCGCTGACGACTTCAGCGCCGCGAAAGTACATGACATCCCGCGGACCTGGTACATTCGAAATCACCAGGTTGTTGGTGGGCGGCAGTACCCGGGCAAATTTCAGGCTTTCTTCGAACTGCGCCAGCAAGGCCACCATCAGGGCGTAAATCTGCAGGGCGGACCTGCCCGTCCCTGAAAACAACGCCTGGGCCGTGCGCGAGGAGTCCCTGATTTGCAGCAATGCGGCGAGCGGCTCATCATGCCGTCCCGCCATTCTGACCTGCAGCATGGAGACCAGGTTTCCGCTTTCCGGGTCGTCGGGATTGCGCAGGTTGACCGGAATGAAGGCCACCATCGGTTCCTTCGGCGCCTGCCCTTTTTCCGCGTAGTACCGGCTGATGGCCAGGTCGCAAATCGTCATCAGGACATCGTTGATGCTGGCGCCCTGGGACTTTCCGATGGCCTTGATCAGCGTCAGCGGAAAAGACGTGCCGGCGAGATTCCGGGCCGATCCGGTCGTCACGTTCAGTGCTGTGCGCGGAGCCGCCGTGGGAAGTATGGCGTTCGAATCACCCTTGATGTAACGCCGCTGCACCAGCCGGGCGCCCAGCCCGGCCAGGTCGAACGTGGTTTTGACACTACCTCCCAGCATCGCCAAACCGGTCTTCAACAGTTGCGCGTAGCCGGGCTCTCCCTGGTCCGGCTCCGGGCGCGCCCGCTCGCGGCCCCATATCGGCGGTGTTGAGCGATCGTCCCTCGATGCCGAACCCGCCTGCGTGAACCAGCGGTTGATCGTGACACCGTCCGCCATGGCGTGATGAATCTTGGTATAGAACGCGAATCGCCGGCCGGAAATACCTTCGATCAGGTGGAATTCCCACAGCGGCCGTTCGCGATCCAGCAGGTTGGCGTGCATTCGCCCGACCACGTCCCACAGTTGCTGATCATTCCCCGGCCCGGGTAACACGGTGTGCCGGACGTGGTATTCGATTTCAAACCGGTTGTCCGTAACCCATTCCGGCTGCAAAGGATTGCTGACCTTCAGTTTGCGATTGAAGGGAAACCCGGGGGGCACGGCTCTGCAGGTCGTCAAGCAGTCGCCGCAGCCAGGCGGAGCCCCTGCCCTTGGGCAGCCGGAATATCTGCAGGCAGGCCACGTGCTTGGGGCTGTTCTGGGACTCGGTAAGCAGGAACCCGTTGTCGATGATCGAAAGCTTGCTCATGTCGCCCATAAAACAGCCAGCGGTGGTTTGCTGTCAAGCAGCAGTCCCGGGGCGCCTGCTCCAGGACAAAAGGTGTTGCATTTGCACCGGCCATTCGTAATGCTGGGAGGGCAAGGCGGCCCAAGCTGCCAAAGGTGGAAAAATTGAGCATACCCAGTATTTTCAACGACGTGCTTGGCCCGGTCATGCGCGGGCCCTCGAGTTCGCACAGCGCGGCCGCGCAACGAATCGGCCGGCTGGCGCGCGACCTGATGCGGGGGCGCCTGCAACGCGTCGTGGTCGATTACGACCCTTCCGGTTCACTGGTCACAACCCATCGCACCCAGGGCTCCGACCTGGGGCTGGCCGCGGGACTGCTTGGCTGGGAGGCCGATGATGAACGTCTGAAAGACTATGCACGGGAGCTGCAAAAGGCCGGCATCAAGGTTGAAGTCCGATACCTGGACTACGGCGCGAAACATCCGAACACCTACCGGCTGGAACTTCATGACGGAGAAACCACGAGAACCCTGACAGCCGTTTCAACCGGGGGCGGAATGATCGAAGTCCAGTCGCTGAATGACGTTCCCGTTTGCCTGCACGGCGACCTCCACGAGCTGTTCCTGATCGGGGCCGGAGCCGGTGACGGTCTGATTTCCGAGTTGACAAAATACAGCGATGTGGTCGGAATCGGTCGCCTCCAGACTTCGGGTTGGCACCTGCGCAGCCGTTCGCCCTGGCCGGAAGAACAACTGGCGCGGCTCGGCGCATTCGAAGTTCATGTCCTGGCGCCGGTGATGCCGGTGATGGCGACAGACGCCGGTGCGCTGCCTTTTTGTACCGCGGGTGAATTCCTGCAGGCAATCGATGCAAGCACCCCGTTGTGGCAATGGGCGCTTCGCTATGAAGCCGCCCGCAGCGGCTGGAGCGAGCAACAGGTATTCGACAAGGCGGCTGACATATTGGCCACCATGCGGCGCAGCCTCGAGTCAGGCCTGCTAGGTCGCGAACTGCCCGGCCGGCTGCTACCCACCCAGGTCAAGGCGTTTGTAAAGGCCGAGCAGGAGCGAAAACTGATTGGCGGCTCCGTCCAGAACCGCATGATCCGTTACGTGACCGCGATCATGGAAGCCAAGGCGGGGCTGGAGTCGATCGTGGCTGCACCGACGGCAGGCTCCTGCGCGGTGCTGCCGGCAGCGCTGCTGGCGGTTGCCGATGATGGCAGCGACCTGGTGGAAGATACCCAGGTCAAAGGACTCCTGGCCGCGGGCCTGATCGGTATTTTTATCGCCGAGGGCGCGACGTTTTCGGCGGAACTGGGCGGATGCATGGCCGAATGCGGGTCCGCTGCAGGAATGGCCGCCGCGGGCCTGGCCGAAATGCTGGGCGGTAGTCCGGCGGACGCGCTCTGCGCGGCCTCGATTGCGCTGCAGAACATGTTTGGATTGAGCTGCGACCCGATTGCGAGCCGGGTTGAAGCGCCTTGCCTCGGCAAGAACGCAATGGCGGCCAGCAATGCCGTAAACAGCGCCAACATGGCCCTTGCCGGCTACCTGCACCTGGTGCCGCTGGACCAGGTCATCGCCGCGATGAACGAAATCGGTCAGTCCATGCCGAGGGAAATCTGCTGCACCGCGCTGGGCGGCCTGTCCATCACACCGGCCTCGAAGGCGCTGGCGTTGAAACTGATGGACCAACCGGAGTTGTAGCCCCTTCTGCCTACCCGGTCACCATGACCACGCGTATCGCATCCAGCCGCATTTGAGCGCCCCGGAGGTAAGGCTCCAGGCGATCAGCAGCGTCCCTGGCATGACTGAGCTCGTCCTGGCGAATGTTCGGATTGACCATCGCCAGTGCCTGCAGGCGTTCCCATTCGACCTGTTGCAAGGCGCGCATTGAAGTCACTGCAGCCTCCACCATGCCGATTTTTCGCGCTTCGGCCAATGCCCCGGCGTGTTTTACCATTTCGGTAATCCGGGGCCGGGTTTGCCGCACCAGGTCCCGGGCGTTGTGCAGAGGCGCCTCCTGGGCCAGCTTGCCCAGGCGGGCGCTACCCAGGATTTCGGTCAAATCGTTATTCCGGTGATCGACGACCAGGCGCAAAGTGGTCAAGGGCAGGAAACGATGCAATTGCAACCCGCCTGGCGCAATGCAGGACAGAACATACTGGGCCTCCAGCAGAATCGTCCCCGGCTTCAATGGCGGAAGTTTTATCGTGCAGAACGCGGTATTGCCGAATTCCCCGCTGAGCACCATATCCATCGCGCCGCTGACCATCGGGTGTTCCCAGGTCAGGAACTGCATATCCTCACGGGACAGGGCCAGGTCGCGCTGGTACGTGGCCGTGACGCCATCTTCCGGTAAGGCCGGAAAACTGTGCACCGGCATATGGGCGCCCGGCTTGACAACCAGGCTGTTGCTGGAGTGGTGCTCCTGTTCGACGCCGAAAAGATCGAAAACCCGTTCCATGTAGTCGGACAATTCCTTGCGCTTTTCGTCAGCGATCATTTCGCCGATAATTTCATCCGCTTGTTCGCGGTTGAAGGAATTCAGTTCAAGCAGGCGATCGCGGCCCTGCTGCAATTCCTGCAGGACTTCGGCGGTTTTTTCACGGGTCACCCGCAGCAGTGACTGCAAAGCACTGCTCTCTCCTGCCTGTTCCAGTGCACACAACAGGTCGCGTTCGAAGTACTCGAACAATGCCTGTCCGGCAGGACAGGTGTGTTCAAAGGCATCAAGCCCCTCGTGATACCAATTCAGCAGCACGGACTGCGCGCTGTGCCGGTAAAAAGGCACGTGAATCTGCACCGTGTTGCGCTGGCCGATCCGGTCGAGGCGGCCAATGCGTTGTTCCAGCAAATCCGGGTTCAGGGGCAGATCGAACAAGACCAGGTGTCGGGCGAACTGGAAATTGCGGCCCTCGCTGCCGATTTCCGAGCAAATCAGGGTCTGCGCCCCGTTCTCGTCGTCGGCAAACCAGGCTGCGGCGCGGTCGCGCGCCAACAGGCTCAAGCCCTCGTGAAACACGGCCGACAGCGCGCCGGACCGGATGCGCAAATGTTCTTCGAGCGAAACAGCCGTCGCCGCGTGGGCGCAGATAACCAGGACTTTCTCACCCCGGTGCCGGGTCAACCAGTCAGCGAGCCACTCCACCCGGGGATCCAGCCTGACCCAGGGCTCGCCCAGCAAAAGCTCCGGAGTCAGCATTTCGCCGGGTGTAGCGCCGGCAAGACGCTCCAGGTACAGCTCCGGTGCAGTCAATGGCCAGGCATTCAGCTTGCGCTCCGGGAACCCGCCTACCGAGGCCCTGGTATTGCGAAACAACACCCTGCCGGTGCCGTGCCGGTCCAGCAACGCGTCAATAACCGCATCGCGCGCGGCTGAAAATTCATCGCTGCTGTCAGCCCGGAGTGACGCCAGCAACGGCGCCAGGCAGCTTTCGTCGAGATATTCGGAAAGGGCTGCAAGCAGGGCGCCCCGGGTCATCTGATCGCGCGCATCCTGCGCCATAAGGCCCTGCACCAGGTGGTTAACAGCCCGGTGTTTGAGTTCTTCGGCCAAAAATTCCTGCAGGTCGTGGTAGCGGGCGGGGTCCAGCAGGCGTAAACGGGCAAAGTGACCCTCCATCCCGAGTTGTTCCGGTGTCGCCGTCAGCAGCAACAAGCCAGGTGTATGCCGGGCCAGCGCCTCGACACACAGGTACTCCGGGCTGGCCAGTTGCCCGGTCCAGTGCAGGTGGTGGGCCTCGTCAACCACGAGCAGGTCCCAGCCGGCCGCCATGGCCTGTGCCTGCCGGTCCGGGCTGTTGCTTAAAAAGGAAAGCGTACAAAGCACCAGTTGGCTGCTTTCAAACGGGTTACCGGCCGGTTCAGCGTCGGGGTTTTCTTCATCGCCTTCGGCCGTGTCGTCATCCCTGGCGTCATCGACGATCGTGAACAACAGGTTGAAGCGGCGCAACATTTCGACCAGCCATTGGTGCAGCAGGCTATCGGGAACAACGATCAACACCCGGCTCGCGAGTCCGCTGACCAACTGCTGATGCAGAATCAATCCCGCTTCGATGGTTTTTCCCAAGCCGACTTCATCGGCCAGTAATACCCGGGGAGCATAACGGTTTGCAATTTTGCCGGCGATATAGAGCTGGTGTGGCAGCAACTGCACCCGCGGACCCAACAACCCCAGGGCTTTTGACGTCTGATGATGCCGGCTGTGTTCGAAGGTCTCACAACGCAATTCGTACGTGGTGTTCCTGTCGATCTGGCCGGCGAACAGGCGATCCTGAGGTTTGCTGAACTGCACGCGGCTGTTCAGCAGCTGTTCCGGCACAACGTGTTTGTCGCCCGCGTCATCGATACAACCGTAGATCAGGCAGTTATTGGCGCTGATGACGTCCTCGATGACCAGGGCCCTGCCGTCCTCCGAACTCACCTTCTCTCCGACCCGGTATTCAACCCGGCTGAGCGGCGCATTGTCCGTGGCGTAAACCCGTTTTTCACCCGAAGCCGGAAACTCCAGTTCGACCCGGCGGGCTGAGACTTCCATCACCACCCCCAGGCCCAGTTCCGACTCGGTGTTACTGACCCAGCGCTGGCCGGGAAAGAAAGACTCCATAGGGCCTGCTAACACTATCGTCTGCGGCTGAAAAATCCCCATCAAGGCACGAGGAGCCGGTGGGCTTCAGCCACAGGCCGGCCTTTTTCCGCTGCTCTGTCAGTCGATCATATAGATTCACTATACTTCACTCTCCGCTGCCGTCAAAAAAAATGACCTCCGGCGGTGATGATTCAAATGGTGTAACAGGCCCTAATTTCCCTATTGCTGTCTGTTTCTGGAACATCCGGTCAGCCAATGACTGTAGCCCGGTTTTGCCGGCGTTCCCGGCTGGCGACGGTTGCCCTGGCGGGCGGCTCTCTCACCGTTGGCGCTCCGGGTAGCGTCGTTGCGAAGGCGGTTGCTGTCAATGGCCTGCACATTGCTTCGACCATTGCTCTGACCATTCCCGCGGCTGTTGCTCTGACCATTGCTGCGGCCGTTGCTCTGACCATTGCTGCGGCCGTTGCTCTGACCATTGCTGCGGCCGTTGCTCTGACCATTGCTGCGGCTGTTGCTCTGACCGTTCCCGCGGCCGTTGCTCCGGCCATTGGCGCCTGCGTTGCGGCCCGCCTGGGGAGCGGGTTTACCGCGCCGTTGACCCGGACGGGCACTTCCGGCACGGTCGTCGGTGTCGGCCTGGATCCTGCCGGTTGGTTCGTAACCCGGCAGAACCTGCTTTGGAATTTCGCGGTTGATCAACCGTTCGATATCCCTCAACATCCTGTTTTCCTCTCCCGACACCAGCGAAATGGCCGTGCCCTCGTTGCCGGCGCGGCCGGTACGGCCGATCCGGTGCACGTAGTCTTCCGGCACATTGGGCAGTTCGTAATTGACGACATGCGGCAATTGATCGATGTCCAGTCCACGCGCGGCGATGTCGGTCGCCACCAGGATCCGTACCGATCCCTGCTTGAAGTCCGCCAACGCCCGGGTCCGCGCGCCCTGGCTTTTGTTGCCGTGAATGGCGGTTGCACTGAGCCCGTCCATGACCAGTTGCTTGGCCAGCCGGTTCGCCCCGTGCTTGGTGCGGGTGAAAACCAGCACCTGGCGCCAGTTTCCCGCACCGATCATGTGGCTGAGCATTTCCCGCTTGCGACCCTGGTCGACGGGATGGACCAGCTGAGCGATCAACTCGATGGGCGTGTTACGGCGAGCCACTTCCACCAATTCAGGTTGATTCAAATATTGGTGTGATAATTGCTTGATTTCATTAGAAAACGTGGCGGAGAACAACAGGTTCTGCCGCTGCTCCTTGTTGGGCAGCATGGCCAGGATTTTGCGAATGTCGTGGATAAAGCCCATGTCGAGCATGCGGTCGGCTTCGTCCAGTATGAGAACTTCCACCTTGGATAAATCAACGGTCTTCTGGCGTGCGTGGTCCAGCAGACGCCCGGGAGTAGCCACCAGCATATCCACGCCACGGCGCAGTTTGTCGATCTGCGGGTTGATCTTGACGCCGCCGAAGATCACCGCGCTTTTCAGCGGCAGGTAACGGCCGTAAGTGATCACGCTTTGTTCCACCTGGGCCGCCAGTTCACGGGTCGGCGTCAACACCAGTGCGCGCACGGCCCGCTGATTGGCCGCCACCGGCCGTGAATTCAAAAGCTGCAGCAGCGGCAAAGTAAAGCCGGCTGTTTTCCCGGTGCCTGTCTGGGCGCCGGCCATGATGTCCCGGCCTTGCAGGATCAACGGGATCGCCTTGACCTGGATGGGTGTAGGTTCGTTATAGCCCTGTTCGTGCACAGCACGCAGGAGTTCGGCCGATAGGCCGAGGGTGTCAAATGACATGTTGGAAAGTACTCCGGTCTTGCCCTTCCAGCACCCGGCTTGCGGGCGTGAATCGGTACGGGGAAGATGAATTTGGGAAAATGCAGGCCAACCGATGCGGCCAGGAAGTGGCGAGTCTAGCAGAAACAACCGCTGTAGGAGCGAATTTATTCGCGAACGCGCGACGGCATGTCCGTCAGCCGGCTTTTGTATGCCTTTCGGCAAAACCGCCCATTCGTCGGCATTGCCGGCGCTAATTCGCTCCTACACCAGGTCGATCGCGTATTCCTTCAGGCTCTTCAGTTTGACAACCCTCAGCGTGGCCGCGTGTGTTGCCTGCAGAACGACGCGCGGCGCAGCACCGGCTTCCATCGCTTCCTGCCAGCGCGCAGCGCATAAACACCACTGGTCGCCGGGCCTGAGCCCGGGAAAGCCGAATTCGGTGTGCGGCGTCGTCAGATCGTTGCCCCTGGATCGCGAAAATTCCAGGAATTCAGCGGTGACCCGCACACAGACCGTGTGCAGGCCAAAGTCCTCTGCGCTGGTGTTACAGCAGCCGTCGCGGAAGAACCCTGTTACCGGATTGTGTGAACAGGGAACGAGGGGTTCTCCCAGCACATTGAGTTTTGCTTCCATCAAGCGAAGTTGGAAGCGACAAAATCCCAGTTAACCAACGACCAGATTTCGTCCAGGTATTTCGGCCTGGCGTTCCGGTAATCGATGTAATACGCGTGCTCCCAGACATCGATCGTCAGCAGCGGTTTCTTGCCGTCACGCAGCGGGTTGGCGGCATTCGAGGTGTTGACGATTTCAACCGAACCGTTGCCATTTTTCACCAGCCAGGTCCAGCCTGAGCCGAAATTGCCAACTCCGGACTTGATGAAGGCCGCCTTGAATTCATCAAACGAACCGTAGGCCGCATTGATCGCATCAGCCAGTGCACCCTTTGGTTGACCGCCGCCATTCGGGCTGAGGCCGTTCCAGTAGAACGTGTGATTCCAGACCTGTGCCGCATTGTTGAAGATGCCGCCGCTGGATTTCATCACGATGTCTTCCAGCGAAGCGTTTTCGAATTCGGTACCGGGCACCAGGTTGTTCAGATTGGTCACGTAGGCCTGGTGGTGTTTGCCGTAATGAAAATCGATGGTTTCTGCTGAAATAACCGGTGCGAGTGCGTCTGCTGCGTAAGGCAGGGCGGGAAGTACATGAGTCATGAGCGCTCTCCTGTGGATTTGTGCGGGTGAAAGTCTACCCGCTAGTAGATTGGGACGATGGCTTCGCCTGTAAAGTGCAGAATATCAAATTTTTTTGCCGCGCATTTTTCCGGGCAACAGATGAACGTGCTTCGCTGCGCCAGGAACCGGCCCGGGCGCAGGCCGAAGAAGTGAACTACAGGTTGCCCGGGGACACCGGCAACCTGTTACGGACGACTAAAGATAGTTATCCGTGCTCTTACCGAATTCTTCCCATTCGTCGAGTTGGGAATACAGCTTCTTGATGTCCTTGCGACGTTCGATTTTACGCCGTGCGTTGACGCCGCTGTCATTGTCGTCTTCGCCCCATTCCGTGCTGTAAATGTCCCTGGAAAGCTCGTTCGCATCGAAATCGTCATCGAACAGATCGTCGAAATCGTCCTCGTTTTCAATGCTGACGTTGCGGTAATTTTTTCGGGCTCTCTTTCCCATTATCAAGTCTCCGTACAAAGGCACTGTGCCTTCAAGCGGAATTTAGTTTCGAATCGCCTTTCTGTCAATACATCGGACGTAAGAAATCACTTAAAAACAGGCAGTAAGCGACCAATGGTAGCTTTTTCGGTGATCCTCGGCATGCCGCTCATGCAGACTGTATATAATCGCTGAGGTAGAGGAAGGAGACCTTTCGCATGCCAGAAATCAAAATCGACGCCAGGGATCAGCTTCGCTCAGCACTTGAGAGCGGCCTTCCCACCGGTGAACTGGATACCCTGCTCGACTCCATTGATTCGGCAGAATTGCTGCACGCGATGTTCCGCCTGGACCCGGATGAGCAGCGGCAACTGCTCTCCTCGATTTCAGTCTGAACGGGCGGCGAACCTGGTCGAGGACCTCCCGGATACGCACGCGGCGGAACTGCTGGAGGAAATGACCGCGATCGAATCGGCCACGATCCTCGAAGAACTGTCCAGCGACCACCGGGTCGATATCCTGGCGGAACTGGACAACGAAGACGCCGAAGCCATCCTGGAGCTTTTCGACGACGAGGATGTGCAGGAAATCCGGGAATTGAGTGCCTATGAACCGGATGAGGCAGGCGGCCTGATGATGACCGAGTTCGCCACCTACCGCAAAACGGCGACGGTGCGCGAAGTGGTCGACGATCTGACCGGCCACGAGGGCGATTATGAATTCCTGACCGTCCACTATGTTTACGTTGTGACCCGGCGCGAAGTGCTGGTGGGAGTCCTCCGGCTCCGGGACCTGGTGTTTGCCAACCCGGACGCAAAAATCGGGAGCATTGCCAAGCCGGCGAAAACGGTTTCGCCCGATACATCACTGCTTGAACTCGACCAGTTTTTTGCCGATTACGACATTGCCGCGGTACCGGTAGTCAACAAGAACAACCAGCTTCTGGGCATCGTCCGCCGCAGGTCCCTGCTGGAAGCCCTGGCGGAAAAGGCCGAGTCGGACAGCCTGAAGGTCGCGGGTATCGTCGGCGGCGACGAATTGCGCAGCATGCCGGTATGGGACCGCGCCAAGCGGCGGTTGTCCTGGCTGAGCGTCAATATCGGCCTGAACATTGTTGCCGCCAGCGTGATCGCCATGTATGAAGACACGCTGACCGCAGTGATCGCGCTCGCGGTGTTTCTGCCGATCGTTTCGGACATGAGCGGCTGCTCAGGGAACCAGGCGGTAGCCGTCAGTATGCGGGAACTGACCCTGGGCGCAGCGGAACCCAAGGACGTCGCCCGGGTATGGGGCAAGGAAGTGGTGGTCGGAATCATCAATGGCCTGGCGCTGGGCCTGTTGCTCGGCCTGGCTGCCTGGGCCTGGAAAGGCAACCCCATGCTTGGACTCGTGGTCGGAGCGGCGCTCGGGCTCAACACCGTGCTGGCCGTATCGATCGGCGGCACCGTGCCCCTGGTGTTGAAGCGGCTCAACATCGATCCTGCCGTGGCTTCCGGCCCTCTGCTGACGACCATGACCGATATGTGCGGCTTCTTCCTGGTGCTGAGCCTGGCCAGCCTGGTGCTGCCGAGCCTGATCTAGGGAGCTGGATTTGGTGTGGGAGCACGGACCTTGCCGGCAAGGCCGCCTCCCACGCTAAGACCGCTCCTCCCAGACCCGGCACAGTTCGATAATGACCTCCACGGCCTTGTGCATGTCATGGGTCGAGATCCACTCGTAGCGCGAATGGAAATTGTGTTCGCCGGCAAAGATGTTTGGCGTCGGCAGGCCCATGAAGCTCAGGCGTGAACCATCGGTGCCGCCACGTATGGGTTCAATTCTCGGCTCCAGCCCTGCCCTCCGGTAAGCCTCAAGGGCATTGTCGACGACGTCCGGATGATGCTCGAGCACCTCTTTCATATTGCGGTAGCTTTCTTCAACCGTGATCTCCACTCCCGAACCCGGGTACAGCGCAACAGCCTGCCCGGCGATCTGTTCCACCAGGCTCTCCATCTCCTTGAGCCTTGAAGTGGCAAAATCTCTCACCAGCAATTTGACCGACGTTTTCTCGACAGCTGCATCGACCACGTAGGGATGGACAAAGCCCTGGTAGCCCGCCGTCGTTTCCGGAGACAAACCGTCCTTTGGCAAACGGGTGATGAACTCGGCGGCGACCTTGATGGCGTTGACCATTTTGCCCCTGGCAAAGCCGGGGTGCGTGTTGAGACCCTGGAAGGTCAAAGTGATCGCGTCCGCTGAAAACGTTTCGACCTGCAGTTCGCCCAGCGTTTCGCCGTCCATCGTGTAGGCGCAATGGGCGCCGAACCGTTCTACGTCGAAATACTCTGTCCCGCTACCGACTTCTTCGTCAGGCGTAAAACCGATGCGTATCGGACCATGTGCAATTTCCGGGTGATTGACCAGGTATTCCACCGCGCCCATGATCTCCGCCACCCCGGCCTTGTTGTCTGCGCCCAGCAAGAGTGGTTCCTGACGCCGTGATGATGTCATTGCCGACCTGCTCCGCCAGCAGGGGATTATCCGCCGGAGAAATCACCACGGACGGATCGTCCGGCAATACCAGGTCGCGGCCGTCGTAGTCCTGGTGCACGATCGCTTTCACCCCGGCCCCGCTCATTTCCGGAGAGGTGTCGACATGGGCCAGGAACCCGATAACCGGCACGTCAGTCTTCGGGCCGGTGGCGGGCACGGTGGCGAACACGTAGCCGTGCTCGTCCAGCGTGACATCTTCCAGACCAAGCGCCAGCAATTCATCCCGTAGCAGCCGCAACAGGACCAGTTGGGAAGCGGTGCTGGGAAAAGTATCGGAATCCTCGCGCGACTGGGTGTCGATTTTCACGTACTCCAGGAACCGTTCGACACAGTTCGTTGGATACCGGAAAGTTGTTTTCAATAACATCGCTATTGTTCCATCAACCGGTCGAAACGTGGATTCCCGCGCAAGACTTTGAGGTCGGGTTCTTCGGCAATATAAATGTTGTAGGTCGCATCGCGCTCGATCATTTCCTCCAGTGCACTCAACACAGCCTCTTCGTCACCGAGTTCCTGCCAGATCAGTGCAGCGCATAACAGGGATTCCGGATCGCGGCCCGAATCCAGCAGCGCGGTATCAATCATCGCTACCGCCTCCGTATCCCGGTCAATTCGAACATAATACAACGCCAGTAAGCCCCTGGTGATCCAGTCCCGGCTGTTTATTTCCAACCTGGCTTCAGCCAGGCGTGCCGCCGTCGAATAGGTCTCCCCGACGATTTCAGCCCCGGTCTCCATCCAGCGATAGGATTCCGCGAGACGACCCCATGCGCGATGATCATCCGGCGCAAGCTCGATGGCTTTTTTCTGCATTTCCGCGGATTCGGAAAATTGGCCATTGTAGTAGTACAGCAACCCCCGATTGGTATAACCGGTGCGTGTAGGTTTGAGTTCCAACGCGCGGTCCCACGCGGCCCCTGCTGCGTCGTATTGTTCTATCGTGTAGTACGCCGTACCCAGGTTGTTCCAGGCTGCGGCATTGTCCGGCGTGAGCTCCACGACTTTCATCGCTTGCTGCACAACCCGCTCATAGCGATCCGGCTGGTCGTCAAACTCCCGGTAAAACGTAAACAGCGCATCGTGGACCAACCAATTGTCCGGCTGCAGCGATTCAGCTTCCAGCAAAGCGGCCTCCGCCTCGCGGATTTGACCCTGCAAGCCAAGAACCTGGCCGAGTTCCCGCATCGCTTCGACATTCATGGGGTCGATTTCAAGGGCTTTCCTCGACTCCTGTTCAGCGCGCTCATAATCTCCGAAGTTTCGATACAGGGCAGCCAGCGCCACCCGGACTTCGGCCCGCTCAGCATCAAGAACCAGCGCCTGTTGACAGGCGTTCTCGGCTTCAGTGAAGTGCCGGGCTTCGCTGTTTTGCAAATACAGGCTGAGATGAGTTTCACACAGGCCGGCATAAGCGGCTGCGAAGTTTGCATCGAGGGAAATTGCGGTCCGGAACTGCACCAGTGCTTCCTCGTAAGCCGCAACCGTGCGTTGCCAGAGACCTTGACGCCCCCTGAGGTAGGCCTCATAGGCTGCCAGGTCAGCGGTCGGGACAGCATCCAGGCGGCGTTCATCTTTCGGTGACAATTCTGCGGAAGTTGCCGTGGCGATGGCGCGGGCAATTTCACTCTGAATCGCGAACAGGTTCTCGGTTGAGAGTTCCCGGTCGAAGGTCTCGGCCCATGCGTGCTGGTCGTGTTCCGCTTCGATCAGCTGCGCGTTGACCCGGACATTTGCCCCGGCACGCTGGACTCCGCCTTCCAACACGTAGTCCACGTGCAATTCCCGTCCGATTTCAGGAATGCTCTTGTCGCTGTCCCTGTATCGCATCACCGAGGTGCGGGAAACCACGTTGAAAGAATCGATCCGTGCCAGCATGGTCAGCAGGTCATCGTGAATCCCATCCACGAAATAGGCGTCATCCGCCTGGCTGCTGCGATTGGCAAAGGGCAGGACAGCCAGCGAGTTGCCCGCTCCGGACCGGTTAACACCGGCTTCAGGCTCCCCGGTGACCGGGCTTCCTGTCCAGACAAATTTATCCAGCGCAAACAGCAGAACGGCAGCGCTCAGCATCGCGATGATGACCGGGTTCAGAAATCGTTTGAAATCGTCATCCCGTACGTAATTCTCCGGCAGGTCTTCATTCCTCACCAGGCCGGAAGCCGTCAGTTCGAAAAACCACGCCAGGATCAGCGCTACCGGAAACCCGGTCGCCAGCAGGATGATAAAAGCCCTGAAAATCCAGCCGGGCGCATCAAAAGCGTCGAGCAGAACGTCTGCAATCTGCAACAACAGCCACGACACCACACCGTACGTCACGGCGGCGCGCAGAAGATTTCGTTTCCTGATTTCTGAAATCAGTTTCATGGTTGAAATTATAAAACTAAAAGATGCCCAGTGACTCCTTGATCAGGATTCCATTATCATCCGGTTTTGGAATACCCATGGGAATACATTGATTCAACATGATAAACAGAAGAGTCCTGACTTTTTGCCTGGCGGGTTTGTCACTGCTGGCTTCGATAAGCCTGGCGGCGGAAACGCCCGGAACAACATTGCAAGTGCCTGCGTCCGTAACCACTTTTGAGGACGGGCGGGCGCCCATCCAGCAGATTTATGCTTCTTACCTGCCGCTGCTGGAGCAGGGCTGGAGCCTGGACATTGTTTACCAGTCGCAGCCTGCGGGCACCAGCGAAGCGCTGCCCATCATCGCCTTGCGCTCTCCCCACCAGGGTCCCGCGACCTGGCTGATCACTGGAATCCATGGCGAAGAACCTGCGGGCCCCAATGCAGTGGCTGCAATGATTGAAGAACTGGCGGCGCTGGGCGCACGCCAACCGGTGGTTCTGTTGCCGCTGTGCAACCCGCACGGTTATGCCCGCAACTGGCGCTACCTGAACATTCCGATTTATTCGGAAACGATTGAAGGCAACAGTGTCGGCGACTCCTCTCACCTGCTGCTGCAGCCCAATGAACCTGATACCGCCCGGGCAACAGCCGCCTCCAGTCCGGAAGCGGCAGCGCTGGGGCGTTATGTCGTTGAAATGTCCGCGACCTATCCTCCGGTGATCAGCATTGACCTGCACGAGGACAACCTGATTGCGAAAGGCTACGTCTACTCCCAGGGTGAACTGGGCGCCGCCGATCCACGGGCGCTGGCGGCACGGCAGGTACTCGAGGACAGCGGCATCCCGCTCGAGATGAGTGGCACGACACGATTCTATGAGGAAATCACCAACGGCGTCATCGGGCCGGTCATCGACAGTTCAATCGACGAGTTGATGAGCAGTTCCAGCATCATCGTCGACGGCCACGTCCAGCCCGGCCCCGGCGCCCGCACCGTGCTGGTGTTCGAGACGCCGGCCAAAGACACTACCCTGGACCAGCGCATCGAAGCGCACAAAGCCCTGATCCGCTCGCAGCTCGCTGTAACTGACTGACGGCAGCGCCTGATCCCGCAGAAAATGGATCAGTTTCAACGTCCGGAAGGCGTCGAACCAGGTGTGCATCTGGCGGGTAAACTGGCCAGGGTCACTGCTCTGCCTGAACGCGTGTTCGAGCGCCTGGCCGGCTTTCATTTTTTCCAGGCCTGCCAGCAGCACGCGCCGCTGCTCTGCCGGGACCGGATCTCCGGAAACGATTTTCAACAGGGCGGCTTCCAGGTCAGCAGAACCTGAAAGCCAGATCACGGGCCAGCTCTCCAGCCAGGTTTTCAACAGATCAAACACGGCGGGATGGTAGAAACGAAAATCCCGGACCGGGTCTTCCAATCCTGCGATCCGGTTGACTGCCGCCCCGGTGCCGAACGGCACCCGGTCCGAGCGACGTGATTCGATCTCGATCGGCTCGCATCCCGCATCGGCTTCGAGTTCCAGCACCGTGCCGACCTTGGCCAGTTTGTTCAGCAGGTAGAAGTCCTCGCCGGCCTCGCGCTTCGGAAAGCCGCGGACCCTGGCGTAATGATGGGCATGAACCGCCATCGTGCTGCCGATGGTGTTGAACGCATAGGGCGAGCCGGCGTACTGCAAGCCGGCCACGTAGTAACGCAGGGACAACTCATAGAGTTCCGTGGCTTGCAGGACTCCTGGCTCTTGCGCATTTTCCGCAGCGTTGACGTGTCGAAACGGGTAAACCAGCGCCGAATATTCCCGGCCGGCGAACCGGTTTTCAGCGGTACAGGCAAAGTAGCTTCGGGGGAGCTGAACATCCGCATCGCTGCAGTGTATCCAGGGCGATTGAATCCTGCCGCGGTAAACCAGGGCGGCCGCGAGGTCCGCACCGATTTTCCGGGCGTGCCCTACCCCGGCTTTGGGCGGCAAGCGGCAACCCTCGCTGAAACGGTCGACCAGCAGAATATCCCGCGGATTGAGCGGGTCACGCAACAGCTCCAGTTGGAAACCCCTGCCTTCTCCGGGCGGCTTGCCTGTCACCCGTGATAACAACCCGAACTGCGCCCGCGCGGCCGCCGCCAGGGCCTGGTTGCCGGCCGATACCTCGCCGGACGCCGAGTCCGCTTGATTGATCACCAGGATCAACAGGCTGCGGCCACCACAGGGCGGTGGAGGCCGAAGAAATCGGGGCGATTCATTGCAGGCCGGAATGACCAGCGCGTTGGCCCAGGGATTCTGCCCGGCCGCTTCGCCCGACAGCCCATCCAGTGCGGCGGCTTCGGGTTCGGCATGGTTGCGAAGGTATTTTTCCAAGAATTGACCAGGCCTCAGCTGCCCGGCTCAGTGCAGCGCCGTCCGGAAGGGCAGCTTGCTGACGATATCCGCCTCCAATTCAAGCAGCTGATCAAGCCTTTTCCTGACTTCTCCGGCGTCGAAGTAGCGCTCGGCAAGTTGCAGAAACAAACCCTGGTGCGCCTGCTCGGAACGCGTAATCGAACGGTAAAAGCGCTTCAGTTCTCCCGCCGGCAAGGCGTCCGCGACCAGGCCGAACCGTTCGGCCCCGCGGGCTTCGACTATGCCCCCGACCAGTAATCGATCCATGAAGAAGTGACTCTTTCCGTTTCGAAAAGCTGCTCGTAAGGAATTGATATATGGATCTTTCTCGTCGGGCGTCAGATCCAGGCCGCGCGCATGCATCAGCCGGACAACCGCCCGGAAGTGGCTGAGCTCTTCCAGCGCCAGGTCAATCATCGCGGTGACGAGTTCCGTCCGGTCGGGGTAATGAGCCACCATGCCCATCGCCATGGCGGAAGCCTTTTTCTCCGCTGCCGCGTGATCGGGTAAAAAAACGTCCATCGCACCGACAATACCCTGCGCCCAATCGGCTGGTGTTTTGTATTTCAGTTCGAACATGGCTGAGACGGTTGATCCCCTTTTTGCAGGCTCAGCGGCATCAATCCAGGGCCGGCTCGCCGTCGCTCCCGGTGTCACCAGATACTTTCATAGGCGTCGCCATGATGATTTCACGGTGCGGGTATGGAATCTTGATGCCGTGTTCCTTGAGCACGTCCCACAGCGCCAGCAGCACCACGCCGCGGACGTTGGTCAAGCCTTCGCGCGGATCGCTGATCCAGAACCGCAACACGAAGTTCAGCGAGGAATCGCCAAATTCTGTCAGCCAGCAGACCGGCTTTTTTGCCGTGTGAACCCGGCGGCAATTCATCGCCGCTTCGATGGCCAGGGCGCTGACCTGGTGCGGATCCGAGTCATAGGAAACACCGAAATTGACGTCGAGGCGCACCAGTTCGTCGGAAAACGACCAGTTGATCACCTCGTGGGTGATGAAGTCCTCGTTTGGTATCAGGTATTCACGGCCGTCACGGGTCACGACTGACACAAAACGGGCCCGCAGCTCGCGGATCCAGCCGAAGGTTTCCCCGAGCGAAATCGTGTCGCCGGGTTTGATGGATCGGTCCATCAGGATGATGATGCCGGAGATGAAGTTGGACACGACTTTCTGCAGGCCGAAGCCCAGTCCGACGCCGATCGCGCCGGAAAACACCGTGAACACGGTCAGGTCGATGCCCAGTCCGGACAGGCCGACCAGCGTGGCCGTCACGATCAGGGCGATCTTGATGACCTTTCCCAGCAGCACCCGCAACGATGGCGTCAGGTCTTCGACACTGTGCAGACGCTTTTCGATAAAATTGCCCAGGCTGAAAGATAGCCACAACAACACACCCAGGAATACGAAAACCTTTAATACCAGCAACAGTGAAATCCGGAAGTTGCCGACCGAAAAACCTGCTGCATCCAGCAACACCGCAGCATTGTCCTCAATCCCCAGCAGTACCAGCGCGACGAAACACCAGACCAGGACCACGACGAGTTTGCGCAGCGAGCGGCTGCGGATTATTTGCGCCAGCAAGCCGATCACCAGCCAGGCCAGCGCAAGCAGCAGCACCGTCGAGACAACGTACTCGGAACCCGGCCAGGCAAAGGTCTGCATCAGCAACAGCGCAATCCCGGCCAGCGCGACGAAGAAAATCCAGTCGAGACGCCGCAGGCAGACAATGATCAGGCGCAGCAGATTGTGATCGGGCGACTCCAGGCTGCGGGTCAGGGCCTCCAGTTTCGGGCGGATGCGCCATGCCGCCAGCCTTGCCACCAGCAGCAGCACTGCGACGATCATCAGTTGCACGAGAATTGAAGTTTCACTGAAGAAATCCAGCGAATGCTGACCAAACTCCGTGATCTGCGAAATCAGTTTGTCGATGACGTCCTCTCCCTGTCCGGGCATTACTTGAGTAAGTATGCAGTATAAAGCACCCGTCCGGCCGGTTTCACAAACGGGCATGCAAAACCGTGAAAACGGGTATAATCTGGCCCATCGCAGGCCTCGTGAAAGCATAAACCGTTGACTTATTGCCTTGCCATAAAAACCGACCAGGGTCTGGTTTTTGCTTCCGACTCGCGGACCAACGCGGGCGTGGACCAGGTCAGCACGTTCAGCAAGATGCATACGTTCGGGACCGGTGCGGGCCGGGTATTTTGCCTGTTGAGCTCGGGAAACCTGGCGACCACGCAGGCCGTCATGCGCCAGATTGAGCGTGACAACGAACGCACGTCAGGAACCTGCCTGAACCGGGTCAGGGATATGGCTGAAGCGGCGGAATACGTGGGCTCGCTCAGCCGCGCCGAGCAACGGAAGCACGGATCCAAAAAAGATGATTCCTTCAATCCCGAAGCCAGCTTCATCCTGGGCGGACAGATCGCCGACCGGCATCACCAGATTTACCTGGTCTATCCGGAGGGCAACTACATCGTGGCCACAGAGCAGACGCCTTTTCTGCAGATTGGCGAACTGAAATACGGCAAACCGATTCTCGACCGGATCATCACGCGCACCCTGTCCCTTGAGCTTGCCGCGCGTTGTGCGCTGGTATCCATGGACTCGACCATCCGCAGCAACGCTTCGGTCGGGCCACCGGTTGAATTGCTGCTTTATACAGCCGGGTCTCTGAATTTGGGCAAACGCCTGGTGTTGCAGGAAGACAACCCTTACCTGGGCAAATTGCGCCAGGCCTGGCAGGAAGAGCTCAAGCTGGCTTTCGATCGCTTGCCGGAACTGCCCTTCAGCCGGCCTGCCGTTCACCTTGTTGACGCACAAGGCGATCAATAAACCTCAGTTTCCGTTTGACCGGTTCCGGCAGCAGGAAGGGATAAGGGTCGTCTGAACCCAGGCTGCGGCTGATTTCATTCAGCGTGATGGCCAGGCCGATCCAGGCCTCAATCCAGTCTTCCTTGTAGGAGCGGCCCATGGCCGCGATTTCTTTTGCATTTGCAACCACGATTTCACCTGCATTATCGCGGCCATGGGCCGCTCCTCCAGCGGATTCGAGCGCGTCGGTGATCAGCAGAAAATGGGCAAAGGTCTCGGCAAAGTCCTCCGCCGGGTGACGCCGAGGCATAGGCGCTGACAAAATTTTCAGGCCAGTCGGCCGGCGGTCCATTGTCATAGTAAGACTGCAGGGCGCCTGCGTAATCGCTTCGTTCATCGCCAAACAGATCACGGCATTCCGCCAGCACATCCGGGCTGCCGGTGAGCCGGCCGAAATAGAAATGCCCGCTTTCATGGCGCAGATGTCCCAGCACCGTCCGGTACAATTCGTTCATCTGTTCACGCGCGGCGTGGCGGGCCGCATCATCCGCTTCGGCAATGTTGATCGTAATCGTATTGTTCAGGCGTCCGGTCGTGACGAACTGCTCGAACACATCGGGATTTCTTCCCTGGTCTTCCAGGAACCGGAACCGCATGGCATTTTCGCCGGTCAGCGGCAGCCTGAACGACAGCAGGGAATACAACAGGCGGCGCTTGGCCTCTTCCATCCGCGTCCACAACTTCAGGTTGTCCGGCCGGTCCAAAGCCGGAATGACCTCGTTCATCCGGCAGGAAAAGCACAGGTTTTCAGCATCATCCTGCGCCAACAGCCAATTACAGTTGTAGTAGCGATGAAAGTTGTTACAGCGGCGGTATACGGCGCCGCCTGGTGCGGTCATTCGGCCATTGGCGCCGGTTTCCAACGCCAGGATCTTCATCCGGACCGGGTCAAATCCCAGTTGCCGATCACAGGCCATGCATGCGGTATTATCGAAAAATACCCGGTTGCCACAGGTGCAGTGAAAAAGTTTCATGTGCAGACCATCAGGTCGGGCGGACCGCGGCCATCGGGTTGAGCCAGGTTTCGTAAATAGCGTTATGCAGCGACGCCAGGTCCAGCTGGAGTTCGTCTGCAAACTGGTGCACAACCCCGGGATCCATGGTCTGCAGGTCAACACCCTCAACCCGGCGCTTCAATGCCGCCATTTGATCCTGCGCCTTTTCACTTCGCGGCAGTTTTAGCAGTGCCTCTTCCAACACCGTCACGCTGTGGGTGATGGACCGGGGAAAATCGGGATCGCGCAACAGAAAGCGCAACACGTCAGGCCCGAGGATGCGCCGGCGGACAAACTGGCGGTACATCTGGTAAGCGCTTTGCGCCCGCAACACCGCGCGCCAGACCGTGCTGTCGTGCAGATGAAGATCATCACGCCCTGTCGAGCAGGATTGCGGCGGCCACGTCAATGATCCGGGAACCCATGTCAGCGCGCTCCAGTGTCCGGCCCAGGCTGACGAACCAATAGGCCGGGCCGCGACTCATGGTTCCTTCCAGGATGCCGGTGATCTCCTGGCAGCGGCCGACGATTTCCGCAGGAACCACGGAACTGGGCCGGCGGACCATGCCGGGCAGGCTTTTTACCGCGTACAGATGCAGTTCATTGACCGCTCTCCAGGCTTCACTGGGAACAATGTCACGGGTTGTGCGGGCATTCTCCCGGGCGAAATTCAGCGATGAACGCACCGATGCCACGTTGTCCTGGCTGGCCAGCAGAAAACTCAGCTTCCCCTCTTTTTGGTCCGTGAGGGCGTAGGCATTGTCCATGCCCAGTATCTGCAGGGGCAGCGACCAGTCGAGCCCGGTCTCCTCCGGTAAATCCAGCAGCAGTTCGCTGTAGACGGCTACCAGGCGGGCAGCGTTCTCAACCCGCTCGAGGTAGCGGCTCATCCAGTAAATCCGATCGGCGACGCGTGACAGCATGACCTCAGCCCACCACCCAGGTGTCTTTGCTGCCGCCACCCTGGGACGAATTCACCACCAGGGAGCCGCGCCGCAACGCTACCCGCGTCAGGCCCCCCGGCGTCACGTACATGCCCTCGCCCTGCAGAATGAACGGCCGGAGGTCTACGTGCCGAGGTTCCAGCTTGCGATTGACCACGGTCGGCACGGTGGAAAGCGTGATGACCGGCTGGGCCACGTAATTGCGCGGATTTTTCTGAATGAGTTCATGGAATGCGGCGCGTTCCTTCACGGTGGAATGCGGTCCGACCAGCATGCCGTAACCACCCGATTCGTTGGCCGGCTTGACCACCAGTTCAGCCAGGTGGTCAAGAACGTACTTCAGGCTCTCGGGATCCGCGCACTGGTAAGTCGGCACGTTCGCCAGGATCGGCTCTTCCCCGAGGTAGTAGCGAATCATGTCCGGCACGTAGATGTACACGACCTTGTCATCAGCCACCCCGGTGCCGGGTGCATTGGCGATCGCGACCTTGCCGGCGCGCCAGGAACGGATCAGGCCGGGCACGCCCAGCAGCGATTCCTTCTCAAACACTTCGGGATCCAGGAACGTCGCGTTGATCCGCGAATAGATCACGTCCACCCGGACCAGTCCTTCGATCGCGCGCATGTAGACGCAATCATCATCGCCCACCAGCAGGTCACTGCCCTCGACCAGTTCCGCACCCATCCGCCGCGCCAGGTAGGAATGCTCAAAATACGCCGAGTTGTAGATGCCGGGCGTCAGCACCACCACCTGGGGATCGTCTCCCGGCCGCGGCGAAAGGGAGACCAGCATATTGAACAGTTCCGCCGGGTAGTCATCCACCGGCATGATTTTCTGGCGGGCGAACAATTCGGGAAAAACCTGCTTGGTGATCGACCGGTTTTCCAGCATGTACGAAACCCCGGAAGGCACACGCAGATTGTCTTCCAGCACGTAAATCGTGCCGTCCTTGTCGCGCACCAGGTCACTGCCGCAAATGTTCGCCCACACCTTGTGCGCCGGTGTTGGCGCCGACACAAGCCGGCAGAAAATTCTTTGAACTTTCAAGAACTTCCCTGGGAAACTTACCGTCCTTTACGATGCGCTGTTCGTGATAAACGTCATCGATAAAATGGTTAAGAGCCCTTAAGCGCTGCTTCAGCCCGGCCTCGGTTGTCCGCCATTCGGCGCGATCCAGCGTGCGCGGCACGATATCAAACGGCCAGGCGCGGTCGATGTTCTGACCCTCGGAATAGACCGTGAACGTGATGCCGGTTTCGACAATTGCGCTTTCCGCGGCCTGTTGCCGGGCGCGCAGTTCCCGGGAACTCATGGCGCCCAGTTGGGCCGCGAGTTCATGCGCCGCTTTGCGCGGCTTTCCGGAGCCGTCGATGATGTCATCGTAGGCCTGTCCCGGGATCGTAACCGGCCCAGTCGATGGTGATGTTCTTGGTGTTTTTCAAAGAATAGGCGCCTGCCGCAGACAAGACCCTACATTACCACAATGAAAATCAATTTATGAAAGGCGCCAGAACACGTAGGAGCGAATTCATTCGCGATTGAAATCGCTCCTACGACCGGAGGACCTGCTGCGTCTTTGCGGTTTTTTTTGGCTGGCGCTTTCCTTGGGTGTCAACCAGGGAGTGCCGACGATGTAAACCATGAATCCCAGCGCGATCGCCAGAAACACGTAAACAAGGACATGAGCAGTCATTTCCGAACCTCCCTATTGCCTTGGCTTGCGTTATGATTACACCACGTGTTTTTAGAGCAAACATACTAATTTGCACGGTAAAACCGGTCTTTGAACCTGGTCTCCGCGGGCGAAAAGTGTGGTTTGCTGTCACTCAAACCCAGGGTATTCAGAATGGCTCTATTTACCAAAAAATACAGCAAGCCCGGTTCCGCACCCGGCGAAGTCCTGCAGGCCCCGCATGTAGGCGGCGAAAGCGCGACGCTCAGCGTCATGGACTTCAGTGCGCAGACGCCTGCTCGAGGAGAATGACGTTGACATGGCCGCTGTCAGGCGGTACCTGGACAGTCCCGACATTACCTGGCTGCACGTCCAGGGTCGGCCGTCCCCCGAAATGCTTAAAAACCTTGGCGAGGTCTATGGCCTGCACACGCTGGCACTGGAGGACGTATTCAAAGCCGGGCAACGGAGCAAGGCCGAGGATTACGAAGACCACTACTTCCTGTTGATCAATATACCCGTGGACACCAGTGAAGGGGCCGATTCGGAACAGGCCTGCTTTTTCCTGGGCGAACGCTACCTGCTGAGCTTTCACAACGGCGACGAGAGCATCTGGGAACCGATCCGGAAACGGCTGAGGAACGAGCCGCCAACCCGGGTCCGGACATCGGGAGCCGATTACCTGCTCTACACCTTGCTCGACGCGGCAATCGACCATTCTTTTCCCTACCTGGAAACCTTGGCGACCAAAATTGAAGCCCTCGAAGAGTCCATTTTCCGCAACCCCGACCCTTCGTCGATTGACGAGTTACACGCGATCCGCCACAAGCTGATTTTTCTGCGCCGGATGCTGTGGCCGCAGCGCGACATGATCAACACGCTGCTCAGGGACGACGAGGGGCTGATTCACGAGCACACCAAGATATTCTTACGCGATTGTCACGACCATACCGTGCAGGTGCTCGAACTGGTTGAAAGCTACCATGAAGTCTCGACCAGCATGCATGACCTTTACCTGTCCAGCCTGAGCAATAAAATGAACGAAGTCATGAAGATCCTGACGATGATCGCGACCATCTTCATCCCCCTGTCATTCGTCGTTGGGCTGTACGGCATGAACTTCGATACGACTAGCCCCTGGAATATGCCTGAACTCAGTGCATATTACGGCTACCCGGTGCTGCTGCTGGTGATGCTGGGCGCCGTGATCGCGATGTTGATTTATTTCAGGCGCAAGGGTTGGTTCTAGTCCGATTATCCCAGTGAGTCTGAAGTTACAAATCCGCGTTTATTTGCTGCTGGCGTGCCTGGTCTGCCTGGTCCCTTGCCGGCATTTGCACAACAGGACACCCTGCAGGTCCTCATCCTGAACAGCTACGATGAAAGCGCGGCGCCGTATTTCCGGCCCACCGAGGAATTCAGAAATCAACTGCAGCGTAAATACACCACCCCGATTGCCTTTCAGGATATTGATCTCAGGCAGAAAGGCATAGATCCGCAGGACCAGGTCGATGAAACGATCGTGCAACTGTTGCTGAGCCGGTACGGCGAATTGCCGCCCCAACTGGTGGTAGCGATCGGTCCGCCGGCGATAAACTTCTGGGTAAACAACAGGGATTCGACTTTTCCCGATGCCTTGTTCATTGCGATGGCGCGTGAATCCATTCTGCGTGTGACCCCTTTGCAACCCGGCGATGGCGCGGTGGCCACCCGTTTCTCATTCACCGGGGTGGTTGAAAACATCCTCCGCCTGAAACCCGAAACTTCTCACATTGTCATGATCTTCGGTGATTCGCCGTCCGAGCGGGTGCTTTCCGCCGCCGCACGAAAAGAACTCGAACCCTGGTCCGATCGATTCAGTCTCGAATTCACCAATGACCTGGCCATCCACGAGATACAGGAAAAAGTGGCCCAGCTTTCGCCCGACTCGGTCGTTTTTTACGGTTTCCTGAGCAGTGACGTTAACGGCGTAAGTCTGCAACACTATTCCGGGCTGGCGGTTATCAGGGCGGCCAGCAAGGCCCCGGTTTTTGGCGCATTTGACGATCAACTGGGACACGGCATCATCGGTGGCAGCCTCATTCAGGCCACGAGAATTGGCGTCGATCTTGCCGAAGCCGCACAGGATTTACTTCGTGGCAAGAGGGAAAACCCGCCCTGGAGAGTGGTTGATCTGAGTCCGCCCACTTACGACTGGAGAGAGCTACAAACCTGGGGAATCAGTCTCGAGCTTTTGCCTCCCGGCAGTAAGATCCTGTTTGAACAGCCTTCGTTCTGGAAACACTACGCAAAATGGATTTTCGCAGCGACATTCGTATTCCTGGCGCAAACATGGATAGTCCTGGCCCTTCTGCGCCAGCGCCGGCAACGCAGGAAGGCGGAACTTGCCCACGCCAGCCTGGGCAGGAGACTGATTACGGCCCACGAGGACGAGCGCCGGCTGATCGCACGAGAGCTGCACGATGACCTGTCGCAGCGCCTGGCGCGAGCTTCCATGGACGCCAGTTATGCGCGGTCCCACCCGGGAACCGACACCACGAACGAGGTGCTGAACCAGCTGCAACCCGAACTGGTGAACATCAGCAAGGATGTCCATGACATGTCGTACCGTCTTCACCCGTCGCTCGTCGACGATCTCGGCCTTGTCGCCGCGCTGCGATCCGAGATCGAGCGTGTTCAACGGCGGGTTGACGTTACAATAACCGCAAAAATCGACGACATCCGGGAGAAACTGCCGCCCGATCTGGCGCTGTGTATCTTTCGAATTGCCCAGGAGGCCCTGCAAAATGCCGTCAAACACGCCCAGGCTAAAACCATCAAAGTCATCCTTGAACAGGACAGCGAACAGATCATGCTGACGGTGCAGGACGACGGCATAGGCTTTGATCTGGCGGAAACACAAGACACCTTCAGCCTCGGCCTGTCGAGCATGAAAGAGCGCGCCTTGCTGGTCAACGGAAGGCTGAACATCAGGAGCCAGCCCGGCAAGACCAGGCTGACACTCTCCGTTCCCTGGAGCCGGGGCGGACCATGAATCGCATAAGCGTATTGCTGGCGGACGACCACCGGGTCGTGGCAGAGGGCCTGAAGCGACTGCTGGAAACGGAATTCGATCTGCTTGGAATCGTCGACAATGGCCGTACCCTGCTCACCGCAGCCAGGGAACTCAGGCCGGATGTCATCGTTTCCGATATCACCATGCCGGAACTCAACGGCATCGAAGCCTTCGAAGAACTGAAAAAGGACAATCCCGGTATCAAGGTGGTGTTTCTGACCATGCACCACAGCGTGGCCTATGCCCGGCGCGCGCTGGATGCCGGCGCCCATGGATACGTGCTCAAACATTCCGCCTCGGAAGAGCTGATCCTGGCGGTACGGGCCGCCGCCGCCGGAAAGACCTTTGTCACACCGGCCATTGCAGGCGAAGTGTTCCAGGCCATGCGCGAGGGCGGCGACGCCGGCGACCCGGTTGCCAGGCTGACATTACGGCAGCGCGAGATCCTGCGCCTGCTGGTCGACGGACTCTCGGCCAAGGTCATCGCCGCGCAACTGGATATCTCCCCGCGAACCGTCGAATTCCACAAGTACGCCATGATCGAAACACTCGGCCTTTCAACCAGCGCAGACCTGATCCGCTTTGCGCTGCAAAACGGGATTGAACAGGTTTGATGCGCGACTTTTCGCAAGCAATACCGGTAAAATTACGAGTTATATAAACTGACGACTATCTCCAGAATATATCTGATCAGGCGGCACGCGCCGCCAACAGACTGGTTGCCACATGCAAATAGAGGCAAAACGCATATGAAATCAAATCGAACCCGGGCCATACCATCCTCAGCACTGGGCGGCCTGACCATTCTCATCACGCTGATTTTGCAGTGCTTTCCGATTGTTGCCGTGGCTGCTGCCGGTGATACTCCGACCTCGGCGGAGTTGCTGGCCCAGGTCACCGATCCGGCCACCGCGCCAACCGCAGAGCCTTCTACGCTGTCGGCTGACACGTCAACACCGGCGCCTGATAACGGCTTTTCAACGGAACAACTCGAACAACTGGTCGCGCCGATCGCGCTCTACCCCGACGCCCTGTTGGCGCAGATCCTGATGGCTTCGACCTATCCGCTGGAGATCGTCGAGGCGGACCGCTGGATCCGCGGGCAACCGGACCTCAAGGGCGACGCGCTGGACGAGGCGCTGAAACAGAAGGACTGGGATCCCAGCGTGAAGTCGCTGACCACTCTGCCCGATGTGCTCAAGCAGATGAGCGAAAACCTGGACTGGACGCAGGACCTCGGGGATGCCTTCCTGGCGCAGAAGAACGACCTGATGGATACCGTGCAGCGCATGCGCGGCCTGGCCTATGATGCGGGTAACCTGGAAACGACCGAGCAGCAGACCGTCGAACAGCAGCCGGACCAGATCATCGTCATCCAGTCGACTTCACCCGAAGTGATTTACGTGCCCACTTACTCTCCGACCGTGGTCTACGGCCCGGCCTGGGGTTATCCGTCCTACTATTACCCGGCCTACTATTACCCGCCGCCGCCCGGTTACGGCCTGGTGTCGTTCGGGGTAGGCGTCGCCGTTGGCGCCGCCATCTGGGGCGGCTGCAACTGGGGCTGGGGCCATAACGACATCAACATCGATATCAATCGCCAGAACAACTTCAATCGCAACACCAATATCAATGGCGGGAATCGAGTCAATACCGGGGGTGGCCGGGGTGAAGGCGGGAGGACCTCCTGGCAGCATGACAGCAGCCACCGCAAGGGCGTTAACTACAAAAGTGCCGACGTGGCGCAGAGACATGGCGCCAGTTCAGGCTCCAACCGGGTTACCAGTAACCAGGCTCGCGGGCATTCTTCGGCAACCGCCTCGAACCGGGCGGGGACCGGTGCACAGGCCGGAAACCGGGCAGGCACCAGCGCGCAAGCCGGCAACCGGGCAAGCAACAGCGCACAGACTGGCAACCGGGCAGGCACCAGCGCACAGGCTGGTAATCGTTCGGCATCGCCGAAAACCAGCGCATCAACCGCAAATCGTAGCAACAATTCGGCGGCCCGCAGCCCCTCGACCGCAAACCGCGGCAGCAGCTCGGCCCTGAGCGGTTCACGCAGCCCGTCTGCCGACCGCATGTCCAGTTCCCGCGGTGCGTCCAGCCGGGGCGCCACCTCATACGGGGGTTCCAGGGGTGGAGCGAGCCGCAGTGGCGGCGGACGGCGGCGCTGAGTTGAGGAGATGATCATGAGACTGAAAACAGTAAAAATCGCATATGTTCTGGCCACCCTGTTCCTCTTGGCTGGCCTGTTATCTTCCTGTGGGCAAAAACAATCCCAGGTCGTTTTCGACACACCCGAAGCCGCCATCCAGACCCTGTCTGAATTGATTGGCAACCGCGATGATCAACGCATCGAGCAGGTTTTTGGGCCCGGCAGTTTGGACATGTTCCTGTCGGGAGACGACGAGGCCGACCATGCGGACTACCAACGGGTCAAGGAAATGATCGCGGAGTCGGTGGACTTCGAAGATTTTGACGAAAACACAAAAATCGCCTTGCTGGGTGACAACGCCTGGCCCTGGCCCATTCCACTGGTAAGAGAAGGTGCGGGCTGGCGATTCGATACGGCCGAAGGCCGCGAGGAACTGCTGAACCGCAGGGTGGGCCGCAACGAGTTGTGGACCCTCACAACTCTGCACGAGGTCGTGGAAGCCCAGAAGGAATACCACAGCGAATCCAGGGACGGCAATCCGCCTGCATACGCGCAACGGTTCCTCAGCACTGAAGGCATGCACGACGGACTGTTCTGGTCCGCTGAAGACGAGTCGGATCTGAGTCCCCTGGGTGATCTGTTGGCGGATGCAGAATTCCAGGTGGGCGAACCCAAGCCTTTCCACGGCTATTTCTACCGCATCCTTACCCGCCGTGGCGCTGACGCTCCGGGCGGTGAAATGGACTATGTGGACGAAAACGGCCAGATGACGCGCGGATTCGGCGTGATCGCCTGGCCGGCCAAGTACGGCAACTCCGGCGTTATGACGTTTGTGGTCAACCATCGCGGACTGGTTTTTGAAACCGATCTCGGACCGGACACCGAAAAGCTGGCCGCAGCCATTGACAGCTACAACCCCGAATCCAGCTGGGCGCCTACGGACGATTCCCTTGCGGGGACCGTGGAGGACTGAGTCCAACGGTTAATTCAATTGGAGCAAGGTAAATGAGACAACAAACTTTTTGGCTTTTGGCGCTTTCCGCGGCAATGATCACGCCGGTGGCGGCACAGCTATCCATATATCCCGCCAACGGGCAGTCGCCGGAGCAGCAACAAACCGACGAGGCTGAATGCCACCAATGGGCGGTACAGCAAACGGGAATCGATCCCTCGGCGCCACCACCCGTTCCCCAGGCTTCGGCGCCACCAACCACGGCGACCGGCACAACCCCCGGGGCCGGCGCGCGGGGTGCGGCGCGCGGCGCCATAGCGGCTGAAGTGGTGGGTGGCGACGCGGGTAAAGGTGCTGTAGCGGGCGCAACGGTCAACCGCTCCCGCAGCCGCAGGGCGAACAGTGCCGCGGAAGGTCAGGCCCAGCAGCAACAGCAGGCCGCCGGCCAGCAGCAAATGGACACCTACTACAAAGCAGATGCCGCCTGCCTCGAAGGCCGCGGTTATTCGGTCAAGTAAACAGGACTTAACCAGGGTTCGAATACGTTCCGAGAGCGGAGTGCAGGCTAGCGCACTGGCTCAGGCGTTCGCTTCTCCCGCCATGCGCGGTCGCGACTGAAACTGTTTGATCGCCTCACGCGCATTGAACAAAAGTCGCTCCGGGCCAAGCTGATCGGCGAGGCCTGAGCGGCGCACGACCGCGAGCACGGCCGGGTTCAACCCGGCCAGCCAAAAAACCACCCCCTCGTCGGTGCTGCTTTCCTCGCTTTCTATCATCATCTGCAGCGCTGAAAATTCCATGTCCGGCACCCTGCTCATATCCAGGGCCACGACCCGTGGCGAGTATTGAGAAATCAATTCCCGGATTTTTTCACGGGTTGCCTGGGCGTTGACAAAAAACAAACGTCCTTCAGGCCGGATGACCAGGAGTTCTCCGAACGTCTCATCATCCGGATGCTCCGGGCTGATCGGCCGCAAAATATCGGTGCCGCGCTTGCGCCCGATGACCGACACCCGGGGACGTACGGTCTGGCTGGCGAGGGAGACCAGCGAAATAATGATGGCCACCGCAATGCCCTGCAAAGTGCCCCAAATCAGCACGCCCAGGCAGGCGAACACGGCCCACCGGAACTCCTGTGTCCGGACTTTGCGAATCGCCGCAAATTCGAGCGGCTTGATCAGGGGAAGCGAGTAAAAGATCACGACCGCGGCCAGCGTGGCATGCGGCATCAAGCCAATCAGCGGCGCCAGCAACAGCATGGTCGCAACGGCAGCCGCCGCCGTGACCAGGGACGCCATTTGCGAACGTCCGCCAACGGCCCTGACCACCGCGGTCTGCGACGTGCCGCCACCGGCGGGCATGGCGCCGAGAAACGCACCACCCACATTCGCCAAACCCGTTGCGACCAGTTCGCGGTTAGCCTGGATGGGTGGATCACCCGGAACCGTGAAGGCCCGGCCTGCGGCAATGGTTTCGGTATAACTCATCAAGGCAATGCCCAGCGCCCCTGGAATCAAAGCCATGATCAGCGACCAGTCCGGCAGGCTCAGGCCCGGCAGCCCGGACGGGATCAGGCCAACCGTGGCGACACCCCGGCCGTCCAGTGAAAACATCCAGGACGCCGTGATGCAAAAAGCGATCGCGATCAGGGGCGCCGGCAGTTTCTTGAACCATTGCTTCAGCCCGCCCAGTATCAGCAAGGTAGTCACGGCGATCAAAAAGGTCAGCAGGGAGGCATCCGGCAAGTGTTTGACCAGGGAGCCAATGTCCCGGAAGAAACCCGCTTTTTCAATATGCAGGCCGAACAGCTTGGGCGCCTGGTCCAGCACAATGACCAGGCCGATCCCGGCCTTGAACCCGGTCAGCACCGGAACCGAGATGAAATTGGCGACGAACCCGAAACGCAGCACGGAAGCCAGCACCAGCATCACGCCGACCAGCACGGTCAGCGTCGCGGCGGCGGTCAGCAGTTGCCCGGGATTCCCATCCGGCACAACCGCAGCCAACTGGGTTGCGGTCAGGATTGCAAGCGTAGTGGTGGAACTGACACTAAGCACCCGGGATGTGCCCATCAGCGCGTAAATAATCATCGGCAGGAAAGCGGTATACAGACCGACTTCCACCGGCAACCCCGCCACCGATGCGTAAGCCATGGCTTTCGGCAGCACCACGGCGGCCGCGGTCAAGCCCGCGATGGTGTCAAAGCGAATTGTTTTTGTTATGCCGTTCGTGCCTGCGAGCAAACTCATGTCATTTTCCCGGGAAGATGAATGGATAGCTTATCTTGCGTAATCGGGCAACGGAAGCCGTGAACTTCCGTATCTTATGCTTCCGCTCTTGCCACGGCACGCCATTTTGCAGGTGTTGCAGAACTCCAGCGCCGGAAGGCCCGGGTGAATGCGCTCGCGTTGGAATAACCGAGCAGTGAAGCAATGTCGATAATTTCCATTGCCGTGTCCTGGAGCAACTGCCGGGCGATTTCGAAGCGAATTTCGTCCGAGAGTTCCCGGAAGCTGGTGCCGGACTCATTCAAACGGCGATTCAGCGTGCGCCGGTGTATGGAAAAGAGCTCGGCGACCTGGTCTGCCGAAGAATGGCCGGTCATCAGCGCGGAGCGCAGCAGGCTGCGTACTTGTTCCGAAAAGTCATCCGCTTGTTGCACCTCGAGTTTGTCGATCTCCTGTTGCAGAAGCTGACGCAGTTCTGGACTGGTATCGGGCAAACTATCGATTCAGCCAGCCAGAGGAGAACACGACGGCGTATTGTTCGGTGTCAAAACGCAGAGGCACACGGAAGAACCGTTTATAGGGCGTTACATCCACCGGCATGCGGTGGGCGAAACGCACTTCAACCGGCACCCAATCGCTTCCGCACAGGTCCTGCACGATATTGAACGCCACGGCCACCGCCCCGTCACCCACCTGGTCGTTGCCGGGGACCCGCAAGTGATAGATCTGGTATTCCAGCACTGCCAGGTCGGCGTCCACGGTCAAGATGGTCGTCGCGCCCCTGACGTGAAGGTGCATGAAACGCACAAGACTGCGTAGTGCCTCTCCCTGCGTTCTGCGAATATTTTGCCAGCAAGCCGACCAAACCGAACGAGTCCAGGCCTGCCCGCTGCCCGGCCAGAAGCCCGAAATGCGGACAAGCGGTGCGCTTTGCACAATGCGCCATCATTCGGCCCCGTGCCGGATAGGAAATCAGGTTGTTCGGATTGTCAAACAGTTCTAAATCGATGCCCACCTCGGCCAACACCGCCGCAGGGTCGGCACCCAGACTTCTGAGCACCTCGGGTACCCCCATGGTGGAGCCAATGCGTAACGTTGGGTTCTCTACTCTCCGTCCCTTCACCGGTTGTCCCATATCACGGTTTTGTCCCAATTTGCTGTTTCAACAATTCAAGCATCGAGCCCTGTCCCAAAAAGTATAATACATGTCCCGATATGTGCATCACTATCCCTGTCTTTTGTCCATAATTAGACCGAGCAAACAGAATTCCAGCGCCGCTGGTTACCGGTTTCGGCCGGTCACGAAGAATTGCGCTTTGTCGCCAATGAAACAAAGGAGTAAACAGGATGGCAACGGGAAAGAAACCCACAAAAAAGACAACCGCCAAAAAGGCGTCGAAACTCAGCACGGTCAAGTTGAACTGGAAGGAAGTCTGGTACACGAACTGCCCACTGATTTCCGCCAGCAATATTGACCAGGAACTGGGCTGGACACGCGAAGAGTTCAAGAAACTCGGCGTGAAATACGCCTATTTCCGTTCCGCGCGCGAAAATGATTTCTATCCGCACTACATCCACAACCTCGACAACCTGATCCGGTTTGGCGGATTATTCCCACCCATCCAGGTGCACGCGGATATCCGCCGGACAAAACTTCTCGGCGTGACCCATGCGCCCCGCGAAGGCGGTTGCATGATGGTGCGGGCGCGGGACGACATCTACCGGATGACTGAACTCAAGGGCAAGAAGATCGGCCTTTCCAAGAGCCTGAACACCATCAAGAATGACTGGTGGCGCATCCAGGAGCACCAGGGCATCGAACTGATGCTGCGGATCAACGGCATGACCATGGACGATGTGGAAATCGTGGAATTCCCGTACCCTGACGATTGGTACGCTGATCCGAGGATGCTGGAGCCTCTGGAAAATCCATCCGATTTATGGCTTCAGCGTGACCACAAGTCTGACCTGGCGTTCCGTCCGTTGGAAACAGCGCTGGAAAAGGGCGTTGTCGATGCAATTTACACACAAAGCAAACCCCTGCAGCAACTCTCCGAAGCAACGGGTAAATTCAAGGCTATCGAGGATCTGTCGAGACATCCCGACTGGACCTTACAGGTGGCCAACATTCCTGCCCCGATAACCTGCACTGACGTAATGGCCGATAAACACCCGGAACTCGTCATTGCCTTCCTGAAAGGCATGATCCGGGTCGGGCGCTGGGGCAACGAGCACAAGCACGCCGCGGCGGCGATCCTTGACCGGCAGACCTTCTACCTGGATGTAGAACATACCTACGAGGGCATCAAGCACATCGACCTGGTTCCCAACCTGTCGCCGCAAAATCTCGCTTCCGTGGCAATCGGTAAAGACTTCATGCTCAAGCATGGCTACATCAAGAATGACTTTGATGTGAAGCAGTGGGCTGCGCCTGAGTTCCTTGAAGCCGCCGCGTCGGAATTGGTCAATGAGCGTTGGGCAAAGGTTACCTCCAGCAAGCTGCCTGCAGCATCGAAGGCTCGACTCGGGTAACCGTTGCAAGCCGGCAGAACGGGCCAACATTAACGATTGTGCCGGGGCGGTCAGCTACGACCGCCCCGGCAACTCGCCGATATTAATGTTAGGAGCATTTTATGCAAGCCCAAAAGACCGAAATCACCAGGCTGAACTCTCAAATCAGGTTTTGGGAAACAAAACTTAGAACGCTTGAGGCAAAAGCGGCCCAAACGGGTGCCGACGCGAATGCCGGCCTGCAACAACAAATGGAAGAATTGCGCAGCAAAAAACAAGAAGCACAACAAGCGCTCGATGCTATCCGGGATAGCGAAATTGAATCGGCAATTGCGGGACAGCCCATCTGCTGTGCTCCTGGAGATATTTCGGGCGTCTGTCGGATAAAGGACGATAGCGAAATGTAAAAGGGGTTAGAGCCCATTTCGCTGAGCCCTTTTTGCTTTTTGCAACCTGGAGAATGAAATGAACACAGCCTACAACCTGGACACAATTATCCAGGTGGATGAGAGTTTATGTATTTCCTGCGGCAGTTGCATCCGTACCTGCCCGGGCGCCCTGATCACCAGGGGAGACCGCACCCCTGTTCCGACTGAAGACTCCTGGAAGCTCTGCATCGACTGCGGTCATTGCGTGGCCGTGTGCCCGACCGGCGCAATGCAGCATCGCTCGATGGGGCCTGAAGACTGTGAACCGGTCGATAGCCGCCTCCTCCCGACTTGGGATGAAGCCAGGCAGTTCCTGGTTTCAAGGCGCTCGGTCCGTGTCTACGTGAACAAGCCTGTTGAGCGGGAGAAGATCCTGCAATGCCTGGAGATCGCCCGCATGGCCCCGAACGGCGGAAACCGGCAGATTGTTCGCTGGGTCGTGATCAGCGAGCCTGCGAAAGTTCGCAAAATCGCCGAGATGTCTATCGACTGGATGAAGAGCGTAAAGGAATCGAACCCGGCGCTGCACAAGGAGGCCAAGCTTGAACTCTTCACCGATGCCTGGGACGCCGGCAACGATCAAATTTCCCGCGGAGCGCCTTGCTTCATCCAGGCCTGGGCGCCCAAAGACGAACGCACCGCACCACAGGCGGCCACGATCGGCCTGGCTTACGCGCAACTCGGCGCTCATGCCCTCGGGCTTGGCAGCAGCTGGAGCGGCGGCATCAACACCGCCGCGCAAGCCTACCCGCCCCTGATCGAACTCCTCGGGCTGCCGGAAGGCACCGTCTCCTTCGGTACGATCCTGCTTGGATACCCGGCAGAGACTTTTCAGAGGCTTCCATTGCGGAAACCTGTCGATGTGACGTGGAAATGAAAAACGTGCGTCTGGAACAAGCGGCCTGAAGTGTAAAAGGGCTCTGCTTAGAATCCAATTGCAAGTGCAACAGCATGAGGCAATATGGATCAAATGAGCAACTATCATCATCTGCGCCCTGAAGAGCGGGCGATCATTGTGCTTGAACGGCTTTTTATAAATTGCATGTGGGAAATGATTGACCGGACGAGAGATGTTTTGGGCAAAATTCTGCGCATAGATAACGTTGCAGGTGATTTTTTTTATTTTTGTACCACTAATTAGTATCCGGGAGACTTGAACATATGAAAACAACCACAGGAATTGCGTGTATTTTCCTACTATGAGAAAAGAGGAGTATTGTGATGAAAAACACTGAATTGGCCCAACTAGTCAAACTAGGCAACGCGCCGCAGGTTATCGATGCGCGTAGTGCGTATGAGTACAAACGCGGCTGCATCCCGGGGGCCATCCATGCGCCGATACTGAAGATTCTTCTAAAGCGGGCACGCTTGCCCGCGAACAAGAATATCGAACTGGTGATCACCTGTGAACATGGCCCGCGCGCCATGATAGCAAAGCGGCTTTTGGCCGCCTTTGGATATCGCAATACAACACTTCTGGACGGGCACATGCTCGGTTGGCGAAATGCCGGCCTGCCTTTGGAAAAGCAGTCGTCTTGAAATGCCCTGGACAAACAAATTGCCGCAACGGCGCTCACCCATGATTTAACCCTGGTTACCCGAAATACGGTTGATTTTGAGGGTACGGGTGTTCGCATTCTGAACCCATTTGAATAAACAGAGGAATTTGTAAATGCCCCATACTGCTGCCCCTATCCTTATAGATTATTACACCGATGTACTTTGTGTTTGGGCATGGATTGCGCAGCCACGCCTGGAGGAACTCAATCGTCAATGGGCTGGAAGAGTCACCATTCGCCACCGCTATCTTGATATTTTTGGTGACAGCCACCGCAAGATTGCCACGCAGTGGGGAGAAGCGGACGGCTTCGAGAAATTTGGCGCCCATGTCGTAAAATCGGCGGCATCATTCGAAAACCTCGAGGTTAACCCTGATATATGGACTAAGGTGCGCCCACGATCTTCACTACAGGCACACTTGTTTCTCAAGGCTGTGGCCCTGGTGACTGACGAAGCCCTCGTTGAACCCGTTGCGCTTCGCATCCGACGGGCATTTTTTTCAGAGGCCAGAGACATCAACGATTATTCAACACTCATTGAGTGTGCAGAGGCCGAAAATATTGACGAGCAGTTACTGAAAACTGCACTGCGCGATGGCAGTGCGATAGCCGCTTTGAGCGATGACCAGCGCAGTGCCAATGCATTGGGGATGCGCGGCAGCCCCACCTGGGTTCTCAATGAAGGTCGCCAACTCCTTTATGGCAATGTGGGCTACCGCATTCTTAATGCCAACATCGAGGAACTGGCCAGACATCCGACGTTAGAAGCCAGTTGGTGTTAATTACCTGATTTTTTTGACTTCCATGGATTTCATTTGCTTGTTTCCGGCAATTAGCGGAAAGTGACCAGGGTCGATCACCGCCACCCGGGACTTCAATGCACCAATAAGGTAAAGGGGGCCAGAGCCCATTTAAGGATTGGTAGCCGGATACCCCGGCGGCACCCGCCAGAACTTCGAGCCCAGGTACTCCAAAGGCCGTCCCGGAGGGCCGGGATTCAGGTCATCGCGCAACATCAATATCAGGTCTGAACTGACCGTTGGCGCGTCACGAAAGTAGCTGTGGCCAAAACTGTCTGCATTGGAGTCCGATTTATCCGAAGTGGACATGAAATTGATGACTGAAAAGTTTGCAGAACTGACTTCCATGGCTTTTCTCATTTCCTCCGGCAGATCCACAACCTGCAGGTTACCCATGCGTCCTCTCGGGCTGTCAAACAGTTTGCTGGACCAACCAATCGCCTTGTCCGCCGGCGAGGTGTACATCGTGAAGCGATCAGCGCTCAGCGTCAGGTAGTCGCCAACGATACGCTGTATGGCGACCTGTGCATCCAGGTCAGGCGCGGCCAGCACGAAATTGTGAATTTTGAGCTTTTCGCGCGGATTAACCCCTTCAGCGCGGGCTTCAATGGTCAACTCCCGCAAGGCCGAAACCGCGACATCGGTTCCACGGCTATGGGCAATAATGTTGATTCTTTCCACCTCCGGGAAACTCGCCAGGTATTTGATCACGCGCCTCAGGTGATAAACGGTGAATTCACTCGACTCCCGGTCATAGGTGTAGCCAAACAGACCAGGGTGCCCGGCCGGCCAGGTGTAAATAATCGGAACACCGATGCGCCCGAGTATCAAGCATAAATGATCACCATAGCTTAGCGTCACTCGTAATTTTTCGGGTAGCCTCTCAACCGAAAGCGATGTTTAATGGCTTTTACTACTCAAAATAATTGAACAAAACCCAGCGAGAACGTAATGAAAAAAACCACGCTGCTATTCGCATTTATCTCACTGCTACTGTTTACCTGGTACCTGGTAGCCGACCGGTTTACACCCTATACGTCCAATGCGCGCCTGAAAGCCGTCGTGGTGGACGTGGTGCCGCAGGTTTCGGGGAATGTTTCCGCACTCGCCGTGAGCAACGGCCAGGTGGTCCAGACAGGCGACCTGCTGGCCCGAATCGATCCGCGACCTTTCGCCTTCGAGGTGGACCAGGCCCGGTCGGAACTGGATTCAGCCTCACAGGAAGTCGGCGCCAGTTCAGCCCAGGTCGAAGTTGCCCAGGCCAGTGTCACACAGGCGCAAATAAATCTCGACAACCTGCAAGTCCAGGGCGAACGATACTTCAAACTGGAGAAAGAGGGGGTCGTTTCCGTATCCGAAGCCGATAGCCTGAGAGCCAGAATATCAGCTGCGAAAAGCCAGTTGGTCGCTGCCAACGCAGATCTCGAACGGGCAAGACAGCAACTTGGCCAGGAAGGGGCGGACAATTCCCGCATCCGTGCTGCCATCGCCGCGCTAGGGGAAGCAGAACTCCACCTGGAGTGGACAGAGTTATTTGCGCCCGCACCGGGGACCGTAGTTGATTTGCAAGTCGCCCAGGGGACCTATGCCAAGGCGGGCCAGCCGCTGATGAGCTTCGTTTCTTTTGAGGATGTCTGGGTTGAGGCTTACCTGACCGAGAACAACATCGCCAGGATCAACATCGGTGACCCGGTCGAGCTCAACCTGGACCTTTATCCAGGCAGAATCTTTGACGGTGTTGTCAGCAGCTTCAGCATCGGCGCTTCCGTTGGCGTTCAAATGGCGGGCGACCTGCCGAAGCCGCCGGAAATAGATGGATGGATGCGCGACCCGCAGCGTTTTCCGGTGCGCATCCGCATGCAGGGCTACGAGATCGGCAGCGAAAGCACCGACATCCGCCGCATGCTCAATGGCCAGGCCGATGTCATCGTGTACACCGGCGACAGTTGGATCCTGAACACGTTAGGCTGCTGCCTGGATCCGGCTGATGGGCTGGCTCTCCTATGCCTATTGAGGCCACAGCCGAAAAAATGCAGGCCGCTGCCGCCCCTGAAAGGTCGGCTGATGCGACCGCTGTTCGTACCCGCGACCGGCGGATCGCCCGCCTCGCCTTCGGCGCCACGCTGACGTTCCTTGTTGCAATGGCTTTCAACTGGACGCTGGCCTACCTGGCCCCGTGTTTCGTGATTCCTTTGCTGCAAAGGCGCGAGGCGCCTTCGTTGACTTCGTCAGCCCGCATACTTATGGTCACTTTTCTGATTATGCTGGCCTGTTACCTGGGGGCGGATTTTGCCCGCCAGTTCCCGATCGTATTCCTTGCGGCGCTGATTCCCGGGCTGTTCTGGACCTTTCGCTACAATCTCCGCGGGGGCTCGAAACTGGTTGTCCTGTTGCTGCTGATCGGCTTCATGTTGTTGCCGATGGCTGCGAAGTATTCGGCACAACTAACCTGGCAGATGTCCGGTTCTTTCGTGGGCAATATCGCATTGTCCCTGGTCGTTGCTTCGGCCATGTTCGCGCTGTTCCCGGCATTACCCTCGGAGCCTGCGCCAATTCCAAAACCCTTGTTGCCGCCTGAGGAAGTCAACCGGCAAGCCTGGATCATGACCGCGATTACGGGTTCTTTGACCTGGGCTTACTTCAGCTTCGACTGGACCAATGTCCATACGCCGATATACACCGCCCTCTTCATTCAACAGCTTAGCCTGGAGCGCAGCCGGTTTTTAGCGAAGGGCATTCTGGGCGCAAACATCATTGCGGGTCTGGCTGCGATGGTCCTGTATACATTGCTGGTGATGGTTCCAAACTTTGCCTTCCTGGCAACGCTGTCATTGACGGTCATGCTGATTTTTTCCCGCCTGATCATGTCGGGCGCGCCGTGGGCGCCACTCGCAGGGCTTGCATTGAGTTCAACCCTGATCCTGCTCGGCAGCGCCATGGGTTCCTATGATGATGGCGGTGGCGCGAAGTTTACGGATCGCCTGGGGGAACTGGGGGCGGCCGCGGTTTATGCCGTTGCGGCATTGTATGTTCTTGAAGCCCTGTTCCCGAAACGAAAGCCCCGCGGAAATTAGCGAATCCGCAGTATCGTTCTGGTGAGAACATTTTAGGTACCCCAGACGCTTATCCCACGGCGATTTTTTCTTCAAATTGAACGAAGTTTTCGAGTTTTGCTTTGGACAGGTCAATCCGGGTGAAAAACGCATTGCAGGCAAAAACCGAGGCCAATGTTCGCAAGTCGCGAGCCCAATGCGGTATGTAATAAGGTCCCTGGAGAAACCCGGTTTCAAAGTACGGCGCCAGTTCGACAATATCACCGAGCGTCAGGCGGCCAGCAAATATGGCATTGGCCAATTCCGGCCGGTTTTCGCGAATACACACCGCGAAAAACGCGTAAACCTCCATCATGCCCTTCAGATAGACCGTGTCTTTCGTGAATACCGCCCTGCCCGAAACGTCCCCACCGCGAAAGCACCGCACCGTCGACTGATAGCTTTCTGTTTCACTTTGTCCGGCTTCCAGGAACATTTTGAACACTTCGATAAAGTCGGCGCCTTCTATAGCCATCGCCACCGCCTTGATCCGCAGCGCGATGCGACGCAGACGTGTCAGATCAAGCGATATTGTGATCAGTTCGGCCAGTACCGCGATCCCCTCCTGAGTTCGTGTTGTTCGAGGCGCGCCTAAAGACAACAGGCGCAGGTTCTGCTGCCGTTTACCGTTCAGCATGGTCGCCGTATGCACCTTCGCTTCGTGCTCGAGCAATTGATTCAAATCCAGTTCCGAGAAAAGGGCATCGGCGCGCAACGTGACGCGCCTGGACCCCGCGACCGCCTTGGAGGACAGTTTCGGATCAAGCACCACATCCACCGTGTCAGCGTCAAAAAAATCATTGATGGCTTGTTGCAGTTTTACTGCGAAAATCTCGGCGGGAATGTCAGCGCTTACCCGCGGCACGACGTAACCACCCATCATCGCTTCGGTGTGTTGCAGAAAAAATTCAGCGGCGTCCAGGGCAGTAAAATCCTGGTATTTGTACGAGTCATCGGGTTTTCCATACAACTCGATTGAATGCCTGGTGAAGTCCGGGGTTCCGATTGCACCGAGCATTCTGGCAGCTGTCTCGTAACTGCGTGCGGTCTTGAATATCAGGTTGTCCAGCGGATGGGCACGATCACACTTCGACTGGAGTTCTTTCAATGCAGCTATTTCCAGATCGTGATGCCGGGGCTCAAGCTTCACGTCAGGCAGCGAAGGTTGCCCCGCGCGCCAGGAGTCCAGAAATTTTGCTTCTGCCGCAAGCGGCCAACGCAGCGCACTAAGCACTCTTATTGGCTTTACGGTTGCGACAATAAGGGAGTCGAATTCCGTGGTTTTTTCAAGCCGGGAAACACTCATGGGAACCACTCCTGTGGCACGTGTCGGGGCTGCCTGTTTTGCTACTTTACGGGTGGGATTGGGCTACCGGCTCACCGGGCTCTACAGTTAGCGGTTCGAAGCTTCCACCGAGGGCCAGGTGCAATATCGTCCGCTGACTGAGGCGGTCGCTTTCCACCCTCAGAAGGGTCTGACGGGCGGATTGCAGGCTGATCATCTGTTGCTGCACGGCACGCAGGTCAGCGTTTCCGATGCGATAGCTGGTCTGGATCAATTCCAGCGCGCGTTCGTTGTCCACCACCGCTTGTTCCAGCAGGGCCTGCCTTGCTGCCAGGTTTTCGCTCGCGGCCAGGCTGTTCTCGACGTCACCCAGGGCACGCAATGCCAGCCGTGCATAGTCGGCAATGGCTTCCTTTTGCTCCAGGGTGCGGATCTCGACCTGGGCCTTGAGGGCGCCACCACGGTAAATGGGAGCAGAAAGATTCGCTCCTATCCCGACACTGGGGTTTGAGTAGCCCTCCTGCAATTGCAGGATACTGCTCGAAATGGACGCGACATTGGCGTTGATCACGATGGCCGGCAGACGCGCCGCCTTGGCCTCACCGACAAGGTTGAACGCCACTGCTACGCGCTGCTCGGCCGCGACCATGTCAGGGCGGCGTTCCAGCATCTGCAGTGGGAACCCGGCCGGTATCGGGCCAGGCATCGCGGTCAGGCTCTGCCGGGTTTCCAGTTCCGCAGCCGGGTAACGCCCCAGCAATAATTCCAGCGCCCGCACACTTTGGCTGTACGCCAGTTCAACCTGGCGCTCGGCGTCACGAAAACTGCCCAGCGTGGCACGCGCCATAGCTACTTCCTGTTCGTTGCCCGGCCCTATCCGCCAGCGGGTTTCGGCCATCTCCAACAGGAGTTTCTGGGCTTCGACCAGGTCGCCGGCAATCTGCAGCTGCAACCAGGCCTCGCTGGCCGTGAACCAGGCGCGGGCCACCGTGGCGGCCAGAGACTGGCGGCTGAACTCAAAATCAGCAGCGACCGAGGCGTAGCTGGCTTGTGCGGCATTCCGGCCATAGCGCAGGCGACCCCACAGGTCGGGCTCCCAGGAGACCCCCAGGGACAGACCCTGCAGCGGTGAACTCGCATCACCGCCACCCGACTTAAACCCGCCGGTGCCAAAAATGTTGATCGCCGGCAGCAATGCGGCCTTGGCCTGCACGACATATTGTTCGGCCTGTTCGACTTTCGTCGCGGCTACCGCCAGGTCCGGGTTGCTGGCAATCGCCTCGACAACCAGCGCATCGAGTTGCGGATCTTCGAACGTGGCCAGCCAGTCATCCGCTATGGGACCGATGAATAATCCCCGGCCCTCCAGGGCTGATCCAGGTTCATCTCCGACAGGGTGCCGGCCTGCTGCTGAATTTCTTCGCGGCTGGGGGGCGGTTTGGTCGCACACGCGGCAAGTAATAAGACCAGGCTGCTGGCGATTACCAGGCAAACCGGACTGACCCGCGATCGAGTCAGATCTGCTCTTCTGCGGGATTTGATAATTTCAATAGGCCTGTCGCTCATACCGCGTTACTCAATGGAGTTTCAGGATCAGCCAATCCAGCTTGGCGCTGACCCGCACCAGAACCTTGCGCAGGATCTGGATTTCCTCGAGGTCTTCGGTGTAGATGGCGCCGGCGCCGTGCGCACCGGCGGCCAGGAAAAGATCCTTGTCCGCGGCATCGGGCAGAAGGCGCACAGCCAGCGAATTGGGCGGTATCGGGGCGACGCCGCCGGTAGGGTTCATGCTGCCAATGGGCAACTGGCCCTGGGCAGTGGCCCACATGATTGAATCCACTTTGAACTTGACAACCCGGCCCGGGTACATCGCAAAGGCGACTTCCGCCTCCTGGCCAGGCTTGACCTTGCGCACCTCGTTCTGATGGTAAATGGCCAGGACATATTGCGCGTCCTCAACGAAATTCATCGCAGGCGCCATCGGCAAGGGAACCGCCATCGCACCCGGCCGCAGGTTAAGCGCAACCACCGTGCCATCGGCGGGAGCGTAATAAGTGGTCTGGCTGAGTTGCCATTCGGCATCCGCCAGCTGGGCCTCGGCTGCTGCGATCTGCGCCCTTACGCTGGCCACTTCATCCGGGACGCCTTCGGGTGTGCGTGCCGCCAGTTTCTCCCGGGCCTGTTCTTCGGCAGCTACGGTCGACGCCAACTGGCCTTCCAGGTTTTTTACATCCGCCATCGCCTTTTCGTAATCAAACTTGTTGCCGGCGCCGGATTCGGACAATTCCTGGAACTGCTCAAGGCGCAGCCTGGCCAGGGTCAATTGCGACTGGATCGCTTCTTTTTGGCCGGCCGCGCTGTTCACTTGTTGCTGCAGGTTGCGTGAATTGGCCGTAGCTGTGATCAGCTGGGCCTGCAGGCCAACGATCTGCGCCCGGTAGGTCTGCACCGCTATCTCGAACGGAACCGGGTCGATCCGGAACATGACATCGCCTTTCTTGATCGGCCGGTTCGGCTCGATCGGTACGTCAATGACCAGCCCGCGCACCGGCGGATTGATGGGCACGACGTAATTGACCACGCGGATATCGTGAGATGATGGCGCCACGATATTCAAGGTCAGGATCAGAATGGTCAGGCCGACAAACGGCAAAGTAATGGTGATGACCTGGGAGGTAAAGGTCCAGGGCAGCCATTTGAATTTGAAAAAGACCAGCCATGCGAAAAAGGCGTAAATGCCGAGAAGGATCAGTTCCATCGGCTATCCTCCGCTCGCCTGGCCAGCGGACGGTGACGTGCTCAACCGCGCCTCCAGTTCGTCGATCCGTTGCCGCAAAATGCCGGAGTTCCCGTACATCATCTGCAGCTACCGGTTCTGTCGGCACCTGCGGATGGGACGCCTCGTCCGCGTCATGCGCCACTTTATCGGTGCCGTAAGCCAATTTGTACATGACGGGTTTGCTGTAAGCCCACAACCAGGCCAGCGGCCACAACATACCACCGAAAAACAACGACAGCAGGCACAGTGTCTGGATGGCCTTAGCCTGCGGATGGTGTTTCTTCTCGGCAATTTTTTCCGGCAGGATGTGGATCAGCAGGAACACCGTGATACCGATAACCGGCGCCACGATCAGCACGATCCAGGCCAGCACGTTGGCGGCCGTATCGAGTGCCTCGCCCTTGAAAGTCGAGGCCTGCGCAAGCACCGGCAACATACCTGTCAGAACAACTGTTGTCCGGATCAGCGCCCCTGGACGGTTGCGGTTATAGGCTGGACGACCTCTTTAACGATTGGGAAAAATTGTAATTAGAACGCATTGAAGTCCTACCTTGCGGTGACGGCTGGTGATAAGTGCGTAGTGTATAGAATATTCGCGCTGGCGCTTCATGCCGGGCGCACAGGCCGTAGCTTAACGCTGACCGGTTGCCATGGGAACTCGTAATTTTTCCAGCCAGCGGTTCAGATCTCGAATTCGCTCTCAAATGGTCTCCAGTTCCGCGCTCGGGTCCTGGCCTCCAGGCTGTAATGCTGGGCAAGTCTTTCTGATAGATGATGCCCGTGCTCATGCCGTCATCCGCCACCATGCGCTGGACGGCAACAAGCGGGTCATCCGTAGCTCTTCGTTTTCAAATGGTCGCACCTGGTGTTTCCAGTCCGCCTGTTCCGGGCGAAAAGTTGGGCAGGGACTGAGTGCCTGGATAAACGAAAATCCCTTGTGTTCGATTCCGGCAACCAGCATCCGTGCAAGGCCATTCGGATCACCGGTGAAGCCGCGCGCGATAAACGATGCGCCGGAAGCCAGGGCCAGGACGGGGGGTTTGAAGGAACGAATCCCGCTGCCGCCTGGGGTTAACTTGCCTTTCGCCCAATCAGGTTCACTGGTTGGGGATGCCTGGCCCTTGGTCATGCCAAAGACCTCGTTGTCCATGACAATGTAGGTCAAATCCATGTTGCGGCGGCAGGCATGGATAAAATGGTTTCCGCCGATGGACATGCCATCGCCGTCACCGCCTGCCACCAGCACTGTGAGGTCTTCACGCACCGCCTTTAGCCCTGAAGCCAGGGCCAGGGCGCGGCCATGCACACCGTGAAAGCCGTAAACGCTGGTGTAGGCGGCAATACGGGAAGAGCAACCGATCCCGGAGATCAACGCCACGTTTTCCAGCGGAAGCTGCAGCAAAGCCAGGGCCTTGGTGATGGCGTTGAGCACGGCGAAATCACCGCAGCCCGGACACCAGATGGGCTTGAGCGCGGATTTATAGTCCTTGAAGGTCAAAGGTACTGCTGTGCTTGACTTGGCCATGGTCAACTCCAATCCTGAATCTGCTGCACGATCTCACCCGGACTGAACAGCAGGGGTCCGGGCCGGGCAAACACCCGGGTTTCCGCGGCAATGTCGTAATAAGCGCGCAGGTAGAGATGAAATTGCCGCGAATGGCTTTGCTCAACCACCAGTACCCGTTGCACGTCCTGTAATTCTGCAGCCAGTTTTTCCGGGCTGGCAGGAAGCAGCAGGCGAATCGCGATTACTTTTACTTCCTGTCCGGCATCCCGCAAGCGGTCCGCGGCCTCACGTACCGCGCCCGAAGTCGACCCCCAGGTAATGATGGCCGTGGTCCCCTGCCCGCGGATGTCCGCCCAGTGTTCGCCAAAATCGAACCCGCTGATTTTGCGCTGCCGCTTGTCCAATTGCGACTGGTGGTCGACGGCCGCTCCGGAAGGCTTGCCACTCTCGGTGTGCTCCAGTCCGTCTGCCACATACATCAGCGAGGCCGTGCCCGGAATGGCCATCGGCGAAACGCCGCTTTCGGTGACCTGGTAGCGCTGGTAGTTATCGCCCTTTTTCGCAATACTTCGGGGCGGAATTTTGGGCAAGCGATATTTTGGCTTTGCCATCACGACCCGCGACTGCGCCAGGTATTGGTCGCTCAGCACCAGCACCAGCGTTTGCAGCGCCTCACTCAGCCTGACGGCCCATTCGGCGGTTAAAATGCAATCGGCGTGATCCAGCGCGCCCAGTACCAGGTGTGGCGCGTCGCCGTGCAGTCCGTACAAGGCAAGGTTGAGGTCGGTCTGTTCCGACTTCGTCGGGGTGCCGGTCGATGGGCCACCGCGCATCACGTTCACCACAACGGCCGGGATCTCCGAAGCCACTGCCAGGCCCATGGCTTCGACCATCAGTGACAGACCGGGGCCTGAAGTGGCCGTCATGGCGGGTACGCCGCCAAAGGATGCCCCGAGGACCATGTTGATGGAAGCCAGTTCGTCTTCCGCCTGCACCAGGCTTCCACCCAGCTTCAGCAATCTTGGAGACATCCATTCCAGCAGATCAGTGGCCGGCGTGATGGGGTAAGCCGCCGCGAAGCGAATCCCGCCTTTCAGAGCCCCCAACCCGCATCCCTCGTTTCCACTCATTTGCCAACGGACACCCTTGGTGGAATTTTTACCCGGCGCAGGCGATTTTCGGGTTTGGCTCGCCTTTAAGTTCAGCGGCTCAGTGAACCCTCTGATAAAAGCCGCTTTTGAGCCACTGACAACTGCTTCTCCCTTACGCGAAAAAATTTTGCCCATCAATTTGTCAGCACTGTCACCGCTCAGACCCAGCCAGTGAGCCAGCACGCCCAGCGCAACCATGTTCGGACGGCCGTTTGGAATCTCGCCAGCCAGGGCTTTCATTGGAATTTCAAGGATCTCGATACCCGCTTCCCGAATGATGGACGGCACTTCGCCAGCCGCTGGGTCAGCGATAATGAAACTGCCTTCCCGCCGATGGATTTCATCGGCGAAACGCTCGGCATTTGACCAGTCGAGCGCCAGCAATAGATCAAACGCGTCATCCATGCACTCCACGGTTTTGTCGCTGATGCGCAGCAGTGCCGCGGCCTCACCACCTCGAATCTGTGGGCCGAAGGAACGCCGCATCAATCCGAAGAAGCCGTTGTTACCGGCCAACTGAAGTAAAAGCTCGCCTACCGTGATAGCGCCAGCCCCGCCGGAACCGACGATAGCAAGGGAAATATCAAATGATGGTTTGGTATGCATAACTCAGCAATCGCTTTTGGTGAATAGGCGGAACCCTCCCGATTAAAGAAGGCCCAAGCATGACATTAGATACCAGAGCGACTGCCTGAACTATCCGAAAAATTACTAGTCACAGCATGAAATATTGCTTGGACGAATGCTTAAAGCGGCGTTCTTTATTCGGAAATTTCCGTTTGATTTACTAGAAAAATTACGAGGTTTAAATGACGACCTCGACACGCTAAGCTTCGAGCAGAAACTGGTCATTATTCACCCGTGCCGACAGAACGAAATGTCGGTCATCAAAATCAGTCAACACGGAGAGAATTCAAGTGAAAGTTATCATCGTAGGTGGTGTGGCAGGTGGGGCATCGTGTGCAGCCCGTCTGCGCAGATTGGATGAAAACGCCGAGATTATTATGGTCGAGCGCGGGCCATACGTGTCTTACGCAAACTGCGGCCTTCCCTACTACGTGGGCGGTTCAATTGAAGAGGAATCGAGCCTGCTGGTCGCCACCGAGCAAATGTTTCGCGTCATTTTCAAAGTCGATTGCAGAACTAACTGTGAAGTGATCGGCATCAAGGCCGAACAAAAGACGGTTGATCTGAAAAACCAGCTTACCGGTGAAGTCACTACCGAGAGTTACGACAAGCTGGTGCTTTCCCCCGGCGCGGCGCCGATTCGCCCGCCGCTTCCGGGTATTGATTTACCGGGAATCTTTTCGGTCAGGACCGTGGCCGACGCGGTGGATATGCGCAAGTGGCTGGAACGGGATGTTGACCGCTCGGTCGGCAATTCCTTTGTCGGTGTCGACCCCGGCTGGGAAGCGAGACGCGCGGTGGTGGTCGGTGGCGGGTTTATCGGTCTGGAGATGGTCGAAAACCTGGTGGAACGCGGTCTGTCGGTAACGCTGATCGAAAAAATGAACCAGGTCATGCCCCCGCTGGATACCGAGATGGCCCGCCTGGTGGAACGCTACCTCGCTAAACACAATGTGAAAGTGGATCTCAATGACGGTGTTACCGGGTTCCGAAAAGTGGATTGCGGGCTGGAAGTTCTGACCGAAAAAGGCCAGGTGCTTCCGGCAGATATCGTCATCCTGGCGATTGGCGTGAAGCCGGAACTGGCGCTGGCTGAAATGGCCGGGATCGAAGTCGGCAAGCGCGGAGGCATTCGCGTTGATGACCAGATGATCACCTCCGACCCTGATATTTTCGCGGTCGGCGACGCCGTGGAAGTGAAGGATTTCGTCACAGGTAAGCAAACCCTGATCCCGCTGGCCGGACCGGCCAACCGCCAGGGCCGTATCGCGGCTGACGTCATCGCCGGTCGTGACGCCCATTTCCGGGGCACCCAGGGCACGTCGATCTGTAAACTGTTTGACGCCACCATCGCCCAGACCGGGGTCAGCGAGAAAACGCTGAAACGGCTCGGCGAGACGGACTATGAGAAGGTCTACCTGTATCCGAACTCCCATGCCGGCTATTACCCCGGCGCCAAGATCCTGGTGATCAAGTGCATTTTCCGGAAATCCGACGGCAAGGTGCTTGGCGCCCAGGTGCTGGGTGAGGACGGCGTGCCAAAACGCATCGATTCTTTTGCAATGGCCATCCAGGCTGGATTCACCATATACGACCTCGAAGAGTCTGAGCTTTCCTATGCCCCGCCCTACGGCAGCGCAAAAGACCCGGTGAACTTCGCCGGAATGATCGCCGCCGACGTGCTGCGCGGCGACATGCCGCTGGTTCACTGGAGCGAGGTTGGCGATGCCTTCCTGCTGGACGTGCGCAACCCGCCCGAAGTTGAAGCCGAGGCCGTTCCCGGCGCAGTCAATATCCCGCTGCCGCAACTGCGCGCCCGCCTGGAAGAACTTCCCCGCGACAGGGAGATCAACGTCTTTTGCCGGTCCGCGCAACGTTCCTATTACGCCACGCGCATCCTGCTGCAAAACGGTTTCAAAGTTAAGAATATTTCAGGAAGCATGCTGGCCCGTTCCCACAGGGTGGAATAGAGGATTTTGGAAAGAATTTGAAATTGCATGAGCCGGGCTCGTCGAACATGGGCCCGTTCTGCCCGGAACCACATTATTTTTATCGGAGAAAACACAATGGCAAGAGCAAGCAAAAAGCAGAGTCCTTCAACAGCCCGCGTCACGGCTGACACCAAGCGCATCGATCGGCTGAAAGAACGGCAGCGAAGCACACCTCAGAAGCTCGATTTCGAGCGGATCAGGATCATGAAGGACGTATATGAAGAGACGGTCGGTGACGTGCAAATCCTCCGGCGGGCCAAGTTCCTGGCAGCCATGCTGGATCGCAAGAAACTTTTTATCGATGACAACCTCTTTGTGGGCGCCATGGCGAGTAAATACATGGCCATTTACCCCAATCCCGAATGGAATGTCCTGTGGATGAAGGAAGAGAAGACTGTTGAGAAGTCGAAAACCAAGGCAGATCGCGACGCCAATGCATGGGCGCTCGATTACTGGGACAAGCGCGGACTGAAAACCCGGACGGAATCGATATTCAAACAACGCTATGGAGCAATACGCTGAACCAAGTGTATGAGTACACAAGAAGAACATCGCCAATTGCTTGATGAGGAGGGGTCGGGACCGAGCCGAAGTCGATTCGGCAATCCGCCGATTCGGTTGCTTCGGTGTGCTTGATGATCGTGGTCGAAGCGTGTGCTGTGCTCGCTGCGGCCGAGCGGGGTAAGCGGCTTTCGACGGCCCAGTTGCACGTTGCCAAGACCGAGTTGGTTGCGTTCGTCGACGACCTCCATCTCGTTGAGGTGACCGAGGAACTCATCGAGAGTGCAGCGCAGCTCGTGGTGTAGACCGAGTCGCTGAGGGTGACCACGCAGTCCACCTCTAGCAGCCGCGGGCTCTCGTGGGTGCCGCAGTCCTCACTAGCGCGGACCGAGCGCTGTGTGAGGCAGCCGAACGGGACAGGGCCTGCACATCGCCGACCCACTGACGACGTGACACAGCGGTTCATCGGTGTGGACACTGCCGACGTTCGCGCTGCACGATCGCTCACAGTCGTGCCGATCTCGGACAGTCTGGTCGCCTCCGTCGACTTGTTGATATGCGCGGCGACCTGCCCCAGGCGTTAGGCGATGGTTAGGCGCATGCCACCATAGAGGTACCTGCCCGACGACCTCCACGAACAACTGAAGCAACGGCACCTCCGGCTCGGAGCTGCTGCAGATCGCACTTCGTGCCGAGCTGCAACGCCAACACGTGGCTGACAGAAGCGGACCAATATCTCGCCGAACTCGCCGCCGAGGTCTGGCGAACCGAGTCAACGCCAGCAAAGCACGGCGGATGCAATCACGACGGATCCGGGATCGGTCGCCGACCCAGTCGGCTGACCCGTGCCTGTTCTTCACAGTGGTGGGATCGTCGTGCCTCGGCACGCACCAAGACCGCTCTGTCGCTCATCCGGGGGTTCAAGGCACAGGATTTGTGGCCGCCAGTCGTCCCGACAATGGTGCTCGTCGAATCCCGACGTGGTGATCGGCGACGCGTACGCCAATACCACCTATTCTTGAAAATGCGCACGATCCACCCATCGGTGAGTGAGTCGACGGCACCGCGCAGCCGAGCTGAGGGACGAAACCCTGACCGGTTCCGTCGATGCCCTCGTCGTGGCGATCGCCGAGCCGGGCGGGACAGTCGTCCTCGGCGACCGAGCCGCATCAAGGCCTGGCGCGACGAAGGAATAGTGCTCCGGGTAGAACTCGTTTGACCCGTCTCGAGCGGGTGGCCGATCGCGGAAGTGCCGTTAGCGATCGGGTGGTTGAGGTGAGTACAGGCGCGATTATTGAGCTGTTCGTTCGAGCTGCCCGTGTTCGCTCGGTCTACTTCGTGAGCCAGACGGAGCGCAGGACGCTCATCACGATTGCGTCGTACGCCTGGTTGTCCCACCAGAGGGCGTCACGCAGTACACCTTCTCGCTGGAAGCCGATCTTTTCGTAGACGGCGGCAGCGCGCTCGTTGAACGAGAACACTTCCAGCGAGATGCGGTGCACCGGGATATTTGCGAAGGCGTGGTCGATCAGCATCCGAATGGCTTCGGTTCCGACACCTCGGTCGCGGGCGTGGCCAGAAAGGGAATGTGAGACCGGAGGACCCGGTCGTCCTTATCTCGTAT